>CAYXVR010000001.1:0-109204 GCA_964468635.1 uncultured Nannocystaceae bacterium
GGCCTTGTCGAGCTTGTCCTCGGCCTTGTCGAGCTTGTCCTCGGCCTTGTCGAGCGCGTCCTCGGCCTTCGCGAGCAGCTTGTCGAACGCTTCCTTCTTGGCCGGATCGTCGGCGAAGAGCTTGGCGAGCCGATCCTTGCGCGCGTTGTTCTTCGCGAGCTTCTTCTTCAGGTCCTTCAGCGTCGCGTCGGCGACCTTGACCTTCTTGCCCTTCTCGACGAGCTCGGCACGCTTGTCGGCCAGCGTCTTGCGGCGCTCCACGACGAGCGTCTTCAGCTTGCCGATCTTCGCGTCGACGGCCGCCTTCTCCTCGTCGGACAGCGCCTTGTACTCGGCCTTCTTCTTCTTGATCGCGGCGGCGAGGTCCTTGCCTCGCTTGCCCTCGGCGACCTGCGAGCGCACCCACGCGCCGAAGTTCGGCTGACCGCCGCCCTTCTTCGCGCGCTCGGCCTCGGCGACGAGCACCTCGGTCGCGTCCGCGGGCGAGCCGCCGACATCGACGACCGCCGTGATGGCGTCGGAGACCTCGGCCGGATCCACACCGTTCTCGCGTGCGGCGTCGGCCGCGAGCGGGAGCGAGATCACGAGCGAGATGTCGATCTCGAGCGCCTCGGCGTCGGTGACCTCCGGGAGCTTCGGCTCCGCGGCCGCCGTTTCGTCGGGCTTGGCCTTCTCGTCGGCCTTGGCGTCGGCCTTCTCGTCGGCCTTCTCGTCGGCCTTCTTCTCGGCCTTGGCGGGTTCGGGATCACCTGCCGCACTGGGGCGGCCGGCGAGCGCGATCGCCATCGGGACGGCGAGCGCGAGCGGAATGGCGATGCTTCGGATCCTGAGCATAGGGTCGACTCCCCTGGTGGGTTGCGCGGGCGCAAATCAATGCACGGGGATACCGTTCACGTCAACCGCGCGTACGGGTGCGTGCCGAACCGCCGATTCCGGACCTTCCCGCCATGCACCACCCGATCCGCCGAGCCCGGCCCACCGACCTCCCAACGCTCCTGCCGATGATGGAGGACTTCAACGAGGGCGAGCACATCCCGTGGGACCGCTCGCGCTTCGAGCACGCCGTCGCACCGCTGCTCCAAGACGATGCGCTCGGCATCGTCGCGATCGCCGGTGAGCCCGATCGCGCGATCGGCTACGCGATCGTGACCTGGGGATATGACCTCGAGTTCGCTGGGCGCGACGCGTTCCTCACCGAGCTGTACGTCCGACCAGCAGTGCGCGGTGCGGGCTGCGGCGACGACCTGCTCGCGTGGGTCGAGGCCGCGGCCCGGGCGGCGGGCGCCGGAGCGCTGCATCTCATGGTGCTGCCCGACAACGCGGCCGCGCGCCGTCTCTACGCCCGTCGCGGCTACGCTTCGCCGCCGCGCGACCTGTTGTCGAAGCTGCTGTAGCGGCCTCGCTCCTCGCGGCTCGCTACGATCCGCGGCATGGCCAAGCCGCCCGAGGAGGACGAGCCCGAGAGCACGGCACCCACGCTCGCCCGCGAGTCCGATCCGTCGGCGCCGACGATGGCGGCACTGTCCGGCGACGAGCGCCCCACGATGCTGCCCATGCGGGGCGTGCGATTCGCCGACCGCTACCTGATGGAAGACGTGCTCGGGCGCGGCGGCATGGGCGAGGTGCGGCTGTGCGGCGACGAGCGGCTCGGCCGCGACGTCGCGCTGAAGACGATGCACTCGACGAGCTCGCGCTCGCGATTCCTCCGCGAGGCCAAGCTGCAGGGGCGACTCGAGCATCCCTCCGTGGTGCCGGTCTACGACGTGGGCGAGGTCGTCGGCACGCCGTTCTTCACGATGCGTCGGGTGGTGGGCACCACGCTCGCCGACGTGATCGCGAAGCTGCAGCAGGGCGACGCCGAGCTCGCGAGCCACTACTCGCGCCGCAAGCTGCTCACGGACTTCGTGCAGGTGTGTCAGGCGGTCGCGTACGCCCACGATCACGGCGTCGTGCACCGCGATCTCAAGCCCGCGAACATCATGCTCGGCGAGTACGGCGAGGTCTACGTGCTCGACTGGGGCATCGCGAAGGCCCAGGGCGTCGCGAGCGAAGGGGCCGAGCCGCGGTCGATCGTGCCGACGGATAGCTCGAACACCGCCGACGGCAGCGTGCTCGGCACGCTGGGCTACATGCCGCCCGAGCAGCTCGAGGGCGCGGCCGAGAAGGTGGACTTCCGCGCCGACATCTACGCGCTCGGGGCGATCCTCTTCGAGCTGCTCACGCTCCGGCCGCTGCACCCCGGCACCAGCGCGCACGAGAAGATCCAGTCGACGCTGGACGGCGTGGATGCGCGAGCGAGCGTGCGCGCACCCGAGCTGGACGTCGCGCCCGAGCTCGAGGCCGTGTGCGTCCGGGCGACGGCGCTGCAGCCCGCGGATCGCCACGCCGACGTGCGCGCGTTGATCGAAGACGTCGAGCGCTTCCTCGACGGCGATCGCGACTTGGCGCGACGTCGAGAGCTCGCGCGCGATCACGCCGAGCTGGCCGAGACCCAGCTGCGCCGCACCGACGACGAGCTCGCCGCCCGCGCGGAAGCGGTGCGCGAGGCCGGACGCGCGCTGGTGTTCGACCCCGACAACGCCGACGCGCTGCGGATCCTGGGCCGGTTGTTGGTCGTGCCGCCCACGCGCACGCCGCTCGAGGTCGAGCGCATGATCGGCGAGGCCGAGGAGCGCGAGGCCGCCCAGCAGGCGAAGGTGGGCGCGGTCGTCGGCGCCGCGTGGCTCGTGTTCCTCGCGTTCCCGCTGTGGATGGGGCTGCGCGACGCCGGCATCTACCTGGGGCTCGTCGTCTCGCTGTCCGTGGTCGTCGCGCTGTCGGCCGTACGTGCGGTCAAGCGCGACCAGGGCACGCCGCTCGTCGTGGTGATCGCCGCGGTGCAGGCGGTGGTGATGGGCTTCGCCACGCGCATGTTCGGACCGTTCGTGATCGTGCCCGGCATCGTCGCCGCGACCACGGCGATGTTCGCGTTCAACGAGCTGCGCCACCTGCGGGTGCTCGTGGCGTTCGGCGTCGCGAGCATCCTCGTGCCGTGGGGGCTCGAGCACCTCGGCGTGCTCGCGTCGTCGTACTCGTACGGCAGCGACGCCCTGGTCGTGCACTCGAACTTCGTGTCGTTCCCGCAGCTGCCCACGGAGGTGACGCTCGTCTTCGCGAACGTGGGCACGGTGTTGATGGCTGCGCTCGCGCTCTCTCGCGCGCGTCGAGGGCTGCACGACGCGCGGAAGCGGCTCGCCGTGCAGAAGTGGCAGCTCGAACAGATCGTGCCGTCCGCTGCGGCGGAGTCGCAGCTCGCAGCGATGATCGAGCGCTGAAGCTCCCGGATCGAGACTGCGATCGTTTCTCGCGTCGTGCGGATCACGCTCACGACACGATCGTTGCCTGTTATCGTGCGCGGCAAGGGTGGTGAGAACCATGAAGAGACTGCATTTCGCGCTCGCGCTCGCAAGCGCATCGATGATCGCGTGTGGTGGTGACGACGGCGGCGACGACGGGGCCGACACGGGCAACGACTCGTCGGGCGCGACGATGACGGATCCGACGGCCGCGACGATGACGGATCCGACGGCCACGATGACGGATCCGACGGCCACGATGACGGATCCGACGGCCACGATGACCGACCCCACCGTGGGCGACTCGGGATCGAGCAGCAGCGACGACGGCGTGGACACGAGCTCCGGCGACGGCGGCAGCTCGACGACGTCGAGCGCCGTGACGGCGTCGGCGAACCTCGAGCCGAAGAGCGGCTCGACCGCGATGGGCACCGCGACGTTCACCGACAACGGCGATGGAACGGTCGACTTGGTGGTGGAGCTCACCGGCGTCGAGCCGCCCGGCATGCACGGCCTGCACATCCACGAGTTCCCCGACTGCTCGGCCGAGGACGGCACGTCCACGGGCATGCACTGGAACCCGAAGGGCACGATGCTCGGCGAGCTCGGCAACATCGAGATCGCCGAGGACGGCACGGGCACGTTCATGAAGACGGACGCGTGGTCGATCGGCACGGGCGAGACCAACGACGTGCTGATGCACTCGATCATCATCCACGCCGACCCCGACGGCGGCGACCGCATCGCCTGCGGTGTGATCGAAGCCGGTTAGGGGCGGTGCACCCACATCGACCCCCCGAATTCGTTCGCGGGGTGAACCTCCGCGCGGCGAGTCGGAAGTCAGGGGCGCCATGCCCCGCACCGTGCTCGCCGCGTTCGTCGTTCTGTTCGGCGGTTGTCAGACCGTGCGTGAGGAGGGCGATCCCTTCGGGATCACGGCCGTCGACGACGCCGGCGAGGAGGACACGGGCGACGACGCGGACGACGACGACGACGACGCGGACGACGGCGACGACGAGGGCGACGACGACGATGGCGACGACGGGCCCGTGCTCGACGTCGGCGCCGACGAGGGCGGCGACTCGCAGTCGTGCGCCTGCGCGCCCAAGAGCGATCTCGTCTACCTGCTCGCGTGGAGCGAGCTCGGCCCCGGCGCGCTGTGGACGTTCGATCCCGCGACCCTCGCGTTCGAGGAAGTCGGTCCGATCCCGTGCAACGCCGGCACGATGGTGTTCTCGATGGGCGTGTCGCGCAGCGCGAAGGCATACGTCCAGTACGCACCGGGTGGCGACATCATCACGTTCGACGTGAACGCGGGCAGCTGCGACGACCCCGGCTTCGCACCCGGCCAGAGCGGCTTCACGCAATTCGGGATGGCGTTCGTCTCGAACAGCGAGAGCGACCCGTGTGACGACCTCTATGCCCTTCGCATGTCGGGCACGACCCCGGGCGAGTGCCCCGGCGGCACGCCGTGCGGCACGCTCGGCGTGATCGATCCGCAGTCGATGCAGCTGCAGGTGCTGAACGGCACGCACTACGACGGCGGCGAGCTGTCGGGCACCGGCGACGGCCGCCTGTTCGCGTTCGTCGGCCTCTCGCCCGCGGAGCTCGTCGAGTTCGACAAGGACACGGGCGAAGTGCTCTTCGTCGGCGAGCTCACCGGGCTGGAGCTCACCGACGCGTTCGCGTTCGCGTTCTGGGGCGGCGACTTCTACTTCTTCACCGAGACCGCCGACACCGTGCCGGGCTGGCCCGAGCCGCCGAGCAAGGTGGTGAAGCTCGACTACGACGGAAGCGACGGCAACGGCGTCACGCTCACGACGATCGTGCCGAGCGCCCCTATCCTCGTCGCGGGCGCCGGCGTGTCGACGTGTGCACCGACCGAGCCGGTGGGTTGATCGGTCATCCGGGTGGCTCGAACTCGTCGCACGCGGTGTCGATGGTCGACACCGCGCTCTCGAAGAACGTGATGAAGTCGTCGGCGGTGCCGCAGATGTTGCCGTGCAAGCCGTGGTCACCCCACTTGCCGATGAACTCGGCCCAGTGGGCGCCCTTGATCGCACCGTTGTTACCGTTCATGCACCCGGGCCACGCGGGCGTCAGGCCCAGCACGACGACGCGGCTCGGATCGCCGCCCTTCGCGTCGACGACCGCCTGGTACCACTCGTCGGGTCCGTTCGCGTCCTCGTAGTTCGGATCGTCGCTCATGAACGTGACGACGAGCAGCGCGTCGTCGCGCATGAAGCCCTCGTTGCAACCGCCGGCCTGGTTGATGCCGACCTCGACGGCGGCGACGAGCGAGTCCATCGGACGCTCGGCCGGGTTGCCGGCCACGCCGACCTGCGCGGCGCAGGCGAACGCGCTCCCGAGATCGGGCTCGTCGGGGCCGGTCCACCGATCGCCGCCCGCGAACGCGCACGGAGCGTTCGTCGCGAACTTGCCGGCCGGATGCAGCACGCCCGCGCCGAGCGTGCGATCGCATTCCTCGAACGCGGTGTTCTTGATGTAGTTGTTGCAGAGGTCCGAGCCCGGATCGACGCCGTTCCACGGATTCGCCGTGTTGCAGCGGCCCCACTCGTCGGTGTCGGTGACGAGCACGTGGTAGTCGTTGTCGGCGGTGAGCGTCGCCGTGATCGCGTCCATGAAGCCGGGGAACGCGGCGACCAGCGCGGCTTGCTGGTCCTCCATCGATGCGGAGTTGTCGACGATGAAGAGGAAGTCGACGCGCTGACAGCCCTCGGCTCCGGTCTCGCCGCCCTCGCCGGCCTCGCCCGAGCCGATGTCGAACGCCGGGCCCCCGTCGTCGTCCCCGGAGTCGAGCGCGTCGTCGCCCGAGCCCCCGTCGTCGTCGCCACCGCCCTCACCGCTGCCGGGACCGCCGGTGTCCGACAGGCTCCCGATCCCATCGCCGCCCTCCCCGTCGCTGCGGGGGCCTTCGTCGCCAGCGCATGCAGCGAGCATGAGCCCGACCACCAGTGCCGTCGCTCTCGATTCAGGAATTGCCGTTCTCATCGTGCCCTCCCACCACCCCGCCGATGAGTGACCCCGTCGGGGCCTCTGCTTACGGCGCGGCCGCGAAAAAAAGACCGATGAACCTTCAGGGCTCGATGCAGAACGCAAACACGACGCTGTCGGTCGTCGAGTCGGGGAGGGTGATTTCGATCGTCACCTCCCACAGGCCCGCCATGTGCAAGTTGACGGGATCCAGCACGTACTGCCCGGGGGCGGCGCCCTCCTCGACGTTCGTGACCACCGTGGTGCCGTGCTGGTGATCCGGCATGAAGGGCGTCACCTCGAGCTCCATGCCGTCCATCGGCATGTCGTCCATGTCGAGCACCTCGACGGTCCACGTGTTGTCGAAGCGCGCGGGCGGAGCAGGCACCGCATCGACGAACTTCACCTTCACCTGCTCGCCCGTCTTCGTCAGGCCGAGCATGTACGTGTCGTCGCGGTCCTCGGTCTCGCACGGGTTCGACGGGCCGTCGTCGGCACCTTCGTCGTTCCCGTCGTCGGCGTCGCCGCCCTGGTCGCACGCGGTGAGCGCGAGCGCGAACGCGAGCGGGAGGCGACCGAGGAACGCGCGCATCGTCGTCACCCGCCGAGCTTGGCACGTCTCGCGGCCCTCGGCACGTGAGCGCACGCAAGGCGGGCGCTGCCACCGCGGCGTCTCTACAGGCGCGGGCCGGGGATCCGCGTGTCGCCCTGCCGCAGCGTCACCTGCAGCTGATCGAGGTGCTCCAACAGCGGCACCGCGAACTTGCGCGTCAAGCCCGTCATCGTCTTGAGCGCCTGCACGTCGATGGTGCCCGTCTCGCGCAGGTGACCGCGGATCCGATCCACCAGCGCATCGTGCACCCCTTTGTCGAGCGACAGATCCGCCGTGATGCGGACCAGCTTGCCCATCCGCTGCAGCGCCGTGACGATCTCGAGCACGTCGCGTGCCGACAGCTTCACGCCGTCGCCCACCTCCTTGAGCGTGGGCGGGGTGATGCCCGCGGCGCCGTAGAGCTCGAGCACCGTCCGCATGTGACCGGGCAATTCGCCACCCGGCTGCAGGCCCTTGCCGGGCCGCGCGAGCGTGCCCTGATCGTCGACGACCCGCAGCACGCCGCGTTGGATCGCGCGCTCGACCGCCTGGCTCGCGACCGCGGGCGCCACCTTGCCTCCGAGCATGCCCTCGAGGGCCGCGCGCGCGATGCCGGGCTGCAGCGGATTCTGGGCGTGGAAGCGATCGACCACCGCGATCGCGGACTCGGTGAGCGGACGCAGCCAGCGCTCGTGCACGAATCGCCGGCCGTGCAGCTCCACCACGTCGCCTCCTTTACCCGTGCGGCGCGCGAGATGGTCGGCCATGTCGGCGATGCCGGTGCGGCGCGCGAGCGCGTCGAGATCGATGCCGCCCGCGCCGACGTCGTCGAGCAGTGCGGCGATGCGCGCGTTCGCATCGCCGTCCCCGAGCGCGCGCGCCACCGCGATCCAGCGCTTGCGCTGGGCTCGGCCCGCGCTCGGCTCGGGATCGACGACGACGCCGCCACCGACGGTGCGGCCCGCTCGATCGCCGGACGGCTCGTCGAAGGCACGCACGACGATCCGCTGGCCTCGCCACGTGGGCAGCGGCACGTCCAACCGCACGCGCACGAGCGCGTCGCGCCCCGGCGGCACGACGACGTCACCGGGAGGATCGTTCGTGTCGGGCGCAGGCACGAGCCACAGCGGATCGATCACGCCCACCGCGTGCGCGGTGCCGGCACACACCTGCAGCGTCGCGCCGTTCGTCCATGCGGCGCTGTGGCCGGGCAGGTGATGCAGTCGTGCGTGCACGATCGTCTGCGCGGACACGAGCGGCCCGCGGGTGATCACGTCGCCGCGCTCCACCTCCGAGCGCTCGATGCCGGCGAGGTTGAGCGCGACGCGATTGCCCGCGTGGATGCGCTCGCGATCCTGCATGCGCACCTGGGCCGCGCGCGCGCGCAACGGTCGCGGCGTGCGGCCCTCGCCGTGGGGCACGAGCACGAATTGTTCCTCGTTGTCGAGGTCGATCGAGCCGGCGAGCAGCGTGCCCGTGACGACGGTGCCGTGGCCCTTGATCGTGAATGCGCGATCGAGCGGCAGGATCGGATCGCCTCCGCTGTCGCGCTTCGCCACCTTCGCCGCCACCGCCCGCACCGTCGCGCGCAGCTCCTCGAGGCCGACGCCCGTGGTCGCGCTCACCGGCACGATCGGCGACTCGGCGAACACCGTGCCCGCGAGCGCAGTGCGGACGTCGTCCACCGCGAGCTCCACCGCCTCCGCGTCGCCCCCGAGCCGATCGATCTTCGTGAGCGCGACGATGCCGTGCGCGACGCCCAGCAAGCGGCACACGTTGATGTGCTCGCGCGTCTGCGGCATGACGCCGTCCTCGGCCGACACGACGAGCACGACCGCATCGATGCCGCCCGCTCCCGCCACCATGGTGCGCACGAACCCCTCGTGGCCCGGTACGTCGACGATGCTCGCCTCCAGATCGGAAGCCACGCTCCATGGTGCGAAGCCGAGCTCGATCGTGATGCCGCGGCGCTTCTCCTCGGGCAGACGATCGGTGTCGATGCCCGTCAGCGCGCGCACGAGCGTCGTCTTGCCGTGGTCGATGTGACCGGCGGTGCCGAGCACGAGCGCGTGCGGGGACTTGCGCATCGCCGGCAGCATAGATCGGGCGCCGCCCGGCGCGCGGGGCGTCCCCCCGCGAAGGCGCGTCATGGTACGCTGGCGCCGGTCGTGACCGCCTCTCGTTCGTCGCAGCTCCCCTCGCGGATCGGCCGATTCGAGGTGCGTCGTCCGCTCGGCTCGGGGGGCATGGGCATCGTCTACGCGGCGCACGACCCGGCGCTCGATCGCGAGGTCGCGGTCAAGCTGCTGCGTCCCGAGCGATTCCGGGCGGACCAGCTCGCGATCGCGAGCGAGCGGCTCCACCACGAGGCCCAGGTCACCGCGAAGCTCGCCCACCCCAACGTCGTGACGATCTACGACGTCGGCGAGCACGAGGGCTCCGTGTACATCGCGATGGAGCTCGTCGACGGACCGTCGCTGTACCAGTGGCTCGCGAGCACGGCCCGTCCGTGGCGCGAGGTGCTCACGATGTTCTTCCACGCCGGTCGCGGGCTCGCGGCGGCGCACGGCGTCGGGCTCGTGCATCGCGACTTCAAGCCGGGCAACGTGCTCATCGGTGCCGACCGGCGCCCACGCGTCGTCGACTTCGGGCTCGCGCACTTCGGTGCCGTGCCGGCGGAGCACGTGCACGTGCCGGCGGACAAGCCCGCGCTCGGCACGTTGCCGGGCCTCGACGTCGACGGCGACGCGGACTCCGTGCGCACGACGCTCGGCGAGGGCCCGGGGTGGGGCGATCCGGGCTCGAGCGTGGTCGATCATCGCGAGGTGCTCGGCACGAACCCCGGCGACAGCCTCGTGCGCACGCGCGTCGACGCCAGCGGCGAGCGCGAGGTGCTCGGCACGCATCCGGGCGACAGCCTCGTGCGCGACCGTCCCGATCTGACCGCGTCGGGCTCGTGGAGCGACGGCGACGTGTCGCTCGTCGACGGCACGGTGCTGCAGTCGCGCTCGGTCACCGGCGGTTACGGACGCACGTCGACCGGGCTGTTCGTCGGCACGCCCGCGTACATGGCTCCCGAGCTCTTCACCGGCGCGGGCTCCGATCTGCGCACCGATCAATTCGCGTTCTGCGTGTCGCTGTACGAGGGCATCTACGGCGAGCGTCCGTTCGCCGGCGAGAACGCCCGCGAGATCGCGGACAACGTCACCGCCGGGCGCGTGATGCCGGCGCCGCCGCGCACGCGCGTGCCGGGCTGGTTGCGCAGCATCGTCGTGCGTGGGCTCGCGGTGCGACCCGACGACCGCCACGATTCCTTGAGCTCGTTGCTCGCCTCGATCGCGTTCACGTCCCGCATCATGTGGGAGTAGCCGGAATCGGGCCGCTCGCGCGCGCGTACCGGGGGCGTCGCGCTGGAGTTCGTCGTCGATCCGTCCGAAGCACGGGGCGAGCCGATGTCTCGCTCGTCCACCGCACGATCGCCGTCCGATGCGCCCAGCGAGGACTGGTCGCTCGCGTTGCGCGATCTGCTGCAGGGCTTCACGGCGTTCCCGTGGGGTCTGATGGTGGCGGTGTGTCAGCGCCACGGGTGCGATCCCGCTCGCCTGACGCGCTCGGAGATCGAGGCGATGATCCCCGCGATCGCGCTCGCGGTCGCGAACTTCAACGACGTCGACGACGGCTTCCGCGTGAAGCGCGAGCTCCTGCTCATGCTGCGGACCGGTCGCGTCGAGCCCGTCGAGCCACCTGCGTAGCATCGGATGGTGCAATCGGCCGCCGGTGCTTGGCAGGCGCGGGGGGGTCGTGCCAGATCTGCGGGCGATGTCGGCCCGAACCTCGCCGATCACGTGGACGGTGCTCGCGCTCGTGCTCGGGCTCTCGGGCTCCGTGCTCGCCTCCGACGACGCCGACGACGACGCGTGCAAGCACACCGTCGTCTCCGGCGACACGCTGAGTCAGATCGCGGCGCGCCACGATCTCACGCAGAAGCAGCTGCTCGCCGAGAACCCGAAGCTCGCGGCGGATCCGGACAAGCTGAAGCTCGGGCAGGTGCTCGACGTGTGCGTCGGCAGCGGTGCGCCGGCCAAGCCGAGCAAGGTCGACGACGACGACTCCGCCGATGACGCGCCGCCGAAGAAGGCGCCCGTGAAGAAGTGCGGCAAGGCCGGCACGCTCGTCGAGCACGAGGTGGGGGCCGGCGACACGCTCGAGGGCATCGCGCTCGAGTACGACGTTCCCGAGAAGGACATCGTCGCGCGCAACGGCAAGATCGCCGAGAACCCGAACCTCTTGCGGCTCGGGCAGATCGTGCGCGTGTGCGTGGAGCCCGACGCGAGCGGCAAGACGAAGATCGGCGACGCCGGCAAGGGCAAGGGCAAGGACTCGGGCAAGATCGTGAAGGCGAAGGAGTGCGGCATGGAGACGCCGCTCTTCCGCCACGAGGTCGTGCCGGGCGAGCACCTCGGGCAGATCGCTGGGCGCTACGGCGTGCGCAAGAGCGATCTGATGAAGCTCAACCCGGCGCTGCGCGGCAACCCGGACATGCTGAGCGTCGGGCAGACGATCAAGGTGTGTCCGGAGATTGCACCGCGCGAGCGCACCAAGACGACGCACACCGTCGCGAAGGGCGAGAACCTCGGCAGCATCGCGCAGCACTACGGGCTGAGCCCCGGCGAGCTCGAGCGCTTCCAGCGGGGCAAGCTGAAGGATCGCAATGCGTTGACGGAAGGGCAGTCGCTGATCGTGTGGGTCGACGGTCGCGTGGTGCGGGGCTTCGGTGGGCGCGACGTCGATTCGGGCGTGCTCGCGGGCGGCATGCAGCTGCCGCCGGGCAAGCACTACGTCGTGAAGTGGGAAGCCGCGGCGTGGGGCACCACGAAGGCGGTGCGCGCGATCCAGACGGCCATCTCGGAGTACAAGCGCCGCCATCCGAAGGGACCGAAGGTCCACGTCGGCGACATCAGCAAGCGCGGCGGTGGCAAGTTCCCGCCGCACATCTCGCATCAGTTCGGGCGCGACGTGGACATGGGCTACGTGCTCACGGGCAAGGATGCGGACGAGACGAAGTTCCGCAGCGCGAGCGCGAAGAACCTCGACGTCGCGCGCACGTGGGCGCTCGTGAAGGCGTTCGTCGACACCGACGAGGTCACGTACATCTTCATGGACTATCGGATCCAGAAGCTCTTGTACGAGTACGCGAGCGAGCACGGCGTCAGCGAGGACACGCTCGACGAGCTCTTCCAGTACCCGCGCGGGCGCGGCCGATCGCACGGCATCATCCGCCACTGGAAGGGCCACGCGAACCACTTCCACGTCCGCTTCCGGCCGTGAGCGTGTCGCGTTCGAGCGGCATCGAGCTCAGACGACGGTCGAACGCGGCAGATCGTCGCGTTCGCGGTGCATCGGCGCGCCGACGACGGTCGAGCGCGACGGATCGTCGCGTTCGAGCTCCGTCCGCGCCCGACAGAGGGCCGAACGCGCCCCGCGGGCGTGGGCGGCGAGCCGCGCGACGGCCTCGGATCGGGCGAGAGACCCCCGTTCGCATCCTTCCCGGATGGCTGCGCGAATCCGCGAGGAATCCCGGCTTCGAGAGCTATGTAATGCCAGCTATGTGAGTTATCCTGCGGGAGTGCGGGGATGGATCGTCGCGGTCGGAGTGGTGTTGGCCTGCGGACCCCAGGCCGGTGACGGCGACGGCGACGACACGAGCGGCGCAGGGTCGACGACGAGCGACGCGCCGACGAGCGATGCGCCGACCAGCGATGCGCCGACGACCAACGATCCGACGACGGACACGTTCACGAGCTCGATGGAGGGCGACGTCGAGACCGGGGTCGACGACGTCACGACGATCGAGCCCGAGTGCATCGCGGATCTCGGCGTGTCGCACTTCGAGTGCAGTCCTTGGGAGGAAGACTGTCCGTGTGGCGAGAAGTGCATGCCGTACGCGAACGACGGCGGCAACGCGTGGAACGATCTGATGTGCGTGCCGGTCGATCCGGATCCGAAGGGCGTCGGCGAGCCGTGCACGGTGGAGGGCAACGGCGTCAGCGGCATCGACGACTGCGGGCCGCACTCGATGTGCTTCGACGTGGATCAGGACACGAACATGGGCACGTGCTACGCGTTCTGCACCGGGTCCGAGGCGGATCCGTCGTGCGCCGACGAGTGCTCGTATTGTGCGATCAACGGCGACGGCGTGCTGACGTTGTGCTTGCCGATCTGCGATCCGCTCGTGCAGGACTGCGGAGCCGACGAGGTGTGCGGCGCGACGGGGGGCTCGTTCGCGTGCATGTTCGCGTACCGTGATGCCGGCATCGGCGAGGCGTGCGATTTCCCGAACCAGTGCCTCGCGGGCCTCTTCTGCGCGACGGCGGACTACGTGCCGGGCTGCACGACGTCCGGCTGCTGCACGCCCTTCTGCGACACGGCGATCGCGGACTCGTGCGCGAGCGCGGCCGAGGGCACCACGTGCGTGCCGTGGGGCGACACGCCGGCGTGCGTGACGTCGACGCTCGGCATCTGCGGAGTCGATCCATGAAGCGCTGCGTCGTCGTCGTCGCGCTCGCCTGCGCCTGCGGTCCGCAGGTCGGCGCGACCGACGACGCCGGCACGAGCAGCGACGGCGATTCGTCGCCGACGACGGACACGCCGACGACGGACACGCCGACGACGGACACGCCGACGACGAACACACCGACGACGGACACACCGACGACGAATACGGGCGCCACGAGTGCGGAGACGTCGACGACCACCGGCGACGACGAAGGCGAGGAGGTCGCGGACGACTTCCTGCCACCGCCCCCCGACACGGGAACCGTGACCTACGAGTGCGATCCGTGGGCCGTACAGGACTGCCCGCGCGGACAGAAGTGCATGCCCTGGTCGTGGGACGGCTCGGGATCGTGGAACGCCACGAAGTGCACCGACCTCGCCGAGGACCCGCGCGAGGACGGCGAGTCGTGCACGGCATTCGAGGGTCCGTTCGGCGGCGTCGACGACTGCGGCGCGCGCTCGATGTGCTTCTGGGTGGACCCACGCACGAACGCGGGCGAGTGCGTCGCGATGTGCATGGGCAGTCGCATCAATCCGACGTGCCCGGACGGAGTCACGTGGTGCACGTTGCCGAGCGACGGCTTGCCGGCGGTGTGCTTGCCCGTGTGCGATCCGCTCGTGCAGGACTGCGTGGAGGGCAGCGCGTGCTACTTCGTGCACGATCGCTTCGAGTGCGATCCGGACCTGTCGGGCGAGGGCGGATTGCCCGGCGATGCGTGCGACGTGCCGGGCGACTGCGATCCCGGTTCGGTCTGCGTGCTCGGCACGGCGGTGCCCGGCTGTGCGACGCAGACGTGTTGCGCGGCGTTCTGCGATCTGACCGCGCCGTCGTGCGACGAGGGCCTCGAGTGCATCGCGTGGTACGACGAGGGTGAAGCGCCTCCGGGTGAGGAGGACGTCGGTGCGTGCCTGTTCCAGGAGGATGGGTGATGTCGAAGACGTGGTGGGTCACGGTGGCAGTGTGCGTGGGATGCATTCCGGAGTACTCGGTGCCGAACGACAGCTCGTATACGGACGCGGGCGAGGACACGGGCGGCGACGAGACCACGACGACGGGCGATCCCGTGCCCGCGGAGAGCACGAGCACGAGCACGACGAGCGATGCCGTGGACGACACGAGCACGACGGAACCATCGCCGTTCATCTTTCCGCCCGATGGTGCCGTGCGGCCGTACGAGTGCGATTTCTGGGAGGACGAGTGTCCGCGGGGAGAGAAGTGCATGCCGTGGTCTCCGGGCGGCGGGTTCTCGTTGGACGGAACGATCTGCGCGCCGATCGCCCGCGATGCGAATGCTCCCGGGGAACCGTGCACGCGGATCGATGGCCCGAACGGCATCGACGATTGTGAAGCCCACGCGATGTGTTGGAACGTCGATCCCGACACGGAGATGGGCGTGTGCGTCGCGTTCTGCGGGGGAACGCCCGCGCTTCCGACGTGCGCCGACGAGGTCCTCTGGTGCACGCACCTCGGCGAAAACTTTCCGATGTTGTGCTTGGAGCACTGCGATCCCGTGATGCAGAACTGCTCCGACGGCACCGGGTGCTATCCGGCGCACAATTCGTTTCTTTGCCTCGTGGACGCTTCCGAGGACGGCGGCGCAGCCGGAGATGCGTGCGACTACGACCGGTCGTGCAACCCCGGTCTGCTCTGCGCGGCTGCGAGCGTGATTCCCGGGTGCGCGTCGCCGTGGGGACGCGGGTGCTGCACCCCGTTCTGCGACACGAGCATCGTACCGCCGTTCTGTCCCGCGGGCCTCGACTGCGTCCCATGGTACGGCGAAGGCCAGGCGCCGCCGCAGTACGAGCTCGTCGGCGTGTGCATGGAGGAGGCGTGAGGTCGGCGATCGCCATCGCATCGATCCTCGCGCTCGCGTGCGGGCCGACTGTGCCCGTGGGCGGCGGCGATGCGGAGGGGCACGACGAGAGCGACGCCGACACGTCCGGGGGATCGCAACCGGACCCGAGCGCACCGACGTCGCTCACGACCGGCAACGACGTGAGCACCGCGGGCTCGGCGGATGACGGTGATCCCGTCACCACCGGCGCTGACGACGGCGCCGACTTCATCATGTCGCCGGACGTGCCTCCGACGATCGCGTGCGACCTGTGGAAAGACGACTGCCCACCGGGCGAGAAGTGCATGCCGTACGCGAAGAACGGCGGCGGGTGGGACGCCACGAAGTGCTCACCGCTCGCGGAGGACCCGAAGGCGCCGGGCGAGCCGTGCACGGTCGTCGACAGCGGCGTGAGCGGGATCGACGACTGCGAAGCGCGCGCGATGTGCTGGAACGTCGATCCCGAGACGCTCATGGGCACGTGCGTCGCCTTCTGCACGGGCAGCGAAGCGAATCCGATCTGCGAGAACGCGTGCGAGAGCTGCACGATCACCGGTGACGGGGTGCCCATCAACTGCCTGCCGGAGTGCGATCCGCTCGCGCAGGACTGCGGCGAAGGCCAGGGCTGCTATCCCACGAGCGAGACGTTCTCGTGCGTCCCCGATGCGGGCGGCGCCGACGGAGCGCTCGGCGACGAGTGCGAGTTCTTGAACGTGTGCGATCCCGGGCTGGTGTGCGGAGCACCGGAGTGGGTGCCCGGCTGCCGCGGCGCCGGCTGCTGCACGCTGCTGTGCAACGTGCTCGAAGAGAACGCGTGCGCGCTCGCCTTCGACGGCGCGGAGTGCATCCCCTGGTACGAAGACGGCGGCGAGCCCGGCTGCAGCGTCGGCGAAGTCGGCGTGTGCATGCTCCCGGACGGCGGATGATCTCTGCCGAATCGAGATGGCGGCTCGGGGGCGCGACTGCGGCCGTCGTCGCCTGCGGGTGGCCGGAGGGATTGCCGAGCGACAGCTCGTACGGCGACGGCGGTGGATCCAGCGCCAGCGAGACGTCGACGTCGACGTCGACGAGCACGACGAGCACGACGAGCAGGATGACCGCCTCGGACACGAGCGGTGACGACTCGAGCACCACTGTCGGTTCCGTGGGATTCATCCGGGATCCCGACGGCGGGAATCCGAACCTCGAGTGCGACATCTGGGAGGACGACTGCCCACGCGGGGAGAAGTGCATGCCGTGGGCGAACGACGGGGGCGGCTCTTGGAACGGCACTCGCTGTACCCCGATCGCGCGGAGACCCAACGAGCCCGGCGAGCCCTGCACGGTCGTCGACAGCGGTACGAGCGGCATCGACGACTGCGAGGCGGGAGCGATGTGCTGGAACGTCGATGGGGCGACGAACATGGGCGTGTGCGTCGCGCTGTGTGATGGTCCCCAACAGAACCCGTCGTGTCCCGATCCGACCGCCCAGTGCGCATACCTCGGCGAGTGGGCGCCGTTCATGCTGTGCCTGCCGTACTGCGATCCCCTCGTGCAGGACTGCGGCGACGGATTCGCCTGCTATCCGATGGAACAAGGGTTCTATTGCGCGTGGGACGGCTCATCGGACGGCGGCGCCGCGGGTGACCCCTGCGAGTTCCTCAACGTCTGCGACCCCGGCCTCTTCTGCGCGTCCTCGGGTGCGATCCCGGGATGTCGCGCGCAGGGCTGCTGCTCGCCGTTCTGCGATACGAGCGATGAAGAACCCCTCTGCCCAGCGGGGCTCGACTGCATCCCTTGGTACGAGGATGGACAGGCGGTGCCGGGCTTCGAGCTGGTCGGCGGCTGCGTGGAAGGCGAATGACGATGTCCATGAAACGATCGAGCACCATCGTGTTCCTGCTCCTCGCGTGTGGTCCGTCGGTCGCGGTGCCGGAGGGAGAGACCGGGAACGACGACGGGGCCGACGATGCGGCGGAGACGAATCCAGGGTCGCAGACCGAGCCCATGATGACGACGAGCATGCCGACCACGCTCACGTCCGGGGATCCCACCGGCAATGACGTCACGAGCGTCGGTCCCACCGACGAGGGCGACGTCACCGAGGACGAGGGGAATCCGTTCATCACCCCGCCCGACGGGGTCGGGAACATCGAGTGCGATCTGTGGGCCGACGACTGTCCCGTCGGGACGAAGTGCATGCCGTGGGCGAACGACGGCGGCAACTCGTGGAACGCGACGCGCTGCACTCCGCTCGCCGAGGATCCGCACGAGCCCGGCGAGCCGTGCACCGTCGAGGACAGCCCGGTGTCGGGCATCGACGACTGCGAAGCGCGTGCGATGTGCTGGAACGTCGACCCCGAGACGAACATGGGCGAGTGCGTCGCGTTCTGCAGCGGCAGCGAAGCGAACCCGATCTGCAAGGGCGCGTGCGAGACCTGTCCGCTCTCCGGCGACGGCGTCCTCATCCTCTGCCTCCCGATGTGCGACCCACTCGAGCAGAACTGCGGCGAAGGGCAGGGCTGCTACGGCTGGAGCGACGTCTTCATCTGCGTCCCTGACGCGGGCGGCGAGGCCGGCGCGCTGCTCGAGCCGTGCGAGTTCACGAACGTGTGCGACCCCGGCCTCATGTGCCTCGACAGCGACATGGTGCCGGGCTGCGAGGGTGCATCGGGGTGCTGCACCCCGTTCTGCGACGCACTCGCGGAAGCGCCGTGCCCACCGGAGCTCGTGGGCGCCGAGTGTGTTCCGTGGTTCGAAGACGGCCAAGCGCCGCGATGCACGATGGGCGTGGTGGGTGCGTGCATGCTGCCGGAGTAGAGGACGGATCGCTAGCCCATGCGCGCGAGGACTTGGGCCTTCTGTTGCTCGAACTCCGCGTCCGTGAGCAGGCCCTTTGCTCGCATCTCGCCGAGCTTCTCGATCGAGCGCGCGACCTCTTCCGTGCTCATCCTCGGCGCCTGCGCCTGCGGTTGCGGCGGATAGCCCGGCTGCGGCGGATAGCCGTGCGGTGGCGGATAGCCGTGCGCCTGCGGATAGCCTTGCGGCGGTGGATAGCCGTGCGGCGGCAGGAAGCCCGGCGGCCCGCCGAGCAGTCCTTTCTTGCGCGCGTCGCCGGCCGCCTTCAGCTCGGGGCGTTTGATCAAGTAGATCGGGAACGCGATGATCCACAGGAAGAGCCCGCACAGGAACCACCCCGCGGGCCCCATCGCCGCGATGCCACGGATGTCGCGCTTGTCGTAGCCGAGCTGGGACGCGTCGACCGCCATCCAGATCGAGCTGCCGAGCACGATCATGCTCATCACCATGTTCATCGTCCGGTGAGCATACCGGACTCGAAGGCCGCGATGCAGCCCATCGCTGCACCGCGGCCGAAGTGCTAGGTCTTGCCGGGCCCGTGCAGCGCGAACACGGCGCCCTGCGGGTCCGTGAGCATCGCGACGCGGGTGCCACCGGGCACGTCCATCGGCCCGTACATCAGCTTCGCGTCGTGGTGCTTCGCCTTGTCGATCGCACCCTCGAGGTCCTCGACGTTCGCGTAGTACGCCCACGCCGGCGGCATCTTCATGTCCTTGCCGATCGTCATCGCCCCGCCGAACTGCTTCCCGTCCTGACCGAAGAGGATGTACTTGCCCATCTCCGGGCCCATGTCCATCTCGCCGAGCTGCTCCCAACCGAACAGTGCGCGATAGAACTCGAACGCCTTCGCGTTGTCCTTCGCAAACAGCTCGTTCCACGAGAACTCGCCCGGCTTCGTCGTGTCGTGCGCCGTCATCTCCTGCGCCGGCTTGAACACCGACAGCGACGCGCCCTGCGGATCCGCGATGACGCTGAAGCGCCCCACCGTGGGGATGTCGGTGGGCGGCATGTGCACGCTGCCGCCGAGCTCCTTCGCCTTCGCGACCGTCTGGTCGACGTCGGCGACCTGCACGTGCGCCATCCAGTGCGGCGGCACGCCCATCTTCTTCACCTCGTCGGGCAGCGCCATCACGCCGCCGATCGGTCCCTGGCCCGCGACCCACATCGTGTACGGCTTTTCCGCGGGCGCGCCCTCGAAGGGCTGCGTCTTCCAGCCGACGACGTCGCTGTAGAACGCGATCGCCTTCTTCGTGTCCGTCGTCATCAGCTCGTACCAAACGAATCGGCCGTTCGACATCTCGAGGTCTCCGTTCTCGGGCGCACGCCCGGGGGCGCCGAGCATGGCCGACGACGACGACGCGGACAACCGCGATGCGTTGTGTGCAGAACGACGATCCGGATCGACCGCGAGTTGTGCGGTCACCTGAACGTGATGGTCGTGCGACCGAGCAGCCGCGCGATCGCTGCCGACCCATCGTCCATGCCCGGCTCTTCGTGACCGAGCCTCACGTAGTGAGGTCCGGGCGTCAGCCGGCCGAGCGCCGGATCCATCACGACCCATCCGCCGAGCCAGACCTCCACCCACGCGTGATATCCGGCGTCCGCCGAGAACAGCCCGGGCAGGAGCACGATGCCCGCGGTGTTGCGGGCGGGGATGCCGGCCGCGCGCAGGAGCGCGACGGTGAGCGCCGTGTGCTCCGTGCAGTCGCCCCCGTTCTGCGCGAGCGTCTCCACCGCCGTCGCAGCGCCGCGCGTGCCGTCCTTCTTGTCGAGCGTCTCGAACGACCACGTCACGATCGCCTCGGCCACCGCGCGCGCGTCCTTGCGCCCCTTCGCGATCGCCTTGGCCTTCGCGACGATGGCCTCGTCGTCCGACTGACTCGTCGCCGTCGCCGCGAGGAACGGCGCGACGTCGCGCGGCACCGACAGCGGCAGCGCGAGCCCGTCGCACCTCGCATCGCATGCCATCGACTTCAGGTCGAGCGCGTACGCGCCCCCGTTGCGCTTCACCGCGTGATAGGGCCCGTCGGCGATCACCGGCGGCAGATCGGCGTCGTCCTCGGCGACGACGACGTCGGCGCGGATGGCCTTCGCGTTCGCGTCGAAGTTGCCCTTCACGGCGAGCATCGAGCTGAGCCGCCCCGTCGCTTTCGCGGGCGCGGTGCCGGCCGGCACCGCCGAGAACACGCCGACATCGAGCTTCAGCGCCATGCCGGCCGCGTCGAACACCGCCTTCGTGCGCTCACCCTCGTCGTCCTGCGACACGACGGCCCATCCACCGACGTCCTCGTCGGCCACGCGCACGCTCGCGCGCCCTTCGAGCGTCAGCTTGGTCGCGCGGAACTTCATGCGCGACTCGTCGAACGACGAGTAGGTGCGCACGAGCGGCAGTGCCTTGCCGGCCTCCGCCTCCGCGACGAGCTCGCGGAACACGGCGAGCTCCGAGCGCGCGTCGGCGGGCAGCTCGAACGTCTTGTCCTCGCGGAACGACGGCCCGGTCTTCTTCACGCGGATCCGATCGCCCTCGCGCACGATCTCGCTGGTCTCCTCGACACCCTGCTCGCGCGAGACCTCGTGCGAGCGCACCATCTCGCCCTTGCCGTCGTACTCGACGACTTCCTCGCTCTCGATCGTCTTCGCGCTCTCGCCCGGATCGTCGAGCTGCAGCGTCATCGTCATCTTCATGGTCCAGCGCTCGCCGCCGCTCTCCATGGGCGCCCGCTCGATCGCGAACGTGCCGATCGGCTTGCCGAGCAGCCGCGTCTCGAGCACGCGCTTGCGCACCTCGGCCGACGCCGGCTCCGACACCTCGACGGCCGAGCCGTCCTGGGCCGGCGCATCGCTGTCCGCCCCGCGACACGCGGCCAGCGCGAGCGCGATCGAGAGAGCTACCTGCCGCACGGACTCAGTTCGCGCCCAACGCATCGACGTACGCAATCGTACGCACGAGCTCCAGGAGACGCACGCCGTCCGCCGGATCGACCGCCAGGAACCGCACGCCCATGCCCGAGCGCTCCGCGTCGCGCGTCGTCCACACGACCTCGCCGAGCAGCTCGAACGCCGCGCCGCCGCCCGGGAACTCGGCGTTGCCCGCGAAATACAGCTGCAGCCGCGTGCCCTGGGGCAGCGGGTCCTCCGTGCGCACGAAGATGCCGAGCGCGGCCGCGCCGCCCATCGAGGCGAACAGGAACGTGCCCTCGCTGCGGTAGTCGACCTCGACGAACGTCGGCACGCGCGGCAGGCGACCGCCGGCGATGCGCGTGCCCGCGGGCTGGGTCGGCCCGCTCAAAAGCAGCACTCCACGATCATGGCGGTGATGTTGTCGGTGCCACCCGCCGCGTTGGCGCGATCGATGAGCTCCGAGACGACCTTCTCGAGGTCGTCGTACTTGCGCGCGATGTTGTGGATCTCCGGATCCGTCAGCATGCCCGACAGCCCGTCGGAGCACAGCACGAAGCGATCGCCGTCCATCAAGTCCACGCGCGAGATGTCGACCACCACGTTGTCGCGCATGCCGAGCGCGCGCGTGATCACGTTCTTGTGGGGGAAGTTGCGCGCCTCCTCCTCCGTCATGTCGGGGCGCGCTTCCTTGTAGTCCTCGAGCAGCGAGTGATCGCGCGTGAGCTGGTGGATCGACCCGTTGCGCAGCCGATAGCAACGCGAGTCGCCGACGTGCGCGACGAAGGCTTGATCGCCCTTCACGATGAACGCGACGATCGTCGTGCCCATGCCACGCAGGTGCGGGTTCTTGCTCGCCGAGTCGTGGATGCGTTGGTTCGCGAGACGGATCGACGCGACCATGCGGTTTTCCGCATAGGACAAATTATGGTCGTACCGATACGGCCACGTCGCGTCCTGATCCTTGCTGTGCTTGTAGAACTCACCGATCACTTCGGCGGCGAGCTTGCTCGCGACTTCACCCGATGCGTGGCCGCCCATGCCGTCGGCGACCATGAACAGCTGCTCGTCCTCGATCAGCGCGAAGTAGTCCTCGTTGTGAGTCCTCTTCATGCCGACGTCGGTCTTGGCCGCGTATCGGATGCGCACCGTGCATCGAATCCTAGCCGACGCTCGACCGCGGCTGCTAGCGAACACGCGGCTCGTTTCGCGATCGAAGGCCACGCCTTCCGGCCCTCACGGGCTGGAAAAACAGCGTCCTCGGGCGACACTTGACATCTGAGCAGTATCGGGCCACAACGGAGCGGCCGCACCGATGCCGAGCGAGCGCCCGACCTTGGAGAGCACCGCAGGGGCAGGACCGGTCGCCGAGGCATTGTGCATCGGCGACGAGCTCTTGTCCGGCGATACCGTGAACGGCAACGCAGCCTTCCTCGGCACGCGTGCACGCAGCCTGGGCGTGCCGCTCGTCCGGGTCGCGACCGTACGGGATCGCGTCGAGGAGATCGTCGAGGCCGTGCGGGCCGCGGCCGATCGCTGCGACGTGCTCTTCGTGAGCGGCGGGCTCGGGCCGACCACGGACGACCTCACGACCGAGGCGCTCGCGGCCGCGGCCGGCGTTCCCCTCGAGCGCGACGAAGCCGCGCTGCAGCGGCTCGCGGACAAGTTCAGGCGGTTCGCGCGGGCGATGCCGGAGGCGAACCACAAGCAGGCCGACTTCCCCCGTGGCGCCGAGGTGCTCGCGAACCCCATCGGCACCGCCGAGGGCTTCGCGCTCGGGCTCGGTCGCGCGACCGCGTTCGTGATGCCCGGTGTGCCGCGCGAGCTGCAGCGCATGACGATCGAACAGGTCGAGCCGCGCGTGCGTGCGCGCTTCGGGCTCGCGCCGGTGCGCCGTCGCATGTACCGCGTGCTCGGGCTCGGCGAGTCGGCGCTCGCGGAGAAGGTCGAGCCCATCGTCGCTTCCGCGCGCGCACGATCGGTCGGGCTCGCGGCGATGTTCCTGCACTATCGCGCGGCGATGCCCGAGGTCACCGTCGTGCTCGAGGCCACCGCCGACGCGCACGGCAACGCCGCGAGCGACGAGGAGCTCCTCGGTTTCGATGCAGCGCTCTTCGACGCGCTCGCGCCCGGGCTGTACGGCGTCGGCGAGGCCGATCTCGCCACGCGGCTGATCGATGCGCTGCGGCGCGCGGGGCTGCGCATCGCGTTCGCGGAGTCGTGCACGGGTGGGCTCGCGGCGAGCACCGTCGCGGCGATCCCCGGCGCGTCGGACGTGCTCCTCGGCGGCGTCGTCGCGTACGACGATCGGATCAAGCGCGAGGTGCTCGGCGTGCCGGCCGACGTCCTCGCAGCGCACGGGGCCGTGTCCGAGCCGGTCGCGCGCGCGCTCGCCGAGGGCGTGCGGCGCGTGATGGGAAGCGATCTCGGGGTCGGCATCACCGGCATCGCGGGGCCCGGCGGTGGCACGGCGGAAAAGCCTGTCGGAACGGTGCATGTCGCGATCGCCGACGCCGAGATCACCAAGCACTTGCGACTGCAGCTGCGCGGCGACCGTGGCACAGTGCAGCGCGCCTCGGCGCTGTGGTCGCTGAAGCTCGCGTGGGACCGGCTGGTCGCGCGCGGTCTCGCCGGCGTCGCCCCGCTCGATCCGATCCCGCGCGAATGAAGATCTCCGGACGTCTCTCCACCCTCCGAGGAAGCCGAACATGAGCAACGACAAGGACAAAGACAAGCAGCCCCAGAGCCCCGTGAAGCAGCGCGACGCGGCCATCGGTCTCGCGCTCGCCACGATCGAGAAGCAGTTCGGCAAGGGCTCGATCATGCGGCTGGCCGCCGACGGCAAGCTGCCGCAGGGCGACGTGTCGGTGATCCCCACGGGCTGCCTCGGGCTCGACATCGCCACCGGCATCGGCGGGCTGCCGCGCGGTCGCATCATCGAGATCTACGGGCCGGAGTCGTCGGGCAAGACGACGCTCGCGCTGCACGCGGTGGCCGAGGCGCAGAAGCTCGGCGGCGTGTGTGCGTTCATCGATGCCGAGCACGCGCTCGACGTCGGCTACGCCCGCAAGATCGGCGTGCGCACGGACGACTTGCTCGTGTCGCAACCGGACTTCGGCGAGCAGGCGCTGGAGATCTGCGACATGCTCGTGCGCTCGGGCGCGGTCGACATCATCGTCATCGACTCGGTCGCCGCGCTCACGCCCAAGGCCGAGCTCGAGGGCGAGATGGGCGACTCCCACGTCGGCCTGCAGGCCCGCCTCATGAGCCAGGCGCTGCGCAAGCTGACGGCCTCCATCTCGCGCAGCCGCACGATCGTCGTCTTCATCAACCAGCTGCGCATGAAGATCGGCGTGATGTTCGGCAGCCCGGAGACCACCACGGGCGGCAACGCGCTCAAGTTCTATGCGTCGATGCGGCTCGACATCCGCCGCATCGGCTCGATCAAGTCGGGCGAGCAGGTCGTCGGCAACCGCACGCGCGTCAAGGTCGTGAAGAACAAGATGGCGCCGCCGTTCCGCGAGATCGAGTTCGACATCACGTACGGCGAGGGCGTCAGCCGCACGGGCTTGCTCGTCGACATGGGCGTCGAGGCCAACGTCATCGAGAAGTCGGGCGCGTGGCTGTCGTACAAGGGCGAGCGCATCGGCCAAGGGCGCGACAACGCGAAGACGTTCCTCGGCGAGCACCCGGAGACGGCCGCGCGCATCGAGGCCGAGCTGCTCACGAAGCACGGCGTGGTGCCCACGAACGCGGCGAACCTGTCCGCTGCGAACGCGGCCGCGATGGCCGCCCACGCGCAGGCGAACGCCAGCGCTGCGGTGCCCGTGATCACGGCGGCGTCCGACAAGAACGGCAAGGCCGCGAAGCCGGACGAGAAGAAGGACGACGAGAAGAACGCGCGGCCCCGCGCACGGGCTTGATCAGTCGAGCGCCGCTGCGATCGCGGCGCTCACCGTCTTCACGCGGATCAGCTCGAGGCCCGGCTTGCCGGGCTTCGAGCTGTCTGCACGATCGGCGACGATGGCTCGCTTGAAGCCGAGCCGCGCGGCTTCCTGTAGGCGCAGGTCGAGGCGCGGGGCCTGGCGGATCTCGCCGGTCAGCCCGATCTCGCCGAGGGCGACCAGATCGCCGGGGAGTGGGCGGCGCAGGTGGCTGGAGGCGACCGCGAGCAGGATCGCGAGGTCGGCGGCCGGCTCGAAGAGGCGCAGGCCGCCCGCGACGTTCACGAAGACGTCGTGATCGAGCACGCGCAGCTCCGCGTGGCGATCCAATACGGCGAGCAGCATCGCGAGGCGGGCCGGATCCACGCCGACGCAGTTGCGCCGCGCGTTGCCGTACGCGGGGGACAAGAGCGCCTGGATCTCGAGCAAGAGCGGCCGGCTGCCCTCGAGGCTCGCCGTGATGCACGAGCCCGCGGCGTTCTGCGGGCGCTCGGCGAGGAACGCTTCGCTCGGGTTGCCGATCTCGCGCAGGCCCGTGCCGGTCATCTCGAACACGCCGAGCTCGAGCGTGCTGCCGAAGCGGTTCTTCGTCGCACGCAAGAGCCGCAGCGCGCGCTCCTCGTCGCCGTCGAACGACAGCACCGTGTCCACCATGTGCTCGAGCACGCGCGGTCCCGCGAGGCTGCCGTCCTTCGTGACGTGGCCGACCAGGATGACGGGGATGCCCTGCGACTTCGCGAAGCCGACGAGCTGGTTCGCCGCCGCACGGATCTGGCCGACGTTGCCCGGCAAGCCCTCGGTCCCGTCGCTGTACACGGTCTGGATCGAGTCGACGACGATCGCCGCCAACGCCTTCGTGCTCGCCAGCTCGCCGGCGGCCGCGAGGATCGACTCGATGCGCGTCTCGGCGAGCAACAAGAGCTTCGACGGCGCGGATCCGAGTCGAGCCGCGCGCTCCGCCACCTGGCCCACCGATTCCTCGCCGCTCGCGTAGAGCACCGCGCCGCGCTTCGCCGCGATCGCGGCGCTCACCTGCAAGAGCAGCGTCGACTTGCCGATGCCGGGCGGACCGCCGAGCAACACGACGCTGCCCGCGACGAGCCCGCCTCCGAGCACGCGATCCACTTCGGCGATGCCGATGCGCGATCGCTCGCACTGCTCCACTGGACCATCGGCGGGCTGCGGTGCCGTGCCCGCGCTCGCGAGCACGACGCGATCGCTGCGCGGAGCTTCGTCCCCGCGCTGCTCGATCGAGTTCCACGCGCCGCACGCGGGGCACTTGCCGAACCACCCGCTCGCGACCGCGTCGCACTCGGTGCAGACCCACCGCACGCTCGTCTTCGCCATCCCGTTCGCATACCAGCGCCCGCGCCCGCGCGAAAGCTGTCCCGCAGGGACAGGCACCCCTGTCCCCGGTGGGCAGGGGTCACGGCGTCGAGTGGGCGTGGGCGGCGGCGGGCACGAGCTCGGACTCCGCGGCGGCGAACGCCTCGGACCACTCGTGCACGCGGCGGATGAACCGCTGCGTCTTCTCCGGCAGCGGCTCGCCGGCATCGAGGCGCTTCTTCACGCCGCCCGATCCGAGCGCATAGCCGGCGAGCGCGAGATCCTCGTCGCCGTCGAAGATCTCGAGCAGGCGATGCAGCAGCCACGCGCCGGCGGCCACGTTGTACTTCGCATCGAACGGACGATTCGCGCGCCCGAGCTTCTTCGCGACGGCGCGCGACGTCGTCGGCATGAGCTGCATGAGCCCCGCCGCCCCGCCGGGGCCGCGCGCATCGGCGTGGAATTTCGACTCGTGCCAGATGATCGCGTTGAGCACGTGTGGATCGAGCTCGTACTCGCGAGCCGCCGCGTGCACGAGCGCTTGGTACTTGCGGATCCGCGGCACGTCGGCATCGGTCCACGGCGGCTCCGCGGGCGGCGTGGGAGGCGGAGGCTCCACCTTCGGCGGCGGCTCGCGCTTCGGTGGCGCGGCCGCGGGCGCATTCGTGCTCGCGTGCGACGACGACGGCGCGGGCGCGGTCGTGCTCGACCGGGGCTGACACGAGCCCGATAGCGTCAGTGCCAAGGCCATCGTCGGCCATCGCGCGTGCAGCTGCACGTGTGCGCGCAGTCTAACCCGGTCGCGACCGATCCACGAAACCCCGATCGCCTCGTTCGGCGCACGCCGACGTAAGCCACCCAGATCATCGCGAAAAATCCCGCGCGCGGAGCACCGTGCGCCGTGCACCCACAGCCCGCATCGCTCGTCGCCGCGGGCTCGCCCGTGCTCGACGAGCCCTCGCTCGACGACGACGACGATGCGTCCGTCGTCTCGCCGCCGGACGACGAGCTCGTGTCGGCGATCGTCGGCTCGCACGTCTGCGTGGGCTCGATGCGCTCGCCGTCGCAGAACTGGATCCAGTCGCCGTCGGACTCGCGCGGATCGGCGTCGAAGCCCGCGCACGCGGGTCCAGCTTCCCACGCACCGTCGTCGTCCCAGCACGGCGTCACGTCGAAGCCGCTCTCCGCCTCGAGCCACGCGATGCGATCGACGAGCGTGCGATACGTGCTCGGACCGGTGCCGCACGCGGGCGATTGCGACAGCACACCGAGCGCGCGCCACGTGCCGTCGGCGAGCTGCACGATCGCGGGGCCGCCGGAATCGCCGATGCACCCGCTCGCACCTTCGTCGCCCACGCGAATCGTGCCGTCCTCGCGCAGCTCGCTCGCGACCGTGGTGAACGCATAGCGCTTTCGGCCGTAGGAGCCGCCCTCGTCCTGCTCGACGCCGTACCCCGCGATGGCGGCGACGGTGCCGGGGTGTACGGCGTCCATCTCGCAGCCGGCGAGCAGGGGAATCGGCGCGATGTCGACCGGATCGGCGAGCACGCAGTACCCGAGGTCGTCGGCGCTCGCTTCCGTCTGCGCGTAGTCGGGATCGACGCCGCACTCGACCACGTCGATGCGCCGCTCCCAGCTCGTGTAGCTCTCGCCGAAACGAATGCGATCGGGCGCACCCTCGGCCAGGCAATGTGCAGCGGTGACCACCACGCGTTCATGCACGACCGTGCCGGTGCACGACGTCGAGCCCGACCGCAGCGCCACGACACCGGGGAATTGGCACTCGTCCGCCACGTTGCTGCCGCCGATCGGCAGCGGATCGAAAGGGGCAGACACGGCTGCCGCCACGATCATCACCGCCACCGACATCGCCACGCGAAGGGCAGTATGGAGTGCCGCGCGTCCGCGTGCGTGGCATCCTGGAGATGGTGGGTCGGAAGCGCGGCGTTGCGTGGTGGCTCGCGATCGCGGGCTGTCGTGCGTCGCCCGCGCCCGCGACGGACGAGGGCGACACCACGTCGACATCGAGCACGACCACGTCCACCACGACCGGCCCGAGCACCTCCGAGAGCACGGATGGATCGACGTCGGCTGCGATCGTCGACGGCCCGCCGGTCGTGCTCGATCTCGGCAAGTCCGCGTCGTTCCTCGAGGAGGACGAGCGCCTGACGCTCACGGCGTTCGTGCAGCACCCGCGCGGCGACGAGGCGGTCGTCGAGGGCACGCTGGTGGGGCCGGGCGAGCCGGCGGAGTACGGCGCATTCGTGCGCGGCGTGAACGGGCGCTGGTCGATCGAGGTGGGCTGGGCCGACGTCGGCACGCACATGGACCTGACGTTCCAGGACGAGATGATCGCGGACTTCGAGGCCCGCTTCGTCGACGACGCGGGCCTCGAAGGCGTCGGCGCGATCGGCATTCGACTGCGCTGCATCCCGCTCGCGCCGCAGGCGTGCCACGGCGTGTGCGCGGACGTCAGCGTCTCCGCGAACCACTGTGGCGGCTGCGATCAGCCGTGCGAGTTCCAGTACCCCGAGGTCGGCGTGCCGGTCGGCGGCTGCTCGAACGGAACGTGCGCACCGCTGTGGTCGGAATGCGTCGACGCGCTCGAGCACCCCGACTGCGACTCTGCGTGCGCCGCCTTCGGCACGAGCTGCGCGAACTCGGGCTGTGGGAGCCACACGATCTTGCCGCTCGAAGACGACTCCACCTGCGCCGGCGACACGCTGCCCTTCGGCTTCGCCGAAGCCGACGCCTGCACGTCGCCGCTGCCGTCCCCGTTCGCGCGCTGCTGCTGCGCGACGATCTAGAACTTGATTCCGACCTGCGCCTGGAACGTCTGCACGGCGCGGGCGTCTTCGCGGCCGCCGTTGGCGCGCAGGCGGTTGAAGGCGGGCAGGGGGAACATCACGCCGTACTGCAGCTGGAAGAAGATCGGCTCGCGCGCGTCGTGGTAGCGCGCGGCGCCGTCGATCTCCACGCCGTAGCTGTACTTGTCGCCGAGCGTCGACTGCGGGCGCATCGCGAGCGCGTACATCACGTCCGCGCGCACGGAGAAGTGCTGGAAGAAGTAGAACGCCGCCCACGGCTTGAAGTACGCGGCGTTCGACACGGTGCCGAGGATCTCGCGGAAGAGCAGCAAGTCGACGTTGAACGCGGGATTGAAGCGGAAGCTGTCCGTGCGGTGGTCGGTGTTCTGCGAGTGCAACGGGTTCTGCACGTTGTATTCGTACGGCGGCGCGGTGTCACCCGTGGCGAACCCGTGATCGAAGCCGATGTGGAACCGATCGCGGAAGAACCCGTACTTGAACTCGAGCGCGTAGCCGAACCCGAGTACCGTGTAGTCGTCGAGATCGTCGCCCTCGATGCGATCGAGCTCGGCGCGCGACTCGGGCTGCAGGTCGTCGATGTTCTGGCGCAGTCGGAACGTGCCGATGTTGGCCGCGGCCTCGAGCTCGACCCGCAGCGTCCGCCAGTTCACGCGCAGCCACAGATCCGGCGTCCACAGGAACGCACGGCGATGCACGAGCGTGCTCGCGTAGTTCGTGAACCCGGTGCGGCCCTCGCTGTCGCGATCGCCGTTGCCGAGCGTGGACCCGCCGCCCTTCAGCGGGTCCGGGCTCGAGTCGTTGTTGTCGCTGCTGTAGTACGACGGATTGGTACCGAGCCCGTCGCCCAGTCCGGGCGCGCCGATCGTGTTGTCGATGTCCTGGTAGCGGAACCAGTTCATGAAGCCGTAGTTCACGACCGGCGTGCCGAGCGACACCTTGCGCCGCAGCATGTCGAGGTCGTCGCGCCGCTCGAGCGACAGGCTCCACTGATACACGTTGTCGAACTTCTCGACCGAGAAGTCCTGCCCCACGGTGCCGCCCGAGTCCCACTTGGGCCCGAGCACCATCGCCGTGGTGGGACCGCTCGAGGCCCAGTCCCACGACACCGCGATCGTGTGGGTCTTGCGGCGATCCTTGCCGAAGTCGAATCCGAGCCGCACGGAGTCGACCGAGTCGCCGTAGTCCTGATCGACCTGGCGGATGATGTCGGACTGATCGCCGCGCAGATAGCCGCCGCCGTGGTTGGCGACCATGCCCATGCCCCACGTCCACGGCATGCGACCGAACTGGAGGTCGAGCCCGAAGCCGAAGCGGACGTGGCCCCACGCGCGCTTCGCCACGATGCTGTCGCGGAACGAGTTGACGCCCGACGTCGGCGGCGTCTGCGTGCGCGTGTAGATGTCGATCGGCGCGTAGGGGTTCTGCCACCCGTACGAGTCCGGCGTGCTGCCGAGCACGAGGTTGTCGAGCACGTCGATCTGGGCGTGCACGCGCACCGTGTCGGTGATGTGCAGCGTGGGCTCGAGCCGCAGGCGCATGTTCGCGGACGCGAACCCCTTGCGTCGCGCGCATCGCATGCCGGCGCGCGACGTGTTGAGGCCACCGGTGGTGAGCCGCTGGTAGCAGCTCGCGTCGTTCTCGGTCGGCACGCCGCCGGGGTACTCGCTCGACTCCGCCGGTGGGTCGAAGAACTTGTTGGGTCGCTCGTCCTCGCTGACGTCGTCCTCGAGCCCCATGCCGAGGCGATGGAAGTAGTCGCCGCGCAGACGCAGGTAGCCGTTCAGCTCGAACAGCTGCAGTCGACGGAAGCGCTGGGGCTGCGCGGGCACGGCCTCGATCGGACGCAGCGCCTGCTTGTCCTTCGGCGCCGCTTCGGCCGGCCCTTCCTTCTTCTTCTGCCGACCGCCGGGTCCACCCGGTGCACCGCCGGGCGCACCCATGCCGCCGCCACCCATGCCGGGACCACCACCCACACCGCCCATGCCCGGCTGCGCCGCGGCGATCACCGGCATCGCGAGGCAGAGCGCACCCGCGACGAAGCCGACGAGCGCGGTCGCGGAGGACCGCCGGGGCGTTTGGCGGGGCAAGGGCGCCGCACGGTAACCGTCCGCCCTTGGCTGCGTCAACGCCCGCGGGACCGCGAAATCAGTACCTTTGGCGCATGCGAGCGCGGTGGCAACCGGGTCAGCTCTTGTTCGTCGGATTCGCGGGCACGACCCCACCACGACCATTGCTGGAGCTCGTGCGTGCAGGGCGTGTCGGGGGTGTGATCCTGTTCACCCGAAACCTGCCGATGCGCACGGAGATCGGTCCCGACGGCAAGCCCGTCACCGTGCCCGATCCCAGCGCGCTGCGTGGGCTGGTCGCGACGCTCCGCGAGGCCGCGCCCCAGGACGCGCCGCTCACCGTCGCGATCGATCAGGAGGGCGGCCGCGTGCAACGGCTGAGATCGCCGTGGACCGAGTGGCCGCCGATGCGGCGGCTCGGCGAGCTCGACATGCCCGCGTGGACCGCCGACGTGGCGACGGCCCTCGCGCGCGAGCTCGTCGACATCGGCGTGAGCCTCGACTTCGCACCGGTGGTGGACGTCGACTCCAATCCGGCGAACCCGGTGATCGGCGATCGCAGCTTCGCGCGCACGCCGGCCACCGTGGCGACCCATGCCGCGGCGTTCGTGCGCGCGCTGCAGGCCGCGGGCGTGGCCGCGTGCGCGAAGCACTTCCCCGGCCACGGCGACACGCGGGACGACAGCCACTTCGCGCTGCCCAAGCTGCCCCACGATCTCGATCGACTCGGCGAGATCGAGCTGCCGCCGTTCCAAGCCGCGATCGAGGCCGGCGTCGCGAGCATCATGACGGCGCACATCGTCTTCGAGGCGATCGATCGCAAGCGGCCCGCGACGTTCTCCCCCGACGTGCTGGCGCTGTTGCGCGAGCGACTCGGCTACGACCGCGTCGTGTTCTCCGACGATCTCGAGATGAAGGCCGTCGCCACCTCGATGCCGCCGCGCACGATGCCCGCGGTCGCGCTCGAGGCGGGCATCGATGCGTTGCTCGTGTGCGAGCAATTCGATTTCGTGCGCGAGGTGCTCGACGGGCTCGAGCGCTGCAAGGACGCCGCGCTGGAGCGCCCGCTCGAGCGGGTCGCGGCGCTCAAGCAGGCGTTCCCCGGGCCGCCGCGTGCGCCGTCCGCCGAGCCGGAACGCGACGACCGGCCCGCACCGCCGCCGGCGGGCCCGCCGTATCCCGAGCACGTCGCCCTCGCCGACCGGCTGCGCCGCGGCGCCGAGTGACGTACGCTGCCGGCCGATGCGCGCGTATCTCGACCTCGTGCAGGACGTGCTCGATCACGGGGCACAGAAACACGATCGCACCGGCACGGGGACCAAGAGCGTGTTCGGCCGCCAGCTGCGCTTCGATCTGCAGCAGGGCTTCCCGCTCGTCACGACGAAGAAGGTCCACCTCAAGTCGATCATCGTCGAGCTCCTGTGGTTCCTGCGCGGCGACACGAACGTCGCGTTCTTGCACGAGCACGGCGTGTCCATCTGGGACGAGTGGGCCGATCCGAACGGCGAGCTCGGGCCCGTCTACGGCAAGCAATGGCGCAGCTGGCCGGCCGCCGACGGTCGCGCCGTCGACCAGATGGGCGAGCTCGTCGAACGCCTGAAGCGCGATCCGGATTCCCGCCGCCACGTCGTGTCGGCGTGGAACGTCGGCGAGCTCGACCGCATGGCGCTGATGCCGTGCCACTGCCTGTTCCAATTCTGGGTGGGGCCGGGCGCGGGCGGGCGCGGCCGGCTGTCGTGCCAGCTCTATCAGCGCAGCGCGGATCTCTTCCTCGGCGTGCCGTTCAACATCGCGTCCTACGCCCTTCTGACCCTGATGATCGCGCAGGTCACCGACCTCGAGCCGGGCGAGCTCGTGCACACGTTCGGCGACGCGCACCTGTACCTCGATCACCTCGATCAGGCCCGGCTGCAGCTCGGTCGCGAGCCTCGCCCGTTGCCGCGCATGCGCATCGCTCCGCGGCCGAGCCTGTTCGACTTCCGCTTGGACGACTTCGCGCTCGAGGGCTACGACCCGCATCCTGGCATCAAGGCCAAGGTGTCGGTGTGATCCACGCCGCTCCGGTCGTCGCGCTGATCGCCGCCGTCGCCGACAACGGCACGATCGGCAAGGACGGCGCGCTGCCGTGGCGGATCCCCGCCGATCTGAAGTGGTTCCGCGCGCGTACGATGGGGCACCACGTGGTCATGGGCCGCAAGACGTGGGTCTCGATCGGACGCGCGTTGCCGGGCCGCACCAACGTCGTGGTGAGCCGCGATCCCGAATTGGCGGTGCCGGACGACGTCGTGCTCGTCGACGGGCTGGGCGCGGCGATCGATCGCGCGCGGACGGGCGGCGACGACGAGGTCTTCGTCATCGGCGGCGGAGAGCTCTACCGCGCCGCGCTGCCGCACGCGGACCGCATCTATCTCACCCGCATCCACGCGGACGTCGACGGCGACGCTTGGTTCCCGACGATCGATGCGGCGGATTGGGTCGAAGTCGCCCGCGAGCCCCACCTCGACGAACCGCTGCCGTTCTCGTTCTGCGTGCTGGAGCGAGCCGCGCCCGCCGGAGCGTCCGCATCGGGGACGTGACGCCTAGCCCCGCGGCGCTGAGCGAGAGGTAGGGCGCCGTCTCCGCGGGCGATCCCCGCAACGTCGAACACCGAGTGTCACGCGGCTCGTCACTCCGGGTGACCGAACAGCATGACACCGGTGACACGGGTACCCGGGGGCGGCGGCAGGACGTGGCGCGGATCATGCCGGGGGCCGCGTCTGCCGGAGAATTGATCACAACCGACTTGTACGAGCACCGGGCTCGTTCTAGCCTGGTTGCCATCATGCGTAATTCTCGGCTGTCGTTCGTGTTCGCCGTGGTCGCACCGATCGTGCTCGGATGGACCGGATGTTTCATCGCCACTGAGGGCGAGACCTACGAGGACGACTACGGGACCGCCGGTGACGACGGTGCAGAGGAAGGCGGTTACGAGTGCGACGCCGATCATGTCGGCTGGGAGAGCTGCCCGTGCACGTCGGGTGGTAGCTGCAACGAGCCGTTCCTGTGCAACCCGAACCTCGATCGCTGCATCGCCGACACGTGTCCGCTCGGCGACGAAGGTTGCCAGTGCACCTCGGGTGGCACTTGCAATCCCGACCTGCAGTGTCTGTCGGGCTTCTGCGTCGACAACTTCTGTCCGACCGGCACCGAGACGTGCACGTGCACGCCGGGTGGCGGATGCGATCCGGGCCTCGTCTGCGCTGGGCACGAGCCGGGCGAAGAGGAGGGCGTGTGCGTCGATCCGGACGACGTGACGACCGGCTCGTCGCGCGACGACGACAACGGCAGCGCCGACACGAACCCGCCGGACACCGGCGACGTCTCGGACGGCGGCACGACCGACGCCGAGACCAGCACCGGCCCCGCGGATCCCGACACGAGCACCGGCGGCGCCGGCTGAGTCGACGTCAGGGACGGCGCCTGCGGAACAGTCGCAGCGCCGACTCGAGCCCGAGCAGCAACACGACGAGCGCCACGATCTCGCGCCAGCGCGGGATCGCGACGGCGACGCGGCCTTCGGGACCCTCGGGGTCGGCCGACGGCGCGACCGTCCAGGTCGTCTCGCTCTCGCTCGGTGCGACGGCGACGACGAACGTGGACGTGTCGCTGCCGTCGCGGGCACGGTAGTGGCCCGGCACGTCGGTCTCGAGCAGCGTCGCGTGGCCGCCTTCGTCGAGCGGGAGCGTCAGCTCGCGATCGCCGGGCATCTCGACGACGAGCGACTCGCGTCCGCGCAGCGTCTTGGGCTCCGCGACCCCGACCTGCGCGGCGGCAGCCGTGCCCTGGGCATCGCCGAGGTAGGCGAGCACCGCCGCGGCGAGCGGTACGAACCCGGGTCGCAGCGGAAGGTCGGCCCAGTCGCGATCGATGCTGGTGGTGAGCAGCGCGACGCGACCGTTCTGGTACGTGCGCGTGAGCAGGGCCGGCGCACCGTTCGTGTACGCGAGCGCGATGAGGGCACCGCGGGCGGGATCGGGATCGACGAGCGCGATCCTGCGGACGCGCGCGGACGACACGGCGAGCTCGCCCCCGAGCGCGCGGAACATCGGGTGGGCCATGTCCGCGGGTGCGAAGCCCTCGGCGCGCGCCTCGGTGCGACCGGGCGCGGTGCCGACCTGCACGACCTCGCGCAGTCGCAGCGGCAGCAGGTCGCCGAGTCGATCGTTGTACGCCTCGGTCTCCACGCGATCGCCCACCGTGATCCACAGGCCCATGCCTTGCGCGACACGCTCGACGATCGCGGGTGCGATGTCCTCGGCGGGCGCGCGCACGTTCGCCAGCACGAGCACGTCGATGTCCGCCAGGCTCCGCACGCCGCGCTCGCGGATGCGCGCCTCGAGCTGATCGGGCGCGAGGCTCGTGACGCGCAGCCGTTGATCGCGATCGTTCACCGCGAGCGCGGTGGCCAGGAAGAACACCTCGTCGTGGGCCCGCAGCTCGCTCGGATCGCCGTTGACCACGACGACCTCCACCGCTTCGTCGGCGGTGAGCCACACGTGGCGCTCGTCGTCGATCGGCAGTGGATCGTCGGGCAGGTCGAGGCGCACCGTCGCCGCGGCGGACTCGGCCTCGCCGAGCATCGTGTGCGTGAACTCGACGGGCGCCTGTGCGCCGGGGGCGAGCGCGACGCGTCCGCGCGTCACCTCGACGCCGTCGATCGCGACGGCGACCGGCACGTCGAGCATGTCGGTGGACTCGCTCGCGTCGGCGTCGCTGCCTGCCGGTCCGCCACGGTGGCGCTTCACGAGCGCGCGCAACCGAACGGCGCGCGGGTCGAGATCGGGCGCGGGCTCCCACTCCACCGCGGTGATGCCGACGTGCTCGGGCAGCGTCGTTCCCGGCGCGACCGCCGGGATCGGCACGATGGTGACGCCGCCCTCGCCCGACGGCGGCAGGCCGGCGAGCGCGGAGGCAGTGCCGTCCGCGATGGCATAGACCACGCGTTTGCGATCGGGATCGCTGCCTTCGAGGCCGCGCAACAGCGCGATCGCTCGCGGTACGGAGTCGCGCAGGGGCCACGCGCCCAGCCTCGGGGCACCGCCGTCGAGCCACTCGTCGATCGCCTTGCGCACGCGATCGGCGTCGGCGGTGGGATCGACGACCGGCCCGTCGGGGTCGCTCGTGATCAGCCCGACCCGGGTGCCGGGCGGCAACGAGTCGAGCAATGCGTCCCCTCGGGCAGCCGCGTGCTCGAGCATCGTGCGGTCGTCGACGCGCAACGCCATCGCGGCGGAGGCGTCGAGCAGCAGCACGGCATCGTGCGGGTCCGCGACCATCGCGATGCCGGTGCGATCGAAGCTGGCGGGGCGAGCGAGCACGAGCACCGCGAGCGCGAGCAAGAGCAGGCGCACGGCCAGCAAGAGCGGCTCGTGCAGCGCACGACGGCGCGCGACCGTGGGCTCTTCGGCGGTGAGGAAGCGGACGGCGGCGAACTCGATCGTCTTGGGCGGATCGCGACCGAGCAGGTGCGCCGCGATCGGGATGCCGAGCCCGAGCAGGCCGAGCAGCAGCGCGGGCGCGAGCAGGCTCACCGCGGGACCTCCACCACCTCGTCGGGGGGCGCGCCCGCGAGCCGGGCGAGCATGCCCATGAACGTCGCGGCGAGCGGTGCGTCGTGGAGCACGCGCTCGTAGAACAGGCCGTTGGCCTCGCACTCGAGCTCGATCCGGCGCAGGTGCGCGCCGAGTCGCGCGAGGTAGTTCGCGCGCAGGTTCACGCCGGTGCCCTCGATCGGCGTCCGCAATCCGCGACGATCGACGAACTTCAGCGTGCGACGGTCGTCCCACGGGAACTCGACCTCGTCGCGATGCAACACCTGCACGACGACGACGTCGTGCTCGCGTGCCCGCAGGTGGGCGAGCCCGCGCAACAGCTCCGCTTCCACGGCGTCCGCGTCGTCGACCGAGCCCGCCGTGTCCAGCAGATCGGAGAACAGCACGAGCAGGCTGCGACGCGGCAGTCGATGGGCGACCGACGGCAAGAGCTCACGCCACGGCACGCGGCCCTCCGGCTCGGCGCTCGTCAGCGCGCGCGCGATCGCATCGAGGCGCTCGTGACCCGCGGCCGCGCGCAACAGGCCGCCATCGAGCTCGCCGTCGCGTCCGAGCACGAGCCCGACGGCGTCGCCTTGGCGGATCGCGGCCCACGAGAGCGCGGCGGCGAGCGAGCGCACGACGTCCCACTTGCGGCGGCCTCGTTCACCCGGTGCGCTCGACGGGTAGCCCATCGCTGCGCCGCAGTCGGCGACCACGACGAGCGCGAGGTCGTCCTCGGCCTCGGTCTGGCGCAGCACGAGGCGATCGCGGCGAGCGGCGGCGCGCCAGTCGAGCTGACGCGGATCGTCGCCGGGCGAGTACGGCCGATGGTCGCGGAAGTCGAGCCCGAGCCCGACGCGGCGCGACGGATGTCGTCCGTGGCGACGGCCCCACACGGGTCGACGCAATCGCAGGTCCTGGGTGCGCAGCAGCTCGGAGAGCTCCGCCGGAACGAGCTCGCCGAGTGCGGCGCTCACACCGAGACCGCCGCGAGGATCTCCGCCATGATCTCGGCCGTGCCGACGCCGCGCGCTTCCGCGGCGAAGCTGCGGACCATGCGGTGCTCGAGCACGGGGCCGGCGAGTCGGCGCACGTCGTCGATCGTGACGGCCGGCCGGCCTTCCAACGCGGCGCGGGCCTGCGCCGATGCGAGCAGCTGCTGTCCGGCGCGCGGGCCTGCGCCCCAGCGCACGAGCTCGCGCACGGCCTTCGGCGCGCTCGTGTCGGTGGGCCGCGACGCTCGCAGCAGCGCGACGACGTGATCGACGACGGAGCCCGGCACCGGGATGCGGCGCACCAGCTCTTGGTGGGCGATGAGCTGCTGCGGCGTGAGCACGGGTGTGAGCGTCTCGATCTCGGTGGGATCGAACGCGACGATCTGTCGCTCCGACTCGAGATCCGGGTAGTCGACGACGATCTGCAGCATGAAGCGATCGAGCTGCGCCTCGGGCAGCGGATAGGTGCCCTCCTGCTCGATCGGGTTCTGCGTCGCGAACACGTGAAACGGCGGCGGCAGCCGCAGCGTCTTGCCGCCGGCGGTGACGCGCCCCTCTTGCATCGACTGCAACAGCGCGGCCTGGGTCTTCGGCGGGGTGCGGTTGATCTCGTCCGCGAGCAGCAGGTTGCAGAACACCGGGCCCTGCACGAAGCGGAACGTGCGCCGACCGGTGGCGGCATCGTCCTCGAGCACCTCACTGCCCGTGATGTCGGCGGGCATGAGATCGGGCGTGAACTGGATGCGCGAGAACTCGAGCTCGAGCGCTTGCGCGAGGCTGCCGACGAGCAGCGTCTTGGCGAGGCCGGGCACGCCGACGAACAGGCCGTGCCCGCGCGCGAACAGGCACGTGAGCAGGAGATCGATCACGTGCGGTTGGCCGACGATCCGGCGATGCACCTCGGCCAACAAACGCTCGCGTGCGTCGGCGAGCGATCGCAGGGCGGTCGTGTCATCCGGCGCGAGGGGGGCGATGGCGGCGCTGTCGGGCAACGGCTGCAGTCTCGTCGGCAAAGGTCCCGCCTTGATATACCTGCCGCGCCACGCCCCGGCCATCGCGCAGGCCGCGGTCGGCAGTGCGCACATGCCCAGGCGGTCGGTCCGCCGACCGTTTCTCGCGACATCGACGGGCAAACCCACCCCGGGTTTGACCGACAGTCTCCGGCGGGCCACCTTTGCCCCTGATCCTGCCCTTTGAAAACACGGTAGGATCACGGAGAAAAGAGCGATGGCCGGCTTCCAAGACCTGCTCACGAAGGTGCGTTCGCAGATCCGCGAGATCTCGGTCGAGGACACGAAGGCGCGCGCCGTCGATCCATCCAGTGGCCCGGTGCTCATCGACGTGCGCGAGCGCGACGAGTACGAGCAAGGTTTCGTTCCACGCGCACAGTGGATCCCACGTGGGTTCCTCGAGCTGAAGATCGAGGACGCCGTGCCGGAGCGCGACCGCGAGATCATCCTCTATTGCGCCGGCGGTACGCGCTCCGCACTCGCGGCGCGCTCGCTGCAGGACCTCGGCTACTCGAAGGTGTCGTCGATGGCGGGAGGATTCCGCGCGTGGAAGAACGCCGGCTTCCCGTTCGATCGCCCGCGCTCGCTCACCGCCGATCAGATCAAGCGCTACAGCCGGCACATCATGCTGCCCGAGGTCGGCGAGGCCGGACAGGCCAAGCTGCTCGACGCGAAGGTGTTGTTCATCGGCGCGGGCGGGCTCGGCTCGCCGTCGTCGATGTACCTCGCAGCCGCGGGTGTCGGCACGCTCGGGCTCGTCGACGACGACGTGGTGGACGAGAGCAACCTGCAGCGTCAGCTCCTGCACAACGTCGAGCGGCTCGGCATCCCGAAGGTGGAGAGCGCGCGCAAGACGTTGCAGCTCTTGAACCCCGACGTGAAGGTGATCGGGCACCAGGCGCGGCTGTCGTCGGAGAACGTGCTCGAGATCATCGGCGGCTACGATCTGATCGTCGACGGCGCCGACAACTTTCCCACGCGCTATCTCCTGAACGACGCCGCGCTCAAGCTCGGCAAGCCGGTCGTGCACGCGTCGATCTTCCGCTTCGAGGGCCAGGTCACGACGTTCTTGCCGACGAGCGGACCGTGCTACCGGTGCCTCTATCCCGATCCACCGCCGCCCGGCATGGCGCCGTCGTGTCAGGAGGCGGGCGTGCTCGGCGTGCTGCCCGGCCTGGTCGGCACGATGCAGGCGAACGAGGCGATCAAGATCATCCTCGGCATCGGCGAGACCTTGTCGGGTCGGTTGCTCGTGCTGGATGCGCTCGCGACGAAGTTCCGCACGCTCAAGCTGCGCAAGGACCCGCACTGCCGCGTCTGCAGCAAGCCGCCCGAGCAGATCGAGCTCATCGACTACGAGGCGTTCTGCAGTCTGTGAGCGGACGCTCGGTGCGAATCACTGCGATCCGCCGTAGAATGCCGGCGTGAGGCCGTTCGCCGAGGTCGCGGAGTTCATCCGGAATCACGAGGTCGGGCGTCGTGCGTGCATCGAGACGCCCTTCGGGCGCCGACTGATCTGCTACGCCGACCTCACCGCGTCGGGGCGCTACCTGCACTTCGTCGAGGGCTGGATCCGGCGCGTGCGTCCGTTCTACGCGAACACGCACACGGCCGTGTCGTCGACGGGTCGCATCATGGGCTCGCTGCGCGAGAAGGCGCGCCAGCTGATCCATCGCTCGGTCGGTGCGGGCCCCGACGATCAGGTGCTGTTCGTCGGCGCCGGTGCGACCGCGGCGGTGAACAAGCTCGTTGGTCTACTCGGGTGGCGGATCCCCGAGCCGCTCGAGCGTCGGTTCCAGCTGTCGAAGCACATCCCGGCCGATGCGAAGCCGGTCGTGTTCCTCGGGCCGTACGAGCACCACAGCAACGAGCTGCCGTGGGTGGAGTCGATCGCAGACACCGTGGAGATCGAGCTCGACGACAGCGGCCGCATCGATCTCGCCGATCTCGAGCGCCACCTCGCGCGCTACGCCGATCGGCCGTTCAAGCTCGGCAGCTTCGCAGCCGCCTCGAACGTCACGGGCGTGCTCAGCGACGTCAACGGCATCGCGGAGGTGCTGCATCGCCACGGCGCGTACGCCTGCTTCGACTTCGCCGCAGTCGGACCCTACACGCCCATCGACATGCATTCGCGCGACCCGATGCGGAGGATCGACGCGCTCTTCCTGTCGATGCACAAGTTCATCGGCGGGCCGCAGTCGTCGGGTGTGCTCGTGTGCAATCGCGAGCTGTTCCTGACGCAAGTCCCCGAGCGGCCCGGCGGCGGCACGGTGGACTACGTCGCGGCCAACGAGCGCGGAGCGATCGACTACGTCGCACGCCTCGACGAGCGCGAGGAAGGGGGCACGCCGTCGATCCTCGGTGACGTGCGCGCAGGCACGGTGTTCCTCGTGCAGCAGATGGTCGGCCCCGCGCGGATCCTCGAGCACGAGATCGAGCTCGCCGCACGCGCGCTCGCGCGGCTCGAGCGGCATCCGAAGATCCGCCTGCTCGGCCCCACGACGCTCCCGCGGCTCGCGATCCTGTCGTTCAACATCGACGGGCTCCACCACGACTTGGTCTCGGCGCTGCTCGATCACCTGTTCGGCATCCAGAACCGGGCGGGCTGCTCCTGTGCGGGCCCCTACGGCCACCGGCTGCTCGGCATCGATCGCGCGACCTCCGAGCGCTTCCGCGTGCTGATCCGCCGCGGCATCGGCGGCATCAAGCCCGGCTGGGTACGCCTCACGGTTCCGTTCTACGCGAACGAGGACGACTTCGAGTTCATGATGAGCGCGGTGGAGTTCGTCGCGGATCACGGCGAGCTCTTCGTGCCGCTCTACCGACTCGACTGGGGCGACGGCGTGTGGCGTCACGTCGATCGCCCGGCGCCGGATCTCGAGCCGATCGAGCTCACGGTCGAGGCGCTCGAGGAGTCGGCGCAGAGCTTCGCGGCCGGCGATCACGAGGCGCCGATGTCGGAACAGCAACTCCTCGCCGAGCGCCGCCGCTACGTCGCCGATGCGCACGCACTCGCCGACGAGCTGCGTGCGCGCTGGGCGAAGAGCCCGCCGGCATGGAACCCATCCACCGGCGACCCCGAGGTCGACGTGCTGCGGTGGTTCGGCTGGGTGCATGGCGAGAACCTGCCGACCGCCGGCTCCGCGGCGGCGGAGTGACGGCGCTCGAGGCTCGACAGCGGGCTGTTCCGCCTCGAACCCACTCGCGACCGCGTTCGGACGTCGACCGTCGGGGGTCGGCGATCGACCTGGCTCATGCGCTCGCTGGAATGCCGCGCAGCGTCGGGCGGCTCGGGCGGGTCTCGACCTCGGTGGCGTCGGACTCGTTCGATTCCTGGAGCTGCTTCGCTTCGTTCCAGTGCACGCGCGCCGCGGCCAGGTCACCGCCGCGCATCGCGGCGAGGCCGAGCTCGATGAGCTCCTCGTAGCGCACGCGCCAGTGGCGGGCCTGTGCGTGGGCGTTGACCGCGACGACCGGTGCGCCCGTGAGCGTCTCGGCCGCGGAGTCGCCGCGGCGGCGCTCGTCGGCGAGGCATGCCGCGTTCATCAGCGACTGCCGCCAGTTGTCCGTGATCGTGCGACGCGGCGGCGCGAGCCCGGTCGTGCAGCGGAAGGTGCCGCTCTCGAGCACCGTGAGCCGCACGAGCGCCTCCATGCCGATCGCATCGGTCCACGCCGCGTGCACGATGTCGCCGTCCTCGAGCCAGATGCCGCCGCGGCCGTCGGGCGAGTCGAAGCGCACCGCCGCCGAGCGCCGTGCGACGCAGAGCATCTGCACGAGGTCGAGCACGCCCACTGGCGAGACGCGCCCCTGCATCGTGTCCTCGGCGTGGAGCAGCCGGCCGACGATCTCGACCAGCGGCGCGACGTCGACGGGCGTGTGCACGATCGCATCCGCGCCCTCGCCGACGAGGACGTCGTCGACGTGGGGCGAGCGATCGCGGGCGATCGCGAGGATGCGCGGCGCAGAGCTGCACTCCGCGATGCGACGCATGCGTGCGAGTGCCGCGGGCTCGGCGTGCTCGACGTCGACGATCGCGACCGCCGGGCTCGAGTGCGCGACCAACATCGCGAGCGCCTCGGGACTGCGAGCGACGTGCACGTCGAGGTCGGCACGACGCGCGAGCAAGGCGCGCCACACCGCCAGGGCGAGCGCGTCCTGGCCGACGGCGACGAGTATGGTCTTGCGTTCCGTCATGGGATCAGGAGGCGGCCATGAGCGTCGGGAACACCGTGATCACGGTCTCCTCTTCCTGGGTGGGCTCGATCTGCCCGACGCCGAACGACGCGAGCGCGATGGGCTCCTGCTCCCACTGGAACAGGCGGATGCGGAGCGTGCGGCCGGCGTCGTCGGTGACCTCGATCAGCTTCGGTCGCAGCTCGACGAACTCGGCCGCGCGCGTGGTGAGCTCGCGCGCGACGCTCGAGAGCGCGGCGATCGTGCCCTGCACCTCGTTGTCGCCCACGCCGGCGAGCAGCAGGCCCTGGGCGTCGGACAGCACGACGACCTCGTAACCACACTCGTCCGCGAACGTGCCGAGGCGCGCGGCGAGGCTGCCCTCGACGGTGTCGTCCTGCCGGTTGGCGGCGCTCGGCGGACGGGCGCGGACCGGTAGCGGCTTGCGCACGGGGGTCTTCGCAACGAGCTCGGCGTCCAGCGCGGCGATGCGGGCCGTCGCAGTCGCGAGCGCGCCGTCGGCCGTGGTCGCGCGCTGCTCGGCCGTGATCGCGCGCCGCTCGGCCGTGGTCGCGCGCTGCTCGGCCGTGGTCGCGCGCTGCTCGGCCGTGGTCGCGCGTTGCTCGGCCGTGGTCGCGCGTTGCTCCGCCACCGTCGCGCGTTGCTCCGCCGCGGCGGCGCGCTGTTCGAACGTGCTCGCGCGCTGCTCCGCCGTCGCAGCGCGTCCGTCGGCCGCCGTGGCGTTGCGCTCTGCACCGACGAGCGCAGCGCGGACCCTCGCGGCGTCGTCGTTCACGCGTGCGAGGCCGGTCTCGAGCTCCGCGATGCGGGCCTGCGCCGCGTGCTCCCGCGCGCGTGCATGCGAATCGTCGCCCACCACCGGTGCGGGACGTCGACGCACGACCGCCGCATGGGTCGCGAGCCCTGCCGCGAAGAAGCTGATCGCGGCGAACACCGATGCCGACCACAACAGGACCAGGACATCCATGGCTCTACTCGCTCCTCCGCCACAGCACGTCGGCCCGCCGATTCGCTGCCCATGCAGCATCGGTGCGGCCGCGCACTGCCGGCTTGCGTTCTCCGAACCAACGCACGTCGATGCGCGCCGCGTCGGCTCCCTTCGCGACGAGGGCGCGCTCGACTGCGAGCGCGCGTCGCTTCGACAGCTTCATGTTCACTCGCGCCGATCCTCTTTCATCGGCGTGACCGACCACGACGACGCGGAGGTTCTCCTCCGCGCGCAGGCGCTCGGCCACGCTCTCGAGCGCGCCGGTGAAGGTCTCGTCGACCGTCGCGTCACCGACCCGCACGAAGCGCACCTGCACCTGCTCGAGCGGCGCGAGCGTGGGCGCGACCGCGGGCGGAGGCGGAGGCGGAGCCGCGAGCGCGGGCGCAGCCGCGACTGCGCCCTTGCGCGTCGGCGTCGTCGTGGTCGAAACCGTCGGCGGCACCGCGGCGGCCGTCGACAACAAGCCCGCGGAGACGACCTCGGTCGGCGTGCCGCGCTCGACGACCTCGGGCAGCAACGCCGCATCGATCCACACGAGGTCGCCGATGCCGACCCCGCCGAAGACGATCGCGATGATCTCCGCGCGCCCCACCTACAGCATCCTCGTGAGATCGGGCAGGCGTTTCTTGATGTCGAGGAACACGAGTCCGAGCTTCGCGCGGTCCGTGGTGAGCACGATGAGAATCGCGTCCTCGGTGACGGAATTGAGAATGATGTATCCGTTCGCGCTTCGCACGTACGTCTGCATCATCTCCGCGTCCATCAATTCCGAAGAAATGCGCTCGCCCACGCCGAGCAGGGCCGCGCCCATGCCTGCGACGACTTCCTCGTCGACTTCACCGGGCAATGCCGTTGCGACGGTGAATCCCTCGGAATTGACGATTGCTGCTCCGATCACTTCCGACGAGGAGCTCCGCAGTCCTCGCAAGATGTCTTGAATCTGATCGGTGCGACGAAGTGGTGCTGGTTGTACGCTCATGTGGATCTCCTCGGCGGTCGACAAACGTCTCGACGTTCGTGGGTTCGGATGATAAGTTCACGATCGCGATCGATCGGGTCGCACGAATGGAGCCTCATGACGACTCGTGACATGGAACCCGTGACCGTCGAAAACGCGTTGAAGATCGATCGTGAAACGCTCGGGCCCGAGGCTCCCATCGCGTTGTTCCGGCTCGTGCGGCTCGTCGCGTTCGAAGAGATCCTCGGTCGCGGAGCCGCCGGCCCCGCGTACATCGCCGGCAAGCGACTGGGGCGCGCGCTCGGGCTGCCGAATCTCGACGCGTTCCTGCAGCTGTGCAAGGACCTCAAGATCGGCACCATCAAGGTGCCGAAGATGGACGACGACGCGATGTACGTCGACGTATACGAGTGCGTCACGTGTGCAGGCATGCAGACGGTCGGGCGCAAGCTGTGTGCTTTCGAGGGCGGGCTCATCGCGGGTGTCGTGGAGGGCGTCGTGAAGCGACCGGTGACGGTGTCCGAGGTGACGTGCATCGGCGGGCTCGGACACGCGAGCTGCGGATTCGACGTGCGCATCGGTCCGGGGGGCCTCCGCGCAGCGCCGTAGATTCGGGGGAAATGAGGCGCCTCAGGGCGAGGCGCCGACTTCACGGAGGTGACGCTCGCGACCGGTCGGTCGCGCGGCGCTTCCGTGGATCGATTCGTAGGTCGCATTCCAGAGCTGCTTGCGCGCCTCGAGGCTGAGTACGGCCGCGCGGTGGGCGGCCGCAGCACGGCGCGAATCGTTCTCGAACAATCGGTCGAGCAACTGCTCGGCGAGCGGACCGTGGTGTCCGCCGTCGACGTCGATGTGGCGCTGCAGGTAGCCGACCAGCCGTCCACACGGGAGTCCCTCGCGTGAGAAGCCCTCCACCATGGGGAGGAACATGCGCGGGATCAGATCCTCGCGTCCATAGAAGAAGACGGCCGCACGTACGTGCAGTGGCGACTCGAGGAAGGAGAGCGTGACGCTCGTGAAGATGCGCGACTCCTCCGGGATGGCCGGGTCGGCGAGCGCGACCTCGGTGGGGATGCCCTGGCGCAGTCGCTTCACGAAGCGGTCGATCGGTCCGGTGTCGGCGCCGATTTCCGCCATCGCCTCCAGGTACCACTGGAAATGGCTGATGTGCCGGCCATCGTCGCTTTCGTCGGTTTCCTCGCCGAGCACGATTTCGTTGATCAGCCGGGCGGCCTCCGGATCGCGCACCGGCACCCACGGCAAGGAGATGCACGTGATCTCCTGCTGCAGGCTCTTCAACAGCGTCATGAAGTCCCAGACGCAGAAGACGTGCCGTTCGCAGAACATCCGCAGCTCGGGGAGCGTGTGGATGCCGCGGTAGAGCGGGTGGCTGGAGAGCTCGCCGGCGAGCTGCGCCAGCGAAGCGATGGTGGTTCGCGACGACAACATTCTCGACATCGCATCGTCCTCGATGTCTCGCTTCATTACCAGCAGAAACTTCGGTGCGCCAACATGTTCATGTGCGGCCGATCGGTCGTACGCGTCGCGGTGTGATCGAGAGGACGACGATCGTGACGCGTTGTCCGAACGAACACTCGATCATCGTCGACGACCACGTGCATCACGTCGTCCATCTCGCGTGCGCGGCTCGTCGCACGCGTCGCGAAGGCCTACGACGGTAGGGGCATCACACGGCGCGCAGTCATGTGCATTCGATCGCGGCCGAATGGACGCGGCCGAATGATCGAGCCGTGTCCGCGCGATCGTTCGGTACCCGGCAGCGAGACGAGGGGTCGGCAACCGTGCGCAGCGCCCGCTCGACCCGCCCACGCATGGCGTGCCGCGCCGGTCAGCGATCCTGCGAAGGCGACGGTCGTGATCGATCGACGGAGGCGCGATCGACCGGCCACGGCAACATGGCCGCAACCTCGTCGAGCGCCGCCGCGAGCGCGCCCGCGTCGGCGAAGCGGTCGCGGGGGTCCTTGGCGAGGCACCGTAGGATGACCGCCTCCACCGCGGCCGGCAGCGACTCCCCCAGCTTCTCCGACGGAGGCACGGGAGCCTCGCCGACCTGCTTCGCGAGCATCTCGAGCGGCGTGTCGGCGAAGAACGGCAGCGCCCCGGCGACCGCCCAGTAGAGCACCATGCCGAGCCCGTACACGTCGGCGGGTGCGTCGGCTCGCTCGCCACGGGCGGCCTCGGGCGACACGTACGCGGGCGTGCCGGCGACCCATCCGGTCGTCGTGAGTCGGTCGTCCCGCACCTGGGCGGCGCGCGCGATGCCGAAGTCCAGCACCTTCACGAAGTCCCGCTCGCCCCCGAGCGTCGCGACGAAGAGGTTCTCCGGCTTGATGTCGCGGTGGACGACGTCGGCGGCGTGCGCCTCGGCGAGAGCGCGCGCGGCCTGCCGCACGAGATGGACGGCGCGCGCCGGCGGCATCGGACCTTCGTCGCGCACGATGGTCGACAGATCGCGGCCGTCGAGCAGCTCCATCGCGTAGTACCAGAGCCCGTCCTCGGTGGCGCCGTGATCGTAGATCCGCACGGTGTTCGGATGACTCAGCGCCGCGGTCGTCATCACCTCGCGCTCGAATCGCGCGACAGCGACGGGATCGGTGCCGTACTCCGGCCGCAGGATCTTCAGCGCCACGTCGCGCGCGAGCTGCTCGTGATACGCGATCCACACCTCGCCCATGCCGCCGCGCCCGATGCGACGCTCGAGCCGATAGCGCCCGATGCTGCGCGAGCGGAACAGCTGGCGCCGCAGCGCCCACACGTTGTGGCCCCCGATCACGAGCAGCACCCACGCGCCCATCAGCAACATCAGATGGAAGAACGCGGTGCCGCGCGCCGTGCCGTCGCCGAGCTGGGCTGCGATGCGGGGATTCGCGAGCGCGGCGAGCCCGAGCACGACGGGATACACGAGCAGGGGAACGCCCAACGCGACGGCGCCCGTCTTCCAGTGGCTCGGCAGCGCGGCGGCACGGCCGACCATCACGAGCGCGATGTACGTGGCATACGGGCTCGTGAGCCCGCCCGACAGCAGGCACATCTCCGACAATGCGGCCGCGCAGCTCGCCGTCATCATCCCGTCGAGCAGCTTCAGCTGCCCGGGGCTCGGGATCGGTACGCGTCGTAGTCGCCACGTCGCGCCCAGCAGCGGCAGGAGCCCGAGCGCGCGCAAGAGCACGTACGGCAAGAGCGGCCCCGGCACCACGAAGGTGGCGAGCACCCAGTCGACGAACACGAAGCCGAGCCACAACGCGCACGCGATGGGCATGAGGCGGCGCATCCGTGCGACGGCGCTCGCGTGTTCCTGGCGCTCGAGCGCGACGTCGCGATCGACGATGAGCTCGCGCGCGTCGGACGATGGCCCGTGCCCGGGCGTGGTCTCGCGCGAGCGCGGGCCGGTCAGGCCCGGCACCCGCTCGCGGCGAGTCGCCATGTCCGGCTCGTCGCGCGGGTCTTCAGGGCGGTCGCCCCCCACCATGGACGAGTCTATCATTGCGGCACTCGTGATCCCGCGCGTCCACCTCGTCGACGGCACGTTCGAGCTCTTTCGGGCGTACTTTGCCCAACGTCCGGATCACGTCGATCGTCGGGGCCGCCCGCGCAAGGCCGTGGTGGGCATCGCGGCGTCGCTACTGACGCTGCTCGACGACGCGGAAGAGGCGTGCACGCACCTCGCCGTCGCCTTCGACAACCCGATCCGGTCGTTTCGCAACCGACTCTTCGACGGCTACAAGACCGAGGCCGGCGTGCCCGACGATCTGCTCGAGCAGTTCGATCCGGCCGAAGAAGCCACCGCGGCGCTCGGCGTCGTCGTGTGGAGGATGGACGAGTTCGAGGCCGACGACGCGCTCGCCACCGCGGCCCATCGATTCCGCGACGAGGTGGAGCAGGTCCGCATCCTGACACCGGACAAGGACCTCGGGCAGTGCCTCGAGGGTACGAAGGTGGTCCAGATCGATCGCGTGCGACGCAAGCTGATCGACGAGATCGCTCTGCGCGAGCGCAGAGGGGTGGGGCCGGCGAGCATTCCCGATCTGCTCGCGCTCGTGGGCGACACGGCGGACGGCATTCCCGGCATCCCGGGCTTCGGCGAGAAGACGGCCGCCGCGTTGCTCGCCCACTACGGGCACATCGAGGCGATTCCCGACGATCCCGCGCGGTGGCCCGCGGGGATCCGCGGCGCACCGCGACTCGCGGCCGCGCTCGCGAGCCAGCGGGCCGACGCGATGCTCTACCGCACGCTCGCGACGCTGCGCCGCGACGTGCCGCTCGCGGAGTCGCTGGCCGATCTGCGCTGGTCCGGCCCGCGCGCGGACGCTTGGGACGCTTGGTGCGACGAGGCCGACGCCGACAGCCTGCGAGGGCGTGCGCGACCGCGCTGAAGGTCGGCATCGCGCTCAAGTCCGTGGGCGCCAGGTCCGATGGATCGCGGACGTGTCGGCCGAGCTCCGCGAACAGTTGTCCTCGGCCGAGCAGCGGATCCAGCAGCTCGAGGACCGACTGCAGGAGACGTTCCGGCTCGAGTCGATCGGCCAGCTCGCTGCGGGCATCGCCCACGAGATCAACACGCCGACGCAGTACATCAGCGATGCGGCGCACTTCGTCCGCGACGCGCTCGGCGAGCTCGTGGGGCTGCTCGATCGCCATCTCGCGCTGGCCGACGCCTGCCGGCACGGAGCCGATACGCGCGCAGCGCTCGCGGAGATCGACGCCTATGCGGTCCGCACGGACCTACCATTCCTGCGCGCCGAGATTGCCCCCGCGATTGCGAGTGTGCTGGAGGGGGCTGCTCGCGTCGCGGAGATCGTGCGAGCGATGCGCGAGCTGAGCCATCCCGGCACCGACGAGCGCCTCGCAGTGGACCTCAACCACGCCATCGAGACCGCATTGCGGATGACGCGACACGAGACCAAGCACGTCGCGCGCGTGGTGACGCAGCTCGGCGTACTGCCGCCCGTGCGCGGGATCGTCAGCGAGCTCGGCAAGGTGCTCGTGAACCTCGTGGTGAACGCACGCGATGCGATCAGCGAGGCGCGACGCGGCTCCGAAGGGATCATCGGCATCCGCACGTGGGCCGAGCTCGGCGTCGTGGTGGTGGAGGTGAGTGACAACGGCATCGGCATGGCGCCCGAGGTGCGCGAGCGGATCTTCGACCCGTTCTTCACCACCAAGCCGCCGGGGCAGGGCACGGGACAGGGGCTCGCGATCGCGTGGCACGTCGTCGTCGATCGCCATCGCGGCAACCTGCGGGTCGAGAGCACGCCGGGGGTCGGCACCACGTTCCGCGTCGAGCTGCCGATCGTGGGGACGCAGGAAATCGAGGCACGCGCATGACTTCGCACGTGATCGTCGTGGACGACGATCCGGACGTGCTCGCGGGTCTGCGACGCGGCCTGTGGCGCTATCGCGATCGATTCGCGTGCGATTTCGTCGATTCCGCGCGCGAAGCGATGGACCGCATGCGCCACCAGACCTACGCGGTGGCGATCGTGGACCTCGAGATGCCCGACATCGACGGCGCCGTGCTGCTCGAGCACCTGCGCGTCGCCCATCCCGACGTCGTGCGCATCGCGTTCTCCGGCTCGTGCGAGGCCGGCCGCTGGATGGACGCCGTGGCGCTCGCCCATCGATTCGTCGACAAACCGTGTACGACGGATCGGCTCGTCGAGCACATCGAGGCGTGTCTGCGGGACGGCGGCTCGGGCGTGCGCATCGCAGCGGCGCTGAAGGGGCTGGGCGAGCCGAAGATGCTGCCCGGCGTCTACCACGAGGCCGTCACCGCGCTGGCGGACGAGCGCTGCTCGACGCGCAGGCTCGCGGCGATCATCGAGCGCGACCTCGGTGCGACCACGCGGCTGCTCAAGCTCGCGAACTCGTCGTGGTGGAGCCCGGCGCGGGCGATCACCGACATCGACAAGGCGATCGCGGCGCTCGGCCGCGACATCGTGCGCTCGGCCCTCCTATTGCTCGGCCTCGCCGACGGGCTGGGCGACGCGCACTCGGGCTGGGTCGACGACATCACCGTGCACGGGTTGATCGTCGCGGAGCTCGCGGCCGAGCTGGTGGACGACCGCCGCGAGGCCGGCATCGCGCGCACCGCCGGCCTGTTGCACGACATCGGTCGCGTCGCGCTCGCGCGCAGCCTCGCGCGCGAGCGATCGTCGCAGGTCGCGGCGATCGTGCGTCGCGATCTCGACGAGGTCGAGCTCATCGCCGTCGAGCGGGAGACGTTCGGAGTCGATCACGCGACGCTCGCGGGCTTCCTGCTCGAGCTGTGGGGATTGCCCGCCGCCGTCGCGCGGGCCGTCGCCCACCACCACGATGCCGTCACGGGCGTCGACATCGTCGACGTCGCGCACGCGGTGCGGCTCGCCGAGACGGTCGCGGGCCGCGGCATCGACGAGCTCGCGCGCACGGGCGGCTGCACGCCCGCGTGCGCCGTGCGAGTGCGAGCCCGTGCGCTCGACTTTTTGTCGCGCCACGGAGAGGAAGCCACAGGCACATGAGCGAGACCACGCCCGAGCGTCGACCCAGGGTGCTCTTCGTCGACGACGACCCGTCGGTGCTCGGCAACGTGCGGCGCTCGCTGTGGCGCGAGCCGATGGAGGTGCTCACGGCGGGCTCGGGCGCCGCCGCGCTCGAGCTGCTCGCGGAGCAGGAGATCGACGTGGTCGTCTCCGACGAGAAGATGCCGCACATGGGTGGCGCGGAGCTGCTCACGGCCGTGCGCGAGCGCCATCCCGATGCGTGCCGGATCCTCTTGTCGGGCCAGGCCGACCTCGAGGCGGCGCTGCGCGCCATCAACGAGGCCCGCGTCTTTCGATTCCTCACCAAGCCGTGCCCACCGCCCGTGCTGGCGAGCTGCATCTGGGACGCGTTGCGAGCCCGCGAGGAGCGCCGCGCCGCCGACCGAGCAGCCGCAGGGCTGGAAGCGCTGGCCGGCAAGCGCCGCCTGCTCGCGACCGCGCTGTGCCACACGTGGATCGCGATCCAACCCATCATCGACAGCGCCACGTACCAGCTGCACGCCTACGAGGCGCTGGCGCGCTGCGATCACCCCGACATCGAGGGGCCGATGCATCTGTTCGACCTCGCGGAGGAGCTCGACGAGGTGCACGAGGTCGAGCGCGTGCTGCGAGGCCGCGTCGCGGAGCTGCTGCGCACGCTCCCGGAGTCCACGGTGCTGTTCGTGAACACGCACCCGCGCACGCTCGAGGACCCGGAGTTCTTCGACGCCCGCAATCCATTGATTCCGTTCGCGGAGCAGATCGTGCTCGAGCTGACGGAGCGCGAGCACATCGGCGGCGGTAGCCTGGTCGATCGCGTGGCGCGGCTGCGTGCCCACGGCTTCCGCATCGCCCTCGACGATCTCGGCGCCGGCTACAACGGCCTCAACGCCTTCGTCGAAGTCCACCCCGACATCGTGAAGTTCGACATGGGCCTCGTGCGCGAGATGACGAGCTCACCGACGTCGCTGCGCCTCATCGCGACGATGGTGGAGCTGTGCCACGACCTCGGCATCCTCACGGTCGGCGAAGGCGTCGAGACCGAGGAGCAGGGCCAGCTGCTCCGCGCCGTGGAGTGCGATCTGCTGCAGGGCTATCGCTACGGCCGCCCCGCACCGTGGGCGACGTGGGCCGGCCGGCCCGATCAGCGGTCGATGAACGAGCGCAGGTAGTACGTCATCTTCACGGTCAGCTCGTGGAACGGCACGCGCGCCGGCGTGCCGAGCGGATCCAGGCCGAGCGGTTGATCCCAGCGATAGACGACGAACAGATCGCTGCCGGGTGCGAAGCGCCAGCGCAGGCGAGACTGCAGGCCGAAGCGCTGCGCGGCCGGCTGTAGATCCAGGCGGAAGAGGTTGTCGAACGCCAAGTTGCGCGTGATCGCGACGTCGAGGTTGCCGTTCGCGTAGCCGAAGTTGAAGCGCTCGTCGTCGTCCTCGAAGTGGCCCACGAGGTGCGTGTACGCGGCGCCGAACGTGAAGTGCTTGCCGATGCGTGCCGTGACCGACACGTCGGGCTGGTGCACGAGCCCGCCGAACAGCTGCACGACCTCGTAGCCGCCCTCCACGCCGACCGCCTGCCGTTCCGGCGATCCGGCCGACACGCGCTGGCTGAACCCCTCGTACTGCTTCGCGTCGATCGTATAGAGGTAGAGCGTGAACGGGTCCTGCACCCGATCGACGAAGTGGGTCACCGAGTAGCCCACGTTGCTGCCGTTCTTCCAGTTCAGCGACACGGAGCCCGACGCCTGTTGCGACAGCCGCTCGGTGTATGCGGAGTCGGTCTCGAGCGCGTAGCGCGGCCCGAACGTGATCTCGCGCAGCCCGAGGATGCGCGGCCGCGGGGCGAACTCCACCCCGACCTCCTGGCGGCTCGCCGCCGTTCGCCGGTAGAAGCCGAGCGACGGCGAGAAGTCGCGATCGCTCCACAGCCACGAGAGGAACGGCCGCATGTACAGGCCGCGGTACATGATCGACGACGAGGCGCTGCTGCCGATGTCGGACGTCGCGGGCACACCGGGATCGACGAGGCCGTCCGATCGCGTGCTCGCGGCTTCGGCCGGCTTCTCCTGCCACGTGCCCGCCAGGAACCCGTACCACTCGAGCCTGCCGTCGAGCGCGATCACCTGCGCGTCCACACCGCCCGCCGCGTGATCGTGATCGTCGGCGCCGAAGCGATGGCTGCCGAGCATCATCATGCCGAGGTTGAAGATCCGCGTGGCCTGCACGCGGATGCGCCCGACCGACACGCTCTCGGGATCCGTCTCGGACAATCGACGTGACGGGTCATCGGGCGAGCCCAGCGTCTGCACGTGCAACACGCCATACGACAGCTGCCCGGTGCGCCCGTACACCTTCGCGCCGCCCAGGATCGGGATGGGCTGCCCGTTCACGAGGCCGACGCGGCGCGAGAAGAACAGCTGGGCCTCGCCGGGCCGGCCGAAGTTGAACACCTCGAGCCCGTTCACGAAGAACGGGCGGCGCTCGGGGAAGAACAGCGGAAACCGATCGCGGGCGACCTGCACCTCGTCCGCTTCCACCTGGGCGAAGTCGGTGAGCAGCGACGCCTCCACGTACGAGCCCGCGCCGATCTGCACGCGCAGGTCGCCGCCGGTCGCGAAGTTCGGCCGCCGACTGGGGTCGACCGTGAAGTCGTTGCGGAAGTTCGTGCGCAACAACGCATACGGCGTGTACTCGATCGCGCGCTGGCCCGAGATGTCGCGCAGCCCGGTGAGCTCACCGAACTGGCTCGCCGCCATGGGGCTGCGCGGCGGCAGGATCAAACGCCAGTCGTAGGTGGCGTTGCGGCTGGGTTGATCGCGCGTGATCTCGAAGCCCATCACGCGCTCGTCGGCTTTCTTCAGGCCGAGGATCGCGAACGGGATCCGGAACTCCACCGTGTATCCGTCGTTGCGCCGCTCCACCTCCGCCGCCCACACGCCGTCCCACTGCGTCACGAACTCGCGGCCGTCCTCGAGCCCGAGGGCGTCGATCTGTGCGCCCTCGGCGTTCACGCCGAAGCTGTACCCACTGCGGCGATCGTGCTGTGGGTCGAGCTTCACGTACACCGTGTCGTCCGCGAAGATGCCGGGGTTGTCGCGCCGCAGCGTGCGGACGCGGATCGATCCCGGCGCCGCCTGGCAATCGATCAGCACGTAGAGCGCGAGATCGTCGTACGCGACCTGCACGATCGTGCGCACCGGCGGCGTCGCGCCGAGATCCGGCTGACGCTCCGCGAATCGATCGTCCTTCGGCGCCAGCGCCCACGTCTTCTCCTTCGCGTGACCGTCGACGACGATCGGATCGACCGCGCGCACCGCCTCGTAGCTCTGCGGCGCGACCTCCTGCGGGGGCGACACGGGGCCGGGTGCGGCCAGGAGCCACACGGCGATCGCCGCGGTGAGCGACGCGGTCATGCGGACCCGTGCTCGCCCGCGGACCCGCTGCCGACATCTGCGCGCCTGCGGGCGTCCTGCGCAGCACCGCCGCCGCGGCGCGCCTCAGCCGTCGCGCGCTCGGGTTGCGCGGACCCCGAAACCGCGTTCGTTCGCGTCCAACCGCATGCACGCGCAAAGGTGGCCATCGGCCGAGCTGGCGCCAGTCTTGGCAGCTCTACCGCAGGCCTATCCTCTTTGCTATACGGTGGACGTCGAGCGTGGCCTGGCCGACCGGGGACCCCCCCCTTCCGCATCCAGCCCCGGTCGGCCGGGCTCCCGACCCTTTTTCACCCCCGCCCCTCTCGGGTGCGACGGCTTCGAGTCGATTCTCAACGCCACGCGCGCCCGGGGGCGTGCGCAGCTCGAGGGGGTGTCGAAGGTTGGACACTGCCGGGCGCCGCGTTTCCGGATGTCCGCCGATTTTCCTCGGATCGCCGCAACGGAGGCGGTTTCGCGAGGCTGAGCCCTGTTCGTCGCACGCCCTCGGCGTGAAGGCGCTCACCGCGGCGACGGGGCGCCTTCGCAGATGTAGGCGCGCACGTCGGTGCACGGCACGTCGTTCCAGACGCCCGTGCCGATGCCGAGCTCCGCACAGTCCTCGTTGCCCGCCGCATCGTTCGGCTCGCCCGGACCCCAGGGCGTGAACGTCGGTGCGCTGCCGTCGATCCACACGAACACGCTCTCGCTCGCGACATCGGACAGTCCGATGAACCACCCACCGACGCCGTTCGAGGGCGGGCCGCCGAATCCGATCACGGCGGCCTGCTCGTCCCCGTCGTCGAACGCGACGAGGTCGCTGCCGAACGCTGCGCAGCTCGTGCGCGCGGCGTCCCATCCGAGTGGATCGGGACACATCGCGTAGGCGTGATCGTCCGCTTCGAACAGGGCGCAGCCGTTGCAGCTCGTGTTCATCGGCGACGCTTCGTCGACGATGGCATCGCAGTCGTTGTCGATGCCGTCGCACAGCTCCGTCGCGGCCGGCGAGAGCATGTCGTTCGTGTCGTCGCAGTCGTCGCCGAACGGCACGTGGCCCGGGGGTGGATCGCACGCGAGCGCGGGTGTGTCCGGGTTGCCGCGGCCGTCACCGTCGAGATCCGGATACCACTCCACTTCTTCACACGCCGTCTCCGCAGCGTTGCCGTCGTCGGAGGACGAGGACGTGTCGGCGTCGGAGGTGGGGCTCGGGCCGGTGGACGAGTCGCCGTCGTCGGCGCTGCCGAGCGAGGTGGAGTCGCCGTCGCCGGTGTCGACCACGCCGACCGATGTGCTGGTCGGCGACGTCCCTCCGCCCGCGCAGGCGGCCGTCGCGAGCGCGAGCGCGCCCGCGCGCCGCACCATCTCGAATCGCCCCACGATTCGAGAGCGTAGGGGGCTTCTCGCGCGCCGCGCAAGCCGGGCCCTTCTGCGTACGCACTTCGTGCGACGATCACATGCGATGGCGGACACGAGCGACGACCACGAGCAAGCCGCACGTGCGGATGCGGCGGAGCTGGGCCTCGGGCGCATGAGGATCTGGGAGCAGCTGTGCGGGGCGCTGATCGCCGCCGCCGTGGCGCTGCCGATCACGCCCGCGGGCGACTCGTTCCTCGCGTTGTTGCGCGGCGAGATCGCGCGCGGGCTCGTGTTCGGTCTGCTCATGCTCGCGGGATTCGGCTCGCCCTTCCTGTTCGGGCTCGCGGCCGCGGTGGCCGGCGCGGCGAGCGTGCGCACGAACACCGCGGTGCTGTTCTTGCGCATCCCCATCATCTGCATGCACGGACAGCTCGTGCTCGTCGCGTTCGTGCTCTGGCGTGCGGAGACGGGGATTGCGACGCTGCCACTGCTCGGCTTCGCGGTGGTCGGTGCGCTCGGTTATGCGCTCGCGCTGCGCCGGACGAACGCGGTGCTCGAGCTGCGTCGCAACCTCGAGTGGGGAGCAGCGACGATCGCGGGCGTCGCCGCGTGGTGCAAGCTGCAGCGCCTCGTCGGGATCGAGCTGGGGATCGCGATCGACGTCATCCTCGTCGCCGCGCTCGTGCTCGCGCTCGGTGCTCGCCGACTGCCGCGCGTGGAGCTGCGCCCGCAGCGGGACTGACTCACAGCCCGAACCACAGCGCGAGCTCGAGGCCGACGGCGAGCTCGAGGCCGCCGAGGCGGAGGACGCCGTCGCGTGTGCCGTCCTCGCGTTCGACGCCGATGTCGATCGTGTGTCCGCCGCGGGTCACCGCCGCGCTGCCGCCGATGTCGACGCGCGCGCCGAGGCGCAGCCCGGGTGCACCGGGGCGCTTGCCCGCGCGGTACCAGCCGGGCGAGAGGCGGGCGAAGCCGCCGAGCAACGGCGGTCGAGCGGTGTCGTCGTCGTCGATCTCGAGTTCGACGAGATCGCCGTCCTCGCGCGCACGCCAGAACTCGACGGACATCGCGCCCATGAGCGCGAGCTCGGCGTGCTTCCACCGGAAGCCATAACCGGCGCCGAGATCGATGCGCGTGCGCAGGAGCGCGAGGGGATCCGCGATGCGTCCGCCCACGCGCGCGCCGAGGCCGACGAGTGCGCCCTTCGGCGAGCGCAGCTCGAGCGCGAGCGCGCCGGCACCCGCCGAGAACGCGTCGCTGCTCGTGCGCGGTGCGACGCCGACGATCACACCGCCGGATGCCGCGAGGCCGAGCTCCCAGCGCGGCGGTGGCGGGGTCGGCTTCGGCGGTGGCGCGGGCGGTGGTGCGGGCTTCGGCGGCTCCGGCTCCGGCTCGATCTTCGGGGGCGGTGCCGGCTCCACCGGCTTCGGCGGCGGGATCGGCACGTCGGTGCGGTCGGGCGGCGTCTCGCCGGACTCGGTCGCGTACACGAGGTTCGCGAGCACGCCCGCGACCGCGCGCACGCCTTGCACTTGCTCGGCCGGCAGCGATCGATCGTAGGCGCGCCCATCGGAGGTGATGAGCGTGATCGCGAGCGAGCCGTCGTCGTTGCGGCGCACGGCGGCATAGTCGACGCGATCGTCGACGGTGAACTCGTCCGGACGCAGGAGTGGTCGATCGTGCAGACGCAGCGCGACCGCGCTCTTCACCTCGTCGGGCGGGATGCCGGCGATGTCGAGCACGAGCGGCAACGGGGCCGCCGCCGCGGGGACGTCGGCCGGCGGGGGCATCGACGCGTCGGCCGGCGCGGACGCGAGCACAAGCGCGAGGACGTGCGGGATCAATCGTCGTCTCCCGGCACGCACTCGCCCCCGACGCAGTCCTGGCTCGGATGGCACGCCCGACCGCACTCGCCACAGTGCATGGGATCGACCCGCACGTCGGTGCAGCTCGAGTCGCACAGATCCGGGAAGCCGGGGCAATCGTCCGGCTGGCAGTCGCCGTCGCCGCACGGCTGGCTGTCGCACCCGCGATCGCACATGCCGCAGTTGTTCGGGTCCGTCGAGAGGTCGACGCACGTGCTGCCGCAGGGCACGAAGCCCGCGCGACACGTGCACTCACCCTCGACGCAGAGCTCCACGTCGTCGTCGCACGACTCGTCGCATTCTTCGATGCACACGCCGTCGTCGCACACCTCTTCCGCGTCGCAGGGCCGATTGCAGCCCCCGCAGTGGGCCGGGTCGTCGCCGATGTCGATGCAGAGCTGGTCGCAGATGATCTCGTCGTCGTCGTCGCACTCCGCGACGCACTGTCCCTGCAAGCACGCCTCGTCGCTCGCGCACGCGCGGTCGCACTGCCCACAGTGCAGCGACGACAGCGTGGGATCGATGCACTCGCCGCCGCAGGCGAGCGAGCCCGGTCCGCACATCGGATGATCGTCGTCCTCGCGCGGCACGGTGTACTCGACGGCGCACGCGGTGGCGGCGAGGAGCACGGATGCGAGGCGCACAGACCAGGGACGCGCGGTCACGGAGCGCCTTCGTCGGGGGCGAGATCGGCGAGGCCGCTGGACTTGCGGGCCTCCTTCGCGTGCGCACCGTTCGGGCGGGCCCGCAGGTACTCGGTCCAGCAGTCGGCGACGTCGGCCGACGGTGCGTGACGGCACAGCCCGGCCTGCACGTCATCGGAGAAGCGACCGTCCGGCGAGCGGCGCAGGTACTCGCGCCACACCGCGATCTGGGCGGTGCGGCCTCCGCGTTGGCGAGCGATCGCGAAGAGGTCGCCGTACGCGAGCTCGACCCGCACGCCCCGACGCGCGCGCCGGATCACCTCGCGCAGGAGCTTCTCCGCGCCGGCGAGATCGCCGGTCTGCCAGAGCGCCTGCGCGCGGGCCTCGAGCTCGTCGAGCTCCGCATCCACGTCGACCTTCGGACGCACACGCGGCGCGGGCGTCTCGATCGCCGGCGTTTCGATCGGAGCCTCGACGATCGGCGCGGGCTTCGGCGGCGACACGCGCTCGGTCGCGTGCGACGGCGTGCGCGGCACCCAGGCGCCGTCGGTCGCGAGCATGCGCTCCACGGTGTGCGGCGCCTCGCCTCCGGTCGGCAGCACGCGCGCACGCACGGCGACGAAGCCTCCGATCGCCGCGAGCACGAGCGCCGCTGCGATCGCGAGCACGGCCGTGGACACGCGCACTGCTGGAAGCTTGCGCGTGGGGATCTCGGCCATGCCGCGCTCCTGCAGCTGCGTCTCCACGCGCTCGCGCAGCGCGGCGGTGAACGGCCCGAGGTCGTCGCGCTCGCTGCTCGACAGCAGCGCCCGTGCGCGCGCGAGCGGCACAACGGAGCTCTCGTCGTCGTCGAGCTCGAGGTCGTCGGGCACGAGCGACTCGTCGATCGCGGCGACGCGCGCCCAGACGTCGGCGATGTCGGGCACCGGAGCCGCACGCGCGACGTCGCGATCGATGCGCGCGGCGTAGGCCGCGACGAACGCATCGAGATCGGCGTCGCGCTCGGTCACGTCGCGCCCTCCTTGGCCAGCCAGCCCATGCGCTGCAAGCCCTCGCGGATCTGCGCGCGCGCCCGGGCGGCGCGCACGCGCACGTTGCCGTTCGAGATGCCGAGGCGATCGGCGGCCTCCTGGGGCGCGAGGCCCTGGACGTCGCACAGGATGAACGCCTCGCGCAGCGCCTCGGGCAGCGTCTCGAGCACCTGCTGCAGCGCCTCGGCGCGCTGGTCCTGGATGTGCGCGCCCTCGGGGCCGCGCTCGGCCGCGACCGATCCGTCGGAGATCTCCGCGAGCTTCTCGTACGCGCGACCTCGACGCTCGCGCGTGCGCCAGTGTCGACGCACGAGGTTGTGTGCGATGCCTCGCAGCCACGTCGCGAAGCTCGAGCGACCGTCGAAGGTCGCGAGCTTCGTCCACGCGATCGCGAACGACTCCTGCACGATCTCCTCGGTGGAACCACCGGCGCCGACGAGATAGGCGACGTCGCGGTAGATCCGATCGAAGTGCGTCTGGTACAGACGCGTCCACGCGCGCGCATCCCCTGCAGTCGCGCGCTCGAGCAGCGCCACGTCGGCGTCGTCGCTCGCGCGTCGCGTCGGCGGCGGCGAAACGCTCGGAATCGTGCGGGGCTCGTCGACCATGCGGGTGCGATCCCTGTGCCCGATCCGACTCTGTCGTTACAGGGGCCGCGCGGCGCAGAAACTGCGCAGAACGGTGTCCCGACTCGGTCCGTAACGCGCCGGGGCGAGGGGGCACCAGGGGGACGAAGCGCTCACGAAAGGCATCCCATCATGCGTACCCACCACGTTGCCCCCCTCTTCTTGGTCCTCTCGATGTTCGGTTGCGATGCGGTCGACGGCTCCTCCTCGACGATGCGCCAGCAGATCGGCGACGCGCTCGAGCAGGCGGACATCCCGCTCGCGCAAGCGGTCTCCACCGCGGTCGGCGAGGCCGGCGGCGGCGTCGCCATCGATGCCGAGCTCGACATCGAGAACCAGCGCACGGTGTTCGACGTGGAGGTCTACGTCGACGGCGGGCTCGTTCGCGTCGCGGTGGACGCCGAGGACGGCAGCATCGTGCGCTCGCGAGCATCGAGCTCCGGCAACGACGAGGACAACGCCGCGAACGCCGAATTCGCCACCGGCGTGGACTGGTCCGCGCTGATCGCCGCCGCGGAGGCGGAGGTCGGCGGTACCGCGTTCGAGCTGAAGGCCGACGACGGCGAGCTCGAGGTCGAGGTGTTCGCGGACGACGGCATCTTCGAGGTCGAGCTGGCGGCCGACGGCACGGTGCTGAAGGTCGACGCGGACGACGACGACGATCACCTGGATGGTGACGACGACGAGCTGGACGACGACGACGACGATCACCACGGGGGTGACGACGACGACGACGACGACATCGACGACGACGACAGCGACGACGACGACAGCGACGACGACGGCAACTCGGGCTCGAACTGACCGCTCAGCGCACGCGTGCGCGTCGCGTCTCTCGCAGGGACGCGATGCGCATGCGGGCCGTTTCCACGACGAACGCCGCGAATCGGTGGACCTCGGGCCCCAGCGGACGCTCGTCGAACAGCACCTTCTCCTCCATCAGCCGGAAGCCGATCGCGTTGACCACCATGCGCGTGAGATCGACGACCTCGTCCTCGGCCACTTCGCCGCGCAGCACGAACGGCTGGGCCATCGCGCGCATCAGCATCTCGGCCCGGTCGACGAAGATCTCGCGCAAGAGCTTCCCGTAGCGCGGATGGCTGCGCGATACCGCGAACACGACGCGCACGAACAGCGGATGCGGCGTGTGCTCGTACAGCTCGAAGATCATGTCCACGATGATCTGCGGCACGTCCTCGAGGCGCTCGGGCAGCGTGCGCGGGCCGAGCACGAACATGTCGGCCGAGAACGTCTCGATGATCTGCTCGACCAGCTGCTCCTTGCTGCGGAAGTAGTGGTAGAGCGACGGCTGGCGCATCCCCACCTTCTCGGCGAGCTTGCGCAGCGACGCGCCCGCATAGCCCTGCTCCGCCATGAGCTCGAGCGCGGCCTCGAGCACGTCGCGTCGGCGGTCTGCGGGCTCTGCGCTGGGCGGCGGGCGTCTCGGCTTCGGGGGGCGGCTGCGGGCCATGCGATTCGGCTCCAACGTGTCGAAGATACAGCGGAACGCCCCCGACCCGGGGGCTGCGGCGGGTTGCCATCCTATCACATGATAGGTACCTATCACTCGATAGGAGAACACGACCGTGAGCCATCGATCCGACTGCCCCCACTGCCATGCCCCCGCGAGCGTCGATCCTCCTTCCCGCGCGTGGTGGGTGCTCCACGGCGCAGCCTGGTTGTACGCGTTCGGGTCCGTGCTCGGCGCGTCGCTGATCGGGCCCCTGATCGTCGGCCTGATCCCGCCCCTGTTCGCCGGCGGTGCGTGCCTCCTCTCCGCGACGTACGCCAAGGCGTCCGAAGCACCGCGGTGCACGGAGTGCGGCAAGACGGTCGCGGGCGCGCGCCCTCGCGCTGCGAGCCCGGCCTACACCGCCGTGCGCCAGCACGCGTGAATCGTCAGCACGTCGCGAGCCACTGCAGCGCTTCGTCCTCGTCGAGGAAGACGACGAGCGGGATTCGATCCTCGCGCCCGTAGCGCTCGAGCTGCAGCTTGCCCGTCCACGACGCACACAGAAAGCCGAGATGGACGAACCTCCGGAACAAGATGCGCCGCTTCGGCTTGATCGCCGTCTCGAACTCGTCGTCGTTGCGACCGGTCGCGAGCCGTAGATCCATGAGGATCGCGTCGACGACGTCGAGCCCGTCGAACCAACTGATCATTGCACCGAACTCGACCTCTGCGATCGCGACGGTACCGAACGGCGCGTTCGTGCGCGTCATGCGGAACACGCCCGGCCGCCCCACCTGATCGATGATGTGATAGCTCGACCGGTATTGCGGCGCGGGCAGACCTCCGCAGGATAGCGCGCGCACACTCGGTCAGTACACGTAGTTCGCGAGCACGACGAGCTCGTCGCCGCCGCGGAGGGTCCACCGCTGCGATCGCGGCGGGTTGATGAGCAGCTCCGCGCGCTCGTTCGCGCCGCGGGCGCGCCGGAGGCCCAGCGCGGTCTCGTTGTGCTTCGCGACCGCGCGTTGGATCTCCTCGAAGCCCACCTCGGTGTCGAGGAGCCCGTAGCTGTCGGCGCCGCGGAAGAAGATCTCGCAGCCCTCGGGCCCGAACAGGTCCTCGAACACGACCCGCAGCTCTCGACGGAGCGCGACCTGGGCCATGATGTGGCCGAGCGCGAGCGGAGGCGTGATCACCTCGCTGTTGCCCCGTTCGAAGAGCGCGAGGTTGCTCGGTTCCATCAGCTCGACGAGCACGTGCGGGCCCGTGCCATCGTCGGGGACGATCTCGCGCAGCAGCAGGTGACCGAGGATCGTGCGCGCATCCGACCCTTCGGACTCGATCCAGTCGTTCGCGACGAACAGGATGTTGTCGAACTCGGCCGGGCGGAGCCGCTTGAGATGCCCGGGCACGGTGTAGTCGAGCTCGCGGTGCTCGACGGTGACCCGCTGGGGGGCGACCTCGTGGTTGTCCATGTGCCGAGCGCGGACGTCGAGCCCGACGACCGCGGCCACGACGATCTCGAAGCGCTCGACCTGATAGCTGTCGAGCTCGGCGATGAGATCCGGGACCTGGTGGTTCCACCCGAGGACGAGGATGCGGCGGTGCGCCACGAGGTCCGGGGGCTGCGGCGCCCCCTGGCCGCGATCGGAGTGTTTCGCCACGTACTGCTCGGGCGGTTCGGTGTGCTCGGCGTCCTCCGCGATGAGCACGACGCGATCGTCCACACGCAATTGGAGGTCGTCACTCGGGTTGAGCAGCGCCTTGTCGATGCCGTCCTCGCGCCGCACGATGCCGAGCAGCACCGCGCCGGGGAAGGCACCGGGCAGGTCGTCGAAGCGCTGGCCCGCGAGTTGCGGGGCCTCCCGTGCGTACAGCTCGTTGCCCTCGCCGTGCGACAACAGAGCGGAGTACACGTACGAGAGGCCGGGGTGGCGGATGTTCTGGCAGATGAGGCTGGAGACGACGCGATTGCTCGCGATGATCTCCAGTGGCCCGGGATAGGCGCGCCTCGCCGTGATCGTCTTTCGCGCGTCGAGGAGCTCCGCCACGACGAGCGGCTCGACGGCGTCGGCGTGCTCCTGGCAGTAGCTCGCGAGCCCCAGCAGGCTCTTGATGGTCTCCGTGTCGGGTCCCAGGCCCGGCATGGTCGTCTCCAGCGCGGGTAGCAGCACGGCAGCGGCATCGAGTGCGCGCACGCGTTTGAGGTGATCGACCCTCATCGAGTTGCCCGACCGCAAGATGACGTTGTTCGACCGGAGCTTGGGTCCCACGCGATCGCGCAGATCGTAGTGGGTGCGCTCGTTCACGTGCTCCGCCAGGATGGCGACGTGGAGCGCACGCGCCCCGCGGCGGCGCAGGAACTGACGCACGCGATCATTCGACTCGAGCAGCTCGAGCACGATGTTGGCAGCACGAGCGTTCCATCCGAGCACGACGAAGTGGTTCTTGTTCGTGATGGGCGTGACGCCGGCCTCGAGCGTCTGGAACGCCTGGTTCAGCCATTGCGTCATGATCGCGATGAGTGCACCGAGGAACAGCACGTAGCCGAGCACCGTGACGATCGTGGAGATCGTGCGCACGTACAGGCCCTCGTCGTCGCCGAGGTAGCCCGGGTCGGACAGCCGCAGGAATGCCCACCAGATCGCCGCCTCGGGCGACTCGAACTGGCCGGTGGGGTAGACCGCCAGTCCGCACACCACCGATACGCCCACGATGATCCCGCACACGAACAGGAGCCGGAAGATCGGCCCGCGCATCATGAAGCGCTCGACCAGGAACTGGAATCGATGACGGAGCTCGCGCAGCACGGCTCGGATGGTACCCGAGCCGTGCGGTCACGGTGCGTCGAGATCGGATTGCAGGGCCGCGCGCTGCTCGGCGGACAGCGCGGTCTCGAAGCCGAGGTCGGGCAGGTCGATGCCGATGGCCACCGGCGCGCGTTCGCCCACCGGGAGCTTGAGGTACTGCACCGCGCTCAGGCGGTCCGTGCCGACTTGGCGGGGATCGAACGTCGCGCGCACGAGCGTGCCGTCGTCGAGCTTCGCGTACACGTGGTGCGGCAGCGCGAGCCATGCCCGCAGCTTCGCGCTGCGCTCGGTCTCGTCGTCGATGCCGATGAGCAGGGTGCAGCCCAGCTCGCCCGGGCCGCCGAGCAGCTCGTTGTACGTCGCGAGCTCGTGCTGGATGTCCGCCTCGCGCACCATTCGCTCGGTGCGGACCATCTCCTGCACCTGGTAGCGCACCGTGTCGCGGTTCTCGAAGAGGAACGTGAACGCGTCGCCCACCTGGACGCGGCGCGTGGCCTTCGTCGCGATCGCGAGCGGCCGCAGCTCGGCGCGGCGCTCCTCGTACGTCACCCAGTCCAGGATCTCGCTGCGCTCCACCGGCTTCATGGGGGGTCCTTTCCGGCGAAGGCGTCGCCGCGATACGCCCTGGCGAGGATCGACATCGGGTGCAGCGGCTTCTTGCCGGCGTGCTGCTCGAACTGCAGCGCGGCGAGCGGACACTCGGTGGACCACACCGCCGCCTCCACCTCCGCGACGCCTTCGAACGCGCGCTTGCCCACGCGTTGCGACGGCACGAAGCCTTCGGTCGTCATCGCCCACGTGCCGTCGTGGCCGCAGCACTCGGCCACGGTGGTGGGCACGACGCCGGGGATCTTGCGCAGGAGCTCGCGGCCGCGGAAACCCACGCCCTGCGCGCGCAGGTGGCACGGCGCGTGGTAGGCGACCGGTCCGTCGGGCGAGCTCTTGAAGTCCGTGCTGAAGCGCGGCTCGTTGCGGATCGACCACAGGAACTCGCCGGGATCCATCACTGCGGCCGCGAGCGCGCGCGCGCGCGGGCGATCCTCTGCGCCGACGAGCTCGGGCCACTCGCGGCGCAGCATCATCGAGCACGTGGGATTGATGGCGAGCACCTTCGCGTCGTGCTCGACGTGGGGCTCGAGCAGGTCGAGGTTCTTGCGGGCCTTCGCGCGCAAGAGCTCGAGATCGCCGTGCTCCCACGCCGGCATGCCGCAGCACACGAGCCCCTCCTGGCAACGCACGTCGACGCCGTTCTTCTGCAGCACGAAGGCGGTGTCGCGGCCGATCTGCGGCTCGTTGTGCTGCACGTAGCACGTCTGGAACAGCACCACCTCGCCCGGCGCGCGATCGCAGAGCCCTTCGCGCCGCGCCCAGCCCTCGAAGGTGTGCATGGGGAAGTCGGGCAGGAGCTTGTCGCGGTGGATGCCGATCACCTTCTCGAGGAACCAGCGGTGGGCCTCCACGCGATTGAGCACGTTCACGAGGCCGAGGCTCGCGCGCGCCGCCTTGCCTGTGAAGTCGGGATCACCCAGCGCGAATTCCTGCAGCGTGCCGGAACGCTCGCGGCGCTCCACCGCGTCCCATCGATGCACGAGCTTGGGGAAGTCGAGCTGGAACTCGTGCCCGTCACGCGGCGTGTACGGGCACTGCACCTCGCACAACTTGCACTGGAAGCACGCATCCATCACGCGTGCGCGCTCGGGGTGCGTCAGCTTGCGGACGTCGCCGCCGTGGTGGTTGTCGAGCAGGTCGAACAACCGTGGGAAGGCGTCGCAGAATTTGAAGCACATGCGACAGCCGTGACAGACCTCGAAGACGCGCGTGACCTCTTTGTCCAGCGCATCGCGATCCCAGTACTTCGGGTCCTCGGGGTCGTAGGTGAGCCCGTCGGTGGGGAGATACGAGATCCGTTCGCCGGCCATCCGCGCCGCGCAAGGTACCACGGCGCTCGAGGACGCGCGCTATCGGGTCGGCTCGAGCAGCCGCGGCAGGCTGAGATCGAGCTGCGAGTCGACCGCGCGGCACAGGCTGTCGACCCCGTTCGCGTCGAGCGCCAGCCGCTCGGCGAGCAGTGCCCGCGTGCGCGCGCCGATCGTGTCTCTCATGCGCACGATCCAGCGCGCCGCCGTCCCGCGGTGCACGCCCCGCAGCTCGGCGATGCCGTCGATGGACAGGCGCTCGAGCAGATGCATGCGCAACACGGCGCGGTCGCGTGGCGCGAGCTCGCGGATCGCGTCGGCCACCGCGGCGCGCACCGCCTCGCGGTGCTGGCGGTACACCGCGTCGAGCTCGGGCCCGCCGCCGGCATCGACGAGCGCGTCGACGGTGCGCGCATCGAGCCCTTCGCGTCGTTCCTGCGGCGCGCGACGACGCAGCAGATCGACCCCGGCTCGCAACGCGACGACGCGGATGCACGCCGACAAGCGGCCCTCACCGGCGTAGTCGACGAGCTTGGTGCGCCCGGCAGCGTCGGGCGCGAGCAGCTTCGTTCGCGCGTACTGCTTCACCTCGTCGACGTCGACCGCGCGCAGTCCCATGCGCCCCAGCTCGGCCTCGGCCCCCGCGAGCCGGCGCTCGAACTCGCGGAGCGCCACGCGGTGACCGAGCGCGGCGGCGTGGGCGAGCAGGATCTCGCCGGGATCGACGATCGCGATGCCACTCGCGATACGTGCGTCGACGATCGCGTCGAACGACGGATCCGGAGGGCACAGATCCGGCCACGCGGCGCAGGCGCTCGCCACCAGCTCTCGCGCGTCGCTCATCGCGGCTCCGGGTGGTCGGCGAGCCAGCCACGGACGATGGCGAGATCGAGGACGTCGCCGCCCCCGCGCTCGATCCTCGTTGCGAGCGCCTCGATCGCGCGCCGGCGAGCGGCACGATCGTCGCCCGCGTCCCACCGGGCGGCGAGCGCGATGAACTCGATCAGATCGGTCGTGGAATCGCCGCGCTTCGGGGCATCGCCCAGCACCGCGAGGGCCTCGCGGGTGGCCGCGAGTGCTTCCTCGGTGCGGCCCTGGCCCAGGAGCGCGAGCGCGAGGGGCTCGTAGGCGGCGTTGAGCGTGGAGTCGTGCTCGCCGAGCGCCTCGCGCAGGCCGGCGAGCGACTCGCGCGCGAGTCGTTCCGCCTCCACGTGGCGACCACGCAGCGCCGCGATGCGTGCGAGGTTCGCCCGTACGCCGAACATGTTCGCGCGTGTGGCTGGCCCCGCGGTCTCGAGGATCGTGTGCGCGCGTTGCAACGCGATCTCGCCCGCGTCGAGATCGCCGATCTGCATCTCCACCGCGCCCAGGATGTTCCACGCCTGCGCGGTGCGGGAATCGTCGGCGCCGTAGGCCGCGCCGATGATGTCGAGGCCGCGCTGCGCGTGCGGACGGGCTTCGGCGGGCTGGCCCTTGCGCACGTACACCATCGCGCGCTGCAGCGCGATGGCGCCGAGCGTGGTGTGACGCGGCTCGACGCTGTCGGTGAGGATGTCCTCGGCAGCGGCCAGCGATTCGAGCGCTTCGTCGTAGCGACCGCCGACCGACTGCACGCTCGCGAGGTTCGCGAGGCCGAGCGCGACGTCGGGATGTCGCGGTCCCAGCTCGCGGATGCGGATCTCCTGCGCGATGCGATACTCGGCCTCCGCCTCGGCGGTGCGACTGTCTTCCGACAGCAGGCTCGCCAGGTTGTTGTGGGTCATCGCGAGCGCGCGCGGGCTCCAACCATGGCGCTCGTGGGCCGCAGCGGCGGCGCGGAGCAGTCGTTCGGCCTCGACGCGATCGCCGAGCTGCGCGCGTGCGTCGGCTTCGAACGTCATCAAACTCGCTCGCAGCCACGGCTCGTCGAAGGGAAGGCGCGCGAGCAGGGCCTCCGCGTGGCGCGTCCACGCGAGTGCATCGTCGGGATGGCCGCGCTCGCCGGACACGTAGGCGAGGTGGAGGGCCGCTTCCGCAGCGAGGCGGTCGAGTCCCTCGCGCCGCGCATCGTCGAACGTACGCACGAGCAGGGCCTCGGATTCCTGCCAGTCACTGAGGTTGATGAGCGAGAAGGCGAGCGAGAGTCGGGCCTCCACGGTGAGGGCCGGCACGTCGAGCTCCTCCGCCGCTTCGAGCGCGGCCACCGAGATGTCGCGCGCGCGCGTGTAGTGGCCCGTGACGCGGCGCGCGAGCGCGGCGTCCATCTGATCGCGCACGGCCTCGATGCGCGCGGCGAGCTCGGCATCGCGCGTCGCCGCCACGTCTTCGCTCGGCGCCAGGCATCGGGCGATGGCGGGCGGTCGATCGACCATCTCCACCATCTCGGGCGCCTCGGCGAGCGCATCCACGATCGCGTTCAGCTCGGAACGTCGACGAGCGAGGCACGTCATCGCGGCATCCGTGGTGCTCGCGATCGAGGCATCGCCGCGACAGACGCGATCGTACGTCGCGATCCACTCGGCCGCCCACCCGTCGATCTCGCGACGCACGGCCGGCTGGCCGATCGTCGCTCGTCGTTCGTCGTCCCAGATGCCCGCCATGCGCTCCGCACCGTCGCAGCGGGTAGACGTGGGCCAGGCCGCCCACGCGAGCAGGGCGACGCCGATCGACGCGACTGCGACGAGCGGGCCCGCGTGGCTGCGTTGCGTCTCGCGCTGCAGCGCGTCGACCAGGGCCTGCATCGTGGGCCAGCGCGCGGCGGGGGACGCCGCCAGTCCCCGCCGGATCGCCGCGTCGACGCCAGCAGGGATCGAGCGCAGACCCGTGGTGCGGATCTCCTCGGAGAGCTTGGCGTGCGCGAGCCTGTCGAGCGCGCGTCCCTCGTACGGCAGCACGCCGTGCACCGCCTCGAACAACGCCACGCAGAACGAGAACTGATCGCTGCGAGGATCGGCTGCCCCTGCCATGTGCTGCTCGGGAGCCATGTACGCCGGTGTTCCCACGATCACACCCGTGGCGGTGAGGCTGGGATCGCTCGGGGCGCACAGATCGACGTCGCCGCTCGAGGTGGCGTCCGAGGCACCGTGCATGCGCGCGAGCCCGAAGTCGGTGACGCGTACTCGCTCCGCGCGATCGACGAGGACGTTCGTGGGCTTGAAGTCGCGATGCACGAGCTGCACGCCGTGCGCGGCGACGAGCCCGCGACCGGCTTGCACGAACACGTCGACCACGGCTCTCCAGCTGCGGGGGGACTCGCGCAGCCACTCTCTCAGCGTGCGGCCGTCGACGTGCTCGAGCGCGACGAACACACGATCGCCGACGGTGCCGACGTCGTAGATCGGCACGACGTTCGGATGCGACAGCCGAGCGATCGCCTGGGCCTCGCGCACGAGGCGAGCCGTCAACGCGGCGGCCGACGCCCCCGGACCGCCGTCGGGTCGCACGATCTTGATCGCGACCTTGCGCTCGAGCAGCTCGTCCCACGCCGCATAGACGACGCCCATGCCTCCGGAGCCGATCTCGTCGAGCAGTCGATAGCGACCGAGCTTGCGATCGGCGACGTCGGCGAGGCTCCACGCGTCGGGCCGCGATTCGAGCCACCTCGGCTCGCGCAGCGTCTGCTCGCCCCCCGGGCCATGCTGCGTGTCGAGCTCCACCGAGCTCGCGCGCACGCGCAGGATCGCGGCCAGGAATCCGCGGCACGTCTCGCAACCGTCGGCGTGGATCTCCGCGCGCTCGCGGACGGCACTCGGGGCGACGCCCGCCAGGAGCGCCGCCCCGTCCTCGTCGGAGATGCAATCACCGACGCTGCTCATCGCCCGAGTCTACCGGGTCGATGGCCGCGGTGCCGTCACGCAATTCCGTCGAGCAGCGACTGGAAGCGGCCCGCGTGGCTCTTCTCGGCCTTCGCGAGCGTCTCGAACCAGTCCGCGATCTCGCCGAAGCCCTCCTCGCGAGCGGTCTTCGCCATGCCCGGGTACATGTCCGTGTACTCGTGCGTCTCGCCGGCGACGGCGGCCCGCAGGTTGTTCGCGGTGTCGCCGATGGGCAGATCGGTGGCGGGGTCGCCGACCTTCTTGAGGTAGTCGAGGTGACCGTGGGCGTGGCCGGTCTCGCCCTCCGCCGTCTCGCGGAAGTTGCCGGCGATCTCTGGGTAGCCTTCGACGTCGGCGATCTTTGCGAAGTAGAGGTAGCGCCGGTTCGCCTGCGACTCGCCCGCGAACGCCGCCTTGAGGTTCGCGTGGGTCTTCGTTCCCTTGAGGTTTGCCATACCGAAGTGATCTCCCGTGCGCTTGGGCAGCGCGCCCGCGTGGCTTACCACGGGCGCCCATCGTCGAGAACCCCGCCTGCTACACTCGTGGCCCTGGAGCGTCGCGGCCTCGAATGGACGGCAATTCCGACTACACGCATCTGCCGGACCTCGCCGCCGCGACGCCCGCGTACGGGCTGTTCACCGCGTTCGCCATCGTCCGGCACGTCCGCCGCGCCCAGACGCGCCAGGGCAAGCCGTTCTGGGAGCTGCGGCTGTCGGATCGCTCGCGCACGCTCGCCGCGAAGGTGTGGAGCGATCACGCGCGCGCGATGGCGGCGTGCGAGAGCCTGAACGTCGGCGATCACGTCAAGGTGCTCTTCGAGGTCGAGTCGTACAAGGGCGCGCCGCAGCTGTCGCTCCGGGGGCTGCGACCGGCGCAGGCGGGCGAGCCCGGCTACGACGGCGCTGCGCTCGTCGCCGAGGGCGAGGAGCTAGTGTCGGATCTGTTGTGCGACGTGCTCGTGTTCGACATCGAGACGGTACCCGCCACGGATCTCCGCAAGGCGCCGCCGACGATCGCGGGCGCGGTGTCGAAGCACGCCGAGCGCAACGAGTGGGACGAGGGCAAGGTGATGAGCCTGTCGCCGTGGCTCGGGCAGTGCGTGTCGCTCGCGGTCGGCGACGGCGAGCAGGATCCGCGCACGCAGGACGTCACCGTGTTCGTGGTGGCACCGCCGCACGCACCGCCCCATCCTCCGATGCCTCATTGGATTCGCGTCGTCAGCGAGGTGGAGTTGCTCCGCGCGTTCTGGGCGCTCGCCGGTCACGCGAGCTGCGTCGTCTCGTACAACGGGCGCAGCTTCGACGTGCCGTTCCTCATCGGACGCAGCCTGATCCACGAGGTGCCGGTGCGGGTCGACCTCGTGTCCGGCAAGTACTCGCTGCGCCCGCACCTCGATCTCTACCAAGTGCTCGGGGCCGGCGCCGGCTCGTGGGGCCGCGGGCCCGCGTCGCTCGACGTCGTGTGCTGGGCGCTCGGGCTCGCGAGCCCGAAGGAGGAGATGGACGGCTCGATGGTCGCCACGACCTACGCCAAGGGCGATCTCGCCTCGATCGCGCTGTACAACGCGGGCGACGTGCGCGCGACCACGGCGGTCTACCAGCGCGTGCGCGACGGCGTTCTGAAGTGGCGCGACGACTGGTGACCGCGATGGTGTAGGATTCGCGCGCGTGGACGCCCTGCTGCGGTTCCTCGAGCTCGTGCAGCGCGAGTTGCAGGCCGACGACGTGCGCTTCGAGGTCGCGGTGCAGGCACCGGTCGAGCCGATCGTGCACACGCTCGACAGCGGGTTCCGGATCGTCGCCGTCGGGGCCAAGGCACTGGTCGACGACGATGCGCGCCGGCGTCGGCTCGCCGTGCTCGCCGATGCATTCACCGAGACGCTGGCAGCGGCAGCCGCCGACACGCCGACGCCGCACGTGCCGAGCACCGCGCTCGCGAACCATGCGCTCGACGAGACGCTCGCGGCGCTCGCTCGCGTCGCGCAGGCGATGGTCGCCGTGGTCGTCGACGAGCGATCGCCGGTGATCTGGGGGAGCTCGGCGGTGCCGCGCGGGCCCGAGGACGCGGACGTCGCGGCGTGGGTGTCGGCGGCGGCCCAATCGGCGACGCGCGGTGGGCTCGATCTCGCAGAGCTCATCTCGCTGCCGACCACGCGGCGAGACGAGCTGCTCGCTCCGCTCGCGGCCGACGATCAGGCGCGCGTGTTGCGAGCGCTCGTGCGGCTCGAGTCGCTGCCGAACCTCGAGAAGCCCGCGGCGCGTCGGCAGTTCGTGCTCACGATGCGGGCGATCGCGGCGGCGCGACGTGGCCCCGCCGATGCGCGGGCGCTCGCCGCGGAGGGCGATGCGCTCGGCTGGCTGGCGCGTGGGTTCGCCGGGATCTACCGGCTCGTGCTCGTGTTCGATGGCGCGTGGTCCGAGCCGGTGGCGGGCGCGGCGATGATCCGCGCGCTGCCGGTGATCGAGCGCATGGTCACCGGGCTGCCGCCGGTGGATCCGCCGAAGGGAGGGCAGGTCGTGCGCCTGTTCCCGCCGAAGTCATGAGCGCGATCGAGCGCGCGATCGAGGCGAAGCCGCGCGACGTCGCGGGCTTCGCCGTGCGCCGGGCGTTGCCGGTGCTGGGGCTGAAGTCCATCGGGCCGTTCGCGTTCTTCGATCACATGGGCCCCTTGCAGCTGCCGCCGGGGCAGGGCACCGACGTCGGTCCGCATCCGCACATCGGGCTCGCGACGGTGACGTATCTGTTCGACGGCGAGCTCGTGCACCGCGACAGCATCGGATCCGTGCAGACGATCCGGCCCGGCGACGTGAACTGGATGCTCGCGGGCCGCGGCATCGCGCACTCCGAGCGCAGTGGTCCGGAGGTGCGGGCGGCCGGCGCGCACATGCACGGGATCCAGAGCTGGGTCGCGCTGCCGCTCGCGCACGAGGACGATGCACCGGCGTTCGAGCACCATCCGGCGAGCTCGTTGCCGGTGGTGAGGCGCGACGGCGCGACGCTGCGCGTCGTCGCGGGCGAGGCCTACGGCGAGCGCTCGCCGGTGGGCGTCTTGTCGCCGACGTTGTACGTGGACGCGGAGATCCCCGCGGGCGCGAGGGTGCGGGTCGACGACGTGCACGAGGAACGCGCCGTCTACGTCGCGCACGGCGTGATCGACTGCGAGGGGCTCGCCTACGGCCCGGGCGCGCTGCTCGTGCTGCGCGCGGGCGCGGACGTGCGGCTGCTCGGCGTGACGACGGCGCGCGTGATGATGATCGGCGGCGCGAAGCTCGACGGCCCGCGGCACATCTGGTGGAACTTCGTCGCGAGCACGCGCGAGCGCATCGAGGCGGCGAAGCTCGCGTGGAAGGAGCGCCGCTTCCCGCCGATCCCCGGCGACGACGACGAGCTCGTGCCGCTGCCTCCGCGCTAACACGCGCCGCACAGCTGGGCGGCCTCGTCGACGCACTGCTCGTCCCACTGCTCCTCGCAGCAGAACGGGTCCATGTTGTCGCCGCACACGCACTGCTCGATCATCGGATCGCCGCAGCCCGGTGCCGGCCCCGGCATGCAGCAGTCGCCGCCCATGCCACCGGTCTCGAAGCCGCCGGTCTCGAAGCCGCCCGACTCGCCGCCGAAGCACACGCCGCAGCCGAGCACGTCGACGAGGTAGATGCAGTCCTCGTTCCACTCCATCTCGCAGCAGTAGGGATCCTCGGCGCACACGCACTGCGCGATCATGTCGTCGGCGCAGCCCGGCATCGGGCTCGGCTCGCAGCACTCGCCGCCGAAGCCTCCGCTCTCCTCGAACGGACCCTCGTCGAGGCCGGTCTCGAAGCCATCGTCGAGGCCGGTGTCGAAGCCGCCGTCGTCGATGCTCGCGCCCGTGTCGCTCGCCGGGCCGTCCTCCGCGATCGTCGGATTGCTGCCGCCGTCCTCCGCGGGCGCCGTCGCCGACGATGCACCGTCGTCGTCGCCACCCGTCGTGCCGCCACCGTCGTCGTCATCGGCTCCGTCGTCGCCGGGATTCGTCGTGAACGGCGGGGGGCCGCTCGATTCGCCTTCGTCGCTCGTCGCACACGCGCACCACAGCGCGGCACCGACGAGCCCGATCGCACGCACGCGCGTCGAGCGTCCCATGTCTCCTCCGAGCGCCGCGATCGCGGCACCACGACATAGGTTGGCGCGGACCCGCTCGGGGTTCCCGCGTTCGTCACCGCGAGCCGGGTGGCCAGCCGCCGGGCTGCGGCGGATACGGAGGCTGCGGCGGATACGGAGGCTGCGGAGGATACGGAGGCGGATAGTGCGGCTGCGCCGGAGGGAGCATCGGCATCGCGTGCGCGGTCCACCCGGTGCCGTCGTGATAGCGCATCACGTGCGGCATCATCGGATCCGGATACCAACCCGGCAACGCGATCATCGGTGGCACCGCCTCGAGCCGGGGTCGCACGGCGACGAGATACGCGATCGCGCACGGCAGCCCCGCGAGCAGCGTGAGCACGAGCCACAGCGTGCGCTCCTGCTTGATCGCCTTCCAGGCGTGGTCGGGCTGGCGCGCCACGTCCACGATCGCCCAGATGTTCAGCCCGAGGATGCCGAGCACGAACAGGCCGACGAGCGCGAACACGGGACGACCACCATAGCACGCACGCTCACGGTGCGCCCGGGAGCATGTACGCGACCAGCCCGCCGAACGGCTGCGCGGGTGCGGCCAGGAACCAGTACCCGTAGCCCGCGAAGAGCGTGCCGTCGACGATCGAGAACCCGCCACCGATGTCGGCGCCCGGCTTGTCCGACCACAGCACCACACCGGTCTCCGCATCGAGCGCGTGCACGGTGCCGTCGATCGTGCCGAGCACGACCACGCCGTTCGCCCACGTGAGCGCACCGAACGACGGTGCCACGAGCGGTCGTTGCCACTCCACGACGCCCGTCGCCGCATCGAGCGCGTAGACGATCGACGTGTTCTCCGGGTCGTCGAACCCGAACTTCATCCCCGGCCACAGGTTCGACGCGACCCAGATGTGCCCGTCGTGCACCGTGGCGGTCGTCATCACGCCGCCGAGATGGCTGCCCTCGCCGAGCTGCTGCGCCCAGATCGGCGCACCGGTCTCGCGATCGAGCACCGCATACACGCCGGCCTTGTCGCCCACGCCGACGACGTCGCGATCGTCGATGGTGAACAGGTTCGGCGCCGCTCCGATGTCCGCATCGGGCCCGGTCGGCGGATCCATGAGGATCGTGTAGACGTCGCCCTCGGTGAACTGCCGCGACCACACGAGCTCGCCCGTCGCCACGTCGACCGCGAGCAACGAGTCCGACAACGGGCTGGCCGGCGGCTCGTACGTGTTGCCGGTGCCGATGAACGCGAGCCCGCGCGCGGCGTCGTATGCCGCGGTCGACCACACCGACACGCCCGCGCCCGAGCTCGCGTCGTCGTCGGTGGTGTACACGCGCCACAGCTCCTCGCCGCTCGCCGCATCGAGCCCGACGAAGCTGCCGCGAAAGGTGTAGTCGGGCAGATCCATCACGAGCTCGACGGACGCGACCCCGACGAGCAGCGTGCCGTCGGCAAAGACGGGCGACCCGTAGATCGCGGCCTGCGGATGCGCGTCGAGCTCGACGCTCCACCGCACGTCGCCCGTGCCGAAGTCGATCGCATGCAGACCCCCGTCGAAGTCGCCGACCCACACGGTGTCGCCGACGACGGTGGGCGAGTCGTTGACCTGCACGCCGATGGCCGCGGTCCACACGTTCTCCCCGGAGCGCGCATCGACGGCATGCACGTTCCCGGCCCAATCCCCGACGACGACGACCCCATCGACGACAGCCGGCGTGGACGTGACCCCATCGAGCCCCTCGACGCGCCACCGCTCCGCGAGACATCCGACATTGAACGGCGAGAGCACCTCCTCGCCGACCTGCGCTCGAGAGTTGCTCGCATCGAGCCCATAGGAGGGCCAAGCCCCGCGATCCCCGACCTCGACGATCTCCCCACAGATCTCCCCCGTACTGTCGACCGACCCGCCCGACGTGCCCGCACCCGTAGTCGCAGTCGTCGTCGCAGTCGTAGTCGTAGTCGTAGTCGTAGTCGTGGTCGTGGTCGTGGTCGTGGTCCCCGCCGACCCGCCGGAGCCCCCACAACCAACCAACCAGCTCATGAGCAGAATCTTCTTCACCCGCCACCCTCCACGGCATTCGCCCGACAGATCCCCGCAAACACCCTGGCACTCCCCCGCACGCGCCGCTCCTGCGTCTTGCGATCGATCGCGATCAACCCGAACCGAGTGCGCCACCCCTCCGCCCACTCGAAGTTGTCGACGAGCGACCAGTGGAAATACCCCCGCACGTCGCTGCCCTGCGCGATCGCCCGATGCACCGCCCGCACGTGATCGACGAGGTACCCCGGCCGCAAGCGATCCTCGTTGTCGTACACCCCGTTCTCGGTGACGAAGAGCGGCACGCCGAACCGCCCGAGCCGCACGAGCTGATCGGTGAGCCCCACCGGATGCGGCGCTCCCCAGTCGTTCGTGTCCGTCTTCACGTTGCCCGCGTCGACGTGCCGTCCGAACGCGCGCTGCGGCGCGCCCGGATCGAACTGCACGTGATAGCACCCGTAGTAGTTCACGCCGAGCCAGTCGAACGAGCGCGCGAGCCCGTCGATGCGCTTCGACGTCAGCGACAACGGCGGCAGCAAGCGCCCGCGATCGAGCGCCGCCAGGATCACGCCGTTGAACATCCAGTCCTGACCCGCGGCCGCCGTCGCGTCGGATCGCCGCGGTCGCGCGGGCACGAAGGTGGGCAGCGAGAGCACGATGCCCACCGACGCGTTCGGCAGCGCCTCGTGCACGGCGCGATAGCCGGCCGCGTGCGCGCGCAACATGTTCGCGAGCGCGCGCGCGAACGCACTCGTCTGGTTCAGGCCCGGCGGCCATCGCTCCGTCGCGTAACCCATCAGCGCGAGCACGTTGGGCTCGTTGAGCGTGGCCCAGTGATCGACGACGTCGCCGAGCGCCGCCGCGCACCGCGACGCGAACACCGCGAACCGATCGACGAGCTCGCGCCCCATCCAGCTGCCGTGCGGGCCCGCCCACCGCGGCAAGGTGAAGTGGTTGAGCGTCACCATCGTCGACAGGCCCAGCTCACGCGCCCGCTCGAGGATGGCGCGATAGCGGGCGAACGCGGTGAGGTCGAGCACGCCGGGCGACGGCTCGAGCCGGCTCCACTCGAGGCCGAAGCGGTGGGCGTTGTGACCGAGCTCCGCCGCCCGCGCGAGGTCCTCCTCCGCGCGGCCGCTCCACCACATCGCGGCGGGTCCGGACGTCGTCCCGTCGGCGATCCGCCCCGGTTCTCGCTCCCAGTCCGACCAGTCGCTGTCGACGTCGTCGCCTTCCACCTGGTGCGACGACGTCGCGGCGCCCCACAGGAAACCGTCGGGAAACCGCAGGAGCATGCGTCGCGCCCGAGGATGCCACGGCCGCGCGACCGTGGCGCCGCTTCAGCGCGTGGGGGCTTCCCACGCCGCCCGCGGAGGGCCCGACTACGCCGCCCGCGGAGGGCCCGAGCTGGTATACCCCGGCCTCGATGGGCCAGCCGATCACGATGACTCCCGCGGGACTGTCGGTCCCGAACGATCCGATCCTTCCTTACGTCGAGGGCGACGGCATCGGGCCCGACATCTGGGCCGCGTCCGTGCGGGTGTTCGACGCCGCGGTCGCGAAGGCGTACGGCGGCAAGCGCAAGATCGAGTGGCTCGAGGTGCTCGCGGGCGAGAAGGCCCACACGAAGTCGGGCGAGTGGCTGCCCGACGCGACGATGCAGGCGTTCCGCAAGTACCTCGTCGGCATCAAGGGGCCGCTGACGACGCCGGTCGGCGGCGGGATCCGCAGCCTCAACGTCGCGCTCCGTCAGCAGCTCGACCTGTACGTGTGCTTGCGTCCGGTCCGCCACTTCAAAGGCGTGCCCTCGCCGGTGAAGCGGCCCGAGCTCACCGACATGGTGATCTTCCGCGAGAACACCGAGGACATCTACGCGGGCATCGAATTCCAGGCCGGCACCGAGGACTGTGCCAAGTTCCTGAAGTCGTTCGAGGCCGAGTTCCCCACGCGGTTCCAGAAGATCCGCTTCCCCGCCTCGAGCGGCATCGGCATCAAGCCGGCGTCGCAGGAGGGCACCACGCGGCTCGTGCGCGCGGCGTTCAAGTACGCGATCGAGCACGGGCGCAAGAGCGTCACGCTCGTGCACAAGGGGAACATCATGAAGTTCACCGAGGGCGCCTTCCGCGACTGGGGCTACGAGCTCGCGAAGCGGGAATTCGGGGGCGTCGAGATCGACGGCGGGCCGTGGCAGACGCTGAAGAAGGACGGCAGGTCGGTGGTCGTGAAGGACGCGATCGCCGACGCGTTCCTCCAGCAGATCCTCACGCGACCGGCCGACTACGACGTCATCGCGACGATGAACCTCAACGGGGACTACATCAGCGATGCGCTCGCGGCGTGCGTCGGCGGGATCGGGATCGCGCCGGGCGGAAACATCAACTACGACACCGGCGCCGCGATCTTCGAGGCCACCCACGGCACCGCGCCGAAGTACGCGGGTCAGGACAAGGTGAACCCCGGGTCCGTGATCCTCTCGGGCGAGATGATGCTGCGCTACCTGGGCTGGACGGAAGCGGCGGATCTCGTGATTCGCGGCATGGAAGGCGCGATCTCGGCGGGTCTGGTGACGTACGACTTCCATCGGTTGATGGAGGGCGCGAAGCTGCGCAAGAGCAGCGAGTTCGGCTCCGACGTGATCGAGCACATGGGCTGACGGACCGCGTCGCGCACCGTGCCGCTTCTGCGTAGTGCGCAGGGGGCTGCACGGTGCGTTCGTCGTTTCGGACGGCCGTGCGATCGTGCGCCGGCATCCTGGAGCGAGACCGAGCGCGATCGATCGGAAGAGGAATCTTCGAATCGCGAGCGCCGGCGATCGAGATCGCGATGAGGTGTCGCAACGTCGATCGCGGCTTCCCGTCCGATCCGGAGCACGGGTATGCTCCCGCGACGAATCACGGCCGACGCCCGCATTGGGAGATGCGACGACGGCCGCTCCTGACCTGCCACCACGATCGATCGAGGAACTCAACCATGAAGAAGTCCCTAGCAAGGCACCTGGCGCTCGCCTGGTGTACCGCCTTCACGCTGAACGCGTGCGGCGACGACAGTAGCGAGGTCACGACGGCGAACGAGTCGACCGACGCCGGCGACGACGACGACGACGACGCGGACGACGATGCCGACGACGACGCCGACGACGACGCCGACGACGACGCCGACACGACCGACACGGATCCGACGGACCCCGACACCACGGACACCGACCCCACCGATCCCACCGCCGACACGACCGACACGGATCCGACCGGCGAGACCTGCGGCAACGGAGCCGTGGATCCCGGCGAGGACTGCGACGGCACGGACGTCGGCCGCTCCACCTGCCAGTCGGAGGGCTTCGACAGCGGCAAGCTCGCGTGCGCCACGGACTGCACGTTCGACACGAGCGGATGCGCGAACGACAAGCCGGTCTGCGGCAACGACGTGCAGGACGACGGCGAGGAGTGCGACGGCGACGATCTCGATGGTCAGGACTGCACCGACCAGGGCTTCGATCAGGGCACGCTGGCGTGCGGTCGCGACTGCACGTTCAACACGATGGACTGCTCGGACATCAAGCCCGGCTGCGGCAACGATGTGATCGACCCGGGCGAGGAGTGCGACGGCGTCGACCTCGGCGGGCAGGACTGCACCGACTTCAAGTTCGAAGACGGTACGCTCGGATGTGCCGACGACTGCACGTTCGACACGAGCGAGTGCTCGTCGAACAACGCCGTCTGCATGGAGACGCAGGACTTCTGCATGGCTCCGGCGGACGACTGCGTGTGCAACGGCTGCGTGGACGACGGGGCGTGCGTCGGCGATGTCGTCGACGACTGCACCTGTGCCGACTGCGATCTGGACGGCTTCTGTTCGGATCCGACGAACTGCAACAACGACGGCATGTGCGACCCGTACATCGAGGGCTGCGTGTGCGCCGACTGTGCCGAGGTGGCCGACTGCCTCGACAACCCCACGTGCGGCGACGGCGTGATCGAAGCGCCCGAGGTCTGCGAGGGGATGGACCTCGGCGGCAACGACTGCACCACGATCGGCGCCGGCTTCACGGGCGGTGTCCTCGCGTGTGCCGGGACCTGTGCGTTCGACACGACCGGTTGCACCGGCGGGTGGACGTGCAACCCCGGGTACTTCGGCTCGAACGACGGCTGTGACTGCGGTTGTGGCGTCCTCGATCCGGACTGCGCGGACGCGAGCGCGGCGTCCTGCCAGTACTGCAACGACACGGGCTCGTGCGACACGACCGGTGCCGGCTGCCCCGGCATCATCGATCCGGACGACAACTCCGTCTGTGACGAGAGCAGCCTGTGGACCTGCGATCCCACCTACTACGGTGCGGGCGACGGCTGCGACTGCGGCTGCGGCGTCGTGGATCCGGATTGCGCGGACGCCACGGCTGCGTCGTGCGACTACTGCAACGACACCGGCTCGTGCGACGAGGACGGCGCGGGTTGCCCGGGTGACATCGCTCCCGACGACAACTCGACGTGTAGCTCGGGCGTGTGGAACTGCAACCCCGCGTACTACGGCACGGACGATGGCTGCGACTGCGGTTGCGGCATCGCCGATCCGGACTGCGCCGACGCGACGGCTGCGTCGTGCCAGTACTGCAACGACGCGGGATCGTGCGACACGACCGGCATGGGTTGCCCCGGCATCATCGACGCCGACGACAACGCCGTGTGCGAGGACGGCGGTGGCGTTCCCGCGGAGTGGACCTGCGATCCGGACTACTACGGCGATGGTCTCTGCGACTGCGGTTGCGGTGCGTTCGACGTGGACGACTGCGCCGACGCGACGGTCGCGTCGTGCGACTACTGCGACGACACGGGCTCGTGTGACGAGGGCGGCGGTGGCTGTCCCGGCAACATCGACCCGGTCGACAACTCGACGTGCGCGGCCGCCGACGTGTGGACGTGCAACCCCGCGTACCAGGGAACCGACGACGGCTGCGACTGCGGTTGCGGTGCGTTCGATCCGGATTGCGCGGACATGACCGTCGGGTCGTGCGACTACTGCAACGACACGGGGTCGTGCGGTGAGGGTGGCGGGGCATGCCCGCAGAACATCGACCCGGTCGACAACACGCAGTGCGTGGCGCCCTCCGGCTGGACGTGCAACCCGGCCTACCAGGGCACCGACGATGGCTGCGACTGCGGTTGTGGCGAGTTCGATCCGGACTGCGCGGACCTGACGGTCGCGTCGTGCGACTACTGCGACGACACGGGGTCGTGCGGTCAAGGCGGCGGCGCGTGCCCGCAGAACATCGACCCGGTCGACAACACGCAGTGCGTGTGAGCGACTGACGACCTCGAGCCACGCGCTCGAGTGAACCAAAGGGCCGGCCCGGCAACGGGTCGGCCCTTCGTCGTGTGCGCGATCTGGCGCGCGCTCGAGGGGGTTCCCCGGGTCGAGGGGGGTCGGTTATGCTGCCTCGCTGGTCTTCCAGCGACCCTCGTCTTTCGGGAGCTTCGTCATGCATCTGTCGTCGTCGCTTCGTCTCCTCCTCGCCGCTTGCGGTGTGCTCGCCCTCGCCGGGTGCCCCAACGAGATCGAGACCTCCACGTTCGGGACGCCGCTCGATGGATCCGGCACCGAGAGTGCCGACGACGACGGCGATGACGACGACGACGGCACCGGCGACGACACCGGCGCGAGCGAAGGTGCGAGCGCGGACGGGGACACCGGGGCCACCGATCCCACCATCGCCGACGACACCGGCGAGCCCGGGTGCGGCAACGGGGCGATCGAGCCCGGTGAGGACTGCGACGGGCGCGATCTCGGGCTCGCGAGCTGTGCCTCCGAGGGCTTCGGGCGCGGCACGCTCGCCTGCACCGCCGATTGTACGTTCGACACCTCGAACTGCATGGACGCCGGCACCGAGGACGGCACCGACGACGGTGCCGTGCCGGTGTGCGGCAACGGCATGGCCGAGCTCGGCGAGGAGTGCGACGCCGCCGATCTCGGCGGGCAGGACTGCACCGACTTCGACTTCACCGGCGGCACGCTGTCGTGCGCCGCCGACTGCACCGTCGACACCTCGAACTGCACCATGGATGCGCCGGAGTGCGGCAACAACACGCTCGACCCGGGCGAGGACTGCGACGGTCCCGACTTCGGCGGCCAGGACTGCACCGGTCTCGGCTTCGTCGGCGGCGGATCGCTCGGCTGCACCGGCGACTGCATGTTCGACACCGTCGACTGCATCGGTGGCGGCGGAGACTCGTGCACCGGCAACTGCGGCGTCTACGACGAGACTGCGGCGTGTCAGTGCGACTCGATGTGCGTCGACTTCGGCGACTGCTGCGACGACATCTGCCCGCAGTGCGACGGCATGAGCGGCGTCGACTGTGGTGGCGGCGGCGGTGACTCGTGCACGGGGAACTGCGGCGTGTACGACGAGACGGCGGCGTGCCAGTGCGACTCGCTGTGCGTGGACTTCGGCGACTGCTGCGACGACATCTGCCCGCAGTGCGACGGCATGGGTGGCGTGGACTGTGGCGGCGGCGGCGGTGACTCGTGCACGGGGAACTGCGGCGTATACGACGAGACGGCGGCGTGCCAGTGCGACTCGCTGTGCGTGGACTTCGGCGACTGCTGCGGCGACATCTGCCCGCAGTGCGACGGCGTCGACGGCGTGACCTGCTGACGCGCGCTCGGCCCCGCGGGGGCTCTCCCGCGTCGCGGACCTGCCGCCAGGTTCCCGCGACGCGGAGATCCGCGTTTTTGGGCCGCTCCCGACGGTTGTGATCCCGGTCGGCCTCGCGTGCGAGGCCTCGCGGTATGGTCCGCCGGTTGGCCCCGCGGTGCTGCGGTGCGCCCCTTGCTTCACACGGATTCGAAGGGACCTATGACGAAATCACTTCTGTTGCGGCAACTCGCGCTCGTCTGTACGAGCGCGTTCTTCCTGACGGCATGTCCGAGCGACGACACGAACGCCGATGGCGACGACTCGTCCTCCGACGGCGGTGACGACGACGACGACGACGACGACGACGACGACAGCGCCACGATGACGGATCCCACGGATCCCGACTCGAGCTCCGGCGGCACGGACCCCGACGACTCGTCCACCGATCCGACGGATGCGACGGAGAGCTCGACCGATCCGACGGATGCGACCGAGAGCTCGACCGATCCGACGGACGCAACCGAGAGCTCCTCGACCGATCCGAGCGCGGGCTCGACCGAGACCGGCAGCGAGGCCATGTGCCTCGAGACGACGAAGAACTGCGCAGCGCCGGACGACGACTGCTCGTGCGTGGGCTGCAACAACGACGGCACGTGCTCGGGCGCGGACGACGACTGCGTCTGTGCCGATTGCGACGAGGACGGCTTCTGCGGCCCGAAGGCGTGCGACAACAACGGCTCGTGCGACCCGTACAACGAGGGCTGCGCGTGCGCGGACTGCTACGCACACCCGGAGTGCGCCGACAACCCGCAGTGCGGCGACGACATGATCGAGGGCAACGAGCAGTGCGAGGGCGACGACCTCAACGGCGCGGACTGCGAGAGCCTCGGGTTCTCCGGCGGCACGCTGTCGTGCGGCGAAGGCTGCCAGTACGACACCTCGGCCTGCACGATCCCCGACACGTGGACGTGCCCGGTCGAGTACTACGGCACCGACGACGGCTGCGACTGCGGCTGTGGTGCGTTCGATCCGGATTGCGACGGCAACACGATCGACTTCTGCGAGTACTGCGGCGACGAAGGTTCGTGCGATCAGACGGGCATGGGTTGCCCGGGCATCATCGATCCGGACGACATCACCGCGTGCGATCCGCTCGTGGCGTGGACCTGCGCCGACGCTTCGTACGGTGGTGACGACGGCTGCGACTGCGGCTGCGGTGTCGTCGATCCGGACTGCGCCGACCCGTCGGTCGAGTCGTGCGACACGTGCAACGCCGAGGGCTCGTGCGACGAGGCCGGCGGTGGCTGCCCCGGCCTCATCGTCGAGGACAACAACAGCCAGTGCTTCGTGCCGGTGCCGGCGGAGTGGACCTGCGACGAGGGCTACTTCAACGCGAACGACGGCTGCGACTGCGGTTGCGGTGCGTTCGACCTGGACTGTGCCGACCTGACGGTCGAGTCGTGCAACTACTGCAACGACCCCGGCTCGTGTGACGAGGACGGTGACGGATGCCCGGGCGACATCGACCCGGAGAACAACATCCAGTGCGTCTGAGCTGACGCTCTCGCGCTGGACGACGCGGCCCGCCCTCGCGAGGGGGCGGGCCGTTTGCTTTACAGCGGTCCGATCACCTGCGCCCACAGCTCGAGCAGGCCGAGGATCATCAGGCAGGTCGCACACGCGTCGAGGGCGGTGCGGCCCAGCGTCCAGCGCTCGTCGCGGTCGATGCGGACGAACATCGGCAGGCCGACGAGGAAGTAGCTCGCGTAGCCGAAGGAGCCGAGTAGCAGCATCTTGTCGTGCTGCTCGTAGCGGAAGAGATCGCTCATCATGTCCGTCGCCATCGAGAACGTCTCCATGAAGGCGAGCGCGTAGGCGAGCACGACGAGCGACAGCACCGTGCCGAGCGTGCGCAGCTGCAGCTTCGCGCGGACGGTTCGCCACGCGACCGACAGCGCCACGAAGTACGTGACGAAGTACGCCTGCGTCAATGGGTACATGAAGAGCGGCACTGCGGCGCCGGTCTTGCCCACCACCGGGGACTGCAGCGACCAGTCCGTCGCGAACGCGTAGCGCATCCCCATCAGGTCGAAGAAGTAGGCGGTGCCGACGTACGTGCCGAAGAACACGACGATCGCGACCCACACGTTCACCTTCACCCAGTACGCCGCGCCCGGCGGATCGCCCACGCGCGCGCGCCGGCCAGCGACGAGCGGACCGACCACCGCCGGCGCCGCGACGGCGCACGAGAACAGCATGTACTGCACGTCGCCCCAGTCGGGCAGCACGCGGGTCACGATGACGAGCGCGACGGCGAGGATCCACAGCGGGCTCGTCGCGAGGAAGAAGCGCTCCGCCCAGGCCCTGTCCGCGTCGTGTGGTGCGATCGCCACGCTCGCTCCTGCATAGCAGAGCCCCGCGCGGCCACGGCAGGACTCGCGAGAACCAGCCGCGCCGCCCAGGACGAGGCGATGGAGCACGGCCCGAGCTGCGAGCTGCGACCGGACGCCGCCTTGCCGGCGGTCGAGGCATGACTTAGTCTAGCTAAGTCATGCAAGTGAACGTGCACGAGGCGAAGACGAAGCTCTCGCAGTTGCTCGAGCGGGTCGAAGCCGGCGAGGAGGTGATCATCGCCCGCGCGGGCCGTCCCGTCGCGCGCCTCGTCCTCGTGTCGACGGCAGCGCGTCGCCGCACGCTGGGGGCGCACGCCGGCGCCATTCAAATCGCGCCGGACTTCGACGATCTCCCCGCCGACGTGCTTGCGGCCTTCGAAGGCGAAGTGCGAGCGGAGTCGGCTCGCGCACGCTCGACGAAGAAGCGCCCTGTGCGACGGAAGGGGTCGCGTTGAAGCTGCTGCTGGACACGCACGTGCTCCTGTGGGCGCTTGCGGACCCCGACCGGATGACCGAGGACGCCCGTCGCGCGCTCACGAGCCGCGAGCACGAGCTCCTCGTCAGTGCGGCATCGATCTGGGAGATCGCGATCAAGCAGTCGCTCGGCAAGTTGAAGCTGCCTGGGCCGGTCGACAGCTGGCTGCTCGATGCAGTCGAGGATCTCGACGTCACGTGGCTCGCTGTCGAGCCCGTGGACGCCGCCGCCGTCGTGCGCTTGCCGCCGCATCACCGTGATCCGTTCGATCGCCTGCTCATCGCGCAGGCGCAGCGCGGCTTCACGCTCGTCACGCACGATCGTCGCTTCGCCGCCTACTCGGTGGCCGTTCTATGGGCGTAGCGACTGCAGCCAACGAGCTGCGCTATGCTCGTGCACAGTGGATCGCGAGGAGTTCCGGGAAGCCCTGTTGTCGGTGATGGAGCGCAAGCGCCACTGGGCGTGGCCGTCGTTCACGAGCGGCGGCGTGCCCAAGGAGCGGCTGCACATCCATCTCGAGCAGGAGTACGCGGTGTACATCCGGGACTTCGCGGTGTTGCTCGGGCGCGCGTACGTGCAGTGCCCCATCGCCGCGGTGCGGGCCGATCTCGCCGAGAACCTCTACGAGGAGGAGACCGGCAAGCTCTCGCGCGGGCGTCCGCACGCGGAGCTGTTCCTCGAGTATCCGCGCGGTCTCGGCATGGACGTCGATCGTTTCGCGAACGTCACGCTCCTGCCCACGGCGGCGGCGTATCGCGCGGAGCTCGATGCCGCCACGCAGGAGTCGGGCTGGGACGTCGCCACTGCGGTGACCACGATCTTCGTCGAGGGCACCGAGTACGAGCGCGGCGAGATCGACGAGAACGCGCCGCGCCGCCCCGAGACCCCGTTCGCGGAGCACCCGCTCGTGAAGCACTACGGCCTGCCCGTGGAGCGGCTCGAGCTCGTCCGCGCCCATCGCATGGTCGAGGGCGATCACCGCCGCTCTGCGTGGCGCATCGTGCTCGATCACGTCGATCCCGCGCGCCGCACCACCGTCGTGGATGCGATGCAGCGCGTGCTCGTGCGTTGGCACGGTTATCGCGACGCCGTCGCGCAGGAATGCGGCGTTTCACGCGCGTGAGTCAGCCCCCGTTGATTCGGACGCCGGCCTCGCGATAGCGTGCATCCATGCGTCGTGGCTCGTTGATCCTCTCGTCATTGCTGCTCGCATGTCCTGCCGACGAAGGCTCGCCGGCCGGAGGCACGGCGACCGGCTCGAGCTCCGGCTCCGCCGACGGCACCGCCACCGTCACGACGCCGACCGACTCCGCGACGATGTCCGCGAGCGATCCCGCGACGGGCTCGCCCACCGACGGCGGCGACGCGACGATGGGCACCACCGCACCGGCGGACACCACCGCGGGCGACACCACGGGCGGCAACACGGTGGGGGAGGGCGAGGTCCGCTTCGTCGCGCTCGGCGACGCGGGCGAGGGCAACGAGGGCCAGTACGCGGTGGCCGAGGCGATCCGCGGCGTGTGCGAGGAGCGAGGCTGCGACTTCGCGCTCTATCTCGGCGACAACTTCTACGACACGGGCGTGAGCTCCACGATGGACGAGCAGTTCGAGCAGAAGTTCGAGATGCCGTACGCCGCGCTCGACTTCCCGTTCATGGTCACGCTCGGCAACCACGACTACGGCACGCTCGCGAACGAGTGGGAGAAGAGCCAGTACTACATCGAGTACAGCACGCAGAGCGAGAAGTGGGTCTTCCCGGACGAGTACTGGTCGTTCCAGGAGGAGAACGTGCACTTCGTGTCGCTCGACACGTCGCAGATCTTCTGGTCGTACCAGCTCGACCAGCAAGCCCAGTTCCTCACGGAGGATCTCGCGGGCCTGCAGGACACCTGGATCATCATGTTCGGCCACCACCCGTACATCTCGAATGGCGAGCACGGCAACGCGGGCAACTACGAGGGCCTCGGTGCGCTGCTCGGTGGTCAGCCCGTGAAGGACTTCTTCGACGAGAACGTGTGCGGCAAGGCCCACGTGTACATCTCCGGTCACGACCACAATCGTCAGTGGCTGGCGCCGCAGTGCGGCACCGAGTTCATCGTGTCGGGCGGCGGTGCGAAGCTCACCGAGTTCGTGCATCGCGACGACAACCGCACGGTCTGGGAAGACGATCAGTCCGAGGGCTTCCTGTGGGTCGAGATCATCGACAACCAATTCACCGGCGTCTTCTACGATCGCAACGGTGCAGAGCAGTACGAAGGCACGATCACGCTCTGACGTGATCCTGCCGCGCTCGTTCTACGAGCGCGACGTCGTCGTCGTCGCGCGTGCGCTGCTCGGCAAGGTGTTGCGGCACGGCGGCGTCGCGTTGCGGATCACCGAGACCGAGGCGTATCGCTGGCCGGGCGACACCGCGTGCCACGCCCGCAGCGGTCGCACGGCCCGCAACGAGGCGATCTTCGGGCCGCCCGGGCACGCGTACGTCTACCTCTGTTACGGGCTGCACCACATGCTCAACCTCGTCACGGGACGCGACGGCGAAGCCGCGGCGGTGCTGGTGCGGGCGTGCGAGCCGGTCGCGGGACTTCCGACGATCCGTCGTCGTCGCGGCGGCAAGGACGGCCCGGTCCTGCTGACGGGTCCTGGCAAGGTCGGGCAGGCGCTCGCGCTCGACACCTCGTTCTCGCACCATCCACTCTTCCGTGGCGGCGGCCTCACCGTCGAGGACGCGCCACCGCCGGCGGGCGTGCTGGTGGGAACGCGCATCGGCATCGACTACGCGCTGTCCGAGCACCGCGCGCTGCCGTGGCGATTCGCGGTGGCCGACTCGCCCTGGGTGACGCAGCGCGCCGCGCTCACGCGCCCGAGATCACGGGCAAGTCGGTGACGCTCCGGAAATCGCGGTCATGTGTGACGAGCGCGAAGCAGCCCTCGTGCACCGCGACGGCGAGCTGCAGCGCGTCCGGCAAGCGCAAGCCATGGCGGATTCGGAGTCTCGCCGCCAACACCGCAACCTCTGCATCGATCTCACGCAAGCTCCAGCCAGGACTCGAGGTGAGTGCGTGTCGATACCGTTCCGCGAGATCGTCCTTGCCGGCGCGCAGCGGACCGGTGACGACTTCCGCGAGTGTGATTGGTGTGATCAGTGCGGAGATGCGCCCTGTCTCGATGTCGGTGAAGATCGGCTCGAACTTCGCGGACAGAGGGTTGCCTTCCAGCACGTAGATGATGGGAGCCGTATCTACGAGGACCGCCGCGCCGTCCGGAATCGTGACGGCGGTCGTCATTCCCACTCGTCGCGCATGCGCGCGATCTCATCGTGAGACGGTTCTCCCCAGAGACCGGCTCCCGATCCGCGGAGCGACATCAACGGAAGGCGGCGCGCCCCAGAGCGCGCTCGATCGGCGGGCACCAACGCGGCGTAGGGACGTCCGCGCTTGGTGATGATCGTGACGCGTCCGCGATGGGCCTCGTCGAGGAGCTCCGGCAGCGTCGCGCGCGCCCGCTCGGCGCCGCAGGTTCTCGCTCGGGGCTTGCTCGGCATCGTCCTAGTGTACGGTCCGTACAGGTCGGTCGCAAGCCGGCTGACGGGCGCCGCTGCGGGTTTTCTTGGAGCCTGGTAGCGTTTCTGCAGTCGTCATGGTCGAGCGCCTCGCACTCCGTCCGCGTCCGCGTCGCAACCGCAAGTCCGAGGCGATTCGCGCCGCCACGCGCGAGACGGTCGTGGGGCCCCAGCACTTCGTCTATCCGCTGTTCATCCACGAGGCGGAGGGCGACGTGCCGATCGGAGCGATGCCGGGCTGCTCGCGGCTGGGCAAGCGCGGCCTGTTCGCCGAGGTCGAGCGGGCGCTCGGCGTGGGCGTCGGCATGATCGCGGTGTTCCCCGCGATCGGCGACGACGGCAAGGACCCCACCGGGCGCGAGTCGTGGAATCCCGACGGGCTCGTGCCGCGCACCGTTGCCGCGCTGAAGGAGCGCTGGCCCGAGCTCGTGATCGTCACCGACGTCGCGCTCGATCCGTACTCGAGCGACGGGCACGACGGCATCGTCGCGCCCGACGGCCGCATCCTCAACGACGAGACCGTCGAGGTGTTGTGCAAGCAGGCCATCGCGCAGGCGCGCGCCGGTGCCGACATCGTGGCGCCCAGCGACATGATGGACGGTCGCGTCGGAGCGATCCGCGACGCGCTCGATCGCGAGGGCTTCACCGACGTGTCCATCCTCGCGTACACGGCGAAGTACGCGTCCGCGTTCTACGGCCCGTTCCGAGAAGCGCTCGACAGCGCGCCGCGCCACGGCGACAAGAAGACGTACCAGATGGATCCGGCCAACGCCCGCGAAGCGCTCCGCGAGGTCGCGCTCGACGAGGCGGAGGGCGCCGACTGGGTGATGGTGAAGCCGGCGGGCCCCTACCTCGACGTCATCGCGCGCGTGCGGGCCGCGACGTCGCTGCCGGTGGCGGCGTACCAGGTGAGCGGCGAGTACGCGATGCTGTGCGCCGCGATCGAGCGCGGTTGGCTCGACGAGCGGCGGTGCGTGCTCGAGAGCCTGGGCTCGATCCGGCGCGCCGGGGCCGACGTGATCCTCACCTACTTCGCACGGCGAGCCGCCGCCTGGCTCGTGGGTGATCGCTGATCGACGCATGTCGTCCCGCGTCGCGTTCGCGCTCGTCGTCGCGTCCTGTCGCGCGAGCACGTCGGTGCCGGGCCCGGAGCTCGAGGCGCCCGTCGCTCCGGTCGCGCCCGTGCGCATCGAGATCCACGGCGACGTGCTCGTGGATCCCTACGCGTGGCTGCGCGATCGCGAGGACCCGCGCACGCGCGCGTACATCGAGGCCGAGAACGACTACACCGCCGCGATGATGCGCCATACCGGCGCGCTCCAAGAACAGCTGTATCGCGAGATGCTCGCGCGCGTCGTCGAGGACGACGAGACCGTGCCGGCGATCGACGGCCCGTTCGCGTACTACTCGCGCGGCGTGCCGGGCAAGCCATACGCCGTGTCGGCGCGCAAGCCGGTGCTCGCGGACGGCACCCTCGGCCCCGAGCAGATCGTGCTCGACGCGAACGAGCTGGGCAAGAACTCGGAGTACTTCTCCATCGGCCACGCCGAGCTCACCGAGGATCACACGAAGCTCGCGATCCTCTACGACACGAGCGGCGACGAGCACCACCGCGCGCGCATCGTCGAGATCGCGAGCGGTGCCGTCGTGGAGGAGTTCGGCGGCGATCTGGGCACGTCGGCCGTGTGGGCCAACGACGGCGTCACGCTGTTCTACACGACGCTCGACGAAGCGAACCGCGCCCACCAGCTGTGGCGCCACCGCGTCGGTTCCGGCGACGACGTCCTCGTCCACCAAGAGGACGACGAGATGTTCGACGTCGCGATCTGGCGCACGCGCAGCGACGCGTGGCTGATCGTGCACATCGGCAGCCAGATCACGTCGGAGGCGCGGCTGATCCCGGCGGATCGGCCCGATGCCACACCGGTGATCGTCGAGCCGCGTCGTCACGGTGTCGAGTACGACATCGATCACATGGGCGATCGCTTCGTGATCCGCACGAACCATCGCGTGCGCGACTACGAGATCGTCACCGCGCCCATCGCCACGCCCGGGCAATCCGCCTGGATCCCGTTCACGAAGCCCGGCGCCGGCGAGACGTTCGACGGCATCGAGCCGTTCGCCGGCCATCTCGTCGTGAGTGGGCGCGCGCGAGGGTTGCCGCAGCTGTGGGTGCATGGCCTCGCCGACGGCAGCTCGCACCGCATCGACCTCGCCGAGCCCACGTACTCGCTCGCGATCGACGAGAATCCCGAGTTCGCGCAGACCAAGGTGCGGATCGAGCTGAGCTCGCCCGTCACGCCGCCGACCGTCTACGACTACGACATGCGCACGCGGAAGCTCGTGGAGCTGAAGCGCGCGCCGGTGCCGGGCTACGACCCGTCCGAGCTCGAGTCGCAGTGGTTCCATGCCACCGCGGAGGACGGCACGCGCGTGCCGATCTCGTTCGTGCGTCGTCGCGACATCGACGGCAAGTCGCCCGTGCTGCTGCAGGGCTACGGCGCCTACGGGGCGACGTACGACGCCGAGTTCTCGCGCTCGGACCTCGCACTCTTGCAACGCGGCGTGGGCATCGCGATCGCCCACGTGCGCGGCGGTGGGGAGCTCGGACGCGAGTGGTACGAGCAGGGCAAGTTCCTGCACAAGAAGAACACGTTCACCGACTTCATCGCGTGCGCGGAGAGCCTCGTGGAGCGGGGCATCGCGGATCCCGAGCGGCTCGCGATCGAGGGTGGCAGCGCGGGCGGATTGCTCGTTGGAGCGGTCGTGAACATGCGCCCGGATCTCTTCCGTGCCGCCGTGGCCGACGTGCCCTTCGTCGACGTCGTCAACACGATGCTCGACGCGAGCCTGCCGCTCACCGCGGGCGAGTGGGACGAGTGGGGCGACCCCCGCAAGCCGGACTTCTATCGCTACATGCGCTCGTACTCGCCGTACGACAACGTGCGTGCCCAGTCGTATCCCGACATGCTCGTGCTCGCCGGATGGAACGATCCGCGCGTCGGCTACTGGGAGCCCGCGAAGTGGGTTGCGCGGCTGCGCGCGACCGCCTTCGACGAAAAGGTGCTGCTGTTGCGCACGGACATGGGCTCTGGCCACGGTGGCCCGTCCGGCCGCTACGCGGCGATCCGCGAGCGTGCATTCGTGTTCGCCTTCCTGCTCGACCGCCTCGATGTCAGGACCGCAGGCGGACGGCGAGCAGCACGTGCGTCGCGATGACGACCGGCACGATCACGAACGGCACGAGCAGCCACGGGAACGCGACGAGGCCGAACATCGTCTGCGGGTGATCGGAGAAGAGGAGGATCGACTGCGCGACGACGATCACGATCGCGATGTCGAGCAACCCGAGCAGATTCCACGCGGCACGCACTCGCGTCCACGCGCGAGAGACACGCGCTCCGCCGAGCACGGCCAGCATCGCGCCCACGCCGACGATGATGTCGCCCCAGCCGGCGATGCGCGCGAACACCGGGTCGAGCTCGCCGCGCGCAGCCATCACGAGGAAGCCGGCGCCGATGATCGCTCGCAGGGCGTGGAAGCCGATCACGAGCCGCACGTCGAGCGCGTCGACGACCGTGCGCAACGCTCCGCCCCGGCGGTGGAGCGCGACGAGGGCGATCGTGGAGCCGACGAGCGCGAGCGGCACGATCGCGCGCCGCTCGAGCGTGAGCACGCCGAGCGCCGAGATCGCGCCGATCGAGGCCAGCCAGCCGAGCATCGCCGTGAAGACCGTGCGGATCGCCGCGCGCGGGGGTGGGACGAGGATGGATGTGTCGTGCATGGATCGGCTGCGTGTGCAGCCGCCGTGCCCATGCTCGAACGGCTACGCGCGCGAGCGTCCGACGAGCGTCGCGACCTGTCGGGATTCCGACAGCCGTCGAGCGCCCGACACCCGCACGAACGGGCTTTTCGGACGCGCGCTCGACCTGCATGCTGCTCGTCGTGGGAGCACCCGAACGCCTGCGAGCCGAGCGACTGCGCGCGGCATCCACCGCGTTCCTGCGCGTGCGCCCGCTCGTCGTCGTGTTCGGCGTCGTCGCGAATGCGGCGCTGCTCGTCGCCGGCGATGCACCTGCGTGGCAGGTGCGTGCGGTCGGCCTCACGCTCGGCACGGGGCTCGCGGTGTTCGTGGCCGAGTCGATCGCGCTGCGCCGTCGCATGGTGACCGAGCGCTGGCTGCTGGCCTCGCTCACCGGCACCGTCGTCGTGCTCGCGCTCGGCTGCGCGTGGACCGGTGGCCTGCGCAGTCCGATGTCGCCGATCGTCACGGCTCCGATCGTCGTGGCTCTGCTCGCGTTCGGCCGGGATCCGAGGGCTCGCGTCGTCGTGGGCACGGCGATCGCCGCAGTGGTGCTCCTCGCCCTCGCATCTCCGCTGGGTCCGGTGCCGACGCACGCCGTCGCGATGGCCGCGATCGCCTGGATGGTGACGATCGCGCTCGCGTGGCTCGCCACCATCGGGCTCGGCGACGCGCACGTGCACACCGCGTCCGCCCTCGATCGCATGCGCGTCGGCGCGATCGAAGAGGCCGCAGCGCGTGCGCGCGAGACCGAGGCGCTCGGGGCCAAGGTCGCCCACGAGATGCGCAATCCTCTCACCGCGATCAAGGCGCTCGTGCAGCTCGTGGCCGGTGCGAATGCGGGCTCGCGCGACGGCGAGCGCCTCGGGATCGTGCTCGGCGAGATCGATCGGGTGGAACGCACGCTCTCGGAGTACCTCTCGCTCGCTCGCCCGCTCGCCGACGTCGCGCCCGAGCCGGTCGATCTCGCCACGATCGTGCACGACGTCGCGAGCGTGCTCGAGGCCCACGCTGCCGACGCGCGCGTGCGGCTCGACGTACGCGCCCCCCAGACGCGGGTGCTCGCCGATGCTCGCCGCCTGCGCGAGGCGCTGCTCAACCTGTGCCGCAACGCGATCGAGGCGATGCCCGGCGGCGGCAACCTCGGGCTCGTCGTCGAGCGAGATGCCGACGAGACGCGCGTGATCGTGCGCGACGATGGTTCCGGGATGGCACCCGACGTCGTCGCGCGGCTCGGCGAGACCTTCGTGTCGGGCCGCGAGCACGGCACCGGCCTCGGGCTCGCGCTCGTGCGCAGCGTGGCGCGCATGCACGGCGGCGAGCTGCGCTGCGTGTCTTCCCCCGGCCAGGGCACCACGATGACGATCTCGCTGCCGACAGGAGGGACCCGCGATGGCGCGCGTGCTGTTGGTGGATGACGAGCCGAGCGTGACGTATGCGCTCTCGGAGGTGCTCGATGCCCACGAGACGGTGGTGGCCGGCTCGGGCGAGGAGGCGCTCGACGAGCTCGCCGACATCGACGTCGTGATCACCGACCTCTCGATGCCCGGCATGGACGGCCTCGAGCTGCTCCGCCGCATCCGCGCGATCGAGCCCGGCATCCCAGTGATCCTGCTGACCGCCCGCGGATCGGAGCGCGTCGCCGTCACGGCGATGAAGGGCGGCGCCTACGACTACGTCTCGAAGCCGTTCGATGTCGAGGAGCTGCGCGTGATCGTGGCGCGCGCAGCGGAGCTCGTCGAGCTGCGTCGCCGCGATCGCACCGCGGTGGTGGAGCGCGCACTCGGCCGCCGGTTGATCGGCCGCGCGAAGCCGTTCCGCGATCTCCTTGCCCTCGTCGAGCGCGTGGCGCCGCGCGACGTCAACGTGCTCGTCACGGGCGAGACCGGCACGGGCAAGGAGCTGATCGCGGCGCTCTTGCACGCGCACGGTCGGCGCGTGGCGGGCCCCCTCGTGCGCTTCAACTGCGCCGCGATCCCCGAGGCACTCGCGGAGTCGGAGCTGTTCGGCCACGTGCGCGGTGCGTTCACCGGCGCGGTCGCGGATCGGCGCGGCTACTTCGAGCAAGCCCACGGCGGCACGCTCGTGCTCGACGAGATCGGCGAGCTGCCGGGCGGCCTGCAGGCGAAGCTGCTGCGTGCGGCGCAGGACGGCGAGATCCGTCGCATCGGCGCGCCCGGGCCCACGCGCGTGGACGTGCGCCTCGTTGCGTGCACGCATCGCGATCTGCGAGCCGAGGTGACGGCGAGTCGATTCCGCGAGGATCTCTTCTATCGACTCGCGGTGGTCGAGCTGCGTGTGCCTGCGCTCCGCGATCGTCGGGAGGACATCCCCGAGCTCGTGGCCGAGCTCGCACGGATCCACGCCGCGCGCTTCGGCCTCGAAGACGTCGAGCTCGCTCCCGAGGTCGTCGACGCGCTCGCGGCCCAGGCGTGGCCCGGCAACGTTCGCGAGCTCGACAACGCGGTGGCACGGCTCGTCGCGCTCAGCGACGGCGGGCGCATCGGGTTGTCGGCGTGGACGGCGACGGCCAGCCCCGCGCCACGCACGGGCGGCGGCACGTTCCGCGAACAGGTCGCCGCGTTCGAGCGCGAGCTCCTCTCGTCCGCGCTCGAAGCGAGTGCCGGTAATCAGAGCGAGGCGGCGCGCCGCCTCGGTATGTCACGCGTCACGCTGATCGACCGGCTGAAGAAGCACGGCCTGCCGTGAATCACTGGATCGGGATCTCGATGACGGCCGGGATCCGCACGAGCCGCTCGAGGAGCGTGCCATCCGGCTTCATGCGCACGTAGTGCTCGCCCTCGCCGACCTGCACCTCGACGGTGATCTCGTCCAGCTTCGGGCCCTTCTTCGTCTCGGCCTCGAGCACCTTCGCGCCCGGGTACAGCTTGCCGACGGCATCGGTGACCGCCGCGGGCAGCGAGGCGGGATCGGCGACGCACTCCTCGTACAGCTCGACGCCCTCGGCCGACGCCGCCACCTCGCACTTGCGGCCGTCCGCGGTGGTCACCTCGATCTCGTAGACGCGGCCGTGCTCGCGATAGAGCTCGCTCTCCACGTACTGGGTCTTCCCACCCGGGAATTTCTTGGCGGACAGCTCGTGGACCGGCTTGGGGATCGCGGCCTGGTCGCGGTGGTACACCGACTGCTTCACGAGCGCGCCCGTGGCATCGGTGCGCAACTTCATCTTGATCGCCCCGCGCGCGGCGGTCTCGACCAGCTCGCGATCGAGTGCACCCTCGGCATCAGCGGTCGCCGGCGCGGCGGTATCGGGACACCTCGTCTCGGTGCCCCCCTTGTCGCACGCGGCGATCGACAGCGAGAACGCGAGCAGGAGGGGCACGGAGCGGACCGTCGTCATGCGCCGAGAGCCTTACCCCGGAGGGGAAACCCTCGCAAGCACACCCCGCACGAAACGCTCGTCAGCCCCGCGCGAAGCGATCCGTGGCCCGCACGAGCGCAGCAGCGATGCCGGGCTCGTTGGCGGAGTGACCCGCAGCCTCGACGATCACGAGCTCGGCCTCGGGCCACGCCTGGTGCAGCCGCCACGCGTTGCGCACGGGACAGATCACGTCGTAACGGCCATGCACGATCACGCCGGGGATTCCCCTCACCCGTGCAATGTCATCGAGGAGTTGCGTGGGCGTGCGCAGGAAGCCGCGGTTCACGAAGTAGTGGCACTCGATGCGCGCGAACGCGAGCGTGAACGCCAGATCCTCGCAGTGCGCGATGAGGTTGGGGTCCTGCATCAGCGTCGCGACGCTGCACTCCCACGTGCTCCACGCTCGCGCCGCATGCTCGCGCGCGCGCCGATCGTCGCCCACAAGGCGACGGTGGTACGCGGCGATCAGATCGCGGCGCTCGTGCTCCGGAATCGCGGCGACGAAGCCGGCCCACGAGTCGGGGAACAGCGCCTGCGTGCCGGTGCCGTAGAACCAATCCATCTCGTCGTCGGCGAACGTGAAGATGCCGCGCAGCACCATCTCGGTGACGCGCTCGGGGTGCTTCTCCGCGTAGGCGAGCGCGAGGGTGCTGCCCCACGAGCCGCCGAACACCTGCCAGCGCTCGATGCCCAGGTGCACGCGCAACGCCTCGATGTCGTCGACGAGGTGCCACGTGGTGTTGTCGACGAGCGACGCGTGCGGCACGCTGCGTCCGCACCCGCGCTGATCGAACAGCACGATGCGGTACTGCGTGGGATCGAAGAACCGGCGATGGCGCGGCTCGGTGCCGCCGCCCGGCCCGCCATGGAGGAACACGACTGGACGCCCTTCGGGATTGCCCGACTCCTCGTAGTAGAGCTGGTGCTGATCCGACACCGACAACATGCCGGTGTGGTACGGCTCGATGTCCGGATAGAGGCCGTTGGTCATGGTGCTCGCGTACGAAACGCATCGGTCGCGCCGACGAGCGCGTGCACGATGCCCGGCTCGTAGGCGGAGTGACCCGCGTCGGGAACGATCACGAACTGCGCCTCGGGCCACGCGCGGTGCAGATCCCACGCGGACATCATCGGGCACACGACGTCGTAGCGACCTTGCACGATCGCCGCGGGCACCTTGCGGATGCGATCGACGTCGCGCAGCAGCTGGTCCTCGACCTCGAAGAAGCCGCGGTTCACGAAGTAGTGGCACTCGATGCGCGCGAACGCGGTGGCGAACGCGTCCTCACCCGCGTGCGCGATGAACTCCGCGCTCGGATAGAGGAAGCTCGTGCTCGCCTCCCACACGCTCCACGCCTTCGCGGCCGCGAGCTGCACCGCGGGGTCGTCGCTCGTCAGCCGGCGATGGTACGCGGCGACGAGGTCGTGGCGCTCGTCGGGAGGGATCGCCGCGAGGTACTTGTCCCATGCGTCGGGGAAGATCGCGCTCGCGCCCTCCTGGTAGAACCAGTCCAGCTCCTTCTTGCGCAGCATGAAGATGCCGCGCAGCACGAGCTCGCTCGTGTGCTCGGGGTGCTTCTCCGCGTAGGCGAGCGCGAGCGTGCTGCCCCACGAGCCGCCGAACACCTGCCAGCGCGCGATGCCGAGGTGCTGACGCAGCGCCTCCATGTCCGAGACGAGGTGCCACGTCGTGTTGTCGACGAGCGATGCGTGCGGCGTGCTCTTGCCGCAGCCGCGCTGATCGAACAACACGATGCGATACGCGTTGGGATCGAAGAAGCGGCGCTGCTTCGGATCGGTGCCACCGCCCGGGCCGCCGTGCACGAACACGACCGGCTTGCCCTTCGGATTGCCGGATTGTTCGTAGTAGATCGTGTGCAGGCTCGAGACGCGCAGCTGACCGACGTCGTACGGCTCGATCTCGGGATAGAACGTGCGGCGGTGGGCCATCGGCGGGACGTCGAACTCTTGCAAACGCCGGGGGTTTGGTCCAACGGGACCGATGCGTGCCTTCGCACGCTACGGCGTGCGTGCTTTGGCCCGCAGGCGCTCGCGGAGATCCGCCGGCGCCTGCACGAGCTCGATCAGCACGCCCGCTCCGCCCTGGGGCGCGTCCGCGCTGCCCTTGGGGTGGATGAAGCACACGTCGTGGCCCGCGGCGCCGCGGCGGATGCCGCCGGGCGTGAAGCGCACGCCGCGCTGCTCGAGCCACGCGACCGCAGCGCGCAGGTCGTCGACCCACAGGCCGATGTGGTTGAGCGCGGGCTCGTGCACCCGCGGTCGCGCGTCGGGATCGATCGGGACCATGAGGTCGAGCTCGATCGCGGCATCACCCTCGCCGACGACCACGATGTCCTCGTCGACGTTCTCCGCGACGCTCTGGAACGAGCCGTGCGGACGCAGGCCGAGCAGGTCGACCCACAGGCGCCGCAGCTCGGACTTTTCGCGGGCGCCGACCGCGATCTGCTGCACGCCGAGGATCTCGAAGGGACGCGCGTCCGCCATGTCGTCGCCACGCTATCATCGAAAAGCGCCTTTGCGACGACCGGCTCCGTGCGGCACACTCGGGGTATGGGCTGGGCGCTCGTCACCCTCGGGCTCGTCGCCGGCGGCGTCGCTGCGATGCTCGTCACGATGCGCGGCATCCACCACGCGAACGACGAGCTCCGGCACTACCGGCTGTCCGTGCGCTTCTGGGCGCTGCTCGCGGCGCTCGGCGTCGCGTTGGTGTTCGCGTTTGCGTACCCGATCCAGATGCAGGGATGGCTGCACACGGACTCGGGCCTCGTGAGCGTGATGCTCATGGCGATCCTGCCGGCGATCGTCGTGTTCGCCGGCACGCGCAACGCGGCGACGCTGTTCGTCGCGCATCGCCGTCGTCGGCGCGCGCTCGCCCACGGCACGGCGATTTCGGCGCGCGTCGTCGACCGTGCGCGCCGCGTGCTCGCGCACGACATCATGACGATCTCGGTGGAGGCCGACGTGCCGGAGCCGACCCAAGCCAACGACCTCGCGTATCGCTCGCGCGATCCGGACCGCGTGCGCACGCACCGATTCGTCGAGACGTGCCCCACGGATCACTGGGCGCGCTTCGAGCCCGGCGCGCGCGTGATGCTGCGCTACATGCCGGACGATCTCGGCACCTTCGCGGTGCTGTTGTTCGAAGCGGCTTGATTCAGGTCGGCATCGCGGCGTGGAGCCGCGCGATCGCGGGCGCGTCCGCGATCACGCGCGCTTCATGCAACGCGAGTCGTGCGAGGCGCTCGTCGACGTCCGCACGCGGCGCGAGCTCGCGTGCGAGCTCGACGTAGTCGTTGTGGTGCCGTGCCTCGCAGGCGAGCAGATCGCGGTAGAGCGCGGCGAGCTCGTCGTCGATCGCGAGGCCGCGGCCGTGCGCGCGCTCGAACGCGTGCGCGAGGGCCTGCATGCGCTCGCAGCTCCGCGCCTCGATGAGCGCGCACGCGAGCAGCGTCTCCACCGCGCGGGCGGGCTCGGCCCGCGCCACCGCTGCGACGAGCGCAGCCGCATATGGGCTGGCGGTCAGCCGCCCGAACTCGTGGCCCCGCCGACGCACGTGGCCCACGACGAGCTCGAAGTGCTCGAGCTCCTCGCGCGCGAGCCGTGCGAGCGGCACGGCGAGCACCGGGAGCGCCGGGTAGCGGAACACGAGACCGATCGCGGTCGAGGCCGCCCGCTTCTCGCAGTGCGCGTGGTCGAGCAGCACCTCGTCGAGGTGGGCGAGCGCGCGGTCGCCCCAGCTGCGGTCGGTGCGAGAGGCCAGGTGCAGCACGCTCGCCATGCTACAGTCTTCTCCTCGCATGCCGAGGCGCTCCGCGATCGTCGTCGCGCTCGGGCTTCTGTTCGCGCTCGAAGGCGCCTGCACGTGGCGCCCGCCGCCACAGCGGCACGTCGAGATGGTGGTGCCTCGCGCGGCCGACGGGGCGGCACCCGCGGCGAGCATCGTGGCGGCCCGATTCTCGCGCGACGACAGTCGAACGCCGGCCGTCGCCGACTCGATCGTCGTCGTGTTCGATCGCGAGGTGGACGCGGTGAGCCTCGTGCCGCAGGCGTTCCTCGTCGTGGAGGCGGACGGCACGCGGGTGCTCGCGCTCGAAGCCGTGCTCGCGCCCGCGAGCGAGAGCGACGAGAACCGCTCCGTCACGCTGTGGGGCGACTTCGGCGATCCGAAGGAGAATCCCGCGACCGACGTGATCGTGATCGGCACGATCTACGCCGAGGACGGCACGCCGCTGCAGGGCGCGTCCGCGAAAGTCGAGCGCTGGGATCTCGGCACGCGTGCGGTCGTGGCCGAGACCATCGCGCCCAATCCCTCGCGCTGTCCCGCCGCGCGCCAGGTGTTGCGCAGCTACTGGACCGACGAGCTCCGCGGCGTGGAGGCCGGCGACCTCGCGAAGGTCGAGATCGCGATGGGGCAGGGCACCCCACGCACGCCCGTCGGCTTCGACGATCACGCCGGCGACGGCGACGTCAACGACGACAACGTGCTCGACTTCTGCGTCGACGCGGACGCGCCGATGCTCGAGCTGCGCGTGCCCGCGGGCACGTTCCTCGACGCGGCCGGCCACCCGAGCGCCGCCGTGTCGCTGCCCGTGCGAGACGGGCCCAGCACCTGATCGCGAGGTGAACCGGATGTCGCTGCAGCGTCGCCCGATCCGCAAGCTCCTCTGTGCCAACCGCGGCGAAATCGCCATTCGCGTGTTCCGAGCCGCCACCGAGCTCGGCATCCGCACCGTCGCGATCTTCAGCCACGTGGACCGGCTGCACTTGCACCGCTACAAGGCGGACGAGTCGTATCTCGTCGGACGCGGGCTCACGCCGGTGGCCGCGTATCTCGACATCGCGGGCATCGTCGAGATCGCGAAGGCGCACGACGTCGACGCGATCCACCCCGGCTACGGCTTCCTGTCGGAGCGGGCCGACTTCGCGCGCGCGTGCGAGGCGGCGGGCATCGTGTTCGTGGGGCCGCCGCCCGACGTGCTCGACGCGCTCGGCGACAAGACGGCCGGCCGTGCGCTCGCCGCGAAGGCCGGCGTGCCGATCGTGCCGGGCACGCCGAATCCGATCACGGATGCGGCCGCGGTGAAGGCGTTCGCCGACGAGGTCGGCTACCCGCTCATGCTCAAGGCGGCGCGCGGCGGTGGTGGTCGCGGCATGCGGGTGGTGCACGACGCGGGCGACATCGAGGATGCGCTCGCGCGGGCGACGTCCGAGGCGCTCTCCGCCTTCGGCGACGGGTCGGTGTTCGTCGAGCGCTACGTCGAGCGGCCGCGCCACATCGAGGTGCAGATCCTCGGCGACGAGACCGGCGACGTCATCCACCTGTACGAGCGCGATTGCTCGGTGCAGCGACGCCACCAGAAGGTCGTCGAGATCGCGCCCGCCGTGGATCTCGACCCGGAGGTGCGCGCGCGCTTGCTCGCGGATGCGGTGAAGCTGGCTCGCTCGGTGCGCTACCGCAACGCGGGCACGTTCGAGTTCCTCGTGGATCCGCAGGGGCGCCACTACTTCATCGAGGCCAACCCGCGCATCCAGGTGGAGCACACGGTGACCGAGGAGGTCACGGGGATCGACATCGTCCAAGCGCAGATCCTCATCGCGTCGGGCATGACGCTGCGCGAGCTGGGGCTCGTGCAGGATCGCATCGAGGTGCGCGGGCATGCGATCCAGTGTCGCGTCACCACCGAGGATCCGCTGCGCGGCTTCCAGCCCGACTCGGGGCGCATCGAGGTGTTCCGCTCCGGCGAGGGCTTCGGCGTGCGCATCGACACCGGGTCGGGCTACACCGGCGCCGAGATCACGCCGCACTACGACTCGTTGCTCGCGAAGGTCACCGGGCGTGCGCTCGACTTCCCGTCGGCCGCCCAGAAGCTCCACCGCGCGCTCGCGGAGATCAGAGTGCGAGGCGTGCAGACCAATGTGCCGTTCCTGCAGAACGTGCTCACGCATCCGCGATTTCTCGCGGGACGCGTGGACACCGGCTTCATCAACGACACGCCGAGGTTGTTCCGATTTCCGCGAAGGCAGAACCGCGCGCAGCGGCTCCTGCGATACCTCGGCAGCCTCGCGGTGAACGGGCCGTCCACGCCGTGGGCGACCGACTCGCCGCCGGCACGCATCGAGCCCGAGGTGCCGGCGGTGCCCGTCGGCGAGGCGCCGCCGGCCGGGTGGCGGCAGGTGCTGCTCGAGCAGGGGCCGGCCGCGTTCGCGGCGGCCGTGCGTGCGCATCCGCGGCTGCTCGTGATGGACACGACGTGGCGCGATGCGCATCAGTCGTTGCTCGCGACGCGCGTGCGCACGATCGATCTCGCTGCGATCGCGCCGGCCACCGCACGCGCGTTGGCCCCGTGCTACAGCCTCGAGATGTGGGGTGGGGCCACGTTCGACGTGGCGCTGCGGTTCCTGAAGGAGTGCCCGTGGGATCGGCTGGAGCTCTTGCGCGAGCTCGTGCCGAACATCCCGTTCCAGATGCTGCTGCGCGGTGCGAACGCCGTGGGCTACACGAACTACGCCGACAACGTGGTGTACGAGTTCGCCCGCGTCGCGCGCGAGCGCGGTATCGACGTGTTCCGGATCTTCGACTGCTTGAACTACGTCGACAACCTCGCGCTCGGCATCGATGCGGTGGGGCGCGCGAACGGAGTGATCGAAGCAGCGATCTGTTACACGGGCGACGTCTCGGATCCGACGCGGCGCAAGTACAGCCTGCAGTACTACGTGGATCTGGCCGGCAAGCTGGTGGAGCTCGGCACCCACGTGCTCGCGATCAAGGACATGGCGGGCTTGTTGAAGCCGCGGGCCGCGACGATGCTGGTGGGGGCGCTGCGCAGGTCCTTTCCGAACGTGCCGGTGCACGTGCACACGCACGACACGGCGAGCAGCGGCGTGGCATCGATGCTCGCGTGCGCGGAGGCGGGCGCCGACGTGGTGGACGTCGCGCTCGAGCCGATGGCCGGCATGACGTCGCAGCCGGCGATGGGCGCGGTGGTGGCGGGGCTGCACGGATCGCCGCAGGCGTGCGAGCTCGATCTCGAGGCGATCCAGGGGTTGTCGAACTACTGGGAGCAGGCGCGCCAGCTGTATGCGCCGTTCGAGTCGGGCATGAAGAGCGGCAGCGCCGACGTGTACTTCCACGAGATGCCGGGCGGGCAGTACACGAACCTGCAATTCCAGGCACGGCAGCTGGGGCTGGCGGAGCGGTGGCCGGCGATCAAGCGCGCGTATGCGGCGGCGAACCGATTGCTGGGCGACGTGATCAAGGTGACGCCGTCATCGAAGGTGGTCGGCGATCTCGCGCAGTTCATGGTCCAGAACGATCTGTCGGAGAGCGACGTGGTGGAGCGCGCCGAGACGCTGTCGTTCCCGACGTCGGTGGTGGAGTTCTTCCAGGGCTACCTGGGCGAGCCGTACGGTGGATTCCCGGAGCCCTTGCGCACGCGCGTGCTGCACGGCAAGTCGACGTTCACCGGTCGGCCCGGCGCGACGCTCGAGCCGGTCGATTTCGATGGGCTGCGCCGCAAGCTGCGGGACACGCACGGGCCGCACATCCGCGAGGTGGATCTGCTGTCGTCGGTGATGTACCCGAAGGTCTTCGACGAGTTCTTCGCGTTCCGCGAGCAGAACAGCGACGTGTCGGTGCTGCCCACGCGTCAGTTCCTCGGGCCGCTCGAGGTGGGCGAGGAGTTCGAGATCGAGATCGAGCGCGGCAAGACGCTGATCGTGTGGCTGACGGCGGTGGGCGAGCTGCGCGACGACGGCACACGCGAGGTGTGGTTCATGCTGAACGGCCGGCCCCGCTCGATCCGCGTGCGCGACGAGAAGTCGGCGAAGGCCGCCGTCGTGCGCGAGCGCGCGGACGCGGCGAACCCCGGCTCGGTCGGCGCGCCGATGCCGGGCGTCGTGCTCGAGGTGCGCACGAAGCCGGGCGCCGCGATCACGCTGGGCGCACCGCTCGTGGTGCTGTCGGCGATGAAGATGGAGACGGTGGTGGCGTCACCCATCGCCGGCAAGCTCGAGCGCCTCGCAGTCGCGGTGGGCGACACGCTGACGGCGGGCGATCTGATCGCGCAGATCAGCGCGTGATGAAGTCGGCCTCCGCTCGACGCCCTCTACAGGTCGACGAGCGTCACACGGCTCGGCGCCTTGGGGTCGAGCGGCCTCGGGCACCGCGCATCCGGGCTTGCTAAGATGGGCCGCATGCACGGCCCCGCTCCGGACGCGGATCTCGTCGCCGCCTGGCTCGCGGGTGAGCGGCAGGCGGGCGAGGCGCTGCTGGGGCGCTACTACGCGAGCGTGCATCGGTTCTTCGATCTCCGACTGCCGCATCTCGCCGAGGATCTGACCCAGCAGGTCTTCGTGGCGGTCGCCGAGCAAGCCGGTGCGCTGCGCAACGGCGCGTCGTTCAAGCCGTACGTCTTCGGCATCGCGCGCCACCTGCTGTTGCAGCACTACCGCAAGCAGAGCCGCCACGATCGCGCCGTCCGCACCGCCGAGGAGGACTCGACGCAGAAGACCTCGATGAGCGTCGTCGCGGTTCGCCGCGAGGACGAGGTGCTGCTCTTGATGGCGATCAGCACGTTGCCGATCGACCTGCAGATCGCGGTCGATCTCTACTACTGGGAGGAGATGAGCACCGCCGAGATCGGTACGGTGCTGCAGGTCAACGCGAGCACGATCGGAAGCCGGCTCGCGCGCGCACGCGAGCTCATCGTCGAAGCCGTGGTGGACATGACGCGGCCTGGAGCGCTGCGCGATCGCGTGGTGCAGGATCTCGAGCTCCTGCACAAGGCGTTGGGACCGACCACGCTCGCAGCCAACCGCGCAGGAGCGCCCGGATGACGCGCGAGGTGCTGACCGCCCGCGGATTGCCGCCCGGCACCCGCATGGGGCGATACGAGCTGATCCACCGCCTCGCGATGGGCGGCATGGCGGAGCTCTACGTCGCGCGGCACAGCGGGATCCAGGGATTCGAGCGCACGGTCGTGGTCAAGCGCGTGCTGCCGAACCTCACCGAGGATCCGGAGTTCATCTCCATGTTCCTCGACGAGGCTCGAATAGCAGCGTCGCTGGACCACCCCAACATCGCCCAGGTCACCGACATCGACCAGGAGGACGGCGAGTACTTCTTCGCGATGGAGTACGTGCATGGCAAGAACCTGCGCGAGGTGCTCGCGGGGCTGCCGAACGGGCTCCCGCTCGGCATGGCACTGGCGGTGCTCACCGGCGTCGCCGCGGGCCTGCACCACGCGCACGAGGCGGTCGGGGCCGATGGGCGGCCGCTCGGGCTCGTCCACCGCGACGTCTCTCCGTCCAACGTCATGATCGCGTTCAGCGGCGCGGTGAAGCTCACGGACTTCGGCATCGCGAAGGCGTCGGCGCGCACGAGCAAGACGCTTGCCGGACGGATCAAGGGCAAGGCCGGCTATATGTCGCCGGAGCAGTGCCGCGGCGAGGAAGTCGATCGGCGCAGCGACATCTTCTCGCTCGGGATCGTGGCGTACGAGACGATGACGGGCGCGCGGGCATTCCATGCACCCAACGCGTTCGCGGCGATGGCCCGCATCGCACGCGCCGACTACATCCCGCCGACCGAGCTCGATCCCGCGTTTCCGCCCGAGCTCGAGCGCATCATCGCGCGTGCGTTGCAGAAGGATCCACGCGACCGGCACACCACGGCGGAAGAGCTGCAACGCGAGCTCGAGGCGTTCGCCGAGCGCCACGGCCACACGCTCAGCACGATCGATCTCGCGTCGCACATGCGCGATTCGTTCGGCACGCCACCCCATCCGCAGACGCTCTCCGTTCCGCGAGCGACGGTGGACGAGCCGGTCGTCGTGCGCGCGGTGCCGACGACGCGATCGAGCGTGCGTCGTGTGAGGTGGGCGCAGGCGGTGGCCGCCGCCGCGGTGGTCACGGCCGGTGGCGCGCTCGCGTTCGCGCTCGCGCACGCACGCGAGACTCCGATCGTGGAGCCGGTCGCCGAGCCGACGATGCAGGAGCCTGCGAAGCCCGCGCCCGTCGCCCCGCCGGTCGAATCTCCGCTGCCGAGCGAGCCTGTGATCGACGCTTCACCTGCGAGCGCGCCGATCGTCGAGCCCGCGCCGCCGAAGCCGACCGTCGCGAAGAAGCGCAAGCCGAAGACGCCGAAGAAACCAGCCAAGGCCCCGCGCACGGGCCGATCGCCCTATCCCCCGGGCTACGAGCGATGACGTTCGCAGCGCAGCTCGCGTTCGTCGTGATGCTCGCGCCCGCGCCTGCTGACCAGGCCGATGCCGCATGGGCCGACGGTCGCTATGCCGAGGCCGCCGAGGCCTACGCGCGGGCCTACGCCGAGACCGGCGACATCGCGTACCTCTACGCGCGCGCGCAAGCGCAGCAAGCCTCGGGCGATTGCGTGGGCGCGACGGCGACGTACGAGGCATTCATCGCGACCGAGCCGCTGCCCGAAGCCGTCGCCGCGGCCGAGGCAGCGGTGGACGAGTGTCGCGCGCTGCTTCCCGCGCCCGAGCCCGAGCCAGCGCCTGCGCCCGTCGTCACGACGCCGCCACCCGCGGAGCCACCGCCCCTGCGTCGCGATCCCGCGCCGCGACCGTGGCATCGCGATCCGGCCGGCGCCACGCTCGTCGCCGTCGGCGCTGCGGGCCTCGTGGCCGGTACCGTGTTGGCCGTCGTCGCGCGCACGGAGCAGGCCGAGGCGGAGCGCGCGAGCGATGTCGACGAGTACGGCGAGCACAACGATCGCGCGGTCACGTTGTCGCGCGCGGCGATTCCCGTGTTGGCGGTCGGCGGCGCGCTGCTCGTGGGCGGCGTCGTGCGCTGGGCCCTGCTCGCGCGCAAGCAGAAGCGCTCGAGCGCGCGCGTGCGCGTCGCTGCGAGCCTGGCGATCCGGTTCTGACGCGCGCATCGTCGTGATAGCCTGATGACGAGGATGCGCGGGCGAACCACCACGCGCGTGGCGGCGATCGGCATCGCGGTCGGTGTCGGGAGCGGCGCGAGCTGCGTCTCGACCGGGGCGTTCGTGTGCAATCAGGACGTGGAGTGCGGCGCCGACGGGATCTGCGAGGAGTCCGGGTACTGCTCGTCGCTCGACGCTGACTGTCCATCGGGGCGCCGCTGGTCGCGATACTCACCATCCGACCTCGCGGACCGCTGCGTGGAAGACGACGGCGTGGACGTCACCGATACGTCGACCTCGACGTCGACGACCGAAGGCATCGGCACGACGACCGACGACGGAACCTCCAGCGGCCCGCCCATCCGCGAGACGGAGGACGGTTCCAGCGAGGACTCGGGTCCCGCGAGCGCGTGCGTGCCCGACGGCCGCGATCCCATCGCGCCGGTGTTGCTGTACGACTTCTGCGAAGGGCAGGGGACGTCGGTCGAGTCGATCACGGAAGTGAAGCTCGAGCTCGTGTTCGAGAACGGATCGATCGGTGACGGCTTCGAGTGGGTCGAGGACGGGCTGCTGCTCGACGGCGACACGACCGACGCCCACACCGCGCTGCGATCGTTCGAGCCCACGTTCGAGCGGCTGGAGAGCTGCCGCGAGAGCGGCGAGTTCACGCTGGAGGTGTGGGCGACACCGCTGTACGACTCGCAGGGCGGACCCACCGGCATCGTCACGATCGGCGACCCCGTGGATCCTGACGTCGACGCCGGCGTGTTCATGAACCCCGAGTGGGAGGACCCGGGCTACGTCGCCACGCTGCTCACGAGCGAGGGCGAGTCGCGGATGGAGTGGCTCGGCACGCCGTATCTGCAACCCAACCATCTCGTGCTCGTGCGCGAGGCGGGGTCGACGACGCTCTACCTCGACGGGGAGGTGTTGATGACCACCGCGCAGGCGGGCGATCTGTCGGTGTGGAACCCCAACTTCGACGTCGTCCTCGGCAACCTGTCGTACTACGACGTGCGCAACTGGCAGGGCACGTTCCACCTCGTCGCGATCTACTGCGAGGCCCTGAGCCCCGCGCAGATCCTCGCGAACTACGACGCCGGCCATCGCCCGCAGTGACTAGATGGCGAGCGGGCCCGTGGTGATCGACGGGTCGCCGAACGTCTCGTCGTCCACGCCCATCGCGTGACAGAGCGTGAGGAGCAGATCGTTGTGGGGTCGGCCCTGGAACGAGAGGCAGCGATCGCCCGTGAGCACCGTGGGCCCGCCGGCGAGCACGTAGGTCATCGGGTCCGTGCCGTGGCGGCGGCCGAGCTCCTTCACGTGCACGACGAGCGTGTTGTCGAGCAGGCGGCCGCCATCGACGTCCGCGATGGCGTCGAGCTCGGTCAACAAGAACGCGAGCTGCGTCGAGTACCACGCTTCGACGGCCTTGGCGTCGGCGAGCACCGAAGCGCTGTCGGGCTGTAGGTAGTGCTCGTGCGCCACCGTGTGGACGTCGACGCCGATGCCGAGCCCTTCGTCCGGCCACAAAGGCGTGAAGCCGCCGCCCGCCGCCGGCG
>CAYXVR010000001.1:109214-256290 GCA_964468635.1 uncultured Nannocystaceae bacterium
GCCCGTCCGAGCTGCAGCGTCGCCACGCGGGTGGCTCCACAGCCGAGCGCCTGCGCGATGATCCGCATCTGCGCGCGCAACACCTCGGGCACGAGCGCGTTGTCGCCGGTGTCGAGCGCCGCCGGCATCGTGGGATCGCACGACGCGAGGAGTTCGTCGTCGATCGTCTGCTCGAGCGCGCGGATCGACTCCAGGTGCTGCTCGAGGCGCGGCCGCTGCTCGCTCGGGATCTGGGCCTGATAGGCCTCGAGGTCGGACGCCACCCGATCGAGCACCGAGTGCTGACGTGCCCGTCGTGCGGCGATCTCGTCCGCGTCGGAGCCGACGTCGGCGAAGAGCGAGTCGAACACGATGGCGGGATCTTCGATCGGGTCCACCGGCGTCTCGGACGCGGCGTAGCTCATCCGACCCTTGCCGTTCTTGGCCCCGCAGGCGACGCCGAGCGTCAATGCGTCCTCGCCGATCGCTTGCGCGATGTGCTGATCCACGGACGGACCGCCCGCCCAGAAGTTGTTGCCGTCCGGGCCGATCCAGTCGATGCCGGTGAGCGAGTGGCCGATGCTCGTGTGACCGCCCTCGAATGGATTGACGATGTCGCCGAGCACTGCAATGCGATCGCGGAACGCCGCGAGGGGCTCGAGGAACGCAGGGAGCGCGGCGGGCAGCGCGGCCCCGGGCGTCAGCGCGACGTCGTACTGGTCGGGCCACTCCGCATCGTTCGGCGTCCACAGGATCACGAGTCGCAACGGCGCCGCGCCGCCGGCACGCGCGTAGTTGCCGAGGAAGGGCAATCCGAGGGCCGCGAGCGCTCCGCCGCCGCGCAGCATCGTTCGTCGAGTCAGACCGCCCATCACCCACCTCCGAAGCCGGTGAAGCCGTTGGTCGTCGCGAGCGCGGTGACGAGCTCGACGATGTCCCCGTCGCTCTCGACGAACGTGGTGGTCGCCGCTTCGATCGCGCACGCATCCTCGGCCTGCGACGCGCGCCGATGGGCGTAGCCGAACATCTGCACCGCGAAGCACGCCTGTGCCTCGAGCGAGGTCGCGAGTCGCTCCGAGAGATCGATCGCGCCGTCGAACGCCGGTTCGTCGATGCCCTCGATGCGTCCGGGAGCGGCCCCGCCCACGAACGTGCCGATGGGATCGTAGGCCTCGAAGCCCACCCCGATGGGATCCATGAGCAGGTGGCACCCGGAGCACGCCGCGTCCTCGAGGCGCGAGTCGTCGTTGATCGGACTGTCGTCCGCGATCGGTGGTGGCGGCGGCAGCACCCCACACAGCAGGCGCTCGCGCACGACCTTGCCGCGGTGGACCCAAGAGTTCTCGGTGGCGTGCGAGTGGCGGGCGAGGAACGCCGCGCGCGTCAGGAGTCCCGCACGCTCGTCGTTCGGCAGCGCGACCCATCCGGCGCCGTCGGCGGGCGCGTCCACGCCGTAGAGCGCAGCCAGCGATGCGTCGACGTACGCGTCGCGCGACTCCAGCAGGCTCGCCAGTCGAGCGTCGCCACCTTGCACGACCCGGCGCATGAGCTCGCCGACCTCCGCTCGTGCCGCGGCGACGAGCTCGGGCGTCCACTGCGGGAACTGCTCGGGGTGCTTCGGCGTCTGCGAGAGCGCGCCGACATCGAGCCATTGCGTCGAGAAGGACGCGAGCATGTCGCCTGCGCGCTCGTCCTCGAGCATGCGACGGACCTGGGCCTCGACGCCTTCGGTGGTGGAGAGCTCGCCCGACTCCGCCGCCTGCAGCAGCGTGTCGTCGGGCATCGTCGCCCACAGGAAGTACGACAGTCGCGACGCGAGGTCGTACGCGTGCGCAGCGGGATCGTCGAGCTCGGTGCGCGCACCGATGTAGAGGAAGTGGGGCGATGCGAGCATCGCGGCCGCCACCACCTGCAGGCCGAGCTCGGCGCCCTGATCGGCCGCGATCGTCTCGTAGTCCGACTCGTACGCGAGCCTCTCGTCGTCCGTCAGCGGGCGGCGGAAGACACGACGCCCGAACTCGGCGATGAAGGTCTGCGCGCAGCCGGCCTCGGTCGGCTGACACGACACGAACCGAGCGAAGCGCTCCTCGATGGCCGTCTGTGCGAGGCTCTGCGCGGTGTCGATGTACATCTCCAGCTGCGTGGAGGACGGTGCCTGCGTCGAGTTGGCGAAGTAGCCTCCGACGCTCTCGTCCGGCGCGAACGCGGTGGTCACGTCGAGCGTTTCTCCGAAGAGATCGCGCACCGTGTTCTCGTACTCCTCGCGGGTCAGGTACCGCAGCGCGATCGTCGGGGCTGGGCTGCCTTCGCACTCGCCCTCGGTGGGCGCGTCGTCGCCACCGTCCGATCCCCCGTCGGCGTCATCGTCGGCCCCGCCCGACCCCGGCGCGCTTTCGGCGTCCGCGCCCGATGCCGGGTCCAGACCGCTGTAGCAGCCGAGCGGCAGCCAAGCCGCCAGCGCGCACACACGTGCCCTCCGCGAGTTCGTGCCCATCCGAACCCCAAGTCGCCGCAGCGACCGATCCATCCACGGGTTTTTTCGGGATGGGCGGTCACGCTCGCGCGCCGAGCAGCACGCCCACGTCGGACAGCTCCGCGAAGAGCATCGCGGCCTTGCCGAGCTTGTCGTCGTCCAGCGCTTCGCCCATCGCCGCGGCCGCACGCTGCAGGCCTTCCGCCACCGCGTGGCCCCCGACGAGCAGCTCCACGAGCACGAGCGCCGCCCACGGGGTGAGCTCGAGATAGCGCACCTTCTGGCTCGCGTCGCGGAAGACGATCAAGTCGCTCGCGTGCGCATCGGGCTCGCTGCGATCGTCGACGGATTTCGGCAAGCGCTGCACCGCCCATGCGTACCGCATCAGTCGCGCGCTGCCGTCGAACACGAGCGGGCGATCGAGCGCGAGGTCGAGGCCCGTCGGTGGCTCGCCGCCGCGCGGATCGTTGCGCACCTCGAGCTCGAGCAGCTCGTGACGCGCGAGGTCGTGCAGATACGGCGGCACCGCGGGATCGCTCGCCCAGCGCCCGACCACCCACGCCACGAACTCGCCGGGGACATCGCGCAGATACGGGCTCTTCGGCCCGCACGCATCCATGAACGCTGCGAAGTCCTCGCGCAGCTCGGGCCGACCGCGCCGCGCCGCCGCGCGCGGGATGAATTCGCGGATCGCTCCGATCAAGCGGTTGTGCACGAGCGAGCGGTACACGAGCATCCGCTCGCCGCCGATCGACGCGAGCGTCTCCGCATCCGGCCCCTCGACGCCGTGAGCCGCGAGCCACCGCAGGTAGTCCGCGCGCACGTCGGCGATCGCCGTGCTCGAGCGGATCGCCGCGGCCATCGCTGCGACCGTCGCTTCAGCCATGCGACGCCACCTTCGCGCGCCGCTCGAGCGCACTCCGATACACGCGATCGAGCGCCGCGACCTCGTCGAGCAGTACCGAGAGCGCGGGGATGTTCGAGTCGCGCTCGAGCACGACCGGCTTCGGTCCCACGCGCTCGATCACCCACGCGAGCATGTCGTATACCTCGCTGCGCACCTCCGCACCGTGCGTGTCGATGATCAGGTGCTCGTCCCACGGCTCGTGCCCCGCCACGTGCAGCTGCACGACACGCTCGAGCGGGATCTTCGCGAGCCACTCGTACGGGTCGAAGCCGTGGTTCTTCGCGTTGACGAACACGTTGTTCACGTCGAGCAGCAAGCCCGCATCAGCGCGCTCGAGCACCTCGCACAGGAACGCCGGCTCGTCCATCTGCGGCTTGCCCAGCTCCAGGTACCAGGAGATGTTCTCGATCGCCATCGGCCGTGCGAGTCGATCGCGGGCGATCACCACGCGCTCCGCCACGCGCATCGCTGCGTGCGTCGTGAACGGCACCGGCAACAGGTCGTGCAGCATCGCGCCGTCCTGCCCGCTCCAGCACACGTGGTCCGAGTGCCACGGCGAGTCGTGCCGTTGCAGGAACTCACGCAGCGTCGCGAGGTACTCGTCGTCGAGCGGATCGTTGCCGCCGAGCGACATCATCAATCCATGGGTGAGCAGCGGGAACCGCTCCGCTGCGCGGCCGAGCGCGAGCGGCAGCCGCCCGCCGCGGTGCATGTAGTTCTCCGGCGAGATCTCGAGGAACGCGATGCGCCCGTCGGCCTCTCCACGGGCGACGCGATCGATGAACGCCGCGCGCAGCCCGAGCCCGATGCCGGTGGGAGTGTTCATCACCGTCTCGATCGCCGCTCCGACGCGAGGATGCCAGGCGCGAAAACCCGCGGCCACCGGAGCGACCGCGGGTCTTCGAGGTGTCACCCTCGCTTCACGAGGCGAGGCGAGGACGATGTCCTCAGCCGTCTGCCTTCTTCTCGCCGCCGCAGCCGGCCTCGCCGCCGCACGAGCCCTCGGCCTTCTCGCCCTCGGCCGCCGCATCGCCCTCGGCCGCCGCCGCATCGCCCTCGCCCGCGGGCTCGGTCGCGTCGCCACCGTCCGCCGCCGCGTCGCCGCCTTCGGCCGCCGCACCGTCGGGGTTCTCGGTCGTCTGCTTCTCCTTGTTGCAGGCCGACACCGCGAGGGCGCCGGAGCCGAGGATCGCGAGGGTCGCGGCGATTTCCTTGATCTTGAGCATCTGAGTGTTTCTCCTGATTCCGTTCGTGGTCGGACCCGTCGAAGCCCGGGCGAAATGCATTACGCGCAAGTGCACCGAGCCGGATCGCTTGCGCGAGGGAGCTTGGCGCGGACGCGGGCCGAATGATATACTGAACGCACGCGCAGAACCAAGCGAGGATTGGGTGGGAGCACCACGAACGACCCACTCGCTGCATGATCGCGACGGATGATCGCCCGCGCCCGGCCCGATTCGGCCCCGAGGTTCGCGTTGGGTGTGCTCGCGGTGCTCACCGCGATCAACTTCGTCAACTACATCGATCGCTACGTCGTCAGCGCGGTCGCGGAGGCGATCCGGATCGAGTTCGTCCTCGAGGACGACATCACCGGCCTCGTCGGATCGATCTTCATGATCGCGTACACCGTCGTCGCGCCGGTGTCGGGCTGGCTCGGCGATCGGATCCCACGCAAGACCGTCACTGCGATCGCCGTGTTCGCGTGGAGCCTCGCGACCCTCGGCAGCGCATGGGCGCCGTCGCTCGAGTGGCTGCTCCTCATGCGTGCCCTCGTGGGCATCGGCGAGGCCGGCTACGCGAGCGTCGCTCCCTCGATGATCGCCGACCTGTTCGAGACGGATCGCCGCGGACGCATGCTCGCGTGGTTCTACCTCGCGATCCCGCTCGGCAGCGCCCTCGGTTACCTGCTCGGTGGGTGGATCGGCGAGCACTTCGGCTGGCGCGCCGCGTTCGCGGTGGCGAGCGCACCGGGCCTGTTGTTGAGCGTCTTCGCCGCGTTCCTGCCGGAGCCGGAACGCGGTCGCTTCGATCCCGGGCCTCGCGCGGCCGCGCCGTCGTTCCGCGTCGCGTTGGCGACGATGCGTGCGTCCCGTGACTGGGTCGTCGTGACGATCGGCATGACGCTGATGACGTTCGCGATGGGCGGTATCGCGTTCTGGATGCCGACGTTCCTGCAGCGCCCGCCGCACTCGCTCGGCGAGGGGTTGGCCGGCACGCTCTTCGGCGGGATCACGGTGGTTGCGGGCCTGCTCGGCACGGCGATCGGCGGCGTCCTCGGCGATCGGGCCGAACGTCGGGCGCCGGGCGGCTATCTACGCGTGAGTGGGTGGGGGCTGCTGCTCGGCGCCCCGTTCGTCGCGGTCATGCCGCTCGTCGATCATCTGCCGACCTCGCTCGCGTGCGCGTTCGTGGCCGAGGTGTTGCTGTTCCTCAACACGGGCCCGCTCAATGCCGCGCTCGTCGGCTCCGTACCGGCGGCGATGCGCGCCACGGCGGTGTCGATCAACGTGTTCTGCATCCACGCGTTCGGCGATGCGGGCTCACCCTACGTGTTGGGGTTCGTGAGCCGCACGTCCTCGCTCGCGTGGGCGATCGCGTCCTGTTCGATCCCGGTCGCGATCGGCGGACTCGTCTTGGCGCTCGGTGTGCGACACCGGCCTCCATGACCCGCGTGGCAATATGATCGAACGTGATGGGCGTTGCGGAGCACGATGCCTCGGCGACGCGCTCGTCGTCCAACGACGACGAAGGGCCCACGCGTCCCGTCGGCGTCGAGCCGAGGTCGGTCGACGAGGCGGCGGAGTCCGGGCACGCCGGGCAGACGCTGGGCCGCTACGTGCTCCTCCGACCGCTCGGCGCGGGCGGCATGAGCGTGGTGTGGTTGGCCTACGACCCGCAACTCGATCGTCGAGTCGCACTGAAGTTGATGCACCCCGGTGGACGGCGCTCGACGATCGGATCCGGCGAGCAACGCCTGCTGCGCGAGGCGCAGGCGCTCGCTCGCCTTTCGCATGCGAACGTCGTGCACGTGTACGACGTCGGCGTCGTCGACCAGCAGGTCTACCTCGCGATGGAGTTGATCGAGGGCGTCACGCTGAAGGAGTGGCTGGCGCAGGAGCCCCGACGATGGCGCGATGCGGTGGGCGTGCTCGTGCAGGCCGCGGCCGGGCTCGCGGCCGCACACGCGGCGGGCCTCGTGCACCTCGACTTCAAGCCGAGCAACGTGATCGTCGCAGACGACGGCGTGGTGCGAGTGGTCGACTTCGGCCTCGCGCGTGAGCCGAGGCGCACCGGTGATCGCTCGCGCGATCGTGAAGAGCCCCCGCCGTCGCTCACGAGCTCGGGCCGATTGAACGAACAGCTCACCGAGGTGGGATCGGTGCTCGGTACCCCGGGGTACATCGCACCCGAGCTGCTGAGTGGTGGGCAAGCGGACGCACGCGCCGATCAGTTCAGCTTCTGCGTGACGCTGTGGGAGGCGCTGTATCGCGAGCGTCCGTTCGCGGGCGACGACCGAGCCACGTTGCACCGCAACGTCGCGCGTGGTCGCGTGCGCGAGCCACCGACGGACGCGGACGTGCCGAGCGCGGTGCGTAGGTTGCTCTTGCGCGGCCTCTCCGTGCGACCGGAGGATCGCTACGCCGGCATGGAGGAGCTCCGCCTCGCCCTGCGCGCCCGGTTGGGCCGCCGGCGACCCGTCGGGCTCGCGGTCGCGGCGACCGGTGTCGTCGTGGCCGCCGCGGCATGGAGCGCGTGGCCGAGTGCGCCGGAGAACCCGTGCGCGACGGCGGGCGCGGAGATCGAGGCGACGTGGCATCCCGGCCGGGCGGCGGATGCCCGCACCGCCTTCGAGGCCACCGCAATGCCGTACGCGAAGGATGTCTTCACGTCGGTGGAACGCGTGCTCGCGGCCTTCGGCACGAGTTGGTCGAGCGTCGCGACCGAGGCGTGCGAGGCGACCCACGTGAGGGGCGAGCAACCGCCCGACGTGCTCGCGCTCCAGCACGCGTGCCTCGAGCGTGCACGCGGCGAGCTCGATGCGCTCGCCGAGTTGTTCGAGAGCGCCGACGCCGGCGTGGTGGAGCACGCGCTCGAGGCGGCCGTCGGGCTCCCGGACGTCTCGCGCTGCCTCGACGTCGCGGCGTTGCGCGCCGAGGCACTCGCACCGCTCGATGCGGCCGGACGCGTCGAGGTGGCGGACATCGACGGCGTCGTCGCGCGTGCGCGAGCGCTGAACGACACCGGTCGTCTACGCGAAGCGGCCGTGCTCGCGGACGATGCACTCGCGCGCGCGCGTACACTCGGCCACCCACCCACGATCGCCCGCGCCGCGCGGGTCGCCGCTGCAGTGCAGTCGTCGATCGGCCAGGCTCGGCGCGCGGAGCAGCTGCTCGACGAAGCGCTGTGGGCTGCAGAGTCGAGCGGGCTCGATCAGCTGCGCCTGCGCATCCTGGTGGACCAGGCCTACGTCGTCGGGCACCTGAACCGCGATCAGGAGCGCGGCCGGTGGTACGCCGAGACGGCGATGCGCGTGGAGGATCGCGTGGGCGCGGACGACGAGCAGCGGATGCAGCTGCTCGTGAACCGCGGCGTGCTCGCGTCCGAGCGCGCCGATCATGCGGAGGCGATCCGCTTGTTCGAGGAAGCGCTCGAGCTCCACGAGCGCGTCGACGGGCCCGAGGAGAACCGCTCCACCATCCTGGGCAACCTGGGCAGCGTGCACTACGAGCGTGGGGAGTTCGAGCTCGCGCTCAGCTACTACGATCGCGCGCTCGCGCTCGACACGGCTCACCTCGGTGCCAGCCATCCGCGCGTCGCGAACACGCTGACGAACAGTGCGAACGCGGAGCAGGCGCTCGGCCACTTCGAGAAGGCGCTCGACCTCCACCGCAAGGCGCTCGACGTGCTCGAGCGGGTCGGGGCCGATCGCGGACCCGCGCACGCGCTGGGCCTCAACAACGTGGGAGTCGTGCTCTCGGGGATGCAGCGGTGGGAAGAAGCCGCGAGCTACTACGAGCGCGCGCGCGCGAGTCTCGAGGTCGACACTCCGGATCATCCGATCATCGACGTCGTGCTCTTGAACCTGGCCGAGACGTCACTCTACGGTGGGCGCGTGGAGCAGGCGCTGTCCGACTACGAGCGGGCGCTCGAGCGGATGCGACGCACACTGCCTGCACGCCACCCCTATGTCGCCGCAGCGCTGTCGGGCGTCGGCATGGCGGAGCTCGAGCTGGGCCGACCGGATCGCGCGCGTCCACGGCTGGAAGAGGCGCTCGCGGTACACGACGAGCTGGGGGGCGACGCCGTGCAGATCGCGGAGACTCGCACCGCGCTCGCGCGGGTGCTCGCCGACGAGGGCGGGGCCGCGAACGACCGACGCGCGTTGCAGCTCGCGCTCGCCGCCCGCGATGCGCTCGCGACGGCGGGGGAGCGCGGCAAGCCGGCGCTCGCCCGCGCCGAGGCCGTGATCGCGAGCCTCAGGTCCTAACGACCGAGGATCTCCTGCCACCGCCGTCGCAGCATCTCGGCACCCGAGGGCCGCCGCTGCACGAAGCGGATCGGTGCCCCGGCACCGGGCTCGAGCGCGAGCGCCCACAAGGTCTCGCTGCTCGTCGTGTGCACGCCGTAGCGCATGTCGGCCACGAGCCCGGGCTCGTCGGGCCCGTGGGCGATCCAGCCGTCGGCGAACCATCGGAACGTGCGAAACGCCGACAGCAAGCGAGCGTCCGCGACGACCTCGGGTGCCAGCTCGCTCTCCTCGAACACGGGGACCGACGTGCCTTCCTCGAGTCGTGTCGCGCCGAACCACGGCGTGCGCACGCGATCGACGTAGATGCGCCCGCCGGCGCGATAGGTCGTGCGCCACACGAAGTTCACCGGCAGCTCGGGATAGGCGGCCGAACGCGCGAGCACGTGGCCGCGATCCTGGGCCTCGCGGCGCACGGCAGCGAGCGCGCGCGCGTGCAGCACCCCGCCCAGCGCGATGTAGAGCGACGACAACAGCAGCACGAGCCGCGCTGCGTTGGGACTGCGGCGCATCCGCGACAGCACGACACCGACGGCGAGACCGAGCGTGTAGATCGGATCGACGATCGCGATGAAATCCCACGCCACACGCCGATTCGAGAAGGGCCACCACAGCTGCGTGCCGTAGCTCGTGAACGCGTCGAGGAGTCCGTGCGTGGCATACCCGATCGTGGTGGCTGCGAGGATCAACCAGCGATCCGCTCGGTGCTTGCGCGACAACAGCCACGGCAGCGCGACGATGAGCCCGCCGATGGGGACGAACGCCAACGAGTGCGTGAAGTGGCGGTGGTAGACGAGCGCGACCATGGGATCGGCGCTGCTGCGAATGAGCACGTCGAGATCGGCGGCCATGCCTCCGAGCGCGCCGAAGAGCCACGTGCGTGGACCGAGGCGGCGTGCGAGCACGGCCTGAGCCGCCGCAGCCCCGAGCAACCCCTGCGTGACGGGATCCACTACGACTGCACCGCCGCATCGCGCGGCTTCGCGGGCAATCCGTCGACGGCCCGCAGTCCGGTGCGCTTGGCCGGGATGGCCGCGCACGCGCGCTCGGCCATGGCGGTGATCGTGAGCGAAGGATTGACGCCGGGATTCGCCGAGATGGCAGAGCCGTCCATCACGTAGAGGCCCTCGTAGCCGAAGACGCGGTGGTGCCCGTCGATCACGCCCGTCTCGCTGGACTCGCCCATGCAACAGCCGCCGAGGATGTGCGCGGTGGTGGGGATGTCGAAGATCGTCTCGGTGACGAGCGAGAACGGCAGGCCGTCGAGCTTCTCGCCGACTCTGTGCGCGAGCTCGGTGGCCTCGGGGATCGAGGCCGTGGGCGCACGGCCCTCGTCCTTCGCCGTGGACAGCCTGCCGAGCCAGTTGCGGCGCAGTCGCAGCGTGCCGTCGGTCGTGCGCATGTAAAGGAGGATCGTGCTCTGCTTCGCGAGGTCGCCGACGGTGAGCGCACGCAGCACCTGCAGCGGATGCCGTAGGACCGAGGAGACCAGCCGGTACAGCCGCACGATCATGCTGCCCGCTCCGACGTGCGGCGCGATGAGGATGCGGAAGAAGCCCGAGCCCTCGGAGTAGCGCACGGGCTCGAGATGCGAGTGCTCGTCGGTCTGCAGGATCGATCCGATCGCGATGCCGCGGGAGAGATCGAGGTCCTTGCGGCGGGACACGACGCCGATGAGCGCCTCGGAATTCGTGCGCACCGCGTAGCCGAGGCGATTCGACAGCCGGGGAAGGCCGCCCGCGTCTTCTTTCATCGCGAGCAGCAGCGCGACGGTGCCGAGCACGCCGCCGGCGAAGATCACCTGCTTGGTGGTGACCGTGACGGGCGTGCGGAAGATCGGCCAGCGGCCCTCTTTCGCCTCGATGCGATAGCCGCCGCCCTCGAGCGGTCGCACCGCGGTCACCTCCGTGTCGCTGCGCAGCTCGAGACCCTGCGCGCGCGCGAGCCAGAGATAGTTGCGATCGAGGCTGTTCTTCGCGCCGTGACGGCAGCCGAGCATGCAGCCACCGCAGCGGATGCAGCCCGTGCGCTCGGGGCCGCGCCCGCCGAAGTAGGGGTCGGGCACGGTCTGACCGGGCTTGCCGAAGTAGATCGCGACGTGGGTGGGCTCGAACGCCGACGCGTCGCCACGCTCCACCGCGATCTCGTGCAACACGTCGTCGGTCTTCGTGCGAAACGGGGTCTCCGTGACGCCGAGCATGCGCTTGGCCTCGGCGTAGTGGGGCGCGAGCTCTTGCTTCCAGTCCGCGATGCCCGCCCAGCTCGGCGACGTGAAGAAGGACTCGCGCGGCACGGGATGCGTGCATGCGTACACGAGCGAGCCACCGCCGACGCCCACGCCCGAGAGGATCGTGACGTGGCGGAAGAACGTCATGTTGAACAGCCCGCGGAAGCCCAGGAGCGGTAGCCACATGTAGCGGCGCAGATCCCAGTTCGTCTTCGGGAACTCGTCGGGCCCGAGCTCCGCGCCCTTCTCGAGCACGATCACGCGGTAGCCCTTCTCCACCAACCGCAGCGCCGCCACGCTGCCCCCGAAGCCGGAGCCCACGATGGCGAAGTCGTAGTCGGGGTCGGCCACCTCGAAGGAACCTAGCACTAGACCGCGCCGATCAGCGTGGCCACCAGCTCGGGCAACAGCTGCGCCGCGCTGCCGCGCAGCGCGTGCCCGCCGTGCTCGCGGGCGGCGTCGGCGAACGGGTTGTCCTCCAGGTTCACATCCACGATCGGCCGCCCGGCGCGGGCGACCGCCGCCGCGATCTGCAGCGGCAGGTTCGTCGCGCCCGCGGTACCGACGACGACGAGCAGCTCCGCCTCGCGTGCGTACCGCATCGCCGTCTCCGCCCGATAGAGCGCTTCGTCGTAGTACTCGTCGAACCACAGCACGTGCGGTCGCGATGCCTTGCCGCACGACGGACACTGCAGGAGCGCGAGCTCGTCGTCGGCGAGCTCGTCGTCGCGTCCCTTCGGTGGCAACGAGTCCGGCACCGGGTGCAGCGTGGACGAGCACTGCACACTGCAGCGCATGAAGTCGATGTTGCCGTGGATCTGCAGCGTGCGCGCGGCAGGGCTGCCGGCGCGCAGGTGCAGCCCGTCGACGTTCTGCGTGACGAGCACGAAGCGATCACCGAACGCTCGCGCGGCCTCGACGAGGGCAGTGTGACCCGCGTTCGGCTCCGCGCGACGGCACACCGAGCGCCGATACAGGTACCAGCGCCACACCTCGCGCGGCATGCGACGGAACGCGGCATTCGTCGCCATCTCCTGGGGGTGGTACTCGCGCGAGCCCACCGTCCAGTAGCCCTCCTTGCCGCGGAACGTGGGAATGCCGCTCTCCGCCGAGATCCCGGCACCCGTGAGCGCGACGACGGGCCCTTCGCCGCGCGCAGCGTCCTCCAAGGTGGCGCGTACGTCGTCGTCGATCATGACGCCGACAGCGTAACAGCTGGTAGGCTGACCGCGATGTCGGACGGTCTCAACACGGAGCAACTCGCCACCCTGCGAAAAGTCCTGACGGACGAGCGCGACCGCTTGCGTGCGCGACGGGGCCGGATGCCCGACGAGGAGGTCGCCGACGAGGTGCGCGACGAGCCCGATCGCGCGTCGGTGCAAGAGCGGTGGAACCTCGATCACAAGCTCGGTGCACACGAGCGCGAGCGACTCGGCGAGGTCGAGGCCGCGCTCGCGCGCATGGAGGCCGGCACGTACGGCATCTGCGAGGAGACCGGCGATCCGATCCCGTTCGCGCGCCTTCAGAGCGAGCCGACCACGCGCTACACCGTCGAAGCGCTCGAACTGCTCGAGCAAGAGCGCAAGCGCGAAAAGGCCGTCTCCGCCGACGCCGAAGACGACGCCTATTAGCCTCACGGCAGAATCGATCGCGACCCGCTCACGCAGTTCGGCGCACCAGGAGGCGCGCCAGCGCCGGAAGGGTTGGGGGTCCCCGGCGGGGCTTCGCCCCGACGGGGGAAGGGAAGCGGAGCTTCCCTTCTCGAGACTAAGACGGTGCGTGGGGCTCGTCGCGGAAGCGGGCGCGGATCTCGAGCACCTCGTCGAGCGCGTCGACGAACATGTCGACGAGCACCGGGTCGAAGTGCGAGTCACTTCCCGCGCGCAGGAACGCGATCGATTCGTCGATCGTCCACGCGCGCTTGTAGGGGCGATCGCTCGTGAGCGCGTCGAACACGTCGGCCACCGCGGCGATGCGACCCTCGATGGGAATCGCGTCGCCCGACAGGCCCTGCGGGTACCCGCTGCCGTCCCACTTCTCGTGGTGCGTGTGCGCGATGACGGCGGCGAGCTGCACGAGCTCCGAGTTCGAGCCCGACAGGATGCGGTACCCGATCTCGGCGTGCTGCTTCATGATCTGGAACTCGTCCGCCGTGAGGCGGCCGGGCTTCAGCAGGATGTGATCCGGGATCCCCACCTTGCCCACGTCGTGCATGGGGCTCGCGATGCGCAGCATCTCGCACGCGTAGTCGTCGAGACCGACGCGGTGCCCGAGCAGGTGGCAGTAGTGGCTCATGCGATGCAGATGCGCGGCCGTCTCGTCATCCCTGTATTCGGCCGCACGTGCGAGGCGCTCGATCGTCTCGTGGCGCGCGACCGCGAGCTCGTGCTGCAACCGTTCGAGTCGCGTGGTCGCGGCCTCGAGGTCGTGCGTGCGTCGCTCGACCGTGTGGTGCAGGTCGACCCGCTCGCGCGCGACGTTGTCGTAGTAGAGCTTCAGCCGAACGCTGTTGCGCAGGCGTGCGAGCAGCTCGACCTCGTCGAAGGGCTTCGCCACGAAGTCGCTCGCGCCGGCTTGCAGAGCTTCACGGCGAAACAAACGATCCGAGGCACCGGTCACGAACAGAACGGGTGTGTGGGCGGTCCTCGGATCCGCACGCAGACGGCGACAGACGTCGAGGCCGGTCATGCCGGGCATGCGCATGTCGAGGAGCACCGTGTCGACGCGATGACTCCACGCGAGCGTGAGCGCTGTCTCGCCGTTCTCCGCGAGCATCACGTCGTAGCCTTCGCTCACGAGCAGACGCTCGAGCAGTCGTCGCACGCCGAGCTCGTCGTCGACCACGAGAATCCGGCCCGCCGAAGCGAGATCGAGCGCAGCTTGCATCCCATCCACAGGCTATCGCGTGCGCGAGCGAGATCGTAGGGGGCGCGCGGCCTCACGCTTCACCGTGGGAGGACGCGCGCGATCTCGCGAGGGCATCGGCGCTCGGTCATCGGATTCCGACGAGCGGGCGGCTAGCATTCCCCGCGTGGTGACGCGAATCTCCGGGCTCACAGTGTCCGACCTGCTCCGTCGCGCCTGCGCCCTCGGCGTCGCGGTGACCACGCTCGCGTGCACGGGCGGAGGTCGCGAGACCCCGGCGGGCTCGCGCGCGCGGGCCGAGCCGACGGGATCGCCCGCGAAGGCGAAGGTCGAGGCGAGCCCGCGCGAGGTCGCGCCCGCGGATCTCGCGGCCCTGCGCCGTCCCGCGCCCGCGCGCCTCGTCGCGATCGGCGACCTGCACGGCGACCTGCGAGCGACTCGTGAAGCGCTGCGACTGGCGGGCGTGGTGGACGATCGAGACCGCTGGATCGGCGGCAAGACGGTCGTCGTGCAGACCGGCGATCAACTCGATCGCGGTGACGACGAGCGAGCGATCCTCGATCTCCTCGACGCGCTCGCACGCGAGGCCGAAGCCGTCGGCGGCGCAGTGATCGTGCTCAACGGCAATCACGAGGTGATGAACGTGCTCGCGGATTTCCGCTACGTCACCGAGGGAGGCTTCCGCGACTTCGCCGATGGTGCAGGTGCGGATCCATCGGCGCCCGTGTTCGCGGAGCTGCCCGAGCACATGCGTGGCCGCGCCGCTGCGTTCGCACCGGGCAGCCCGATCGCGAAGCGACTCGCGAAGCGTTCGATCGCCGCGATCGTGGGCGGCACCGCCTTCGCCCACGGCGGCATCCTGCCGGAGAAGGTCGCCGGGCTCGCCGCGCTCGACGCCGACGTGCGCCGGTGGATGGCGGGCGAGGCCGAGAGCGAAGCGGCGGCGCGCGCGACCATCGAAGGCATCATGGATCAGGAGGGTCCGGTGTGGACGCGCGTGTATGCGGACGACGGCGAAGCGGTCTGCGAGAACCTCGGTCGCGCGCTCGCTGCGATGGATGCCCGCCGCATGGTCGTGGGCCACACGGTGCAGAAGCAGGGCATCACATCCGCGTGCGATGGCCGGCTGTGGCGCATCGATGTGGGATTGGCGGCGCACTACGGCGGCCCGTTGCAAGTGCTGCAGATCGAAGGCGATGCCGTGGAGGTCGTGAAGGCCAAGGACTAGAGGCGCTGGCGAGGAACGCGGTATGCTGCGGTGATGGCCTGGTCTCCTCCGCGGATGCTCGTGCTCCTCTTGCCTGTCGCGCTCGTCGCGTGCAGCGACGACGGCGAGCCGCAGAGCGATGCAGGCGCGGGGACCGACGGCGGCGAGTCGGCCAGCGGTACCGCGGCGGATCCGACCATCACCACGACGCAGAGCACGAGCATCACGAACGGCGACGACGCGAACGATGAAGAGGGGCCCGGCTCCACCGACCCGGGCGTGACCGGCGACGACGGCACCACCGACGCCGACGGCACCGCCAGCTTCGACGACACCGGCCTCGGCACGGGCGGCAGCGACGACGGCGAGGCGACCGGCACCGGCAGCGACGGGCCGGCCGGGACCGAAGGGCGCGCGTCCACGGGCGAGTCCGACGGCAGCGACGGCACGACCGCGGGCGGCGACGCACCGATCGGAGCCGATTGCACCGACGACGCCGACTGCGAGAGCGGCGTGTGCTGGGACTACGAGGACTACGACCCGTTCTGCTTCGGCGCCGTGTGCTCGAGCGAGTGCGAGGAGCACGAGGACTGCGTCGAAGTGGCCTCCGACGCCGGCTCGCCGTATCCCGAGAACGCGCAGTGTGGCGACGACGGACGGTGCGATCTGGTGGGCACCGGCCTCGGAGCGTTCGCGTGCGCGTCGCGCTGAACTACAGCCGGTTCGGCGCGTGGATCTGCCCCGCGCGCGCGAGCGCGACCGCTTCGCAGCGCACGATCTCCACGTAGCCCTGGCTGCTCTTGGGGTCGAGCCCGTCGCTCTGTTCCATCGACGCGTCGGCCTCGTTGTAGAGCGAGGCGGGCACGTCCGCGATCTTCTGCGTGAAGAGCTGGCCCTTGTACATGCCGAGCGTGACGGTGCCGGTCGCGTGCTCGGCGAGCGCGTTGATGCAGGCCGTGGCTGCGCGCGCGGCGGGGTCGAACCATCGGCCGTCGTAGATCTGATCGGCGAGCAGACGGGACATGTCGGCGAACAACGCGGTGGAGCGGCGATCGAGCGTGGCCTGGTAGATCGCGCGCAGGCCCGCGCCCAGCAGCTCCATGCCCGGTGCCTCGTACACGCCGCGGCTCTTCGTGCCGATGATGCGGTTCTCGAGCGCGTTCTTCAGGCCGATGCCGTAGCGACCGCCCAGCTCGTTGGCGATCTGCATGGCCTCGAGCGCGGTCACGCGCTCGCCGTCGATCTCCACGCAGCGGCCGCGCTCGTAGCGGAGCACGACGTCCTGCACGACCTCGGGTGCTTGCTGCGGCCACACGCACATCACGGGGTCGACGATGAGCACGGACGTCGCGAGGCTCTCGAGGTCCTCGGCCTCGTGGCTGAGGCCCGCGAGGTTCGCGTCGGTGGAGTAGCGCTTGCGCTGCTGCTGCGGCGACTCGATGCCCATGCGCTGCAGGTACTCGACCATCTGCTTGCGGCCGGGGAACTGCTCGAGCAGCGACGGGTCGCGCCACGGCGCGTACACCTTCATGCTCGGCGCGAGCACGTTCGTGTAGCGCTCGAACCGGATCTGGTCGTTGCCCCGACCCGTCGCGCCGTGCACGAGCACGGTGCAGCCGTGGCTCTGCATCGCTTCCAACAGACCACGCACGGTGACGGCGCGCGCGATGCCGGTGGTGTTCCAGTAGCCGCCGTCGTACATCGCCTGCGCCTTGATCGCGGCAAAGCACGCGTCGGCCACCTGGGCCTTCACGTCGACGATGACCGTCTTCGCGCCGGTGGGCGCCATCTTGTGCGCGACGTCGGCGATGTCGCGCTCGTCGGGCTGGCCCACGTCGGCGGTGAAGCACAGCACCTCGCAGCCGGCCTCGATCAGTCGACGCGTCACGGTGCGGCTGTCGAGCCCACCGGACACGCAGATTCCGAGCTTCTCCCCTTCGAGGTCGCGCAGCAGCATGATGTGCATGGATATGCACGCGGGCGCCGCCTCATGCAAGGATGAGCTGCGTTTGAGCCCGAATTTCCCGCATGAGGCGCATGAGAATCGCATCATGCCATGCAATTATGCAGCATCGATGCATGCTCAGCCGTCGGCGAGCACGCGGAGGACCGGGGCGCCGCCGTCGTCGCGGTGCACGTGGGGGTCGAGCAGGTGCGACGGCTGCACGTTGCGCAGCGCGTTGAGCATCACGGCGCGGACGTTGGGGTTGTCGCGCTCGAGCTGCTCGATGAGGCGGGTCATCGCGTCGCGGCGCAGGCCGTCCTGCGAGCCGCACAGGTTGCACGGCAGGATCGGGTACGCGGCCGCGCGCGCGTGCTCGACGATGTCCGCCTCGGCGCACTCGACGAGCGGCCGTATCACGCGGAAGCGACCGCAGTCGGTGGTGTAGCCGGCCGGCATCGCCTGCATCTTGCCGGCGTAGAAGAGGTTCAAGAGCAGCGTCTCGAGCGCGTCGTCGCGGTGGTGGCCGAGCGCGATCTTCGTGCAGCCGAGCCGCTCCGCGACGTCGTACAGGATCCCGCGACGCATCCGCGAGCACGGGCCGCAGTAGCTCTTCCCGTCGGGAACCAGCTCGATCACCTTCGAGTAGGTGTCGCGACGCACGATCTCGAACGGCGCGCCGAGCTTCTCCAGCCATGCACGCAAGGGCGCACCGTCGTAGCCGGGCTGGGCCTGATCGAGGTGCACGGCGACGACGTCGAAGCGAAACGGCGCCTTCGCTTTCGCCCGCCACAGCAGATCGAGCAGCGTGTAGCTGTCCTTGCCGCCGGACACCGCCACCATCACGCGATCGCCGGGCTCGACGAGCTTCCACGTGGCGATCGTCTTCGTCATCGTCCGGGCGATGCGATGCGCGACCTCGGACAACCGCTCCATCTAGTCTCCGAGCACCGTCACGGTGACGCGACGCTGATGCGGTGCCGTGCGGTGCTCCCACAGATAGAGCCCCTGCCACGTGCCGAGATCGCAGCGCGCTCCAGCCACCGGCATCGTGAGCGACGCCTGCGTGAGGATCGTGCGCACGTGCGCGGGCATGTCGTCGTCGCCCTCGTCGGTGTGGCGGAAGATCGGATCCCCGTCGGGCACGAGCCGGGCCGCGAACGCCTCCAGATCGCGACGCACGGTGGGATCGGCGTTCTCGCACAGGATCACCGACGCACTGGTGTGGTGCACGAACACGGTGCACTGACCCTCGCGCACACCGCTGGCCTTCACGATCGCCTGCACGCGCTCGGTGACGTCATGCGTCCCGCGGCCGGGCGTGCGCACGGTGAACGACTCGCGATGAAAGTTCACTTCCTGTCTCCACGGTCGGGTCCCCGACCTGACTGGAACTTCACCTTCCACTCGTCGTACGGCATGCCGTACACGAGCGTCTTCGCGGCCTCGACGTCGAGCTCGCTGCCCGACGCCTCGGCCACCCACTTGCTGAGGCAGTTGCGACAGAACCCGGCGAGGTTCATGAGGTCGATGTTCTGCACGTCGGTGCGCTCCTGCAGGTGCGCCACGAGCTTCCGGAACGCGGCGGCCTCGATCTCGGTGCGCTTGCGATCGTCCATGCGCCGGGAGACTAGCAGGCCAGTCCCGCGGGCGGGCACCGCACGCAGCTGCTACCGTCGGAATCGATGGCGGGGCGCTTCGAGCAGCAGGTCGAGGCCGTGCGCGCCGCGCTGGCCGAGCGTGCGACGGCACCGGCGCGCGCGCTGCTCGTGAAGACGCTGGGCGGCAAGAACGGCCACCTCGTGGCGCTCGTGTGCGACGCGCTCGACGAGACGGACGCCGACTTGCTCGCGCGCTTGCCCGACGCGTTCGTCCGACTGCGCGAGGATCCGCTGAAGCGCGACCCGGGCTGCCGCGGGCAGACGGCGATCGCGAAGGCGCTCGATCGCGCCGAGCTGCGCGCCGCCGACGTGTTCCTGGCGGGCGTGCGCCACGTGCAGCTCGAGCCGGTGTGGGGCGGCAGGGTCGACACGGCCGCCGAGCTGCGCGGCGTGTGCGGCATGGCGTTGGTGCACGCTCGGCACGAGCGCGCGATGATCGAGGTGGGTGACTTGCTCGCCGACGTCGAGGTCCGCGCGCGCGTGGCCGCGGCGCGAGCGTTGGCGGCCTCGGGCGACCGCGCCGTCGCCGAGCCGCTCTTGCGCCTGCGCATCCTCACGGGCGAGCGCGACGCCGAGGTGATGGGCGAGGTGTTCGCGGCGCTGCTCGAGCTCGCACGTGACGACGCGATCGACTTCGTCGCGCGCTTCCTCGATGCCGCCGACGAAGCGCTCGCCGAAGCCGCCGCGCTCGCGCTCGGTGGCTCGCGGCTGAAGTCCGCGTTCGCGGTGCTGCGCGAGGCGAGCGAGCGCATCGTCGGTGGCCCCTCGCGCCGCGTGCTGTTCCTCGCGATCGCACTGTTGCGCGACGACGAGGCCTGGCGCTGGCTCCTCGACCTCGTCGCGAACGAGTCGCCCGCCACCGCTACGGACGCGATCCATGCACTCACGGCCTTCCGCCACGACGAAGAGCTGTGCGTCCGCCTCCGCGAAACCGTCGCCCGCCGCAGCGACGATCGCCTCGTCGATCTCGTCGAGGAAGCGCTCGCCGAATGAGCGCACCCTGCTAGAAGAAGATCCCGTGAAACAGCGTGAGCGGCTCGCGCCTCAGCGTGCGCCACGTGAAGTCGAGCAGCACGCGGTCGAAGTTGCCGCGCGGGTAGGCGTCGTACACCGCGTTCACCTCCGCGCGGTCGAGGCCGAAGCGGATGAGGCCGCGGCCGTGCTCGATCATCACCGCGTTGCGGAAGCAGTTGGCCTGCTCGCTCAGGTTCGGCACCGGCAGCACGCGGTGGTTGTACAGCAGGCACTCGTCGAGCACCTTCGGATCGAAGGTGGGCAGCGTCATGTCGGCCGTCTCGCGGTGGAACAACGCGAGGCTGCGCTGCAGGTAGTTGTGGCCCTCGTCGCGCTCGCTGACGATGCCGAGGTCGTGGCACATGGCCACGAGGTACGCGAGGTCGCTCGGCATCTCCACGCCGCGCTTCTCCATCAGCATCAGCGTGAAGCGATGCAGGCGCTGGCAATGGTGGCGGAAGCCGAAGCCCTCGTACGGGCTCGTGCGCTCGAACACCTCGTCGGCCTTCGCGACGAGCGGGCTCGGCGACGGCAGCGCCATCGGTCGAGCGGGCTGATCCATCGCCTTCATCCTTACCGCACGCCGATGTCGTCGAGCAAGAGCTCCACGAGCGCCTTCTGCATCTCGACCCGCTTGGGCTCGGGAAAGCCCATCCACGTCTCGAAGCACAGCCCCACGCAACCGGTGGCCTCGACGATCACCTCGGTCGACGACGTCGCGACGGGATAGTAGAGCGGCGCGAAGCGTTCCTCGGGCGCCGAGAAGCGCGCGTTCAATCGCTCGATCGTGCGGTCGACGATCGCGGGCCGCGGCTCCACGCCGTACACGATCGACTGCCCGAACGACGGCACCACCGCCGGGTCGTACTTCTTCTGGCTCTCGTGCAGCGTCACGACGAGCGCGGGCCGCTCGTCGAGCACGAGGTCCATGAAGCGCCGCGCGAGCCGGTACTCGCGCTCCGGCGCGTTCGCATCGCCGGGGAAGCAGCGATTGAGATCGAGCCCACCCGGCGCCTTGCGCTCGCGGGCGCGATAGGCCGGCGGGTTCATCACCGGCACCACGATCAAGCGCCCGTGCGTGGGCCGCAGCTCGTCCTCGAGCATCTCGAACAGCGCGTGCACGCCCGCGACCTCGTCGCCGTGGATGCCGCCCTGCACGAGCGCGGTGGGCCCCGGCTCGGGCGCATCGAACACGTACACCGCGAGGGTGGGCGCGAACCAGGTGACTCCCGACGGCAACGGCATCGCTCAGAATCCTTTCTTCTTGAAGATGCACCACGTGCCCTGGGCGCTGACCTTGAACTTCGCCATCTCGCGGTAGTGCTTCGCGAACCGTGGATCGTCGGTGATGAGCTTCACCGCCGGGATCGGCGACGCCTCGCAGCCGCTGCCGTTGAAGATGAGCACGCCCCACTCCGGCATCAGCTCGTAGAAGCGCTCGGTGAGCCCGGGCCCCAGCTTCTTCGTGTAGCCGCCGGGCAGATCGCCGATGACCGGGTCCACCAAGCCGAGCAGATCGAGCACGGGATAGTCGGTGCTCCACCCGATGTAGCCGATGTCGCCGAGCGCGACCCGACCGGGCTTGCCGTTCTCCTCGAACCACTTCGCCACCTTGCCGGCCGACTTGTCCCAGAAGCGCCGTTCCTCCTTGAGGAACTTGCGCCGCGAGTCGCCGAGCACGTCCCACCGATGCACGCCCTGCCACACGAGCAACAGCGCGAGGGCGAGCAGCGCGATGCGATCGCGCGTGGCGGCGAGCTCGCGGACCGCGACGCACACGAGCACGAACGCGAACGGCTCGGCCGGCACCATGAAGCGGTGATAGGACATCCAGTCGCCGCCCACGAGGATCACGTACGCACCGACGGCGAGCGTGAGCACCACGAGCGTGCCGAGCTCGCGCTCGCGCCGGACGACCGCCGCCGCCGCGGAGTACATCGACATGAAGAGGATCGGACCGCATGTCGCGATCCAGGCCAGCACGTAGCGCGTGCCCGTCTTCCACTGCAGCGCGAGGTCGCCCGTCTTTGCCGACAGCGTGCCCGGCAGCCACTCGCCGTAGTACGAGTGGCGCCACAGGATGTGGATCGCGAGCGGCGCGGCGAACATCACGCCGCGCAGCAGGTTCTGGCGCGCGAAGAAGGCCCGCCCGAGCAGCAGCATGGGCAGCCCGATGAACATCGGGGCCTCCGGCCGCGTGAGGCCGGCGAGCGCGAACACGAGGCCCGACCACGGGATGCCGCGCCCACGCGCGTGCTCCTCGAACATCATGAGCGTGCCGAGCGCGACGAAGAACGCGAACAGGCTCGACTCGAGCCCGAACATCGACCACGACACGAACGTCGGCGACGTCGCGATCAGCCACGTGGCGATGCACGGCACCGTCGTGAACGGCCGCATCCGCGCCGACAACCGATAGACCACCGCGAGCGTCGCCATCGCCGCGATCGCGCCGAGCCACTTCGAGAACGCATGCGGATCGATGCCGAGCTCCATGCCGCCCGCGATCGCGACGGTCCACAGGAAGTTCGTGTAGCCCTCGACGGCCTCGCCCGGGTTGTAGACGAGCCCCAGGCCGTTCGCGAGGTTCCGCGCGTAGCGGAACGAGATGTACGAGTCGTCGACGGTGAACGCTCGCACGCGGAACAGGTTGTTCGCGAGCACCCACGCCGGCGCGACGAGCCCGAGCACCAGATGCACGCGCGCATGCAACGGCGACCCCGCCAACCATCCGAGCCACCAACGCTTCGACCGCTCGATCATCCAGCCCGTGTGCGCCGCGCAAAGTACCACGCGCTCGCAGAGAACGCAGCTGCACCCGCGAGCCCGCAGCCGTACGAGAACGCCTTGAAGAAATCGAGCCACGAAAGGTCGGGGTGGCCGAAGTTCTTGACGAGCAAGACCACGATCGAGCCCAGGTACCCGAACGCATCCGTCAGGTAGATCATGAACACGGCCGTGCCCACCGCGCCGGTGGCGGCGATGAGGCGGTCGAACAGCACCGTGCCGTACGGGACGTACGCGAGGTAGAGGCCCACGCCCGTCGCCATCATCCACGGCACGGCGCCGAGCAGCCCGAGATCGAACATCAACGTCGATCCCGCGATGAGGGCCGCGCCCGCGCCCATCAGCGCGTGCACGGCGAAGAACGCCCGCCGGTTGTCGCGGATGCGATAGATCGCCGCGAGTCCGCCGACGACGGCGAGCGCGACCGGGATCTCCGACACGGTGAAGAGCTGCGGCGCGTCGCCGCGGCCGAGCGCGATCCAGACCTCGGCCGCGAAGTTGTCGCGGAAGTCGCGGTACGCCGTGATCAACGTGTGGATGAGCGTGAGCACGACGATGCCGACCGCGAAGCGAGCGACGAACGCCTTGCGCTCCGCGCCGAACATCGGGGCGCGATGCGTGCGGGCGCGCTCGTCCTCTTCGGACGGCGGAGGCAGCCGCGCGAGCAGCCACACCGCCAGCAGGAACGGGGGCACGAACATCATGCCGGTGAGGAACGGCATCCACGCCTCGGACACGCCGCGGGCGAGCAGCCCGGCCCCCACCGATTTCACCGCGCCGCTCGCGACGATGTACGAGGTCGACAGGCCCGCGCCGAGCACCTCGGTCGTCCGTCGCCCCTCGAGGAAGCCGAACACGAGCCCCCACACGGCGCCGAGCGGCAGGCCGTTGAAGAACATCGCGACGACCTGACCCGCAGGCGGCAGCACGGCGAAGGCGAGGAGCGCGAGCTCGGCCGTGCCGATCAGCACGACGAGCGCGAGCGGTCGCCGCGACGGGCGGATCTCCGAGACGAACTTGATGCCGAGGAACTTCGACAGCGCGTAGCCCAGCACCTGGCCGAGCACGAGCGCGATCTTGAGCTCGACGCCGCCCAGCGCCTGGTCGGCGAACGTGGCGGCCGCGAACGGCTTGCGTACGGCGTACATGGCGAAATACGCCGTGAACGCGGCGATGATGGCGTACGTGGAGAACTCCGCGGTCGAGGCACGACGCAGCCGGCTCTCGACGCGGGCGGCCCAGGGCGATGGCAAGCCGTCGAAGCGTCGCGCGTGGACGCCCCCGTCGCAACCGTTTGACCGGCCCCCGCCCTCCGGTGTATCGACCGCTTCAGCGAGGATTGCCGATGTCCACGAAGCACGTCCTGTTCGCCGCCGCGATCGCGATCTGCATGGCCTCCGGTTGCGCCGGTCGCAAGGCCGCCTGGGAGAAGGGGCAGACCACCGACGGCAAGGGGGCCGGCGACGCGGCCAGCAACATCGCGGCCGGTGACGCGCACTGGGCCAAGCGCTCCGACCCCAACGAGATCCGGGCCGCGATCGCGGCGTGGGAGAAGGCCGCGCAGGCCGACCCGAAGAACGTCGACCTGCTCGTCAAGCTCACGCGCGCCAACTACTTCCTCGCCGACGGATTCCTGCGCGCGAACGACAAGGAATACCTGAAGTACATGGACGTCGGCGTCAAGTGGGGCGAGAAGGCCATGCAGGCCGCGTCACCCGAGTTCGACAAGAAGATGCAGGGCGGCGCGAAGCTGCCCGACGCCGTCGTCGTCATCCCGAAGGAAGGCGTGCCCGCGATGTACTGGTACGCGAGCTCGCTCGGCAAGTGGGCCAAGCGCAAGAGCTTCGCCGTGCTGCTCGGGCAGAAGGACAACGTGCGCGCGATCATGACGCGCGTGCTCGAGCTCGATCCGAACTACTACCACGGCGGTCCGCATCGCTACTTCGGCGTGTTCTATGCGGTCGCGCCCGCGTTCGCCGGCGGCGACCTGAAGAAGTCGAAGGAGCACTTCGAGAAGTCGCTCGAGCTCGCGCCCGCCTTCCCCGGCACGAAGGTGCTGTGGGCCGAGGAGCTCGCCGTGAAGGAGCAGGACGAAGCCACGTTCGACAAGCTCCTCGCCGAGGTGCTCGCGTCCCCCGACGACGCGATCCCGGAGCTGAAGCCGGAGATCATGGTCGAGAAGCAGAAGGCGAAGGAACTGCTCGCGGACAAGGACGACAAGTTCTGATCCCGCGCTCGTGCAATTCGCCCAACGGCGGTTCGGCGCCGCAGCCGTGAGAAGCCGCCGCTAGCGCAATCGTCGTTGGCTCCCGTTTCCGGCGCGGAAGGGCTTGTCGCGGCCCCCTGACCGCGAACACAATCCGTTCGACATGACTTCGACGACGACACGCCGCCGTTTCGCCCAGACGACCGCCGCGGCGGCCGCCTCGACCTTCTTCATCGGCAAGGCGAAGGCCGCCGATCCGATCGTGCTCAAGCTCGCCACCGTCGCCCCGCCGGGCACGCCGTGGGCCGAGCAGATCACGAAGCTGAAGAAGGAGATCAAGGAGAAGAGCGGCGGCATGCTCAAGCTCAAGCCGTACCTCGGCGGTGGGCTCGGGCCCGAGGTCGAGACGGCCGAAGCGGTCAAGCGCGGCACCATCGACATCTTCGCCGGCAGCAGCGGCGCGCTGTCGGCCGTGGTGCCGGAGCTCGAGGGGCTCGAGCTGCCGTACCTGTTCCCCGACGTGAGCAAGGCGGACAAGATCCTCGACGAGGTCATTCTCGAGGACGTGAAGCGGCTCCTGCTCGCGCGCGGCTACGTCTTCTCGTTCTGGGGCGAGAACGGCTGGCGCTCCATCGGGTCCAAGTTCGAGATCGGCTCGCTCGCGGACCTCAAGGGCAAGAAGATCCGCACGCAGGAGAACAAGTCGCACATCGCGACCTTCAAGGCGTTCGGCGCCTCGCCGGTGCCCATCGCGATCACCGAGACGCTGTCGTCGCTGCAGACCGGGGTCGTCGACGGGTTCGACAACACCCCGCTCTTCACGTTCGCGGCCAGCCTCTACCAGGCGATCAGCTTCTTCACGCTGACCGAGCACATCTACCAGCCCGGCATCGTGTGCATGTCGAAGAAGACCTGGGACAAGCTGCCGGCCGAAATGCAGGCGATCCTGTTCACCGACCCTGCGAAGCTCGCCAAGCAGAGCCGTCGCGGGGTGCGGGCGATGAACGAGCCGCTCATCGACAATTTCAGGAACGCCGGAATCGCCGTGAAGGCGCTGTCCAAGGCGGACAAGGCCTCCTTCGCCACGGCGGCCGCCATCGCCCATGCGGAGTTCTCGAAGTCGGCCAACAAAGACAGCGCCGCGCTGCTCGACAAGATCCGCAAGGCGCTCTGACGCTCCTGCCCAGTCCTGGTAGGATCCCGGGGCGGTGACCGAGCTCCTCAGGCGGCTGGACCGAGGCGTCTATCGGCTCGAGCGCGGCTTCGTCGTCGTCGCCCTGCTGGCGATGGCGATCGTCGTCTTCCTCGACGTGGTGCACCGGGCCTTCGCGAGCGAGGACAGCAAGATCACGCTCGCGGTGGTCAAGGTCGCGGGCTGGTTCGGCGCGGCGTGGGAGCCGGGCACGGCGATGTTCGACCGGCTCAACGTGGTCGTGCCGTGGCTGGCGGCCGCGATCCTCGTGCTGCTCACGCAGTTCGCGATCCGCACCGCGACGCGGGCGCGCCCGGTGTCGCAGGGGCTCGCGTGGTTCTACGCGGTCGCGGGCGTGATCGCGGTGTACGGCCTCACGAAGCTGTTCGTGCTCGCGATGCCGAACGGCCTCATCTGGTCGCAGAACTTCGCGCTCGTGCTGACCTTGTGGGTCGGCTTCTTCGGCGCGTCGATGGCCACGTACGAGCACAAGCACCTCGCGGTCGAGGCGGTGCAGCGCCACATCCCGCCGGCGCTGCGCAGGTGGGTCGCGTTCGCGTCGGCGGTGCTCACCGCGGTGTTCTGTGCCGCGCTCTTCTGGCTGACGTTGCGCTTCGTCATCGCGAACTACGGCGACTACGTGTCCACCGGGAAGCAGGGCGGGCTCATCTCGGGGCTGGAGATGCCGCGCTACCTCGCGTTCATGACGCTGCCGATCTCGTTCACCGTGATGGTGATCCGCTTCCTCGGCATCGCCGTCGCGGCGGTGCAGGGCAGGGTGGCCGAGGTCGATCCGCTCGCGGGGCTCGTCGACGAGGCGACCAAGGCGGCGATCGACGCGAACCTGCGGCCCGAGAGCGAGATCCCCACCGAGGCGATCCGGCCCGCCGATCACGAGGGTCCACTGTCGAGCTCGCGCATGAAGCCGGTGTCGTCCGACAGCGGCAAGCGCCGCAAGCCGAGCGAGGTCATCACGGATCGCCACGAGGCGGCCGCACCCGTGGGTGACGCGGCGGCCGACGAGGAGAAGAAGCCGTGATCGGGCGTCCGCTCTCGCGAGTCGCACGCGCGTGGCTGTGGGCGCTGCTCGTCGTCGTCGTGGGCGCGGCGTTCGTCATCGGCCTCGACGACGGCACCGCGCTCGCTGCCGGCGCTCCGGAGGCCGTGTCGGATCTCGATCCCGGCGACGATCTCGACGACGCGGGCGAGGCGAAGGGTGCGGGCAACAGCGGCGTGCTGCTGCTCCTGGCCGCGATCGCGCTGATGATCGCGCTCGGCTCGCCGTTGTTCGTGATCATCGGCGTCGTCGCGACGATGTGCTTCCTGTTGTTCGGCGACGGCTACACCGACGTCGGCGCCTGTGGCTCGCTCGGCGAGTCCGACGAGCTGTGCAAGTTCGACGACGTGCCGCCGAAGATCGCGGCGCTGACGACCCAACCCGTGCTGTTGGCGATCCCGTTCTTCGTCGTCTCCGGCGCGATCATGAGCGCGGGCGACATCGCGAACCGGCTCGTCGCGTTCGCGCGCGCGCTCGTGGGCTGGCTGCCGGGTGGTCTCGCGGTCGCGACCGTCGGCGGCTGCGTCTTCTTCGCGGCGATCTCCGGCAGCAGCCCGGTCACGGTCATCGCCATCGGCGCGATCATGTATCCGGCCCTCGTGCGGGCCGGCTACGACGAGCGGTTCTCGCTCGGCCTCGTCACGAGCGCCGGCTCGCTCGGCATCGTGATCCCACCGTCGATCCCGATGCTCGTGTTCGCGATCGTCGCGGGTGGTGCGGTCACCATCGACGTCGGCGAGCTGTTCATGGCCGGAATCCTGCCCGGCCTGTTCATGGGGCTGATCCTGTCGATCTTCGCAATGGTCGTCGCCGCCAAGAACAGGTCGATCGAGCGCTCGAAGTTCTCTGCGCGCGAGGTGTGGACCTCGTTCCGCGACGGCCTGTGGGCGATCCTGTTGCCCGTCCAGATCCTCGGCGGCATCTACTCGGGCCTCTTCACGCCCACCGAAGCCGCCGCGGTGAGCGTCGTCTACGCCCTCGTCATCGAGCTCTTCGTGCACCGCCAGCTCGGCGCGCATCAGCTGCCGAAGATCCTGTCGGAGTCGGCCGTGATGATGGGCTCGCTGCTCGTCATCATGACGATGGCGTTCGTCTTCAACCACTTCCTCGTGATCGAGAAGATCCCGGATCGCGCGGTGGCGCTCATCCAGTCGTGGGATCTGAGCATCGTCGAGTTCCTGCTCGCGGTGAACATCCTGTTGCTCATCGCCGGCGCGCTGATGGACTCGATCTCGGCGATCATGATCATCGCGCCGCTCATCACGCCCATCGCGATCCGGTTCGGCATCGACCCCGTCCACCTCGGCATCATCTTCATCGTCAACCTCGAGATCGGCTATCTCACGCCACCCATCGGGTTGAACCTGTTCGTCGCATCCAGCGTGTTCGGCAAGCCGCTGGGCGAGTGCATCAAGTCGGTGGTGCCGTACATCGTCATCATGATCGTGGGCCTCGGCGTGGTGACGTACGTGCCCACGCTCGCGCTCGGCCCCGTGAACGCCCTGTTGCGCGACGAGTCGTTCTACGAGCCGTTCCCCACCGACGAGCCGCAGGTCGATCCCGACGCGCCCGTCATCCTCAAGCCCGGCGAGGGCGAGGGCGAGAAGCGCGTGCGCACGTCCGAGGAGATCACGCGGATCACGACGCAGTTCATCGTGTACTGCTCGCTCGCGGAGGACATCGCCGCGCTCGATCCGGAGCCCGCGGATCCGGTGCGGCTGTGGCTGGATGGATTGCCCAAGGCCGGCGTCACGGAGCCCGAGGTCCTCGAGATCGCGAACAAGGCGGCGGCGGCCACCGGCACGCCCAAGGCCTACGAGATCCTCGACACCGAGAAGCAGAAGCTGTCGAAGGGCTCGTTCGACGAGCTCGGCTGCGACGATCTGAAGGAGATGCTCACGACGTCGAAGCCGCCCGGCCCGCCCGGGTCGGCCAAGATGCCGGTCCCCGCGCCGGACGACGACGACGAGGACGACGAATCCGAAGAGTGACGGCGAAACCCCGTCGGGCTCCAGGAATACACGTCGGACAGGCGCCGTCGATCCGAGGTCCGGTGGGTCGCGTACCCACCCCAGTCGATGCTGCGCGACCCGCCCGACGCACGCGACGGAGACTCGAGCGGCGCCGGTGCCTCGCTCGTGCGACGGGTCGGTCCAGCGATGCGGCCGACGGTCGCGCGCTACCGCGTGATCGAGCGGATCGCGGCCGGCTCGATGGGCGTGGTCTACCGCGCGAAGGATCGCCGGCTCGGTCGCGACGTCGCGCTGAAGGTGCTGCGGCTCGAGTCGTCGCGGCGACGATCGCGACGGCAGGAGGACATCGCCCGCGCGCGCTTCGTCCAGGAGGCGCGCGCGATGGCACGGATCGATCACCCCAACGTCGTGCCGATCTACGGGATCGAGGCGGCGGCCGACCACCTCGTCATCGCGATGGAGTACGTGCCGGGGCAGACGCTCGCCGAGTGGCTGCAATCGCCGCGGTCGTGGCGCGAGATCGTGGACGTGCTGCTCGCTGCGGGTGAGGGGCTCGCGGCTGCGCACGCGGCTGGTGCGGTGCATCGCGACTTCAAGCCGCACAACGTACTCGTCGGGACCGACGGACGCGCGCGCGTGACCGACTTCGGGCTGGCGCTCGTGCGCGACGAGCCCGACGAGCCCACCGAGGACGACGACTGGTTTGCCGCGCATCCGACCGGCGAGCCGCACGATTCGCTGACGCAGACGGGCATGTCGGTCGGCACGCCGGCGTACATGGCCCCCGAGCAGCACTGCGGGCGCTCGATGGACCCACGTTCGGACCAGTACGCGTTCTGTGCCACGTTGTACGAAGCGCTCCACGGCACGCGCCCGTTTCGCGGCCGCGACAACGCGGAGCTCGCGTACGCGAAGCGACGCCTGCGCTTCTGCCCGCTGAAAAAGGATGCCCGCTCGCGCACGAAGGTGCCGCGCTGGCTCGCGGCCACGGTGCTCCGCGGGCTCGCACCGGCGCCCGAGGATCGCTTCGCGAACATGCATGCATTGCTCGCCGCGCTGCGCCGACCACGACGGCCCGGCCTGTCGATGGTCGCGGCGCTCGGCGGCGCCCTCGTCGGCGTGGTCGCCGGTGGTGCGTTCGCAGCGGGGAGCTGGTCGGCCACGCCGACCAGCGACGCGCTGATCGAGTCCGCGGACGTCGTCCCGGCGCTCGTCGGCGACGATCATGTCGTTCAGTGTCGACGGTCGTTCCGCGCCGGCCGTTTCTCGCAAGCCGAGGCCGAGTGCGTGCGCGCCTACTTCGACGCGCTCGATCGCGGCGCGTTCGTCGATGCGAGCGCCGCGGCCGAGGTGCTCGCCGATCTCCACGATCGCGCGGGCGTCCGCGCCGAAGCCGGTCGGTGGCGCCGGCACGCGACGGCGGCCCGCCGTCGCGCCGCCAGTTCGCTCCGCTGAGCGGGACACGATCCGGGTTCGGAGCGCAGGCACACCAGGAGGCGCGAAGCGCCGGAAGGGAGGGGGTGCCCTTCGCGACTTGGTCGCGAAGAGGGAGGGAAGCGGAGCTTCCCTCCAACCAGATTAGATCCGGCCGATGAAGTGCGTGCCGGCGCGGCCTTCCAACGCCTCGCGTAGCACCGCGGGCGACGTGATCAGCCCGCGCTTTCCGCCGCGCTCGAGGAAACGGAAGATCGCTTCGACCTTCGGGCCCATCGAGCCGGCGGGGAACAGGCCCTGCTCGATGTAGCGCTCGCACTCCGCCATCGTCACTGCGCCGAGCCGTCGCTTCGTCGGCTTGCCCCAGTCGACGTAGACGCCGTCGACCGCGGTGAGGATGACGAGCAGATCGGCGCCGACGTCCGTGGCCAGCACGCTGGACGTGAGGTCCTTGTCGATCACCGCCTCGACGCCGACGTACTCGCCCGCGTTGTCGAGCGTCACCGGGATCCCACCGCCGCCGGCCGCGACCACGATGTTGCCGCTGCGCACCGCCTCGCGGACCATCTCGGCCTGGATGATGCGCACCGGCTTGGGGCTCGGCACGAGCCGCCGATGCCCGCGACCCGCGTCCTCCGCCACGATCCATCCGAATTCGTCGCGCGCCCGCTCGGCGTCCTCCTGATCCATGAACGGCCCCACCGGCTTCGACGGCGCGCCGAAGGCGGGGTCGCCAGGATCCACCACGACCTGCGTGATCATCGTGACGACGTAGCGATGCACGCCGCGCGCGTGCAGCTCGTTGAGCAGCGCGCGCTGCATGAGATACCCGAGGCTGCCCTCGGTCTCGGCCACGAGCACGTCGAGCGGCCAGCGCGGCAGCTCGTCCTTCGCGAGCTCCTGGCGCAGCAACAGGTCGCCGACCTGCGGCCCGTTGCCGTGCGTGATCACGAGCCGATAGCTGCGATCGACGAACGCCATCAGCTCGCGACAGATGAGCCGCGCATTGCGGCTGTGATCGTCGTGCGTGCCGCGCTCGCCGGGCTGGATGAACGCGTGCCCGCCCATCGCGACGACGACGCTCGGCGCCGTGCTGCCCTGCCACTCGCTGCGCGTCTCGGGGCTCATGGCGCGCTCTCGATCCGATCGCGGAAGAGCGGCATCGTGAGGCACCGGCCGCCCCCGCGCGCACGCGACAGCTCGCTGCCGGTGAACGTGAACACGGTGCGCGGCCGCGCCATGCCGGCCTGCACGAGCTGCGCGCGCTGATCCGGCGGCAGGACGGCGGACAGATCGACGCGCTGGAAGCCGTATTCGGCGAGCATCTCGATCGTGTGCGTGTTGCGGGCGTACAGGAGGATGTGCCCCGGCGCGAGCGCGACCGCGTTCGCACCGTCGGTCCACTGCTCGCGCTCCTGGAACAGCGGGTCGCGCCCGCCGCACGGCACGAGCTCGACCTCGCGGCCGAGCTCCTCGCGCAGCACGTCCAGCACCGTCGCCGAGCGCACGAGCTCGATGAGGCCGCTGCGCGCGACCCGGATGACCGGCAGCGACTCGAGATCGCCGACGCCGGCGATGAGCGGCGCATGGCCCAGGAACAGGTGGCGATCGATCTGCGTGAGGATCGTGTCGAGGTGCATCACGGTGCGCCCGTGCGGCATCATCACGACGTAGATCGACTGCAGATCGGGGTGATGGGGGAACAGCGCCTCCTCGGCGATGCGCTCGATCGTCTGCGGTGACGTGCGGTCCGAGCAGCCGATCATCGCCGTCTGGCGCGACAGCACGAGCACGTCGCCACCCTCGAGCGAACGGAACTGCGCGTCGCGGCTGGCGTCGTCCTCGGCGAACTCGAGATCGATGGAGCCGCTCGCGGGCGAGTGACGCAGTGCGAACGACACGATGAAGGGCTCGCGCTTGCGCGCGCTCGTGGCCATGCGCGCGACGAGGACGCGATCGTAGAGCGCGACGCACGGATCGCGCATGAACATCAGGTTCGGCACCGGCCGCAGGGCCATCGGCCGGTCGGCGATGATCTCCGCGTGCAATCGCGTGAGGCTGCCGCGCGCGCACGCGAGCTCGGACCAGAACACGCCGGCGATGAGCCCGTGTGCGAGGCGGTCGGCGGGCCAGCCCGCGAGCTCGTCGGCCGCCTGGGTGGCCCCCGCGCTCTCGCACACGCGCTCGACGAGCTCGTGCACCGCGTCGGCGGGCGCGGCGGCGATGGCCGTGCAGAGCAGCTCGGCCATCGACAGGACCTCGGCGCCGGCTGCTCGCAAGATGTCGACCATCACGTCGTGCTCGCGCTGCGTCTCCGCCGGCGCGAGCAGATCGTCGAACAGCATGCCGTGCAGATCGTGCTGCGTCATGCGCACGATCTCGTCACCGGGGCGGTGGATCAGCACGCGGCGGAGCCGACCGACCTCGCTCTCGACTTGCACGGGCATGAAGGGCCCCGATGCTGCACGAGCGCCGATGGCCGCGCAAGGCCGCGCTCAGGGCTCGTCGGCGCTCGGCCGATCGAACACCTGCCAGCGCCCGTCGAGCAAGCGCTCGTGCGGCAGGAACCGCGACTTGTACGCCATCGCGCCGCACTCGCCGATGTAGAGCCCCAGGTACAGGTAGCGCAGGCCCCACGAGCGACACAGCGCGACCTCTTTGAGGATCGAGTACGTGCCGATGCCGAGCCGCGGCTGCGCGGGATCGAAGTAGCAGTACACCGCGGACAGCGAGCGCTCTCCACGATCGACGATGGCGACACCCACGAGCTTGTCGTGCAAGCGATACCGCAGCTCGAAGCTCTCGCAGCACGACTCGCCGAGGAAGGCGCGGTAACCGTCGAGGTCGATGGGTTGATCGTCGATGCTGAGGTCGCGACCGAGCTTGTGCTTGTTGTAGAGCGCGACCTTCTCGAGCGTCGGCTCGAGCCGCCCGATCTCCGTGCGGAGCTCGCGTTCGCCCTGGCGGAACACGCGGCGCTGGGTGCGACCGGGGACGAATGCGTCCACGTCGATGCGAATCGGCTCGCACGCGTGGCAGCTCGGACATGCGGTGCGATACAGGAGCAACCCCTGCCGACGATCGCCGACCTCCAATCGGGTCTCGAACTCGTGGCGTTGGAGCCCGCGCACGGGCAAGCGCAGCGGGAGCCTCGACGTGCGGGCGGGCAGGTACGGGCAGCTCGACGGGGCGTCGTGGATGACGAGCTCCGGCGGCGTCGCCACGATCAAGCGCCCGGTCGTCGGGGCCGACATCGTCGACCAGGATAGCACGCGCGCAACAATTGCCCGCCACGTGCGCACCACCACACGCGGCCCGCTCCCCGCCGCCGGTCCCCACTGCTACGGTCGGCCCCGGACATGACGACCGCGAGCCACGTCTCCCACGAATCGCGCCCGACCGGCGACGCCCCCACCGCGAGCGCGCGCAAGTTGCCGCCGATCCTCTCGGGCGGGCTGCCGTTCGTCGGTCACGCCATCGAGATGCGCAAGCGCCCGGTCACGCTCTTCCAGCGCGGCCGCGACCTGTACGGCGAGGTGTTCGGGATCAAGCTGCCGGGATCGCCGCTGTCGGTGGTGATGAGCGGTCCCAAGGCGCACCAGAAGTTCTTCCGCTTCGCCGACGACGACGTCGACATGCGTGAGGTCTACAAGCTGATGACCCCGATCTTCGGCAAGGGCATCGCGTACGACGCCGAGCCCGAGATCATGAAGGAGCAGCTCGCGTTCTTCCACGACGCGCTGCGCGAGACGCGGCTGCGCACGTACGCCGCCGGCTTCGTGGAGGAGGCCGAGGACTTCTTCGGCAAGTGGGGCGACGAGGGCGTCATCGACCTCTATCAGACCGGCAACGAGCTCACGATCTACACGTCGAGCCGCTCGCTGCTCGGCAACGGCTTCCGCCAGAAGCTGTCGGGCGAGTTCCAGAAGCTCTACTACGAGATGGAGGGCGGGCTGAACCTGCTCGCGTTCTTCGCCCCGCACCTACCGATCCCGGCGTTCCGCAAGCGCGACCGCGCGCGTGCGAAGCTCGGCGAGCTCATCTCGGCCATCGTGAAGGAGCGCCGCGCCAAGGGCACGTCGAGCGAGGACTTCCTGCAGACGCTCATGGACGCGCACTACAAGGACGGCCGCGCGCTCACCGAGGACGAGATGACGGGCTTGCTGCTCGCGATCATGTTCGCGGGTCACCACACGAGCGGCGTCACGTTCGCGTGGACGGGCATCCTGCTCAACCAGAACCCCCAGTGGATCGGCAAGCTGCGCGCGGAGCAGGACCGCATCCTGGGCGACCGCGAAGACCTCACGCTCGAGGACCTGCGCGCGATGTCGTCGCTCGAGTGCGCGATCAAGGAGACGCTGCGACTGTACCCGCCGATCATCATGATGATGCGGCGCGCGCTCAAGGCGTTCGAGTACGGCGGCTACCACATCCCCGAGAACTCGATGCTCATCACGTCGCCGGCGATGGCCCATCGCATCCCCGAGGTGTTCAAGGATCCGAACCGCTTCGATCCGGAGCGCTTCGGCCCCGAGCGCGACGAGGACAAGAAGAACCCGATGGGCTGGATCTCGTTCGGCGGCGGGCGCCATCGCTGCATGGGCATCGTGTTCGCGCAGCTGCAGCTGCGCGCGCTGTGGAGCCACCTGCTCCGCAACTTCGACTTCGAGCTGCTCGAGCCCAGGTACGAGCCCGACTACGACCGCATGCTCGTGGGCCCGCGCATGCCGTGCCGCGCCCGCTACCGCCGTCGCAAGCGCAAGACCGTCGTCGCCGTCGCGTGAGGTGCACGCTTGCGCAATCTGGCTAGTCTGGCTAGTCTGGCCGGATGGCACGTGCGCGGAAGTCTTGGCCACTGCAAGACGCGAAGAATCGCTTCAGCGAGGTGGTCGAGGAGGCCCTCCGCCACGGACCGCAGACGATCACGCGTCGCGGCACGGACACCGTCGTCGTGGTGTCGGTGAAGGAGTGGGCCCGTCTCGCGCGACCTCGGCGCCCCCTCATCGACGTACTGCGCAGTGCGCCGCGGGTGTCGGGTGGTCTCGACGTGACCCGGCCCGCCGACACGGGGCGGGACATCGATCTGTGAGCCGACTGTGGCCTATCTGATCGACACGTGCGCGCTGTCGGAGTTCACGAAGCCGCGTCCGTCGCCCAAGGTGGAGGCATGGTTCGGCGAGCTCGTCGACGGCGTCGAGTTCGTCAGCGTGGTGACCCTGGGTGAGCTCGAGAAGGGGATCACCAAGCTTCGCGCGTCCCGTCGTCGATCGGCGTTCGAGCGCTGGTTCGCCGAGCTCCGAGACCGCTTCGCAGAGCGCGTTCTGCCGATCGACGAGCCCGTTGCGATCGAGTGGGGGCGGATCTGTGCGCGAGCAGAGCTGGCGGGCAAGCCGGTGCCGGTGATTGACGCGATGTTGGCGGCCACGGCCATCGTGCACGGCCTGAGCGTGGTGACGCGCAACTCCTCGGACATCGCGAGGACGGGCGCGGCGATCATCGATCCCTGGGGGTGAGCGACTCGCAGGTGGCCCCGGATCGGGAGGCACGAGCTGGGGCGAGGTGACGGATTGGCACATCGTGGGGCTGCGGTTCCGCGACCCGGGGCGCGGCACGCTCCTTGCGAAGCGACGACGGCAATGCGGACTTTCCGTCTCGGGTGTCTCTCGTTGCTCACGGTCTTCTCCGGCTGTGAGGCCTTCCAGAAGGGCATGAGCCAAGCGAAGGCCGCCGGCCAGCTCGTGCACGCCTGTGCGGGCGAGGCGGTCGCCGGATCCGCGGCGTACGTGCCGGGGACGGGGAAGGCACCGATGGCGGCCGCGCGACTCGGCGAGCGCGGCAAGTACGAGGCGGCGGGACGCGTGCTGACGATGGACACGCCGCAGCCCGCGGCGGTGGAGGAAGCGCAGCTCGTCGTGTGCATCGACGCGCCGACGACCGTCGAGCTCGGCGTGTGCGCCTACGACACCGTGCAGAAGGTCGCCTTCGTGCCGGTGCCCGGCACGCGGAGCGAGGGGCCGACCTACGCGCGCACGCGTGCCGATCAGCCGATTCGCGTCGTCGAGGCCGCCACGGGCAAGGTCATCGGCAGCGACGTGCTCGCCGGCGCCGAGCCCCCCGCCTGCGATGCCGCGTTGATCGGCGGCCCGGACGAGGCCTACTTCCGCGGCCAGCCCGTCGGCGACTATGCGATCGGGCAGTGGGCGAAGACGTTCGTCGCGGCTCACTGAGCTGCTACGATCGTCTGCCGTGCACGAGCGCGCGCGAGCGGTCGCGAATGGCTTGTGGGTGCTGCCGCTGCGCACGCCGACGCTGCCGCCGGCGACGACGACGAACACCCTCGTCGTCGCGGGCGATCGCGTCGCGGTGATCGAGCCGGCGACGCCGCACGAGGACGAGCGCCGCGTGCTCGACGACGTGATCGAGTCACTCGCGGCCGAGGGGCGCGCGCTCGCGGCCGTCCTCGTGACGCACCACCATCCCGATCACATCGGCTATGCGCCGGCGCTGCGCGACCGCCATGGCGTGCCCGTCGTCGCGCACGCTGCCACCGCCGAGCGCGTGCCGTTCGCGGTCGATCGCGTCGTCGACGACGGCGCGCGCATCGAGCTCGGCGATGGCGTGTCGTTGCGGGCCGTGTTCACACCGGGCCACGCGCCGGGCCACCTCGTGTGGCTCGAGGAGCGCTCGAACGTCGCGCACGCGGGCGACATGGTGGCCGGCGAGGGCACGATCCTCGTCGACCCCGAGGACGCCGGCGACATGCGCGACTACCTCGACTCGCTCGCGCGCGTCGGTGCGCTCGGGACCGCGCAGCTCGTGCCGGCGCACGGGCCGGTGCTCGAGGATCCCCGCGCGATCGTCGACCACTACATCGCGCATCGGCTCGCCCGGGAAGCCAAGGTCGTCGCGGCGCTCGCCGCCGGCGCCACCGCGATGGACGACGTGCTCGCGCAGGCCTACGCCGACACGCCCACGCTCCTGTGGCCGCTCGCCCGCCGCTCGCTCGCGGCCCATCTCGGGAAGCTCGCGCGCGACGGTCGCGTGCAGCTCACGGGTGAGCGCGTGACGCTCGTGTAGCGAAGCCGCGCTCCGGTCGATGCCGCGAGCGTGACGCGTGCCGCTCGCTTCGTCCCCCTCGCGCTCCTCGTCGCTGCGTGCACGGCCGGCCCGGCCGACTCGCTCGACGGCCTCGGCGAGGTCGAGGACGACGGCGGCGACGACGAGTCGGGCAGCGAGAGCGGCGACGCGTCGAGCTCCGACGACGCAGCGCCGAGCGTCGACGGCGACGACGGCAGCGCGAGCACCGATGCCTGCGGCCAGGTCGACGTCCTGTTCGTCATCGACAACTCCGAGAGCATGGCCGACGAGCAGGCCAACCTCGTCGCGAGCTTCCCCGGCTTCATCGCCGGTATCGAGACGATCCTGCCGTCGTCGGACTATCACGTCGGCGTCGTGACGACCGACGCAAACGCGTGGAACGGCACGGGCTGCCAGCGCATCGGAGCGCTCACCACCGAGACGAGTGCGGCGGACTGCCGGCCCTACGCGAGCGGCAAGCGCTTCATCACGGCCGCCGACGATCTCGACGCGAAGTTCTCGTGCGCCGCGCGCGTCGGCATCGACGGCGACGGCCACGAGCGCCCGATCGACGCCGTCGCGGCCGTGCTCCATCCGTTCGCCGCGGACGTCGGGATCTGCAACGCCGGCTTCCTCCGCGAGGGCGCGCTCCTCGTGCTCGTGATCATCACCGACGAGGAGGACGACGGCGCCTCCGCGGGGAATCCCTCGGACTGGACCGCGGACGTGCTCGCGGCCAAGGGCGGCGACGACAACGTGGTCGTGTTGGGGCTCGTGGGCCACGAGAAACCCAACGACTGCATCGCGGAGCAGTGGGACGGCATGCGCGGCGCCGAAATCGCGCCGCGATTGGTGGAGTTCACCCAGAGCTTCACCCATGGGCTCGTGGGCGACGTTTGTGCGCCGAGCTACGCCGAGTTCTTCACCGAGGCGGTCGACGGGATCGCGGTGGCCTGCAACGTGGTCCCGGTCGGCAAATAACTCCGATCCGGCCCGCCCGACTCCTTGTATGATGTGGTCGAGCGATGCGGACGCTCGGAGGGACGGGGACCGTGAAGACGCAGCATTGGTTGGGCCTCGTAGTGCCGCTGGTGGCCTGTGCGGGGGAGTCGGGCCAGCGCGACGACGGTGGTGGCGACGACGGCATCGGCACGGTCACCACGCCCACCGGCGGCGACACGGCGGCCGACGACGATCCGTCCGCGACGGGGCAGGGCGACGACGATGCGGCGTCGGCCGACGGCACTGCGGACGACGGCGACGACAGCATCTCGTTCGACGTCGGTGCGGACAGCTTCTGCAAGTTCCGCGAGGCCGGCATCTACTGCGAGGACGGCATCGCCACCGAGTGCGGTGACAACGGCAACGAGATCGGCACCGAGAACTGCAACCCGGACATCTGTGTGCCGGGCGAGGGCTGCACGGTGTGCCTCGCCGGCCAGAACACGTGCATGGGCGACAAGGTGATGGTGTGCAACGACTCGGTCGATCCCGCCGTGTGGGACGTGGCCGCGACGTGCAACCCGTCCGCGGGCGAGGGCTGCGATCTCGCCACCGGCACGTGCATGGTGCTGCCGCGCATCGGCGACGTCGTGCCGACCGGCGAGTACTACCAGTTCGCCGACTTCCAGACGGGCGCCACCGCGTTCATGGGCGGCTACGACGTCGACAGCTTCGACGACAAGCTGTACGTGCTCAACGGCAACCAGATCAACGTCTACCAGGTCACGCTGCTCGACACCGACATGGACGGCGAGCTCGAGCCCAACCAGCACCCGAGCAACCCGGAGAACACGGGCCCGATCGAGGAGCGCACGCTCGCGTTCCTCGAGAACATCCCCGCATTCGGCACGCCGTCGATCAGCCAGTCGGAGATCTACGCGCTCGGCGATCGCCTCTACATCGGCGGCTCGCAGCTCACCGAGAACGTGCTCGGCGTCGGCACCACGGTGATCACCACGCCGCCCGGCTGGTCGGGGTGGTTCGCGCAGATCGGCTACGACGAGGTGCACGGCGTGTGGTACGCGTCGAACGAGGGCGATCGCCGCGTGTTCCAGCACTGCGCGGCCACGAACACGTGGGGCATCGCGTTCCTGTTCCCGCCGCTCGCGGGGGATCACATGGACGGTCTCGAGGTCGTCACCGACCCCAACACGGGGATCCCCTACGTCTACGTCTCCGACATGACGAGCGACTTCATCGGTCAGTACCGACTCGATCCCGAAGCCGGCTGGGTGCAGGAGAACCTGTTCTCGTACGCCGGCACGTCGGGCTCGCTCGTCGAGGGCATGGGCTTCGGCGCGCTCAACCACTTCTGGGCGACCGGCGGCAGCTCCGTGTACGAGGTCGGCGGCGGCGATCTGTCCGACTACACCGATCCTCCCGGATAGCGGATCCCCCGGGTCGACCCGAGGGCGCCCGACCCCAACGCCCGCGTTTGTGCGTCTCGCGACGCATCGGCGCGGAACGCCGCGTAGCCGACCTCACCGAGGGCCGCGCGCGGGCGCGACGATCCGATCGGATCCCGCCGATTGCCGGTAGAATCGTGGACCCGAGTGGTGTCCATGACTGGGGGCGGACGCGCTCGGGAGGACGGGGTTGCCGTGAAGACGAAGCATCTGTGGTTCGTGGTGCCGCTGTTGGCTTGCGCCAAGGAATCGGCCGGCGACGGTTCCGACGACGTCGGCACGAGCGGCATCGGCTCCGTCTCCAACGTGACCGCGAGCGACCCGGAGGCGAGCGCGACGGCGCCGACCGGCGACGGCATGGACAGCGCCGACGACGGCTCGGGTGACGCGGAAGACGCCGACGACGAAGGCACCCTGTTCGACGTCGGCACCGACACGTTCTGCAAGTTCAAAGAGCCCGGCATCTATTGCGAGGACAACTACGCGACGGAGTGCGGTGACAACGGGCAGACGCTCGGCAACGACAACTGCGACCCCGACTTCTGCGTGCCCGGCGAGGGCTGCGTCGTGTGCACGCCCGGCATGAACACGTGCATGGGCGACAAGGTGATGGTGTGCAACGACGCCGTCGATCCGCCCGTCTGGGAGGTGTCCGCCACGTGTGATCCGGCGTCGAACCAGGGCTGCGTGATCGCGGCCGGCGTCGGCTCGTGCCAGCCGCTCGTCGAGGTCGGCACGGTCACGCCGACCGGCGAGTACTACCAGTTCGCGGAGTTCCTGCAGAACAGCACGCCGTTCCTCGGCGGCTACGACGTCGACGGCTTCGAGGACAAGCTCTACGTCCTCAACTACTCCAACTCGATCGACGTCTACTCGGTGGAGCTGCAGGACACCGACGCCGACGGGATGCTCGAGCCCAACCAGCACCCCGACAATCCGATGGATCCGGGCCCCATCGAGGCTCGCGTGCTCACGTACGTGGAGACCATTCCCTCGTTCGGCACGCCGTCGCTCAGCCAGTCGGAGATCTACGCGCTGGGGGATCGCGTGTACATCGGGGGCACGGCGCTCACGGAGAACGTGCTCGGCGTGGGCACCAGCGTGATCTCGAACCCGCCGCCGTGGGCCTACAACTTCGCGCAGGTCGGCTACGACGACGTGCACGGTGTGTGGTACGCGAGCTCGGAGAGCTGGCGCCGCGTGCTGCAGTACTGCGCGCAGACCAACACGTGGGGCATCGCGTTCTACTTCCCGCCGCTGGCCGGCGATCACATGGACGGGCTCGAAGTCGTGACGGATCCGAACACGGGCATCCCGTACGTGTACGTCTCCGACATGACGAGCGACTTCATCGGCCAGTATCGCCTCGATCCCGAGGACGGCTGGGTGCAGGAGAACCTGTTCTCGTACGCCGGCACCGCGGGCGTCGTCGTCGAGGGCATGGGCTTCGGGCCGCTCTATCACTTCTGGGCGACCGCCGGCAGCTCCGTCTACGAGGTCGGCGGCGGCGATCTGTCGAACTACACGGATCCGCCGGGCTGACGCGCTTCGCTGCCCGCGCCCTTGTCGAAGGCGCGGGTGGTTCGGCACCATGGACGACGGAGGTCTTCGGTTGAGGCTCCGTCGTCTTGGTCTTTCGTGGGTGCTCGTGCTGGGCTGCAACTCGTCGGCGGCGCCGGAGGGGGACACGTCGGGGTCGAACGACGACGACGACGACGACGACAATCCGTCGGCGCCGGACGACGACGACGACGACGACGACGACGACTCGAATCCGGACGACACGAGCGCGGACGGCACGACGTCCGTGTCCACGAGCGGCGACGACGATCCGTCCGTCACCGACACGATGACGGACACGACGCCCACGTCGGACACCGATCCGATCCCGTTGCGGCTGTGCTCGCTCGAGGCGCTCGATCCGAGCACGGATCCGGCGACGGTGATCGAGTACGGCGACGGCGAGGGCCAGATCCCCACCGTGATCGGCGAGCTCCTGTTGCGCAACTGCGGCTGTCACTACACGGACAACGTCCCGCCGGGCCCGCTCGTCGACTACAAGTCCCACGCGCAACCGATGGGGACGTATGCCGACTTCCACGCCCTCTACACCGGCATCTTCCCGATGGGCTTCGAAGAGATGCCGGCGTATCTCGGCGTGAAAGAGCGCGTCGTGAACCACATGCCGCTGCCGATGCCGCCGTTCCTGTGCCAGGTGGAAGGCGAGATGGGCACGATCTCGGCGGCGGATCAGCAGCTCATCACGCAGTGGCTCGAAGCCGACGCGCCCGACGGCGCGAGCTTCCCGTAGGGACGTGCTATCGTGAGGATCATGGGCGAGCCCGCCCTCACCGACGCCCCCCGACCGCGCGACGATCACGACGGCCTCGTCGTGCTCGACGGCGCGACGTGGGCGGACTTCCAGCGGCTGATGGAGATCCGCGGCGATCGTTCGGCGCCGCGCTTCGCTTACCTCGAGGGGAGGCTCGAGATCCTCGCCCCTTCGCGCACGCACGAGGTGATCAAGTCGATGATCGGATGCCTGGTCGAGGCCTGGTGCTTCGAGCGCGAGGTCGCGATCACGCCCTACGGCTCGTGGACGCTCGAGGACAAGGCCGTCGAGCGCGGGGCCGAGCCCGACGAGTGCTACGTCGTCGGCGACGTCGAGGATCCCGCGCGCCCGGACTTCGCGATCGAGGTCGTGTGGACCTCGGGTCGCATCGACAAGCTGGAGATCTACCGCAAGCTCGGCGTCCGCGAGGTCTGGTACTGGCGAAAGGGCCAGCTCGACCTCTTCGCGCTGCGCGGCGACCGGTACGAGGCGATCGCGAGCAGTGAGGTGCTACCCGGCATCGATCACGCGGAGCGCTTGCGTTTCGTCGACGTGCGCCCGATGACGACCGCGGTCCGCGAACACCGGCAGGCCCAGCAACGATCGCGATAGCGCGATGCCCGCGCGCGGGTCAGTAGGGGGCCCAGTTACTTCACGGGGGGATCGCCGGCCGACGATACGGAGCGCCGCGAGGGCGCCGGATCCCGCCTCTGACGGGGTCTGCGTGAGATTTGCTTGGGTTACATGCTTTCTGAGCCTCCTCGTTGACAATGACAACGTGGAGGTGTAAGGTGGAAGCCGCGATATCTGGCAGGAGGAGGTCTCGTGAACGCAGGATGGCGGAGACGACCGCGTGGCTCAGTCCCTCACGGATGCGTGCTGGGCGTCACTCTCTCGTTTGTCGGCTGTGCCGACGAGGCCGAAGAAGGGGGCACGCCTCCGCGAGAACCGTTCTCATTGAGAGCCGGCGAGGTCGACGAAGCTACTGGGCGAGAGTTGGTCCACGAGAGCATTCGCAACGTCGCTGAGGACGGATCTTCGGTCCTGATCTCGGCGAGCGGCTTCGTCACTCCGGAGATCGAACAGGCAACCGCGCGACCTTGGACGCACCTCGGCGACCAGTTTACCTACAACGACGAATCCTGGAGTGTGCCACTCGACGACGGAACCATCGAGATTGGTTTTCGAATCTGGCGCACCCCGAACGAGGCGCCGTACGAGCCGCCGGAGGAGTGGGGGCCGCCGCTCGTCGATGCGAACGTGATGCACGTGGTCGACGAATCGCCAGAAATTGGACCGCTATTTCTCGATCTCCGTCTCCGGAATTTTCCCGAGTGGGATTTGCCTCTCCTCGGCTCAGCTCACACCATGGCGGCTGAGGACTACGCCGCGCTCGTCGATCAACGCGAGGTCATGATGACCGACCGCGCCGAACTGCTCGACGAAATGTCCGCAGAGTTGCGAGCGGCAATTGAAGAACTGGGCGGGACCGTCGAGGGAACCTCGCCGTCGGGCGGCTGGATTTCAGTTTCGGTGCCCGCGACTGCTCTGGATCTTCTGGCCGCGCGCAACGATCTCGCCGTAATCTCGAACGCGAACGGCGAGGTGACGACGCAGGTGGGGCCGCCATACTGGCGGCAAGGCGAGAGCGGGTTGTCCGAAAGAACGGATGGTCAATCACTGTCGATGCAAGGCTATGACGGCGCGCAGGCAAACCCAGGTCGTCATGGGTTTGGACGGATTGTGATCGCCGTGATCGAGGAATATCCATTCGAGGACGATGCCTGTGCTTTCATGGATTCGGCGAATTGCTCGAATAGTCGAATTCTTGGGAGATATGCGTGCGACGATTCGAATGGAGATCTCAACTATTGCGAGTTCGTCTCCAATTGGGACGACGAAAACGAGCCCGGCGACCCCGTGCTTGGGCTATCGCATGGAACGATCAGCGCGGCAGCCGCGCTCGGCGATTATGCCGATGATCAGGGATGTGGTCGGGCTCTGAATGACCCGGATTGGGGTGGGGTCTGTCACTCGGACGACTGGGAACGGTGGGCCAGCGGAATGGCGCCGGAGGCTTTCCTCCTATATTACGGGAAGTGGAAGGCCGGCTTCAAGTTCACGAGTATTGCCGCATCCATCGACAAGGCCGCCTTTCAGAACGCTGACATCATCAACATGTCGTTGGGAGTCGGCGGGGATTCGTGCAATGCTGAGGCCATCAATATCGTCGAAACCGCGGCAGAGAACGCGTTCGACGACGGCGCGCTAGTGGTCGCTGCTGCTGGGAACTACTCCGGCCCCACGTCGCTATGCAACACCATTTCCCAGCTGATCTAACGAAGACTCTCGCTGTCAATTCCTACGACGCATGCCGCAAGGTCGGAGAGAACTGCACCTCTGGATGCCAGGATGATTCGTACTTATGGTGCTTGGTGGACCAGGTCAGCTCTACGCGTGGCGGTGACATCGTCGCGCTAGCTGGCGGCGGCGTGGGCAACCTGTCGCTGATCGACCTCGTGGGCCCCAACAGGGTTTTCTACCACACGGATGATCGCGGGCTGGAGGGTTGGGTCGTCGATGACGCCGCTTCCGGAGGGCCCGCGAGCGGCACCAGCTATGCTGCTCCGATCGTCGCTGGTCTGGCCGCTGTCGTGAAGGACTTCTGGGTCGCGAAGGGCGTTGCGTGGGTGAACTACCCTGGCGCCCTCCAAACCGTCATGCTGGCGATGGGTGATCGGCACTACAGTACGACTCCAACAAATACCAATGTCAGCACCGCTCAGCGTACTACTGGATCTAACGATCTCTATGGCGTAGGTCGAGCAAAGGTGCGTTGGCTCGAGGAGTCCGGGGTCGGTTCGCTCGGAAACGTTCGGACCAAGATGCAAGAGAATACCTTTTGGAGCTTCACTGCAGATTCATCAACGCTGGCGTGGACCACACCTTTGCCGGCTGGGATCAAGATCGTTAAATGTGTGATGCTTCAGATGGAGGATGCATCCGAATCGGGTGCGCATAACTTCAGCGACGTAGATCTGAGCGTAAGGATCAGATTGCCGTCGGGAAGCGCTTGCAGTCTTCAGGGCAATCTGGTTTCAAATACGACGGATGCGTCCCACGACGTGAAGTCTATGGTGGCCGTCGAGGACCCAACGCTTGCTGGCAAGTGTGTCGAGGTGTTTATCGACAAGGTCGCCGTTCCGCAAGCTGGAATCACGACGCGCACTTTCTGCTACGCCGCGGCGACCGTGGATGACGAGCCGCAGTGAGGCCGAGCCAATGAGGCATTCCTACCCATCTCTGCTCTTGGCCATTGGAGTCGCTTCCTGCTCCATTCCTGGATCCGAAGCGGCGGTGGAATCGGCAAGTCGCAAGCATCTTTCTTGCACCATTGCGCGCATCGGCGATCATGCTGTGCTGCCCGCGCATGCGGACGCGATGCAAGCGCTCATTCAGCCCACCCCGGATCGTGCTGCTGCAGCGAGGCTCGCGATAGATGCTGCATTGGCACACGTCTCGGCGAGTGGTTCCATTGTTGGCGACGATCCAAAACTTTGGCTGGACTCGTATCGACGCCTTCATTCTAACGCGCGGCAGCTGGCTCAATCCCATGATACGCGGCCTATCGACGAGGTTCGCAAGCAGCTCCAGATTGCACGTCGCAAGTACGGATTCGCGGACGGAGATTGTGCCGCAAGAGAGGGGGAGTCATGAGACCTGCATCGCTTTGCTTCACGCTGCTCGCCGCCGGATGCGTCCAGTCGTCAGGTGGAACCTCGGACAACGAGTCGAGCGAGGAGGCCGAGGCATCGGGCTCCGATACGAATGGAGCCGACGAGACCGCAACCGCGAGCTCCCCGTCCTCAGATGGCGCGCACGAAGCGGGTGTGTCGACCTCGGATGGGGCAACCGGAGATGACACTACGACTGGGTCGAGCGGGCCTAGCGAAGGGTCCGGCAGTTCGACCACAGGATCTGGAGCAGAGGATCCTTTCACACTGTGTGCGACGGCGCTGTCCGAGGCCGAGTGCGATGCGGTCTCGATCGAGCCCAGCGAGGAATTTGGGCAGTCGACCTGTCAGTGGGTCGACGTTTACTCGGTGGAGCTGACGCGGGAGTCGGGCTGCGCGCTCGGGCGCGTGGCGCCTCGCTGCGTGTTCTTCGGCGGGTTCGCCACCGGGTGTGGTGGCAGTGGGCCGGTTTGCCCCTCGCCCAACGACGGGCAACCCATCCTCCGTGAGCTCGAGGAACGCATAGAGCTGCTGTTCTATCCGTACGAGGAGGTGTGCGGCCCGATTCCTATGGCTCCACCCGAAGAGGCTCAGTGGATGGGGTGCGGATTCCCGCCCCACGAAGTGTGCGACTGCATTTGCGAATTGCTGTAGCCGCCGTTGTCGCGTGTCCAGTTCTCGCGTACGCGACGAAGCGGCTCACCCGTGGCCTGCGTCGTCGGGCTCGGTCACGTACGGGGCCGCGAGGAACGCGAGCGCCATGATCGCGTAGCCGATCGCCCACGGCCAGGCGGGTACGAGCGCGACGACGGTGTCGGCCGGGGTGAAGCGGTAGCCGTGCATCAGGCCGGTGGCGGACAGCATCGCTGCGAGCGCGCACCACAGCGCGGCGAGTGGGAAGCGGCGCTCGATGATCGCGACCGTCGCGGCTGCGAGGATCATCGAGGTGAAGATGAAGCCCTGCTCGAGCGCGAAGGCGCCGTGGATCCACGTGTCGCTCGCGGCGAAGCGATCGATGAGCGCCGGCGTGAACTCGGGGCCGCCCGGTGAGCCCACACCCGCGGCCCGCAAGCCGTTCTTCGCCATCAACGTGCCCCATGCGCCGACGCCCGGCAGCAGGCCGATGACCACCGCCGGTGCGTGCTCGCGCGGCGTCGCTTGGAACGACTGCGCCGTGATCACGAGGCCGATCCACAGCACGATCGCCATGCCCGCGTCGACGGGCACCGCCCACGCGAGCAAGGACAGCGTGCCGGTCGTGCACACGAGCGTCACGAACGCGCCGTTCAGGATCGAGTAGCCCGCTCGCGCGCCCATCGCCTTCCAGCCGGGATGGCCGATGTAGATCGTCGTGGGGAAGCACGAGCCGAACACGCCGGCGGCGATCGAGCCCAGTCCGTTCACCGCGAGCGACGGCGCCGTCGGGAAGCGATCGCCGGCCGCCTCGGCCGACTCGATGTTCTGCAGCGAGCCGACCAGGTTGAAGAGGCCCATCGGCAGGATCACGGAGAAGTACGTGAGGAGGTAGCCCTCGCCCATCGCGTCCACCAGGTCGCCCACGATCGGCACCGGCACGCGCAAGCCTGTCATCACCGGCTCGGCGCCGACCGGGGCCATGCCCGTCGCCCACGCGAGCGCGATGCCCAGGCCCACCGCCACGAGCCCGCCCGGGATCTTCCCCTTGAACCGAACGCGCCCGAAGTACGTGAGCATCACGATGCCGAGCGTCGCGAGCCCGACGAGTGGGTTCGCGAACGTTCGGAACAGGAAGCCGAGCGAGATGAACCCGAGCGCGATGCCGGCGAGCGTGGCCAAGAGCGCCGCCCGCGGCGTCCACCGGCGCAGGTGCTCGGCGACGAACGAACCGAAGAATTCGATCGCGCCCGAGCCGAGCGTCGCCACGATGCCGGCGTGCCACGCGACCCGCGTCGGATCCGGATGACCGGCCGCCGACGCCGCCAACTCCGCTGGCAGCATCACGAGGAACACGTGTCCGAACAGCGAAACGGTATTGATGCCGTACGGCAGCGCGCACACGTCCGAACGGCCCTCGCGCTCGGCCACCCTGCGCGCCTGCCAGGCGTAGTAGAGGTTGCCGACGAGCAGAGACACCGCGACGCCCGGCAGCACGCGCCCGTACAAGAGCTCGTCACCGAAACCGAGCACGTGACGGCAGAGCGCGTCGATCAACAGGAGCTGCACGAGGTTGTCGAGCGCGAGCCCGAAGAAGCCGTCGATGTCGCCGCGCGCGAACCAGCGCATGGCGGGAGCTTGGCAGAGGCGTGACCGGGTCGTGTCGAACCGCCACCGCGAGCCTCCACTGCCGCAATGGTGAGCTGCTCTACGCATCGAGCCCGCGCACTGGGTTCGACGGACCCCGCCCGGGGGGGCATACTCCCGATCGGGGGACAGGTATGCGCCGAACGATGTGGGTGATCGGACCGATCGCGGTCGGTTGGATCGCCGTCAGCTGTGGGAAGGAATCTCCGCCGAGCTCGGCGTCGGACGGCACCGGCGACGATTCGGGCGGGATCAACGTCGACGACTCGGGCACGGCGGGCACGGCGGTCTCGGCCGACGACGCGATCGACGACACGGGCGACAAGCTCGATGCGGGCACCGGCAACCAGACCGGCGGCGGCGGCGACTGCATGAGCGGCGGTGGCATGATGGGGATGAACACGTTCTCCATCATCTGGATCGCGAACTCGCCCGAGGGCACGGTGTCGAAGATCGACACGATGTCCGGCATGGAGCTCGCGCGCTACTACAGCGGGCCCACCAACGGCGAGGACGATCCGTCGCGCACCGCCGTGAACCTCGAGGGCGACGTCGCGGTCAGCAACCGCGCGGGCAGCGTGACGAAGTTCGCGTCGGAGAACGAGCGCTGCATCGACGCCAACGGCAACGGCACCATCGACACCTCGGGTGGTGCGGGCGACGTGCGCCCGTTCGGCGAGGACGAGTGCATGCTGTGGCACTACTCGCTCGAGCCCGACGACAACCATCACCACGGGCCGCGACCGACGGCATGGGACGCCGGCGTGGAGAACGATCCGTGTCAGCCCGACGACGATCGTCTGTGGGTCGGATGGTGGCGCTTCGACGAGAACACCGCGCGCTTCCAACGACGCGACGGCGGTGATGGTGCACTGCTCGACGAGGTCGACATCCCGAACTGGGACACGCAGGGCGACACCGACTACGGCCCGTACGGCGGCGCGGTGAATGCCGCGGGCGATCTGTACTCGGTGGGCCGCGGTCCGGGCCCGCTCGTGCGCATCGACGGCGAGAGCCTCGTCGTCGATCGCTGGGAAGTGCCGGACGGCGAGAGCCCGTACGGCATCGCGGTGGATGCGATGGGCGACGTGTGGATGGGCGACTGGAACGGGGGACTCTTGTACTTCGCGGCGGCCAGCGAGACGTTCACCGTCATCGACACGCCGAACTCCTCGCGTGCGCGCGGGCTCATGGCGGATCGCGACGGCAACATGTGGGCGGCGAGCAACGACCCGTGCGCCCTCATCCAGGCCGACGTCGCCTCGCGCACGCTCATCGACGACCAGATCGCGCTCCCGGGCTGCCAGGATCCGGTGGGCATCAGCATCGATTCCGAGGGCTACGTCTGGGTCGTCGATCGCGACGCCGAGCTCGCGTTCAAGGTCCATCCTCAGAGTCACATGACGACCACCACGACCGGCCTCGTCGGCCCGTACACGTACTCGGACATGACCGGGGCGGGGCTGGGCCTCGTCGTGAATCCGCCCCAGGGCTGAGCGCGGGCCGGAGAGCGGTGCGAGGGCGGCGGTGGGGGCGTGCTCCCGACGCCGCACGCTTTCGGCTATCTTCCCGCCCGTGACGACCCTGAAGGATCGGACCCTGTTCATCACCGGTGCGAGCCGGGGCATCGGGCTCGCGATCGGGCTGCGTGCGGCGCGAGACGGGGCCAACGTCGTCATCGCAGCGAAGACGACCGAGCCCCATCCGAAGCTGCCGGGCACCATCTACACGGCCGCCGACGAGATCGAGAAGGCCGGTGGCAAGGCGCTGCCGCTCCTGTGCGACATCCGCTACGAGGAGCAGGTGCTCGACGCGGTGGCGAAGACCGTGGATCGCTTCGGTGGCATCGACGTCCTCGTGAACAACGCGAGCGCGATCAGCCTCACCGGCACACTCTCGACGCCCATGAAGCGCTTCGATCTGATGCACCAGATCAACACGCGCGGCACGTACCTGTGCTCGCAGGCGTGCCTGCCCCATCTGTTGAAGGCGTCCAATCCGCACATCCTCAACCTCGCGCCGCCGCTGTCGATGAAGGCGCGCTGGTTCAAGGACCACGTCGCCTACACGATGGCGAAGTACGGCATGAGCATGTGCGTGCTCGGCATGGCCGAGGAGTTCCGCGACAAGGGCGTCGCCGTGAATGCGCTGTGGCCGAAGACGGCGATCGCCACCGCGGCCATCAAGCTCATCGGCGGCGATCCCATGATGAAGCACAGCCGCACCGTCGACATCATGGGCGATGCGGCCCACGCCATCCTGGTGCGGCCGAGCCGCGAGACCACGGGCAACTTCTTCATCGACGAGGACGTGCTGCGCAGAGAAGGCGTCACGGACTTCAAGCAGTACGCGGTCGACCCGTCGGTCGAGCCCATGCCCGACTTCTTCTTGGATTGAGCAGCCCGCGGCAAGAGCCGCATGGAGGACAACGTGATCGAAGTCCAAGGACTCACGCGTTACTACGGCAGGTTCCCCGCCGTGCAGGACGCGTCGTTCGAGATCGCCGACCGGGAGATCGTGGGATTCCTGGGCCTGAACGGCGCCGGCAAGTCGACGATGCTGCGCGTGCTCGCCGGGCTGCTCATGCCGAGCGCCGGCAAGGTCGTGATCGGCGGCGTCGAGGCCACCGAGGCCACCGACGCGCTGCGCAAGCGCATCGGCTTCCTGCCCGAGGATCCTCCGCTGTATCGCGAGATGCGGGTGGGCGAGTTCCTGCGTTGGGTCGGCCAGGTGCGCGGCTGCTCGAAGAGCGAGGTCGATGCCGAGCTGCCCAAGGTGCTCGACACCTGCCACCTCTCCGACGTCGGCGATCAGGTGATCGCGGAGCTGTCGCACGGCTACCGCAAGCGCGTCGGCATCGCCCAGGCGATCATCCACAGGCCGCAGCTCGTGATCCTCGACGAGCCGATCAGCGGGCTCGATCCGCGCCAGATCGTCGAGATGCGCTCGGTCATCAAGGCGCTCAAGAAGACCGCCACCGTGCTCATCAGCTCGCACATCCTCCACGAGATCGCACAGACGTGCGATCGCATCCTCGTGATCCACAAGGGTCGGATCGTCGCCGAGGGCACCGAGCAGCAGCTGTCGGGCACGCTCGGCGAGGGCGCGAAGCTCACGATCGTCGTGCGCGGCAAGGTCGCGAACTGCGAAGAGGTGCTCGGCAAGTCCGAGGTGGTCGACGGCTACGAGGTGGGTCCGGTCGACGGCGAGCTCGTGTCGCTGTCGGTGACGCTCAAGGGCGACAAGCGCGAGCAGCTCGTCCGCGAGCTCGTGATGGCCGGGCTGGGCCTGCGCTCCGTGCAGGACGCCATGGGCGAGCTCGAGCAGATCTTCCTCGAGCTCACGCGGCAGGCGGGCTCGCCCGCGGCGCTGCAGAGCAAGCAGACCCCCAAGCAGAAGTCCCCGGAGGCGCAGGCATGAGAGGCATGTTGCTCGTCGCCCGCCGCGATCTGGCGGGCTACCTGAACTCGATGTGGGGATACGCGGTGATCGCCGCCGTCCTCGTCATCGACGGGTTGTTGTTCAACGCGTTCGCCGTCGGCGATCAGCCCAAGCTGAGCTCCAAGGTGATCGAGGACTTCTTCTTCATCGCCTTCGGCACCACCGTCGTCGCGTCCATCCTGCTCACGATGCGGGTGGTCGCGGAGGAGCGGCAGACCGGCACCATCGTGCTGATCGACTCCGCGCCGCTGGCGGACTGGCAGATCATCGGCGGCAAGTACCTGTCGGCGATGACGGTGATGGCCGTCATGATCGGTCTCACCGCCTCGATGCCCGCGCTCGTGTTCGTGAACGGCAAGGTGTCGTACGGGCACATCTGGGCCGGGTATCTCGGGCTCTTCCTGCTGGCCTCCGCGGTCACGGCGATCGGCACGTTCGCGAGCGCCATCTCGCGCTCGCAGCTCGTCGCCGGCTTCGTCGCGGTCGTGCTGTCGGTGTTCCTCGTGACGTCGTGGATGCTCGCGAAGGTGTCCGACCCACCGCTCAAGGACATCTTCTCGTACATGAGCCTGTTCGACCGCCACTACCGCGGGTTCATGACCGGCAAGATCAACCTCGAGGACTGCGTCTACTTCGTGTCCGTCGCGTTCGTGTTCCTCGTGCTCGCCGGCCGCTTCATGGCCGCCAGGAGATGGCGATGAGCCAGTCGGGAATCCTCTATCTCGTCGGCATGCTCGCCGTGTTCATCGGGCAGCGTCTGCTCGATGGGCTCGACGAGCAGCAAGTCCTGTCCACGCTCTGCGGCGTCGCCATGCTCGGCATCGCCGCGGGGCTGCGCTTGCGGGGGCTCAAGCAGGCGCGCGAGGAAGGCCTGCGTTTCGGCCATCGCGTCGCGCTCAGCTGCGTGCTGGTCGGCATCGCGTCCCTCGTGATGTACGCGGCCGTCGCCGAGTCCGTGCTCCAACGGCTCGCCCTCGCGGAAGAGACCGAGAACCGCTGGGTCGGCGTGTGGAGCTCGCTGTGGCCCATCGTGTGGCTGCTCGGCACCATCCCGCTGCTCGTCGTGGACTACGCGATCGAGAGCTCCCCGGTGATGATGCCCGTCCGTCGCGTCCGCGAGCTGGTGAGCCACGGCATCGTCGCGGCGCTGGTCATCGCCGTCGTCTTCCCCATCAACTACATCGCGAGCAAGCGCAACGAGCGATGGGACCTGGCGTACTTCCGGACCACGGCGCCGGGCACCGCCACGCTGGCGCTCGCCGAGTCGCTCGAGTCGCCCGTGGACATCCGGGTGTTCATGCCGCCCTCGTCGGAGGTCGCGCAGGAGCTGCGCGCGTACTTCGACGCGCTGGCCGGGCCGAACATCACGATCGAGTACATCGATCAGGCGGCCGAACCGCGGCTCGCGAAGGAGCTGTCCGTCAAGGACAACGGCGTCGTCACGTTCACGCAGGGCGAGGTCGTCCTCGACGACGAGCCGCTCGACGCGAAGAAGGACGCCAAGAAGGACAAGGACGAGGACGAGGCCGACGACAAGCCCAAGCCGATCACGCGGCAGCTCAAGGTCGGCACGGATCTCGAGAAGGCCAAGCGCACGCTCAAGAAGCTGGACTCCGAGGTGCAGACGATCCTGCGCGAGCTGGGCCACGGCGAGCGCATCGCGTACCTCACCACCGGCCATGGCGAAGCGGGGTTCGACACCGGCGGACAGAAGGTGCTCGACCTCCAGATCACCGAGTTCAAGGACATCCTCAAGCGGCTCGGGTTCAAGGTGAAGTCGCTCGGGGCGGTCGAAGGACTCGCGGAGAAGGTGCCCGACGACGCGGACGTCGTGCTCGTGCTCGGCCCCATGACCCAGTTCCGCCAGAGCGAGGCCGACGCGCTGCGCTCCTACGTGCAGAGCGGGGGCTCGTTGCTCGTCGCCGTCGAGCCGGCGCTGTCGCGCGCGCCGGATGCGAACAAGGACGATCCGCTGCTCGCCTTGGTGGAAGAGCTCGGCGTGAAGGTGAACTCGGACGTGCTCGCGGCGGAGCAGGGCATCGAGCCGGTGTTCCACAACCAGCGCGATCGGCTCAACATCCTCACGAACGGCATCACGCACCACGCGTCCACCACGTCGCTCGCGCAGAGCGGCCGCAAGGCCGTGCTGTTCACGCCGGTGGCCACGTCGCTCGACGAGGTCGAGGGCACCGAGAACCGCGTGACGTTCACGATCCGCTCGCTCGCGTTCGTGTGGGCCGATCTCGAGCCCATCGATCTCGAGTACGAAGCGGGGCAGGGCGAGAGCAAGAGCGCGCGCAACCTGGCGGCGGCGATCGAAGGCGGTACCGAGGGAGCGGGCTGGCGCGCGCTCGTCACGTCGGACGCGTCGGTCTTCTCCGACTTCGGCACGCGCAACCTCGGCAACCAGCTCTTCATCGAGGACGGCATGAACTGGCTCATCGGCGCCGAGGCGCTGTCGGGTACGACCGAGAACGAGGAGGACGTGAAGATCCAGCACACCAAGGAGGGCCAGACCTGGTGGTTCTACTCCACGGTGCTGGGTATCCCGCTCGCGGTGATCGTGCTGGGAGCGATTCGCGCGCGGATGCGCCGCGGAGGTGCGCGATGAAGCGCTCGATCCTTCTGTATGCAGTGGTGCTGGTGGTGTCCCTCGGTGGCGCGTACCAGGTGTGGACCGCCCCGCCCGAGCCCGACGATCCCACCGCGATCAAGGTGCTCGACGGCAAAGCCGACGAGCTCGAGTCGGTGCACTACATCTCCGACGAGCTCGACCTCGTCATCACGATGTACGAGGACGAGCTCGGTCGGTACGGGTGGGTGCGCGCGCAGCCGCTCGTCGAGGTCCCGGAGGAGCCGCCCGCCGATGATCCGCACGCGACGCCGCCGGACGACGGCAAGGCCGTCGAGTTCAAGGCCGGCAAGAACGCGAAGACGACGCTCGACGGGCTGATGCCGCTCGTCGCCAAGCGCGTGCTCGAAGGGATCACCGACGACAAGCTCGGCGACCTCGGGCTCGCCGAGAGCCCCGCCACGCTCGAGATCAAGCGCCGCGGCCGCGAGCCGAAGACGTTCGAGATCGGCAGTAACGTGCACGGCGGTGCCAACGTCTACTTGCGAGATCCGGAGAGCGGCAAGGTGTACGTGCTCGACGCCAAGGTGCTGAGGCCGCTGCAGAACGGCAAGCAGACGCTGCCGGAGCGCGACCTCGTCGGCGTGGACACCAACCAGATCGCGAGCGTGAAGGTGAGCGCGCCGGATGGGACCGCCGAGTTCCAGCAACACAACCCCGACGATGCGGAGGCGGTGTTCTGGAGCAGCCCCGGCTCCACCGAGCCGAACGCTTCGGCGGCGGGTTGGATCGACAAGGTCGTGCGCATGCAGGCGTCGGGCTACGTGCAGGAGGACGACATGCCCGACAAGCTCGAGGACGTCTTCGCGTACGCGGTGACCACCACGAATCGCAAGACGATCACGGTGCAGGTGCAGCGCAGCTACGACGAGAACGGCGACGAGGTGTGGTACGCGAAGAGCGACAACACCCGCGGCCTCGTCACGCTGCAGAAGACGCGTGCGGCCGAGGTGGTCGCCGATCTCCCCAGCGTGGTCGAAGGCGGTTGATGGCAGCGTGGGCCTGAGGATGCTCGTGTTCATGGTCGTGATGCCGGTCCTGTGGATCGGCCTTCACGTCTACATGGACCGGCGCCTCGTGGGGCACTCGCCGTGGTCGAAGCCTGCGAAGCGGGCGACGCGAGCGGTGATCGTCGCCGCTGCGCTCGGGCCGGTCGCCGCGATGGTGCTACTGCGCAGCGGCGCCACCGGAGCCGTCGTCGACACGATGCAGCTCGTCGGCTACATGCTGATGGGGCTGTCGTCGGTCGCGCTCGTGATGCTGGTCGCGATCGATCTCGTGCGGCTCGCCGCGTGGGCGTGGTCGCGCGCGCGGGTGTGGCTGCATCGTCGGGGCAACGCCGACGTCGCGCCGCGCGATCCGGGGCGCCGCGGCTTCTTCGGGCAGCTCGCGCACATGGGTGTCGTGGGCACGGCCAGCGGCGTCGCGGGCTTCGGCTTCTTCGAGGCCCGACGCACGCCCGACGTCGTGGAGGTCGACGTGCCGATCGACGGGCTGCCGGCGGCGCTCGACGGCTATCGCATCGTGCAGCTCACCGACATCCACGTGGGGCCGACGATCCGCGGCGAGTACCTGCGGCGCTGCGTGGAGGTGGCCAACTCGCTGTCGGCCGACATGATCGCGGTCACCGGCGATCTCGTGGACGGCTTCGTGCCGATGTTGCGGGCCGACGTCGCGCCGCTCGGCGAGCTGAAGGCGAAGGACGGGGTGTTCTTCGTCACCGGCAACCACGAGTACTACTGGGACGGGCCGGCGTGGTGCGCCGAGGTGGAGCGACTCGGGCTGCGCGTGCTGTCGAACACGCACGAGGTGATCGAGCGCGACGGCGCGACGATGTTGCTCGCGGGCGTCACCGACATCTCGGCGGGCACGATGGTGCCGGAGCACGCATCGGATCCGAAGAAGGCGTGCGCGGGCGCGCCCACGTGCGACGTGCGGATCCTGCTCGCGCATCAGCCACGCTCGGTGTTCGCGGCGGCGAAGGCGGGCTACGACCTGCAGATCTCGGGGCACACGCACGGCGGGCAGTACTTCCCGATGAACCTGCTCGTGTATCTCGCCCAGCCGTACGTCGCGGGGCTCGAGCGTCACGAGGACATGTGGATCTACGTGAGCCGCGGCACCGGCTACTGGGGCCCACCGGCTCGCATGGGCGCCCCAGCCGAGATCACGCTGCTTCGCCTGCGTCCCGCATGAGCGCTACACTCGTCGGGTGACCGACTTCGAGCTGTTGGACGCCTGGAAGGCGGGGGATGCCGAGGCCGGCAATGCGCTGTTCGAGCGCCACTTCGAGGCGGTGTGTCGGTTCTTCCGCAACAAGGTGGACGAGGGCGTCGACGACTTGATCCAGCGCACGTTCCTCGCGTGCGTCGAGAGTCGCGACCGGTTCCGCGGCGAGGCCACGTTCCGCACCTATCTGTTCACCGTGGCGCGGCACGAGCTGTTCGCCCAGCTGCGCAGGCGCGAGCGCGAGCAGAAGCGCTTCGATCCGCTCGAGCACTCCGTGCACGATCTCGGGCCCACGCCCACCGGCATCGTCGCGCAGCATCGCTCGCAGCGGCTGTTGCTCGAGGCGCTGCGGCGGATCCCGGTGGACCTGCAGGTCGCGCTCGAGCTGTTCTACTGGGAGGACATGCCCGCGTCCGAGCTCGCGCGCGTGCTCGATCTGCCCGAGGGCACCGTGCGCACTCGCATCCGAAGGGCGCGGCAGCTCGTCGAAGAGGCGCTGCGCGAGCTCGCGGAGGGCGATCCCGACCTTGCATCGACGCTCGCGGGCCTGGAGGACTGGGCGAAGTCGCTGCGCGAGCGCGCCGGAGAACGTTGAGATGGCGGGACGGGAGTCCCGGCATCGACCAACGAGTATCCGCGCGAGCCGGCACCATTGCCGGCCCGCGCGGATCACGGACGTCTCGGAGGAGGAGCGCGCTACTGCGCGGTCCCTACGAATGGAACGGTGAACTCGCAGGGGAAAGTTACGCCGGTGTACTGCTCGACGAGGCCGCAGTCGCCGCCTTCGCACTCGATGCGGCCGTGCTGCTCGCCGCTCATCTCGGTCGCAGACTGCAGCGCACCGTCCACGGCGATGTAGATGTGGCCGACGGCATCGGCGCCCGTGCCCTGGTCGAGGCCGATGTCGCCCTGCAGGCGCTCGGGGCAGTCGTAGCTGCCCTCCGCGTACTCGCACTCGAAGTCCGCCGTGCCGTCGCCGGGCGTGATCGTGAACACACCGGGGCTCGTGATCGCGACGACGTAGATGCCGAAGCCGTTGGTCGGCTGCGTCGCGAACGAGCAGTCGTTCGAGGTCTCGCCCGTCTCGTCGTAGACCCAGTTGCCCTCTTGCGGGTCGACGTCGGCCCCGGTCGGATCGGTGTCGTCGTCGTCGGTGTCGTCGGCTCCGTCGTTGCTCGTGTCGGCGGCGTCGTCGGCTGCGTCGTCGTCGGCCCCATCGTCCGCCCCGTCGTCGACGCCGTCGTCGGCTGCATCGTCGACGCCGTCGTCGTCATCGCCGCTCTCGCCGTCCGCGCCGTCGTCGTCGTCGCTCTCGGTGATCACACAGCCCGCAGGCCCGCCGAGCACGAGCGTCATGCAGATCGCACTGATGCTTCGAATCGTCATGCTCGTCTCCGTTCAGCAGAAGCCCTGGATGTCGCAGATGCACATCGAGTCGTCGCACTCCGCGGAGCACGAGATCGCTTCGGCGCACGAGATCGTGCAGCCCGTTCCGCACGTCAGCGTGCACTCGCTCGCGCCGTCGCAGTCCTGCGTGCAGCCGGCATTGCAGTCGAAGGTGCAATCGCCTCCGTCGCACGCCTGCGGGCAGTCGTCGCCGGCGCAGTCGAACGTGCAGACCGAGCCCATGTCGCAGTCCTGGTTGCAGCCGCCGCCGCTGCAGTGGAACGTGCAGGTCGCCCCGGCCGTGCAGTTCTGCTGACAGCCGCCGCCGCCGCACTCGAACTCGCACGTCTGGCCCGCGTTGCACTCCTGCGCGCAGTCGCCCTCCGGGCAGTCCTCGCCGCCGCCATCGTCGGCCGCGTCGTCGGCCGCGTCGTCGGTGGACTCGTCGGCCGCATCGTCGGCCGCGTCGTCGGCCGCGTCGTCGGCCGCATCGTCGGCCGCGTCGTCGGCCGCATCGTCGTCGGCGTCGTCGGCCGCGTCGTCGGCCGCGTCGTCGGCGGCATCGTCGGCCGCATCGTCGGCGGCGTCGTCCCCACCGTCGGTCTCGTCGGCGTTGCCGTCGTCGCCACCATCGTCGTCGTCGCCGTCGCTGATCACACACGCGGGCGCGGTCACGATCCCCACGAGCGGAACGCTCGCGAGGGTCGACGTCATCAAGACAGAGAGAAAGCTGCGGGTCATCGGGCCTCCGCGCCGGGTAGAGATCCGACCGCCGCAGACCGATTGCGCTTCGCTCGTGTCCCCGCCTAACCTCGGCGCGGCCCGTGGCCGGGATCACGGCGGGCCGTCCGCGCCATGACACCGATCGTCGACATCGGAGCGAACCTGACCAACTCCGCCTTCGCGCGCGATCTGGATCACGTCATCGCGCGCGCGTTCGCGGCGGGCGTCGGTGCGATCGTCGTCACAGGCACGACGGTCGCGGCGAGCCGCGACGCCGTCGCGCTCGCCCGTACGCGACCCGGGCGCCTGTTCGCGACCGCGGGCGTGCACCCGCACCACGCGTCCGAGGTCGACGACGCCACCATCGCCGAGCTGCGCGCGGTGCAGAGCGAGCCGGAGATCGTCGCGATCGGCGAGTGCGGCCTCGACTTCGATCGCAACTATTCTCCGCAAGACGATCAACGGCGCGCGTTCGCGGCCCAGCTCGCGCTCGCCGTCGACGTGAAGCGGCCCGTGTTCTTGCACGAGCGCTCGGCCCATGCCGACTTCGTCGCGATCCTGCGCGAGCACCGGGCCGCGCTCGCCCGCGGCGTCGTGCACTGCTTCACCGGCACGGGCGACGAGCTCGATGCCTACCTCGAGCTCGACATGCACATCGGCATCACGGGCTGGATCTGCGACGACCGCCGCGGTGCGCACCTGCGCGAGCTCGTCGGGCGGATCCCGTCCGATCGACTCATGATCGAGACGGACGCGCCCTACCTCCTGCCGCGCGACCTCCGGCCCATGCCGAAGCACCGCCGCAACGAGCCGGGCCTGTTGCCCCACGTGCTGCGCGCCGTCGCGACCGCGCGCGGCGAGAGCCCGGAGATCGTCGCCGCGCACACGGCCGCGACCTCGCGCGCGTTCTTCGGGATCACCTAACGCGTGCGCTCGATCGTGTCGACGACCTTGCCGCCGCGCGTGACGAACTGCAGCTCGAGCCGCTCGGGCGACGCCTGCACGCGCATCGCCCCGTAGTCCTCGTTGAAGCGCACGGCGCTGCCCTCGATGGGATCGCCGATGCCGTAGGGCTGCGGGAAGCCGCCGAGCCCGTTCACGAGGTACAGCATGCCGCCGATCTCGACGCGCTCGTAGTGGTGATCGTGCCCGGCGATCACCGCCGTCGCGCCCCACTCGGCGTACGGCCAGCGCAGGTCGGTGCTCGATCCGTGATCCCCCGACGAGTACGGCGGGTGATGCATGAAGACGAGCTTCCACGGGCCGTCGGCCTTCGCGAGCGCATCCTTCAGCCACTTCGCCTGCGTCGAGTCGGCCGAGATCCCGTCGGGCTCGTGCGAGTCGCTGTCGACCACGAACACGTCCACCGGCCCCCACGACACCTCGTAGTAGCGCTCGTTGCCGGGCAGCGCGAAGTACTGCAGATGCGGCTCGATGCCCGGCGTGCGCCAGTCGTGGTTGCCGAGTGACGGGAAGAAGCGATTCTCCTTCGCGCCCGCACCGAACTTGCCCTGATACGGCGCGATGAAGTCGTGGTAGTGGCGCCCGATGTTCGCGTCGATCGTCTCCGCCTCGCCGTCGGGATAGTTGTTGTCGCCGGTGGTGACGATGAAGTCGGGCGCCCATCCGCGCACGAGCGCTGCGACGTCGGCTTCGGGCTCACCGTCCATCCCGAAGTCTCCGATGACGGCGAACACGACGCTCTCGCCCGGCCGCTCGACGACCGTGCGTTCGTGTGCAGCGGGTTCCGTAGGCCGCGGCTGGGGGCACGCGACCACGAGCGTCGCGAGCGCGACGACGAACGAGTACGAGCACACACGCTGGAGATGGAACCGAGACATCGACGGCCTTGGAGTGTAGACCGCGTGGAGGTGCATCGCTATCTTGGCGCTCAGCCCCGCGAGGCTATGGTCGAGAACGAGGTGGGATCATGCGCACGCGAGTCTTGACGATCGTGGTGCTCTTCATCGGCGGCGCCGCGCAGGCCCGCGCCGCGGACATCTACGTCGACGCTGCGGCACCGGGCGGAGGTGACGGCACGGCCGGTGCGCCGCTGCAGGAGGTGCAGGCCGGCCTCGACCTCGCGCAGCCCGGCGACGTCGTGCACGTCGCCGCGGGCACCTACGCGCCGATCCAGACCGTCCGCGCCGGTAGCGAGGACGCCCGCATCACCGTCGTCGCCGACACGCCGCGCTCGGCGATCGTGCAGGGCGGAACGGGCACCGCGCTCCTCTTCGGCCACGACTACCACACGTTCGAAGGCCTCGTGATCGACGGCGAGTACTTCGACGAGGACCTCGTGCGCGGCGGCGGGGGCAATCACGTCGAGTTCATCGACGTCGAGGTCCGTCGCTCGGGGGACGACTGCTTCGATTTGCGCAACGCCACCGACATCCTCATCGAGGGCAGCTTCATCCACCACTGCGTCAGCTTCGACGACATGAAGCAGGCGATCGACGATTCGCACGGCGTCACCGGCGACTCGGTGTTCGATCTCACGATTCGAGACACGGAGATCGCGATGTGCAGCGGCGACAGCGTGCAGCTGTCGCCGGGGCGCGACCCGTGGGGCAACCTCCTCATCGAGCGATCGATCCTGTGGACGGCGCCGCTCGACGAGGCCGAGGCCGGCGCACCGCTCGACTCGCCGATGGGCGAGAACGCGTTCGACTCCAAGGTGGGGCCCGAGCTCGACGGCAACGGCGCGAACCCGAAGGTCGTGATCCGGGACGTCGTGGCGTACGGGTTCACGGGCTTCATCGGCAACCAGACGCCGTTCAATCTCAAGGAAGACGTCGATGCCACGGTGGATCGCGTCACGATCTACGACAGCGAGCTGGGCTTTCGCCTGCGCAACCCCGCGGTCGTGAGGATCTCGAACGCGGTCGTGTACGGCGTGGACAACGTGATCCGCTACGAAGAGGGGATCACCGGCGTCGTCGCGTCGAACGTGACGATCGGCGGCGCCATCACGGGGGAGCTGTTCGAGGACGGCGGCGGCGGGTGGAATGCGCCCGTGATCGAGAACCTGCTCGTGCTCGACCTCGCGCCGCCGCCCGATGCGAATCCGGCGAGCTCGATGATGGTCGGCGCGGACGTGTTCCTCGACGCGCCCGGCAACGACTACCGCCTCGTCGAAGGCTCGGCGCCCATCGACGCCGGCGTCGCGCTCGCGGACGTCGTAGAGGATCGCGACGGCGTGGCGCGGCCGTACGGTGCCGGCTACGACCTCGGCGCGTACGAGTGGAATCCGGACACGGGCGCGGACACGAGCGGCAGCGGCGAGGACTCGGCGACCGGGGCCGACGACGGCGTCGACGGCACGGCGGACGATGGTGCCAGCGCGAGCGCGAGCGCGAGCGCCGACGACGGCGTCGACGAGACCGACGGGCCCGCGACGGTCGGCGAGGGCGAGTCGGGCGGCGGCAGCGGGGGCGAGGACGAGGACGGCAGCGGCTGCAACTGCCGCAGCGCGAGCGGTGCGCCTGCGGGAACGCTCGCGTTCGTCATCGCGTGCGCTGTGCGAGCTCGCAGGCGAGGCCGTGCTCGCGGAACGCAGCGCGATCGCAAGGCGGCCGGCCGAACAGCGCGATCGTGCTGACGAGCGCGAGCACCACCGCACCGACGCGGGCGCGCGTGATCAATCGAGCGCCGCCGAGCGCATGCGCGATCCCGAGGAACGCGGGAAGCAGCACGACGGCCAGCACGGGCGCGAGCAGCCACGTTCGCGGCAGGAAGTGGTGCTGGCTGGCCTCGCGCAGAAGGCCCGGCTGCAGCATCAGCCACGCGGGCAGGAGCGCGATCGCGGCGGCGAGCCGGCGCTGCGTCGGCGTGCGCAGCCATGCGAGGGCACCGAGCGACGCCGCGGCGAAGAGCGGCAGCCAGGCGAGCTCCACGATCCCGAACCACAGGAGCGCCGCGCCGGGGATCGCCGCGATCGCGATCGCGGCCGGCAACGCCCAGCGCACGTCGAGCGGACGCGCGGCGCCGACCCCGAGCAGCGCGGTGAACGACAGCCCCGCGGCGAGCACCTCCGCCACCGTCGAGCGTCCCGGCGCGTGGATCCACGGCTGGGGATGACCGGCGACGTCGCCCGCGATCCACTCGATCGCTGCGACCAAGGCCCACGCCACGAACCATGCGAGGACCACGAATCCGAGGCCGTGCCAGCGCGCCCCGAGGCCGGGCGGTCGGCGACGCAGGCGATGCAGCGACGCGACGACGAAGAGCAGCATCGCCAGCTCCACCGCGGACACGACGGAGTTCGGCACGACGAGCGCGCCGAAGAAGATCGTCGCGGGGGGCGTGGGCACGTCGGGCAACGGCGCCGAGTCGAGCGCGAGCGCCTGCACGTACGCGGCGGCATCGGCGAGCGCATCGACGTCGACCTCGTCGATGGAATCGAGCGGCCCGTGGTACGGCAGGTAGATCCGCTCCACCTCGCCGCGGTGGTAGAGGTGCACGGCCGGCACGCCCTGCGCCGCGAATACGCCGTGATCGCTGCGTTCCAGCTGCGGCAGGTTGCGACTGACGATGCGATGGGTGAGCGGCGCATCGATCGCGACGCCGCTCGTGCGCGACGCCCGAACGAATCGCTCCATCGCGGGCGCACCGACGTCGGGCCCGAGCCCGTTGAGCGTGAGCACGCCGGGCGACCCGACCAGATCCAGCGAGATCGCGAGCCCAATGGTCTCCTGCAGCTCGTCGGCGAGCGCGCGCGCACCGGCGAGCCCGTTCTCCTCGCACGCGGTCGCGGCGAGGATGATCGGATGGGGGCGCTCGACGTCCTGCAGCGTCTGCGCGAGCTCGAGCAGGATCGCGACGGCGACGGCGTTGTCGACCGCACCCGGCGTGTCGACGACGGAGTCGGTGTGCGCCATGACGAGCACCGCGGGCCCGCGATGCCCCCCGGTCGCGGGCAGCCGCGCGACGATGGTCTCGTCCGCGAGCTCGACGACGCGCCCCCGCATCATCACGTCGCTGCCGACGAGGATCTCCGGGATGTCCTGCCGCCCCACCGGCACGCGCTCGACGGCGAGCCCGGCCTGCGAGAGCTCGCGCGCGACGTACTCGGCGGCTTGACGGGCCGGCTCGGTGCCAGCCGACCGCGCCCCGATGTCGACGGTGAGCACCCGAACGTGCTCCATCGCGCGCTCCCGATCGATGCCACCCGCGAGCACCGAGGCGGGCACGAGCCACGCGAGCACGAGCGCGAGGAGCCGGATCACCCCGCGAATCGTACCAGTCGTCCGCGAGACGCACGAAGGCCCCCGCGAGCGTGCTCGCGGAGGCCTTCGTCGTTGGGCTCATCCGATCAGGAGCAGTCGGAGAAGCAGTACAGCTGCGCCTTCTGGACGCACTCGCCGTCCCAGCTGGTCGCGCAGCAGTAGTCGTCGAACGCGCAGACGCAGTCCTGGATCGAGGTCACGTCGCAGCCCGGCTCGCCCGAGTCGTCGACGCAGCACGAGCCGCCCGCGACGGCGTTGTCGCAGCCCGCCGCGCACTGGTAGCCGGCCAGGCTCGCGCAGTTGTCCGTCCACTCGCCGGTGCAGCACTCGCTCGCGATCGGGAACGAGTCCGCCGCGAAGCCCCCGGTGTCGGCGAACTCGCACACGCACTCGGTCACCGCGAAGTCCTCGCACGCCGGCGACGCATCCGCCACGCAGCAGTCGCCCTCGAGCGCGGCCGACTGCGTGATGTTCAGGTCGAACCCACCGACGTCGGCCGGCGTCGCGCCGTCGACGACGATGCTGAGCACCGTACCCGAGGCGAGCAGCGCCGAGATCTCGCTGCCGTCGGCCACGCATCCGAGCTCGCTGCCGTAGTCGCCGCACGTGCCGTCGTACACGGCGAGCGCGGTGGTGAAGCTCGAGCCCATCGTGTCGATGGAGTAGAAGCCGTCCTCGGGCGCCGACCAGGTGTAGACCGCATCCTCGCCACCGAACTCCGTGATGCACGAGGGCGTCACGTCGTCACCGGCATCGGTGTTGTCGCCCGACTCGTTCACGGGCAGCGCATTGCCGAGATCGGTGGGCGCGTCGCACGAGACCTGAGTGATGTGCAGCTCGAACTCACCGCCGAGCGTCGCATCGTACGAGTCGACCGCGATCGCGACCGTCTGATCGGCCTCGAGGTCGAGCACGACCACCGAGTTCGCGTTCTCGGGATAGGCCACGTCGTCGTGGCAGCCGATCTCTTCGCCGTCCATGCACGCGTCGTACACGTACAGCACCGTGTCGGCCATGCTCGTGAGCGTGTCGAACTGGTACGTGCCGGCCGCGGGCGCCGTCCACGAGTAGACCTGCTCCTCGCCGCCGGTACCGGCCGTGCAGCTGCCCTGCGAGTCGTTGCCCGCGCCCACGGTGGTGCCGGCGACGGTCTGCGGCACGGTGTTGCCGAGGTCGTCGTCGCACATCGCGATCGGGTTGTCGTTGGGATCGATGCCGGTGACCGAGTCGCCCACGGACAACGCCTCGCCGGCGTTGCATCCGCCCATGCGGATGTTGTCCATGAACAGGTTCGTGCTGCCGAAGGTGATCGCGATGAACTCGAACTCGTGGTTGCCGCCATCGGCGTACTGCGTGACGTCGACGTCGACCTGCTGGTACTTGGCGAAGTCGGTGGCCGCCGCGGCGTCGAGGTCGAGGCGATACACCTCGGTGCCGTCGACGGTGATGTAGAACGTCTCGTCCGGGAGCTCGGACCACACGCCGAGCTGGAGGTCGAACGACAGCGTGAGCTCGTCGAGCTCGTTGATCTGCACCTCCTGCGACAAGCCGCCGACCTCGGGCGCATTGACGCCGCCGAACCACGCGTACAGGTCGCCTTCGCTCGCCGCATCCGCGCCGCACGCGGCCTCCGAGCAGAGCGGGGTGCCGAAGTTCGTGGAGGCCTGGCCCCACGCCGGCCATCCGCCACCGTCCTCGAAGCTGGGATCGTCGAAGATCTCCTCGGGAATGAGACACGGCAAGCCGGTCTCCGACGACGAACCCACGGCGGTGTCCTCGGCGGTGGTGTCCGCCGGCTCCGTCGTCGTGTCGTCGCCATCGTCGGAGCTCGAGTCGGGATCGGTGTTCGAGTCGTCGTCGTCGTCGTCGTCGTCGTCGTCGTCGTCGTCGTCGGCTTCCGTGTCGCCGGTGTCGCCGTCGTCGCTCGAGCCGCTGTCGTCGCCGCACGCGGGGATCAGCGCGGCGCTACAGACCCAGTAGAACAAGTGTCGGATCTTCGAACTCATCATTGGAATGCCCTTCCCATGCGTGCATAGCCTCCACGCCGCGACGGTGTAAAGCACCCTCGCGCAGGCGCCAGCGCGGGGCGGCAGATCGTGCGTCAGGGCACGTCCACTCCCCGCGGAACCCCCTGGCCGGCGTTGGAACGGGCCGCGAAACGGAGGTCAAATCCCGCCGGCGAGCTCTGCGTCGAGGATGGCGCGGAACGTCTCGTAGGGCTGCGCGCCTTCGACCAGTCGGCCGTTCACGAAGAACGACGGCGTGCCGGTCGCCTTGTTGTCGGCGCAGATCTTCTTCTGGTCGGCCACCGTCTTCGCGGTGTCGGCGGCGGCGAAGTCGGTCTTGAACTGGTCCGCATCGAGCTTCAGCTCGGTGGCGAAGCGGATGAAGTCCGCCTCGGTGCGCGACTCTGTCTCGCTGAACAGCTTGTCGTGCATCTCCCAGAACTTGCCCTGCTTGTCGGCGGCCACTGCCGCCCGCGCCGCGGGCTCCGCGTTCGGGTGGAACGACAGCGGATTGTGCAGGAAGTACAGCGTGACCTGCGTGGGATAGTCCGCGACGATGCGATCGATCGTCTTCGTCGCGCGCTGACAGTACGGGCAATCGAAATCGCCGCACTCGATCAGCGAGACGCGCGCGAACGCGGACGCACCCTTCTTGGGCAGACCGTCGGTCGCGATCGTGAAGCGCTCGCCGCTGTCGGGCGGCACCGGCGTGACCGCTTCCTTCTGCACCTCGGTCGCGAAGCGCGACGCCATGTCCTCGTACAGGCGCTTGCGCGTGTGCCCACGGCGCTCGACGAAGCGGCGCGCACGGTCCATCTCCTCGCGTACGAGCGAGTCGAACGCCTCGATCGGCTGCGCACCGGAGATGAAGCGGCCGTTCACGAAGAAGCTCGGAGTCCCCTTCGCGCCGAAGCGCTCGGCCACCGCCATGTCGTTCGTGATGCGCTCGTCGAGTGCCGGGTCGGCGAAGTCCGTGTCGAACTTCGCGAGGTCGAGCCCGATCTCGCCGGCGTACACGCGGTACTTGTCCGGCGCGAGCTCGAACTGGCGATCGAACAGCTTGTCGTGCATCTCCCAGAACTTCTCCTGGCGCGCGGCCGCCAGCGCGGCCTTGGCCGCGTTCTTCGCCTCGGGATGCAGCGCGAGCGGCAGGTGGCGGAACACCACGCGTACCTCCGGCCCGTGGCGGGACAACACCTGATCGACGGTGGCCGACACCTGCCGGCAGTGGGGGCACTGGAAGTCGCCGAACTCGACGATCGTCACGAGCGCGTCCGCATTGCCGCGCGTCTGCGGGTCGGGGCCGATGTCCACGCCGTAGTTCACGTCGGCGCGCGGCCGCCCGTTGCCGCCCGCGTCGCTCTTCGTGTTCGGCCAGATGTCGTCGATGTACGGCACCGGCGACGGCTCGGGCTCTTCCGGCAGCAGCGGCACGTCGCCCTCGGCACAACGGCTCACGGCGGCGAACGTGGTGGCCGCGAGCGCGCAGTCGATCGCCGGCAGCGAGGCCTTCTCCACGCACGCGTCGCGCAGGTCGTAGCGGATCTCGAACTCCGGGATGCTGCGCGACGTGTCGGTCTTCGCGATCTCGAGCAGGTGCTGCGCCAGCTTCTCGCAGCGCTCGAGCCGTTGTGCGCGCTGGAGCTGGCGCGCGAACTGCTCGCCGGTGACCTTCATCGTCGCGCGCACGAGGCCGGCGAGCGCGTCGTCGCCCGAGGTGTGCAGCGTGATGCGGAAGATGGCGGTGCGATCCTTCGTCTCGCTGCGTGCCGTGAGGGCCTCGAGCGGCGCGATGATCGGATCGATCTCGGTCTTGCGCTTCTTGTCGTCCTCGTCCAGCAAGGGCTCGATCGCCGTCACGAGCTCCTTGATGTCGAGGTAGCCGGCCAGCGTGCCGCCGGGCGCGAGCGAGTCCGCGATGGGCTCGATGCGCGCCGCGGCGCGCAGGTTCTTCGCCGGGCCGTCGACGATCGCGCGCACGTCGGCGCCCCCGAATGCCGCCCACACCGCGCCGTGGGCGACGAACACCTGTACCTTCACGGGCGCCGCGATCACGTGCACGTCCGTGGTGTCGATCTTCTCCACCGTGGGTGCCGGCAAGCCGAACCGCGCGTTGGCCTGCGCGACGAGCTTTGCGAGCGCGCTCGCGGCCTTGTCACCGTCCTTCACGCCGACGTAGGCGAGCGTGGCGAAGTCGTCCGCGCCCACCTTCGACGGCAGGCGGTGCAGCGCCCAGCCGAGCTCGCCCGACATGTTGTCGAGCACGTCGACGCGGAGGTCGAGCTGCGTGGCATTGCGGAACTCGCCCTCGACCTCGTTCCATACCCCGGCGAGCGATGCGAACGACACCACCGCCTGGATCGCCGGCTCGCTCGCGAACGCGAGGTCGGCCGCCGCGAGCGCGGGCCCGGGCACGCGATCGGGCAGCTTGCCCGTGCGCTCGACCTCCGCGACGTAGGCCCGCGCCTGCGAGCCCTCGCGCAGCACGGTCTGCGTGCCGAGATGCAGCCGCGGACCGTCGCGTGACAGCACGACCGCCGCCGCATCGATCTCCGCGAACGCCATGCGCACGCCCACGAGCGCCGCCTGGCCGATGGGCACGGCGCTACGCGCCGATACACCGTCGACGTAGAGGAACCACACGGGGTCGCCGGGCTCCCGCACGAGGTGCTCGAAACCCGGGCGATCGGCGAGCGTGTGGCCGCGCTCGATCTTCGCGAGCTTCTCGGCGTGGTGCGAGACGACGCTCGCGTCGACCTGCTCGACGCCGAAGATCGCGACGAAGCGCTTGTCCTGCAGCAGTACCGCGGTGGGCTTGGGCGCCTCGAGCCACAGGCCCGGCACCTCGCCGAAGCTGCGATCGGTGATCGTCGGCGGAGCCGCACCGGTGACGGACGCGATCACGGCGGGCAACGCCTCGCGCAGCTTCGCGGCGTCGCGCATACCGATCGAGACCGCGACCGTCGGAGGATCGACGCCGAGCAATCCGATGCCGATCGGAGCGTCCACGTCGACGCCGCGCGACTCCCACTCCGACAGCGCGAACGGATCGAAGCCGAGCGCGCGCTTGGCCTCCTCGCGCGCCTCGGTCGGCACCTCCTCGCCGAACAGCTCGATCTGCGTGCGCGGAGCCGCCATCGCCACGAAGCCGAGCGCCGTGTCGGGCAGGCCGCGTGCGACCGTGGTGGCGAGCGCAGGTGCACGGTGCGTGTACGCGACGACGGCCCACCAGATCGCGCCGCCGAGCCCGGCGACCAACAAGGCGACGAGCGCGATCTTGCCGGCGAGCCACAAGCCCTTGCGCCGCGGTCCTGCGACCGCGGGCATCGGGCCGGTCTTGCCCGTGCTCGCGCCACCGCCCGGCTTGATGAGCGCGTTCTTCACGGGCGGACGGAACGCGGGCGTCGGCGCCGGCACGATCGGCGGAGAGAGCTCGGTCGAGTGCACGATGGGCTCGGTGCGATGGACGATCGGCATCGCGGGCGACGTGACGCTCGACACCGGAGCGACGAGCGTGCTGCCCGGTGCGGGCGCGATCGCGGTGGCGTCGAGCGGCGACGGACCGATCGTGGTGGGCTCTTCCGACGGCGGTGGTGGTGCGTCGGGCGGATTCGTCTGCGTGTCGCGATGCAGCACCGGCGCGGCCTCACCGAGCCCCGGCGGTGTCGTGATGGGCACCGCGAAGCGCGGCACGGTGGGCGTCGACGGTGCGATCGCGGGCGGCTTCGGATCGCCGGGCAGCGTGCCTTGGCTGCTCGGCCGCGGACCCACGCCGACGTCGGTGACGACCGGGGCAGCGGGCTTGCGATCGCGCGAGATCACCGTCCGTCCGGGCGTGGCGCCGAGCGGGCTCGCGCTCGCGACGAGCGTGAGCGTCGTGTTGCCGCACCGGAAGCTCTGCCCCACGAACAGCGCGAACTGGGGCAGCCGCTCACCGTCGCGCCAGGTGCCGTTGCTGCTGCCGAGATCGCGCACGACCACGACGCCCGTGGTGCAGTCGATCTCGGCATGCAGCGCGGACGACTCGGGATCGCGCAGCACGATGTCGCCCGTCTCGCGCCCCACGAGCACGCGCGGGGCGGCGAACGTGAGCGTCTCGGGCGGTTCTCCTCCCCGCTCGACGCGGAGGGTGATCGTGGGAGGGGCGTCGTTCGTCACGCGAAGGATCCGTACGCGCCGAATTCGAGTATTCCAGCCGCCCTGCGAGCGTGCAAGGCGGCCCGGGGTCGAAACGCGCGACCGTGGCGCTCGGTTTGTCTCGCGCGCGCCCGGGCGTGGGGAAACGCGCGAGGCAGGCGGTGTATGCCCGAGCCGCGACGGCGACGGCCGACCCGGGGCATGATGGGTGCGATGGACGCCCAGGCGCGGCGGGCTGTACTGGAGTGCATTCGGCTCGGATGCGCGGTCGTCCTCGCATCCGCGTGCGGGGGCGGCGACGAGCGCGACCCGACCACGACCGCGAGCGCGACGGCGATGACCGGCATCACGTCGCCCGGCGAGTCGGACGCGGGCACCGCGGACGACGACGACGACGACAGCGATCCGACCGCCGACAAGCTCGACGTGCTCGGCGGCGACACGGAGAACGACACGTCCGTCGACACGAGCGCCGACGGGTGCAAGAAGGTCGACCTGCTGTTCGTGATCGACAACTCCGGCAGCATGCTCGACGAGCAGTACAACCTGATCACGAGCTTTCCGGACTTCATCGACGGCATGCGCACTCGCCTGTCGGAGACCGACGGTTACAACGTCGGCGTGATCTCGACGGACGTGTACACCGGCGATCTGACGTGCCTGCCGCTGCAGGAGGGCGCGCTCGTCACCGAGACCGCAGGGGGTGGCTCGAGCAACGCCACGTGTGCGCCGTACAGCTCGGGCCTGCGCTACATGACCGAGGCCGACGATCTCGAGTCGAAGTTCGCGTGCGCGGCGCAGATCGGCACGTCGGGCGACGGCAACGAGCGCCCGATGGACGTGGTGCGCGCCGCGTTCGCGCCCGCACTCACCGCGCCCGGCGCGTGCAACGAGGGGTTCCTGCGCGACGACGCGCTGCTCGTCATCGTGCTCATCACCGACGAGGAGGACGATCACGAGACGGACTCCGAGGCGTGCGAGATGACGGCGCAGGCGGGCTCGGCCGGCGACCCCGCGGACTGGTTCGACGCGCTCGTCGCCGTGAAGGGCGAGGAGACCGCCATCGTGCTCTTGTCGCTCGTCGGCCCGACGGGCCCGGACGCGTGCCTCGTGCTCGACAAGTGCAACGGCGGCATCGACGGCGCCGAGCCGGCGCCCCGTCTGCTCGAGCTGACCGACATGTTCACCTACGGCTTCGTGGGCCCGGTCTGCCAGCCCTACGGGCCGTTCTTCCTCGAGGCGATCGACGTGATCCAGAGCGCGTGCGACGAGTTCGAGCCCCCGGGCTGATTCCCTGCGTCACGATCCGGCCCGCTCGCGCGTGGTGCATCTCGGCATGCCAGCCGTCGACTACGACGCCCTCGTCCACGAGCACCGCGCCCACCTGTGGGCGCTCGCGTATCGGATCACCGGCACCCCGATGGAGGCCGACGACGTCGTGCAGGAGACGTTCCGCCGCGCGATCGAGCATCCGCCCACCGACACCGCGCGGCCGTGGCGGCCGTGGCTCGCCCGCGTCGCGACGAACGTGGCGGTCGACACGCTGCGCCGCCGAATGCGGCAGCGCTACGTCGGGCCGTGGCTGCCGGGGCCGATCGACACCGACGAGCTCGGCGAGCGGCTCGCCGACGGCATCGACGTCGAAGCGCGCTACGACGCGGTCGAGAGCGCCACGCTCGCGTTCCTCGTCGCCCTCGAGGCGCTCACGCCGAGGCAGCGCGCGGTGCTCGTGCTGTGCGATGCGCTCGGCTACACGGGGCCCGAAGTCGCGAGGATTCTCGGCATGTCGCACGACAACGTGCGCGCGTCGCTGCATCGCGCGCGCAAGGCGGTCGCCGCCTACGATCGCGATCGTTGCCGACCGTCGCCCGAGCTGCGCGCGCGCATGCTGGCCGCGCTGCAGCGGTTCGGCGCCGCGGTGGACACCGCCGATCCGGCGCGCATCGCCGCGAGCCTCACCGAGGACGTGCGCACGATGAACGACGGCGGGGGCGTGTTCCGGGCCGCCCTCAAGGTCGTCGAGGGTCGCGAGTCGGTCGCGAAGCTCTACGCCGGCCTGGTGAAGCACGGCTCCGGCACGACGACGCGCGTGCTCACCCGCTTCGTGAACGGCATCCCCGCACTGGTGATCGACCTGATCCAGCCCGACGAACGCAACGCGCCGCGCCTGGTGGCGTGGCTCGAGCTCGACGACGACGACGCGATCAAGGCCATCCACGTCGTGCTGGCGCCCGCGAAGCTCGCGGGCGTCCACTGGCCCGCGGTCGCTCAATAGCCGTCGAACGGCGCGATCTCGGCGAGATGCTCGCGGGCGTGGTCCCACGTCGGCGGGAACTCGTCGGCGCTCATCTCCCAGTGCGTCACCTTGCCAGTGATGCCGAGCTCGTTGCTCCGCTCCATCGCCATCGAGTGCGCCTCGGAGGCCACGAAGCCGATCATCGCCTCCTGGCTGCGGTACACGCTGATCGTCCGCGAGAAGCCGCAGGTCGGCTCGATCGCGAGCGAGTAGGCCACCATGCCCTCCGACTGGTCGAGCTCGGCGGCGACGGCGGACGCGACCTCGAAGAACTCCTGCTGCTTCTCGGGACGCACGAGGATCTGCGTGGCCGAGACGATGTACGTCTCCTGCGGATCCACGAGGCCGCCCATCGCCGGGTCGTAGCCCGGGCCCACGAGCGGACGCGCTTCGGTGATCATCGGGTCGACGCAATCGTACAGCGCGTCGAGATCGAGGCCGGTGCTGCTCTCGTCGGCGCCGTCGTCCGTCGTCGTCGCATCGTCGTCGGCCGCGTCGTCGCCAGCCGTGTCGTCGTCGTCCGCGGCATCGTCGACCGCGTCGCCGTCGTCGTTCGCACATCCGCTCGCGAGCGCGAGCGCCAAGCAGGCAAGTGTCGTGATTCGTTTCATCGCGTGTGTTCCTCGGGCGAAGCGGAGTCAGTCGGCGTCGTCGACGACCCCGAAGACGAGCTCCGAGAACGTGCGGTCGAGTCGACGCGAGTGGAAATCGGTGCGCGTGCCCATGCTGCGGACCACGACGCGCGTGCCGATCGGTCGGCCTTCGCCCATCGTCGCGACCCAACGCAGGCGCGCGTCGTCGCTGCGCACCGCGAGGTACGCATACGAGCCGGCCTCGAGCCGCTCTTCGACGACGCCGTCGAAGCGGTCCTGCCCGTCCGCCGGCGGGGTCATGTCGGCGAGCGGCATCGCGGGCTCGGCCAACTCGGCGGTGGGTGCGCGCTCGGGCGCCCGTGCGCTCGCGGGCGCGACGGCTTCGCAGCCGAGCAGCAATGCGGCCCAGAGCCAGCTCCAGGGCATGATCGAGGGGGTCGGCGCGGATCCGATGGGCATGACGGGTCTGAGCCTGGGCCCCGGATTGCCATTCGTCCACTGCATGCGTTTCATGGAACCCATGCAGGATGATCATGGCTCGTCGGTCGACCTGAATCTGCTCGTCGCGCTCGAGACGTTGGTGGAAGAGCGCAACGTGACGCGGGCGGCCGCGCGGCTCGGGCTCACGCAGTCGGCGATGAGCCACAAGCTGCGTCGGCTGCGGGAGGAGCTCGGCGATCCGCTGCTCGTGCAGGGTCAGCGCGGCATGGTCGCGACCGCGGCGGCGGAGCGATTGCTCGCGCCGATCCGCAAGGGGTTGCGCGAGATCCGAGCCGCGCTGCGCACCGCGGAGCCGTTCGATCCGGCGACGAGTCGACGGACGTTCACGGTCGTCACCACCGACTACGCCGAGTTCGCGATCCTCCCGAAGGTGCTCGCCTACGCGACCGAGCACGCGCCCCACGTGTCGTCGACGATGCGCGAGATCTGGCCCGGCATGTTCGATGCGCTCGAGGACGGCAGTGCCGATCTGATCGTCGGGCCGCAGCTGCCTCCCACGACCGGGCTCGTCCAGCGCAAGGTCGCCGAGGACGGCTTCCTGTGTGCGGTCCGCAAGGGCCACCCGAAGGTCGGCAAGACGCTCGACCTCGAGACGTACGTGTCGCTGCACCACGTGCTCATCGCACCGAACTCGCGCAACCCCACGGGGGTCGTCGACGAGGTGCTCACGGAACGCGGGCTCTCGCGGCACATCGCGGTGCGTGTGCCTCACTTCCTCGGCGGCCCGTTCATCGTCGCCCAGTCCGACCTGTGCATCACGGCACCGCGCGCGTTGCTCGTGCACACGAAGGACGTCTTCGGGCTCCAGCTGTTCGAGCCTCCCATCGCGATACCGATCACGCGCGTGTTCATGGTGTGGCACGAGCGCGCGAGCGACGACGCCGGCAGTGCATGGCTGCGCGAGCTCACAGCGCGCTGCACCGCCGAGGTGTGCAACGTCAGGGCTTAGCCGAGTCGACGGATTTGTCGCGCGCGAGTGCTTCTTCGGCACCCAGGCGCTCGCGCGGGTGGTGGATGACGCCCGCGATCGTCCCACCGCACAGCGGGCACTCCTTCATGTCGGGCGTCAGCGTGGTGCCGCACTTCGGCTCGGAGCAGCGCGCGTCGGGGATCCACCGGCCCACCACGAGGCCGAGCAGCGCGAGCGCGCCGGCGATCGCGAGCACCTTCCACATCTCGATCTCGAGGCCCGAGTGGGCCATGCGACCGCCGAGCATCCCGAGCAGCACGACGGGCAGGCCGAACGTCTTCGCGAGCCGCATCGCCTTCGTGCGCTCGACGCGGAAGACCGGCTTGCCCGCGTTCATGCCCCGCACGCCCTTGTCCTCGTCGCGTCGCACCTCGCGGCTCACGGACGGATCGCCGTCGTCGATGGGCGCCGCGAGCAGCGACAGGCCCGGCGGATCCGCCCACGTCGTCGGCGGCGGCACGCCCAAGCGCCGGCGCACGTCGTCGCCGTCGGCGAGCTCGGCACATCCGGCGGAGAAGAACGCCGCCGCGTTGCCGCCGAGCGCCGCGGCGATGCGGGCCCGTCGGGGACCGTCGAGATCGCGAGCGCGCGCGACCACGGCGAACGCGTACGCGAGCGAGCGCGGCTGCGCGACGCCGAGCTTCGTGACGCTCGCACGCACGCGCGCGCCGGAGCGATTGGTGCCGTGGCGAACGGCCGCCGGCACGGTGAGCAGGCCGAAGCCGAGGTAGATCGCGGCGAGATCGACGAGCTGCTGCTCGCGCGCGGGGTCCGTCACCGCGAGTCGATGATGCACGCGCCACGCTTCCGTCACGGCACGTGCGAGCGCAGGCACGAGCACGGCGGGCTCGCGCAACGACGAGGCTCGTGCGGCGATCACGGGCACCCCCTTGTCCATCTTCACGAACCACGCGGGCGCACCCGGGCCCACCGGCGACATCGGCCCGAGGCCGACGTCGTCCTCGATCACGGTGCGCACGTCGAGATCGAGATCGGCGTACACGAACAACCGCTGCACGAGCCGCTTCAGGCTGCCCTCGCCGCCCGCCCACTTGTCCGGGAAGTGCTTCTCGTCCGGCTCCACCAGCACCGCGAGCGCGAGGTGCTCGTGGCCCCGCGCGCGGACCAGGTCGGCGAGCACGCCGACGATCGCCGAACGCTCGTCGGCGCTGGGCAGGAGGACATCCTCGTCGGCCACGGCGGGATCTTAGTACGTCAGGCCGCGCGATCTGTCAGGCGCCGCAGTCCGGATCGCCGTCGTCGCACGGCACCACGACGAGCAGATACGCGCCGGCATGGGCCTCTCCGTCGCCCGCCCAGGTGTCCACGACCACGTGGTGCGTGCCCGCGGCGAGCGTCGTCGCGAGCGCCGTGTCGTCGCGCACGACGCACGCGTCGGGCTCGACGGCGGGGCCGAGGAGGTGCACGTCGACGTCGACGCCGATCCGGTCGAGCGCGACGATCCGCACGGGTGTGTCGCCGTCCACGGTGATCGCGTAGACGATCTCCGCGCCGCTCTCGTCGCTGTCGCTGCAGCCGCTCCACACGTCGATGGCCGCCGTGCCGTCGATGCTCGTGTCGCGCGCATCCGCGAAGGGCAGGGTGGCGATCGCGAACGGATCGTCCACCATGCCGGCGCCGTTCGGAGGTGCGGTCGCAGACTCGTCGTCGTCGAGCGCGGCTTCGTCGTCCACCAGCACGCGCCGCAGACGATCGAGCGACTCGAGCTGCACGAGGTTGCGCACGTTGTAGCCGTGCTCGAGCCCGCTGCGATCGAGCACGCACGCGCCCATGTCGTAGGCCTCGAGGTGCAGCCCGTCGGGCCCGAGCCCGTGGCCGGGCAGCGGATCGATCGCGAGGTGGGCGTCGAGCCACGGGATCTGGCGCGCCTGCGCCATCCCGCGGATCACCGCGTTGTACGTCGCGATGTACCGGTCCGCGTCGGGGTCGTCGCCGCGGCGGGTGAGCCCCACGAGCACGGGCACGACGCCGCGCGCGTCGAGGGCGTCGAGCAGCTCGCTCATCGCCTCGTAGAAGCCGGGCAGGGCGGTGAGCGGCGTGATGCCGAGCTCCATGTCGTTCGTGCCGAAGTGCACGATCGCGACGCTCGGCGCGATCGCGTCGATCTCGACGTCGAGCGGCGTGGGGTCGCCCTCGATCGCCCAGCCCGCGCTGCGTCCCGCCTCGGTCGCCGCGCTCTCGCGGTCGAAGGGGGACGTGCCGGCCGCGTCGCCCGCGAGCCAGAACGCGAGAGTGTCCGCGAGCACGTCGTGGCGGCCGAGATCGACCGCATCGCCCGCGAAGCAGTGCAGGTTGTTCGCGTTCACGTCGGTCGACGCGCCCGTCTTCAGGAAGACGTCGACCGCGAGCGTGGGATCGACGCGCGCGCGCAGGCCCTCGGCGACACTCGCGGTGATCGGCGAGTGCACGCGATCGGCCGGATAGGTCGCCGGGCCGGCCGGCGGGTCGTCACCCCCGGTCGTGCTCGACGACGACGACGACGCGTCGGTCGTGTCGGCGCCCGTCGTGTCGACGCTCGATCCGGTAGTGCTTCCATCGTCGTCGTTCGTGCTCTCGTCGTCCGCCGCGGTCGAGCTCTCCTCGAACGCGACGCCGGCATGGAGCTCGACGTGGCACGCGCTCGCGAGCGCGACCACGAGCCAGCCCCACGCGCGCATGATCGCTATCGCGTCTTGCACTTCACATCGCCGGGTGGACAGGCGATGCGCACGTGCAGGTGATCGGTGTGGCCCGGCACGTGCTGGATGAGCGCCCGCGTGCCGGTGGGCCGCGGGTACTCCATCCACTTCGGCAGGCTCTCCTCGGGCACGCTGTCGTTCGCGAGCGCGTGCTCGTGCAAGAGCTTCTGGATCGTGCGGTCGATGTAGATCTCCTCGACCGCGCCGGTCTCCACGAGCATGCGCAGGAGCGTCCACGTCTCGGCCGCATCGAGGTTCGACGCGGTGATCTCCTGCCAGGACAGCTCGGCCCCCTTCGCGAGCTTCTGCGGGTAGCCGAGGTCGACGTCTCGTCCGGACTGGTGCGTGCTGTGGGGCTCGAGCCGCCCGCCGGTGCGGTTGGAGAGGTTGCCGACGAGGATCGGCTGCACGTCGCCACGCGCAGCCCAGGCATCGAGCACGCGATCGAGCACGGCGACGGTCTCGGCGGTGCCCCAGGTCTTCCACGGGATCGCGAGCAGCCGGCGCCCGCGCCCCTCGATCATCGGCACGGCGTTCGTCAGCGAGCCACCGCTGGGGAAGCCGATCGACTCGCTCGCGGACGCATCGTCGCCCTTCCACACGATCACGCGCGTGTTGGGTGGGAGCTCGCGGTCGAGCGCGGTACCGGGGTTGAGCTCGAGGATCTCGTGGTGGAAGATCTTGAAGAGGTTGGCGACGTTCTCGAGCGTGCCTCCGCGCCGGATCGTGTAACCGACGGACTTGGGCATCGTGAGGCCGTCGGCCCAGTCGGCGCGCACCGGGCGAGGCCAGCCCTCACCGGCCGGTCCGCTCGGCGGCGCATCGGCCTCCTCGGAGGCGGGCTCGCCCTTGCGCATCGGCGGCAGGCCTTCGGGAATCGCTTCGGCGTCCTCGGGCGCGACGTCGGCCGGCTCGGGCGCCGCGTCCACGTCGCTCGTCGGCACCGCCGTGGTCGGCAGCTCCGGCGGACCCTGGCAGCGGATCAGCGCGACAGCGCCCCACAGCGCGGCGCCGCCGAGCAAGAGCGTCGGCGCGAGACCGAGGCGCTTGGTCGGCGTCGGCGCGGGCAAGGGCTCGACCGCATCGTCGTCGTCGACGTCCTCGTCGTCGTACGCCTCGCGATCGTACGCGCTGTCGCTCGCTGCGCTCGGATCGTCGTCGAGCTCCGGGACGTCGTCCTCGAGATCGTCGTCGACGACGCGCCCCACGTGGATCACCCGGCGTTCCGCGGGGCGGGGCTCGTCAGCCGCTTCGGCGCCGTCGGGCGCGTCCGCGGTCGGCTCGCGATCGCTTCGCTCCATGGCGGGGGCGCACTGCAGTCTCGGCCGGAGGCGCGCGCTCGCGCAAGCGGTTTCGTGCGTGTGCTCGGCCTCGGTCTTCCATGGCTGCTACGCTGCACGGATGGTCCGCGTCGTCCGATGCGCCATGCACGGCGCTCTCGTGTTCTCGCTCGGATCGAGCTGCGATCGGGCGGCCGATGCGGAGGACCCAGCCGCGACACCGATCGCGAGCGACGCGGTTCCCACGGTGACGTCGGAGGTCGCACCCGCGGCGGTCGTGAGCGAGCCCCCGCCGCGGGGCTTCGCGATCGTGCGCGGCGGCGCCGAGGTGTTCGCGAGCGACGACGGCAGCACGGCGATCGGCACGCTGCCCCAGGTGTCGGCGACGGCGTCTTCGGATCCCGCGCTCGTGCCTCCGCCCGACAGTGGGATCGTCGTCGCCGTCGTCGGTGCGCGCGGGGACTTCGTCGCGGTGGAATCGCTCGTCGATGCGTCGAAGCACTGCGCGCGCGACATGGGCACGTGGGCGGATCTCCGCGTCGGGCTGTTCGTGCGCGCGAGCGATCTCCTGCAGGTGACGACGCGCCGGGTCGATCACGCGTTCGCCGACGGCACGAAGGTGACGATCGAAGCGGGGGTGCCCGTCGGTGACACCACGAGGGGCGCGGGCGAGCGCGTGGTGGACGGCGGAGGACTCGGACTCGAGCTGCCGTTGCCCGCCGATGCAATCGGTCGCTACTACGAGCCGAGTGCGTCGGCGGACGGCGAAGCGCCCGCGCGAGTGGCCGGCGCAGGGCTGTCGTACGGGCACGGACGCCCGCTCGGCCCGACGTCGGCGCTGGCGCGCGATCCCCAGGGCGTGAAGGTGTTCGAGCGCGCGCCGCTCGACGATGCGCGCGCGCTCGTCCGCGTGCGCTCGCGCTGCGCGACGGTGTGGGCGGCGATCGACGCGAAAGCCGAGGTGTTGGAGGGTTCGGTCTTCGGGGGCAGCGCGCCTGCGACGGCCGGCATCCTCGGGCTCATCGCCACGTCGGGCCCGCCCGGTGCGACCACGTGGATGATCGACGCCGGCGCGACGCTCACGTGGCCCGACGGTCGCGCGGCCGGGCTCGCCGAGCGCGTGGTGAGAACGACGCATGCACCGCGCACGGACGGCGCGCGCTCGTGCGTCGTCGTGCCGTTCGACGACACGCAGGCGACCGGGCCCGAGCTGTGCGTCGAGACGCACGAGCTCGCCACGCACGTGGCTCCGCCGACGGAGGTGTGGGGCGGGTTGATCGGCGAGGAGCTCCCGGCCGTCGGTGGGCTCGGGCTGCGCGGCACCGGAGGCACGACGGGAGGCGGCTTCGGCATCGGCATCGGTCGCTCGAGCTCGGGCGCGAGCACGAAGGTGAAGCCCGGCGCCGCGACGGTGCACGGCAGTCTCGACAAAGAGATCATCCGCCGCATCGTTCGTCGCCGGCTCACGTCGATCCGCTACTGCTACGAGAAGGAGCTCGTCAAAGACGCATCGCTCGCGGGCGAGGTCGTCGTGTCGTTCGTGATCGGTGGTGACGGTGCAGTGCGATCGGCGTCGGTGAAGCGATCGACGATCGGCAACGATGCGGTCGAGCGCTGCGTCGTGAAGGCGGTCGAAGGGCTCTCGTTCCCGGCGCCGACCGGTGGTGGCGTCGTGGCGGTCACGTACCCATTCGTCTTCTCGAAGTGAGCGCATTCGCGCGCCGATCGATCGGCCCACCGGCCGTACCGGCACGGACCAGCGTTTCGTGGCGGCTCGGCGGCGAGGGTGATCCCCTTGATCACCCTATCGCACCCTGTGCTAGGGTCCGCGGTCCATGGTCGTCGCACGGGAAAACCGCCTGTGGGTCGCGTCGGGCTCGTGCCTCGTGCTCGCGCTGGCGGGTGCGTGCGCGTTCGATGCGTCGGGCAACAGTCGCGGGCTCGGGGCGCTCGAGCCGGCCGACGAGGATCCGGACGACGACGGCGACGACGACGGTGCGGACGACGACGGCGACGAGCCGGAGCCGGAGCCCGAGCCGGAGCCCGGCGACGACGGCGCCACCCGTACGGACGACGGCGCGAGCGCGGACGACGACGGTGGCAACGAGGCCGGCACCGACGACGGGGACGAAGGCAGCGTGCTCGAGACGGGGGCCGACGACGACGGCGATCCGACGGAGGGTGGCGACGTCGACGACGGTGGCAGCACCGACGACGGCGCGGGCGAGGCGGATGCCGACGCGGACGACGGCGCGGACATGTGTCCGGTCGACGTGCTCGATCTGCACTGGGCCGAGTCGGCGGCGATCGCCGATCCGATGGTGTTGTTGCCGGCCGAGGGCGCGATGTCGGATCCCGAGGTCGCGGTGTCGGACGTCGCGGAAGAGGGCACGGCCACGTTCCCGCTGCACTTCGACTGCGGCGGTCAGTACTACGTCTGGGCGCTCGTCTGGGACTACTACCCGGGCGCGTACGCGACCGAGGATCCGGATTCCTTCTACGTCGGCATCGGCGGTCCCGAGCCGACGTGGCGTTACGGCTGTCAGACGGGCGACGTGGACAGCGGCCTGTCGTGGCAGAAGCTCGAGGCGCTGACGGCCCAGCCGTGCGACGTCGAGCCGATCATGATCGACGTCGTCGACGGCACGGACATCGAGCTCACCTTCCGCAACCGCGAAGAAGGCTGGTCGAGCCAAGTCGCCGGCGTGGCCGCGATCGTGATCTCGAACGACCCCGACGCGGACCCGTACTCGCTGTACGATCCTTATTGAGCGGTCAGCGGAGCAGGTTGCGTTGGATGGCGGGCGCTCGATCACGGGCAGGGCTGGAGATCAGACCACGTGCCCGTCGTCGCCGGGTCCGGGTCGAGGTCGTAGATCCTCGTGAACAGCGCTTCCGGCATGCTGCCGTCGCCGCTGTCGTCGCAGATCGACCACCCCCAGACGCCGGCGCGGACGTCACCGGTCTCCAAGTTCCACTCGAGCTCGCCGCTCACGCCTTGCAGGTCGACGCTGCCGTCGGGCACCGCCAGCACGTTGCGGGCGTCCGAGATGAACGAGATGTCCGAGCCGGAGAAAGAGATCGACGTGCCGCCGCCGTCGGCCAGCCGGGGCATCGCCTCCGCGATCGCGCCGCCGGTGACCTCGTCCTCCGCCGCCACGGTGCACATCGCGAACAGCGTCGAGAGCGTCGCGTCGTAGCTGAGCGCCGACGACGTGAGCGGCTCCTCGTCGTTGAACGCGATGCGGTAGCGGATGCTGAACGCCTGGAAGTTCACCGGGTTGAGCACGATCGGCGAGGTGCCCTGCAGGTTGGCCTCGAGCAGCGGCTTGACCGGGACGAGCGGATCGGTGCCGGGGATCACGCCGATGTCGTTGATGAAGCGCTCGAGCTCCGGCACCGCGCCGTGCGTCACGGTGAAGAGCGGCATCATGACGTCCGGCGGATCGAACAGCTCCTGAATCCCCAGGTAGCCGTAGAGCAGCACCTGGATCTCGCTGGTGCCCACGAATAGCACGTGGCTGTATGGCGCCGCGGCGTCCGACGCCGCGCCGGCGAGCACGGCCCCATAGGCCGCCTGCAGCTCCGCCTGAGACGCGAAGTCGGTCGGGTTCGGATACGTGTCCGTGTAGATGTCCGCCATCGGCAACGCGGTCTCGAGCGGATCCAAGATGGCTCCGAGCACCCCATTGCCGTATGCGTCGTCCTTCGCGAGCACGAGCAGGCTCGTGACCTCTCCGGCGCCGTTGTCGAGCTCGACCATGCGATCGACGACAGCATTCGACTGGTACACGTCCGAGGGGATCGTGCGCCACACGAGATCCATGTCGTCGAGATCAGTGATCGACGTGGCCGTGGCGGTGGGCGAGATCATGAACACACCCTCGGCGATCGTCACCTCGGATACGTCGAGCACATTCTCGCTGAAGATCGGCCCCACGATGGCCGCCACGCCGACGTCCTCGACGAGGTGGTTCGCCGCGGTGACCGACGCCGCGGCGCCCGCCGAGTCGTCGCAACCGACCCACGCGACGCTGCGGTCGCCCTGGAGCGTCGTCTCCTCGTTGAAGTCGTCGATCGCGAGCTGCACCGCGTTCTGCAGCGGCAGCACCAGATTGTCGAACGGAGGGCTCGTCGGCATGATCGAGCCCACGAACACCGCGTTGTCGCGATCGTCGGGCCACTGCACGATCTGGCACTCCGCGGTGAGCAGATCCACGCAGGTGCCGTTGAGGGCGCAGCGTTGATCCATCTCGCATTCGGAGTTCACCGTGCAGGCGACCGGGGTGCCGGTGGACTCGCTGTCGCCCATCGTGGAGTCGGCTTCCGTCGGCGAGGTCATCGTGTCCGTCGCCGAGACGGAGTCGTCGTCGTCGTCGTCGTCGTCCGCGGTCGAGTCGCCCTCGGTGCCCGCCCCGCCCGGCGGCACGCAGAAGCCCTGCTCGCACGTGCCCTGGCCGTTCGAGTACTGACATTCGTCGTCCGTCGTGCACGGGACGTCCTCGTCGAAGTCGAGCGCGAGGCTGCACGCAGCCCCCGTGAGGCCCGCGAGGATCAGTCCCCAGCGACGATGAGCGGCGACGGTCGGCATGGCAGCGTTCTCCGAATCAAGCAAAGCAGCATCATCGTTTCAGAAGCGGGCGGTCCAAGACAAGCTCGCGCCCTGCGGGCCCACCGAAGTGCTGGGAACCCACGCCGCCGCCTTCGAGCGCTTGCCCTTGCCCAAGGTGCTCAACACGAGGATGAGTCCCACACCGGCGAGCACACCGCCGGTGATCAACATGGCGTCGGCCACGGCCGCGCGATTCTTCGCCTCGTCGCGCAGCGCGAGCTCCTCGTCGATGAACTCCGCATCGTCGGCCGCGCGCGACTTCGACAGCGCGAGCCCCCCGAACACCGACCCGATCACGAGCCCGACGCCACCGACGCCGAGCAGCGAGTAGCCGGCGATCCGGAGCTTGCGCTTGCGCGCCTTGACGGCCTGGTCCTGCGGCGAATCGCTGGGCGGCGGCGTGTCCATCCGCGCCTTCGCCTCGTCTTGCTCGCGCGCCTTCGCCTCTTGCTCGCGCGTCTCCGCCAACGCCGGCCGGAGCACCTTCAGTCGCGCCGTCGCGGCCTCGCGCGACTCGAGGTCGACGCCCGGCGACTGCACGAACTCCTGGTAGTACTTCACCGCGTTCTCGAGGTCGCCCTTCTCCTCGTACACGCGCCCGATGTTGAACTTGTAGTTCGGCTGCGGATCGATGTCGTATGCGGCCTGGAACTTCGCGATCGCCGTGTCGAAGTCCTTCGCCTTGAACGCGGCGACCGCCTCGGCCGACAACGCGTCGGCCTCGCTCGGCGTCTCGCCGGCTTCGGGCTCGACGGCCGCGCTCGCGCGCGCGACGGGACCATGCACGAGGGCGACGGCCACGATGGCGGCCGCGAGAGGATGGGTTCGACGGACCATGGACTCGCTCACGGGTGCTTGCCGGTCGGCAAGAACGGATCATCGCCCTTGCCGCCTTTTTTGGTCGGCAGGAAAGGATCCTCTTCCTTGGGCGGCGGCTTGTCGACCACCGGCGGCGGCTTGTCGACCACCGGCGGCTTGTCGGACGCTGCGGGCGAGGTGGGCACGACCGCGGGCGTCGGCGAGACCGTTTCGGAGTCCGGTCGATCGCGCGAGCCCCCGGATCCCTTGCCGCGCAGCTGCACCGACAGCGGCAGATTGCCGGACTTGCCGACGTCGAGGGTGCCGCTCCAGCTGTTGTAGCCCCGCGCGGACAGCCGGATCTCGTGGCGCCCGACCGGCAGCTTGCCCTTGAACGGCGTCGTGCCGATCGGCGATCCATCGATCTGCAGGTTCGCCAGCGGTCGCGAGCTGATGTCGACGGGGCCGTACGCGTCGCCGTCGGCCGACGTGTCGTCCGACTCCTTGGGCGACAGGCGCGACAGCGCCGCGCGCGAAGCCTGATGGGCGGCGTCCGCCGTGATCGCGTCGCGATACGCCGAGATCGCCCCCGCGATGTCGCCTTCGGCCTCGAGCTTCGCCGCGGTCGCGACGAGCCGCTCCACCGCGAGGCGCTTGTCGAGCCGTTCGACACGCGCGCGCAGCCCGGCGTCCTCGGCCGCGGCGCCGCGGGCCTTGTCGAGCGCGGCGGCAGCGAGGTCGAGCTCGCCGGCGCTGATCTTCGCGTCGACGAGATCGAGCTGGCCCGCGACCTCGGGGCTCGCCGCGGCGCGCTGCTGCGGAGCCGTCTGCGCGGCTGCCACCGAGCTGCCCTTGGACTCGTCGTCGTTCATCAACAGGAGCACGCCGCCGACCACGAGGATCGCGAGCAGGGCCCCGGTGATGACGGAGATCGCGACGAGCCCCATCGTGCGAGCCGTGGGAATGGCGACGGTCTCGCCCGTGATGATCGCGTTGGGCCGCGTGCTCGAGCCCAGCAACGACTCGCCGAGCGGATGCAGGGTGCCGGGGGCAGGCGTCGGCATCGAGCCGTCGAGGTGGATCTCGGCGCTGCCGGGGCGATCGCTGCCGACGAGCTCCATCAGCCCGCTGTTGCCGACGCCGGGCCCGACGAGCATCGGTCCGCCGACGCGCTCGGTGTGCGCGCGGGGCAGGCGGAACATCGACGCGGGCGCGACGTCGATGAGCCGCTCGACGATGCGGTCCGCATCGGCCGGGCGGTTCACGCGATCCTTCTCGAGGCAGGACTCGATGAGCTCGATGAGGCCCTCGGGGATGCCGTGGCCCGGGCCGAGGACCTCGCGCAGGTCGGGCAACGGGTCGTGGATCGTCTTGTAGAAGACCGCGGCGTTCGTCTCGCCGTCGAACGGGAGCTTGCCGGCGAGCATGTAGAAGAACAGCACGCCGATCGCGTAGACATCCACACGCAAATCGAGCGGCTCGCCCTTGATCGCCTCGGGCGCGAGGTAGCCGACGGTGCCCATCACGTGCTCTTCGGTGATGGGATGCTCGCCGCGCAGCAGCTTCGCGAGCCCGAAGTCGAGGATCTTGACGAAGTTCGCGCGACCCTTGCGCTCGCACAGCATGACGTTGGCCGGCTTGACGTCGCGGACCATCATCTCGCGCAGGTGCGCGTGGCCGATGCCCTTGAGGATCTGCGCCGCGATGGGCACGAACTCCTCGAGCGTGAGCTTCTTCTTGCGCGCGACGTGATCCGACAAGAGCTCGCCGGTGAGCAGCTCCATCACGAGGTACGACCGGCCCTTGTCGTGGCCGTGATCGAACATCTCGACGATGTTCGGGTGACCGAGCGCGGACAGTCGTTTCGCTTCCCGATCGAAGCGGGCGAGCGCTTCGGCGTCGCGCTCCCAGTGGGGCGACAGCACCTTCACGACCACGTCGCGCGCGGGCTCGTTTTGCTTCGCGTGATAGACGAGCCCGACACCGCCGCGCCCGATCAGCCGCGTGATCGTGTACTTGGCGCCGAGGGTCTGGCCGATCAGCGGGTCGTTGACCGCGTCGCTCGGTTTCGTGGACTGCTTCATGATCGGCGCGGCCCCGACGTGCGCCGACCTACGCGCGTCCACGGCCCAGTACCTACGGATTATCGTGAATCGGGTTGTGCTTCAAGTTACGCAGGTTACGTCGGCCGGCATCGTGCGCAGCGGCAGCACATCTGCGTGCGCTCGGAAACGGCGTCCCGTGGGCACCGACGGCCACGTCCGGACCCGTGCTGCGCCGCGGGCCACGACGTTCGGGGCGACGCGGTGCAGCAGGCGCCACGGCGGCCGATCGGCCGGTCGCGCGAGTGGGGCAGCGCTTCGCCCCAGCTGGGCAACGCCGTGCCGAGCCGGGCACCGGGAGATCCCGATGCGGCGGCGAGCCCCGCGTCGCGCCGCGGAAATTTCCGAACGCGGGCCATGGTGCCGGGCTTGCTCTGGGGGGCCGCGATGGGACTCTTCGACGCTCTTCGCAACAAGATCACCGGTGCTGCCACCCCCGACGTCGACGTCGAGCCCGTGCACGTCGAGGCCGACGAGGCCGAGACGCGCGACGAGGACGCCGACGATGACGACGGTCCGCCGCGCGACTACGCGATGGAGGCCATCGACGATCAGGCGTCGTTCGACCTGCACGGGGATCTGCGCGCGTACTTCCGGTTCGAGCTGCTCGTCGAGCGCAACTGGGAGGACAAGGCGAAGCGCCACCAGCTCTTCCGCGAGCACGGCGTGCGCGACGAGCAGCACTTCCGTCAGGTGCAGGCGACCGCGCAGCGCTACATGCAGAGCCCGGCCGCGGCGGCGCGCTACGGCGACTACGGCGACATCATCCAGCTCAAGGGCGATGTCAGCATGGACATGCACCACCAGGAGATGGCGGCGCGCGCGTCGGGTGAGCTGTCGGCCGAGTTCGCGCCGGTGGAAGGTGTCGCGCTCGACGCGTGGGCGCACGTGCAGGCGAAGATCGCCGGCGGCGGCGATCTCGATCAGCTGCTCGCGCAGGCCGGGATCGATCGCGCGAAGTGGGATCGCGTGAGCGCGGAGTGGATGGCTCGCATGTCGCGCGACACCACGGGCACCGTCGCGACCGCGTACGGCAAGGCGTTCTCGTCGAGCGGCACGGGGGCGTTCGCGGGTGCGGGTGCGCAGGGGGCCGGGGCCATGCAGGCGGGCGGCGACGTCGATCCGAGCCAGATGCCGATGCCGCTCGAGCGCTACGTCGAGATCGAGCAGGCGCAGAGCGCCGCCGCGGAGCAGGGCCACGATCCGATCGAGGTGATGAAGGCGTTCGGCCTGTCGATCCTCGATTGGAGCAACGTCAGCTCGTGGTTCTCGCAGTATTTCGCGCGCAACATGAACAAGAACGGGCAGGCGCTCTACCACGAGTACTGCGCGTTGCAGGAGAAGTACGCGGCGAAGTACCGCACCGCGAAGGCCGACGGCGACATCTCGTTCTGAGGCGTCATGGCTGCGCGCGTCGCCTACGAACAGTTGCGCGCCTGGTGGCAGGCGTGGGTGCAGCACGTCGTCGATACCGCGACGACGTGTGCGTCGCCAGGCGACGCGCGCTGGGATGCGGTGCTCGACGGGCTCGGGGTCGAGCGACTGCCCGTGCAGGAGCGGCTCGATCACGTGAGGACGACGGCGCAGCGGCTCGGGCCGGCGCCGATCGAGATCGAGCGGGCGCTGCGATCGCTCGGCGAGCAGGCGCGTGTCGCCGCGCGTCGATTGCAGTTCGCCGACGGCGTCGCCGAGGACATCGCGTTCGCGACGGAGCTCGATCGCTTCGAGCACCTCGTGTCGCGCACGGTCGACGATCACCTGCAGCGGGTTCTCGGTGCGCTGCGGCCCGCCGCCAACTCGACCTCCTCGATCTTCGCGAACGCGGCGGCCACGAAGCCGGGCTTCGGCACCGCGGTCGCGCCCGACGTCGCGACCCTCGCCTGCCCCAACTGCGGCGTGCCGCGGCGCGCCGAACGAACCGAACGCGTCTGTGCCCATTGCGGCACCAAGTTCTGATCCACGAAAGGCGAATCCGAATGTCTGCCGAGACGATCCAGCGCTGGTCGGGCTTCCTCGCGAAGCTCGACGCCCGCTTCGAAGAGCTGATGCACGAGGCCGTGGCCGGCTGTTCCAGCCTGTTCGACGCGCACGATCACGACCCCACGGCAGCGACGCGCGCGTGGGGGGCGATCGAGACGCGGGCGAAGGACTTGCGCTCGAAGATCAGCGACACCTGGCACGCGCAGGTGGACGACGCGCTGGACGGTGCGCCGCCCGAGATCCGCACGCGCGAGCGCGAGCGGGGCGAGGCGCTGGAGGATCGCATCGACCTCGGGCTCGAGGGCACGCGCATCCGCACGTTCGCCGACATGGCGCGCAAGCTGTGGACGCGTGCGCTCACCGAGCGGCCCCAGCACCTGCAGTGCACCCAGTGCGGCGCGGGCTTGCCGATGCCCGACACGATCCGCGCCGTGAACATCGCGTGCCCCTGCTGTCGGGCTCTCGTCACGTGGGAGCCGGGCACGCGGTTGCGGATGATCGAGCACTTCTGCGTGCCCGCGCTGTGCCAGGAAGCGTGCTGGCAGCAGTGGGTCGCGCTGCAGCAGGCGCAGAAGAACCGCCGTGGGCACCACGGCGACGACCTGCCCAACCTGCGCGCGCACGAGCAGGCGTACGTCGCGTACGAGCGCGGCATGCTCGAGGCGCGCGCGCGCATGCTTCCGGAGCACGCACCGGCGCTCGAGCAGGATCTGCGCGGCCGCCTCGCGCAGTTCTACCAGATGCTCGATCGCGAGAAGGCGTGGATCGAGGCCGGTCGCCCGCGCATGGTGGTGTAGTGTCGGGCCGGTGGCCGGCGAGCGCAGCGAGATCCGCGTGGGGCAGTGGTGCCTCAGGGCGCGTCGTCCCGCGGGATTCGGGTTGATCCTCGACGGCATCGTCGGCGAAGAGCGACCGCACGACTGGTTGCACGAGGTGCTGCGCGACGATCGCGAGGCGTTGTTCGAGCTGGTCGATCGCGAGGGCCTCGTCGTGTGCAAGAACGTCCGCACGGCGCACCCGAGCTATCGCGGCGTGCGCGGGCGCTCGAGTCGGGGGCGCCTCTCGCAGGGCGAGTCGTATCACCACGACGGTTGTGCGAGCGACACGCGGCCGCGCGTCGTCGAGATCCGCTGCCCGCACCAGCCCACCGAACGTCACACGCGCACGGCGATCGCCCCGTTTCCCGCCACGGTGATCGCGATGCTGGACGAGCTCCCGCCGCGTCTGCGCGAGCGCGTCGAGTGGAACGCCGTGGACGCGTGGTCGCCGGCGCAGTGGGATCTCGCGCAAGGTGTGCTCAACCGGATGATCCGGCGCGAGCTCGGCACCGACGAAGCGCGCGCGTACTTCTGTGCCGTGGACGTGCGCGTCGGGGCCTACCGCGAGCCGTGGGCGCTCGGCGAGAGCCGGCTCATCGCGAACGAGAACCCCGGGCGCACGATGCAGCACCGCCGTGCGTATCTGGAGCCGCCCGACGGGCGCGCGAACGGTCGGCTGCTCAAGCGCTGGCCCGCGGAGGAGCTAGACGCGCCGCCGTCGATGCAGTGTGACGAGCACGACGAGTGCCAGCGCGCCGGCGGGTGAACGGCCGCTGGCGCAGCCGCAGCCGTCGTCGCTCGCGTCGTCTTCTTCGGTGGCGCCGGTGCTGTCGGTGCCGTCACCGCTGGGATCCGGCGTCGTCGCGCTGACGGTGCCATCGAGCGAGTCGCCGTCGCCGGCGCTCGTGTCGGGACTCGGCCCGGTGTCGTCGCCGGTGTCGTCGTCGCCGGTGTCGTCGCCCGTGTCACCGGTCGGATCCGGATCCTCGAGCATGCAGGTCGCGTCGCAGCCGTCGCCGTCCTCGTTGTTGCCGTCGTCGCACTCTTCGTCGCCGCTCGTCATCCAGTCGCCGCAGAAGCTCTCGACCACCTGGATCACGCACAGGTTGTCCACGGTCCACCCGCCGAGCTCGAGGCCGCCGTCGCTGTCGAGCGAGTACATCAGCTGCACCGCGCCGGACGCGAGCGCTGCGGTGAGCGGGATGTCGACGAATCGCCACTCGCGATCGACGTGGTGGACGTTGGCTTGCTCGGAGGCGAGGTTCTGCCACACGATCTCGCCGTTCGCCCGGATCGCCGCGCGATCGAACGTGCGATCCTCGACGCTCAGCCACCGGCGGTAGTGCAGGCGCACGTCGTCGTAGCCCGCGAGGTCGACGACCGGCCCGGTCGCGGTCGTGCTCGACCACGGCGGATAGAAACCGTCCTGCGAGAGCAGCACGCCGTCGTCGTCCCAGGGCTCGCCCGGATCCACGCCGCCGACGCCGAGCGGGCCGAAGCTCCACGTGTTGCCGTTGCCGGCGAACGCCCACTCGCTCTGATCGGCGTCCTCGTCGAGGCAGTAGATCGGCTGCGCACCGCCGAAGAACGTCTGGTACCAGCGATCGGCGGCGTTGCGCGGCAGGTCGCCCGTGGTGCCGGTCGAGTACGCGATCGACACCTGGTACTCCACGACGACGCCCGGCGCTTGCTCGGGCAGCGTGGCCACCCACGCGCCGTCCTCGACCGTCATCGCGATCGTCGTGACGGGATCGGGGGCGTCGCGGAGTCGCCAACGCAGCTCGGCGGAATCGGCGGTGAACGGGCAGCCGGCGAACACCGGCAGCGACTGCGTGACGACGACGCGGCGGCCCTCGTCGGTGTGCTCGAGCTCGATGGTGGGCGTCGCGAGCTCGTCGGGATCGAGCAAGCCGTGGGCCTCGAACGCCGCGTTGATCTCGCAGACGTTCGGCGTGCCGTTGCCGATGTCGCCGTCCTCGTCGTCGGCGACGAGCGCCTCGGGATACATCGAGGGGATGTCGTAGGCGCGGCGGATGGACTCGTACCAGATGAGGTCGGTGTGCTCGCGGCCCTCGTCGTCGCCGAGCTTCGCCATCAGCGCGGTCCGCAGGTCCCACAGCGTGCCGCCGATGATGCGGCCTTCCATGTGCGACTCGCCCTGGTCCTCGGGCCAGTGCCACTCGTAGCCGTCCGGATCGAGCTCGCGCAGTGGATCATCGGTGAAGACGAAGCCGCGGCCCATGCCGGAGTCGTTCGTGATCGTGGCGGCGAGGTAGTCGCTGATGCCCTCGGAGAGCGACGAGGACTGCGCGCCGACGCCGGGGATGATCGCCGCGCCGTGCACCGAGTGGCCGAACTCGTGGTAGACGACGTCGGCGAGGCGGGCCGTGTTCTCGCAGTCGCCCGCGCGTCGGAAGTAGAGCTGGTCGCCGTCGGACTGCGCGTTGCAGGTCGCGTCGAGGTTCACGTTCGCGGTGATCGTGCCGTCGAGCCACGCGAGATCGGGCGCGATGTCCCGCACGTACGACTTCACGATCGACAGGTGCACGAATGCGCTGAGCTGCGCGTCGGAGAACTCGTCGCCCGCGAGCGACCACGTCACGGTGTCGCCGTTCGCGACGCCGAAGCTGTCCGACACCTCCTCGCCCGCGAGGTTCACGACGTGGACGTACGGGCCGCTCACGGAGAGATCGATGGTGGTGGGGCTCGTGGTGAGCGCGACCTGGCCGCCGAGATCGGTGAGCGTGTCGTTGCCGCCCTCGACGACCTCGAGCTCGGGCGCGATGGCGTCGTAGCGCGACACGGGGTAGCGCAGCGGGACGTCGAAGCGGACGGTGGCCGCGTCGTGCACGAGCTGCTCGCGACCGATCTCGATGCCGGTGGCGGCGTCGCGGTACACGGCCCAGTGCGCGACCGGATCGGTGCTGCGGACCTCGATGCGCACGACGTCGTGCCAGCGCCAGTCGGTGCCGGTCCACTCGGGCAGCACGAAGCGCCCGTCGACGATGCCGGCGCGTGTCGGCAGCTCGGGCACCGGAAGCGCCGACGATGCGACGTAGGTGAGGCGGTCGTTCGCGAAGCGCAGGCTGATGCGTCCGCCGAGCACGGGTACGCCGCCCTCGAACTGCTGCAGGCCGATCGTGCGGATGTCGTTGGAGAGGTCGTTGCCGACGACGACGAAATCCGACGCGCGCGCGTTCGCGGACAAGAGCGCGACGTGGCGCTCGACGAACTCGCGGGCGAACGCCTCGGCGACGCTCGCCGAGCGCGTGGTGCCCGGCGCGATCACGCCGGAGACGAGCACGCCGCTCGCACACCCGCGCGCGTCGTCCCAGTGGATCCACACGTGCGTGGCCTCGCCGCGCAAGCGATCGATCGCGCGCGCGACGGTGGGCGACGCGGGTGCGCTCGCGCTGCCCCACACCGCCGTCGTCGGCGGCGATGCCATTCGCCCGTCGGCGAGCTCGAGATCCTGCACGTCCAGGGGCGCGGACGCGCTCGCGACGGCCGGCGCGAGCTGCAACGCGCCCGCCGAGATCCAGATCCACAGACGCCGGCGCCCGGACGAATCACCCATCGTTGCTGCAAGTACGCGATCGAGCGGAAGCGATCAAGCGCGGCCGCGGTGCGTTCGCGCGGGTGTCTGCTATCTTGGCGCTCGGCGTCGAGGATCATGTGATGGGTGGAGTGCGTTGGCTCGCGATCGCGCTCGGAATCGCGGCGTGTGGGCCGGAGACCGGGTCGGACGACGACGGGGAATCGGGTGGCTCGACCAGCTCGACCAGCGGCGACGTGCCCGAATGCGAGGCCGCGGGAGATGCGGCGGTCGTCGCGTGGACGATCGCGGGCGAGCTCGACGGCTCGCGTCGGGCCGTCGCGATCGCGCCCGACGGGCGCGGGGTGTTCGTCGGCGCGACGCGGGGCGACCGGACGCGCGACGACGCGATCGTCGAGGTGCGCGGTGCGGATGGCGGCCTGTCGTGGTCGGACGTCTACGACGGTCGCGCGGGGCTCGGCGACCGCGCGATCGACGTGGCCGTGGACGACCAGGGGTTCGTGCACGCGCTCGTCGTCGAGACGGTCGCGGAAGTGATCGCGGAGACTCAGGCGACGCTCGACGCGCGGCTCGTCGTGCTCCGCTACGGTCCGGCGGGCGAGCGGGTGTGGCGATGGGAGCGCGAGCACGCGCCTGCGATGACGTTCGAGCAGTACGTACCCGACGGATCCATCGCGATGGTGGACGGACGCGTCGCCGTGCTCGAGCTGTCGTGGGACGAGCCGATCACGCGCATCGAGCTCGACCGCTTCGGCAACGTGGACTCGGAGACCGCGCTCGCGAAGACGTTCGACTACGGCGTGCGTGCGCGCGACATCGCGGACGACGGCGAGGTCGTGCTGGGCGGCGACATCGAGGACAACGGCGAGCACCAGGCGTGGGTGGCCCGCTATGGTCGCGACGGGGCGCTCGTGTGGTCGGATGCGTTCGGCACGATCGACGATCGCGGCATCGCGATCGCGGCGGCGCCTGCCGGCGAGACTTGGTTCGCGTGGTCGCATGACGGCGGGCAGGACCTGACGCTGCAGAGGTACGGGGCGAACGGCGACGAGCGCTCGACGACCGCGATCGACGTCGGTGCCGACGGTCTCGCGCTCGCATCGGCATGCGACGGCGGCGTGTGGCTCACGGGCGGTGTGTCGCGCGAGCCGCTGCCGGGCGCGCCGTGGGATCAACGGATGGCGCTGTGGATCGCCCGCCACACCGACGAGGGCACGCTCGTGTGGTCGATCGAAGAAGAGATGCCGGCGCCGTACACGTACGGCTCGGGCCACGCGATCGCGGCGGCGCCCGACGGCCGCGCGCTCGTGGCCGGCAGCTACCTCGATGCGACGGGCAGCACCTACGCGCCTTGGCTCGGCAGCATCGAGGGGTGATCACTCGAGCTGCGGGGCGCCGTACATGTAGCGCCACGCGGGATCGAAGACGTAGGCGTCGCCCTCCATCGGCGAGTCCCCCGACACGCACACGGAGCAGTGCGGGTAGCCGTTGGGTACCGCGGTGATCAGCTGGCGCGCGTCGCCGTAGGGAGGGACGTCGTCGTCGATGCTGGTGGGATCGCCCAGCATGCCGGCGGCATCCCACGCGCTCGTGATGCCGGCGTACTGCTCGTCGTCCATGTGCGCGAGGCCGTAGAACACGTCGATCGGCGTCATCGAGGTGTCGTCGACCTCCCACCAGCCGCCCGAGTGCATCACCACGCGCGAGAACGGGCGGCGCGTGCCGAACAGGCCCGAGCTCGACGCGCCGTGCGAGATGCCGGCGATGATCACGTGCTCGTAGCGGAGGTTGTCCTCGGCATCGAGGAACCAGCCCCAGTCGCCCTGCGGGTGGTTCTCGGCGAGCCAGTGCAACATCGTCACCACGCGGCCTTCCGCGCTGTCGGCTCGGCTCGCGACGATCGCCTGCGACACGTCCTCGCCCACGAGCGCTTCCCAGCGCGAGTCGGTGCCACACGAGCCGCCCATGTCGCCGCAGTCCCAGCTGTTGTTGTAGTGGGGCTCGACGACGTGGAAGCCCCAGCCCGCGATTTGGCGCCCGTGGTCGCGCCACGACGACGGCGTGTTCGTGTAGCCGGACAGGAAGAACACGAGCTTGCCGATCGGCTCCGCGCGCGTGTCGAGGTGGGCGAACTGGGTCTCGATGTTGTCGACCACCGTGGGGTCGAGCTCCTGCGGCTCGAGGGCGAACTCGTAGAGCTGCGGATCGCTGACGTCGACGTTGGGCCCGTCGTCACCACCGGTGGAATCGCCGGACGACGCACCGTCGTCCGGATCGGTGCCCGCGCTCGAGTCGGGACTCGTGTCGTCGTCGTCGGCGGTCGTCGGCGTCGTCGCCGTCGTGGGATCGCTCGTCATCGTCGTGGGCCCGTCGTCGACCGAGCTCGGTCCCGACGCCGAGGTGGTGTCACTCCCACCGGTGTCCCCGTCGTCCGATCCGGAGTCGTTCGCACATCCGAGCACCAGAGCGGATCCGACGAGGCAGAGGCGTCGCATGTCGCCAGCGTATCGGAGTGCCGCGTGGGCAGGGGGCCGGACAGTCGTGCTCGTTGCGTCATCGCACCCACCGATGCATCGCGTTCGCGGGGGTGCTACGCTCGAATGCGATGGCAGGGGCGGGTAGGACGGCGTGGATGCTCGTCGTCGTGGGCTGCGGGCCGATGGTCGCCGGCGGCGATGCGGGTGGCGATGCCGGCAATGACGAGGGCGCAGCGACGAGCACGGGTGCCGGGGAGGATTCGCGCGGCGACGATCCGTTCGTCACGAGCGTCACGATGACGACCTCCGACGAGGACGACACGGGCGATGTCGAGCCTCCGCCGGGCGAGTGCGGGGCCCCGGGCACGTGCGCGGGCGACTGCGCGACGTGGAAGGTCGAATACGAAGGACCGGCGGATCGCGCGGATCAGCTCGCCGCGATCGCGGTCGCACCCGACGGGACGATCGTCGCGGCGGGGATGCGCGATTGGGTGCAGGACGTGGGCGCGGGCGATCCCGTCGTCGTCGCGTACGACGTCGCGGGCAATCAGCTGTGGGAGGCGATGCCGCGCGGTACCGACGACGGCGTGCAGGATGCCGCGTACGCCGTCGCCGTCACGCAAGACGGCACGGTCGCCGTCAGCGGCGGTAGCTGGACGCCGAGTGGCGACCTCGGTGCGTGGTACGCAGTGCTCGATGCGACTGGCGCGGTGGTGCGCGTCATGGATCTCGGCGAGTACGCCGACGCCACCACGATGCTGTGGCTCGCGGACGGATCCCTCGTCATGGGAGGATCGCGTCCGTCCGACGACGGTTCGTCGCGGGCCGGGTTCGTGCATCGATACGAACCGTCCGGCATCGTGATCGCGCAGTGGGAGAACATCGGCGTCGGTCTGCCCGAGGGCATCGTGCTCGGTGCGGTGGCGACGTCGCCGACGACGCTCGCGCTGACGGGCTCGTCGGACGCGACGAACGACGTGTGGCTCGCGTCGCTCGATCTCGATGCGGGGCCGCAGTGGATCGTCACCCACGACGGCGATCCGGACACGAGCCAATGGGGGTCCGATCTCGCCGTGTTGCCCGACGGAGACTTGTTGGTCGTCGGTACCGAGCACGACGCCGACTACAACGGCTTGTCGTGGGCCGGCAGGTTCGGTCCCGACGGGAGCGAGCGGTGGACTCGTAAGTACCCGGGCACCGGGTGCTGTGCGAATGGGTTGGATCGCGTGGAGGTCTCCGACGACGGCCGCGTGTTCGTGCTGGGCGTGCGCGGCGGCAACGGCCTGCTCATGAAGGTGCAGGAGCTCGACTGCGACGGCGAGATCGTGTGGGAGTGGAACAACGAGGACGCCGACTGGAACGGCTCTGCGTTCTCCGGCGGCCTCGCGTGGTCGGCGGAGGCCGGCCTCGTCGCGAGCGCCGGCATCTATCCGTCGGGCTCGAACAACCAGCACGGATTCGTCGCTCGCTTCCCGATGTGAGCGCTACTCTCGAGCTCGATGGCGAACGTCTGGCGAGCCGACGCGCGTGTGTGGCTGCCGCTGTATCCCGGCGTCGAGGCGTCCGATCTGCATCGGCATGCCGAGGGCGGAGGGGCGGCGCTCTTTCGCATGCGAGCGGGCGCGACGATCCCGTTGCACGACCACGTGCTCGGTGAGCACACGTACGTGATCGAAGGCGAGCTCGAGTTCGGAGGCACACGCATGGGTGCCGGCGATGCGCTGTGGACGGCGCCGGGGGAGACGCACGTCGTGCGCGCGCTGACGGACGCGATGTTCCTCGGTGTCGCGCCGCCGAAGCGCTCGCCGTGAATGCGGCCTGTGCTAGCCTGCGGCGCATGGGTCGTGGTGGATGGCTGATCGCCCTGCTCGCCGGGTGCGGACCGAGCGTGGCCGATGTCGGCGTCGATGGCGATGGCGGATCCGGGGAGCATGGCGATCACGGAGAGGCGACGTCGACGTCCACCGATGCCGATGTCACGAGCGGCGATCCACCCGACGCATGCGTGCCCACGGGCACGTGCGAGGGAGACTGCGCGCTCTGGGATACCGAGTACCGCGGGTCTCGGCTCGCTTTTGACGGATTCAACGCGGTTGCCGTGGCGCCGGACGGCACCATCCTCGCAGGGGGCATGCGAGACCAGCAGCAGCGCTTGGGCACCGCCGACGCGGTCGTCGTGGCGTACGACCCCGATGGCGCGCTGCTGTGGGAATCGACGCCGTTGGGCACGGACGACGACGCGGAGGACTGGGTGTCGACCCTCGCGATCGCGGACGACGGACGCATCGCGGTCGGGTGCGTGAGCGTGGTGGACAGCCAGTACTTCCGGATGCTCGCGCTGCTCGCTGCCGATGGCACGCTCGAGCAACTCGTCGAGCTCGGCAGTGGGTCGATGGGCGCCACCCTGTTCGCGCCCGACGGATCGCTGATCGTCGTCGGCGCGGGTGGCGATTTGGGCGCTTGGGAAGGCGCGGTCCTTCGCTACGCCGCCGATGGAGCATTGGCGGACGAGTGGGACGGCGATGCCCTCGGTCTGTCGTCGGGCGTGATCGTCGCTGCCGTCGCGACGTCGCCCACGACGATTGCGCTCGTCGGAGCGTCGTACCCCGACGATGCGGTGTGGCTCGCCTCGCTCGACTTCGCGGATGGAGTGCGGTGGGTCCAGCGGTACGACGACAGCCCCACGCTCCAGTGGGCGCATGACATCGCCGCGTTGCCCGACGGCGATCTCGTCGTCGTCGGCGAAGATGTCTACGGCGACGACGATGGCCTGGCGTGGGTCGCCCGCTTCGGTGCCGACGGCAGCCAGCGCTGGACGCGTGCGTACCCTGGCACCGATTGCTGTCCGAAGATGTTGAGTCAGGTCGAGATCACGCCCGAGGGCCGCATCTTCGTCCTCGGCAACGCGGGGCGACACGACGCGCGCCTCGAGTTGCAGGAGCTCGACTGCAATGGTGACGTCGCGTGGACGTGGAATCAGGCGTCGGTCCTCGACGGGATCACTCCGGGCGGGCTCAGGTGGTCGCCTGAGATCGGTCTCGTGTCGAGCTACGGCCAGTATCTGCCGGAGTTGACCGGAGCGCGCGGGATGGTCGTGCGCATGGCGCTATGACGCATCACCGCCGGGCGGCGAGATGGAACGCGTCGAACGTCAGCTCCGCGATCGGTTTGGGTAGATCGCGCTCGGGCTGCGTCACGCCATCGAGGTAGCGCCAGCCGGTGCCGTCGTGGGCGAAGCGGCTGTCTTCGGCGAAGGAGTGCTTGCGCCCGCGTTCGCGGACGTCGGCGAAGAAGAGGACGTGCGCGATGCCGTCGTGCGGGCCGCTCGCGGCGAGCACGAGCAGCTTGCGGAAGCGCAGCGGTGCGATCTCGGCGGCCACGCGAGTCGACCACGTCTCGAACGTCTCCGCGCGATCCGGGTGGTCCGGGTGCAGCGTGCGCCACAGGTACGCGAGGTCGCGCACCGCGTACGCGGCGAACCGCGAGCGCATCAGCGTCGGCGCGTCGGGCGGCTCGGCGCCGGCGTGATACCGACCGCAACACGCCGCGAGCGCGCGATCCGATCCGCACGGGCACCGTCCGATCACGGCCGGGAGTATAACGCGGCGAGATGTCCACGCTGTCCCGTCGCGCGCAGGCGCTCGTCGATTCACCGCCGCTCGCGGGCTACATCCTCGAGCACTTCGCACGCGTCGCCGAGTCGTGGGACCCGAGCACGCGTCCCGACGGGTACATCGCGCTGTGCGTCGCCGAGAACAAGCTGCTCGCCGACGATCTCGCGGCGCTGCTCGCCGGCTACTCGCGCAACGTGCCGGGCTCCGTGCTCGGCTACGACATGATGATCGGCACGCACGACTTCCGCACGAAGCTCGCGGCATACATGAGCCGCGCGTTCCTCGGTCGCAGCTTCGCCGCCGAGCAGCTCGCGGTCGTCGCGGGCGCGGGCTCCGTGCTCGAGCTGCTCTTTCATGCACTCGCCGACGAGGGCGAGGGCGTGCTCGTGCCGACGCCGAGCTACGCCGGCTTCTGGCCCGACCTCGAGACGCGCGATCGACTGCGCATCGTGCCTGTGCACTGCCACAGCCACGACGGCTTCCGGCTCGACGTCGCGGCGCTCGACGCCGCGATGGACGGCGCCGACGTTCCGGTGCGCGCGCTCTTGTTCACGACGCCGAACAATCCGCTCGGCCGCGTGTACGAACGAGAGGAGCTCGTCGCGATCCTCGAGTGGGGCGACCGCCGCGGCGTGCACGTCGTGTTCGACGAGATCTACGCGCTGTCGGTGTTCGGCGAGCGCCCGTTCACGAGCGCCGCGTCATTGCGTCCGTCGCTCGGCGAGCGCGTTCACGTGGTGTGGGCCTTCAGCAAGGACTTCGGCGCGAGCGGGCTGCGCTGCGGCGTGCTGGTGAGCGAGAACGAGGCCGTGATCCGTGCCGTCGATCAGCTCGCGTACTGGTCCGCGGTCTCCGGTCACACGCAACACCTGCTCGGTCAGCTCGTCGCGGACACGCAGACGGTCGATGCCTACGTCGATCGCATGCGCGCAGCGCTGCGCGACGCGTGCACCCGCACGACGCGACACCTCGACGCGCTCGGCATCCCCCATGTGCCCGCGGACGCGGGCTTCTTCGTCGTCTGCGATCTCCGCCGATTCATGTCCGCGCCGACGTGGGAGGGCGAGCGCGCGTTGTGGCGTCGGATGGTGGACGCGGGCGTGAACCTCACGCCCGGAGAAGCGTGCCGCATCGCGGAGCCGGGGTTCTTCCGGCTCTGCTACGCGGCGGTGCCGGGCGCGGCACTCGACGTCGCGCTCGCGCGGATCGGACGGCTGCTGACGGGCGCGTGACAGCGCCACGCGCGGACGTGCGTGCACGCACCTCCAGGGCACGGAAGCCTGGGCGACGCTCGACGTGCAAGCGAGTGACGGTGCAGGCGCTGCAGCACGAGGGGCGCGACGAGCTCGACGCCACGACCATGGCGGCGGCGGCTGCGGGCGAGCCGCGGGCTCGGCGGGCGTTCGTCCAGTGTCACCAGGACCGCGTGTTCCGCCTGCTGCGTCGCATGTTGCGGCCCTCGGGGCTCGAGCACCTCGTCGACGACCTCGCGCAGGACGCATTCCTGCGGGCCTTCGCCGCGCTCGCGCGCTTCGATCCGGATCGCGGCCCGCGGGCGTCGACGTGGCTGCTCACGATCGCGACGCGGCTCGCGATCGATGCATTGCGGCGACACGTCGATCTCGCGCGCGTGGAGCCCGACGGTACTGCGAGCGGGCGACTGGCTGCCGACGAGATCGCGGGGCTCGAGCAAGCGCTCGGCTCGTTGCCCGCGCCGCAGCGCGCAGCCCTCTTGCTGCGCGAGTACCACGGCTTCGACTACGAAGAGATCGCCCGTGCGCTCGGGATCCCGGAAGGCACCGTCGCGTCGCGGATCGCCCGGGCCAAGGCAACGCTGCGCGCTGCGCTGACGGGAGGCACGACATGACGAACGACCCCGACGTCGATGAGCTGCTGGCCGGCTGGGATGTCGAAGGCGCCCCGCCCGGCTTCGCCGATCGCGTGTTGCGAGCCGACGCGCATGCGCACCCGCCCGCGCCGCGGCGGCGACGGCTCGGGGTCGCCGCGCTCGCGCTCGTCGGCGCACTCGCAGCCGCGCTCGCGCTCGTCTTCGCCTGGCCACGCAGCTCGGAGGACGGCGCGTTGCGAGCGACCGACCGCACGTCGCTCGCGCTGCCGCACGCCGCCCTCGTCGCAGAGGCCGGCGCGAGCTTGACGTGGTCGACGAGCCCGAGCGGCGTGCGCGTCGAGCAATCCGCAGGCAAGGTGTTCTATCGCGTGGACCCGGGCGATGCGTTCGAGGTCGCGACGCCGTTGGGCGTGGTGATGGTGCGAGGCACGTGCTTCGAAGTGGAGGTGGAGTCGATGGATCGGACGAAGAGGAGTCTGGGCGCGGGTGCACTGGGCTTGGCCGGCGGGGTGGCAGTCGTCGTCACGCTGTACGAGGGGCGGATCGTGATCGCCGGCGGGCACGGCGAGACGGAGCTGCGTCCGGGACAGGTCGCCACGCTGTCCGGCGACGACTCGCCGCGCGTGACCGACCGTGAACGACACGCTCGCAGCGACAATCGCTCGACCACGCCGCGGCTCGGAGAGCTCGCGCGCAGGCGTCGCGACGCCGCCGCGAGTGCGACCGACGAGCAGGACGACGCGAACACCGAGACGGTCGAGCATGCCGCGGCCGACGATCGGCGCGCCGAGATCGAGCGCTGCGGCTACTCGATCAACCGGGAAGGATGCTCGAACGTGGCGCCCTCTCAGGCGGTGCTCGACTGGCGTGCGGACTGCGGCATCGTGGTGTACGACGAGCCGGAGGCGTTCACGACGGCGCGCCCGGATTTCACGGAGCTCGCCGAGCTCACCGGGCTCGATGCCGTGGAGCGCGAGAAGCTCGAAGCGAGCGCGCGCGCGTTCCACGACGAGATGCGCGAACGCTTCGTGGCCCAGTACCTCGCGCTCGGTGGCAATCCCGAGCTGGCCGACCAGCTCGCGACGAGCACCTTGTTCTCCGAGGTCGCGGAGCTCGCCCACGGCAGCGACGCCGACGGAAGCTCGGCGAAGGCCATCCAGCAGATGATCGCCGACGCGCGCGCGGGTCGGAGCCCTGCCGTCGACTGGCACGCGCTGCCGCCCGCGCAGCAGTTCATGTTCCTGCGGCTCGAGGCCGGCGAGCTGTTCGAGCGCGAGCTCGCGGCCTCGTTGGGAGTCGCGCGCGCACGCGAGCTGCGCGAGGCGAGGGACGGCTGGACGGCCAACCGCGGGATGGTCGAATCCGACGGTCGTTGTTTCGACTGACCGTGGCACCGGCTGCTGATCACTCGTCGTCTCCGATCACGCGCGGACCCGCTTCGGGGTAGCGGTGGGGCGGTGGCTCCGCCGCGCCGAGGAACACCACGAAATCGTCGCCCTCGTCTCGTGTGCCGGCGACGAACGCTTGTACGTGCACGCGGGCGACCGCGTACCAGCCGCGCGGGCTCTTGCACAGCGTGACGCGGCCCGTGTGCTCGCACACTCGGCACCACTCGAAGACCTCGCTCGTGTTGCCGTCGGCCTCCGGCACCGGGATCGTCCGGAAGCCGCGCGCCAAGCAGATCGCGCAATCGACCTCACCGATGCGCTCGCGCGCGCGTCGATCCTCGTCGCGCACCCGCAGCTTCGCCGCCTCGGCGACGTGCTCCGCGATCGGGAACCCGCACCCCGGACACGCCTGCGCGCGGTCGGAGACCTCGCGAGCGCAGTCGGGGCAGGTGATCAACATGCGCCGAGGATACGCGAGGCGGGGGCTCGCGACGAAGCCGTGGGGGTCGTGGGCCCCTTGGCCGAAGACACGCACGAAACGTCGATTGCCCCGGCCTCGCGGGATCCTGCGATCGGCCGTTGCCGACCCCGCCCCGCGATCGCAGACTCGCCCTCGCTTCCTCCGATGGGCGTGGATTTCAGCATCGTCGATCCGTTCGGCGAACAAGACGACGTCCGTGGCCGCGTGGGCTTCGGGGGCGCGTCGCTCACCCTCGAGATCGAAGCGATCAAGGGCAAGGGCGTGTGGCGCAAGGTCGTCATCGGCGTCGAGGAGTTCTCGGCGTGCCGATTCCGCCGCGGCATCCTCGGCGCTCGCCTGTCGCTGCGCACCGCCGACGAAGGCGCACTCGGCGGCGTTCCTGGCGTCGTCGACGACAGCGTGACCCTGCAGTTCGCCCGCACCGACCGCGAAGCCGCCGCCGCCCTCGCCGATCGATTGGCCACCGCGATCGCGGATCTCTCGAGCCGCTCGAGCATGGTCCGCGTCTTCGACTGGTCGAGCTCGAGCGGCTAGTCGAGTGATCCGGGCGAAGCGGATCGAGCTGCGAGCGGAGGCGAACCGGCCTGTTTAACGGTCGGAAACCTCCCCGTCGTACTCGTCGGGCTCTCGGCTCCGTCACGATCGAACCAACCAGGGCCCTCCTGCGTGCGACGGGCCCCTTCCGCCCTACGCGGCCGGTCCGCGGGACGTCAGCGCGCCCGAGCGTGATCGAGAACGATGCGGCGAGAGGAAGTCCGCCGAATCAGAATCCGCTGTGACCGAACACGCGCGCGACGATTCGACGCGCGTGCTCGAGTCTGCGAGCGAGCGCGGGCTCGACGAAGAAGCGACGGACCTCTGCGCCCAGCTCCGGATCGATCGCGTCGATGTGGGCGAGACGTTGCTTCGGCGGCACCACCCAGGCGCCGCGCGATTCGAAGGCGAGCTCGGTCAGTCGCTCGACGATGCGCGCAAGCAGCATCGATGCGGTGGCGGGATCGGCATCGAGGGTGTCTTCGACGTGGCGCAGCAGATCCTCCGCATCGAAGCGCGCGTGCGCGAGCGGTCCGGCAGCGAGCGAGGGGGCGCCTTCGGCGAGCAGTGCCCGTGCACGCGCCTCGAGCCGCGCCATCGTGCCGTCCGTATCGTGGAGGATCTGCGCGACCTCCCAGAGTCCAGCCGCGTCGTGCCGATGCGTCTCCCAGAACTCGAACGCCGCCGTCTCCGTGACCTGGATGATCTCGAACGCCTGATCACCGCGGTGCTCGACGCCGCGGAAGAACCCGTCGCGCACGATCACGAGGAGGTCGACGTCGCTGCGTGGCCGCGGATTGCCCCGCGCCCACGAGCCGAACAACAGGACGCCCAGCACGTCGGGGCGCTGCTTCAGCTCCTCGACGAAGGCGAGCGTCGCAGCGTTCACTTCTTCACGACCTCGACCTCGGCGATCTTCTTCAGCTGGGGCAGCAGCTGATCGGCGGGGCCGACCACGACGATCACGAGGGACTTTTCGTCGACGAGCTGATCCGCCGTTCTGCCGAGCTCCTTGCGCTCGACCGCGCGGACGTTCGTGAGCAGCTTGCTCGTGTAGTCACGCGGTAGGCCCTGCGAGTCGAGCATCCACAGCTCGTCGACGACGTCGGACGGCGTCTCCTTCTGGCGCGGGTCGGCGCCGACGATGAAGCTCACCGCGTCGGTGAGCTCCGCATCCGTCGGCGGCTGTCGCTGCAGGCGCTTCACCTCGTCGAGGATCGTCTTCACCGTCTCGCCCACCGTCGCGTTCTTCGAGAACGTCGAGATCACCATGCGGCCCGCGAAGCGCGACGCCGAGAACCCACCACCCGCGCCGTACGTGAGCCCCTTCTTCACGCGGATCGTGTCGTTGAGCCGCGAGTTGAACCCGCCGCCGAACACCTCCGAGATCACGCGCGCCGCGGGCCAGCGCGGATCGGCGCGCGTGATGCCGACCTGACCCACGCGGATCTGCGACTGATGCCCGTCGCGATCGACCAGCACGATCCTCGTCTTGCCCGGCTTCGGCGGCTCGGGCACCGCGACCGCCGGCGCCGCGCCCTCGGCCTTCCACGGCCCGAAGTGCGTCTCGGCCCACGCGAACACCTTCTCCGGCGCCACGTCGCCCGCGACGTACAGCACCGCCGCATCCGGCCGCGCGTACGTGCTCCACCAGGCCGCGATGCCGTCGCGATCCACCTTGTGCAGATCCGCGGCCTGCGACTCGGGCAGCCGCGCATACGGATGCCCCGGGAACATGCGGCGCCGCAGCTCGCGATCCGCGACGTAGCTCGGCGAGCGCTCGGTGACGAGCAGGCCCGTCGTGATCTGATCGACGAGCTTGTCGAGCTCCTTCTTGGGGAACGTCGGCGTGCGCACCACCTCGGCGAGCAGGCCGAGCGCGCGCTCGGCCTCGTGGCTCACCGCGCTCGCCGACACGCGCGCGCCGTCCATGTCGGCATCGCCCGACAGCGAGATCGCGTGCGCGTCGAGCTCGTCGGTGAGCTTCTCGTAGTCGTGCGCCTTCGTGCCGCGCCCCAGCATCGGCAACGCCAGATACGCCGTGCCCGGCTTGTCGGCCGGATCCGCGAACGCGCCGTACTTCAGCCCGAGCTTCGCCTGCACGAACGGCACCTCGTGGTTCTCGACCACCACCACGCGCAGCCCGTTGCCCAGCGTCTTCTCCACCGTCTTCGGCGTCGTGTCGGCGGTGAGCGGCGGCGCGACGGTGGGCGCCTTGCCGAGCGTCGCGGGCCGCGTGAGCCCGGGCTTGCCCGAGCCCTCGCCCGAGATCTCCTCCTTGCCCGCCGTCGTCTCGCTCTTCGGGCCCTTCTCGCCGCCGCCGGAGAGCTGATCCGCGATGAACCCCAGCAGGTTCGGCTCGATGCGCACCTCGATCTCGTGCTCGGGCACGAGGTGCTTCTTCGCCGCGGCCATCAAGGTCGCGCGATCGAGCTTCGCGATCTTGCGCAGCTCCGTGTTGACGCGCTCGACGTCGCCCTCGATGAGCGCCGCCTCGCCGAGCCGCTGCGCTTTCGACTCGATCGTGAGCTGCCCGACCACGTCGTCGCGCAGCATCGCGTTCTTCGCCTTCTCGATCTCCGCGTCGGTGGGCCCGTCCTTCACGAGTCGCGCGATCTCCTCGCGCACGACGGCGAGCACCTTGTCGGGCTTGCCGAACGGTCCGAGCACGCCGCCGGCTCCGAACACGCCGTCGTCCTCCAGCGAGAATGCGCCGGCGGCCGCGAACATCGCGAGGTCCTCCTTCGTCACGAGCCGGCGATACAGCCGGCTGCTCTCGCCGCTGCCGAGGATGTGCCCGAGCATCTGCAGCGCGAGCTCGTCCTCGTGGCCGAGCGGCACCGTGCGATAGCCGATCGCGACGATCGGCACGGGCCCGTTCTTCTCGCGGATCGCGATCTTCTTCGCCGCGGTCTGGGGCGGCTCTTTCACCGTGACGCGCGGCGGCTCGGGGTACTTCGGGATCCACCCGAAGTACGTCTTCGCCATCGCGAGCACGTCGTCGTGCTTCACGTCGCCGACCACGACGAGCGCCGCGTTGTTCGGCACGTAGTACGTGTTCCAGAACTCCTGCAGCTCCTTCGACTCGGCGGCCGCGAGCTCGTTCATGTCGCCGATCGGCGACCAGCGATACGGATGCTGGCCGAAGATCTGCGGCAGCAGCACCTCGGGCACCGTGCCGTACGGCTGCTCGCGCCCGAGCCGGTACTCCTCGGCGACGACCTTGCGCTCGGTGTCGAAGTAGCCCTGGTTGATCTTGAGGAACGCCATGCGCTCGGCCTCGAGCCACAGCACCATCTCGACCTGGTTGCTCGGCACCACCTGGATGTACGTGGTGTTGTCGAACGCCGTGTACGCGTTCGCGTCGCCACCGACGCGCCGGATGTACTCGAAGTGCGCCTTGGGCCCGATGTTCTGCGTGCCGCGGAACATCATGTGCTCGAACATGTGCGCGAAGCCGCGGCGATCGGGCTTCTCGTCCTTCGACCCCACGTGGTACCAGACCTGGACCGCCGCGATCGGGGCAGAGCGATCCTCGAGCGTGATGACCTGCATGCCGTTGTCGAGCGTCGTCGTCTGGTAGTCGAACGGACGCTCGGGGATCTTCGCCAGCAGATCGTCCTCGGCGACATCCGTGACGATGGGCGGCGTCGTGCTCGGCTTGGTCTTGCGCTGACAGCCGGTCGACGCGACGAGGGCGAGGAGCGAGGCACCGAGGACGGTCGCGAGGCGAGTCATTGCGGCGGAGAGTGTACCCGCGAGCGCCTGCGCCACACTGTGCCCCGGTGCCGCGCGCGGCGGCGGGATGAGCGGTGGTCGGCGCCGTGAATCGGCAATGATTCCCGATCGGCATGGGGCCTGCACAAAGGGCCGCCATGCGACGCCCTCGCTGGACCCTGCTTCACGCCTCGATCTTCTCTGCGGTGGTCATCGCCTGCAGCGACGACCCGGCCGACGCGCCGAACCCCCGCGAGACGCCCGCACAGAAGATCGATCGCGAGACCGACCGAGGTGCGGTCGATGCCGACGCGCGTCGCAGCGACGCGCCGCGCGAGCCGGGCGCCGACGCCCGCGACACGCCGCGGGAGAAGCTCGACAAGGCCGGCGACAAGATCGACGACTCCTTCGATCGCGCGGGCGAGAAGATCGAGGACGCCGCGAACAAGACGGCCGACGGCATCGAGCGCGCGGGCGAGAAGATCGACGGCGCCGCGAAGAAGACCGGCGACGAGCTCCGCAACGACGGCCCCCGCGAGCCCGGCGGCGATCGTTAGAGGTCGACGCGCTTCATCTTGCCGCGCTTCATCATCGGCGCGGGCTTCGGATCGCAGGGCTCGTCCTCGATCGGCATCGCACGGATGCCGCCGGCCGGGCGCTCGACGATCGGCTCCTCGACCACCGCCATCTCGCCGTCGACCATGCGCTCGTCGGGCTCCACGGGGATCGGCTGCACCGGCACGACCGGAGCCGTCGGCGTGACGATCGGCGCATCCACGACGACCGGCGTCGGGCGATCGATCTTCGGATTCTCGTGCGGCGCGCACGCGGCGAGCGCGAGCCCGAGGCCCACCGCAGCCGCGGCCGCGTGACGACGACGCGCCAGCGATGACACCGGCACGAGCGGCACGACCGGCGCCGGCTCGGGCGCGAAGCGGATCGAGCCGTCCTTGCGCACCGCATACGTGACGCACACGTCCTTGCCCGCGCTGTCGGCCATGAACTGCCGCGCCTCGGTCTCGGTCATGTTCGACAGCACGTGCACCGCCTTGTCGCAGTGGCCGCAGTGCCACGAGCGCACCCCGTTCGCGGCCCGCGCGGGATCGAGCTGCACGGGGCAGGGCTTCTGGATGCGGACCTGGTCTTCGCGGACGGCCATCGTGGAGGCTGCCAACGCGCGACCCCGACCGCCGATCTACCCAGCCGGGCGCGGGATTGCGCGGCTTTTGCTACGTTCGCGACCCGTGAGCACGGCGGCCCCGAGAGCGCGCGTGGAGGAGCTGCGCGAGCAGATCCGCTACCACGCCCAGCGCTACCACGCCGAGGACGCGCCCGAGATCAGCGACGCGCAGTACGACGCGCTCGTCCGCGAGCTCGAGGCGCTCGAGGCCGAGCATCCCGAGCTCGCGAGCGACGACTCGCCGACGCAGCAGGTCGGCGCGGCGCCGTCGCAGCTCTTCGCGCCCGTCGTGCACCGCGAGCGGATGTTCTCGCTCGACAACGCCATGTCCACCGAGGACCTGCAGTCGTGGGAGGCGAGGCTCGTGCGCGAGCTCGGCCGTCCGCCCGCGGGCTACTCGTGCGAGCTCAAGATCGACGGCCTCGCAATCTCGCTCACGTACGTGAACGGCGAGCTCGCGCTCGGAGCCACGCGCGGCGACGGCACGACGGGCGAGGACGTCACCGCGAACCTGCGGGCGATCGCCGACGTGCCGAAGACGCTGAAGGGCGACGCGCCCAAGCTGCTCGAGGTGCGCGGCGAGGTGTACATGCCCACCGTCGCCTTCGACGCGCTCAACCGGCGCCAGACCGAGCTCGGCGCGCGCATCTTCGCGAACCCACGCAACGCGGCCGCGGGCGGCGTGCGTCAGAAGGACCCGGCGATCACGGCGGCGCGCGAGCTGTCGATCTGGGTGTATCAGCTCGGTCGCATCGAAGGCGGCCCGAAGCTCGCGACGCACTGGGAGACGCTGCAGTACCTCGACGCGCTCGGGCTGCGCCTGAACCCGGCCACACGCCGCGTCGCCGATCTCGCCGGCGTGCAGGCGTACGTCGCCGAGGCGCAGGCCGCTCGCGCCGAGCGCCCGTACCAGACCGACGGCGTCGTCATCAAGGTCGACGCGCTCGCCGATCAGCGCGAGCTCGGCTTCACCTCCAAGGCGCCGCGCTGGGCGATCGCCTACAAGTTCCCGCCCGAGGAGCAGGTCACGAAGCTGCGCGACATCATGGTCAGCATCGGGCGCACCGGCGCGGCCACGCCGTTCGCGATGCTCGAGCCCGTGTTCGTCGGTGGCGCGACGGTGAGCCTCGCGACGCTGCACAACGCCGACGAGGTCGCGCGCAAGGACGTTCGAGTCGGCGACTTCGTGATCGTGCGACGGGCGGGCGACGTGATCCCGGAGGTCGTCGGCCCGGTCGTCGCGCGCCGCACCGGTGACGAGGTGCCGTGGGTCATGCCGACGGTGTGCCCCGCGTGCGGCAATCCCATCGTGCGCGCCGAGGGCGAGAAGGTCGCGCGGTGCACCGGCGGGTACGCGTGCCCGAGTCGTGTGCGCGAGTACCTGTTCCACTTCGCGAGCCGCGGCGCGATGGACATCGAGGGCATGGGCTACAAGACCGTGCAGACGCTGCTCGACGAGAAGCTGATCCGCACGCCGGCCGACATCTTCTTCCTGCAGGCGCCGCAGCTCCTCGAGCTGGAAGGCTGGGGAGAGATCTCGGTGCGCAACCTGATGGCCGCAATCGAGCGCGCGCGCGAGCGCCCGCTCGCCAACGTGCTCGTCGCGCTCGGCATCCGTCACGTCGGCGGCACCGTCGCCCGCATGCTCGCGCGCCGCTACGGCAAGCTCGACGCGCTGCTCGCCGCGCCCCTCGAGGAGCTGTCCGGCACCGAGGGCATCGGCCCCGTCATCGCGGCGTCCGTCCGACAATGGGCCGACGATCCCGACAACATGGCGCTCGTCGCTCGCCTCCACGAAGGCGGTGTACGTGCGGAGGATCCGGAGCCCGAAGGGGGCCGCTCCGACATCCTGCGCGGCACGACGATCGTGCTCACCGGTACGTTCGAGACGATGACGCGCGAGGAGGCGGAAGCCGCAGTCGTCGCGCGTGGCGGCAAGGTCACGTCGTCCGTCTCGAAGAAGACCACCGCGGTCGTCGCGGGCAGCTCGCCGGGCAGCAAGCTCGCGAAGGCGGAGACGCTCGGTGTCCGTGTGATCGACGAGGCCACGTTCGCGCGCATGCTGGCGGAGGGCCCTGCGGCGCTGCCGGAGCGTGCGTAGGCGCCTGCGCTGCCACCTCGCGGGGGTGATATGCTCGGGCCGTGCTCGGGGGTTTCGACAGCGCCGACTCGCGCAGCGGCGTCGCGTTCGGCAAGTACCGCCCGTTCCGCCGGCTCGCGATCGGCGGCATGGCCGAGATCTTCCTGGCGTACGCGCGCTCGCTCGCGGGCTTCGAGAAGATCGTCGTGCTCAAGCGCGTGCTCCCGCAGTACGCGGAGAGCAACGAGTTCATGCAGATGTTCCTCGACGAGGCGCGGCTCGCCGCCACGCTCGATCACCCGAACATCGTGCACGTCTACGACATCGGTGAGCACGGCGGCAGCTGGTTCTTCGCCATGGAATACGTCCACGGCCAGAGCCTGCTCAAGGTGATGCGGCAGATCACCGCGGCGCGTCGCTGGCTGCCGATCGAGCAGGCACTCGCCATCATCATCGGCACGTGCTCGGGCATGCACTACGCCCACGACAAGATCGGGCTCGACGGCATCCCGCTCGGCATCGTGCACCGCGACGTCTCGCCGCCCAACGTGCTCATCAGCTACGACGGCGCCGTGAAGATCGCGGACTTCGGCATCGCGAAGGCCGGCGCGGCCGTCACGTCCACCGCAGTGGGCACGCTCAAGGGCAAGATCCCGTACATGTCGCCCGAGCAGTGCCGCAGCGAGCCGCTCGATCGGCGCAGCGACGTGTTCTCGATCGGGATCCTCCTCTACGAGCTCACCGTCGGCCGCCGCCTGTTCCAGGCCGAGAGCGAGATGGGCATCATCCACAAGGTCGTCAACGGCGTCGTGCCGCGCCCGAGCGCCGTGCTGCGCGGCTACCCCGAGGAGCTCGAGCGCATCGTCCTGCGCGCGCTGCAGAACGATCGCAACCAGCGCTACAACTCCGCGCGGGAGCTGCAGGTCGACCTCGAGGAGTTCGCACGCGAGTACAAACTGTCGATCTCGTCCGCGAAGCTCTCGAACTTCATGGAGGAGACGTTCGACGCGCAGACGCGGCGCTGGCCGACGGATCCCACGCTGTCGACGGGGGCGGAGTCCGACGAGCCGGCCGCGTCGTGGACCGGCGTGAGCGGTCCATCGCGCCCGATCACGAACACGAGCGAGGGTGCGCAGGTCGGCGTCACGCCGCCGCCCATCAATCCACCGACGCCGGGCCCGTCGAAGCCCGCGACGCCGGACGACTTCGCGGCGATCGACGCCGCGCTCGCGCGCATGATCGACGCCGAGACGAACGTCGGCCTCACGTCGGGCCTGGGCGAGGAGTCCGACGACGAGTGGAGCGGCCTCGACAGCCTCGAGCTGGAAGACCTCTTCCCGGCGAAGCAGCGCGATCGATAGTCAGAGCGTCGACAACACGCGCGCGAACGTGCCGACGGGGAGATCGCGCTCGACGACCTCGCAGTTGTCGATGAACCACTCACCGATGCGGTCGTGCGGCATGTCGTCGAGCACGCCGATCACCGCGCGCATCACCGCGCCGTGACAGACCACGAGCGTGCGCTCGTCCGTATCGACGCCGGCGAGGAATCCGAGCACCCGCTTCGCGACGTCGCGCAGGCTCTCGCCGCCGGGCGGACGCCAGTCGAACACGCGGAACCGACCGTGCATGCCGCGGCGGTCGAGCTCCACCGTCGAGATCCCTTCGAGCTCCCCGCAGTGCCGTTCTCGCAACTGCGGCGTGACCACGAGCTCGAGCCCGCGCCCCTCGACGATCGCGAGCGCCGTGTCGAGGGCGCGCGCCATGTCCGACACGAAGACGCGATCGTACGCCACGTGACGCAGCACGCCGGCCAGGGTGGCGGCCTGCGTGCGACCGACCTCCGTGAGCGGCGCGTCGCGATGGCCCGCGAACCAGTTCTCCACGTTCGCGACGCTCTCGCCGTGGCGAACGAGGGTCCACAGGCCCACGGCGGCGAGTGTATCCGGGCGACGGCGCGCGGGCGCCGTCCTTTGGTACCCTCTGGCGGCGTGACCACCCCCGCTTCCAAGGGACGTAACGACACGGTGCAGTGGCTGCGCGTGCGCGCTCGCGCCGTCGGCCTCGTGCAGGGCGTGGCCTTCCGCGCGAACGCCCAGTCGAATGCGACGAGCCTCGGCTTGTCCGGTTGGGTCCGCAACGAGCCCGACGGCAGCGTGACCTTGGAGATCGAAGGCCCCCACACGAAGGTCGAAGCCCTCGTCGATTGGTGCCGCCAAGGGCCGCCCGGCGCGCGCGTCGACAACGTCGTGATCCTGACGATCACCCCGACGTACGACCGCTCTCCGTTCGCGATCAAGGGATAGGCGAGCCGGCGGGCGCGGCGGCGGACGCCGGTGGATCTAAGATCGCAGGCGTGCGAGCGTCGCGGCCGTCACCGGCCATGAGGTCCACGATGTCTTCGTCCGAGTCCGCCGCGCGCACGACGTTCGCCCGCAACGTCGCCACCCTGCTCGCGTTCGTCGCGACGCTCGTCTGGACGGGCCTCGCCGCCGCGTCGCCCGAGCACAAGGGCGGTGGCGAGGCGAACCTCGTCCTGCCGGATCTGGGGAAGGTCACCATGCTCGGCATGAGCGGCTCGATGCTGCTCACGATCGGCATGGCCGTCACCGCGCTGGGATTGGTGTTCGGCCTCGTCACGCTGAACCAGGTGAAGAACCTGCCGGCGCACAAGTCGATGACGGAGATCTCCAACATCATCTGGGAGACCTGCAAGACCTACCTGATCAACCAGGGCAAGTTCATCTTGCTGCTCGAGCTCTTCATCGGCTCGATCATGGTCGTCTACTTCGGGTTCCTCCAGGAGTTCGCGGCCGTCAAGGTCGTCGTCATCCTCGTCTTCAGCCTCATCGGCATCGCCGGCAGCTACGGCGTCGCCTGGTACGGCATCCGCATCAACACCTACGCGAACTCGCGCACTGCGTTCGCGAGCCTCGAGGGCAAGCCCTACCCGGTCTACGCGATCCCGCTCAAGGCCGGCATGAGCATCGGCATGCTGCTCATCAGCGTCGAGCTCATCCTCATGCTCGTCATCCTCTTGTTCGTACCCGGCGACTACGCGGGCGCGTGCTTCATCGGCTTCGCCATCGGCGAGTCGCTGGGCGCCTCGGCGCTGCGCATCGCGGGCGGCATCTTCACGAAGATCGCGGACATCGGGTCCGACCTCATGAAGATCGTCTTCAAGATCAAGGAAGACGACGCGCGCAACCCGGGCGTCATCGCGGACTGCACGGGTGACAACGCGGGCGACTCGGTGGGCCCCTCGGCCGACGGCTTCGAGACCTACGGCGTCACGGGCGTCGCGCTCATCTCGTTCATCCTGCTCGCCGTGCCCGGCGAGCTCGTGCAGGTCCAGCTGCTCGTCTGGATCTTCGCGATGCGCATCATGATGGTCGTCGCGAGCGGCATGTCCTACCTCATCAACGAGGCCTACCAGAAGGGCAAGCTCGCGAACGTCACCGCGTTCAACTTCGAGACGCCGCTCACCGTGCTCGTGTGGCTGACGTCGATCGTGTCGGTCGCGCTCACGTTCCTCGTCTCGTACCTGCTCATCCCCACGCTCGGCGACGGCACGCTGTGGTGGAAGCTGTCGCTCATCATCAGCTGCGGCACGCTGGCGGGCGCGATCATCCCCGAGCTCATCAAGGTCTTCACGTCCACCGAGTCGGCCCACGTGAAGGAGGTCATCACCTCGTCGCGCGAGGGCGGCGCGTCGCTGAACATCCTGTCCGGCATGACGGCGGGCAACTTCAGCGCGTTCTGGATGGGCGTCGTCGTCGTCGTGCTGATGGGCGCGTCCTACTTCGTCAGCATGTACGGGCTCGAGTCCATCATGGTCGCGCCCGCCGTGTTCGCCTTCGGCCTCGTGGCGTTCGGCTTCCTCGGCATGGGTCCGGTGACCATCGCGGTCGACTCGTACGGTCCGGTCACGGACAACGCGCAGTCGGTCTACGAGCTCAGCGTCATCGAGACGCTGCCGGGCATCAAGGACGAGCTCGAGAAGGACTTCAAGATCAAGGTGAACTTCGAGAAGGCCAAGCACCTGCTCGAGGAGAACGACGGCGCGGGCAACACGTTCAAGGCCACCGCGAAGCCGGTGCTCATCGGCACCGCGGTCGTCGGCGCGACCACGATGATCTTCTCGATCATCTTCGTGCTCACCGGCGGCCTGAAGATGAACGTCGATCAGCTGTCGCTGCTCCATCCGCCGTTCCTGCTCGGCCTCGTCATGGGCGGCGCCGTGATCTTCTGGTTCACGGGCGCGTCCACCCAGGCCGTGGTGACCGGTGCCTACAGCGCGGTCGAGTACATCAAGGCGAACATCAAGCTCGAGGGCACCGACAAGGCGTCCATCGAGGACAGCAAGAAGGTCGTCGCGATCTGCACCACGTACGCGCAGAAGGGGATGTTCAACATCTTCCTCGCGGTGTTCTTCGGCACGCTGGCGTTCGCGTGCACCGAGCCGTTCTTCTTCATCGGCTATCTCATCTCCATCGCGCTCTTCGGCCTGTTCCAGGCGCTCTTCCTCGCGAACGCGGGTGGTGCGTGGGACAACGCGAAGAAGGTGGTCGAGGTCGACCTGAAGGAGAAGGGCACGGCGCTGCACGACGCCTGCGTCGTCGGCGACACGGTGGGCGACCCCTTCAAGGACACGACGTCGGTCGCGCTCAATCCGATCATCAAGTTCACGACGCTGTTCGGGCTCTTGGCCGTCGAGCTCGCGATCCAGCTGTCGCGCGAGACGAGCGGCTTCCTGGCTGCGGCGTTCTTCGTCGGCATGCTCGTCTTCGTGTGGCGCTCGTTCTACGCGATGCGCATCCGCCCCACGGGCAACAGCCCGGCGAGCGCCCAGCCGGCCCCGCACCCGGCCGAGTGATTCCGCTCCCGTCTTGGGCAGCACGGGCTGCCCGAGGCGGGCATGGGCGGCCGCTCTGCCCCGTCCGACCCCCGCAATCGCGGGGGTCTGCGCGTCGGCACGACTTCTGCGAACGTGGGGAGCGTGAAGCTCCACCACTTCGAGTCCCCGTCGTCCGAGTGCACGCACGCGTTCTGCGTCGTCCGGTTGTCCGCGCCGCTCGCGGGACCGGCGAGGCGGGCGATCCTCGAGCGGCTGGTCGCCGCGTCGGCGTTCGCGGCCGTCGATCCGGACGAGGAGCAGGACGACGCGCCGTCGGCGTTCGTGCTCGGTGCTTGGATGCCGCGCTCGGCGGCGGAGCACGAGGCGGCCGTGGCCGCGCTGCGCTCCGTCGAGGGGGAGGCGGCGTGGCTCTTCGCGGTCGAGACGACGATCGATGCCGAAGCCGCCGCGGCCGACAGCGACGACGAGTCCGACGACGAGGACGAAGACGAGGACGAGGCCAGCCACTGGCGGTTCGGACCGCCGCCGGCGGCCACCGAGGCGCCGTTTGTCGTCGAGCGCTATCCCGAGATCGTCGACGAGTACGACTGGGAGGACTTCGGCATCGCGCTCAAGCTCGCGACGCCCGCGGTGCCCGGGGAAGCGGAGGTCATCGGCGCGTTCCATCGGCTGTGGGTGATGGCGTACGTGGACCCGCGCGCCGAGGAGGTGCCGTTCCGCAACACCGCAGTGACGTTCGACGAGGCCCATCGCGCCGCGCTCGTGTGGATCGATCGGTTCTGTCCGCCCGCCACCGTCACGCAGCTCGTGCAGCACCTCTTGTGGATCGCCGCGCGCATCCACGACGTCGTGCCCGTCGCGCACGCGCGCTTCGGCGGCGCCTCGATGGAGCAGAAGTACCACCACATGATGGAGAACGCGGCGCCGCCGTTCGTGCTGGCCGGCAATCCGCTCGTGCGCACGTTCCACGAGAAGGGCGAGGCCGCTGCGTTCGCGTGGGCCGAGTCGCAGACCACGTGGTCGCCCAAGGAGGTCGCCGCGATGTTCGTGGAGCTCGGCACCGAGTTCGACCCCGACGAGCCCGAGCCGAGCGCCCAAGCGACTCGCATGTTCGACCGCGCGCTCGCGCTCGATCCGACCAACGACGACGCGGCCAGCTACGCGATGCAGGCGCTCGTGCGCTCGGGCCGCGTGGACGAGGCGCTGCGGCGCGCGCGGGAGAGCAGCGAGCCGTCGATGCGCGGGTTCACGTTCGGGATCGTGGCCGAGCACGCCGCGGCGCGCGTGCGCGATGCTCTGCCGCTGCTCGATGCGGCGACGCTGGACGGCATCAACGAAGAGAAGGTCGGCGAGATCCTGGCGACGCTCGCGGCGGATCACGTCGATGCGCTGGCCGAAGTGCTGCCGAACGTACCGCGCACGGTCGGCATGGTCGCGCCGCTCTACAACGCGTCGCACAAGTGCGAGGACCCGGCGATGCGCATGCGCATGTTGGAGATCGTGATGGACTTGCCGGCGCCCGAGCCGGACAGCGGGCCCCATCGCACCGCGTTCACGTTCGCGTTCAACAACGCGTGCGTGTACGCCCACGGCATGAAGGACTACGCGCGCGCGAAGGAGATCGCCGATCGAGCGCAGCGGTACGCGGAGGAGAACCCGTACATCTTCCACGGCGCCGCGTGTGCGTACGCGGCCGTGGGCGAGCTCGACAAGGCGATGTACCAGGTCGAGCGCGCGGTGGCCCGCGACTACGATCACCTCGACCAGGTCGAGGTGGACGCCGACCTCGGCGAGCTCTTGCAGTGGCCGCGCTTCAAGGAGTTGTTCGCGGCGCGCCGCGAGAAGCTCGCGAGGTCGGAGCCGGTGCTCGAGATCGGCAGCGACGCCTTCGCGGCACAGGTGCTCGAGGCCGATCGCCCCGTGCTCGTCGACTTCAGCGCGACGTGGTGCGGCCCGTGCAAGCGCCAGTCGCCGATCCTCGACAAGATGGCGCAAGGCGCCGAGGGCCGCTTCCGGATCGTCAAGGTCGACATCGACGCGTCGCCCGACCTGGCCGAGCGCTACGACGCCCAGAGCGTGCCCACGCTCGTCGTCTTCTCGGGCGGGCAGGAGGTCGCCCGGACCGTGGGCCTGTCGCAGGCCGACGAGCTCGCCGAGCTGCTCGCGAAGGCGTGAAAAAAACGAGGGCGGTCGGCGTCTAGTGGACACCCGATGCGACCCGTGAAGATGACCTGCGGCGCCCGCCCGATGGGGCGGGCCTTCACCTGGGCCTATCCGCATGGCGGCAGCGAGGGGCTCTTCGTGCTGCCGACCTATCCGCTCACCGTCGAGGGCGTGGGGCCGAACGGCGCGGTCGCGAGGCGCGACTTCGAGGTGCTGCGCTTCGGCGTGCAGGGGCCGAAGAACGGATCGCCGCGCGTGGTCGGGCTCGCGCAGCAGCAGACCCACGTGATCAAGGCGTGGATCCCCACGTACACCGTGCACAGTGCGAACTCCCCCGAGCGGGGGGCGTGGCAGGTCACCGGCAACTTCCTCATCCACGACGGACCCGACAATCCGCTGTCGCGCGACTCGGTGTACGCGTCGATCGGCTGCGTGGAGGTCTGCGGCGGGCCGCTGGGCTTCGACGTCTTCAACGACTTCCTCATCGCGTTGTCCGGCCCCAGCGCGACCACCCGCGATGCGCAGCTCGCCGAGATCGGTGCGTCGCACTCGATGCGGATCACCTACCTCGAAGCGACGCGACCGCCGCTCGTGCGTGCGTCCGCAGCGTGACCATCGACGCGGTGCTGGTCACTGCCGCGTGGGCATCCGAATCCCGTAGAGAACGATCGAGCGCGTGTGAACGCGGCTTGACTCAGCGCACGCCGGGAGTATCCCTAGGCGGTGCCCTCTGCGCGCTCGAGGCTCGCGACGATCGTGGCGGTGTTTCTCACCGTCCTGCTCGCGTCGCCTCGAGCAAGCGCTGCCGTGATGCCGTGCGACGCCGATGCGGACGCGCGTAGCGTCGACGACGACGCCGACCGATCCCTGCGCGACACCGTGGACCTGCCGTCGGCCGTCGCCGCGATGGTCGGTCCGGCCGGCGAGCTCGCATGCGGAACGGTGGGCGCCTGCGGAACGCCCACCGTCGAGTGCGACGACTCGCGGGCTCGCGGCCCGCCCTGATCCGAGCCACTGAGGAGCTTGGTCGTCCGTGCGCGCACGATGATGCGCGTCGGAGCGGGTGGACGCGCGTGCACGAGGGGGCAAGCGCGTTCGCGGGGCGCGGTCCGGGGGGCCGTGCGAGGGCAGCAACGAGGACATCCCATGAATCCCAATCACCGGCACGAGCCTGGCTCGTTCGCGTCGTTTCCGAAGTCTGCGTTCGCTCGCATCGCGGAGCGATCGCCGTTCGTCGTCGACGTGCGCGTCGACGGCGTCGCGCTCGCGGAGCATGAGCGCGATCAGTTGCTCGAGCCCGTGCGACGCGGGCTCGCGGCGTTCGCCGGCGAGATCGCGGGCGTCGAGATCGAGATCATCCGCGTCGGCACCACGCGCGAGGGGTGGGGCAAGTTGTTCCGCGTCACGGTGACGCTCGAGAACGGCATGGTCGTGCACGCGGTCGCGTTCGATTCCCGACTGCTCGGCGGGCTTGCGCGGGCGGTGGAGCGCGTGGTCCGACGCATCGACATCGCGCTGTGTCGGAGGTCGTGGTGACGTCGCACGCCAGCCGCCTCGTGATGTGGTTCGTCGCCGGCCTCGTGGTGGCGCCGGCCGACGTCGTACCGGAGGAGAACCGCCGCGGCGTCGTGCGGGCCGCACCGTCGGGCACGACGTTCGCGGCGTGGCGTGCGGGCCACGAGCGCGCGGGCAACGTGCTCTTCCGGCGGTATCGTCGTCAGCTCGAGGAGACACTGCGACGCGCGACCGGGCGTACCGACGTCGACGACGACGTGCAGGACATCCTCGTCGCGGTGCTGTCGAACCGCGCGGCGTGCACGACGAGCTCGCGCTTCGAGGAAGCGTTGCTCGACGAAGTGGATCGGATCACCGCACGCGGTCGCGCGTGATGCGGCCGGCGCGCTCGTGCCAACGCCCCAGCAGGACGATGAGCGCGACGAGCAGGATCCACAGCAAGGGATGATCGCTGGGCATGGCCGACCACCAGCGTGGGTCGGCCCGCGTCAAGTCGCTGCCCGTTCTCCGGTCGTCAGCATCAAGGCGGCATCAAGAGGCGATCGCGTTGCAATTCGCAATGCGGGCGAGCGACGCTCCTGCGCGCTGCAAGAGCCGCGCGCGCACGCGTGAAAGCTGCACTCGCGTCGAGTGCGGCACGCTCCATGCTTTCGTGGCAGGCGATGATCGACGCTGCACTCGTCGTGCTCACGCTCGCGTTCTTCGCCGCCACCGCGGGCTACCTCCGCGGCTGCGAGCGGATCTGAGGATATCCGCCATGACGTTCGACTACGTGCTCGGAGCGATCCTCGCCGCGGCGCTGTGCGGCTACCTCGTCTATGCGCTCATGCGGCCCGAGAGGTTCTGAGGAGGCGCCATGACCTTCGACGGATGGATCCAGATCCTCGTGTTCTTCGGGCTCGTGCTCGCCGCGACGAAGCCCCTCGGGATCTACATGCATCGGGTGTTCGAGGGCGAACGCCAGCCGCTGCCCCGCGTCTTCGGGCCTATCGAGCGCGCGATTTATCGCCTGTGCGGCGTGGATCCGAAGGAGGAGCAGACGACCTGGCAGTACGGCCTCTCGCTGATCCTGTTCAGCACGTTCGGGCTGCTCGTCGCGTACCTCGTCATGCGGGTGCAGCACCTCTTGCCGTTCAATCCGCAGGGGCTCGACGCGGTCCCGCCCGAGCTCGCGTGGAACACCGCGGTCAGCTTCACCACCAACACGAACTGGCAGGCGTACGGCGGCGAGTCGACCATGAGCTACTTCTCGCAGATGGTCGCGCTCACGTGGCACAACTTCGTGTCCGCGTCGGCTGGCTTCTGCGTCGCACTGCCGCTCGCGCGGGCGCTCACCCGGCCGGCACCGAAGGACGGCCGTCCGACGCTCGGCAACTTCTGGGCCGACCTCGTGCGGGGCCTCGTCTACGTGCTCCTTCCGCTGGCGGCGATCGTCGCGCTCCTGCTCGCCTCGCAGGGCGTGATCCAGAACCTCTCGCCGTACGTCGAGGCCGCCACGCTCGACGGCGGAACGCAGACCATCGCGATGGGCCCGGTCGCCTCGCAAGAAGCGATCAAGATGCTCGGGGTCAACGGGGGCGGGTTCTTCAACGCCAACAGCGCGCACCCGTTCGAGAACCCGAACGGGATCACGAACCTCATCGAGATGTTCGTGATCTTCCTGATCCCCGCCGGGCTCACCTACACGTTCGGCCGCATGGCGAACGACACGCGCCAGGGCTGGGCGCTGTTCGCTGCGATGTCCGTGCTGTTCTTCCTCGGCGTCGCGGTCGCGTACTGGGCCGAGGCGGCGGGCCACCCGATGATGGCGGGCGCCGGCAACCTCGAGGGCAAGGAGGTCCGGTTCGGCATCGCGAGCTCGAGCCTGTTCGCGACGATCACGACCGACGCGTCGTGCGGCGCGGTGAACTCGATGCACGACAGCTACACGGCGCTCGGCGGGCTCGTGCCGCTGTTGAACATGCAGCTCGGCGAGGTCGTGTTCGGCGGCATCGGCGTGGGCCTCACCGGCATGCTCGTGTTCGCGATCCTCGCGGTGTTCATCGCCGGCCTCATGGTCGGACGCACCCCCGAGTACCTGGGCAAGAAGATCGAGCAGCGCGAGATGAAGATCGCGATGCTCTACGTGCTCGTCTTCCCGCTCTCGATCCTCGGGTTCGCGGCGTGGGCGGCGACGGCCGACTACGGCGTGTCCTCGCTCGCGAACCAGGGGCCGCACGGGCTGTCCGAGATGCTCTACGCCTACTCGAGCGGCACCGGCAACAACGGCTCCGCATTCGGTGGGCTGGGCGCGAACACGCCGTTCTTCAACGTCACGATCGGCCTCGCGATGTTGCTCGGGCGCTTCTTCATGATGATCCCCATCCTCGCGATCGCCGGCTCGATGCGCGGCAAGAACACCGTGCCTCCTGGGCCGGGCACGTTCCCGACGAACAGCGCGATCTTCGTGACGCTCGTGGTCGCCGTGGTGCTCATCGTCGGCGCCCTGACCTTCTTCCCGGCGCTGTGCCTCGGACCCATCGTCGAGCACTTCCTCGCCGGCGCAGGACGGACGTTCTGATGACCGCGCCACGCACCCAGTCCCGCTCGCTCTTCGAAGGCGCCATCGTCCGCCAGGCGCTCCTCGACAGCCTGCGCAAGCTCTCGCCGGTGCACATGGCGAAGAACCCCGTGATGTTCGTCGTCGAGGTCGGCTCGGTCGTCACCACGTTCGTGCTCGTCCGCGATGCGATCGTCCAGCCCGCCGGCGCCGCGCCGCTGTGGTTCACGGCATCCGTGACGCTGTGGCTGTGGTTCACGGTCTTGTTCGCGAACTTCGCCGAGGCGATGGCGGAGGGCCGCGGCAAGGCCCAGGCTGCGGAGCTCCGCCGTGTACGCAAGGAGACCGTCGCACGCCGCCTCGTGGGCGAATCCGAGGAGCGCGTCTCGGCCTCGACCCTGCGCAAGGGCGACAAGGTCGTCGTCGAGGCCGGCGAGCTGATCCCCGGCGACGGCGAGATCGTCGAGGGCATCGCGTCGGTCGACGAGTCGGCGATCACCGGCGAGTCGGCGCCGGTCATCCGCGAGAGTGGCGGCGATCGATCCGCAGTCACCGGCGGGACCAAGGTGCTTTCCGATCGGATCGTCGTGCGGATCACCGCCGAGCCCGGCGCGAGCTTCCTCGATCGGATGATCGCGCTCGTCGAGGGCGCCGCGCGCCAGAAGACGCCCAACGAGATCGCGCTGCACATCCTGCTCGTCGGCCTCACGATCGTGTTCTTGCTCGCGTGCGTCACGCTCGTGCCGTTCGCGCTGTATTCGGGCATCGAGCTGTCGGTCACCGTCGTCATCGCGCTGCTCGTGTGCCTCATCCCCACGACGATCGGGGGCCTCTTGTCCGCCATCGGCATCGCGGGCATGGATCGTCTGCTGCAGAAGAACGTGCTCGCGATGAGCGGGCGCGCCGTCGAGGCCGCCGGCGACGTCGATACGCTGCTGCTCGACAAGACCGGCACGATCACGCTCGGCAACCGCATGGCCACCGAGTTCCTGCCGGCCGACGGCGTCGCGGTCGAGGAGCTCGCCGACGTCGCGCAGCTCGCGAGCCTCGCCGACGAGACGCCCGAGGGCCGCTCGATCGTCGTGCTCGCCAAGGAGAAGTTCCGACTGCGCGGACGCGAGCTGCACGAGCTCGGGGCCCACGCGTTCGTGCCGTTCTCGGCGCAGACCCGCATGAGCGGCTGCGATCTCGGCACCCGCAAGGTCCGCAAGGGCGCCGTCGATGCCGTCGTCGCTCACGTGCGCGATCAGGGTGGGGCGGTGCCCACCGAGGTGATGTCGATGGCCAATCGCATCGCGGAGAGCGGCGGCACGCCGCTCGCGGTCAGCGACGGCTCGCGCGTCCTCGGGCTCGTCCACCTGAAGGACATGGTGAAGGAGGGCATCGCGGAGCGGTTCGCCCGCTTCCGCGCGATGGGCATCCGCACGGTGATGATCACCGGCGACAACCCGCGCACCGCCGGTGCGATCGCGAAGGAGGCGGGCGTCGACGACTTCATCGCAGAGGCCACACCGGAGAAGAAGCTCGACTTCATCCGCAAGGAGCAGGCCGGCGGCAAGCTGGTCGCGATGACGGGCGACGGCACCAACGACGCCCCTGCGCTCGCGCAGGCCGACGTCGGCGTCGCGATGAACACCGGCACGCAAGCGGCGAAGGAGGCCGGCAACATGGTCGACCTCGACAGCAACCCGACCAAGCTGCTCGAGGTCGTCGAGGTCGGCAAGCAGCTGCTCATGACCCGCGGAACGCTCACGACGTTCTCGATCGCCAACGACGTCGCGAAGTACTTCGCGATCCTGCCGGCGATCTTCGCCGCCGTGTACCTCGAGATCGAGCCGCTCGACGTCATGGATCTGACCTCGACGTACAGCGCGATCCTGGCGGCGGTGATCTTCAACGCGATCATCATCATCCTGCTCATTCCCCTGGCGCTGCGCGGCGTGAAGTACCGCCCGCTCGGCGCGGCGGCGCTGTTGCGCCGGGCGCTGCTCATCTACGGCGTCGGCGGCGTGGTCGTGCCGTTCGTCGGCATCAAGGCCATCGACCTGGTCCTGACTGCGGTGGGTCTGACGTGAAGGAAACAGCCATGCCACGCCTCGCGCTCATCGCCCTCCGCGCCACGCTCGTCACCATGTTGCTCACCGGCATCGTCTATCCGTTCGCGGTGACCGGGCTCGCGCAGCTGCTGTTCGGCGAGCGGGCCGACGGCAGCCTCGTCGTCGACGATCGAGGTCACGTCGTCGGCTCCGAGCTCATCGGCCAACGGTTCACGCATCCCGGATACCTGCAGGGCCGGCCGTCGGCGGCCGGCAAGGACGGCTACGACGCGACCTCGTCGTCGGGCTCCAACCTCGGGCCCACGTCGGCGGCGCTGCACGAGCGCATCCATGCCGAGCGAGCGCGCCTGCAGACCGAGAACCCCGACGCCACCGGCCCGGTGCCGGTCGAGCTGCTCGCGGCGTCGGCGAGCGGCCTCGATCCCCACGTGTCGCCCGAGGCCGCACGTTGGCAGGTCCCGCGGATCGCGGCCGCGCGCGGCGTCGCGAGCGATCGCGTGCGCGCCGTGATCGACGATTACGTCGAAGGCCGCGACCTGTTCGTGCTCGGCGAGCCGCGCGTGAACGTGCTGATGGTGAACCTGGCGCTCGACCGCACGCTCGGCCGACCGGCCTCGCATTGAGCTCGTCTCGCCGCTACCAGGGCGCGACGATGCGACCGAGCGCGTCCATCGTTCCGTCCTGGGTGTGGCAGACGTTGCAGTCGCCGGTCTCCACCGGCATCGCCATCGTGCGCTCGCCGAGCTCCGAGACCACCTTCACGAGGTAGGGCGGCGCGAAGTTCGGCGGTGCCTCCTCCGACTCGAGCATGAAATTGCCGGCGGAGTTGGTGTGCAGCTCGACGACCTGATCGTTGGCGTCCGTCACTTGCACGAGGATCGAAGGCACGCCGAAGCAGTCGTCGGGCTCGTGCCCGCTCGGGTAGACCGTACCCGCGATCGCGAAGCGCGGGCCCTCCTCTTCCTCGCCTCGACGGCTGCCGGAGTGGCAGGCGTCGCACGCGAGCCCGGGGTGCATGCGGGGATCCTCCTCGTCACCCATCGTCCACCAGATGTCGCTCGTGCACACCGGATCCGCGTCGAACGGGCTCGGTTCCTCGTCGGGCATGCAGTCGCCGGCGGGCATCCCGGCCGCCACCCAATCCGCGACGACGGCGATCTCCGCGGCGCTGGGCGGTGTCGCCGGCAGGGGTGGCATCGGCAACTGCTCGCTCAGCATGCGTTCCACCGACTCGGCGCCGACGGTGGTGCCCGGATCGCTCGGTGGCGAGGCGAGCAGATCGCCGCGACTGAGCAACGAGAAGGTCGTGCCCACGAGCGGGTCCCCGTGACAGCTTCGGCAGTAGGTCGAGAGCACCTCGTCGACGTCGCACGGCAGCCCTTCACCGGGCACCGACGCAGTGTCAGTGGTGTCGGTCGAGTCGCCTTGCGGTCCCGACGTGCCGTCGACGCCGCCCGAGGTCTCGAGGGGCGCCTCGTCGTTGCCGTCGTCCGCATTCGCTGAACCGGTGGTGTCCCCGCCACCGAGCTCGCCGCCGAGTTGGCTGCACGCGCCGATCGAGACGGCGAGCAGGGGCATGCAGAGCACACGAGTCGATGCGACGTTCATCGGCCTCGTTGATGCTCGGCACCGTGATCGATTACTTCCGTTCCGCGTCGCGTTCTGAGGCCGTGAGTTCCGCGTGCGGCCCGCTACGCTCCATGCTCGAGCGAAGCGGTCGCGCCCCCGGATCGTGCAGCTCAGGACAGCCAGCAGGCGTCGATGCGATCGAGCATCCGTGTGTCGCGCACGATCGTGGTGTTGCAGACGAGCGCGCTCGCGGCTCCGAGCTCCGGATAGACACGGACTTCCGCCGCGTAGCCGGGGCCGCCACCCGCGTGGCAGCGGTACTCGTGCGTGCCGAGCCGACCCACGAACCAAGACAAGGCGTGTCCGCTGGGGCGGCCCGATGCGAGCGGTTGCGGGGCGAAGAAGCTGCGATAGCCCGCGGGCGACAGGAGCCGCTCGTCGGCGCGTGCGATCGCGGCGAGCAGAGGCGCCCAGCCGCGCACGTTGCCGACGAGCCCACCATAGGCGGCCCCGTCGAGATAGAAAGGATCGTAGCGCAGCCATCCGCCCTCGCGATGGCGGAGCCGCGGCGGATCGGGCAGGAGCGCGATCGCCATTCCGGTCGGCGAGAGCAAGCGCGTGTAGCCGATCGCGTGGCGATCGCCGTTCGGCATCGCGAAACCCAGCCATGCGTCGCCGTCGCTGTGATCGCGAACCACGTCGAGAATCCGCGTGCGCACGATGTCCGCGTACCGCTGCCGGCGGATCGACGCGAGCAGGCGACCGAGCAGCAAGAAGCCGATGTTCGAGTAGCGCACGCGCCGGCCGGGTGCATCGCACGTCGGATGCTCGCGCAGCACAGTCGCGAGGAAGGCGTCGTCGTCGAACTCGTCGTGCGTCGAGGCGCGGTGCACCCACGACAGCGGCATCGGGTTGGGCAGGCCGGCCTGATGGCTCAGCACCTGCCGCACCGTCGCACCGTTCGCGTACGGCAGCGCGGGCAGGTATCCGGCGAGGGACGCATCGAGCTCGATGCACCCCTCGTCGACGAGCTGCAGCACCGCGAGCGCCGTGATCGGCTTGGTGGTCGAGAAGTTGTGGAAGGTCGTGCGCGGTACGACCCGTGTCGGGGGACGGCGCGTCGCGAGCCCGACACACGCGCTCACGGTCTCTGCGTCAGCCCGGAGGAACCAGTACTGCGCACCTTCGTCGTGGCGGAAGGTCGCCCCCAGCGCGCGGCGGATCGCGTCGACCACGAGCGAAGCATGGCACCGATCGACCCCTGCAGATTGCAATGCGGTGCAGCGTTGCGGCTGCGCGCTGCAGTCCCATCCGAGGTGCGAGTCTCGCGGAGCTTCGCTCGCGCTTCGGAACCTCGTTGGCACCTGCGTTGCTTGACGGAGCCCACCGCGGGAGCTCGTCATGATCGCTGCGTCTGTTCTTCTTCACGTGCTGTGCGCGACGGGCTTGCGCGGCGAGGCAGGGCTCGTGGCAGCACCATCGAAACCCGCTGACGTCGACCTCGACGACGTGGCGTCCCGCCGACCGATGCGGCGCGCAGATCGTGCAGCTGCGAGCGGTTCGACCGATCTCGCCGGGTTCGACGGCAAGCAAGGATCGGTCCCCGTCGACGGGTCGTATCAAGCCGGCATCAAGACGCCGTCGCGACGCGAACCTCGGTGCCGGTGGAGCGACGGGCTTGTCCTGGCGCGCCGGTATCGCGTAGATAACGAGCACTTGGCCATCCCGCTATGGCTGTTGCTCGTCGCAGGTCCACGCCCGTATGCAGGACCCGAGGCCGTCGTTGCGCCCGTCGTCGCTGACGAGTCTCCGACGCGCACCGAGCCGGTCGAGGCGCCCGAGCCACGAGCGCCGAAGAAGGCCACTGCGGTCGCTGCACCACGGCCTCCGTCGGCGGCGCCGCGGACGTGGGTCGTCGGCGCCTTCATCGACGCCGGCTACGTCTACGACTCGAACCTGCCCGACAACCACGTCAACCGCGGCATCGCCACGGCGCCACGCACCGGAGAGTTCACGGTCCCGCTCGCGGCTGGCTATCTGCGCCACGATGCGAGCGAGGCCGAGCCGTGGTCGCTCGAGCTCGCGCTGCAGTTCGGTCCGGCCGCGACCGCGCTCGTCGCCGTCGAGCCCGAGCCGGGCGGCGACGCGAGCCAGTTCGCCGGCATCGAGGTGTGGCAGCACATCGGGCGCGCCAACGTCGGCGGTCGCATCCCCAAGGCCGGCACCGAGATCGCGGCGGGCGTGTTCGGCACGCCGATCGGATACTGGAGCTTCTGGCCCAAGGACAACTGGCTCTACTCGACCCCGTGGCACCTCAACGCAGTGCCGTACGTGTTGATGGGTGGTCGGATCCTGCAGCCCATCGGCAAACACGTGCAGCTGCAGGCGTGGATCGTCAACGGATACCAGACCTACGCCGACGTGAACAAGGCACCGAGCTACATGCTCGGCGGGATCATCACGCCGATCTCCTCGCTGCAGATCGGCCACTTCGACTACTTCGGCCCCGAAGACGCGGACATCTCGCCGAGCGCATGGCGCTGGCTCAGCGACACGTGGCTCTTCTACGAGGCCGGTCGCTTCGGGTTCTCTGCGGTGTTCGACGTGATGCGCGAGCGCCTCACGCTCGTCGAGGACGCACCTGTTGCGCTCCACCTCGTGGGCTCGGTTTCACCGCGCTTCCGGGTCGTCGATGCGCGCGACGGCAAGGTGCAGTGGTACCTGGCCGCGCGGGGCGAGGCGTTCTGGGATCGCGACGGTCGCATGTTCGGCGTGGAGCAGCTGCTCGGCTCGGCGAGCGTGAACAGCGACGTCCGGCTGTGGAATCACCTGACGGTCCGACTCGAGTATCGCTACGACCGCTCGACGAACCCGGCCGGCTTCTTCTATCGCCGCGAGGCCATCGAGAACGACGATGACGGGCTCGGCCGCGACCAGCACACTGTGTTCGCGATGCTGAGCGGCACGTTCGAGTTCTGGTTCGCGACGCGTCGCGGCAAGTCGGGGCCATGACGACGGAGCGCAAGCGTCCCGACGACTTCCTCGAGCTCGTGGAGCGCTCCAAGCGGGGGCGGCTCAAGCTGTACCTGGGCTTCGCGGCCGGCGTCGGCAAGACCTATCGCATGCTCGAGGAGGCGCACGCGCTTCACCGCCGCGGCGTGGATGTCGTGGTCGGCTTCGTCGAGACCCACGGACGGGTCGAGACGGCTGCGCTGCTCGACGGGCTCGAGGTCGTGCCGCGTCGGCGCGTGGAGTATCGCGGCGTGGCGATCGAAGAGATGGACGTCGACGCCATCGTCGCCCGCCGACCGCAGATCGCGATCGTCGACGAGGTCGCGCACACCAACGCGCCCGGCAGCAAGCATCGCAAGCGCTACCAGGACGTGTTGGAGCTGTGCGACGCCGGCATCAACGTCATCTGTGCGTTCAACGTGCAGCACCTGGAGTCCCTGCGCGACATGGTCGAACGCGCCACCGGTATCGTCATGCGCGAGACCGTGCCCGACACGTTCCTGCGCCAGGCGGATCAGGTGGTCACGCTCGATCTGGCGGTCGAGGATCTGATCGAGCGTCTGAAGGCCGGCAAGATCTATGGCGAGGACAAGATCGCCTGGGCGCTCCAGCACTTCTTCAAGGACGAGAACCTCGCGACGCTGCGCGAGCTCGTGCTGCGCGAGGTCGCCGAGAGCGTCGAGCGGTCCGTCGCGCCGCCCGACGCCGCGGCGCACGGCCGGGGCCCACCCACGACCGGCAAGGTCATGGTCTGCATGTCCTCGTACTCGCCGGCCGCCCCGGCGCTGCTGCGACGTGGCTCGCGGATCGCCGGCCGCCTGTCGAGCGACTGGTACGTCGTCTACGTCGAGACGCCCGACGAGGCCCCCGATCGGATCGACGCCACGCGCCAGAGACACCTGCACGACAACATCGCGCTCGCGCGCGAGCTCGGAGCCGAGGTCGTCCGCCTCAAGGGCCGCGACGTCGCGACGTGCCTCCTGGATTTCGCGCGCTCCCACGACGTCGGACACGTGATCATCGGTCGTTCCCACCAGCCGTGGTGGCGCCGGGTACTCGGCCTGGACGGCGTGCAGCGGATGCTCCGTGAGGCCGACGACATGGACCTGCACATCGTCCCGTTGCGAGGCAGAGAGACCGCATGAGCCTGCGGCTCAAGCTCCTGCTCGGCGCGCTGCCGCTGGCGTTGGCGCTGGCGCTCGTCGGCATCGTCTCGGTGCTCACGGTCGACGCGCTGGGCGAGACGTCGGGCCGCATCCTGCGCGACAACTACCGCAGCGTGCTCGCGGCCCAGCGCATGAAGGAGTCGATCGAGCGGATGGACAGCGCGGCGCTCTTCCACGTCCTGGGCGCGGCCGACAAGGCCGATGCCCAGGCGCAGAAGCACCGCGCAGCGTTCGAGGCGGAGCTGCAGACGCAGGAGTGGAACATCACCGAGCCGGGCGAGGATGCCATCACGCAGCGACTGCGTGCCGCCTGGAGCGACTATCTCGCCCACTACCAGCGCCACGCGGAATCGCCGAGTGCCGCCGTGTACTTCGGCGAGCTCGAGCCCCGCTTCGTGCTCGTCAAGGACACCGCCGACGAGATCCTGGCCCTCAACCAGGATGCGATGGTGCGCAAGAGCGACGCGGCACGCGACACGGCCGAGCGCGCGGAGCGAATCGTCACGAGCTCGTCGATCGCCGCGCTCGTGCTCGGGGCGATCGCTTCGTTCTGGCTCACCTCGCGGATCCTTCGGCCGCTCGACAACCTCAGCCTCGTCGCGCGCCGGCTCGGCGAGGGCGAGCTCTCGGTGCGGGCCAGCGTGATGGGCAAGGACGAGATCGCGGGCGTCGCTCGCGAGTTCAACGAGATGGCGGCGCGGCTGGAGGCCTTTCGCAAGAGCTCGCTCGGAGAGCTCCTCCAGGCCCAGCTCGCCTCGCAGGCGGCGATCGACAGCATTCCGGATCCCGTCGTGGTGTTCGGCACGGGTGGGCGATTGCTCAGCTCGAACCAAGCCGCCGAAGCCGATCTGCGCATCGCCCCCGGTGAGGGCTCTCCGCTCGCCACGGTCGAGCCCGCCGTGCGCGCGGCACTCGAGCTCGCGCGTGACTTCGTGCTCTCCGGCAAGGGGGCCTACGTGCCCCGCGGTTTCGAGGACGCCGTCGCCATCGCATCCACCGAGGGCGAGCGCTGGTACCTGCCGCGCGCATCGCCGCTGTACGGCGAGGAGGGCGGCGTCATCGGTGCGACCGTGATCGTCCAGGATGTCACCCGCCTGCGCAGGTTCGACGAGCTGCGCAACGACCTCATCGCCACGGTCGCGCACGAGTTCCGCTCGCCGCTCACTTCGTTGCGCATGGCCGTGCACCTGTGCGTCGAGGGAGCCGCGGGCGAGCTCACGCCGAAGCAGGCCGATCTGCTGGGGGCCGCGCGCGAGGACTGCGAGCGGCTGCAGACGATCGTCGACGATCTCCTCGACATCGCGCGCCTCCAGGCCGGCAAGGTCGAGCTCGACCACGAGCCCGTCGCAGCCGGAGTCCTGGTCGCACAGGCCGTGGATGCTCGCCGCACCGAGGCCGAGCGCCAGCGCGTCGCGCTCGAGACCCGAGTGACTCCGTCTCTCGGCGACGTGCTCGTCGATCCGATCCGCATCCAGCTCGTGTTCGACAACCTCGTGTCCAACGCGCTGCGCCATTCGCCGCCGGGCAGCACCGTGTCGCTCTTCGCCGAGCCGTTCGGCGAGATGGTGCGATTCACGGTGCGCGACGAGGGCCCGGGTGTGCCGGAGGAGGACCGCGCCCGGGTCTTCGACCGCTTCTACCGCGTCCCCGGACAGACGGCCGCCGGTGCGGGACTCGGCCTCTCCATCGCTCGCGAGGTCGTCGAAGCCCACGGGGGCGCCATCGGAGTCGACGGCGCGCCTGGACGCGGCGCGGCGTTCTGGTTCACCATCCCGGTCCAGACCTCGCACCGTCCCGGCGATGGACCCGCCGCGGACGCGGCTGCCGAAGGCCCATGACCTCGACGCTTTTCCTGCAGCCGGGTGCGATCGTCGCGGACCTCCAGGGTGGCGACGCGCCGTCCGTGTTCGCCGAGCTGTGCGCACCGTTGGCCGCGTCCGAAGGCATCCCGGTCGGCGAGCTCGTCGCGGCGCTGGGCGAGCGCGAGGCGCTCGCGTCCACGGCGCTCGGTGAGGGGATCGCGATGCCGCACGGTGTGCACCCTGGCCTCGCGCGCATCGTCGCGAGCTTCGGTCGCTCGCGCGCGGGCGTGCCGTTCGGCGCTCCCGACGGCAAGCCGGTCCACGTCTTCGTCGCGCTCCTGCGTCCTCCGGAGGCGGCCGCCGCCCACCTCAAGGCGCTCGCGCAGTGGAGCCGGGTGCTCGCGAGCGCCTCGCACCGCGAGGCACTGCTCCTCGCGCCGACGGCCGACGAGATCGCGCGGATCCTCTCGGTCGCGGCGCGTTAGCCCTGCTCGTACTTCTTGCGCTTGCGCCACAGCGTGGACGCGTCGATGCCGAGGATCCGCGCGGCCTCTTCCTGCGTCGGTGCGCGCGCGAGCACGCGGACGATGTGCTCGTGCTCGATCTCGTCGAGCGTGTGATCGCCACCGAGGCGGGGCAGCGTGGTGACGTGGGCGGCGATGGCATCCGGCAGGGATTCGACGCCGAGCACGGAGCTCGGCCACAGGATCACGGCGCGCTCCATCGCATTGCGGAGCTCGCGGACGTTGCCGGGCCACCGATAGCCGAGCATCGCCGCGCGCGCCTCCGCCGACAGCTCGGGCGTCGCTCGACCCGCCGCGCGCGCGAAGAACTCGAGGAATCGCTGGCCGAGTCTCACGATGTCCTCGGTGCGCTCGCGCAACGCCGGCACGTGGATCTCGATGACGTTGAGACGAAAGAGCAGGTCTTCGCGGAAGCGTCCGTCGGCGACGTCCTTGGCCAGGTCGCGGTTCGTGGCCGCGAGCACGCGCACGTCCGCCCGTCGCGTGCGATTCTCCCCGACCCGCTCGAACTGCTTGTCTTGCAGGAATCGCAGCAGCTTGGCCTGCAGACCGATCGAGATCTCGCCGATCTCGTCGAGGAAGAGCGTGCCGCCTTCCGCCGCTTCGACCCGCCCCGCTTGGTCCCTGACCGCGCCGGTGAACGCTCCCTTGGCGTGGCCGAAGAGCTCGCTCGCGAGCAGATCGTCGGAGAGCGTCGGGCAATTCACGGTGACGAACGGCCCGGCGCGGCGTGGGCTCTGCGCATGGGTGGCCCGCGCCAGCACGCCCTTGCCCGTGCCGCTCTCGCCACACAGCAGGATCGGGGCGTCGGACGGGGAGGCCCGGGCGATCAGGTCGAGCACGGCGCGCATCCTCGCCGATGCGGTCTCGAGGTCGGCCTCGGGGACCTCTTCGGCCAGAACGCGTTCGAGGTCGGCCACGTGCCGCTCCACGGCGCGGCGCGCCACGATCTGCTCGACGACGTGGCGGATCTGCGCGGGTGTGAACGGCTTCGGCAGGTAGTCGACCGCGCCGCGCCGGATCGCCTCGACCGCCGTGTCGAACGTCGCATAGGCGGTGACGACGACGACGGCGAGTGCCGTGCGCGCGAGCAACAGCTTGGGCAGCAGATCGAGGCCGTTCTCGTCGCCGAGCCTCAGGTCCAGGAACGCGGCGTCGTGGGCATCGCGCTCCAGCGCGGCGAGAGCGGCCGCGCCGCTGCCGACCGACGTGACGGTGCAACCCATCCCTTCGAGGCAGACCGACAGCGTGTTGCGGATGTTCTTCTCGTCGTCGACGACGAGGACCGACAGCGGCCGCGACGAGGCGGGGGTCATGGGTCGCTCCTCCGGCGAGCGGCATGGGCTCGCCCCTCGACCGGATCGCCGTTGCGTCGGATGATGCAGGCAGACGAGGTCGGGTTCCGTGCCGCCGCAACGAGAGTCGCCGCAGTCGCTCCCTCGCCCGTACACGCCCCGAGCCTCGGACTACGCGTGGACGCTGCTCGTGCTCGCTGCGACCACGGGCGTTGCGTTGGCGGTGCGCGCATGGATCGCGCTGCCGGACGTCGAGGTGCTCTTCCTGCTCGGCGTGATGATCTGCGCGACGGTGTTCGGGCGCGGTCCCAGCCTGCTCGCCGCGGCGGCTTCGATCGCGATCTATGACTTCTTCTTCGTTCCACCGTACTTCACGTTTGCCGTGGCCGACTTTCGCTACGTTCTCACGTTCGCCATGATGTTCGGAATCGGCATCGTGATGAGCACGTTGACCGACCGCTTGCGGAGGCAAGAAGGCGCTGCGATGCAGGCCGCGGTCAGGGCCGAGACCGAAGAGCTGCGCAGCGCCCTGTTGTCCTCGGTGTCGCACGATCTCCGCACGCCGCTCGCGGTGATCACCGGAGCCGCCACGACCTTGCGCGACGATCCCGGTCTGTCGGTGCAGACTCGCGCGGAGCTGCTCGACACGGTGTGCTCGGAGGCCGAGCGGCTCGAGCGATTGCTCGCGAACCTGCTCGACATGACGCGGCTCGACTCCGGCACCGTCGCCCTGAAAACCGAATGGGTGCCGCTCTCCGAGCTCGTGGGCAGCGCGCTCGTCCGCGTGGAGCGACGCTTTCCCGACCAACGCGCCACCATCACGATCCCCGAAGAGTTCCCGCTCTTGCACGTCGACCCCGTGCTGATGGAGCAGCTGTTCGTGAACCTGTTCGAGAACGCGGCGAAGTACGCCCCGCGCGATCGACCGATCGACATCCGTGCCTGGCGACGCGATGATGCGGCCATGGTGGAGGTCTGCGATCGCGGGCCCGGCGTCGCGGTGGGCGACGAGCAACGCGTGTTCGAGCGCTTCACGCGAGGTGAGCACGCGGGGACCGACGGTGTCGGGTTGGGCCTGCCGATCGCGCGCGCCGTCGCGATGGCGCACCGCGGCGCGCTCACGCTGCGGAGGCGCGAAGGCGGCGGAAGCTGCTTTCGCCTCGTCCTGCCACTCGGCGAGGAACAGCCCCCGCGCAGCGACGAGCCCTCGCCCGAAGCGGAGGGCGGATGACGGACGTGCCTCCCGCACTGCTCGTCGTGGAGGACGAGCCGCAGATGCGCAAGTTCTTGCGGGCTTCGCTCGATGCCCATGGTTATCGCGTCATCGAGGCCGAGACGGTGAAGGATGCCGTGCGGCTGGCCACCGATCACAAGCCCGATCTCGTGCTGCTCGATCTGGGCCTGCCTGATGGCGACGGCATCGAGCTGACCCGCGCGCTGCGAGAGTGGACCTCGGCGCCGATCATCGTGATCTCGGCGCGCGGGCGCGAAGAAGACAAGGTCGAGGCACTCGACGCCGGAGCCGACGACTACCTGACCAAGCCGTTCGGTGTCCGCGAGCTGCACGCGCGCATCCGGGTCGCGCTGCGTCACGCGGCCCAGGTGGCCGGCGGTGCACCCGAGCCGGTCATCGAGATCGAGCAGCTTCGTATCGACTTCGGTCGGCGCGAGGTGACGGTGGCCGGCCGGCAGGTCCACCTCACGCCGATCGAGTACAAGCTGCTGGTGCTGCTCGCGCGCCACGCGGGCAAGGTCCTCACCCACCGGATGATCCTCAAGGAGATCTGGGGCCCCGGGCAGACCCATCAGAGCCACTACGTACGGGTGCACATGGCCGAGCTGCGCAAGAAGATCGAGCTCGATCCGACGCATCCGCGGCTCATCGTCACGGAGCCCGGCGTCGGCTATCGGCTCCGCGATCGCCACGAGTGATCTAGAGCGCGATCTGGGCGCCGAGCTCGACGACCTGGTTCGGCGGGATGCGGAAGTAGGCCGTCGCCGTCGGCACGTTGCGCGACAAGACCTCGAACAGCACCTTGCGCCAGCTCATCATCCGACCGGGGCCGGTCGGGAGCAGCGTCTCGCGCCCCACGAAGTAGGATGCGGAGCCGGCCTCGAAGGGCACGTGGTGCTCCTCGAGCGTGCGCCGGAGCGCGCTCGGCACGTTCGGCGTCTGCATGAAACCGAAGTGCAACGACACGTTGTGGATGCCACCGCCCAGGTCCATCACGGTCGCGCGCTCGTCCTGCCCCACCCAGGGGACGGGCTCGACCTCCACCGACAGCGTGATCACGGTCTCGGGCAGGACCTTCGCATGCTTGAAGAAGTGCAGCAGTGCGAGCGGCGTCGCATCGGGGTCCGGGGCCATGAAGACGCCGGTGCCCGGTACACGCGTCTGCTCGCTGGTCGCGAGGTCCGAGGCGAGCATCGCGAGCGGAATGGTGCGCTCCGCGGTGCGTACGGCGACGAGCGCCTTGCCCTGCTTCCACGTGAGCATCACGGTGAACAGGAACACCCCGATCAGGAGCGAGACCCAGCCGCCGTCGGGAATCTTGTGGATGTTCGACACGAGGAACGTCGTGTCGACGATGCAGAACAGCGCCACGATGGGCACCGCCTTCCATGCCGGCCACTTCCACGTCCGCAGCGCGACGACGAGGAACACGACGCTCGTGATGAGCATCGTGCCCGTCACGGCGATGCCATACGCGCCGGCGATCGCCGTGGAGCTGCGGAAGCCGAGCACCAGCACGATGCACGCGACCATGAGCGCCCAGTTCACCTCGGGCACGTAGATCTGCCCCTCGGTCTCGCGCGAGGTGTGCACGATGGTGACGCGGGGGAAGAACCCGAGCTGCACGGCCTGGCGCGCGAGCGAGTAGCTGCCGGAGATCATCGCCTGCGAAGCGATGATCGTCGCCGCGGTGGACACGGCCACGAGCGCGAGCGTGGGTAGACCCGCGGGCACGAGGTGCCAGAACGTGTGCGGCACGTCGGGGTCGTCCAGCACGAGCGCGCCCTGGCCGAAGTAGTTGAGCAAGAGCCCGGGCAGGACGATGCTGTACCAGGCGATGCGGATGGGCCCGCGGCCGAAGTGACCCATGTCGGCGTACAGCGCCTCGCCACCCGTGATGCACAGCATGACTGCGCCCATCACCGCCAGCACCTTCACGTCGCCCATGAGCAGGAACTCGAACGCGTGCGTGGGGGACACGGCGGCGAGGACGCTCGAGTGCTGCACGACGTGGACGAGGCCGAGCACACCCAGTGTCGCGAACCACACGATCATGATGGGGCCGAACAAGCGCCCGACCTTGGCCGTGCCTCCGCGCTGGACTGCGAACAGGCCCACGAGGATCACGCACGTGACCGGTACCACGAGGCGCTCGATGGTCGCGATGACGCCTTCGGCGGTGGAGACCATCTTCAAGCCCTCGACCGCCGACAGCACGGAGATCGCAGGCGTGATCACGCCGTCGCCGAACAAGAGCGCCGTGCCGAACAGTACGAGCAACGCGACGAAGCCGACGCTCTCGGGGCGCTTCGGCTTGATGGCGGGCACGAGCGCGAGCAGGGCCATGAGACCGCCCTCGCCGTGGTTGTCGGCCCGCATGACGAAGCCGAGGTACTTCACGACGACCACCAGCATGATCGACCAGAAGAAGAGCGAGAGCACACCGAGCACGTGGGCTTGATCGCGAGCGATCAACACCGACGACTCCTGGAACGCGTACAGCGGGCTCGTGCCGATGTCGCCGTAGACGACCCCGAGGGCCGCGAGCGCCAGCGAACGCCGGAGTGCACGCGCCTTGTGGGCGTCGTCCGAGGGCGTGACGGAGTCCACGCCGGCCGCAGCCTGTTCCATCTGGGTCCTCGTTAGCCCCGGTCGGAACGCCGTGCAAGGCTCGACTCCCGCGGTCACTCCACCGGGCGGAAGACGGCCTCACCCTGGTATCAAGAAAGTCTCAAGACGCGGCGGCGGCGACGTTCGTGGTCACACGCGCACCCGTGCTCACGACCAGGCTGCCCTTCACGGTGAAGCCGCGCAGCAGCTGCGCGAGCGGCTCGCTGATCGTGCGCGCGCTGTCGAAGCCGGGCTCGAGCCGCATCCGCAGCACGCAGCCGCGGGCTGCGTACTCGAGCACTTGATCGGGCGCGAACGCGCGGACCTGCGCGAGCACGCGCGGCACCGCGAGCTGCAGCTCGGTGAGCGGATCGTCGACGTCGAGGTCGGCGCGGAACTCCGCGAACGAGGTGAACGGCCGGCCGGGCGTCAGCGTCTGGACCTCGGGCGCCGCGCCGACGGCGATGCCGCACAGCCGCCCCGCCGGTGGATCGCCGAGACCGTGGTTCAAGACCCACACGAGCAGCTGCATGATCGAGAGCGGATAGCAGGCCACCCGCGCGGCACCAAGAAATCGGCGACAACAGGGGCGTGGCCCGGGACAACCTGCCCGTCACCGCAGCGATCCGGGTACTCCGCGAGCACGGGGTCACCTACGTGGCCCGACCGTACGACTACGAGCCCAAGGGCGGCACGGCCCACAGCGCTGCGTGCCTCGGCGTCGACGAGCACGCTGTCATCAAGACGCTGATCATGGAAGACGAGGATCGCAAGCCGCTCGTCGTGCTCATGCACGGCGATCGCGAGGTGTCGACGAAGGCACTCGCACGCATCGTCGGGGTGAAGGCGATCGCCCCGTGCAAGCCCGACGTCGCCGATCGCCACAGCGGCTACCAAGTGGGCGGCACCTCGCCGTTCGGCACGCGCCGCGCGATGCCGGTGTACATGCAGGCGTCGATCCTCGAGCTGCCGAAGATCTGGATCAACGGCGGTCGCCGCGGCATGTTGGTGGAGATCGATCCCCGCGACGCCCAGCGCGTCCTGCAGCCGCAGCTCGTGGATATCTCGATCTAGTCGCGCTTCATGCCCGGCAGACGATCGTGCGCCGTCGCTCGGTACGCGAACTGGTTCTTCGGCGTGATGATCGACCATACGCGCGTGGGCGAGCCCTCGGGATCCACCTCGCGCAGTCGCGAGTGGATGTCACCCAGCGGGTTCTCCTTCGTCACGTTGTCCACGATCGACGAGTCGAGCACGAGCAGGTGACCGCCGGGCATCCGATCCGCGTCGCCGGCGATCGGGGCGAAGAACGGCTCTTCGTCGTCCTGCCACGCGATCGCAGCCGTCATCGCATCTTCGTCGAGCTCGAATCGCACCGCACGCGAGCGCACGCCCTCGGGCGGCGTCTCCACGGTGACGATGCCGTTGTCGTAGAGCAGGAGCGACCCGTCCGGCTGCCACTGCGGCGAGTGCGGGTGATAGAACCAGAGGTCGCCGTCCGCGAGCGTGAAGTCGCCCTCGAAGCCGAGCCGCCACACGACCTCGCCGGCGTCGTCGTGGTTCACGCGCACGATCCAGTCCTGGTGGCGGAACGAGATGATCACCGTGTCGGTGTCCTCCTCGTAGAGGATCCCGTTCGCATGGGTCCAGTCGAGCGACGCCTCGCCCGTGTCCGGATCGATGATCGGCAGCGCGAGCGCGGCCTCGGGATCCTCGCGGATGCGCTGCGCATCCAGGTGATCGAACGAGTTCCACTCCCACACGATCTCGCCCTCGGGCGTGAACTCGACGATCGTGTCGCCGGCGACGTGCGTCTCGCCGAGCGTCGGATACGTGTGGTCCTCGAACGCGAGCGACAACGCCATGTAGTTGCCGTTGGGCAAGAGCAGCACGTCGTGGTGCAGCGACGGCAGCCCGAGGTCGGTCGCCGGGATCTCGAGCAGCGTCTCGCCGAGCTCGTTCATGTGGTAGAGCGTCTCGTTGCGCAGGAACAACAGCGTGCCGTCGTCGAGCAGGTTCACCGCGGCCCACACCATGGCGGGGCCCTCGAGCTCGTTGTCGATGCCGAGGTAGAAGCGCGTGAAGCCGGCCTCGTCCACCGCGAAGAGCCCAGTCGTGGGGCCCGTGGGGAAGCCCGCGTGATCGAACATCCGGTAGAGCCGCTCGGGCGCCGTGTCGGTCGTCTCCAGCTGGAACGCGCCGATGTAGCCGGGCAGGGCCGCGGGCGTCGTGAACGCGATCTCGTCGAGCACGCCGCTGCCGACGTCGGGCGTGACCACCGTGGGCACGATCTGGAACTGCAGCCGATGCTCGGTGGCGGGCGCGAGCCCACGGATGCGGTACGTCAGCGTCGCCTCGTCGTCGTCCGCGAGCTCTTCCACGCGCACGCCCGGATCGTCGGGATGCGAGACGAGCGCGGTCGCGGGGATCGACGGCGTGAGCACGAGATCGACGACCATCGGCTGCGTGTCGTAAGTGATGACCTCGGCCTCCGCCCCGATCGGAGGGCCGCCGGTGGTCGTGCTGGAGTCGCTGCTCGAGCTCGAGCCGCCGGGGTCGATCGTCGGATCCTCGGTGCAGGCCGCGAGTGCGGCCACGAGCATCCACGCCGAGCGAGCGAATCGATCCATGGGCGCGAGGATACCCTCTAAGTCAGGGCTGCGGCACGAGCGAGACCACGACGAACTTCGAGGTGGGCGTGCGGCTCTTGTCCGCGTAGCTGCCGACCGGGACGAGCGAGTTCGCCTCGGGGAAGTAGGTGGCCACGCAGCGCCGGGGGATGTCGTAGGGCACGACCACGAACGAGGGCGCCGAGCGGATCTCTCCGCCGAAGTGCGAGACCAGGGTCACACGGTCGCCGTCGTGCAGCCCGAGCTCCTCGAGATCGTCGGGGTGCACGAACACGACGCGGCGGAAGCCGGCGATGCCGCGATAGCGATCCTGCAGGTCGTAGACCGTCGTGTTGAACTGGTCGTGGCTGCGGATCGTCGTCATCGCGAAGCGGCCGGGGCCGGGGTCGATGTCGGGCAGTTCGTGAACGGTGAAGCGCGCCTTGCCGTCCGGCGTGCCGAAGCTGCGCTGACGCGGACCGTTGGGCAGCAGGAATCCGTTGGGCTCGCGCACGCGCGTGTTGTAGCCGGTGAACCCCGGGATCACCGCCTCGATCTCGTCGCGGATCCGATCGTAGTCGTCGGCGAGACCGTGCCAATCCACCGTGGAACCGGACCCGAGCGTGGCGGCGGCGAGGCGCGCGACGATCCGCACCTCGCTGAGCAGCTCGGCCGACGCCGGCGGCAGCACGCCCTGCGAGCGATGGACGACGCCCATCGAGTTCTCGACCGTGACGAACTGCGGACTGCCGTGCTGTACGTCGACCTCGGTGCGCCCGAGGCACGGCAGGATGATCCCGATGTCGCCGGTGACGAGGTGGGCGCGATTGAGCTTGGTGGACACCTGCACGGTGAGCTTGCAGCGCCGCAGCGCGCGTGCGGTGAGCTCCGTGTCCGGCGTGGCCGACAGGAAGTTGCCGCCGAGCGCGAAGAACACGTCGGCCTCGCCGGCATGCATCGCCTCGATCGCGCCGACCGTGTCGTGACCGTGGCGCGTGGGCGGTACGAAGCCGAAACGCTCGCCGAGCGCGGTCGACCACTTCGGTGGCTTCTCCGTGATGCCGACGGTGCGATCGCCCTGCACGTTGCTGTGCCCACGCACCGGGCATACGCCCGCACCGGGCTTGCCGATCATCCCGCGGAGCAGCAGGAAGTCGACGATGGACTGGACGTTCGCGACGCCGTGCTTGTGCTGCGTGACGCCCATGGCCCAGCACGCGATGGTCGCGGTGGAGCGCACTGCGATCGCGGCGGCGCGCTCGATGTCCTCGCGCGGCACGCCGCTGTCGCGCTCGATCGCGGCCCACGACGTGCGATCGAGGTGCTCGACGAGGGTGTCCAGTCCCTGTGTGTGCTCGTCGATGAACGCGCGATCGAACACCTCGCCGGGGCGCTCGCGCTCGGCCGCGAGCATCGCCTTCATGATGCCGGCGAACAGCGCGATGTCGCCGCCCACGCGCACCTGCAGGTAGAGGTCGGCGATCTCGATGCCCGCGCCGAGGACGTCGCCGACCTTCTGGGGGTGCTGGAATCGCACGAGCCCGGCCTCGCGCAGCGGATTCACGGCGACGATCGTGCAGCCGCGCAGCTTCGCCGCGCGCAGCGAGGAGAGCATGCGCGGGTGGTTCGTACCGGGGTTCTGGCCGATCACGAAGATCGCGTCGGCCTGGTCGAAGTCGGACAGCTGGACGGTGCCCTTGCCGATGCCGATGGTCTCGCCGAGGCCGGTGCCGCTCGACTCGTGGCACATGTTCGAGCAGTCCGGCATGTTGTTCGTGCCGAACTGGCGGATGAAGAGCTGATAGAGGAACGCAGCTTCGTTGCTGGTGCGGCCCGACGTATAGAAGATGGCGCGGTCGGGATCGTCGAGCGCACGCAGGTGGGCGGCGATCGTCGCGAACGCCTCGTCCCACGACATCGGCTCGTAGTGGGTTGCGCCGGGGCGCAGGATCATGGGGTGGGTGAGGCGGCCCTGCTTGTTGAGCCAGTGATCGCTCTGCGCGAGCAGCTCGTCGACCGAGTGCTCGGCGAAGAAGGCCGGATCCGCGCGCGCGAGCGTGGCCTCGTCGCCGACGGCGCGCGCTCCGTTCTCGCAGAACTCCGCCGTCGCGCGGTGCTCGGGCTCGGGCCACGCGCAGCTCGGGCAGTCGAAGCCGCCGCGCTGGTTCACGCGCAAGAGCACTCGTGCGCTGCGCACGACGCCGGCCTCGCCGACGGCGTACTTGAGGCTGTTCAACACGGACGGAAGGCCGCCCGCGGCCGCGTCGTGCTCGTGACGATCGGGCGTGCCGCGCTCGACCGGTGTCGTGGGCCGCGGCGGCCCGCGATCGGGCGGCGAACCGTGCACGCGGTCAGGATGCCGCCGCGCCGGGGCTTGCGCAAGGTCGCGCGGCGACGCGCGCAGCGCAGTCGATTGACGCGCGAGGCCGACGTGCGCTAGCCACGTCGTGTGACCGAGCGGTACTTCACCCTCGCGCATGCCAACGAGCTCGTGCCGCGCGTGCAGGCGACGATGAACCGCCTGCTGCAGCTGCACTCGCACCTGCGCACGACGAGCCGCGTGCTGCTCGACGCCGGGGTGCGTGTCACGCCGGAGACGCTCGCGAAGGAAGGCGAGCCGAGCCCCGACGATCCGGTGCTGCGTCAGCGCGTGCAGCAGGCGCGCGGGATCTACGAAGCGGTGCGCGAGACGATGGCGGAGATCGAGGAGCTGGGCGCGCAGGTGAAGGACGTGGAGAACGGCCTCGTCGACTTCCCGAGCCTACTCGACGGTCAACGCGAGGTGCTGTTGTGCTGGAAGCTGGGCGAGAAGTCGATCACGCACTACCACGAGACCGACAGCGGCTTCGCCGGCCGCAAGCCCGTCGAAGGCCTCACCTTCACGGACCACCCGAAGATCCGCGCGGGCTGACGCCTACTCGCCCACCACGGCCATGAACATGTCCGCGATCTGCTGGTGGCCGGTGGGGTTCGGGTGGATGCACGTGAGGTCGAACCATGTCTCCGCGCCCGGGCCGCGATAGCAGGGCGCGGTGGGGTCGTCGGCGTTGAAGCCGTGGCCGCAGAACGACTCGAGCAGGAAGATCATGTCCGCGCCGGTCTCCGTCGCGATCGCCATGTACTGCTCGTTGGCCCACACGACCATCTCCGCGAGCTGATCGGGCGCGGGGATCGGCTCGTCGAAGCCCGCGAGGCCCGACACATCGCACGCCATCACCTCGCCCGTGCCGTCGGTGAACTCGTAGAGGTTCGCGAACACGACGTGCGTGCCGTTGGGGAAGTTCTTCGGGTCCTTGAGCCACTGCACGGCGCCGCGCTCGAGCTCGATCGCGTTCTCGATCTGCGCCCGCAGCATCTCCTCGGTCGCGCCGTCGATCGCGGCCTGCGTGAGCGACGAGAGGTCGTTGCCGCCCGAGGTCATCACCACGAGGTTCACGAGCTCGCGCGTCTCCGGAGGGAAGCACTCCTCGAGCTGGCTGTTGTCCTGCAAGAGGTCGTCGTTGCGCGCGCCCCACTTGGCACAGCTCGCGAAGTCGCCCGAGAAGCGCGCGATGCTCGTGCCTTCGAACACGTTCACGAGCTTCCACAGGTCTTCCGATTCGCCGCCCATGCCGAACTCGAGGCCGAACTCGGCCGCGAGCGCGTCGGCGGTCTTCGACCGGTAGTAGTCCGCGCTGAACGTGGGCGGTGTACCGACGGTGATCGAGTCGCCGACGAACACGACGCGCTCGACGCCCGTGATGTCCTGATGGTTGGTGCCGAGGCAGTGGCTGCCGATCGTGGGACTGAACTGGTCGTAGTTCGGCCCGAGGTTAGGATCGTTGACGAAGTCGTCGCCGAAGCACTGCTCGAAGATGCCGGTCTCGCCGGTGTCGTCGTCGGTCGTGCCGGTGCCGGTGCCGTCCGGATCCGCGGCGGTCGTCGTCGCGGCGTCGGCTCCGTCGCTCGAGTCGACGCTCGCCGACCCGCTCTCCGTCGGCGACCCCGTCATCGTCGCGCTCGCCGTCGGCGTCGTCGGATCCGGTCCCGTCGAGTCCGAGCCGGTGCCTTCGCTGGAGCCGTTGCCCTGGGCCGCATCGTCACCGCAAGCGACGACGGCGATCACCGCGATGGAGAGCCATGCCACGCGCATCGCAACAGAGACTATCAGTTCGGCTCGTCGTCGACGGGGAGCCCGACGCGGACGCGCTCGCGTGCGTGGAGGATGTCGGATTCCACGTCGGCGATCGGACGCGTGCGTTGACGCATCTCTTTGAACTTGTCCGCGAACGAGCCCGGGTTGCCCGGCAGCCGAGCGCCGTAGTTCGACGCCGCACCGGGATCCAGGCCCGCGTCGATCGACCACGGCTCGAGCACGACCGGGGACTGCGTGGGATCGCGGGGCAGGGTGGTGAGCACGCGCTCGTCGGCGAGATCCGTCGGCTCGGGCGTGACCGCGCCGAGCACGAGCGCGTCCGTACCCGCGTGCAGCTCGGCGCACGTGCTGTCGACGACGACCGTGCCGGCGCCCAGCTGCCCCGCACCGATCTCGCTGCGCCACACGACGGCGCGCTCGGCCTGCACGGACGCGCGGCCTTCGATCACGACGCAGTCGCGCACGGCGGGACCCACGGCGCCGGCCTGCAATCGGTTGCCGCGCGCGTCGGGCACGACGTCGTCGATCGCGGCGAGCCGTCGCACGAACTCGCCGTGGTCGCTCGGCGCACACAGCTCGGCGAACGCCTGGCGCGCGCGCGCGAGCTGGCCCATGTCGCCCCAGTACGTGTCGGCGCCGAAGTCGATCACCGCGACGTGCAGCGGGCGACCGTTGCGATCCTCGAGCCGCCGCCGCAGCGATCGCGCGCGCGCGTGGAAGTCGGGCCGTGTCTGCAGGAGCGTGCGCAGGCCCGCGTCGCGCTCGATCTCCGCGTGCCACGCGTCGTCGTCGTGGGTGAGCGCCTCGAACAGGTAGCCGTCGATGTCGAGCCAACCGGGCGCGTCGCCGAACTCGGCTCGCAATGCCTCGACGAACGCGTACGACAGCGCGGGGCTGCCGATGTGGACGAGCGCGCGCGCGTCGGGCCCCACGGCGGCGAGGCGAGCGAGCAGCTCGGGACGCGCGCGTCGACGCAGCTGCAACGCGAGCCGCGAGTCGCGGTCGCAGACGAGCCACTCCTTGTTGTTCGCGAGGTCGTCGGTGATCTCCACCGCGATGCCGAAGCGCACCGCGTCGGCCTGCGAGAGATCGAGCTGCAGCGCGGACAGGTCGTTCGACGCGAATTGCGGCTCGTCGCCCCACTTCCACGCGATGCCGGAGAAGCCCATGCGCTCGAGCTCGGCGACGACGCCGACCCACGAGAAGAGAGAGGCGGCGCCGGCATCGAGCCATGCGCCGCCGGGGCGCGAACGGATGGGCATCGGTGCGAACGGCTTGATGCCGTGCATGCGGTGCGTGAGCGGGCTCAGCCGCGTGCCCTGTCCGGGCAGCATGATGCCGAGGGCGACACCGGTCTCCGGGCGCGTGCCTCGGGCCGCCGACCATGCCGCCATCGCATCGAGCAGGCCGAGCAGCTGGCCGCGCCGTGTGACCTCTTCGTGCACGGTGAGCGCGACGGCTCCGTCGGCGCGGAAGATCTCGCGTGCGAGCGCGTCGTAGCGATCGCGCACGAGCGGCCCGTCGCCGCCGTTGGCGATGAGGATCACTTCCCGCGGGCCGGCTGATTCGGCGACGCACCTGCGCACGCGGTCGAGCGATCGCGTGCGCGTGGCGAGCCTCGTCTCGTGCACGTGCATGCGCGTGACGACGAGGTCCGTGTCGGGCGCCTCTGCGCGCACGGTCCACGAGGTCCAGCACGCGGGCACGAGCGCCGTGCGGCCGCGCTCGAGCGCGATCGGATCGCCCGGTCCGACGATCGTGGCGCTGCCGGCGATGCAGTGCACGACCTCGGCGACGCCGGCTCCGGTGCGCTCGATCTGCGGGCGCGGGCGCAGGTGCTCGATGACGAAGACTCCGTCGTCGACCGACGTGAACGTCTCCGCATCGGGCGGCACGTGCACGACGACGTCCTCCACCGCGGTCGCGCGAGCCGACACGTGGGCGAGCGCGCCGCGGGCATCGAGCGGGCGCATGGGAATGCGCGCGTGATCCCACACGCGGTAGGTGGGGCCGGCGGCCCGCACCTCGAGCGCGACGACGCTCTTGCCGCTCGGATCGCCGAGGGCATGCAGCGCGGCCGTGGGACGACCGGTGACGGGATGCGGTGCGCAGTTGTGCACGACCATGCCGGGCGTGACCACGATCGTGCGCAGGCGATCGAGCACGCGCGCGTTGATGTCGCGCAACAGCGCGAGGTCGTCGCGGATCGCGTCGTCGATCGCGGCGCCGAACAGCGCGGGGAGCTCGTCGTCCGCGCCCGCGAGCGCGCGATCCCAGCGGCGTTGGGTCTCGAGGTCGGTCGGCGGCGATCGCAGCTTGCCCACCAAGCGCGTCTGCGCGGCGAGGCCCGCGTCGCTGGTCGCGACGAGCTGCTCGACGTCGATGTCGTCGCGGAATCCCACGCGCATCGTCGCGCCGGGATCCGCCGCGAGGATGACGTACGCCTCGGGGTGATCGGGCGGGTGCGCCTGCACCGACAAGAGCGACGCGAGGTCGAGCAGCTTGGGCAACAGCGGCAGCTCGGGGCCGTAAGCCATGACGTGCGCGTCGCCGAGCAGATCGGGGCACGCGTGCAGCACCGTCGCGAGCTCGATCGTGGAGCCGTCGGGCAATCGAACGACGCTGGGATGCGCGCGCGCCTCGTCGTCGGACGGACAGGCCGCGAGCTCGAACGACTCGCCGATCGGCTCGGCGCGCGCCGGCAGGCCCGCCCGCTCGGCGAGGCGGCTGCCGCCCCACGGCCGCGCGACGAGGTTGCCGGGCTCGACCACCAAGGCGATCGCTCGCACGAGCGCGAGCGCGCTCGGGTCACGCGCGCACACAGCTGCTGCGAGGCCGTGCTCCTTCGTCGTCATGCGCGTGTCCAGGGTAGCAACGGTGGGCCTCGCGTCAGGGCGCGCTCGCGTAGGGCTCGTCCTCGGCGACGAATTCGCGTTCCGCGAGCGCCTGCTCGGTCCACGCGCGCACGCTGGGAAGGGCGCGCACGGCCGCTGCATATGCGGCCGCGACGGGCGGGAGCTCGACGCCGTACGTGACGAAGCGCAGCACGACGGGGGCATACATCGCGTCGGCGATGCCGAAGCGACCGAACAGCAGGTCGCCCTCGACTCCGAAGCGGGCGCGCGCGTCCGTCCAGATCGCGACGATCCGATCGATGTCGCGCCGCACGCCGTCGGTCATGCCCTTGCCGGGGTAGCGACCACCGACGTTGAACGGCATGTGGCGGCGCAGCTCGCCGAAGCCGGCATGCATCTCGCTGGCGATCGCGCGCGCCAGCCGGCGCGCGCTCGGATCGCTCGGCCACAACGACGCGGTGGGGAAGAGCTCGGCGAGCGACTCGAGGATCGCGAGCGATTCCCACACCGGATCGTCGTCGATCCACAGGAGGGGCACGTGCGCGCTCGGCGACAGCTCGGCCACGCGCTCGCGCCAGCGCGGATCGGCGAACGAGAGCCGCTGCTCCTCGAACGCGACGCCGAGCTCGTGCAGGACGATCCACGGCCGCATCGACCACGACGAGTAGTTCTTGTTGCCGATGAGCAGGCGCAGCCGTGGCACGGCGCCGAGCGTGCCACGAAGCGAATCTCCGCGTCACTCGAACGCGATCATCTCGCCCACCGTGCCGTCGTCGCTCTGCGCGTTGCCGTCTCCACCACCGAGTCCGGCGACGCCGAGGTCGAACGCGACGTCGAAGCCGAACACCGGCGCGGCACCGCGGTACGCGACGCCGATCGAATGGCCGCCGGAGCCGAACCCACCGGTGCCACCACGACCGCCGGTGCCACCGTGACCGCCCGCGGACGCACAACTGCCGTCGCCCACGCCGCCACCGCCGTATGGGCCCGGATCGATCGGGATCCCGCCGATGCCACCCTCGCCACCGACGCCACCGGCTTGGCCCGGTGCACCCGCGCCGCCGTCACCGGCGTCGCTGCTCGCGAGCGTCGTCGACTCGAGCACGATCGCTGCGTCGAGGGCGACGAGCGCGATGCTCGATCCACCGCTCTTGCCCGCGCGGCCTCCTGCGCCACCGCAACCACCCGCTCCACCACCGCCGCCGCCGGGCGCGAGGATGTCGAACTCGATGTTCACGTCGGATACGGAGCACGACAGTCCCGGCGGCAAGCCGCCACCGCCACCGCCGCCACCACCGCCGACGGCTCCGCTCTCGCCGTCGGCGGCCGAGGGTGCGATCCATCCGTCGACGTCGAGCGAGCCGAGCCCGCGCGCGCCTTCGCCGTCCGTGCCGGTCGTGCCGTCGTTGCCGTCGCCGCCGGGCGTGCACGCGCCCGCGTAGGTGTTCACGGTGCCCGGCTCACCACCGCTCGCGCGAGGCGAGCCCGCATCGCCGTAGGTCTCCTGCGCGCGGCCCGATCCGCCCACGCTCTCGGTGCACGCG
>CAYXVR010000001.1:256300-391080 GCA_964468635.1 uncultured Nannocystaceae bacterium
CCGATCATCTCCGTGTCGATCGGCAAGCAGTCGGAGTCGTGTCCGGCCTCCCCGTCCGGGCCGGCGGCGGCCGCATCGTCGACGACGATCGCGGCTGCACCGGCCATCGCCGAGCCCGCGCGGAGGTGCGCGCGGCGGAAGGTGACTCGCGCGCCGTCGTGAGCGATCACCGCGAGGGACGAGGCACCCTCGAGCACGGCATCGTCGCTCGCGAGCTCGACGTCCTCGACGCGCGCGTCCACGGATCCGGTGATGCGGAGCGCGATGTCCTGCGCGGAGTAGCGCGTGCGTCTCTCGCCGCCGATCCAGCGCCAGTCATCGGTGCAGTCGAGTCCGCCGAACAGCGTGACGTCGGTGGTGACGACGAGCGTGTCGCCCGCGAAGTCCTGCGCGCAGGCGTAGACATGACGCGATCCGCCGGCGGCGCGCTGGAGCGCGGCGGCGAGCGTGGCCATCGGTGCGTCCTTCGTGCCGGGAGCATCGTCGTCGCCGTAGGTCGCCACGAACACACCGAGGGCGTCGTCGACGACGCAGGGGGACTCGCTCGGAGCGGCGTCCTCGTCGCACGCGGCCCCGGACTCGCTCGTGTCGTCGTCGCCGACGTCGTCGCTGTCGCCGTCGCCGCTCTCGTCGTTTTCGTGGGGGATCGCGTGGTCGGGCTCGGGGCTGTAGCAGGCGGTGGCGATCGCGAGCGTGCAGAGTGTGGAGCGTTTCATGGCGTTCACCCGCAGACCGAGGGCTCGGGGTTCTCGGCGGGCCAGCCGAAGGGGCCCGCGCAGAAGTCGAGGTCGACGAAGTAGCCGCCCTGGCAGCTCGTCACGCAGCGCATGTCGGGTGGACAGCCGTTGCTCGCGTCGCACGGCACTTCGCAGTAGGCATCGCTCTCGCCTCGGTGGATGCACGCGAGCCCGGGATCGCAGTCGGTGTCCGTCGAGCAGGTCGCGTTCGCGGGATAGCAGAAGTCCTGGCCGCCCCAGGTCGACTCGTCGCGGCAGACGAGGCCGAGCTCCACGCAGTCGCTGAAGAGGTCCTCGCCGAGCGCCTTCTCTTCGTGCGTGCACTCCTTGTAGCAGTAGCCGCCCTCGAGGCGCATGCCGCCGGCCTCGGTGCACTCGTCGATGCCACCGCTCGACGACTCCGACTCTCCGTCGGCGCTCGACGTGTCGCCGTCGTCGGTCGTCGCGGCATCGTCGGATCCGTCTTCGGTGCCGGGCGCTTCGCTGCCGCCCTCGAGATCCACGCACGTGTTCGATGCGCAGGTCAGGCCGGGATCGCAGCTGCCTCCGGGTGTGCAGGCGCATCCCTCCGTGCCGACATCGCACTCGTCCTGCGAGGGTGCGGGACAGGCGAGGCCGGTCGCGGTGGCGAGCGCGAATGCGAGTGCGTGGAGCGAGATGGTTCGACCAGTCTTCATGGGTGCGTCTCCGTGGGAATGCGGCGATCAGAACTTGCCGCTGAGCGCGATGCCGTAGCTGCCGCGCTGGAACGAGGGCGCGGCCGCGAGCTGCACGCGCGGACGTCGGGGCGACGATGCGTGGTGGCGATCGGCGAAGCGTTGGGGGCTGTAGATGCGGCGTCCGCCGGCGCCGAGCAGCACGCCGCCCGCGATGACGAACGGCACGGAGACCGCGGGCACCACGATCTTCAGCGCGAGCGAGTCGCCACCGTACGCGAACTGCATACCGGTGCCGAACGCGACGAGGCCGATGCCGGCGGTCAGCGAGATGAAGCCGTAGTTGCGCAGCTTCATGCCCTTCGCGACGACGCCGCGCTCGGCCGCGGTCGTCGGCGTGTGGGGATCGAACCCCCGCGCCGCGACTTCCATGCGGGCGCGTCGATCGGGTCGCTTCGCGAGCCACGTCGCGGGGTGACGCGCGCGCTGCGATCCACCGATGGCGACGCCGAGCCCGACGGTGGTCGCGACGGCGCCGTTGATCGTGAACGCGAGCGAGAGCCCGAGTCGCGGATCGTCGGCGGCGAGCATCCAACCGGCGATCCCGAGCCACGCGACGCCGGCCGCAGCGACGGCCGTGCCCGCCGTCACCATGCGGTAGCCGCGACGGGCCGTGAACGCGTCGACCGCATCGTTGCGCGGCGACGTCGGTCGATCGACGACGCTGCTCGGCGCGATCGCAGCGGGAGGCGCCGGCGCGACGACGCTCGAATCCGCACTGGGTGCGCTGGCGAGAGGCGGGCTCGAATCGGCGTTCGTCTCCGTCGCGGGCGCGTCGGTGCTCGCGGGCGCGTCGGTGCCCACGGGCGCATCGACGGCCGCGGGGACGGCCTCGGTGGTCTCGGGAGCGACGGTTTCGAGCGGTGCAAGAGCGACGAGCGCGACGATCGCGGTGGCGAGCATGGACCGGTGGTCCGGCCCGGCCGCGGTTCGATCCTATTTTTCGCGGGCGCTTGTCTTCGCAGGGACTGCCGGCCCTACGGCGAACCGAGACGCGTTCGCGATCAGCCGGCTTTGGCTTCGCGGAGGGACTCGACCCAGCGTTCGAGGTCGGTGCTCACCGATTCGAGCTCGGCCGGCGACGCTGCGAGGTCGGCGATCGAGGCGCGCAGGCGCTCGAGCGCCCGGCGCAGACGGCTGCGCACCGCGGGCTCGGTGATCTCGAGCGCCGCCGCGAGCTCGGGGCCGGAGAGCGACTCCCAGTAGTAGAGCTCGAGCGCGATCTGATCGTCCACGGGCAACCCGCGCAGCGCTGCCGCCAACAGCCGCTGCTCGCTGCGCGCGGCGACGATGCGCGACGGCGACTCGCCGAGATCGACGACGCTCACCGTGCCGTAGTCGATCCGCTCCGCCTCGCGCCCCCGGCGATCGAAGTGCTGGTACAGCACGTTGCGCGCGGTCGCGAACAAGTACGTGCGGAACGAAGCGTCCTGGCGAAAGCGATCTCGCCCGTTCACGCAGCCGAGCATCGTCTGCTGGACGAGGTCGTCGATGCCGTCGCCGACCTTGTTGCGGAAGAACCGGTACAGCGCCTCGAAGTGCCGATCGAACAGGGCGTTGCCGGCCTCGTCGTCCCCGGTGCGCCACGCGTCGAGGAGCTCGAGATCGGACGACATGCGCGTCGACGATAGCATCCCGGTCGGTTAGCCTGCATGCATGGCCGCCGCGGACGGGCGCGATCCTGTCGACGAGCAGCCGGAGGCGCCGCCGGCAGCCGGGCTGGACGCGATGGTGGTTCGCGAGTCCGCGCGCGCGAAGTTGTTCGGGGCCCGCCGTGCGAAGCCCGTCGCGATCGATCGCTACCTGATCCAGCGGGGGATCGGCGCGGGCGGCATGGGTGAGGTCTTCGTCGCGTGGGATCCCGAGCTCGCGCGCAAGGTCGCCATCAAGCTGGTCCACCGCGCCGCCGGAGGATCGGACGCCGACGCGAACGCCCGCCTCCTACGAGAGGCGCGAGCACTCGCGCAGCTCGATCACCCGAGCATCGTTCCGATCCACGACGTCGGCACGCTCGGCGATCGTATCTGGCTCGCGATGGAGTACATCGACGGCGAGACGCTGCGCCAGTGGCTGCGCACACCCCGTCGACGCGATGCGATCCTCGCCGTGCTGGTGCGCGCCGGTCGAGGCCTGGCCGCCGCGCACGCGCGGGGGATCCTGCATCGCGACTTCAAGCCCGACAACGTCATGGTCGCGCCCGCCAAGTCCGATCCACCGACCCACGTGCGCGTCACCGACTTCGGCCTCGCGAGATGGATCGACGGCGGCGAGCCGACCTCGGCGGTCCTACACCTCGGCGACAGTCGAATCGATCTCGCGACCCGCACGAATGCGGTGCTCGGCACGATCGGGTACATCGCGCCCGAGCTGCTGTCGGGCGGCCGTCCGAGCGAGGCATCGGATCAGTTCGCATTCTGCGTCACCGCCTTCGAAGCACTGAGCGGGGGGCGCCCGTTCGGCGGCAAGACGCCGCAGGAAGTCGCGGTGAACACCCTCGAGGGACGCACCTCGATCGAAAGAAAGGACGAGCTGCCGCGCTGGATCCGGAGCGTGCTCGAGCGCGGCCTCGCGCTCGCGCCGAGCTCGCGCCACGCGAGCATGGATGCGCTGCTCGACGAGCTCGACCGCGATCCCGTCGTGAAGCGCCGCCGCATGTTCGCGTGGGGCGGGGCCGCGGCGCTCGCAGGCGCCGTGGTCGCGAGCGCATGGCTCACGCGCGGGCCCACGTGCACGCGTGACGAGTCGCGGCTCGCCGGTGTGTGGGACGACGACGCGAAACGGTCGATCGCCTCGGCGTTCGCGGCGACGAACGCTCCCTACGCCGAAGGCGCGTGGACGAGCGTCGAGCCGATGCTCGATGCCTACGCGGCCGCGTGGTTGGATGCCCGCGTCGACGCGTGCCGGGCCACGCACGTGCTCGGCGAGCAATCGGCGGACCTGCTCGATCTCCGTGTGGCCTGCCTCGACGTCCGCATGCGCGGCCTGGCGGAGCTCACCGCGGTGTTGCGCGACTCCGACGCGGACATCGTGCGCAACGCGGTGAAGGCGGCCGGCGAGCTGCAGCGCATCCATCCTTGCGCCGACGTCACCGCGCTGCGCAGCACGATGCCGCCGGTCGACGATCCGGCGCTCGCAGCAGAGGTCGCCGACGTGCAGACCGAGCTCGCCCGCGCGCGCGCGAACTCGACGACCGGCCGCTACGCCGTCGCGCTCGACCTCGGCCGCGAGGCGCGTGACCACGCCATCCGCGTTGGCCATCGCCCGACGATGGCGGATGCGCAGCTCGAGCTCGGGATCACCGAGATGCGCATGGGCGATCTCGCCGCCGCCGAAACCGATCTGCGCGCGGCCGTGTGGGACGGCGAGGCCTCGCACCACGATCGCGCAGCCGCGCGCGCAGCCGCGGCGCTCGTCGGCGTCGTCGGCTACGGCCAGCGTCGGCCCGAACGCGCAGAGGAATGGGCCGACCATGCGCGCTCGCTGCTCGATCGCGTCGGTGACGACGACGTCATCGAAGGCACTCGCCTCAGCAACCTCGCGATCGTGCGCGACGTCCACGGGCGCGTCGACGAGGGCCGCGAGCTGCACGCGAGGGCGCTCGCGCTGCGCCGCACGGCACTCGGGCCGGATCACCAGTCCGTGTGCGAGTCGCTCGTGAACCTCGGAGCCGATGCGCTCGTCACCGGCGACATCGACGGCGCCGAGGCCCACTTCCGCGAGGCGCTGGCGACCTACGAGCGCACGCTCGGCCCGCGCCATCCCGAGATCGGGGGCGCCTTGTCCAACCTCGCCGTGGTCGCGCTGCATCGCGGCCGCCATGGCGAGGCGGCCGCGCAACACCAGCGTGCGGTGGACGTGCTCGAGCCCGTGCTCGGTCCGGAGCACTTCGACGTGCTGCTCGCCCGCAACAACCTCGCACTCGCGCTCGCGCGCAGCGGACGAGCCGAGGACGCCGTGCGCGTCGCACGTGACGTCGTGTCGATCGGCGCGCGCACGCTCGCCGCGGATCACCCCGAGCTCGCCCGCTTCCGTCGCGTGTTGGGCGAGGCGCTGCTCGCCGTGGGCGACGCGAAGGAAGCACGAGACGAGCTCGCGAAGGCGGTGGAGCAGCTCGATCGGATCGACGACCCGACCGCGAACGAAGCCCACGTCGAGCTCGCCCGCGCCATGGCACGCACCGGCGACCGCGCGGCCGCGATTCCGATGGCCCGCGCCGCGATCGCCCGCGAGCTCGCCGCGCACGGACCCGAGGCCGCCGACGCGCTCGTGCGCACCGAGATCGACGCGTGCGACCCGGCGGTCGACGGCGAGCTCGCGGTCGCGCTCCGAGAGGTGGTAACAAGGGGCACGCCATGAAGATCCTCGCCCTGTCCGGCAGCCTCCGTCGCGGATCGTTCAACACCGCGTTGCTCCGCGCCGCGCGCACGCTCGCACCGCAGGGCGTCGAGCTCGAGATCACCACGTTGCAAGGCGTGCCGCTCTACGACGGCGACGTCGAGGCGAGCTCCGGCGTGCCGGACGTCGTGCAGCGGCTCAAGCAGGCGGTGCGACAGGCGAGCGGCCTACTGATCGCGACGCCCGAGTACAACGGATCGATCCCCGGCGTGCTCAAGAACGGCATCGACTGGATGTCGCGCCCGGCGTCGGACATCGCCAACGTGTTCGGCAAACATCCGGTCGGCCTCATCGGCGCCACACCGGGCCGCGGCGGCACACGCTGGTCGCAGGCAGCGTGGTTGCCCGTACTGGCTCGGCTCGGCATGGTGACGTTCACGGAGCAGTCTCTCTACGTCGACGGCGCGAAGGACAAGTTCGACGCCGCGGGCCAGCTCACCGACGCGAAGACGCGTGAGCTGCTGGAGCGCTACCTCGTCGCCTTCGCGGGCTTCGTCGAGCGGCTGGGTCGGGTCGCTGCCACCGGACCGAGCTGAACGACATTCGCGGCGAACTTGCGCGGCTGTGGGCCTGTGTCACGATGCCTGGGCGTGTCCGCAGGCGTCACGTCGACCGGCGAGACCGACGATTGCCCGCGCGCGGTGCTCGTCGTCGACGACGATCGCGACGTCCGCGAGGCCGTGCGCGAGGTGCTGCAGGATCACGGCTACGACGTGCAGGAGGCCGGCAACGGGCAGGAAGCGCTCGATCTGCTGCGCGCCCGATCGACGCCACCCTGCGTGATCCTCCTCGACATGATGATGCCGGTGATGGACGGCTGGAAGTTCCGCGAGGCGCAGTGTAACGATCCCTCGCTCTGCGAGATCCCGGTGGTCGTGCTGAGCGCCGGCACCGATCACGGGGTGGAAACCCCCGCTCCGCTCGACTTCCTGCGCAAGCCGGTGCAGCTGCCGCCGTTGCTCGAGGCCGTCGCTCGCTACTGTGCTCCGACGTGATCGGCGTTGCGCCGATCGATCTCGCCGATCGCCGTGTCGAGATAGCGCTGCAGGATCACGAAGCCCTCGTTCGCGTCGAGTTGCTCGGCTTCGAGCTCCGCGAACGCCGACTCCCTCGCGCGCACCAGACCGGCGCGCGCCTCGGCGAGCTCTTCGGCCGTCACCGCATCGGCGGCGGCGCGAGCGAGCCCGCGTGCGCGTTCGTAGTGCGTCTCGATCCGGCTGCGACGCGCCTGTCGACGAGCGGCCCTGAACGCGGTGATGGACGACCACAGGAGCGCACCCACCGTGATCGCGAGTCCGATCTGATCGGTGTAGCGCTGCACCACCGTGGGCTCGTCGCGCCGGAAGTAGCGGTCGGCGCCGGGATGGAGCGGGTAGGGCGAGAGGGCCTCGTCGTAGCGCTCCGACAGGTGCGAGAGCAGCCGCTCCTGCGCCGCGAGCTCGACCTTGTGCGAGAAGAGCGACTGCGTCACCTCGAAGACGAGATCTTCGTCGAGATCCGCGCTTGCCACCAAGAGCGCGTGCACGCTGATCGTCCCGACCGCGTGCTCGGGCTGGCGGCCGTACGCGTGCTCGGGGATCGCGGTGATCGTGAAGAACGGTGCGTCGAGTCGAATGCCCTCGAGCGCCGAGCCGGCGCGGCCCGGGTCGCCCAGCGACAACAACGCGAGGTCGTCGCGCTGCAGCAAGCCGTCGACGGCCGGCGTTCGCATGCCGCCCACGATGAACGCGGCATCGATCTCGCCCGCCTGCAGCGCCGCCACGGCGTCGGACAGCGCCATGTTGCGGCGATCGCAGCGCTCGCCCGTGATGCCGAAGTGCCCGAGGACGGTGTCCGCGATCGTCTCGGTGCCGCTGCCGGCCGGCCCGACGCTGATGCGGTGGCCCGCGAGATCGTGGGGCGTGGCGATCCCCGCGGCGCGGCGCACGACCACCTGCAGCGTCTCCTCGTACAGCGGCGCGACGAGCTGCACCGAGCTCGCGCCGCGCACGTGGTTCGACAACAGGGCGAGATGGACCTCGCCGGACTCGAGCATGTCGATCGACGCCTTGCCACCTGCACTCTCGACGGCGACGAAGTCGACACCGTGCACGTCGCTCATGAACCCGCGCGCGAGCGTCTGCCCGAGCGGCAGAAACGTGCCGCCTTGCTGGCCGGTGGCGATCCGCACCTCGCTGGGGCCGGACCGGTGGAACGCGATCCGATACACCGCGAAGGCGAGCGCGGCACACACGATGCCGAGCAGTGCCACGCGCAGCCGCCCGCTCATCCGCACACCGCCGTGCTCCCGCAGTACTGCGAGCACTCCGTCTCGATGCACGTCACCGCCGTGTCCACGAGGGGGCAGGTGAAGTGCTCCTCGCAGTTCTGACAGCAGTGATCGAGGCACGTCTGCGGAATGTTGTCCGGCGGACACATGAAGTCGACGCACGCGAGCGATCCGGCGCACTCGAAGCCCGACGCGCACGCGTCGTAGTCCGCCTTGCACACGCCTTGCTTCGCGCACTTCCAGCACGACGTGCAGTCCTCGACGACGTCGCAGACGTCGGCCATCCCGGTGGCACCATCGGCCGCGGTGGATCCGCCTTCGCTGCTGCCGGAATGACCCGCCGTATCGCCGCCGGACTCGTCGCCGGAGTCGTCCTTGCAGCCCACGATGGCCAAGAACACGAGGAGCGCGAGCCGGTGCATTCGAGCGAATGATATCAGGACTCGCCGAGCCGGCCCGCCAGACGTTGCGAGGCGAGCTCGACGAATGTGCGCACGCGTGCGACGAGAAACCGGGCCCGCGGGTGGACGAGCCACACGGCCCCCACGTCGACGCGCCAGTCGTCGAGGACCGTGACCAGTCGACGGCGGCGCAAGTCGTCGGCGCACGCGAACTCCGGGAAGATCGCGATGCCGAGCCCGGCCAGGGTCGCCGTGTGCGCCAGGGCGAAGCTGTTCGATTGCAGCCGACCGGCGACCGGCACGAGCGCGAGGCCCTTCTTGCCGCGGAACGGCCAGCGGGTCGCGGACGACTCGCCCACCACGAGGATGCACTCGTGATCGCGGAGATCCTCGGGGGTCGCGGGCGCCCCGCGGCGGCGCACGTAGGCCGGGCTCGCGCAGTAGCGCACGCGGGCGGGGCCGAGCCGCGTCGCCTGCATCGCGGGATCGTCGATGTCGCCGATGCGGAAGGCGATGTCGAAGCCCTCTTCCACCAAGTCGACCTTGCGGCGCGTGAACACGACGTCGACGTGCACGTCGGGCCAGCGTGCGGCGTACTCCGCGACGAGCTCGGGCAGGAACGCGTCCCCGAAGAGCGGGTCGGCCGTGATCCGCAGCTTGCCGCGCGGCGTCGTGCGCGAGTCGGTGAGATCGCGATGCGCCTCGTCGGCGAGCCGGACGATCTCGGCGCAGCGCTCGGCGTAGGCAGCACCGGCGTCGGTGAGGTGCAGCCTACGCGTGGTGCGGAGCAAGAGCTGAACGTCGAGCGCATGCTCGAGCTCGGCGATCCGTCGGCTGAGCGTCTGCTTGGGGATGCCGAGCTGGCGCGCCGCGGTCGTGAAGCTCCGTGCCTGGGCCACCTTCGCGAACAGTCGCATGTCGTCGAGGCGCATTGTCTCGCTCACGGGACATGTCGTCCCGATTTCATCGTATTGTCTCGCGGCCTCCGGGAGCTTACAACCAGGCCATGGCGATCGACGTGCAAGTCGAAGTGCTCATCCGCCGCGCGCGGGCCGACGTCGCGGCGTTCATGTTCGATCCGACGAACGACGCGATCTGGACGACCGGCGTCGTCGAGTGTCGACCGCGGCAGGACGGCCGCTTGCGCACCGGTGCTCGCGTGGAGCGCGTCACGAAGTTCCTCGGTCGCCAGTTCGCCTACGAGTACGAAGTGGTCGACGCCGACGAGCTCGGCTTCGTCGAGATGAAGGTGGAGCAGCCGTTCCCGATGCGCGTGCGCTACGAGCTCGCCAACGTGCCCGACGGCACCCGCGCGCGCATACGGGCCCAGGGCGACGCGACCGGCTTCTTCCGCATGGCTGCGCCGTTCATGACGCGGATGGTCCGTCGCAACATCACGAACGACCTCGAGACGCTCAAGGAGTGGCTCGAAGCGAGCGTCTAACGCGTGCCGAGCCACAGCCCGCGCACGAGCACGTCCGGCACGTAGCGCACGTCCGACAGGCCCGCCGTCACGAACGCGTGCTCGATCTCGGACGGCTCCGCGAGGAAGAGCTCGTGCGTCTCGACGAAGTGCTCCACGCCGTCGAGCGTCGCGACGAGGTGGTGCATCGGGGTCACCGCGAACCGGTCACGCGTGCTCGACACGCAGAAACGCGCGAGCTTGAAGTCGTCCGCGTCGACGAGGATGTTGCCATGCACCTTCGCGCCCGGCCGCCACTGATCGGGATACAGCCACGGCTCGACGGCCAGCAGGCCGCCCGGCGCGAGGTGCTCCGCCATGCGAGCGATCGCGCCGTCGAGCTCGGCCACGGAGCGAACGTACCCGATCGCGCTGAACAGGCTGGTGATCACGTCGAAGCGGCGCTCGAGGGCGAACGTGCGCATGTCGCCTTCGTGCAGCGGCACGCCCGGAAGCTTGCGGCGCGCCACCTCGAGCATCGAAGGCGAGACGTCGATCCCCTCCACGTCGATCCACTCGCGTAGGTGCACGAGATGCGCGCCCGTGCCACATCCGACGTCGAGCAGCGAACGTGGGCCCGGCCGCTCGCGCTCGACGAGCGCGTGGAGGGCGGCCGACTCGGCGGCGAACGACTTGTCGCCGTAGATCCGATCGTAGACCTCCGCGGAGCGCGAGTAGGGTGCGGGCATCCGTCGATGCTACGACTTCGCGCCCGCGTTCGCACGCGCGGCCGCGCGCAGTCGTCGGATCACGCCGGTCATCATCAAGCCGATGCCGCCGAGCTCGAGCACCCAGTTCATGCGCACGCCGAGCAGCTCGAGCCCGATGATCTGATCGAACTTGTGGAACGACGCGGCTCGGATCACGACGAACGACACGATGAAGGCGAGCCCGGCGAGCGTGAGCCGGAAGTCGCGCAGCTGACCCCGCGTGAGCCACCACAGCACCACGAGCCCGAGCACGCCCACGCAGCCGATCGCCGCGACGAACAAGCCCTGCACCACGCGGCGCTCCTCGTACCACCCGCCGGATCGCGCGAACGACCGCCCGATCTCGGTGAACAGCGTCTGTAGATCGAGCTGCTTGTTCACACCGAGCGCGAGCATGATGCACGCGAGCACGAGCCACAGCGCCGCGCGACGGGCAGGCGCCGGCGGCCGCGGCCAGTGCTTCTTCATCACGCGCGCGAGCGCGGCGATCGTCGCGAACAGCGGTCGCGGCGGCCCGCGCTTCTCGACCCGGAAGGCGCGCAGACAGAGCCACGCGGTGACGAAATACGCGACCACGGTGACCCAGCCCATGAAGGTGGGATCGCCGATCGTCGGGCTCCAACGGATCTCGTCCACGAGCCTCCCCAGCCTGCACCACGACGCGCGTACGCGCCACTCGTTCGGTGCGGCGTATGATGGCGACCGCGCCATGCATGCCCTCGTCCTCGCGCTCTCCCTCTTCGCCGCGCCGGCGGCGACGACACCTGCCCAGGTCGGACGTGCCTCGACGTACCTCCGCGCGCCGGACGACGTGCGCGCGGTGCTCGACGCACCACTGCCGCCCGCGTCGTTCCCGAGTCCCACGGGCGATCGCGTGTTGCTGGCCCGCGCGCTGCGCTATCCCCCGGTGGCGGAGCTCGCCGAGCCGATGCTCAAGCTCGCGGGCGTGCGTCTGCATCCGCACAACAACGCGCGCCAGGGCGACGGCGACTGGGTCGAGCTCTCGCTGCAGCCCGTGAGCGGGGGCCCGGCGAAGACGGTGGCGCTGCCGAAGGGGGCGCGCATCGGATCGGTGCGATGGAACGCGGACGGCTCGCTCGTTGCGCTCACGAACGTCACGCCGACGGCCGTCGAGCTCTGGGTGCTCGATGCGAAGACCGCGAAGGTGCGCCGCATCGGGAACGTGAAGCTCAACGGCGTGCTCGGCGATTCCGTCGTGTGGCTCGCCGATCAGCGCACGTTGCTCGTGCGGCTCGTGCCGAAGCGTCGTGGTGCGCCACCCGTGGCTCCGCGCGCGCCGATCGGTCCGCGCATCGAGGAGAGCAAGCGCGTGGGCGCGGCGAGCAGCACGTACGAGGCCCGCGACCTCCTCCGCACGCCCCACGAGGCCGATCTGTTCGAGTACTACGCGACGTCGCAGCTCGCCCTGGTGAACGTGCGCTCGGGTGCGGTCACGCCGATCGGATCGCCGCATGTCGTCGACGGCGCATCGCCGTCGCCCGACGGCAAGCACCTGCTCGTGCAGACGATCGAGCGCCCGTACTCGTACACCCGCCCCGCGCATCGCTTCCCCGCGCGCGTCGAGGTGTGGGATCGACGCGGCAAGGTGGTCCAGAAGGTCGCTGAGCTCCCGCTCGCGGATCAGGTGCCGATCCAAGGCGTGCGCACGGGCCCCCGCGACCACCACTGGCGCGCCACCGCACCCGCGACGCTCGTGTGGGCCGAGGCGCTCGACGGCGGCGACACGTTCAAGAAGGTGCCCGAGCACGATCGCGTGCTCACGCAACCGATCGGCGGCACGGCGATCGAGCTGCTCCGCACCAAGCAGCGCTTCGGCGGCATCCAGTGGATCGACGGGGGCACCACGGCGCTCGTGTCCGAGATCGATCAGGACAAGCACCGGATCGTCGTGCGACTGCTCGACGTCGACAAGCCGTCGAGCAGCCGCGTCGTGTGGGACCGCAACTACGACGATCGCTACGGCGACCCGGGCACGCCGGTCCAGCGCATGCTGCCGAACGGTGCACGCGTGATCCTCGCGCAGAAGGGCGCGATCTTCCTCGCGGGCGCCGGCGCGACCCCGGCCGGCAATCGGCCGTTCCTCGATCGACTCGAGCTCGACTCCCTGAAGACCGAGCGCTTGTTCCACTCGAAGAAGGACGAGCTCGAGTCGTTCGTGAGCTTCGCGGATGCCGACGCGAAGACGTTCGTCACGCGCCGCGAGACGCCGACCGAGCCGCCGAACCTGTGGCTGCGCACGACGACGGGAGTGAAGGCGATCACGAAGTTCGCCGACCCCACGCCGCAGCTGCGGAGGATCACGAAGCGGCTCGTCACGTACAAGCGCAAGGACGGCGTGCCGCTGTCCTTCACGCTCTACCTGCCGCCCGATTACAAGGAAGGCACGCGCCTGCCCACGGTCGTGTGGGCGTATCCGCTCGATTACACCGACCCGAGCGCGGCGGGCCAGGTGCGGGGCTCGCCGAACGAGTTCACCACCATCGTGGGCGTGTCTCCGGTGTTCCTCGCGCTCGCCGGCTACGCGGTGCTGCACGACGCCGCGATGCCGGTGGTGGGGCCGGCCGAGACGGCGTACGACACGTTCGTCGAGCAGATCACACAGAACGCATCGGCGGCGATCGACAAGGCGGTGGCGCTGGGCGTCGCGGACCGCGATCGCGTGGCCGTGATGGGCCACAGCCATGGCGCGCTCATGACCGCGAACCTGCTCGTGTACACGGACCTGTTCCGCGCCGGCGTCGCGCGCAGCGGTGCCTACAACCACACGATGCGGCCGTTCGGGTTCCAGAACGAGCGCCGTACCTTCTACAGGGCGCGGGCGTCGTACACGAAGCTGTCGCCCGTGCTGCATGCGGACGAGCTGGACGAGCCGATCCTGATCATCCACGGCGAGATCGACTCGAACCCCGGCACCACGCCGCAACAGTCGGAGAAGCTGTTCGAGGCCGTGCGCGGCACGGGTGGCACGGCCCGGCTCGTGATGCTGCCGTTCGAGTCGCACGGCTACGTCGCCCGCGAGTCCACCGAGCACGCGATCGCCGAGACGATGGCGTGGCTCGATCGGTGGGTGAAGAACGCCCCACCGCGCCGCGCGAAGGCGTCGAGCAGCGCGAAGAGCAAGCCCGGCACAGCGACTCCGAAGAAGAAGAAGAAGTGAGAGTCCGCCGGTTGACGCGCTCGAATCGTCCCTTCACACTGATCGAAGTCATGTCGAACACGCGCCCGTACTGGATCATGCTCGCGGAGGTTCCGATCTAGCCCGGAAGCGCAGTCGTTCGTTCGTCGCACGAAAGCCCTTCCGGACCCGGTCCGGAGGGGCTTTCGGCGTTTTTCGACCTCCACGGTGATGCGATGCAGCCCGCGATCGAAGTCCACGACCTGTGCAAGACCTTCACGGTACGCGAGCGCCCGACCGGCCGCTTCGCGGCGATGCGGAGCCTGTGGAACGCGCCGCGCCGCGACGTGGTCGCCGTGGATCGCGTCTCGCTCGAGATCGCGCCGGGCGAGCGCGTCGCGTTCGTCGGACCCAACGGCGCCGGCAAGTCGACGACGATCAAGATGCTCGCGGGGATCCTGCACCCCACGAGCGGTGACGTGCGCGTGGCCGGCCACGTGCCGTGGCGCGAGCGCCGGGAGCTCGCTTACCGCATCGGCACCGTCTTCGGTCAGCGCTCGCAGCTGTGGCAGCACCTGCCTGCAGCCGACACGTTCGAGCTGCTCGCGGCGATCTACGATCAGGATCCGGCGGACCACCGCCGGCGGCTGGCGGAGCTCGTCGAGGCGTTCGACATCGGGAGCCACCTGCACCGTCCGGTGCGCCAGCTGTCGCTCGGTCAGCGCATGCGCTGCGAGATCGTCGCCAGCCTGCTGCACGCGCCGCACATCGTGTTCCTCGACGAGCCGACCATCGGCCTCGACGTGTCTGCGCGCGCCACGATCCGCGATCTCGTGCGCGATCAGGCCGAGCAGCAGGGCCGCACCGTGCTGCTCACGTCGCACGACACGGGCGACATGGAGCGCGTGTGCGCGCGCGTCGTCGTGATCCACGGCGGTCGCATCTTGCTCGACGACACCATCGAGGGCCTGCGCAGCCGCTACATCCGGCGCAAGCTCGTCACGCTGCGCACGGCCGAGGCCGAGGCCGACGTCGCGATGCCGGGCGTAGAGATCGTGCGTCGGAAGCCCCATCGGGTCGATCTCGAGGTGGACGTGGACGTCGTGCCGATCGAGCTCGTGGTGCAGCGGGCGCTGCAGCGCGGGCAGGTGAACGACCTCACCGTCGAGGATCCGCCGATGGACGAGGTCGTGCGCGCGATCTACGAGCGAGCCGATCGCGAGGCCGTGTCATGAACGTGGCGCGCAAGCTCGTCGTGATCGCGCGCGTGGCCATTCGCCACCGCGTGTCCCAGCGCGCGGCCGTGCTCGCGCGCATCGGCACGTACGGCGTGCTGCTGTTCGTGTTCTCGCGGCTGTGGACGGTCATCGCCAGCGCGTACGAGGGGCTCGAGATCCCGGCCGATCGCGTGATCTGGTACATCGCGATCACCGAGTGGATCGCGCTGTCGGCCACGCCGGTGCACGACGACGTGCAGGACGAGCTGCGCTCCGGCGACCTGCTCTACCGGCTCACGCGTCCGCTCGGGTACCCGTGGGCGAAGCTCGCCGAGGCGGTCGGCGATTTGCTCGTGCGCATGGGCGTGCTCGCACTGGCCGGCGTCGGTTTCGCGTACGCGTTCGCGGGCACGATGCCGCTCGACGCTGCCGCGCTCGCGTGGGTCGTGCCGCTCGGCGTGCTCGCGGGCGTCGTCGCGAGCACGTTCGGCCTCGCCATCGGGCTCGTCTCGTTCTGGATCCACGACTGCCGCCCCATCTACTGGATCTGGCAGAAGGGCCTGTTCCTACTCGGCGGCCTGCTCGTGCCGCTCGAGCTCTACCCCGACTGGCTGCGCGCGATCGCGGTGTGGTCGCCGTTCGCCGCGATCCTGCACGGCTGCGGCTCGCTCGCGCTCGGCCACGGCGAGCCCGTGTGGGCCGCGCTGCGGCTGTGCGCATGGCTCGTGATCGCACTGGCGATCGTCGCGCTGATGTTCCGTCGCGGATTGCGGACGCTCGACGCGGGAGGAGGATGACGATGGGACGACGACACTGGTTCCTCCAGCTCTTGGTCACGAACCTCGCGGCCAGCTTCGCCCTGCGTGCCTCGTTCTGGCTGCAGTCCGCGCTGATGGCCCTCAACAACCTCTTGTTCTTCTGCTTCTGGTGGGTGCTCTTCACCCGCTTCGAGGAGATCCGCGGGTGGGCGATCGGCGACGTCGCGGCGCTGTACGGCATCGCGGCGGCGGGCTACGGCGTCGTGGCCGTGCTCTGCGGCGGGCTGCAGGAGCTCGCGCGTCAGATCGACGACGGCGAGCTCGAGCCGCTGCTCACCCAGCCGAAGAGCGTGATGCTGCAGGCCGCCGCGTCGCGTACGCGACCGGACGGCTGGGGCGACATCGCGAGCGGCCTCGTGCTCGTCGCGCTGTCGGGTCACGCGCACGGCGTGGCGCTCTTCCTCATCCCGCTCGCTATCGCCTTGGCGGCCACCGTGCTCGCCGCCGCGAGTATCGCGATGCACAGCACCGCGTTCTGGTTCGGCCGCACGCAGGCGACCGTGCGGATGCTGCTCGACATGCAGCTCACACTCAGCGTGTATCCGCCCCACCTTTTCGGCGGGGCGATGCGCGTGCTGCTCTTCACGGTGTTGCCTGCCGCGTTCATCTCGCACCTGCCGGTGCAGCTCGTGCGCGACTTCTCGTGGCCCACGCTCGCGGCGGCGCTCGGCGGCGCCGTCGCGTTCGTCGGAATCGCCGTCGTCGTGTTCGATCGCGGCCTGCGCCGTTACGAGAGCGGCAACCGTTTCGGCGTGCGCGGATGAGTCACGCCGGCGCCCAATCGAGCGCCTCGGCGATGTAGTCGACGTAGCGATAGTCGCGGATGAACGCGACTCGATCGCCGTCCCAGTCGATCGTGATGAAGTAGCGCGGGGCCGCCTCGCCGTCGAGATGGACGACGATGGCGGGGCGGCCCTCTACGGTGGCCACGGCCAGTCGCGCGTCGAGCTGCGCGTAGTGCTCGTAGTACTGGTGCACTTCCTTGCCGCGGCGAGCCGCCTTCGCGACGAGGTCCAGCTTGCACTCCTCGGCGAGCAGCGTGCGCACGCCGTCCCAGTCGCGCGCGTTGAACATCGTCACGTACCGCTCGAGCTTCGCGCGCTCGTCCCGATCGATCGCCGCGGGCTTCGGCGGCTCGGCGCTCTCCTGCACCGCGCGCAGCGCCGCGCGGCCGCGCACGAGCGCGGCCTTCACCGCGAGCACCGTGGTGCCCATCGTCGCCGCGGTGTCCTCGAGGCTGTGGCCGAGCACGTCCTTCAGGATCACCGCGCAGCGTTGACGCACGGCCAGCTCGAGGAAGGTCGACAGCGCCGCTCGGGTCGCGACGGGATCGATCGCCGCGACCTCGTCGGGCACCTCCTCGAAATCCGCTCGTCCCTCGACGTGACGCTGCTCGTAGCGCCGCAGGTGATCGATCGCGGTGTTGTGCGCGACGCGGAACAACCACGGGCGCAGCGCGGGTAGCTCGCGCGCCATGCTCATCGCGTAGAACGCCTTGGCGAGCGTCTCCTGCACGATGTCCTCGCCCTGTACGACGGATCCGACCAACCGCGCGCAGTAGCGATGCAGCTCGGGGCGCACCTCGGCGACGAGCGCGAGGAATTGCTCGCGCGCGCGCCCGAACTCCACAGGGATGCTCGCGTCCGTCATCGCCGCTACTGTAGCGCCTGGATGCCGCTGCCGGTCACCGCGAGGCTCGTCGCCTCGGTGCCGGGCTCGCCGCGCGCGATCCCGACGATCGCCGTCGCCACGCCGTCGGGCATGAGCTGTGTGCCGAAGCGCGCCATGAACTCCGCCTGACCGATGCCCGCTTGCGTACCGTAGGCGAGCGACGCGGCGTCGCCGATCGCGGTGCCGACGATCAGCTGCTTGGGCAGCAGCGCCGCGAATCGCAGCCCGAGGCCGCGCCGATCCGAAAGCCCCTGCATGTAGCCCGCGAGCAACCACTGCATGCGCTTGGCACCCGCGTAGCCGCCCGACAGCGGCGAGCCGTTGATCGCGGCACCGCTCGACAACAGGATGACGGTGCTGCCCGGTCGCAGCGGCTTGCGCACCACCTCCTGGCACAGATGGAACGCCGCCTTCACGTCGACGTTCCACGGCGCCGAGAACGACTCCCACGTGAACTCGTCCACGGGCCGCAGCTCCGAGATCACACCCATCGCCAGCACGACGACGTCGGGATCCACCTCGCGCACGAGTCGCGCCGCCACCTCGGGCATCGTCGCGTCGGCCGCGATGCCGGTGACCTCGCCCGCGGTGTCGCGCACGATCCGATCGAGTCGCTCGCGTCCGCGCGCGACGCCCACGACCCGCATGCCTTCGGCCGCGAACGCCTCCAGAGCCGCGCGTCCGACTCCGCTGCTCGCGCCCACGACGAGCGCCGTCTTGCCCTTCAACGTCTGCATCGATTCCTGGCCTCCGGGCGCACGACGGCCGAGCCCCGCGAAAGGATGCGGTGCCCGTGGACGTCTTCGGGCACGCTTGGGGGCGCGTGCGCTTCCGCCGGCCCCGACTCCGTCGCGTCCTGTCGGTGCTCGGCGCGCTCGTCCTCGTGTTCGCGCTCGTCGCGATCATCGACGGCTGGCAAGCGTTCGGCACAGCCCCCGCCGGCGCGCGCGCCGAGCGGGTGCAGGCCTCGCCGCAGTGGGGCGACGGCGTGTTCCACAACCCCGAGCCGCTGTGGAACGACGTGTGGGGGATGCTCACCGGGATCTTCGACAAGAGCGACGACGCGTCGCCGAGCACGCCGCTGCCAGTGGTGGTCGGCGATCGCTCGCGCTTCGCGACGCCGCCACCGTCCGGTCTGCGCATCACGTGGCTCGGACACTCGACGCTGGTGATCGAGATCGACGGCCACACGTTCCTCACCGATCCGATCTGGGGCGAGCGTACGTCACCGCTCGAGTGGATGGGTCCGAAGCGCTGGTACGCGCCGCCCATCCCGCTCGACCAGCTCCCGCAGCTGGACGCGGTGCTGATCTCTCACGACCACTACGATCACCTCGATCACCCGACGATCGTCGCGATGAAGGACTGGGACACGACGTTCGTCGCGCCGCTCGGCGTCGGCGCACATCTCGAGTACTGGGGAGTGCCGGCCGATCGCATCGTCGAGCTCGACTGGTGGGATCGCACCACGGTGAACGGGCTGGAGATCGTGTGCACGCCCGCTCGCCACGCATCGGGGCGCACGCTGTTCGATCAGGATCGCACGCTGTGGGCCGGCTACGCATTGGTGGGCGCCGAGCATCGGGTGTACTTCTCCGGCGACACGGGGTTGTTCCCCGCGATGGACCGCATCGGCGCCGAGCTCGGTCCGTTCGACGCCACGATGATCGAGGTGGGCGCGTACAACCGCGCGTGGCCCGACTGGCACCTCGGTCCCGAGCAGGCCGTGCGCGCGCACGGGATGGTGCGCGGAGCGGTCATGTTCCCCGTGCACTGGGGACTCGTCGATCTCGCGTATCACTCGTGGACCGAGCCCGCCGAGCGCACGCTCGCGGCCGCGCAGGCCGCCGGTGTCGACGTCGTCGTGCCGCGCCCCGGCGAGAGCATCGAGCCGTCGGCGCCGCCGCCGTTCGAACGTTGGTGGCCCGATGTTCCTTGGCAGTCGGCCACCGAGCATCCGGTGGTCGCGACGAAGATCGACTGACGATGGACGTGTACGACCGGGAGGGCGATCCCGAGGCGCCGGGCCGGTCTGTGCGAACTTCGTCCCCGAGGGCTGAATGGCGACCTGCGACCGGACCCGCCCTCGGACGGTGAGCTTGCTAACCTCGGGCGGGGGAGTTCTTTCGCCCGATCTCATCCGTTCCCCGATGGGCGCTCCTTCCGATCCGCGGTAGCCCCCCACCGAGGGAGAACCATCGGTAGGACCGATCCGGTGGCCGAGAAAGCCGCTCAGCTGCACGTCTTGCTCGTCGAGGACTCGGAGACCGACGCCCGGCTCGTCATGCGCGAGCTGCGGAAGCACGGCTTCGAAACGTCCCACGAGCGAGTGGAGAGCGCTGCCGAGATGCAGGCCGCGCTGGTGCGACAACCGTGGCAGCTCGTGATCTCGGACTCCAGCGTGCCGCGGTTCGGCGTGCTCGAGGCGCTGCACCTCGCGAAGCAGTTCGCGCCGACGGTGCCGTTCATCGTGGTGTCGGGGACCATCCGCGAGGAGATCGCGGTCGAGGCGATGCGATCGGGTGCCGCCGACTTCATCACGAAGGAGAACCTGCAGCGGCTCGGTCCCGTCGTCGCGCGCGAGCTCCGGCGCATGCGCGCCGGCGACAGTGACGACGAGCGCGGGGCCGACCGATCGATCGCGCATCGATTGCTCGCCGCGCAGGAGGCCGAGCGTCGCCGCATCGCGCGCTCGCTGCACGACGAGTTCGGTCAGCTGCTCACCGCGTTGCGGCTCACGCTCGCGGCCGCGAAGACGGTGCGCGGTGCGGCGCGCAATCAACGGATCGATGCCGGCCTCGCGATCGTCGAGGAAGCCGTTGCGCGCGTGCGCGAGGTCGCGGTGGCCATGTGGCCGACGGTGCTCGACGACTTCGGGCTGCCCGGCGCGCTGCGCTGGTTGGGCGAGCGCCATCGCGCGTGGTCCGGGCTCGAGATCACGGTGGAGGCCGAAGACGTCGGGCGTCTCCCGTTCACGGTGGAGATCGCGGCGTTCCATCTCGTGCAGGAAGCGCTTACGAACGCGACGCGGCATGCGACCGCGCAGACCATCGACATCGGCCTGCGATCGGCGGCAGGCTCGATCGAGGTGTCGATCCACGACGACGGCGCGGGCTTCGACGTGGCGGCGGCGTGGAGCCGCGCGGCCACCGGTCCGACGCTCGGCCTGCTCGGGATGCGCGAGCGCGTGCTGCTCGCGGGCGGCGAGCTCGAGATCGAGTCGAGCGCCGCGGCCGGCACCACCGTGCGGGCGCGCTTTCCCGTGACGGTGCTCGAGCGATGACGACGCGCGTGCTGCTGGTGGAGGACCACGGGCTCGTGCGCGCGGGGTTTCGAGCGCTCTTGACGAGCCTCCCGGGCGTGGACGTGGTGGCCGAGGCGAGCAACGGCCAGGACGCACTGCGGCTGATCTCGAAGCTGCATCCCGACGTGGTGCTGATGGACATCGCGATGCCGGGCCTCAACGGCATCGAGACCACCCGGCGCGCCGTGAAGCTGCGACCGCGACCGCGCGTGCTCGTGTTGTCGATGCATCGCGATCGCACGTACGTCCGCGAAGCGCTGCTCGCCGGCGCGGCGGGCTACCTGCTCAAGGAATCGGATCGCGACGAGCTCGAGAGCGCGCTCGCGGCGGTCGCCGGAGGCCAGGTGTGGTTGAGCCCGTCGATCGCGCAGTACATCGTCGAGGACGTGGTGCAGGGCGCGTCCCACATCTCGCAGGACGGGCTGCCGCTCGGGGCTCTGACCCCGCGTCAGCGCGAGGTGTTACAATTGCTCGCCGAAGGCCACTCGACCAAGCAGATCGCGAGCCGATTGCGGCTGAGCATCAAGACGATCGAGACGCATCGCGGACAGATCATGTCGCGGCTCGACATCCACACGCTCGCGGGGCTCGTGCGCTACGCGATCCGGGCGGGGATCGTCGCGCCCGAGCCGTGAGCGGCGAACGCCGCGTACTCCGGGATTCCCCGATGGCGCGTCGGTGGGTTACCGCCGATCCTGGCCCCGACCGCCATGTACGCCGAGGAGTTGCTGGATCAGTTCGACGTCGCTCTGCTCTCGGTGTCGACGGACGGGCGGATCCTCGCGTGGAATCGCGGTGCGGAGCGCATCCTCGGCTATACGCGCGCCGAGGCGATCGGCCGGTCGCTGTTCGAGCTGATCGTGCCCGACGAGGCGGGCGACGACGTCGCGGATCGCATGTGGAGCGCGCGCGCCGGTGAGTCCGTCACGTACCACTCCGTGCGCCGGCGCAAGGACGGCACGGTGGCGGACGTCGAGATCACGATGCGCGCGGTGCCGGCAGAGAGCGGCGGGGTGAGCTCGCTCGCGATCGTGATGCAGGACATCACCGCGCTGCAGCGCCGCCGACGATCGGATCGCGCGGCGGAGGCGGAGGAGCTCGATGGCGTGATCTATGCGGTCGCGCACGATCTGAAGGCGCCACTGCGTGGCATCACCGGCTTCTTGACCGCGCTCGTCGAGGATCACGGCGCCGAGCTCTCGGCGGTGGCGAAGGAGCATGTCGGGCGAGTGCAACGAAACGCGGAGCGTCTCGGCGCGATGACCGAGGCGATGCTCGAGCTCGCGAGCGCGGCCCGAGCCGTGATGCGGCCGGAGCGGATCGATCTCGCGGCGATGGTGCGCGAGGTGTTCGCTCGTCACGGCGTCGCCCAGCCCGCGCGTCGCGTGCAGCTCGTCGTTCCTCCGCACATCTGGGTCGAGGCGGACCCTCGACTCGCGCGCACGTTGATCGAGGTGTTGATCGACAACGCGTGGAAGTTCACCGGGCCGATCGCGGAGGGCCATGTGGAGGTCGGCGTGCGCCGGGTCGACGGCCTCGACACGTTCTTCGTGCGCGACAACGGAGTCGGTTTCCCGATGGACTACGCGAAGAAGCTGTTCAAGCCCTTCCAGCGGCTGCACGGGGCGAACGAGTTCCCGGGCGCGGGCATCGGGCTGGCGATCGCGCGTCGCATCGTCCATCGCCACGGCGGTCGGATCCGGGTGGAGTCCGCCGAGGGGGTCGGCACGAAGGTCGAGTTCACGCTGGCGGTGCCGGAGGGCGCGCGGCGATGACGAAGGACGGCCTGTTGCGCGTGCTCGTGCTCGAGGACTCCGAGGCCGATGCGATGTTGCTCGCGCGGACGCTGCGGCAGGCCGGGCACGGCGTCGATGCGCGGCGCGTGGACACGGCCGATGCGATGCGGGCGGCGCTCGCCGAGGGCGCGTGGGACATCGTGCTCAGCGATTGGACGATGCCAGGCTTCGGTGCCGCGGCGGCGCTGGAGATCCTGCACGAGTCCGGTCGCGACATCCCTTTCGTGATCGTGTCCGGCACGATCGACGAGGAGATCGCGGGCGAAGCGATGCGCGCGGGCGCGCGGGACTTCGTGCTGAAGGATCGGCTGGGTCGACTCGCGCCCGCGGTGGAACGCGAGCTACGCGATGCGGCGGAGCGGAGGCGGGCTCGCGTCGCCGTCGCCGAGGGCGAGGAGAAGCTGCGACAGGCGCAGAAGCTGGAGGCGATCGCGAGCGTGGCCGGGGCGATCGCGCACGACTTCAACAACCTCTTGTCGGTGATCTCGAGCTACGCGGACATCGCGGTGCACGAGCTCGACGAAGGCAGCTCGTTGCGCGACGACATGTTGGAGATCCGCAAGGCGACCCGCCGAGCTGAGGAGCTGACGCGCCAGCTGCTGGCGTTCAGCCGCCGGCAGGTGTCGGATCCGCAGGTGCTGGATCTCCGCGAGCTCTTGCGCGAGCTGGAGCCCACGCTCGTGTCGCTGCTCGGTGGGCAGTTCAGGCTCTCGATGCGAATCGCACCGGAGCTCGCGCGCGTGCGCATCGATCGCGAGCAGTTCCAACAGGTCGTGATGAACCTGGTGATGAATGCCCGCGACGCGATGCTGCGCGGCGGCACGGTGACGATCGAGACGAGCGACGCCGGCGAGCTCGTCGTGATGACCGTGAGCGACACGGGCTGCGGCATGGATCGCGGCATGATGGAGCGGATCTTCGAGCCGTTCTACACGAGCAAGACGGCCGGTCAGGGCGCGGGCCTGGGCCTCGCGACGGTGCTCGGCATCGTGCATGCGTGCGGCGGAACGATCTGGGTGGACAGCGAGCTCGGCGCGGGCACCACCTTCGAGATCCGGCTTCCGCGCGTGCTCGAGGGCTGACAGACGACGGTTCGGCAACGGGCTGGACGACCGACGCCCGACGGGGACAGCGCCGAACGACGTTAGAGGTGCATCTGCGATTCGATCGGAGCGCCTCGGGGAGATCCCGATGGCCCCTCGGGCCCCTGGGCCTTATGCACGGGGGAGGTCCATGATCGGTGAAGAGCTCCTCGATCAATTTGCAGATGCTCTGATCGTCGTGGATCCGGAAGGGAAGGTCCTCTTCTGGAATCGTGGCGCCGAGCAGATCTTCGGGTTCACACGCGAAGAGGCGATCGGATCCTCGGTGTTCGATCGCATCGTGCCGCCCGATCTTCACGAGGAGGAGGGGCTGCGGCTGCGAACGGCGATGGAGCGCGGATCGGCGACCTACGAAGCCGTCCGTCGGCGCAAGGATGGCTCCTCGGTCTATGTGGACGTCTCGGCCCAAGCGATTCGCGATGCCGACGGGGTCGTTCGCCATCTCGCGGTCAGCAAGAAGGACGTCACGCATCTCCAGTACCTGCGCGAAGCCGCGGCCCTCGAGACGCGGTTTCGCGGCGTGCTCGAGGCTGCGCCGGACGCCATGATCGTCGTGAACGCGCAGGGGCGGATCGTCATGGTGAACGGCGAGGCCCAACGCCTGTTCGGCTACACGCGCGACGAGCTGCTCGGACAGCCCATCGAAGTACTCGTGCCCGAGAGGTTCCGCGCGTACCATCCGAAGCACCGCAGCAACTACGACGTCGACCGGCGCACGCGGCCCATGGGTGCCAATACCGAGCTGTACGCGTGCCGCAGCGATGGCAGCGAGTTCCCGGCGGAGATCAGCCTCACCCACCTCGATCTCGCAGAGGGTGGATTCACGAGCGCCGCGATTCGCGACGTCAGCGTTCGGCGCAACAGCGAGGCGAAGTTCCGCGGGCTGTTGGAGGCCGCCCCCGACGCGATCGTCATCGTGGATCGTGCGGGACGAATCGTCATCGTCAACAAGCAGGCCGAGTTGTTGTTCGGGTATTCGCGATCGGAGCTCGTCGGACAATCGGTGGACCTGCTGGTGCCCCTCAAGAGTCGAGGAGCGCACGAGTCGCATCGCCTCCGGTACTTCGACGAGCCGAAGGCTCGCTCGATGGGCTCGGGACTCGAGCTGAATGCGGTGCGCAAGGACGGCTCGCGTTTTCCGGTCGAGATCAGCCTGAGTCCGCTGGAGACGGAGGACGGCACGTTGGTGTCGAGTGCAATCCGCGACGTGTCCGCTCGCAAGGCCACACAGAGCGCCCTCGAGCTCGCCTACAGGGAGCTCGAGTCGTTCAGCTATTCGATCGCCCACGACCTGCGCGCACCGCTGCGAGGCATCGCGGGATTCGCCCAGATCCTGCGCGAGGACCACGCCGACAAGCTCCCACCCGACGGCATCGAGAGTCTGGACGAGATCACGAAGGGCGCCGTGAGGATGTCCGCGCTGATCGACGCGCTGCTGTCGCTGTCGCGCGTGACCCAGACGGAGCTGCGCCGTGATCGGGTCGATTTGGCGGCGCTCGCCCGCACGGTGTTCGCGGGCCACGCTGCGCCGGAGCCCGAGCGACGCGTCGAGCTGATCGCGCCCGCCGAGGTATGGGCGTGGGCCGACCCGCTGCTGGCACGCAATCTCGTCGAGATCCTCATGGACAACGCGTGGAAGTTCACGCGCAAGTCCAGCGCTGCGCGGATCGAGGTCGGTGTGCGCGAGCTGGACGGGACCGACGCGTTCTTCGTCCGCGACAACGGAGCAGGCTTCGCGATGGAGCACGCGACGCGCCTCTTCGCGCCCTTCCAGCGCCTGCACGCGGCCCGAGAATTCCCCGGCACGGGTATCGGGCTCGCCACGGCGCAGCGCATCGTGCATCGCCACGGCGGCCGCATCTGGGCCGAGTCGCGTCCGAACGAGGGCGCCACGTTCCTCTTCACGCTCCCCGGCCGTCGAGAGGCAGGTGGCTCGTGACCCATGTCGTGCTCCTCGTGGAGGACAATCAAACGGACGAGAAGCTGGCCTTGCGTGCGCTCCGTCGGGGCGACCCCGCCGTGGAAATCGTCGTCGCACGCGACGGCGTTGAGGCGCTCGACTACCTGTTCGGCACCGGCGAGCACGCAGGACGCGAGGTCGCCCCGCTGCCAGCCGTCGTGCTGCTCGACCTGAAGCTGCCTCGCATCGAGGGCATCGAGGTACTGCGGCGCATCCGGGCCGACGAACGCACCGCGTCGCTGCCGGTCGTCGTGCTGACGAGCTCGATGCAAGCGGAGGACATCTCGCGCAGCTACGCGCTCGGCGCGAACGCATACGTGCGCAAGCCGGTCGATTTCATGGAGTTCGTGGAGATGAGCCGCGTCCTCGTCAAGTTCTGGTTGACGCTGAACGAGAGGCCCCGGTGAGCGAGGAGCGCCCGCTCCGCGTGTTGGTCGTCGAGGACGATCCCACGGACGCGAGGCTCCTCGTGCGTGCGCTCCAACAGGCGGGTCATGCGGTCGACGCCCATCGAGTCGAGACGCCCGCCGACATGCGACGCGCGCTCGCCGAGCACGACTGGGACGCGATCCTGAGCGATTGGTCGATGCCGCAATTCACCGCGCTCGACGCCCTCGCGATCGTCCGCGAGACCGGCGACGACGTGCCGTTCATCATCGTGTCGGGCACGGTCGGCGAGGAGCTGGCGGTCGAGGCGATGCGAGCGGGCGCGCACGACTTCGTGCTGAAGGATCGACTCGCTCGCCTCGCGCCAGCGGTCGAGCGCGAGCTCCGTGAGCGCCAGATGAGGGCCGCGAAGGGGCACACGGAGGACGCGCTGCGACTCAGCGAGGAGCGATTCGCCCGTCTGGCCGACTCGGGCATCGTCGGGATCGCCTTTGCGGACGTCGACGGCCGTCTGCACGACGCGAACGAGGCGTTCTTCCGGATGCTCGGACACTCGCGCGAGTCGTACGTCGACCGGCCGATGCTCTTGAGCGAGATGACGCCGCCGGAGTGGCGACACACCGATGAACACGCGCGTCACGAGCTGGAGACCACCGGCGTGGCACCCCCCTGGGAGAAGGAGCTGTTCCACGCGAACGGCACGCGCGTGCCCGTGCTCGTCGGCGTGGCGATGATCGATCCTCCGAACTGCATCGCGTTCGTCGCCGACCTCACCGAACGAAAGCGCGCGGAGGCAGCTCTTCGACGCAGCGAGGAGCAACTACAGCAAGCCCAGAAGATGGAGGCGATCGGTGTCCTCGCCGGCGGCATCGCCCACGACTTCAACAATCTGCTCTCGGTGATCCTCAGCTACACCGACCTCGCGTTGCACTCGCTCCCAGAGTCCGATCCGCTGCGCGCGGACATGGAAGAGGTGCACAACGCCGGATGCCGCGCGGCCGAGCTCACCCGGCAGCTGCTGGCGTTCAGCCGCCGTCAGGTGATGCAGCCGCACGTGCTCGACCTGAACGAGGTCCTCGCAGACATGCAGAAGCTGCTCGGCCGGCTGCTCGGCGAGGACATCCAGCTCGCGTTGAATCCTGCGCCGGAGCTCGCGCGCGTGAAGGTGGATCGCGGACAGATCGAGCAAGTCGTCATGAATCTAGCCGTGAATGCGCGTGATGCGATGCCGCGCGGCGGCATGCTCACGATCGAGACGGCGAACGTCGACTTCGATGTAGCGGCCGCCACCGCCCACGTCGGTGCCGCGGCGGGCAGGCACGTCATGATCGCGGTGACCGACAGTGGCTGTGGCATGGATCGAGAGACGCAGGCCCGCGTGTTCGAGCCGTTCTTCACGACCAAGGAGATCGGCCGCGGCACCGGCCTGGGCCTGTCGACGGTGCTCGGTATCGTGCAGCAGAGCGGTGGCACGATCTGGGTGTACAGCGAGCTCGACGTCGGCACGACGTTCAAGATCTACCTGCCGGCCGCGCCATATGGCGAGAAGGACACGGGCCGGGCCGCGGCCGCGGTGCTCGCCGACGTCGAGGGCACCGAGACCGTGCTCCTGGTGGAGGACGATCCCGCGTTGCGGACGCTCGCGTGCACGATCCTCCGCCGCCACGGATACCGTGTGCTCGACGTGCAGAGCGGTGGCGACGCGCTGCTCGCCTGCGAGCAGCACGCGGGGCCGATTCATCTGTTGCTCACCGACGTCGTGATGCCGCGCATGAGCGGACGTGAGCTCGCGGCGCGTCTACTCGCCCGGCGCCCGGACATGCGGGTGCTCTACATGTCCGGCTACACCGACGACGCCGTCGTGCGGCATGGAGTTCTCGAGGCGGACGTGGCGTTCCTGCAGAAGCCGATCACGCCGGCTGCGTTGATTCGGAAGGTCCGCGAGGTCCTCGACGCCACCTGAGCGTGGATCCGACCGTGGTCCTTCATCGCGAATTCGAGCCGGTGTCACCGATCGTTCACGCGGCGGACGACGACGTAACGAACCATCACTCGCGCGTGCCGACATCGATGGCGGCGGGGCACTGCGGTTGTCGTGCGGTGTCTCGGCTCGCACGACTCCGAACCATCCGCTCCTTCCGATCGCATCCGCGATCGTCGTCTGGTGCTTCCCCTCTCGATCGCGACCGGTCATGATCGAGTGCATGAGTGCATGCCTGTTGTTGGTCGAGGATGGACCGCACGATCTACCGGCGCTGGAGGCTCTGCTGCAGCCGCTCGGACACCGAGTCGTCCGCGTGGCGAGCGGTTCCACCGAGTCGGAGGCGTTCGAGCGCGATGCGCCTGCGCTCGTCATCTGCGATCTCCTCATGGCTCTGAAGGCCCTGCATCGCGAGCAGCGCGAGCTCACCGAGTTCGTCGAGCACGACGTGAGGACACCACTCGGCGCGCTACGGGCGGGTCTCCGGCAGATCCGCGACGGCATCGCACGCGGCCCGGCCGCGCTCGATCCGATCCTCGCGCGCGTGGATGCGGCGGCTCGCAGACTCGCCGGCTCGCTCGAGGACCTGCAGGCGATCTCGAGGCTCGAGCACGACAGCTTCCCCGTATTCCGTCAGCTCGTCACGATGGACGACGTGATCCGCCGCGTCGTCGATCGCATCACGCCGACGATCAGGGCCGCCGAGATCACGTTGACGGTCGCGCTCCGCCGTGCGACGTCGTTGTCGACCGACGAGCGGCTCGTGGGGCGCGTGCTCGAGAACCTGCTCGAGAACGCGGTGCGCTACGCCCCGAGCGGTGGCCGCATCCAGCTCGAGCTGCGTGCCGAGCCGAGCGCCATCGAGCTGCTCGTGTGCAACGACGGGCCGCCGATCGCCCGCATGGAGCGAGCACGCATCTTCGAGAAGTTCGCGCGCGGAGCGACGGACACCCCGAGCCCGGGCCACGCCGGCCTCGGCCTCTACTTCTGCAAGCGCGCCGTCGAGGCGCTCGGCGGCACGATCGGGGTGAAGGACGTGCCGGGCTGGCACACCGCGTTCAGCGTACAGCTCCCGCTGTAGCCGCGCGGGATCACGGCTCGGTGTGGAACTGCTCCTGGAGCACCCGGCGCATGTCGGTCTTCAGCTCGGGGTGGTCCGTCTCGATCGAGTCGAGCAGGTGCAGCAGCGCCTGCTCGCGGCGCTTCGCCTCCTCCTGGTGCTTGCGCTGGCGCCGGTTGCTGCGCACGAGCATCACCGTGAGCACCACGAGCATCGTGCCGAACGCGAACGCGACGAAGAGCGCAATCGCGTAGCCGAGCGCGAGGCGGCCGCCGAACAGCTTCACGCGGCTCTCGCCCTCCTCGTCCTTCGTGATGTTCGTCTGGTCCAGTGCGTCGTCGGTGCCGTGCACGAGGCCGTTCGCGATCGAGTTCGTCGTACTGCTGATCGCCAGCTGCATGTCGGGGCTGTTCAAGCCGCGGCCGACCGCCGGCATGATGTCGCGTTCGATCATCTGCGCGATCGCGGGCCCGAGATCCTTGTCGAGCGTCGACGCGATCGCCGGGCCGAGGTCCTGCTCGATCCCGTGGGCGAGCCCCTTGATCGCCGCGTGTGTTCCACCTTCGGCGAGCTTGTTGACCTGCTCCACGTGCTTGTCGGCGAGCGCTGCCGTCATCGCGGAGTCGACCAGCCGATACGTCATCTTGCTGACGGCGGGCGAGACGTGCTCGTTCATCCCGTCGCCGATGGACTTCGCGACGTCGGTCTTGCCCATCAGACCCTTCGTCTGGGCCTGCTTCATGCCGTCGAACACGCCCACGACGATCGACGCCGTGAGGTCGTGCATCGCGTCGCGCATCTGCGGCGAGTTCATGATCCGGCCCAACTTCGCGCGGTTCTCCTCCTTGTCGAGGGTCTCGAGCGACTCCTCCACGATGCCGCGCGAGATCCGCTCACCCATCTTCTCTCCGACGGTCTTGCGATCGTCGGCCGAGGCCGCGCCGGCTGCGACCGTGGTGCCCAATACCGTTCCCAACAGGATCCCCAAGAGCTTGCGCATCGCCGTCATCCCTCGCGGGCCGGGGTTTGCAAACCGCGGGTCGCGAGAAAACCCGCGGGATCACGGTGCCTGCCCGCGGTCGCGGGGCAGACACGAGTGTGCGGATCTGCCACGGCGGGCGGTGCGATCACGCCGCGGAGTGACGGGGATTCGCCGCGCGGAGCACCCGTTCGATCACCGCGGCCGGCACCGGCTTCACGAGGTGCTCGTCGAACCCCGCTTGCAACGCGCGCACCCGATCCTCGGGCTGGCCGAAGCCGGTGACCGCGACGAGCGTCGTCGCCCGGTCGGGATGCCGCGCGCGGAACCGCCGTGCGACTTCGTAACCATCGAGACCGGGCAGGCCGATGTCGACGAATGCGATCGTGGGCGGCGACTCGCACAGGCGCTCGAGCCCGGCCACGCCGTTGTCGGCCACGGCGACGCGATGGCCGCGGAACCGCAGGTAGCTCTCCATGAGCTCGCGCGCGTCGTCGTTGTCCTCGACCACGACGAGATCGAGGCCCTCGGTCGGCGTCGGTTCGGCGTCCGCGCGCTCGACCGGGCAGGCGACGATGGGCAGTCGCGCCGTGAACACGCTGCCGCGGCCCTCACCCTCGCTGTGCACCGCGACGCTGCCGCCGTGCATCTCGACGATGCGGCGCACGAGCGACAGTCCCAGGCCGAAACCCTGCGCCGCCTCCGACGAGCGCGTGACCTGCACGAACGCATCGAACACGCGCGGCAGCTCGTCTTTCGCGATGCCGCGACCGTCGTCCTCCACGCGAATCACTGCGACGTCGCCTTCGCGCCGAGCGCTGACGCGCAGTCGGCCGTGTGCGTCCGTGTAACGCGCGGCATTGTGCAGCAGGTTGCCCACGACCTGGGTGAGCCGGGCCGCGTCGGCGACGAGCTCGACGTCGTCCACGTCGCACTCGAGCGTGTGACCCTTGTCGGCGATCACCGGTTGGCACTGCTCGACCGCTTGATCGACGATGATCGCGAGCGACGTGGGGGCTCGCCGCAGCTCGATCGTGCCGCGCGAGATGCGAGCGACGTCGAGCAGGTCGTCGACCAGACGCTGCAGCTGTCGGACCTGGCGCTCGAACACGGCGAGCACATCCAACGACGAGCCGGGCTGGCGCGCGATCTCCAGCGCGTAGCGCAGCGATGCCAGCGGGTTGCGCAGCTCGTGACCGAGCATGGCGAGGAACTCGTCCTTGCGCGCGTGCGCGTCGGCCAGCGCATCGGTCTGCTCCTGCAACCGGTCGGCGAGCGATTTCATGCGGTCGCTCGTGTCGCGCTCCGCCTCCATCTGGGCCCGCAAGACGCCGGCCTCGATGCTCGCGCGCAGCTCGGCGAGGTGGCGCTCGTGCGCGAGCTTCTCCGCGGCCTCGATCTCCTGCCCACGTCGGTAGAGCTCGACGAACACCGACACCTTCGAGCGCAGGGGCGCGGTTTGCAGCGGCTTGAAGAGGAAGTCGACCGCACCGACCTCGTACGCGCGGGAGACGATCTCGTCCGTGTGGCTGTGCGACGTGAGAAAGATGATGGGTACGTGCCGCGACGCGGGCCGGGCGCGGATCAGCGACGCGGTCTCGATGCCGTCCATCTCCGGCATCTGCACGTCGAGCAGCACGACGGCGAACTCGCGCTGCAGGAGCTCGCGCAGGCACTGGCGACCGGATCGCGCGGTGACGATCTCGAGGTCCAGGCCATCGAGCAAGGCCTCGAGCGCGACGAGATTCCGCGGATCGTCGTCGACGAGCAGGACCGGCGCCGTCATCTCCCGCGACAGCATGCGTCACGAGGGGCGCGCGTCCAGTCCGCCCCCGCGCGTTCGTGCGGCGCCCGTGCCGCCGCGACGAACCCTACGGGATCGGCGGCAGCTCGGCGTCGTCGCCCGGCAGCGTGCCGTGAGGCTCTACGGGCACGCGACGGGCTCGGGGGGATCGATGGCGAGGATCAGGTTCGACGGCGTGCCCTGCACGCGTACGTCGGCGGCGATCCACTCGGGCGGCAGCACCTCCAGCGAGATGCGGAACTCGTCGAGCATGCCGAGCAGCGAGCCGAACTCGTCGATCCGGCCGAGGCCGAGATGCTCCGTGCCGGTCATGAGCGGGCCCGGGATCTTCGGCGTGTCCATCGACACCTCGGCACCCGACGCGAAGAGCCGCGCCACGCTCGTCTCGCCGTCGTAGGTGAGCGCGAAGTGGCGGATTTCGCCGTCGGGGAGCTCGGTCTCCTCGGCGCCCACGCCGAGCGTCTCGGTCTCGATGCCAATCTGACAGAAGAGGTTGCTGCCGCTGTCGACGATCAACCGCCGGCACCGGGGGTAGAGCGTACCGTTGAGGGCCTGGAAGAACGGGTGGTGTGTCGAGTCGTCGCCGTCGATGCGGGTCCACCAACTCACCGTGAACGACTCGAGGGTACCGACGAACGGCGCCTCCACGTCGACGACGTCGTCGACGCCGTCGAACAGGAACGCCCGGCCGATCACGCCGTCGCCGACTTGATCGGCCGTCATCCCGCCGAGCGCGAACCCGTGGTGGAGCGCCGCACTGCTGTCGCGCACGACCTCGCCTTCTTCGTCGGAGAGGGCGTCGCCGAGGTGCCATACGGCGGCGAAGGAATCCCAGACGGCCGACGGCATCGGTGCGGGCGCGTGCTCGATGTCGCCGGCGTGCAGCGCGACGACGAGCGGCGTGCCGACCTCCCAGCCGGGCAATCGCACCCACGCGGCGAGCGTGCCGGTGGTCGGATCCCAGTCGTCGATCTCGTGCGGCAGCGCGGTGCCGCTCTCGTCGGCGAACCACACGTCGCTCGCGTCCGCCAAGGCGTCGGCGGCGAGCGTGGAATCGACGACGACGACCAGGGCAGGGTAGCCTGGCAAGCTCGTCGGCCCGAGCAGGCCGGCATCGAGCTCGACGAGCCGTCGCGTGCCGCACGTCGGGATGTCACCGCTCGTCGCATCGTCGTTCGAGCTGCTCGAGGTGCCGGTACCAGTCGTCGTCTCCGTGCCTCCCCCCGGCACGCACTCGCCCGCGCGATCGCCTGCGTTCGGTGAGAACCGCAGGCCGCTGCCGGGGCAGTCCTCGTCGACGTACGCACAGTCGCCGTCGATGCAGACACCCCCTACATCCTCCCGATCGCACTGTCCATCGTCCTCGCACGCGAACGGCGACACCTTCGGGCACGCGGCGAAGAGGATCCCGCACGCCCCGATCGCCGCCCCCGTCCCGCGCCCGCGCATCGCGAGCGCATGATACCGCGTCAGCGCGCGGCCGCGCGCAGCTCGACGTCGTCGATGGATGCCTGCCCGATCACGTCGGCGCGGCGTCGTGCGGGTGAGCCATGGAGAGGACTTCGCGCACCTTGTGCAGCAGTGCGTCCGGGGTGATCGGTTTCGGGAGCAGGGCGATGCCGGACTCGAGGCCGCGGTGGTGGACGAGCGATGTCTCCGTGTAGCCCGACATGTACAGCACCGCGGTGCCCGGACGCAGCGCGACGAAGCGCTCCGCGAGCTCGCCTCCGCTCATGCGGGGCATCACCACGTCGGTGAGGAGCAGATCGATGTCGCCCTCGTACGCGTCGGCGATCTGCAGCGCGTGCTCGACATCGCTGGCAGCCAGCACGGCGTAGCCGTGGCGCGCGAGGATCTCGCGGGCCACGGCGCGGAGCTGGGCCTCGTCCTCCACGAGCAGGATCGTCTCGGTGCCGCGCGTCGTCACCACCGGTGGCGGAGCCGCCGTGGGCTTCTCGATCGCGTCCGTCGTGGGCAGGTAGATGTGGATCGTCGTGCCGACGCCCGGCTCGCTGTACACCCCGATGTGACCGCGGTTCTGCTTCACGAGCCCGTACACCGTCGAGAGCCCGAGCCCCGTGCCCTTGCCCTGCTCCTTCGTCGTGAAGAACGGATCGAAGATCCGCTCCTGCACGGCCTTGTCCATGCCGACGCCCGAGTCGGTCACCGCGAGCATCACATGCCGTCCGGGCGTGACGTCGACATGGTCGGCTGCGTAGGCCGCGTCGAGCACGACTTCGTTCGTCTCGACCAACAGCTTGCCGCCCTTCGGCATCGCATCGCGAGCGTTCACGACGAGATTCATCACGATCTGCTCGACGACGCCCGGATCCGCCAGCACGCGCGCCGACGACTTCAGGACGATGTCGAGCTGCACGTCCTCGCCGATCAGGCGGCGGATCAAGCCGTCCATGCCGACGACGATGCTCGAGAGATCGATGACCCGCGGCGCGACGACGTGCTGGCGACTGAACGCGAGCAGCTTGCGCGTGAGCTCGCTGGCGCGCTCGCCTGCCTTCAGGATCTCGCCGATGTCGCGCCGCCACGGCGACTCGTGGTCCATCTCCGAGAGCACGATCTGCGCGTACGACAGCACCACGGACAAGAGGTTGTTGAAGTCGTGCGCGATGCCTCCGGCCAGCCGACCGACCGCTTCCATCTTCTGCGACTGGCGCAGCTGATCCTCCGCCTTGCGCAGCGCCGCGTCGGCGCGCCGGCGCTCCTCGAGGAAGCGGATGCGGCCGGCCGCGACCGCGAGCTGGCTGCCCATGCCGATGAGGTACGCGACTTGCTCGGGCGTGGGCGGGCGACAACCCTCGTCGCCGAACGTACCGGTGCCGAGCGCACCGAGTGGCTTGTCGAGCAGGCGCAGCGGGATGTTGATGATCGTGCGATTGCCGAGTGCCTCCACGATCGCCTTGTTCGTGCGGGGATCCGTGCGCGCGTCCTCGACGACCACCGGTGCATCGCTGCGCACGAGCTCCTCGAGCATCGGATCGCCCTCGACCTGCAGCACGGGCGCGACCTCCCACGCCTTGTCGCGCACCGATCCTGCGACATCGAGCAGCCTGAGCTCGCGAGCGTCGTCGTTCTCGGAGACGAACAGCCACGCCTGCTGGTAACCGAGGGCCGACGCGAGCTCGGCCTGCGCGATCACGAGGAGCTCGAGAAAGGTCTCGGCCCGCTGCAGCTCGCGAGCGAACGCCAGCAGCCGTTGGGCGGGTGGCGCCTCCACGCCATCGACGCTAACACGGGCCCCTCGCGAGCTTTCGCGCGGCGGAACCACTGTCCGAACGGCCGTTACCCGGGCTGGATCGCAGCGGGAAGCGAGTGCGCGCGCTTGACCGCGGCGTTCCGTGCGTCACCCTGGCGGCAGGCGGAGGGGATCGCCACGCAGCCGCAGGAGTCCACGTTGGAGGGCCGCTATCGGCTCGATCGTCCCGTCGGGCAGGGCGGGATGGCCTTCGTGTACGCGGGCACCGACCTGCAGCTCGGAGGACCCGTCGCGATCAAGGTGCTGCGGCCTCGCTTCGCGCAGAAGCCTCCCGTCGTCGAGCGATTCCTCCGAGAGGCGCGGGCGCTCGCGTCGGTCCGGCACGAGCACGTCGTCGAGGTGCGCGACTTCGGAACCCGAGCGGAGGGCTCCGCCTTCGTCGTGATGGAGCTGCTCGAGGGCGAGACCTTCGCCGCGACGTTGCGTCGCGAGGGCCCGATGCCGTGGTCGCGCGTGCGTCGGATCGGCGTGCAGCTGTGCGACGCGCTCGCGGCCGTCCACGCCGCGGGCATCGTGCACCGCGACGTCACGCCCGCGAACATCTTCCGCATCCGCCGCGACGGCGACGCCGACTTCCTCGTGCTCGTGGACTTCGGCCTCGCGAAGCTGCCCGACACCGACGATGCCGCCGCGCCGCGACTCACGACCGAGGCCGACGTCTTCGGTACGCCCGCCTTCATGGCGCCCGAGCAGGTCGCGCGCGCGATGGATGCCGATGCGCGCAGCGACGTGTACTCCACCGCGGTCGTGCTCTACTGCCTGCTCACCGCGCGGCTGCCGTTCGACGGCAAGACGGCCGCTGCGATCGCGCAACGGCAGCTCGATCGATTGCCGACGCCGGTGCGTCGGCACGCGTCCGCTGTGCATCCGGCCGTCGAGGCCGTGATCCTCCGCGCGCTCGCTCGCGATCCGGCGGACCGATTCGCCTCGATCGTCGAGCTCGGCGAGGCGATCCGTGCGACGCCGACGGACTCCGCTCCGGTCACCGCACCCGCGAAGCCGTCGCGAATCGGCCGCCCCGAGCTCCTGCTCGTGCTCGCGGGCCTCGTGACGTGCGCGCTCCTGTGGATCGCGTTCGGATAGCCCCGCGGCGCTGAGCGCGAAGACAGCTATTCGAAGAGCCCGGCGATCACGCCGTCCACCTCGCCCAGCGTGCTGCCGGCGCCGACCGCCTGCATCGCCGAGGTGATCACCTTCGTCGGGTGCTCGTTCGGCATCACGATGTGCTTGCCGCCGTTCGGGTTGAGCCCGCCCACGCGGCCCGCGATCAGTGCCGCCATGTTCTCGCTGGAGTGCACGTTCTGATCGTCGCCCTCGGGGTCGTACCCGTGGCCGCCCTCGAACACGAGCACGATCGCCGTGTTGTCGAGCATGCGCTTGCCGTCGAAGTCGGTGGTGTCGCGCAGCTTCTCCACGAAACGCGCCCAGTGCCGGATGTGCCAGGCGATGCCGTCGCTCATCGCCTCCAGCGGCGTCGCATCGGTGCCCGATCCGCCGTGCCCGAGCTCGTGCAGGTCGTTCGTGTGGCCCGTGACCGGGTACATGTTGAGCCAGCAGTGCGCATACGTGTACTGCAGCGCGACCGATCGGGTGAGGTCGCACGCGAGCGCCATGTGCAACAGATCCGTGTGCACCAGCGCGCGCGTCTCCTCGTCGCTCCACGCGGCGCTCGTGTCGTACTCCGATGCGTCGCTCGTCTCCGTCGCATTGCCGATCGGCGGATCGTCGCCCGGATCCATCGGCAGCATGCACGCGCCCTCGGGCAGCGCGTCGAGCATGTCGAGCCGCATCTCCAGCTCGCGGAGCTCGTCGAAGTGGCGCTCCATCCGTTGCTTGTCCGTGCCGCCGAGCTTCGCGAGCAGTCGATCGGCGTCGTCCTTCGCGAGATCGATCACGCTCTTGCGGCGCGCGAGCTGGAACTGCGCCTCCGCGACCGCGGCCGGATCGGCGCCCGGCGGCACGAAGCCCGTGAACAGCGACTCGAACAAGAGTCGCGGGCTGATGAACGGCGCGACCTTCTCGAGCCCGCCATTGCCCTCGCGATACGACAGCGTGCCGCTCGCCCCGCCGCTGCCGTTGCTGCCGCGGTACGACGCAGCCTGCACGCACACGGGCAACACCGTGTGCGGCGAGTCGCCGCCGATCGCCGCGGCGACGACCTGATCGCTCGTCGGTCCGGTCGCGTCGTCCGCGTCGGTGCCACGCACGCCGCAGATGAGCGGACACATCGTGCTCTCGTGGAACACGACCTGCCGACCCGCCGCCGGAATTCCGTTGCCCTCGTCCCACGGGATCTTCATGCCCGAGACGATCGACACCTCGTCCTGCACGCTCGCCAGCGGTGCGATCGCGCGCTTGAGGTCGTAGCCCGCGCCGACCGTGTCCGGCACGAACAGATCGCCGGTCTGGCCCGAGGGTGCGTACGCGCCGTCAGTGCGGCCGATCGACGAGCCCGCGAACGCGATCACATAGCGCTTCGGCGCGGCGCCGCCACCGGCCGAGCTGGTGCGCGGCGTCATGATCTCGAGGGCGGGCAGGGCGATCGCGATGCCGCCCATGCCGCGCAGGAACGAGCGACGCGCGAGGGTGGGTGTGCGGCGCATGGTCTACACCTCCTCCTGGCGACGGAAGCGGAACATGTCGGACGTGACGAGGTGCACGAGCAGCTCGTCGAAACGGAAGTCCTCCGCGCCCATCTCCTCGGCGAGCATCTGCAACACGGGCGCGTCGGCCTCGCCGATCGCGTAGCGACCCACCGCGAAGCGATACAGCTGGGTGGCGACGCACTGGTTGAGCATCCCCGACGAGATCATGAGATCCGCGAGCTCGGCTGGCCCGGAGAACGTGCCGATCGTCGCGAGCTCGCCCTGTCCGTCGATGACGCACTCCGGCTTGCCGTCGTCGTGCGTGCGATAGCGGCCCTGCGCGTCGTAGTTCTCGAGGCCGAGACCGATCGGATCCACCAAGTCGTGGCATCCCTTGCAGCTCGTGCCAGCGGCGCGGTGCGACGCGTAGCGATCGATCTTGCACTGCGACTCCGGATCGCCGGGCGGCTCGTCCACGTTGATGTCCGGGTCGGGCGGCGGTGGCGGGATGTCCTGACAGAAGAGCCGCGTCTGCACGAGCAACCCGCGCTGCGTCGGGCTCGTGTCGCCGAACTTCGCACCGAGCGAGAGGAAGCTGCCGTGGGAGAGCAGGCCCTTGCGACCCGAGTCGCCGTACGGCACCCACGCGAAGCCGCCGCCCGCGGGCGCGGCCAGGCCGTAGTGCTCGGCGAGCATCGGATCGACGAACGTCTCCTCGAGCCGCAAGAGGTCCTGCCACGGACGGCGCTCGTCGATCACGATGCGCTGCATGAGCGCGCGCGTCTCCGCCTGCATCGCGGCGACGAGCTCGTAGTCGTGAGGCAGCGTCTCGTAGCCCATCCACAGCGCGTGAAAACGTCCGATGCGATCGAGCGCGCGCGGATCCTCGAGCATCGCCTCGGCCGCGAGCCGCGTGCCCTCGGCATCGTCGAGTGCGCCGTCCTCCGCGAGATCGAGCAGCTCGTCCGACGGTGTCGAGCCCCACATCAGGTACGACAGGCGCGTGGCGACCTCGTAGCCAGTCAGCTTGAAGAGCGTGGGATCGCCGTCGACCGGCGTGCCGAGCTCGACGCGATACAGGAACGACGGCGACTGCAGCACACCGCGCACGACCGAGTCGACGCCGACCCAGAAATCGTCCTTCTCGATCGCGTGGGCCTGCATCGCCATGAACGCGGTCGTCTCCGTCTCGGTGAGCGGGCGCCGGAACGCGCGCCGCCCGAACGCCTCGACGAACGAGCGGAAGCACGTCTCGTCGGCGGGACCACTGGGCGTGCAGCCCACGACGATGTCGCGCTTGTCCGGGTCGGCCACGAGCCGCGCCGCCGCATCCGAGGCCAAGAGATCGGCGCCTTCGATCAGCGCGAGCGAGGGCTCTTGCAGCGTGTAGTCGTTGTCGAAGGGCGTCCGCAGGTCTTCGGGGAAGACGAGCTGGCTCGCGCGCGTGTCGTCCAGCAGCAGATCGCGCAGTGTGTTGTCGTACTCGTCTGCCGTCAGTCGGCGCAGCCCGAGCGGCGCGACTTGCTCGGGATCCTCGGGCACGCCGTCGTCGCCGGCATCGTCGTCGGCCGACCCTGCGCTCGCGCCGTCGTCGTCGTCACCGTCGTCGTCGCCACCGCCCGACGCCTTGCCGCCGTCGAGCCCCGAGTAACAGCCCGACGTCGCCGCGAGCACGAGCCCCAGCACGAATCGCGTCCGTCGCATTCGAGCACTGGTTCCGCGACGCGGAGAAACGTCCCGAAGTTTTTTCGGGGGCGGGTTCGCGCACCCGCGCGCACATGGGCCTGCGTGATACCTTCGACTCCGTGGTGCCCAGCGATGCGAGCTTGCTCGAGGCCTGGCGGGCCGGGGATCGCAGCGCGGGCGAGGCGTTGATCGGGCGCCACTACCAGGGGGTGCTGCGGTTCTTCGAGCTGAACGCGAGCTGGGCCGCCGACGACCTCGCGCAGCGCACGTTCCTGGCCGCCATCGAGCGCGCCGACCAGGTGCGCGACGCGGCGGCGTTCCGGCCCTACCTCCTCGGCATCGCGCGCCGCCAGCTCGCCCGTCACCTGCGTCAGCTCGCGCAAAGTGAAGCGATGCAGCGCTTCGACGTGTCGCCCGCGCCGCTCGAGAGCACGCGCATGAGCACGCTCGTCGCCCGTGGCCGCGATCAGATGCTCGTACTGCGCGCGCTGGCCAGCGTGCCGCGCAGCACCCAGTCCCTGCTGATCCTCTATTACTGGGAGGGCGTCCGCACCCCCGAGCTCGCCGAGGCGTACGCCGTCACGCCGAGCACGATCCGCTCGCGCCTCGATCGGGCGCGCGAGCTGTTGCGCTCGCGCATGGAATCGCTGCGCGGGCGCAAGCCCGGCGCGCCGCTGCCGTGCGACGACGAGACGCTGCGGGGCCTGCTCGCATCCGTCGTGGCCGCGGACGCTCCGCTGCCCAGTGCCGTCGGCGAGCGGCCGTGAACGAGGAGCGCGCGTGAACGCGGCGGAACAGTCCTCGATCGCGCTGGTGACCGGAGCGCGGCTCGGGCGCTACCAGATCATGCGGCGCATCGCCGTCGGCGGCATGGCCGAGCTGTATCTCGCGCGCCACGTCGGCCGCGCCGGCTTCGAGAAGGTCGTCGCGATCAAGCGCGTGCTGCCCCATCTCGCCGAGGACGCGAAGTTCGTCGACATGTTCCTCGACGAAGCGCGGCTGGCTGCCACGCTCGATCACTCGAACATCGCCACCGTGATCGACTTCGGCTCCGCCGGGCGCGAGCACTTCATGGCGATGGAGTACGTGCACGGTCGCACGGTCCGCGACATCCTGAAGCACGGCGCTGCGCCGCTGCCGGTCGCGCTCACGATCGTGAAGTGCGTCGCCGCGGCGCTCCACTACGCGCACGAGCGCTGTGGCGCCGACGGGCTTCCCCTGGGGCTCGTGCATCGCGACGTGTCGCCGTCGAACGTGCTCGTGAGCTACGCGGGCGACGTGAAGCTGTGCGACTTCGGCATCGCGAAGGCGACGACGCAATCGAGCCACACGCGCTCGGGCACGATCAAGGGCAAGCTCTCGTACATGGCGCCCGAGCAGATCCGCGCCGAGCAGATCGATCGGCGCGCCGACGTCTTCGCGCTCGCGGTGGTCTGCTACGAGCTCACCACCGGCAAGCGCTGCTTCTGGGCGAGCGGCGAGTTCGCGCTCATCAATCGCGTCGCCGAGGCGCGCTTCGAGAAGCCGTCGACGGTGGTGCCCGGCTTCTCGCCGCGGCTCGAGCGGATCCTGCTCGACGCGCTCGCGGCCGATCCCGACGTGCGCACGCCCACCGCGCGCGCGTTCCAGGAGGCGATCGAGGAGTTCGCGAACGACGAGGGGATCCGGCTGTCGAACACGGTGCTGTCGGACTTCATGCAGGAGCGCTTCACGCCCGAGGCGTTTCCCGCCACGGAGTCGCTGCCGCCACCGACGATTGCGATCACCGCGTCGTCGCCCATCCGCGCGATCACGACCACGCGACAGCGGCGCACGAGCACGCGTTGGCGCGTCGCGGGGGCGCTCGCGGCTGGCTTGGCGCTCGGCGTCGGCGTGCAGCAGATCTTCGCGGACGATCCGGTGACGCCCGCCGCGAAGGCCGACGATCCTCCGACACCCGCCGTCGCGGCGCCGGTGGAGGCCGTCGTCGCGCCACCGGTCGAGGCGCCGCCGACCACCGACGAAGAGACCGTGATCATCGAGGACGACGCATCGCCGACGAAGCCGGGCAAGCGCGCGCGCACCCGCAAGACTTCGCGCACTGCTCCGCCACCCGCCGCCGCGCCGACCCCCGCACCCGCACCGGCGAAGAAGGCCGAGTACCTGCCGCCCTCCCGGCGCGGCGAGTGATCCGTGCATCTCGTCCTCGCACTCGCACTCGCGCTCGCTCCCGCTCCGGTCGCCGCACCACCGGCGGGTGAGACGGCCGCGCCCGCGGCGGACGATCCGGCGGCGCGCGCCGCCGAGCACTTCTCGAACGGCGAGTTCCTCGAGGCCGCCGAAGCATTCGAGGAGGCGTTCGCGAAGACCGGCGATCCCGCGCTCGTGTTCGGTCGCGCGCAGGCGCTGCGCCGCGCGGGCAACTGCGCGGCCGCGATCGACGAGTTCGAGCGCTTCATCGCGCTCGATCCACCGGCGAGCGACATCGAGGAGGCCGAGAAGGTCATCGACGCATGCCGACGCGTGCTCGACGTGGATGCGAAAGCGGACACGCCACCGCCGCAGCCGAAGCCCCAGCCTCCGCCTCCCCCGCGCCGCCCGTGGCATCGCGATCCCGCCGGCATCGCGCTCGTCACGACCGGCCTGGTGTTCGCCGCGATCGGCGGCGGCCTGCTGGGCGGCGCGTACGGTCGCGCAGGCGATCGCAGCGGCGAAGGCGAGACGAGCTGGGAGTCGCGCACCAACAGCGTGCGCGTGCTGTCGACCTCCGGCTACGCCCTCATCGGCACCGGCGCAGCGCTGTTGATCGCCGGCGCAATCCGCTGGGCGATCGTCGCACGCAAGGCGCGCAAGCCCGACTCGCGCACGGCCACGTGGCGCGGCGGCTCACTCTGAGAGCGTCGCTTCGGAGTCGGCCACGACGCGCACGTCGCCGTCGTCGCGAGCCGCCGGCAACGCGCGCAGACCCGTGGAGACGAGCGCGCGCAGGTGGGGCTCGCACAGCGGGTCGTCCGCCACCGCCCACAGGGCCGTGCGCGCGGCGGAGCTCTCGGGCGAGTCGCCGCTCGCGTGCTCCAGCAGCAACGTCGCCGTCGCGAACAGCACCGGCGACTCCTTCACGATCGACTCGTCCGCGTGGTAGCGGCGCAGGAACGTCGCGAGGCCGTCGACCGCACCGGGATCGCCGAGCTGTGCGAGTGCTTCCACGATCGCGACGAGGTCTTCCGCGCTCGTGCCGGGGTCGAGCATGAGGGCGGTCAGCTCGGGCACGACGGAGGGACGACCCGTCCGCAACGCCGCCTGCACGGACTCGCGGATGTCCACGTGGCTGCCGAAGGCGGGGCGCGCATGCAGAGCGTCCACCACCGCCTCGACCTCCTTGCTCGATCCGCTGCCCCACCGCGTGCGCGTGAGCTCGATGGCGTGGTCGCGCAGCACGAGTACCTCGGGCGCGTCGCCGGGGCGGATGCCGCCACGCGCGAGATCCCGGACCGTCTTGCGCACGCGCGGATCGTCGTGCCGCCACAGCAGATCCGCCGCCAGCCGTTGTGCGGGCAGAAGGCGCGGATCCGGCTCCGTCAACAACGCCGCGAGATCGGCGAGCACCTCGGGGTCGTCGCGCCGCTTCGTGTTGCCGTGGGTGGGCGCGGGCGTGCCGAGCACCAACGCGCCCCGCACCGGCTCGTCGCCGGCGATGCGATCGATCACGTGGCCGTCGTCGTCGGCGAGCTGCACGATCGCGCCGTCCTCGCGCACGAGCACCACGCGATCGTCGACGACCTCCATCGCGACGAGCTCGCCCTTGTCCTCCACGTGCACCCAACGCGCGCGGACAGGCAAGCCCTCGGTGTCGAGCCGCAGCGCGATCACGGCGCGGCGCGACAGCAGGATCGCATCGCGCGGCGTCGTGTCCGTGTTCGACATGCGCAGCCACAAGCGCAGGCGCTCGTCGTCGCTGTGGCCCGCGTCGATGCCGTCGACCGTCTGGAACGCCTGCGCGTACGTGCGCGACAGCTGGTGGGCCTCGCCGCGCGAGCCCGGCACGCCGAGGCGCACCCACTTCGCGTCGCTGCCGACGAACCACATCCCGTGCCGATGCGTGACGCGCTCGAGCGCGACCTCGCGATCGCGCGCCGCCGCGATGTCGAGCCGCGCCACCTCGCGCCCGGTGTCGAGCCGCAGCGCCGCGACCTGATCGCCCACCGGCAGCACCGCGACCTCGCCCACCACGTCGGGGATGCCGAGCCGCGTCGGCGAGCGCCGCTGCCAGCGGACGTCGCCGTCTTCGGTCGCGAGCCCGAGGATCCGTGCGCGGCCCTTCTTCGACGGATCGAGCACCGTCGCGACGATGTGCGGCTCCGACACGGCGAGGCCGGTGAGCGCTTCGCCGGGCAGCTGCACGTGGAAGCGCTCCGCTCCGGTCGCGCGATCGATCGCGACGAGCTGGTGACCGCGCACGGGCAGATAGATCGACGTGGCACTCGCGACCGGATGACCCGTCACGATCGCCGGCACGCTCCATCGCACCATCGCGCGGATGGGATCGATACCGACGACCCTGGTGCGCTCGACGAGCACGACGAGCGGCGGCTCCACCGGTGCACGACGACGCGACGAAGACACCTCGGGCTCGGACGTCGCCGCCAGGAAGTTGCCGTGCGCGTCGGCGTGGGCAGGCAGCGTGCGCGCACAGCCGACGAGGCCGAGCACGGTGCACGCGAGCACGATCATGCGCGCGATCACGGCTCTGCTCCGTTCAGCTCGGCCGCGAGCGCTTCGTCGCGGGCGAGCAGCTCTTCCACGACGAGCTCGGCGGCCTCGCTCGGGTACTGCTTCGCGAGCGCGACGGCGAGCTTGCGGATCGACGGCGCGACGTCACGCGCGGCGGCTGCGATCGCGAGCTCGGCCTCCTTCGGTGCCGTCGCGGCCCACGCTGCGATCGCGCGCGCGCGCACGTCGAGGCGGCGATAGCCGGCCAGCGATTTCACGACGTCGAGCACGTCGGCCCGCGGCTTCGCACGATAGCGCTCGAGCAACACGAGCAAGGCGCGCGGAGGCACACCCGCCTTGACGCGCTCGCGCAGTCGCGTCGCAGCGTCGGGCGAAGGGTCCGCGAGCCACTCGACGAGCCGCTTGGTGACCTGCTCGGTCGATCGATCGGAAGAGACGGGCGCGCGCACGTTCGCCGCACCAGCACCGGTGCCCAACACGAACGCCAACAAGACCCCGGCGAACGTCACGACGCGCCATGGAACGCCATGGCGCGTCCCCCCCGAATCCATGCCGTGGACGCCCGCCTGCGTCGAATTTCTCGAGAACACGGGTCCGTCGGCGTGCGTCGACGCCGGCCCGTGCGCGGCTCGGCCGAACGTCGCAGGCCGCGCTGCAATCGGCGTAGCGCCCGCTGCGTCCGCAGGACGAAACGAAACGCCGCGGCCGCGACCGGAGGTCGAACAGGGGTCTGTCGGCGGTCGAATCCGGGGCGGAGCCGGATCGAAGCTCGAACAGGGGTCTGTCGGCGGTCGAACCCGGCGCGGAGCCGGATCGAAGCTCGAACAGGGGTCTGTCGGTGGTCGAATCCGGCGCGGAGCCGGATTGAGACTCGAACAGGGGTCTGTTGGCGGTCGAATCCGGCGCGACCCTCGACATCGAGGGAGCCGCCGTCAGCGCATGCCCGGGGCTTCGTGCCGGGACTCGCGGACGTAGTCGAGATAACCACCGCCGTAGACGAGCGGGCCCTCGGGCGTGAGCTCGAGGACGCGGTTCGACAGGCGGCCGAGGAACTGTCGGTCGTGCGAGACGAACAGCATCGTGCCCTCGAAGTCGGCGAGCGCCTTCGTGAGCATCTCCTTCGTGTCGAGATCGAGATGGTTCGTGGGCTCGTCGAGCACGAGGAAGTTCGGCGGATCGTAGAGCATCTCGGCGAGCACGACGCGCGCTCGCTCGCCGCCCGACAACACCTTGCACGGCTTGTCGACCTCGTCGCCCGAGAAGCCGAACGCGCCGAGCAGATTCCGCAGCGCACCCTGGCTCGCGCGCGAATGCGATTTCTCGATCTGCGCGAGCACGGTCAGATTCGGATCGAGCAGTTCCATCGCATGCTGCGCGAAGTAGCCCATCTTCACGCTCGCCCCGATCACCACGTTCCCCGCATCGGCAGTCGTCTCGCCCGCGACGAGCTTGAGCAGCGTGGACTTGCCCGCGCCGTTCACCCCCATCACGCACCAGCGCTCGAGCCGACGCACGACGAGATCGAGCCCGTCGTAGATCGTGCGCTTGCCCCATCGCTTCGCGACGCGCTCGAGCTTCACCACGTCGCCGCCGCTGCGAGGCGGCTGGCGGAACTCGAACTCCACCACCTTGCGGCGCTTGGGCGGCTGCACCTTCTCGATCTTGTCGAGCTTCTTCACGCGCGACTGCACCTGCGCGGCGTGGCTGGCCCGCGCCGCGAACCGATCGATGAAGGCCTGCTCCTTCGCGAGCATCGCCTGCTGCCGCGCGTACTGGGCCTCGTGCTGCGTGGCCGCGAGCGCGCGCTGCTGCTCGTAGAAGTCGTAGTTGCCCGAATACGTCGTCAGCTCGCCGCCGTCGATCTCCACGATCTTCCCCACGAGCCGATTCAGCAGCTCGCGATCGTGCGACGTCATCACGACCGCGCCCGGGTACTCGCGCAACCACTTCTCGAGCCACAGGATCGACTCGATGTCGAGGTGGTTGGTGGGCTCGTCGAGCAACAGCACGTCGGGCCGCATCAAGAGGATGCGCGCGAGCACCACGCGGATCTTCCACCCGCCCGACAGCTTGCCCACGTCGTCGTCGACCACCTCGGGATCGAAGCCGAGCCCCGCGAGGATCTGGCGCGCGCGCGGCTCGAGCTCGTAGCCGCCGAGCTCGTCGAAACGCGGCTGCACCTCGCCGAAGCGAGCGACGAGCGCATCCAGCTCGTCCATGCGATCCGGGTCGGCCATCGCGGCCTCCAGCTTCGTGAGCTCGTCGCGCACCGCGGACACCTCACCGGCGCCGGCGAGCACTTCCTCGAGCACGCTGCGACCCGCCATCGATCCCACGTTCTGGTCGAAGTACCCGATGGTCACGCCGCGATCGATCGCGACCTGGCCCTCGTCGGGCACCTCCTCCTTCACGATGAGCCGGAAGATCGTGGACTTGCCGGCCCCGTTGGGCCCGACGAGCCCGACCTTCTCGCCGCGGAACACGGTCATCGACGCGCCGACGTAGAGGATCTGGGAGCCGTGGCGCTTGCCGATGTCGTCGAGCCGGATCACGAGCGGGGGCGTGGATATCACGAACCCGCCGATTCCGTCGCCGAGGGCTCGCGTCGCGCGAATTCGCGGGTACGCTAGCGGCCTATGCTGCATCGGACATGCGCACCTCTCGGTCGGTGGATGGGGCTCGGGCTCGCGGTGGGACTCGCGACCGCGTGCGGCGACGACTCGACGCCGGCGGCGGACGAGTCGAGCACCGGTGACGACGACACTGCGGACGACGACGACGACGACGACGACGACGGATCGACGACCGGCGAGCCCGGCACCGAGTCGTCGAGCGGTCCGGCGGCGGACTCGACGAGCGAAGGCGACAGCACGAGCACCGGCGGCGAGGAGCTCACGCGTATCGAGCAGATCCTCGCCGACCTGACGATCGGCATGTACGAGTGCCCCGATCGCGTGTGGCCCGGCGATGCCGCGGAGAACTACCGCTCGCGCCAGGTGCTGCTCTCGTCGGTGATGGAGAACCAGGGCTGGCTGTGGAACGACCAGGTCGCCGAGGGCGAGCCGCCGGTCGTATCGATGGGCCCGCTCGACGGCCTGCCGCCCGAGTGGTCGGCGACATTCAACGTCGGCACGATCAACGGCGTGCCGACGCTCGGCATCTCGCTCGACGAGACGCAGGAGATCAACGAGGCCTACGAGATGCTCGGCATGCCGCCGTACCGCGACTTCGCGTCGATCCTCACGTTCCACGAGGCCTTCCACTTCTTGTCGGATCAGAACGATTGGAACGTGCCGGGGGGCAGCCGCGCGACCGCGTATCCCGAGCCGTGGGAGCCGCGCTACCTGCGAGCCGAGCTGAAGCGATCGCTGCGGGCCTCGCTCGAGGACGGCGCGGACTACGGGGCCGCGGCGCACTGGCAGTCGCGCTGGCTCGCCGATTTCCCCGAGGAGTCGGCTGCGATCCGCTCCTACGACGTCACCGAGGGCGGAGCGGAGTACGCATCGATCGTGTCGAGCGTGTTGTCGGTGCTCGGCTGCGAGGCCACCGAGGACGAGCTCATGACGGAGGCGATCGCCAACCTCGACGGGGCGTTCCAGGGCACGGGCTTCAGCCCGGGTCGCGAGGCCTACGATCTCGGCGTGCTCTCCGGGTTGCTCCTGCGTCGCGACGAGGTCGCCGGCTGGGAGGACGAGCAGGAGAACGGCACCCCACCCGTGGAGCAGTTGCTCGAGGGCGTCACGCCGGAGGAGCAACCCGAGGATGCCGCGCTGCAGGGCGAGGTGCAGGACGAGGTCGACGCGCGCAACGTCCAGGTCGGCATGGAGATCGATCCCATGCTCGAGGCGCTCACGAGCCCCGACTACTATCGCGTCGTCGTCAGCTTCAACTGGATCGCGGGATCGTTCGGGGTCGGCGGCTTCTACTTCCTCGCCGATGTCGAGGGCAACCCGGACGTGATCCTCACGCTGTCCGCGATGCTCACGCCGCCGTCCGGCGTCGCGATCGATCTCGCCGGCGAGACGAGCCTCGTCGGCGTCGATACGCCGTGCTCGCTCTCCGCCGGTCCGACGATCGTGCTCACCCTGCCGGTCGAGGATGTCGAGGTGAAGGGCGGGCTCGCGACGAGCACGGCCGACACCGCGACGTTCATGGGTCTGGAGGTCGAGACCGCGATCGATCCCGACGGGCTCGAGTGGCTGTGTCCGGCCGATGCCGGCGGCGCCGATGCACCGCTGCCCGAGCCCGACGAGGCCGGCGAGGCTCCGATGCCCCACATCGTGCGGCTCGGTGAGCATCGCTTCGTCGCTCTGAGGTGAGCCCGCCTCTGGCATGCTGGCGCGCGTGGGGTTCATCCAACCCACGCCGCCGCCGTATGACCCGCTCGACTGGGCGACCAAGCCGTTCGCCGAGCGCGGGCGCATGGTGTGCGAGTCGTGGGCGATGCAGGGCTACGGCACGCCCGTCGCCGTCTTCATCCTCTATGCGTTGAAGATCGCGGCGTACGTCGGCGCGTGGATCTTCTTCTGCAGCTTCACACCCGGCATGGGCGACATCGCCACGATCGCGTCGTGGTGGCTCGCGCCGGTCGCGTTCCAGAAGGCGATCGTGTGGAGCCTCTTGTTCGAGGTGCTGGGGCTCGGCTGCGGCAGCGGTCCGCTCACGGGGCGTTACTGGCCACCGCTCGGCGGCGTGCTGTACTTCCTGCGGCCCGGTACCACGAAGCTCCCGCTCGTGCCGAACGCTCCGCTGCTCGGCGGCATCCGTCGCACGTGGATCGACGTCGCGTTGTATGCCGCCGTGCTCGCGCTGTGCGTCGCGCTGCTGTGCGCGCCGAGCCTGGACCCCGCACTGGTGATCGCGCTCGTCGTCGTGCTCGCGGTGCTCGGCGTCGCCGATCGCACGATCTTCCTCGCCGCCCGCGGCGAGCACTACTGGACGACGCTCGTGTGCTTCGCGCTCGCGAGCGACTGGATCGCGGGCGCGAAGGCGGTCCAGCTCGCGCTCTGGTTCTGGGCCGGCTTCTCCAAGCTCAACGCCCACTTCCCCACGGTGGTCGCGGTGATGACGAGCAACAGCCCCGTCCTGCGCATGGGGTGGTTGCGGCGCGCGATGTACCGCGACTACCCCACCGACCTGCGACCGTCGCGACTCGCGACGTGGATGGGCCACGCCGGCACAGCGCTCGAGCTCGCCGTGCCGTTCGTGCTCGCGTTCGCGCCGGGTGGCACCTCGCTCGTCGTCGGAATGGTGCTGATGCTGATGCTCCACGGCTACATCACGAGCAACGTGCCCATGGGCGTGCCGCTCGAGTGGAACGTGATGGTCGTGTACGGCGCGTTCGCGCTCTTCTGGGCCCACCCGGACGTCACCGTGCTCGACGTCGGATCACCGGTGCTCGCGGTGTTCCTGCTCGTGATGCTCGTGGGGCTGCCGCTGCTCGGCAACCTCGTGCCGCGGGCCGTGTCGTTCCTCGTCGCGATGCGCTACTACGCCGGCAACTGGCCGTACGGGATCTGGCTCTTCCGGGGCGAGAGCCACGCGAAGCTCGCGCGCCTCGTGAAGAGCTCGGGCTGGGTGTACGAGCAGCTCGATCGCTTCTATCCGCGCGCCACGTCGGTGGGTCTGGTCGGCAAGGTGGTCGCGTTCCGGCTCATGCACCTGCACGGACGCGCGCTGCCGCTCTTGTTGCCGAAGGCCGTCGATCGCTACGAGGACTACGAGCACGTCGACGGCGAGCTCGTCGCCGGCGTCGTGCTCGGCTGGAACTTCGGCGACGGTCACCTGCATCGGGAGCAGCTGCTGGAAGCGGTGCAGGCCCAGTGCGGCTTCGAAGAGGGCGAGCTGCGCTGCATCTTCGTCGAGGCCCAGCCGATGTTCGCTCGCACGCAGGCGTGGCGGATCGTCGATGCGAAGACGGGCCTCGTCGCCGAGGGCGAGGTCGACGTGGGCGAGCTGCAATCGCGCCAGCCGTGGGCCGCAGGGTGACGCACCCGGCCCCAATTGCGCGCTCCAGTTCCACCGCGATCCGGACGATGCCACTCCCGGGAGTCGAGCCATCGACCGGGTCCACATCGAGCTCAGCGCGGACGAGCTGCAGGCGTTCCTGCGGGTCGAGCCGGGCGACGCCATCGGGATCGACGAGCTCCGCGACGCGCTCGCGCGTGCACGCGTGACGTTCGGGGTCGACGACATCGCGCTCGAGCAGCTCGGGCTTCAGGTCCGAGACGGCGCATTCGCCTGCGGACCCGTCCCGATCGCGTCCGGTCGCGCGATGCAACGCGAGTCGACCGGCGCGTGCGAGCTCACGGTGCTCGTGGGATTGCAGCCCGGTCACCAGTTGGAGGACGGCAGCTTCGACTACCGCGATCGCGGGCTCCTGCGCCCGGTGCGGCGCGGCGAGGTGCTCGCGCGCTGTCAACCGCCCGTGCAGGGCATGGACGGGCGCACCGTCACCGACCGCGTGATCCCGTTCGAGAAGATCCCGAGCGCCGCGGCGTTGTCGTTCGGCGAGGGGCTCGAGCGCGATCGAGAGGGATCCGTGGTGGCGACGCGCGACGGCGTCGTGCGACGCACCGATGCGCGCATCGAGATCGGCGATCACTACGTGCACGAAGGCGACGTCGATCTTCGGTCCGGCCACCTCGACATGCACGGGAGCCTGACGATCACCGGCGACGTCACCGCGAAGTTCGAGGTGCAGGCCACCGGCGCCGTGCAGATCGACAAGTCGGTCGCGCGCGGTAGCGTGTACTCGGGCAGCGACGTGTCGGTGCGCGGCGGCATCACCGGCTCGGTCGGCGCCTCGGTGCTCGCCGAAGGATCGGTGTCGGCCGAGCACGCCCAGGGCGCGACGATCGGCTGCGGCGGTGCGCTGCACGTGCGGCGTGGCGTGATCAACTGCGAGATCCGAGCATCGCGCGTGCAGATCGACGGCCCCGTGCGGGGCGGCTGCGTGGAGGCGGAGCACGACATCGTCGTGGCGGAAGCCGGTGCGCGGCTCGGCGGGGAGACGACGTTGCTCGTCGGCGTGGTGGTCTCACGCCCCCTACGCGAGCGCTTCGACGAGCAACGACACGAGAAGCACATGGCGGATCGCATGGCCGCGAGCCTCGTGCACAGCCGCGCACGGCGACCACACGCACCGACCGGCGACGAGGCGGCCGCGGACCCGCTCGCGATGTCCGGCCGAATCGACGTGGTCGGCACCGCGCACGCGGGCACCACGATCGGGATCGGTCCTCATCGGATCGTGCTCGACGAGACGCGCCGGCACGTGCGCTTCAGTTGGGATCCCGAGCACCACCTGATCCGCTGCGATCCTCTGCCGTAGTCGGCCCGCACCACACCGGCGACAGCCGCGGCTCGTCCGGCAGCGGGTGCGTCGCATAGTGCGAGACGTCGTTGAACACGACGAGTCGCGCTTGGTCGCGGTCCTTGAAGTCGACGGCGTTCAGGCACGCCGGGCTCTGGTCGAGGCGATCGCGATAGCCGCGCGCGTCGATGCCGAGCCAGGAACACAGGAGCAGGCGGATCGTGGCCTTGTGGGAGACGACGGCGATCGTCTCGCCGTCGTGCGCCTCGAGGATCTTCGCGATCGCCGAGGTCGCGCGCGCCATCACCTGTACGCCCGGCTCGCCGCCCTCGGGCGCGTTGCGGAACGGATCGGCCGTCCACGCCGCGTACTCGTCGGGGAAGTCGCGCTCGACCTCGTCGCGCGTGCGACCTTCCCATCGGCCGTGGTCGATCTCGCGCAGTCCCGACACCTCCACCGGTACGAGCCCGTGCGGTTCCGCGATGCAGCGCGCGGTGGCCACGGTGCGTCGCATCGGGCTCGCGAACACGCGCGCGAGCGTTGCCGCCGACAGCCGGCGGCCGATCGCCTCGGACTGCGCACGCCCGGCGTCCGACAGCTCGACGTCGCTCGAGCCGGCGAACCGATCCTCGGCCGCGAGCGTGGTCTCTCCGTGACGGACGAGGTAGAGCCGCGTGATGGCCATCGAGCGATCGGTAGCACGCGCACCGTCACGACGTCTCGAGCAGGTCGGCGATCGTGTCGAGGCCGTCGGCGTCGAGCTTCTGGGCCGGTGTCATCCCCGCGTTGTTCTTCGCCGCCGGATCCGCGCCGTGCTCGAGCAAGAGGTCGATGAGTCGGCGCGCGCGGTCGGGATCCTCGGGCAAGAGGTGCAGCGGCGTGTCGCCGCTCGGGCTGCGCGCCGACACGCGCAGGGGATCCTCGGTGATCAGCTGGGTCGCGAGCTCGACGTGTCCGGCCATCACGGCGTCGAGGACGTCGCGGCTGTGCGTCGCGTGGAATCGCGCCATGTCGGCGTTGCCGGCCATGCGTGCCCACGACGTCGGTGTGCCGCCGAAACAGCGCGCGCGGGGATCGGCGCCGTGATCGACGAGCAGCCGAGAGATCCGGGGATCTTCACACGCAGCGTGCAGCGCTCGATGGGCGTGACGACCCGGGGCGTTGGGATCCATGCCGAGCTCGAGCAGCAGCTTCACGACCTCGTATCGACCGGCGGTGGCGGCCTCGATCAGCGGGTCGCTCGGCGCCAGGTACTCGGGATGATCGCGCAGGAGCGCCATCGCCTTGCCGCGATCGCCGAGACTGCAAGCGGCGAGGAACTCGTCGCGCCCCACCAGCGGCTCGCGCGCGGCACCGAAGCGCAACAGGAGATCCGCCACGTCGAGTCGGCCCGCGACGAGCGCGGCTTGGTAACAGCTCTTGTCGTCGTAGATGCTGCGGGCGTTGGCATCGGCGCCGCGCTCGAGCAGACAACGCAGTCGGCGGACGTGTCCGTTCGCGGCGGCTTGCGGCAGCAGGTAGTCGAGGATCGTGCCGTGTGCGCCCGGCTTCGCGGCCTCGCCGTCGCCCGCGTGCCAGTCGATCGGGTCGTTCTCGTCGAGCCCGTAGGAGAAGAGGAGCTCGAGCCACTTCGTGTCGTCGCCGACGAGGTGGGTGTTGTAGAGGCCCTGGCTGTCGTTCGGGCTCGCCCCGCGATCGAGCAAGAGACGCGCGATCTCGTCGGCGCGCGGGTGCTCGGGCTGGTTCATCTCGCCGCGGCCCATCACGCCGGTGAGCGCGGTGAAACGCAGTCGCCACTTGTCGCGCGTGACGAAGAACGAATTCGGATCGGCGCCGGCGTCCAGCAACAGCTCCGCGATGGCCACCGACTGCTGCGCCGCGCGCTCGTTCGGCAGCCGCCCGTAGCAGAGGAACAAGAGCGGCGGCCACTGCTGGGGCCCGCCCGCCTTGGTGACGAGCGTCGGATCCGCGGCGAGCAACGCCGCCACGTGATCGAGCTCGCCGCACACGACGGCGGTGTGGATGTCGGCCGTCGCGATCTCTGGATGTCGAGCCCGGATCCGTTCGGCGCGCCGCCACTTCGCGGGCACGTCGAGCAGCGCTCCGGAGAAGATGCACGCGTGCTCGAGGAACTCCGGAACCCGCCTGTCGTCGCCGTCGCGCTCGGTGGCCGCGAGCTCGAAGTGCTCCTTGAGCGCCGCCCAGCTCGGAAAGCCGTGCTCACGCGCCAGCGCCTGCTGCACCTCGCGCAGACCCGGCGTCGTGGAGTGCTTCGGCAACGCGCGCGCGAGCCGTTGCACCGCCGCCGCGTCACCGGCACGCAGCGCCTTCAGCCATCGCTTCGCATGTTTGCGCAGGCCTTCGAACCCGGCTGCGCCAGTGGTCTCGCTCATGGGACAACCTTCCTTCCGAGAGGCCAGGTCCGCTTCGCATCGGCCGGAAGAAGGTCGATGAGCTCGCGCTCGACTCGTCTGGGTGGGAAGTCCCTTGCCGCGGACAGGAGGCGCCCCAGTGCGCTCGTGCGATCGATCGAAGCACGCGCGCCGCTCGTCGTCAAACGCTCCATGCGGCGCGTTCCCGCGCGATTGCGACGCACCACCATCCCACGCAGTGTCACCGCGTCGATGCCGGCACGGGCACGTCGCGAATCTCGCCGGTGGCCCGGGCGCGACGTGTGTGCGGGGATGCGTCGGAATGCCGCCCGCAGCGGGGCGGTCTCGTCGATTCGGAACGTTTTCCGCGCTCGCGCGTCCATCTCCTTCGGCCGTGTCCCGACTGCGCCCGTCCTCGTTCGCCGCCCTCGCGCTCCTCGCCGTCGCCGCCGCATGCGGCAGCTCCGAGGGCCTGCGATCGGTGCAACAGCAACAAGAGTCGCGCGCGCCGCAGGGGCGACCGAGCGCGGAGCAGCGGGTGGTTCGCGCCGCGCCGGCGGCCCACACGACGCCGGTGCGCGTGGATCGGATCCGCCCGCGCCCCGTGGACGTCGTGCCGCCCTTGCCGGAGATCCGCGTGCCGGACCTCGATTGCAGCGCGCGCCCGGCCGTCGGCTATCGGCGTGGCAAGCCGTTCGCGATCGAGATCGTCACGATCGACGGATCGCCGATCGAGCGCGCGACCGCGAACGCGTACTGGGAGATGCGCGCAGCCGCGGCGAAGGACGGCGTCGAGCTGACGATCTACAGCGCGTTCCGCAGTCCCGAGGAGCAGCAGTACTTCTACCAGTGCTATCGCACGTGCTCGTGCAACGGATGCTCGCAGGCGGCCAAGCCCGGCTTCAGCAATCACCAGAGCGGGCACGCGCTGGACATCGCGGTCTGGTCACCCGACGTGCATCCGTGGCTCGTCGCGAACGCGGCGAAATTCGGCTTCGCGGCGACCGTGCCGAAGGAGCCCTGGCACTGGGAGTTCCGCGGCAAGCCGAGCAAGTCCGGCGTGTGCAAGTGAGGCCGCGCGCGACGTCCGTCACGGATGTGGCGGATGCGTGCGGCCGCCGAGCCAGGTGATCTCGAACACGCACGCGTCGGCACCCTCGCGGAAGCACGACGCCTGGGTGACGACGGCGCGACACGACACCGCGCTGAGGGCCTGGGCGAGGATGCCCTCCTCGAGCGCACAGTGGTGCGGAGTGGTCTTCTCGAGCCGCGCCTTCTTGTCGTCGATCGAAAGGACAGTCCAGCCGCCGATGGCCTCACCGCGGTTCGCGTGGTGGTACATCGCGTCGATGCCCCGAACGACGTCGACGCCGTAGTGCATCCGCTCGGCCATGCGCTGCTCGTGCGACAGCTTGAAGAGGGTTCGTCCCACGCGGCGCAGACCGTAGCGCCCGAGCTTCTGATCGAGCAGCTCGGTGAGTTCGAGCAGCCACGCGATCGGGTACCAGCCGTCGGGGTCGACGTGCTCGAGTCGCTCGAGGCTCTCGCGCGGCAGCGTGGACTCGAGCAACGAGCGCGGCGCGGCGCCCTCGGTGCCGAGCAGGTGACGCAACGCGTGGGGGACCGCGAGGATGTCCGAGCCGATCGTCTCGTGACCTCGTCCGAGGTAGCCGATCGGGCGGCGGGGAAGCATCCGGAACATCGTACCGCCGGGCCTCGGGCGAGGGGGCGATCGGCCGAATTCGCCAGTCGGGCGGCGAGTTCGCGCGTCAGTCGTCGATGTCCTCGGACGACACGCGGCCGTCGAACGCGACGCGACCACCTTGGCGCTCGCGCTCGATGCGGCGCCCCCGCGGGTCGAGGTGATTCGATTCGTTACGTCGGGTGCATCGCCCTGATTCGGGCCGTGGACGAATGGCGAGCACGTCTGCCCCATGCGAGCGCCCGTGCTCATGTGCAGCCCGACGCGCGCCTCGACCCGCGTGCACAACCAAGCTCGCACCGTGGTGGAATGCGTCTTGCTCGACACGCGCGCATGATCCGGCGCTCATGCCTCCCGCTGCTCATCGTCGTCGCTTCCTGCTACACGGGACCGGAGGACGCGCCGCGCTCCGAAGTCGTCGCGGACGACGACGACGTAGCTCTGATCGCAGCGCTCGCCGGTCCGACGGCGGAGCGGACGCTGCGGCACCCCGCGGCGGGCTGGCTCGATCACGAGGAGTCGCCGATCCAGCCGTGGTGCGGCGCCGTGCTCGTCGCGCCCGACGTCGCCGTGACGAGCGCCCGTTGCGTCGACGGGTGGGATCACAGCTTCTTGAACTTCGGGCTCGGCTCCGCCGACAGCGAGCCGCACGAGATCGCGGAGATCGTGATGCAGCAGAGCGACACGGTGCCGCGCGAGCAAGCGCTGGCGGCCGTGCGTCTCGCCGCGCCGATCACCGGCGTGGCGCCGGCGGAGCTGACGGCGTCGCCCGAGGCCGCGTGCGACGTCCAGAGCATCAGCTATCTCTTCGCGCTGCGCGGCGAGCCGGGCTCGCGCGACACGTGGAGCGGCTGCCTCGTCGGCAGCGAGCTCCGAGCGGTGGACGGCGCTCCGAACTGTCATGGCGACATGGGTGCGGGCGCGTTCCTCCTCGACGGTGGGCTCGTCGGCGTATCGATCGATGCGCGGGCCGAGGGCGTGTGCGTGCCGGGCCACCGAATCGCGACGGTCGCCGACAACGAGGCCTTCTTCGATCTCGCGCTCGACCTCTCGCAGCCGCCGGTGTGACCGATCAGAGGGGCAGCTGCACCACGAAGGTCGAGCCCTGGCCGATGGTGCTCGCGACCTCGATGGAGCCGCCGTGGGCCTCGACGATCGTGCGGCTCACGTACAGTCCGAGGCCGAGACCGGCGTAGTTGCGGCCCGGGACCGCTCGCTCGAATCGCCCGAAGATGCGGTCGATGTCCCGCGCCCCGATCCCGATGCCGTGATCCGCGACGCTCAGGCGCGCGAGGCCGTCGTTCGCAGTCACCGTGATGTCGACTGGGCGCGAGCTGCCGTACTTGATCGCATTCGACACGAGGTTCGTCGTCACCTGCTCGAGTCGAGCCCTGTCCCAGTGTCCCACGCAGTGCTCGTCGCCGTGCAGCAGCAGATCGACGCCGGCGGCGCGGGCCGGCTCGCGCAGCTCCTCCGTGATCTGCCGTGCGAGCGCAGCGATGTCGGTGGGCTCCCGCTTGAGCACGAGCTTACCGCCCGTGATCCGTGTGACGTCGAGGAGGCGCTCGACCAGGCCGGTGAGCCGATGGACCTGACGCAGTGCGCCACGCAAGCGCTCGAGCGTCCGCGAGCGCGGCCCCTCGGGCTCGATCTTCTCGAGCCCCTGCTCCATGCCCTGCAGCTTGAGCTGCAGCGCGGTGAGCGGAGTCCGCAGCTCGTGCGCCGCGATGGAGATGAACTCGTCGCGCTGCTCGATCAGGCGTTCCGCCTCCATCGTCCGCGCGCGCTCCTCCGCTGCGGCGCGCTCGGCCAAGAGCGCCTGCTGCTCGATCCTGCGGCGCTCGGTGAGATCGCGTGTGACCTTCGCGAAGCCGGCGAGCTCGCCCGTGGCATCGCGCACCGCGGAGATGACGACGTTCGCCCAGAAGCGCTCGCCGTTCTTGCGCACGCGCCAGCCTTCTTCCTCGTAGCGCCCCTCCGCGCGTGCGACCGCGAGCTGGAGCTCCGGACGGCCGCCGGCCACGTCTTCGGGCGGATAGAACAACGAGAAGTGGCGCCCGATCGCCTCCGCCGGCGAGTAGCCCTCGATCTGCTGGGCTCCGGAGTTCCACGTGGCGATGCAACCATCCGGATCGAGCATGTAGATCGCGTAGTCCTTCACGCTCTCGATGAGCAGCCGCAGTCGCTCCTCGCTCTGACGCAGGCTCTCGAGCGTCTCGCGCCGCTCGGTGAAGTCCCTCGTGACCTTCGTGAAGCCGAGGTGCCGTCCTGCGTCGTCGAACAACGCGGTGATCACGACATTCGCCCAGAACTGCGAGCCGTCCTTGCGGACGCGCCAGCCCTCTTCCTCGTAGCGGCCCTCGCGTCGCGCATGCTCCAGCTCGGCGTCGGGATGGTGCCGGTCGCGATCCTCCTGCGTGTAGAAGATCGAGAAGTGCTGCCCGATGATCTCGCTGGTGTCGTAGCCCTTGAGCCGCTTGGCGCCGAGGTTCCAGGTGCGGATCCTGCCTTCCGCATCGAGGTTGAAGATGGCGTAGTCGCGAACGGCGTCGATCATGACGCGGAGTCGCTCTTCGCTCGTCCGCAGCGCCTCCGCGTCGGTCTCGTCGATCGCCACGTCCAAGCGGTGTTCTGGGGCCTGCTCGGCGGGATTGCAAGGCCTCGTGCGGAACGGCGCCCCACCGCGCCCGACCACCGTGCCCCCCCACTTGTGTGCGCACCCGCGACGATCGGACGGCCGCCGCCAGGTGCCGATTACGGACGCCGTCGGCGCCTTCGCGGCCGTCGCTCACGCCGCGCGCGGGCGTAGACTGGCACTCAGTCGATGCGCACGAACGCCAGGACCGGGCGGCCGCGGATCCTCATCGTCGAGGACGAGGGGCTGGTCGCCCTCGACATCGAGCGGAGCCTGACGGAGGTGGGCTTCGACGTCGTCGGCAAGGCCGCTTCGGCGGACGAGGCGATGGAGTGCGCCGCCGCGACGAAGCCGGACCTCGTCCTCTTGGACGTCAACATCCACGGCGATCTCGACGGCATCGACACCGCCGAGCAGCTCACGCGAGAGCACGATGTCGCGGTCGCATACCTCACCGCGCATGCGGATCCGTCGACGATCGAGCGCGCGAGTCGCCGTGCACCCGGCGGCTTCCTGCTGAAGCCGTTCAAGCGCGAGGACCTCTACAGCCTCGTCGAGATCGAGCTGGTCCGCGCCCGCATGGCGCGGATGGAACGACAGGTGCGCGAGCGCGATCAGCTGCTCGTCACCACGCTGCGATCGATCGGCGACGCGGTATTCGCCACGGATCGGAACATGGCCGTCACGTTCATGAACGGCGCCGCGGAGAGCCTCGTGGGCTGGACGTTCGCCGAGGCGGCAGGCCGGCCGATTCACGACGTCGTGCAGCTCCGCGACGAGGCCAGCGGGGCGTCGCTGTCGGCCGTGATGACCGAGGCGATGTGGGGCCGCTCGCCGTGTCGTGTCGCGTCGGCGACGTTGGTGACGCGGGGCGGCGCGCTGCGACTCGTGAGCGACAACATCGCGCCCATCCTCGACGGCGAGGAGCTCCTCGGCTGCGTGGTGGTGCTCGTCGACGTCACGGAGCAACGCACGCTCGCTCGGCGCCTGGAGCTCGCCGATCGCATGACCTCGCTGGGCAAGCACTCGGCGTCGATCGGGCACGACGTCAACAACGCGCTCACGATCGTCGCGGGCAATCTGCTGTACCTGGGCGAGGAGGTGGAGCGATCGTTCTCGGCGGCACCCACGGCCGAGACCGCGAAGGCTGCCGAGCTGCGGCAGGCGCTCGCGGATGCGCGTGCGGGCACGGAGCGCATCGAGCAGATCGCCATGCGCCTGCGCCTCTTCGGCGGCGAGGAAGCGCGCTCGGAGTCGGTCGACGTCGGCGAGGTGCTCGCGTGGGCGCTGGGCGTGACGGAGCGCGAGTGGAAGTCGCGGGCCCGCGTCACGCTCGATCTGCAGCGCGTGCCCCACGTCGAGGGCGACGAAGTGCGTGTGGGGCAGATCTTCCTCGAGCTGCTCAGTCGCGCGAGCCAGGCCGTGCCGCCGGGGAACGTCGATGGTCACGAGATCCGGATCGTCGGTGGACGCGACCCCGACGGCTGGGCCGTCGTGACGATGTCGCACTCGGGCGGGTGGAGCGGGCCGGCGATCCTCGATCGCGTCGCCGACTCCGCGACGACGCGCGCCGGTGCGACCGTCCGATCCGCGGCGGTGGCCGCGACGGCGACGCGACTGTCGATCTGTGCGGGCATCGTGCGCGAGCTCGGCGGCGAGATCACGCAGTCGGTGATCGGCGAGATGGACGAGGTACGCGTGCGACTGCCCGCCGCCCAGACGATCCGGCTGCGACCGGCGCCGCGCTTGCCGCCCCGGGACGACGCCGACGTGCGTGCGAAGGTGCTCGTCGTCGACGACGAGGAGCTCGTCGGGCAAGTCGTCGTCCGAGTGCTCTCGGCCGAGCACGAGGTGGTCGCGGTGCAGTCCGGCGCCGAGGCGGTGGAGCTCTTGCGGCGCGGCGCGCCGTTCGACGTCGTGATCTGCGACCTCGTGATGCCGGAGATGAGCGGCCTCGATCTGTTCTACTGGCTCCGCACCCAGCGCCCCGAGCTCGTGCCCGGGTTCATGTTCCTCACCGGCGGCGCGATCGACCGCAAGACGTCCGTCGCGCTCGATCGGCTGGTGGAACCGCGCATGCAGAAGCCGTTCGAGCCCAGCGAGCTGCGCGCCCTCGTCACCACGCTCGTCCGCCGCCGACGGTCGTGAGCTCGTGCGAGGATGCGGCGTGTTCGTCGACCTCGCGCTGGCGCGACGCATCGAGGCGGCCGAGTGCGGCCTGTGCACGGGCATGGCCGCGGCCGCACGGGCCGACGGTGACGCGCAGGCCGGTGCGTGGCCGGTCGCCGGTGGGTTCGCGGTGTTCGCCGGCCCGAGCTCGCCGTGCAACAAGCTGGTGGGGCTCGGGCTCGATCGCGTGCCCGACGAAGACGAGCTCGCGACGGCGGAGCGCGAGCTCGATGCGCGCGGCACCGCGGTGCGCGTCGAGGTGTCGTCGCTCGCGGGTGCGACGGCGGCGCTGCTCGCCGCACGCGGCTACGCGCTGCAGGGCTTCGAGTACGTGCTCGGACGCCAGCTCGAGCAGCTCGGCGAGGCATCGCCGATCGCGTTCGACGTCGACGAGTGCGTCGACGACGACGTCACGCCGTGGATCGATGCGGTCGTCGAGGGGTTCGCGGTGGCGGATCCGAACGCACCACACGAGGAGTTCCCGCGCGCTGCGCTCGAGACGATCTTCGATCGCATGCGACGGCTCGCCGGCTTCCGCCGCTATGCCGCGCGTGATCGCGGAACGATCGTCGCGGCTGCGAGCCTGCGGATCGATCACGGCCTCGCACAGCTGTGCGGTGCCGCCACGCTGCCGCCCGTGCGACGTCGCGGGATCCAGAGCGCGCTCGTCCACCGTCGCCTCGCGGATGCGGCGCGCGCCGGCTGCGATCTCGCGGTGGTCACCACCGCACCGGGCTCGAAATCGCAGGAGAACCTCGCGCGTGCGGGATTCGGAGTGCTCTACGTACGTGCGATCATGGAGCGCCCGTTATCCTGAGCGGGTGAGGCGATCGATCGCACTGGGGTTCGCATTCGCGGCGGCGTGCGGTGACGACGAGCCCGCGTCGCCGGGCGACACGGGCTCGTCGACGTCGGCGGACGATGGTGACGACGACATCGTCGACGACGCGGCCGACGACGACGCGATGGACGACGATGGCTCGAGCACCGGGCCGGCCACCACGGGCACGACCACGGGCAGCGCGGCCGACACGAGCGGGGGCTCGACGAGCGCACCTGCGTGTGGAGATCAGCTGTGCACGCCCGACGAGGACGCCACCACGTGTTGCGAGGACTGTGGCGTGTGCGACGACGGTGCGACGGTGCGCATGGAGACCGGCGTGGCCGCAGGCGCGCCGGGCGACGGCATCACGCCGGGCGGCATCGCGGACACGCACGCGCAGTTCGCCGGCGGATCGTTTGCCGAGCTCGTGTATCCGTTCACGATCGAGGACGAGCCCGTCGCCGGTTCGAGCTGGTTCTGGGCGCAACAGTTCTTCTTCGAGGGCACGACCGAAGGCGGCTACATCGGCGTGCAGGCCAACGGCATCCTCGGCGGCCAGGTCGTCGGCAAGATGCTCATCGGTTCGATCTGGAACGCGACCGAGGCGACGCCGGGGCCGGGCGCGTCGTGCGAGCCGTTCGGCGGCGAGGGCATCGGCTACAGCTGCCGACTGCAGCACGATTGGCGCGAGAACGTGACGTACCGGATGATCGTTCGTGAGTCGCAGGAGGATTGGTGGTCGATCCTCGTGCACGACCCCGAAACGAACGAAGAGCGCCTGCTCGGCGACATCCATGCGCCGCCGGAGTACGGACGCATCCGCCCGCCGACCGCCGGATTCGCGGAGTACTACGGCACGGTGGCGAGCTGCGAGACGTTGCCCCATGCCGTCGCACTGTTGCATGCACCGAGCGCGGACGGCAGCGCGCCCACGGGCGTCGACGCCGGCACGTACGGCACGTGCGCGGCGCAGGCGACCAGCGTCTGCACCGGTGCGCTCTGCATGTGATCGTCTACTCGCGCGCGCGCACGAAGCTCTCGCTCGGCGAGAGCGTGGTCGGCTCGGGCGGACCCGGGTCGTACCACGGGCGGCCGTGCTCGGCGGCGTGCTCGAGCTCGGCGATCGTCTGCGCACCGAGCAGCAGGATGATCGCCGCGACCTCGAGTCCGAGCAGCAGCACCACGACCGTGCCGAGCGACCCGTACACGACGTCCACGAGCGAGAGGCTCGAGAAGTACCAGGTCATCACGAACCGCGTCGCTTCCCACAGCACGGCCGCGACGAGTCCTCCGATGAGGGCTCGGCGCGCGCGCACGCCGGCCCGCGGCATCACGGCGTAGAACGACGACAACAGCAGCACGAGGCCGATGAACGCGAGCGTCTTCACGAGCGGCTCGGCGGTGCCCGGCTCGATGTCGAGGCCGAGCAGCCGCACGCCCGATTCGGGCAGCGCGTCGAACCACGTCATCACGAACGTGAGCGCGAGGATCCCGACGCCGATGATCGCGACGTACGCGAGCGGCAGCAGGAAGGCGCGCAACGGATGGGGAGCGCGACGGCGCTGGCGATGGAAGAGGATGCCGATCGAATCGTCGAGCACGCGGAACGCCATCGCGCTGAAGAACAGCAGCACCAACACGCCCACGCCGCCGATCACCTTGCGGCGCTCGACGAACGCGGAGAACGCCTCGGTCACCGCGAGCCCTTGACCCGGCAAGAGGGCCTCGGCGGGCGTCGCGATCGCCTGCACGAGCACGCCCGGCTCGACGATCGACGACAGCACGACGATCACGAGGGCGAAGAGCGGCACGATCGAGAGCAGCGTGTTGTACCCGAGGGCGCTCGCGAGCAAGAGTCCGCGGTTGCGCAGGAAATCCCGGAACACACGCCACGAGAAGCCGCCGAGCCGCCGGAGGAATCGGAGGAACCTCGCGAACGTTCCGGGAGTGCGCTTGGGTGGCGGCAAGCGCGTGTCCATCGAAGGCTCAGGATCCTACAGCGCGCGCGCGGACGATCGCAACCGTCAGCGCTCCGGCGGCGCGATGCCGAGTTGCGCGAACAGGAAGGCGTACACGTCGACGTCCTGCTCGACGGTCTGTCGGACGTTGTCGCCGCCACCGTGCCCGGCATTGCGTTCGATGCGGAGCAGCACCGGCGTGTCCGGATCGGTCGCGGCCTGCATCGCCGCGACGTACTTTCGCGCATGCATGGGGTCCACTCGATCGTCGCTGTCGGCGGCGAGCATCAGCAGCGGCGGATAGGCCGCCCCGTCGACGATGCGGTGGTACGGCGAGTACGCGAACAGCGTACGGAACTGACCGGGATCCTCGGCCGAACCGTACTCGCTCGTCCACGTGCGGCCCGCCCCGAAGCGGTGGTAGCGGATCATGTCGAGCAGCGGGACCGCGCACACCACTGCACCGAAGAGCTCGGGCCGCTGCGTCGACACCGCGCCGACGAGGAGACCGCCGTTGCTCCCGCCGCGGATGGCGAGTCGATCGGGCCGCGTCCAGCCGTTGTCGATCAGCCACTGCGCCGCCGCGATGAAATCGTCGAACACGTTCTGCTTGTTGTGCAGCTTGCCCGCCTCGTGCCACGGCTCGCCGTACTCGCCGCCTCCGCGCAGGTTCGGCACCGCGAAGACACCGCCGTGTTCCAACCAGAGCACGACGCCCGTGGCGAACGTCGGCGTCATGCTCACACCGAATCCTCCGTAGCCGCCGAGGAGCGTGGGGTTGTTGCCGTCGAGCACGACGTCGCGGTGGTGCACCACGAACATGGTGATGGGCGTGCCGTCCTTCGAGCGGTACTCGACCTGCTCCACCTCGTAGGCCGACGTGTCCGCCGGGACCTGGCGCTCGTGCCACAGCTCCGTGTGTCCGCTGTCGATCCGCGTGCGATAGATCCGAGGGAACGTCGTGAACGAGCTGAACTCGAAGTACGCCTCGGCATCGTCGGAATCGCCGACGAGCCCGGTGGTCGTGCCGATGCCGGGCAACGGGATGTCGCGGACGTGCTCGCCCTCGCGCGTGCGCAGCTCGAGTCGGCTGCTCGCGCGCTCGAGGTATTCGAGCCACAGGTGGCCGCCGACGATGCCGATGCGCTGCAAGGTGCCCTTGCCCTCGGGCACGAGCTCGCGCCACTCCGACCGCCGCGGTCGGGCCGGATCGACCCGCATCACGCGATATCGCGGCGCGCCGTCGTTCGTGTGCACGAGGATCTCGGGGCCGTTGCCGAGCACGCGCGCGCGCGTCTTCGTGCCGACGCTGAGCGGCACGAGCTCGCTGTCCAGCCGACGCAGATCACGGAACCACACGTCGTGCGAGTCGAAGCCGCGCCAGATCGTGAGGAACATGAAGATGGCGTCGTCGGTGACCTCGGCGTGCACGAACGTCGTGGGGTCGTGCGATGCGGGATGCACGAGCTCGTCGGTGGACGGCGCCGTGCCGATCCGGTGGAGCCGCACCTCGGCACGACCGGGCAGCTCGGACGGAGGAATCGACGGGTCGGTCGGCAGCGCCGTGTAGTAGAAGCCCGACGATCGCAGCCACGAGGGTGCGGCATAGCGTGCGCCGTCGATGCGCTCGTCGACGAGCTCACGGCCCGTGTCGAGGTCGAGCAGGTGCAACGTCGCCGCATCGGCGTTGTTGCGGCTCACCTTGTAGGCGACGTAGCGACCGTCGTGGCTCGGGAACACGCCGTGGATGGAGAGGCTGCCGTCCTTCGACATCGCGTTGGGATCGAGCAGCACGCGCTCGACCCCGGCCTCGCGCACGTAGTAGATCGCCTTCTCCTTGTCGGCGTGACGGCGCGCGTAGAACTCGCGCGTGCCGAACCGCCGCGGCGGCGACAGGCTGTCGTAGTAGAGGAGCTCGCGCAGCCGGTGTCGCAGCGCGTCGCGATGCGGCAGCGCGTCGAGCTCGCGACGCGCGTGCCCATGCTGTGCCTCGCTCCACCGCACGACCTCGGCCGCGTCCGCGCGCTCGAGCCATCGATAGGGGTCGGCGACCTTCGTGCCGTGGATCTCGTCGACCACGTCCTCGCGTCGCGACGGCGGACGTCCCACGGCGACCGACCGCGGGGCTTCGACGGCGTCGTGCTCCATCGGCGGTGGCTCGCCGCCGTGCGGCGTGCAAGCGAGCGCCGAGACGAGGAGCGCGGCGAGCTGCCGTCGCATCGCATCAGGTTAGCGCGCTATGCTGCCGGCGCGCCGCCATGACGTTCGACCGTCACCGATGTGCAGTGGTGTGCCTCGCCGCTGCGTGCACCAGGGACGAGCCCGCACCGCCGCCGGTCGCGGATGCGCCGACCGAGGTCGCGCCCACGCCGTCGCCGTCGAAGGCCGTCGAGGAGAAGCCGGAGCCGCCGCCGCCCGACGACGAGCCGGCGCCGGCGCGACCGCGGGTCGTCGCGCTCGACGCCGTGCCCGTGATCCGCAGCCGTTCGGCGCTGCAGTTGTTCGAGTCGGACGACGGCACGCCGTTCGTCGTCGCGAACGCGCACGTCGTGCGACTGCCGGCGGAGGGGCCGATCGTGCAAGAGCCCGCGCTGCTCACCGGCATCGCCGCGCCCGAGGTGGCCGCGGTGGTGTCGTGGCGCGCGACCACGCTGGGCGGCCGCTGGCCCGACTCGCTGCACATGGTCGTCGAGGCCGAGGGCGGAGCGCGGTGGCAGACGCCGCAGATCTATCGGTTCGCCACCACCGGCTGGACTCGCATCGACAACCTCGCACCACCGCTCGCGTGGAGCTACGTGGGGTTCTCGCCGTGGCGCGACGGCGACACGCTCACGCTGCGCACGTGGGCGCCGCTCGTCGCACCGGCGGAGGATGGCGGCGCGGCGGCCTTCGGCGAGCTGCGCGACATGCTGAGGGCGAAGGCGCCGCGCGCATTCGAGTCGCTGCGCGACGCGTCCACCGGCACGCCGCAGCTGCACGGTCACGAGATCGCGGCGTTCGACTCGTTGCCGACCGGCGACGTCATCGCGATCTCGGGCGCCGAGACGCTGCACTGGAGTCCGGGTGCGACCGAGCCGAGGCGCGTCGCGCTCGCCGTGCCGTCGCGCTCGGCGAAGCTGGAGATGTTCGGCCCGGCCGATGCGTATCTGCTCGACGACCGCGGCCTGTTGCACTTCGACGGCACCGCGTGGGCACGCGTCTCCGTGCCGGCCGACGCCGGCGTCGATGCACTCGCGCTCTCCGACGACGGCACGTTGTGGATGGTCGCGGCCGCCATCCCGGGTGGTGATCCGAAGCTGCTCGAGCGGCGCGCCAACGGGGCGTGGCGCGATCGCGCATTGCCGGACGTCGCGTTCCCGGCCGACGCGCAGCCCCGTCCGAACTGGTGGGCGGTGCACAACCGCGACGGCACCGAGTACGTGGGCGCATCCATCGAGCGCGAGCGCGCGGCGGACGAGCTCGCGATGGTGCCGGTGGACGTCGTCGTGGCCGGCGACGCGCTGTGGATCACCGCACGCGAGCGCGCGGCGGACACCGATGATCACTGGGTGCTCCTGCACGACGTGGCGCGGGGCCCCGTGATCGAGCTTCCCGACCTCGAGACGATGCGCCGCGAAGCGCTGGACGCCGCGCCCGAGGTGCCGTTCGACGGTCAGGAGGGCTGCGAGGTGTTCGTGCCGATCGACGGCAAGGCCAAGGGCCTGCGCGGCAAGCTCGCCGGCGTCGAGCTCCCGGAGTCCGCGACGATGCTCCTGCTCGAGGTCGTGCGCGACGGCAAGCCGGCGGTCGGCGTGGTGTTGCCCAACGACGCGACCACCAACCTCGAGCTCGTCGCGTCGCTGCAGAAGGCGCTCGGCAAGAAAATGCGGCCCGCGATCTGCCAGGACATGGTGCCGCGCCGGCAGCTCGCGCGATTTCCGTAGTCCGTCAGATGCCGCGCGCGCAGCCGGGCCTGCACTCACGTGATCAGGGCTCGTACTCGACGGTCTCCTCCGTCTGCGCGATCTCGTCGACCGCGTCCGCGGACAGCACCGCCGACTTCAGCTCGCCGTCACTCCAGAGCGTCTGTTGCGATGTCGCGAGATCGCTCGCTTGCGGATTGCCGAGCGGCAGGAGCGAGCGGCTCTGATCGACGTCCGCGAGATCCACCCACTGCGTGTACGACTCGCCGCGTTGCGACCAGATCGAGTTCACCTCGGCGCACTGCAGCTGCGGTGACACGTACTCGTCCGCGGTCAGCGGATCGGTGATGTCGAGCGTCTCCAGGTAGGGCATCGTCACCGTCGCGACGTTGGCCGCGTGGTGCGGTTCCCAATCCTCCGGGTCGGTCGACACCATCGACGCCGTCTGCCACGCGGTCGAGAGCGCATTGTCGACGTAGTCGAGCGTGTCGACGCTCGGCACGAACGACGGATCCGCGGCGATCTCCGCCATCATCGTGTCGAGGAAGAACGACAGGCCGCTCTCGCCGCCCCCGAACGCCTCGGCGAGCACGGGGCCCGTCACGTCGGGGCGGAACTTCATGTCGATCACCGACGCGAGGAACGTGCCGGGTGTGCCCGTCGTCGCGTGGCTCCCCGCCTCGTGCCACGACTCGAGCACCTGCAGTGCCGATACGCTCGACGCGCGCAGGCTCCCGGGTGCGACGGTGCGGATGTGGAGCCCGAGCCCCACGAGGTCGCGCGCACCGGGGTTGATGCAATCCCACTGTACGTCGTCGAGCACGTCCTGCGGCGTGAGTGGGGCGTCGAGCGCGACGAGTCGCTCACGCAAGCGTCGCGAGCGGTTCGTGTCGCCGCCGAATCCACCGCCGAGCGGCACCGGATACCAGTCGCCCACCGGGCGATGGTTCGCGGAGAAGACGAAGCCCGCCTCGGGGTCGAGCACCCACGGCTTGAGATCGCCGGGAATCGTGTCCTGCCAGTCGTGCACGAGCGACGATCCGTCCTGCGCCATGAGGCCGCCGAGCGGCGAGCTCGTCGAGCGCACCGGGATCGCACCGACCAGCGTGTAGAACACGCTGCCGCCCTTGGCCGCGCCCACGAAGTTGGCCGACGGGAAGCGCCAGTCCGCGATCGCGGCGCGCAGCTCGTCCATGTCGTGCGCGCGCATCATCGCGACGTTCGCGAGGAACGTGTCGCGATCGGGCTCGCTGAAGGGCAGGCCCTTCATGGCGAACTCGTCGCCGCGCGGGTTCGGGATCAGATCGGTCACGATCGGCCCCCACGTGCTCTCGCGATACGTGACGTCCTGCGAGCCACCGCCCTTGATCGCGATGACCTCGTCCTCCGCGACGATCTCGTGCGTCTCGCCGTCCACGCTGTAGTGCGTGTCGTCGGTCATCTGCAGGCGGAACAGATCGCGCTGGTCGAGCACCGCGGCGGTGAGGCCCCACGCCACGTACGGCGTGAAGCCGATCAAGAGCGCCGGCGTGCCGGCCGGGCCGGCGCCTCGTGCATGCACGGTCGCGCCCTCGATCTCGAACTCGTAAAAGAAGTTCGGCGCGGTCACGGATAGCTGGGGATCCGAGACGAGCGCGGGCTCGCCCGTGGTCGTCATCGATCCACCCACCGCCCACGCATGGCTGAACTTCGGGCCCTCCTTGCCGTAGTAGTGCGGATGCGCGCCGGCGAAGCCGCGCGGCGCGACGCTCTTCTGCGTGTCGCCGTAGCCCATCGACACCGCGTAGTCGGCGATCGCCTGCTGCACGTCCGACGGAACGTCGGACGCCTGCACCACGCCCTTGCTCGGCTCCCCCGGGTGGAGATCCTGGGTCACCGCTTCGATCGCGGCTTCCGTGCCTTCCTCGGCCTGCACCGCGGCGAACTCCGCCCACGTCTCGACCTCGCTGACGTCGACCTCGGTCGCGAAGAAGTTGCCCATGCGGTACCAGACCGCGAGGCAGTGCGCGGCGGTCCATGACTGGGGCTCGAGCCCGAGCTCGGCGAACGCGGGCTCGAGTGCGTCGGGGTTCGCCGCGACCCAGTCGTTCACGCCCTTCGCGTACGCATCGAGGAACGCGCGGTGCTCGGCGGGGAGGGCATCCGCGGCCTTCTGCGCGTGACGCCACAGGCCGGTCACGCGCGCGACCCGATCCTTCTCTACACCGGCGGCGCCCACGACCTCGGCGAGTCGCCCCTGCGCCGCCATCACGGACAGGTTCATCTGCAGCAGGCGGTCCTGCGCGGTCGCCCATCCGAGGCCGTAGAACGCGGCCTCGTCGGTCGCCGCGCGCACGTGCGGCACGCCGTGCTCGTCACGCGAGATCGTGGCGCTCTCCGCTCCCGATCCGCCGGTGGAATCGTCGCCGCCGCTCGAGTCGATGCCGTTCGTGGCCGTGGCGTCGACGCTGCCGGAGTCGTCCGGGCCGTCGTCGTCGTCGTCGCCGGCGGTTCCACTCGTGTCGTCGTCGCTACTCGCGGAGTCGTCACGACATCCGGATGAGTACAGCGGCACCGCGATCGCGAGGAGGGAGAGCGACGTGATGGAACGGGGTAGGCGGGTCATGGCGCTGCATGTCCGCACCGATTCCGATCTTCACGGTTTCTCGTCGGTGCCGAGCACGTCGCGGATCCGATCCGCGTAGCTGCCCTTCGGATGGGCGGCGAGGTAGGCCTTGCCGCGCGTACGCGCCTCGGCGTCTTGTCCGAGCTTCGCGAGCGCGAGCACGGCGATGCCCTCGCGATCCTCCGCGTACACGCCCTTGCCGAACTCGCGATTCGCATCGGCGACGAGCTCGAGCGCACGCGACGGATCGCTCGCGAGCGCACGCTTGGCCGCGGCCGTCGCGGCCATCTCGCGCGCGAGCGCATCGTCGTCGTCGGGCACGCTCGCGGGCGCGGGCGTGCGCTTGCGCGCGGGCGCAGGTGGAGCGGGCACGATCGCGGGCGTGCTGGGGGCGGCGGGCGGTGGTGCGAGCACGGGTGGCGGTGGTGGGATCGGATCGGCCGCGCGCGCGGGCTCGATCGCGACCGTGGGTGTCACGGGCTCGACGATCGTCGGCTCGTCGCGCCCGATCGACCACGCGAACGCAGCGGCAGCCACCGCGCCGCCGCCGACGATCCACCACGTCACGCCGCGCTTCGCGGCGGCCACCGCCTCGACGCCGGGCGCCGGTGCATCCGTGAGGCCGGCCTCGAAGCGTGCGACCGCGGCGTCCACGTCGTAGCCGAGGTCGGCCTCGCGAGCGTTCGCGAGGTCGCGTCGCAACACGCTCGAGGTCGCGTCGTCGTCGAGCAGTCGGCGCGGATCCTCGGTCACGGCGCACCTCCCTGCACGGCGATCCGTTCGCGGCCGCGCTCGCGCGCGAGCAGCCGCTCGTGGGCCTTGGTGAGCTCGCGCCGCGCGGCGTGCAGCCGCGACCACACCGTGCCGAGCGGCAAGCCCAGTCCCGCAGCGATCGACTCGCACGACTCGCCCTCGAGCTCGAACAGCACGAACACGGCGCGCTTGTCGTCGTCGAGGTGATCGAGGGCCGACTGCACGCGCTCGAGCGACTCGCGGATCTCGACCGCTTCACGCGGACTCTCGGCCGGATCCGCGGCGCGATCCACCTTGGACCCGTCGGGCTCCACGCGCGATCGTCTGCGGCTGCGTCGTCGATTCGCGAGCACGCGCATCGCGATCTCGGCGAGCCACGTCGTCGGACGGGCTGGACCGGGTCGGAATCCACCTCGGCGATGAGCGGTCATGAAGACTTCCTGCACGGCGTCGTCGAGCTCGGCGCGATCGATCCCCAACCGCACGAGGAATGCGGCGACGAATGCACCATGCCGGCGGAAGAGTGTGCCGGCATCGATGGCCTGCTCGGTTGCGCTCACGGGGACTTCCGGGCGGCGCTCCATGTCCGGGCCACGGGGCGGCCTTCATGGAATCGTACGGCGCGAGGCGCCGCCCGTCGTCGAGATTGCGCACGGGGCGCGACGGCGTTTTCGAGCCCTGAGAGCGGTGCGAACGCGAGAGCATGCGATCACGGTGCGACGGCGAGCACAGGGGTGGGCGTGGGCGAGCGTGCTCGCGACCGCGTGCACGCGCACCGGCACGGTGGGGATCGTCGGCGAGGGCGGAGCGACGTCGGGGATCGACGACGACGACGACGACGGGAGCGACGTGGACCTCGGGCTCGCGCTCGACGTCGGCGGCGGCGACTGCTCGCCGCGCGACGAGTTCGACGGGATCATGCCGTGCGAGCAGCAAGCACCGCCCGACGCGTTCGAGCCCGTGCAGAAGTGGGCGTGGAGCGGCGAGGGCGTCGACACCAACAGCTACGTCACGCCGCTCGTCGCGAACCTCACCGACGACACCACCGACGGTCGCGTGGACGTGTGCGACGTGCCCGACATCGTCGTGATCGCCGCGCCGGAGCTCCCTGAGAATCCTGCGCTCGGCGTGATGCCCGGCCATCTCTACGTGCTGAACGGATCGAGCGGAGCCGTGCACGTCGCGATGAGCGAGCCCGTGAGCCCCACGTTCACACCCGCATTGGGCGATCTCGACGCCGACGGTGCGATCGAGATCGTCGCCGTGCGCGACGAGACGACGGAGCCCGGCGAGTTCGTGGGGCGCCTGCTCGCGTTCTCCGCCGATGGCACGCTCTTGTGGGAGGCCGAGCAATCGTTCTCCGCGGCGGACCGCGGGGCGGTCGCGCTCGCGGACCTCGATGCGGACGGTCGCGGCGAGATCATGGTGGCGGGCCAGGTGGTGGACGATCGCGGGCACGAGCGCTTCGCGGTCGACGAGATCACGGACGAGCTCCCGTTCGCCGCCGACCTCGACGGCGACGGTGACGGCGAGGTGGTGTGGGGACGCATCGCGCACCACCACGACGGCGCCGTGCACTACGCCGCGGCGATCCGCTCGGGCTACGCGGTGGTCGCGGACTTCGACGCCGACGACGAGCCGGACGTCGTCGTGAGCAACGCGGGCGGGCTCACGATGATCGGCCGCGGCGGTGCGATCGTCGGCACCGCGGAGCAGAAGCCGATCCCCGCGATCCCCGAGGGCGACACGACCTGGCGGCGACCCGCGGCGGTGCACGACCTCGACGGCGACGGCGTGCCCGAGCTCGTGATGGCCGTGGACACGCAGCTCGTCGCGTTCGTGTGGGATCCCGCGACGGAGACGTTCGGACGGCGCTGGTCGCAGGACATCGCCGACCCCACCGGGGCCGCGTGCGGTACGGCCTTCGCGTTCCTCGGCGACGGTCGTGCGCAGGCGATGATCGCCGACGAGACCGAGCTGCGCGTGTTCGATCAGGGCGGTGCGACGATCGGCCCGATCCTTCGCACGAGCGTGACGGTGCAGGAACTGGCGGTGGTCGCCGACGTCGATCGTGACGGATCCGCGGAGATCGTCGTGGTCTCGAACCGCAACGTCGCCGGCGATCTCGCGCCCACGGTGCAGGTGTTCGAGGATGCGTTCTCGCGCTGGGTGCCCGCGCGCCGCATCTGGAATCAGCACACGTATCACGTGACCAACGTCGAGGAGTCCGGCGTGCTGCCGCTGCGCGAGCGCCCGAGCTGGGTGCGCATCAACACGTTCCGCACGAACGCGCAGATCGAGGGCGGCATCGTGTGCGTGCCCGAGCCCTAACGGAGCCGGATCGCGAGCCCGAGCCCGAGCCATGCGCCGACCGCCGGCGTGTCGGAGCGCGCGACGACGTCGCCGGCCTCGTCGCGCGCGACGAACGACGGCCGCACGAACGGCGCGACCAGGCTCGCGTGTGCGCGCAGGCCCACGCGGCTCGCGAGTCGGACCTCCGCCTCGCCGCCGGCGAGCACGGCCGACCACGGCAGCGCGGGCTGGCGATTCGACGTGAAGTCGCGACCGCGTGCGATCGTGGCCGCAGCCGCGATGCCCACGCACAGCCGCAGCCGCAGTCGCTCGCGCGCGAAGGAGCGGGCCGGGCACGCGTCCGCGCGTCCACCCACGAGCACCGGAGCGATCTCGCCGTCCGCGAGATCGATCGGCAGGCCGCCCGCTGCGAGCACGCCGAGCCGCACGTCGAGGAATTCGATCGGGCGCAGCTCCACGCCGATCTCGCCGCCGAACGCCGCGTGATCGAGCACCTCGACGAGCGCCATCGGACCGACCAAGAGCGCGACGCCGAGCCGATGCGGCGCAGGCTCGGCGGGAGTCGTGCGGACGGGCTCCAAAGCCGGCGGCGGAGTCGCGACGGGCGCGGGGCTCGGCGGCGGCTCGACCGGCGGCGGCGTGGGCACGATGGTCTCGAGCACGGACGCATCGATCGCGAGGGCGATCGCGAGCGCGAGCGCAGCCTGTCGATCGGCACACTCGCGCGGCGCGGGCTCGATCGTTCGTTCGACGCGTACCTCGCCGTCGCGTCGCAGCTGGAACTCGACGGCATGCTCGCGCTCGCGCGCGACGACGTCGAGCCGCGGGTCGAGCCGATCGCGGCCGAGCCACGCCTGCACGAGCTCGGCGAGCCGGCTTCGCTCCACACATGCGGTTTCGCTCTCCACCGCGATCGCATCCGCCACGGGTCGGTCGGCGGTCGGCGCGAGCGCGAGGACGAGGAGCGCGATCACCCTCGCTCCACTGTAGCGGACGGGCCGTGCGCGGCCTCCACGAAATCGTCGCCCGATCGGCGATGATCGTGCTCGGTGCGGGAGGCGAACCCATCGACGGGCGCCCGAGTCGCGATGGTGGTCGCGCTCGCAGGTCTGGCCGACTGCCGCTCGGGCGCGTTCACCTGCGAGGACGCGAGCGACTGCACCGACGGCGACCGCCTCGGCACGTGTCAGCTCGACGGTCACTGCAGCTTTCCCGACGATGCGTGCGGAAGTGGTCAGCGCTACGGCGCCCACGCGGGCGCGCTGTCGGGCGAGTGCGTGCCGTCGGCGGGCACCACCGGCGTGAGCGACGGATCGACGAGCGGCGAAGCGACGACCGACGACGGTCCGGTCTCGCTCGCCGACACGTCACCGGTGGACACCGGCACGCTCGACGACGGCACGACCTCACCGATCACGACGGACCCGGGGACGTCGAGCGGACCGTCGGCGACCGAGAGCTCGACGGGCGACACCAGCACCACCGGCCCCGAGCTCGCGCTCTGGTTGCAGTTCGAGGAGGCCGACTTCGCGGCCGGCCTCCTCGACGAGAGTCCGTGGGATCACGAGGTGACCTGCGCGGAGGTGTGTCCCACGCCGATTCGCGGCATGTCCGGCAACGCCGCGCTGTTCGACGGCGTCGAGAGCTGCGTCGTCGTTCCTCACGGCGCGGCGTTCACGGACCTCGAAGGCGTCACCACGAGCGCGTTCGTGCTGCTGGAAGCGCAGCCCATGGCCGCGGACGCGCACATGATCGTCGGCAAGCCGGTGCTCGCCGACGATCGCAACTCGTTCGAGCTCTTCATGACCGACACCGACATCATGGACATGATGATGCGGGCGAGGACCGCGATCGCGGACGATGCGGGATTTCTCACCCTGAATGCACCGGAGCTGTCGCCCGCCGATCAGTGGATCCACGTCGCGAGCACATGGGACGGCGCGACCGTCACGCTGTACGTCGACGGTGTCGCGGTCGACTCGGGCATGTATCCGTCCATGGCGATCGACGACCACGACGTGCTCGTCGGCTGCGACGACGACGCGGACGACCCGGACTACGACAACATCTTCGTCGGTGCGATCGACGAGGTGCGAGTCTATCGAGAGGCGCTCACCGCCGAGCAGATCGCAGCGCTCGCTGCCGGCGGTGAACCGTGACCCTCCGCGATCACGCGCGCGTCGCCACCACCTCGAGATAGGTCGCGGGCACCACGAGCGAGCGTCCCCCGCCGCGGTCCCAGCGAGCCAGCAGCGCCTCCATGTCCTTCGTGAGCGCCGCGCGGCCCTTCTCGTCGAGGGCGGCGAACGCCTTGAGCGTCGGACCGTAGAAGGATCGGAAGACGTCGATGAAGTGCGCCGCCGACTCGTAGCGGAACGCGAAGTCCTTGCGCGTCACCGCGATCGACGACACCGCATCGCCGAAGATGGCCGCGAGGTGCTCGCGCTTGCCCCACATCGACGGCGGCGTGAGCCCGGGCGGTGGCGGCACGTGGCGGCCGACGACGCCGAACAGCTCGCCGATGAAGCCGTCGGGCGTCCAGTTCGCGAGGCCGATGCGGCCGCCGGGGCGGCACACGCGGGCGAGCTCGGACGCGGTCGTCGCATGATCGGGGGCGAACATCACACCGAACGTCGAGAGCACGACGTCGAACGACGCGTCCGCGAACGGCAGCGCCTCCGCGTCGGCTTCGACGAGCTCGACGGGCAGGCTCTCCGCGTCGGCGCGCATGCGCGCCTTGGCGAGCAGCTCCGGCACGTAGTCGGCCCCGGTCACGTGCGCGAACCGACGCGCGGCGGCCAGCGTCGCGTTGCCGTTGCCGCACGCGACGTCGAGGACGCGCTCGCCGGCGCGCAGGTCCACGGTCTCGCACAGCGTCTCGCCGACGATCTGCAGCGTCGTGCCGATGACGGCGAAGTCGCCGGAGGCCCAGGTGGCCTGCTGCTTGGTCTTGATCGCCGTGAAGTCGACGACGGGGGCGGGGGCGGGCAGGGGGTTGCTATGAACATCGAGGGTCATGGGATCCAACTCCTTCGGGTCTCTTCGACCTCGGAAGCTGGAATGGACCCGCTGCGAGGCTGCCTTCACGACCTCGCCGTGCGAGACCCCCGTGCGAGCCCCGTGATCGAATGCCGACGGGGCGCATCCGGTCTCCCGGCCGTTCCGCGGGCGGGCGGTTCCGTTCGCTCGGAATCGACGACGCGTCGGCTTACGATGGCGGTGTGAGCACGGAGGGTTCACTGCCGCGGGTAGACGCGACCAGCATCGACTCGTTCTCGCGACGGGCTCGGCGCGCCGACGACTACGCGGAATTGATCGAGGCCGTGCGAGACGAGGTCGAGCGCCGCTTCGGCCTCACGAATGCGTGGTTGTACGTCTGCGAGGAAGGCGACGATTCGCGACTCGTGCTCGTCGCGGCGGCTGGTCCGAAGTCGCAAGCGATTCGCGAGATCGTCCCCGTCATTCCCCGCGCGGGCGATGCGTTGGTCGAGGCGCTCCTGCGCGAGGAGGCGCCCGTCGTCATCCCCGACGCCCAGGCCGGGCCGTTCCCCGAGGTGACGCGGCAGCTCGGCAACCGCACCGTCGTGAACATGCCGATGAGCGTCGTCGAGCACGCGCTCGGCATCCTCGGTTGCGGCACGTTCGGCGACGAGGGCGTGGTGCCGATCGACGACGAGGCGTCGGCGTACCTCGGGCTGCTCGCGAACATCACTTCGGTCGCGCTCGCGCGCATGGTGCTGCGCAAGCACGACGCGGAGCGGATGGAACTGCAGACGCGGCTCGCCCAGCGCCAGCGGCTCGAGAGCCTCGGACTGCTCGCGGGCGGCGTGGCCCACGACTTCAACAACCTGCTCACCGTGATCCGCGTGAGTGCCAAACTGCTCGAGGAGAGCGACCTCCAGGACGAGCAGCGCGCCGACGTGCAGCTGATCCTCGAAGCGGACGAGAGCGCACGGCTGCTCACCGAGAAGCTGTTGATGCTCGGCCAGAAGCACACGCTCGTCACCCAGGCGGTCGACCTCAACGCGGTGGTCGAGGGGTTCGCCCGTCTGGTGCGGCGCCTGCTGCCTGCGACGTTCCAGCTCGACGTCATCGCAGGCGCTGGTTTGCCGACGGTGCAGGGCGATGCCGTGCAGATCGAGCAGGTGCTGATGAACCTGATGCTCAACGCACGCGATGCGATGGCGCAGGGCGGACGCATCACGATCGAGACGGAACAGGTGCTCGTCAACGGCGACTACCGCCGGGTGCATCCGTGGGCGAAGGCCGGTCGATACGTGCTGCTGACGGTCAGCGACACCGGGGCGGGGATGCCCCCCGAGGTGGCCGAGCGCGTGTTCGAGCCGTTCTTCACCACCAAGGGCCCCGGCGAGGGCACTGGGCTCGGCCTCGCGGTGGTGTGGGGGATCGTCCAGCAGCACGCCGGCATGATCCATTGCTACTCCGAGGTCGGGATCGGCACGGCGTTCAAGGTCTACCTGCCGGCGTTCGGGCAGCAGGCGTCGCGCGTGGGCACGAAGATCGCGGGCGCGGTGCCGCGCGGTACGGAGCGGGTGCTCGTTGCCGACGATCAGCCCCACGTGCTCCATCTGCTGCGACGCGTGCTCGAGGGCGCCGGCTACTCCGTCACGGCCGTGTCCGATGGGGTCGAGGCCGTTCGCGCAGCCGATGCCGGTGGGTTCGACCTCTACTTGCTCGACGCCGTCATGCCGAACATGAGCGGACGCGAGGTGTGCGAGCGCGTCCGCGAACGTCATCCCGGCGCGCGGTTCCTGTTCGCCAGCGGATACGGGGCCGACGTGCTGCCGGCCGAGTTCCTCCGGGATCTCGGGCTGCGCGTCGTGCCCAAGCCGCTCGATCCGGACACGTTGCTCCGCGCCGTGCGGGCGGTGCTCGACGAGTGACGGGATCCGTGTCTGCTCGAATTGCGGTGCGACGCTGTGGGTGTCACTTTGCTGCGCTTGCGCGCGGGTGATCGCAACACCGCGCTCGCATACGGAACGATCGCATCGACGCTGCGACTACGCAGGACTACGCAGCTCGCATCGCTGACGCAGCTCTGCTCGCGATCGATTCGATCGCGGGAACCTTCGACGAGGCTCGACGCACGTGCGCGTGGGGTGGCTGACGACGACGCGGAAGCGGCTCCGCGATCGATGGCGAGAAAGGTACGACATGCGACTCCAATGGATCGTGAGCACGGGTTTGATCGCGGTGAGCAGTGGTTGTGTCGATACGCTCGACGGCCGTCGCCCCGACGGGAGCCCCGGCGTGGCGGACGGCGACGCGGACGACGATGACGACGACGACGACGACGACGCGCCGGCCCCGACGATCGAGCCCATCGGGCTCGATGCGATCTTCGAGGCCAAGGCCGAGGACTACGACGTGCCGGTCGAGCTGCTCGAGGCCATCGGGCACGTCGAGACGCGCTGGTCGATGGTCGAGGGGCACGAGGAGTTCGAGGGCCGGCCGGCCGCGATCGGCTTGATGGGGCTGCGCGGTGATCGAGTCGCCGAGGCGGCCGCGCTCGCGGGCCTCGAGGTCGACCTGGTGCGGCACGAGCCGTCGGCGAACATCGAGGCCGCGGCCGCGTGGCTGTCCGATCGCGCCGACGCCCGCGGGATCGAGGATCGCACCGACATCGGTGCGTGGGCCGACGTCGTCGCCGACTGGAGCGACCTGCCGCAGGACTGGGCGCGCGCGGCCTTCGTGTACGTCGAGGTCTATCCGCGCATGCGCGAGGGCGCGATCGAGTACGACGCGAACGGCGAGATCCGGGCCGAGCTCGAGCCCATCGACGCATGGCCGAACTTCACCGTGCCGCCGCCGGAGCCCGCGCTCGCGGCAGGCCCGGACTACGAGCTCTCGGTGTGGCGTCCGTCGCCGAACTCGAGCACGCGCCCGGCCGGCACCGCGGGCGCGCGCGCGATGATCATCGTCCACACGTGCGAGGGCTCGTACGTCGGCTGCTACAGCTGGCTGACGAACTCGGCGTCGGGCGTGAGCGCGCACTACGTGGTGAACTCGACCGGCAGCGAGGTCTCGCAGCTCGTCAACGAGTCGCGCAAGGGTTGGCACATCAGCGCGACGTACTCGTGCTCGAAGAACCAGAACCACGAGTGCTTCCGCAACGGCGCGAGCAGCAACAACTTCACGATCGGCATCGAGCACGCCGGGTTCGCGAACCAGGCGTCGTGGGACGACGGCCTGATCGACGCGTCCGCGAAGCTCGTCTGCGACATCGCCCGCGACAACGGCTTCACGATCGACGACGTGCACGTCGTCGCGCACGGGCGCTTGCAGCCCGCCAACCGCGTCGACCCCGGGCCGAACTGGCCGTGGGCGGAATACCTCGACCGCGCGCGGCAGCACTGCGACGAGGACGCGCCTCCGCCCGAGGAGCCGGAGGATCCGGAGGAGCCCGAGGATCCGCCGGTGCCGACCGACGAGATCATCATCGACAGCAACAACGCGAACAACGACGACGACGTCGCGATGTTCGCCGCGTCGAGCAACTGGACGTCGACGAGCGCGACGGCCGGGTTCCACGGCAGCGGCTACTACTACGCCTCGATGGTGGAGCAGGCCGACGCGGCGACGTTCTGGTTCTGGTCGGCCGCCGCGGGCACGCGCACGATCGACGCATGGTGGACGGCGGGCACGAATCGCACGACCGCCGCACCGTTCGTGATGGTGAACGCCGCGGGTGAGACGGTGAACACCGTCTGGGCCAACCAGACGATCAACGGCCAGCAGTGGCGCGAGATCGGCACGTTCGCCGCCACGGCGGGATGGAACCGCGTGCACGTGTCGCGCTGGGGCACGGGCAACAAGGTCGTCATCGCAGACGCGATCCGCGTGCGGTAGCCGTGTCCGGTGTCGAGCCCCGGGGGCAGCGCCGCGCTATTCGACGAGGTAGTGCGCGCCCGCGTCGATCCAGGCACCGAAGCGATCGGTGTCCTCGACCGGGAACTGGGCGCCGAACTCGTTGGTGATCTGCAGCCAGGTCTGGCTCGCGTTGCGGTCGCCGGGCTCGACCATCAACAGCCCGGTCGTCGCGACCACGCCCTCGAGCGCGAGGCGGACCTCGTCGTTCGAGATGTCGGGGCCCGGCAGCAGCAGGTTGCCGTTCTTGCCGGCCGAATGGCACGACGTGCAGTTCGTGCGCAGGAAATCCGCGACCCACACGAACTCCGGGTCGTACATGACCTCGCCGGCGGTCTCGCTGCCACCGCTCTCCTCGTCGGCGCTGTCCGACGATCCGCCGGCGCCGCCGCTCGACGTGTCCGACGCGCTCGGATCACCCGAGCTGACGTCGCCGGCCTCGTCGTCGTCGGCGCCGCCGGAGCTCGCATCCCCCGGCATCGTCGCCGACATCGTCGCGCCGTCGTCGTCGACCGCCGACGAGGATCCGTCCGATCCCTGGGATTCGCCCGCCCCCTCGTCGTCTCCGGTCGTCTCGCCACACGCGAGCAACCCCGCGCAGATCCCCCAGAGCCCGATGCGGCGAACGATGGTCGACATCGTTCGAACGTAGGTCGGGCCGCTGCGCCATGTCAACGCCGCGCGCCGTCGCGCGCGACTCTCCTGTATCCGCAGTGGGTGCGCTGACGCGATCGACGAGCCATTCGATTCGACGTCTTCGGTCGACACGCATCATGCAGCCGATGCAGATGTCGACCCCGCAATTCCACCGGCGGGGATCGTTCACCGTGCGGTGCGCGGCAGCACGCACACGAATGTCCGGAGGAGCGCGGCTTCGTCGGCGACCAACGCTGCGGCGCGCGGGCTCGTGGTCGCCGTGGCGTAGTCGTGGAGGATCTCGCGGAGCACGGCCACATCGTCGCCGTCCAGATCGCGCGCGTGCACGTAGCCGCCGTGGAGCCGACCGACCTGGTCGCGCGGCAGGTACAGCACGCCGCCGGTCATGCCGGCGCCCGCGTTGTGCGAGATCGGGCCGAGCACCACGATCGTGCCGCCCGTCATGTACTCGCAGGCGTGCAAGCCGGTGCCCGATACCACCGCGATCGCTCCGCTGTTGCGGACGGCGAATCGATCGCCGGCGCGTCCGTGCACGAACAATCGGCCGCCCGTCGCTCCGTACAGCGCCGCGTTGCCGATGATCACCTGATCGTCCGCGACGAAGCGCGCGCGCTCGTGCGGGCGAATCACGACGCGGCCGCCCGACATCGACTTGCACACCGAATCGTTCGCATCGCCGCGCAGCTCGACCTCGATTCCACCGACGAGGAACGTGCAGAAGCCCTGACCCGCGCTGCCCTCGAACGCGAGGTGCACGGTGCCGGGCGGCGGTCCGAAGTCGTCGTCGCGCGTGCCTTCGTTGCGCTGCAGCGCCGCCATCCTCCGCTGATGGCTGCGCAGCGCGAGGCGTCCGCACAACCCGGTGGGCACGGCGCGATCGGCCGGGGTGATCGCATGGCGAAGCTGCACGGGGGCGTCGGCCTCGAGGGTCGGCGCGCACTCGGACACGATGCGACGGTTGAGCGGACCGAGCCCCGCGCTCGTGCGCGGCGCGGGCGTGTGCGCAGGCGTCCACGGCACCGCGGACAGGAGCGCGGCGAGGTCGAGGCCGCGCGATTCCACCAACGCGCGATGGGCCGGATGCACCGCGAGGTGCTGGCGTCGACCGATCACCTCCGCGAGGCTGCGCGCACCGAGGGTCGCGACGAGCGAGCGCACGTCCGCCGCGATCCGCCGCAGGAGCGCGACGACATGCTCGGGCTTGCCCTTGTACTTCGACTTGAACTTCGGGTCGTGGGTCGCGATGCCGGTGGGGCACCGATTCTTCTCGCAGATGCGGGCCATGATGCAGCCCTCCGCCACGAGCAGCAGCTTGCCGAAGCCGAACTCCTCGGCGCCGAGCAGCGCCGCGACCACGACGTCCTCCGCGGTCGCGAATCCGCCGTCCACCCGCAGCGTCACGCGGTCGCGCACGCCGTGCTCGACGAGCGCGCGGTGGACCTCGACGAGCCCGAGCTCCCACGGCAACCCGGCGTGCTTCATCGAGCTCAGCGACGCCGCGCCGGTGCCCCCGTCGCCTCCGGAGATCTGGATGATCGACGCCCCGGCCTTCACCACGCCGACCGCGATCACGCCGACGTTCGCGCCCGCGACGAGCTTCACACACACGGGCGTGCCGGGCTTCACCTGCTCGAGCTCGTACACGAGCTGCTTGAGGTCCTCGATGCTGTAGATGTCGTGCAACGGCGGCGGCGAGATCAGATCGACGCCGGGCCGGGCATGGCGCGCGCGAGCGATCTGCTCGTCGACCTTCACGCCCATGAGCTGGCCGCCCTCGCCGGGCTTCGCCCCCTGGGCGATCTTGATCTCGAATTCCTCGCCCGCCGCGAGGTACTCCGCGGTGACGCCGAACCGCGCCGATGCCACCTGCTTCGTCGTCGCCGTGGTGCCGTCGACGAAGTAGTAGGGGTTCTCGCCGCCCTCGCCGCTGTTGCAGCGGGCACCGAGCGAGCGCATCGCCACGAACAGATCGCGCTGTGCTTCGGCACTGATCGCACCGAACGACATCGCACCTGCGCCGAACCTCGCGAGAATCGCGTCCTCGGGCTCGACGTCCGCGAGCGGCGTCGCCTGACTCGCCGGCTGCAGCGCGAGGAGGTGGCGGATGCTCACCGGCGCCGCATCGTCGCCATGCTGATGGTACGAACGCCACGTCGCCTCGGGATCCGACGAGCGGCCGCGCACGAGGTCGTGCACGAGCTTGCTGCGCGCCGCCGTCATCGAGTGGCGCTCGCCGGCTCCGCCCTTCACCTTCTCCTTGAATCGATGCGCGTCGGGAAGCGCCGCACCGGGCGGCAGCGTGGCGGCGCGCTCGGCCAGCGCGATCGCGTGCGCGGCCACGTGCTCGAGCTCGATGCCGCCGACCGGGCTCGCGATGCCGTGGAAATACGCATCCATGAGCCCCGGGCCGATGCCGACCGCGGTGAACAGCTTCGAGCTGTGGTAGCTGCGCACGATCGAGATGCCCATCTTGCTCATGATCTTGAGCAAGCCGCCGTGCAGCGCGGCGATCAATCGCTGCTCGGCGACGTCGGCATCGCGCGCCGGCAGCTCCGGATGCGTGCCGGCCCGCGCGAGCGACAGCGCGACGAACGGGCACACCGCGGTGGCTCCGAAGCTGATCGCACACGCGAGCTGGTGAGTCGTCCAGACGTCGCCCACGTCGAGCACCACGGACGTCGACAGCCGCATGCCCGCGCGATTGAGCTCGACCACCGCAGCCCGTACGGCGAGCAGGCTCGGCACCGGGAGTCGATCGACGCTGGCCTGCCGATGGCCGAGCACGACGATCGAGCACCCGTCGTTCGTGTGGGCGATGACGTCCTCGCCGATGCGCTGCAGTGCGGCGCGCAGCCCCGCGGCGCCACTCGCCCGCTCGAACGTGCAATCGATGGTCGCGACCGGCATGTGGCGCGACGACGCCACTGCGTGCATCACCGCGAGCTCGGCGAGCGACAGCACGGCGCCGTCGTGGTTGATCGCGGGCGGCGGCGGGATCAACTCGCGGGGCGCGAAGATGTTCGGTCGCGCGCCGATGTACACCTCGAGGTCGGTGACCATCGCCTCGCGGAGGTAGTCGAGCGGCGGGTTCGTGACCTGCGCGAAGTCCTGGTAGAAGAAGTCGTAGAACGACCGCGGCTCGTCCGACAGCACGGCGATCCGTGCCGTGTCGCCCATCGATCCGATCGCCTCGCGGCCGGTGGCGATCATCGGGCAGAGCACGCGCTCGATCTCCTCGTCGTCGAGCCCGAACAGCGCGAGGCGGTCCAGCCCGCACGGGGGTGCCTCGCTCAGCGACGCATCGCGCTCGAGTCGACGCGGGAGCTCGGCCAGCGACGCGAGTCGGGCGTCGAACACCGCACCGGCATTCTCGCGCGCCTCGCTGGGATCGCGCATGTGGAGCTCGCCGGTGGCGAGCTCCACCGTGACACCGCTACCGGCGTGCAGCGTGCCCTTCGCGACGATCGCGGCCTCGTCGAGCGCGAACGCACCGGCCTCGGACGCCAAGTGGAACGCGTCGGCGGTCCGACACCAGCGCGCGGGCCGGAAGCCATTGCGATCGAGTCGCGCACCGATCGTCTCGCCGTCGGCGAACGCGACGAGCGCAGGCCCGTCCCACGGTTCCATGGCGCGGCCCCAGAACCGGTAGAACCCGGTGCGATCACCGGCGGGCGGGATGAGGATCGCCATGATGTCGTCGAGGCGCGGAATGCTGCTGCGCGAGCGCAGCGCCTCGATCATCTCGTTCAGGCTGCCCGAGTCGCTGATCTCCGCGTGCGTCAGCAGCTCGTCCGCGGCGAGCCCGAGCGCTGCTTCGCGCGAGTAGGCCATCGAGCGATTCGCAGCGATGGTATTGATCTCGCCGTTGTGCGCCAGCCGGCGCATCGGTTGGACCTTGTCCCAAGTGCTGCGCGTGTTGGTGCTGAACCGGCGATGAAGCACCGTGAAGCGCGTGACGAAGCGCGGATCGGCGAGGTCGGGGTAGAACTTGTCGAGATCGGCCCCGCGGCAGAGTGCCTTGTAGACGATCGTGCGCGTCGAGTACGACGGGAAGAACACATCGAGCCAACCGCCGCACGCCTTCAGCTTGCCGCGGCCGAGCTGCTTCGCGGTGTAGAGCAGCGCCTCGAACGAACGCTCGGTGCGACACTGCGGGGGGCGCTGCAGCATCACTTGCACGATCCGCGGCATCGTCGCGCGCGCGACGGGGCCGAGCGCGGAGGGATCGACGGGCACCTCGCGCGCGCCGAGCACCTCGATGCCGAAGAAATCGTTGGTCCGGGCGAACGCGTCGAATGCCCGCGCCGCGCGCTCGGGCTCGGACACGAGGAACAGCGTGGCGATCGCGACGGTGCCGGGTTCCACGCCGAGCAGATCGAACGGGATGTCCGTCATCACACCGGCACCGTCGCCCGTCACGCCGTCGGGACCGCACGCGCCTCGATGCTCCATCGTTCGCAGGGCCCGCAAGGCGGCCTGCAGCACGCCATGACTCGGCGCGCCCGTGAGACTTGCGACGAAGCCCACGCCACACGCACTCGATTCCGTGCGGATCGCCACCCCGCTGCGGATGCTATACTGGCGGAGACCACGAAGGAAACGCCATGGCGCACGACATCTGGAAGGAACGCGAGCGAGCGTTCGAAGAGCAGTGGGCGAACGCGAAGGACGAGGAGCTCATCAAGAAGATGCGCGAGCACGCGCGCCTCGAGGCCATCGCCAAGGCACTCGCGGAGAAGCTGCAAGTCGACGATCCGGATCTCCTCCGGCGCGTGGCCGATCTCGGGATCACGCTCGACACCGGAGCGGCACTGCTGCTCGCTCCGCTCGTCCAGATCGCGTGGGGCGACGGCTCGGTGACCGACGAGGAGCGGGACGCCGTGCTCCGCCTCGCCAGGCAGCGCGGGCTCGAGGAGAGCTCGCCGTCGTATGCGACGCTGGTCGAATGGCTCGCCGTGCGACCGTCCGATGCGCTGTTCGACGTCGCGGTGGAGGTGTTGCAGACCGGATTCTCCGTGTTGCCCACCGCCGAGCGGGACCAACGCGTCGCGACCTTCGCAAAAGCTGCGCACGAGGTCGCGGAGGCGTCCGGTGGTGGGCTCGCGCGGTTGCTCGGCCTGCACAAGGGCGTGTCGGACCAGGAGCACGCGATCCTCGACCGCCTCAAGGCCAGCCTGCGCGGACCGGCCTGAGCGTCCCCGAACATCCACAATCGCTTGACGCAGGCCGAGGCGTCCTCCCATCATCGGCCCCATGTGGAAGGCGACCCTAGGGTGCTCGTGCGCCGCGCTGCTTCACGGCTGTGCATACACCACCGAGACGATCGGTGACTCCAGCCAGATCGATGCGGTGTTCACGGTGCAGGAGCCCGATTTCGATTTCGGGGCGCTGCGGACCTTCGCGATGCCGGAGTCGGTCGCGGACCTCAGCGACCTCGTGGACGATCCGCGTCAGCTGACCGACGCGTACGATCAGGACTACATCGATCGCGTCGCCGAGAACATGGCCGACGCCGGCTGGACGCGCATCGACGACGTCGCCGCGGCCGATGTCCTCATTCTCAACGGCAAGGTCGCATCCGATCACTGGGTGACCACGACGTACTGGTACCCGTACTACCCGTACTATCTCTACTACCCGTACTACCCGTACGACACCGTCACCGTGAACTATCCGACGGGCACGCTCCTCACGGTGATGCTGCAGCCCAGTCGGATGGAGACGGTCGACGAGATCGAGACCGTCCCCGCGATCTGGACCGCCACTGCGCTGGGTCTGTTGTCGTCGGACGCGTCGCCCAGGACGCGCATCGAGAACGTGATCGATCAGGCGTTCGAGCAATCCGACTATCTCGTCGTCGGCGATGCCGTCGACCCCATCTACGGCCTCGACGTTCCGCTGCCCGAGTGACGACCCATGAGCATCGCCTTCTTGCTCGCCCATCTCGCCTTCGTCGGTCCGACGACGCCTGCCCCCGCGACGACGCCGGCCCCCGCGACGTCACCGGCTCCCGCGACGACGCCTGCACCGTCCACGACGCCGGCACCCACCACGACGCCTGCACCTGCGACGACGCCGACCACCGAGGCGCCGCCGCCGACGGCCGAGCCGACGACGCCGCCGGCCGAGCCCGCGCCCGCGGCGACGCCCGCACCTGCGACGGCGACGACACCGGCCGCGGCGCCCGTGGAAACGGTCCCCCCGCCCACGAAGCCCGTTCGCCGTCCGCCGAGAGAGCGCGGGCAGTTCACGTTCTACTGGGACATGAACCAGAACGTCGGGAGCAGCTACCGCTTCGTCGACGACTTCTCCGTGCGCGGCTTCTCGGCGGGCTTCAGCTATCGCATCAAGCCGATCATCGCGGTCGGCGTGTTGTTCGGCTACACGTACACCGACGACGTCGTCCGCGCGACGCGACACTTCGAGAACTCCGCGCTCACGGCGACGGAGCTGCGCAGCACGGAGACGCTGCCGATCATGGCGACCGCCACGGTGCACATCCCCACCGGTCGCGGCGGCATCCGTGGACGTGGGTGGGCCGAGCCGTTCGTCGGCCTCGGCATCGGCACGTACTACACGCAGCGGCGCGCCGATGCCGGGTGGGTGTACGCCGATCAGACCGGCTGGCACTTCGGCCTGATGCCGATGCTGGGCGTGCAGATCGACACGCCCGGCCCGCAGGTGATCCTCAGCTCGCGCTTCAACTGGGCCGCGAAGACCGACGACTCGCCGCAAGAGCTCTACATGACGTTCAACGTCGGCCTCGGCTTCTTCGCGTTCTGAGCGTCACCCTTCACGGCTGCTCGCGAGGGAAGGGCGGAGGACCGAGGATCACGGTCGCGCCCGTTTCCCTCGCCGCCTCGGCGATCTTCGCGAAGTCGACCGGGCCGTCCTCGCCGCTCGCATCGAGCGACACACTCGCTCTGCGATAGAACGCCTCGCCGGTGCCCGGCGTGTTCAGACAGAGCAGCCGCGCGGTCTCCGAGAGCACGACGAACGCATGTGGGACCCCTCGTGGTGTGACGAGCGTGGTGCCTGCGCGGACTCGACGAGGGCCGTCCTCCCGGTGGACGAGGAGCTCGCCCTCGATCAGATACACCACTTCGTCGTGGTGAGGATGGTGATGGAGCGGCGTGCACTTGCCGCGCACCATCGTGTCCTCGAACAGACTGAGCGAGCCCTCGGTCTCTTGGTTCGTCGCCTTCCACGTGTGGACGCCGCCGCCGAAGAACCACAGCTTCTCGCCCTCGCCCTCGCCCCGAACGATCGAACTCTTCGTCACCATCGCTGGCCTCCTGGATGCTTTCGTGGTACTATGGTACCACGAAGGGACTGTGGTACCATATTAATCGTGACGCGATTCACCACGGCCGCTGATCTGACCGCGGGCCGCAGCCAGCAGAAGCTCCGGACCCTCAACGCGCTCGTGGCCGCGGCCCGCGAGCTCGTCGGCCGCGGGCTCGCGCCGACGGTCGAAGACGCCGCGGAGGCGGCGTCGATCTCCCGCACGACGGCGTACCGCTACTTCCGGAACCAGGCCGAGTTGCTCGCGGCGGCGTACCCGGAGACGACCTCGCACTCGCTCCTGCCCGAGTCGGCGCCGGCAGACCCGGAAGCGCGGCTCGAGCTCGCGATGAAAGAGCTGACCCGTTATCTGATCGCAACCGAGGCGCAGCAGCGCACGATGCTGCGCCTGTCGCTCGATCCGAGCACGCCGCCCGATCGGCTGGTCTTGCGGCAGGGTCGTGTGATCGGCTGGCTCGAGGACGCACTCGAGCCGTTGCGCGGTCGGCTCTCGCGCGCGCAGCTGCGTCGGCTGGTCGTCGCGATCCGCAGCGCGGTCGGCATCGAAGCGCTCGTCTGGCTCACGGACGTGGCCGGGCTGTCGCGCGAGGAAGCCGCGAAGACGATGCGGTGGTCGGCGCGCGCCATGCTGCATGCCGCGCTCGCGGAGGCACGCTGACCGGTCACGCGTGGCGCGAGCGCCGTCTCGAGAACGGATGAACGAGCAGCGCGAGGTATCTGCGTGGCCACGCCTCGTCGACGCCGAGCGGAGCGGGTGTCGACGTGGGTGCGCGGTACGTGCCGAAGAGCCGATCGATCCACGGTGCGAGGTTCGCGTAGTTGCCCGCGTCGCGACGGCGCTCGTGGTGGCGGTGGTGCAACCGTGGAGAGCCGAACAGGTGCTCGAGCGGGCCGAGCGGCAGCGCCACGTTCGCGTGGATGAAGGTCGCCCACAGCCCGCGGAACGTGAGCAGCCCGAGCAGGCCCGCCCACGACATGCCGAGCACGACGGCGGGCAGGTTCACGACGAGCCGCGTGACGATGCCGTCGATCGGGTGCTCGCGATGCGCCGCGACGAAGTCGAGCTCCTGCGCGGTGTGGTGGACGCCGTGGAATCGCCAGAGCCAGTCCGAACGGTGCTGCAGACGGTGCACGAAGTAGAGCGCGAGATCGCCGAGGAGCAGGGCGATCACCGCACGCACGGTGGTCGGCAGCGTGGCGAAGATCCGTCGCACGTCGGCGAGCGCCTCCGCGGCGCGCAACGGCGAGAAGAAGAGATCGAGCACCGCGACGCAGACGGCTCCGAAGACGAGCGCCTGCCCGAAGTAGAACGCCACATCGGTGACGAGATCGGCGCGCCAGCGCCGTTGCGCCGGGCGGGCCGGGAAGGCCCACTCGAGCGGCACGAACAAGAGCGCGAGCCCGGCGAGCCCGACGAACGCCGTCGTCACTTCGACTTCGCCTCCTGCGCGGCGGGTACGTCGGTGCGAGGCCCCCAGATGTCGGGGTCCGACTTGCTGGAGCCCAAGTAGAGCTCGCGCACCGCCGGCCCCTTCATCTCGTAGAGCCCGCTCTTCTTGGTGGCCGGCTCCTCCGCGAGCTTCGGCTCGGGCGGGGGATCCTTCGCCGGCGGCGTAGGTGGTGGCGGCTCGCTCTGCGGCGGCGGCGTCTCGCTCGCGCCCCGATCACAGCCTCCCTGCGCGTGCACGACGAACACCACGAAGAGGATCGCGGACGCGCTGCCGGCGATCACCTTGCCCACCCACGACGGTTCGGATTTCATCGCAAACGGTGACCGCGTCGGTGCGACGAAGTTCCGCGCGCGCGACGAAGCGCCGCGCACGGGAACCCGCGTCGCTTTCACACGTGGAAGTGTCGACTACGGCGTGCGTGCGCCGACGTTCCAGCACGCCGCGGTGAAGCGGACCTCGGCGCCGTGCACGAAGGGATCGAGCCCTTTGCGCGCCGCTTCGATGATCGGTGCGCGCGCGGACTCGTCGACCTGCGCGAGCATCCGACCGAGCGGGCCGAGCCGCATGACGTAGCGGAGCAGCGCGTCCTCGGGAAACGTGCACGCGACGTCGAGCCGCTGGATGTCGGGCTCGATCCAGCCGCTCTCTTCGAGGATGCGGAGCACGCGACGATCGTCCGCGAACGCGAACTGTCCCGGCGCGTCCGGGTCGCGCGGCGGCGGCGGGGGCAGGAGCGGCGCGGCGGCCCGCTCCGCCGCCGTCATGAACGGATTCTCCGCCGGGCTGCGCCATGCGATGACGCGCAGCGCGGTGCCGGGGCTCGCGGCACGCCGCAGGTTGGTGAACGCGCGCACCGGATCCGAGAAGAACATCACGCCGAAGCGCGAGACGATCATGTCGTGGCTCGCCGGCGCGAACGGGTGGGTCTCGGCGTCGGCACACACGAACGTCGCCGCGGAGTGCTCGCGCTCCGCCCGTGTGCGGCCCAGGGCGATCATCGGCTCGGAGATGTCGACGCCGGTGCAGTGACCGCGAGCGCGCGCGAGCGCGATGGTCGTGCTGCCGGTGCCGCAGCCGACATCGAGCACGCGCTCGCCCGTCGCGGCGGCGACGAGGAGCTCCTCGAACGGGCGCAGCATCGCGTCGAGCGTCTCCTGCGCGTCGACCCACGCGTTGCCGGCGATGCCGTTCCACAGCGCGTGTTGGTCGTCTTCGATTGCCATCGTCGTCTCCTCTCGGTCGTGCTCGAGCGATTGTCGCTCATCGCCCTCGAGCGTGCGACCATGGCCGTGTGCCGAGGCGCTTCTTTGCGCTCGTCCTCGCGCTCGCGGGGTGCAGGTTCGGTGGTGCCGCTGGATCGGGCGAGCCCGCGCCCCCGCCGATCCCGGCCGCGGTGCCGAGCGGTGCGCCCGATGCCGATGGCATCCCACCGGTCGAAGGACCGCGGTGCGACGGCGTCGATCTCGACGTCGTCGCGGCGTGTCTGCGACACGCGATGCGGCTGGTCGCGCCCGTCGAGCCGTTCGACGAGCTGTTGGACGACGCGGCAACCACGGGAATGCTCGATGCGCACTGCGTGCCGTTCCTCGGCGCGGACGGGATGCGTACGGCGTCGGGCGCCACGCTATCGGTGACGACCGAGTCCTCGGAATGGGATCACCTCGACGATGGAACGGCGCGCCGCTACCTCGACGTGCGCATCGGCTGCTCGTGCTGCGCCGAGGTCGCGTCGTTCTCGGTCACCGTCACCGTCGGCGGCGGCATCCCCTGAGCAGAGTGGGCGTGCGCGCGCGCCCGGTGTGGCGACTCGGCGCGATCGCGCGACGGCAGCCGCTCGACTTTCCGGTGGCGCTGGCGTTGCAGCATCGCGCGTCGTGAAGACGGCGCGGCGCATCGTGCTCGCAACGCTGCTCGGTGGCGGCTGTGCCGCGCACTCGGATCGCGCCGCGGTCGCCCCGCCCGAGGTCGTGTCGATCCCCGCGGATCTCGACCCGACGTGCGGCGCGGCCCCACGCGACCGATTCGCGTACGACTCGGCGCCGAGCGACGCGACGTGCGACGGCGTCGACGAAGACGCGAAGGCGCTCGAGCTCGACGCGCGCGCGCCCGCGGCACAGCAGGCCCGCGCGGTCGCCGAGTTCCTCGCGGGCGAGCCCGCGGATCCTCCGGTCGATCGGCGCACCCTCGCGACCGCGGTGCACACCGCGGGGACCGCGGACGAGTAGCGCCGCCCTCGCGAGCGCCGCAGGGGTCCGGTACGCTTCCGCCGAGGCGCACCACGAGCGAGGACCCCGAGCTGCTGCGTCGCTTGTTGCGTGCGAAGGACCGCATGGACGGTGCGCCGCACGAGGCGTGGCCCGTGCGGCGGCTCGCGCGGGTGAGCGGGGTCTGCGAGGCTCACTTCGCGCGATCGTTCAAGCACGCGTTCGGGGTACCGCCGCATCGGTACCTGCTCACCCGCCGCGTGGAGCGGGCGACGACGCTGTTGCGCGACACCGATCTGCCCATCACGGAGATCGCGTTCCAGACCGGGTGGACGAGCATGGGCACGTTCGGGCGCACGTTCCGCGACGTCACCGGCGAGAGCCCGACCTCGATGCGAGCACGGGAGCGCGCGGCCGCGCGGGCGGTCTGGCACGTGCCGCCATGCTTCCTCGCCGCGGCGGCGCGACCGGACCTCACGATCTCAGTTTCGGAGAAGCGTCGGCACGGCGAGGGCGGTATCACCGAGCCCGAGGAAACGGAGGTCCCATGACCCAAGGTGTCGACATGGTCGGTGTGTACGTGCGCGATCAAGACGAGGCGCTCGCGTTCTACGTGGAGAAGGTCGGATTCCGCGTCCACACGGACGTGCGCAACGGTGACTATCGCTGGCTCACGGTGCAACATCCCGACCAGCCGTCGTTCCAGCTCGGCCTCTTCAAGCCGGGTCCGCCGGTACACGACGCCGCCACGGCGCAGGCGCTGCAAGCCTGCGTGGCGAAGGGCGCGATGCCGCCGCTCGTGCTCACGGTGGACGACTGCCGCGCGGCGTACGATCGGATGCTCGCGCGCGGCGTCGAGTTCACGCAGGAGCCCATCTCTCGCTTCGGCACGACGGACGCCGGCTTCCGCGATCCGTCGGGCAACGGCTGGAAGATGATCGAGGCGCGCGGCAAATGAGCTGGAGCTCGTCGATCCGCAAGTTGCATCGCTGGTTGTCGATCGCCTTCACAGCGGCGGTGATCCTCAACCTCGCGATGCTGGGCAACGAGCAGCTCGGCGTGATCGTCGGAATCGCCGCCTTGATCCCGCTCGTGTTCCTGCTCGTCACGGGCTTGTACATGTTCGCGTTGCCGTACGCCGCGAAGTGGCACAACCGGCGACGCGCCGCGGGGTGACGACGACCGTGCCTACGCCGTGATCGGCCATGGAGTCGGGCGCGGGCCGGCTTGCCAGTTGTCGTGACGGCCGTCCCAGTGGATGAGCTCGGCCTTGGTCACGTCGAAGCCGTCGATGCAGTCGAGGTTGACGGACACGAAGTCGCCGCCGACCTGCTCGAGGTGGCCCTTGCCGAAGCAGTAGATGTGGCAGCGCGCGCACCAGAAGCGCGTACCGATCTCGGGCGTGCGCGTGAACGAATCGAGCTTGGACTCGTCGCACAGCAACGTGAACGCCGGCGGCTTCACGATGCTCCCGACGGCGCCGAGCTTCGTGCACATCGTGCAGTTGCACCGCGACCCCTGGGTGAGGTCGACTTCGACCTCGAACTGGACGTCGCCGCAGAGACAGCTTCCGTGATGCTTGGCCGTGTTGCTCATGGGAGGAGCCTACCCGACCCGAATGACAGCCTTTTGTCAGGTATTTCCAGCGGTCGGTACGCCCCCGCGCGTCGGCTCGTGGTTTACTGCGGGGATGCGGACCCTCGTCGTTGCCGTCCTCCTTGCTTCACTGCCGGCCTGCGCCTCGGACGACGAGGACGACGCCGGCGCGGACGAGGCGAACGACGGCACCGGCGCGGACGACGACGACGACGAGACGGATCCTTCGGCCGGCGACGACAGCGGAGGCATGAGCGGGTGCGAGAGCGGGCCGCTCGCGGAGCCGATCGCCGGGTGCACGCCCGTGCCGGCGGCGAGCACCGGCGACTTCGCGCAGGACTGCGTCGACCGGATCAACCAGTTCCGCTGGGAGTGCCAGTGCCTGCCGCCGCTGCAGCGATGGACCGACGCCGAGATGTGCAGCGACGAGCAGTCGGCCAACGACCAGAGCACCGGAGCCGCGCACGGCAACTTCGGCGCGTGCGGCGAGGGTGCGCAGAACACGTGCCCGAACTGGCCGTCGGAGACCGACGTGGTGAACGGTTGCCTCCAAGCGATGTGGGACGAGGGCCCGGGCGAGCCGTTCGAAGAGCACGGCCACTACATCAACATGTCGAACCCGAGCTACACGAGAGTCGCGTGCGGCTTCTCGCCGTCGACGCAAGGCGTGTGGGCGAACCAGAACTTCCAGTGATGCGCGGGCTGCCCGCAGATCACGGCGCGAGGAACGGCAGCATGTCGTGCGCCGCTTGGCGGACGGACTCGGGATAGATGTCGTCGAAATCCGCCGACACGTACATCGGGCCGTAGCCGCCGTAGCTCGTCTCTTCGTACTCGTCGGGCGCGATGCCCATCGCCTGCAGCACGGTGCCGTAGTACTGCGGCAACAAGAGCCCGTACCAGCTGAACTCCGGCGTGTTGTCGCTCGGATACCAGGGGAACGGACCCGGATACGAGTCGCCGTACTGATTGCCCTGCACCGCCGTGTTGCGGTAGTCGCAGAAGTTGCCGGTCTGCAGGCCGCCACCCGCCCCGCCGGCCATCACCACTGCGCAGTCGACTCCATCGTGCGTGTAGATGCCGGCCTCCTGCGTCCACACGACGAGGCTCGAGTCGAGCAGCGTGCCGCCGAGTCCGTCGTCCACCGCGTCGAGCTTCGCGACGAGATCGAGGTACACGCGCTCGAAGAAGCCCTGGCTGCCGGTGACGATCAGCTCCTGCGCGTGCACGTCGGGCAGCTGGTCGTCCGGCGGCGGCGAGCCGGGCTCGAAGTTCGCCCGGTGCGCGACGTCCTGGTGGTAATCGGCGCCGGTATAGTCGATGAAGATGTCGCCCCCCATCGTCGCGATGCGGCACGAGTCGCAGCTGAACGCGATCACGATGAGGTCGGTCCACAGCCGCCAGTACTGCGACTGCGCCTCGGGGTTGCTGCCGTAGTCCGGGTTCTGGAACATCACATCGCTCGCCTCCATCGTCGGAGGATCGACGGAGTCGCAGCTCTGCACGGCGGTGAGCTTGGCCTCGAGATCGGAGAGCCGCGCGATGTGGGCGTCGAGGCGGTCGCGATCCTGCGCGGAGATCCGAGCGCCGGTGCGCACGCGCTGATAGTCGGCGAGCACTCGATCGACGACCGGTTGGCGCGGCATCGCGTTCGGATCGGGCGGGATGTAGATCTGATCGAACACCGACAGCGACGATGTCGCGACCGGCGTCTCCTGCAACGGGCTGTTCGGGTCGAACGGATTCTCGCGGCCCACCGAGATCGAGAACGTCTGTCCGAGGTTGAGCGAGCGAACGAGTGGAGCACCGGAGTAGAACGCGGGTGAGTACGCGAGCACCTGATCGATCGTGGGTCGCCGGTTCGCCGCGGAGTTCAGCGTCTCGTCCTCGCCCGCGAGGTTGCCGAGGTAGATGCCGCGCGTGTGGGCCGTGTAGAAACCCGCGTCGAGGCCGCGCAGCACGTTCATCTTCGCGGCGAGCCCGGCCGTGAGCACCGACGAGCTCGCGCTGAGCACCGGCGACAGCGACGCGACGCCGCCGTCCACCGTGGGGACCAGCGCGCCCGAGCGGACGGTGTGACCCGCGTAGCTCTGCGACGCGGTGAGCGTGTCCTGGGCGGGGAACATGTTCGTGCCGCGCACGCCCGCATGACCCGTGCCGAACGCGACGAGCCGGCGCGGCAATCCGTTGCCGCCACCCGCGTGGGACGTTCGCGGCGCGAGCGAGTCGAGGAACGGAATCGCGACGAGCGAGCCCGCGCTGCAGCGCAGGAACATCCGTCGCGTCGTCCCGGGCTTCGTGGGTCCCATCGCCTCACTCTCCTTCGAACGTCTTGGTGCGGAACTCGGGGCGCATCGCGATCTCGCGGACGACAGTGCCGAGGTCGGTGCCGTCGAGCAGCGCCTGGTGGAGCGTCGCGAGCGAGCAACCGTCGCTCGTGTCGTCCTCGATGCGGCCGAACGTGAACCGGAAGTAGCGGCGCGCGAAGCAGGCCTGCGGACGCTCGCTCTCCAGCAGGTACTGGTTGAGCTCGGCGGCCGTGGACGCGGGCCGATCGTCGTCGGCGGTGACGCGTGGGACCGCGTTCGTGTCGATCTCGGCGGTGCCGATCAGCTCGCCGGTGGTCTTGTCGTAGACGTTCTCGATCGTGCGATGGCGGCCGAGCGCGTCGAAGTCCTCGGTGATGAAGCCCATCGGGTTCACGAGCGTCTCGTGGCACGACGCGCAGTCGCCTCGCGCCTCGCTGATCGCCTGCGCGTACGCGCGGGCACCCAGGCCCACGTCCTCCACACCCATCGCGACCGTCATCGCGTCGGCGGGCGGCGGCGGCAACACGTCGCAGAGGATCGTCTTGCGCGCGTACACGCCCTTCAGGATCGGATGGGTCACCGCGCTGCCGGTGGCGAGCGCCAGCGCGCGCGTGATCACGCCCTCGCGACCGTCGGGCAGCGTCGGCGGCTCGCCGTCGGTCCACGGCGCGACGCCATAGATGGACGCGATGTCCTCGGTGCGCGCGAACGACTTGTCGGAGCGGAACCACTCCTCGAACGATCCCGGCGACTCGAGCGTGTAGTAGGCCGCCATCTCGCGGACCTCGTCGGCCATGTGCGTGCGCGTGTCGGGGCCGGGCGTGAAGCCGTCGAGGAAGGCGTCGTATGCGGGCTCGCCCACCGCCGCGTCGAGCTCGTGCAGATTGGGCGAGTCGAGCCACTCGCCGTACACCTCGCCGATCGCGTCGCGCGTGCGCGCGTCGTCGACCATGCGCTCCACCTGCGCCTCGTAGACGTCGTCGTCGAGCAGCTCGCCCGAGTCGGCCAGCGCGACGAGCTCGTCGTCGGGGATCGTCTGCCAGAAGTGGAACGACAGGCGCGCGGCGAGCTCGTGCGCGGTGAGCCGCGTGCCGGGGCCGCTCTCGTCGGGCAAGCCTTGCTCGACGAAGTAGAGCAGCTCCGGCGAAGCGAGCAGCACGGTGACGATGTCCGCGTAGTCCTCGACCTCGAGCGTGTCGCCCGCCACGTCGACATAGAACTCGATGTCGGCGTCCGTCAGCGGACGACGCAGCACGCGGGGTGCGAAACGGGCCACGAAGTCCGCCATGCACTGCGCGTCGTTGCCGGGGTCCGCATCGGTCGCGCACGGACCCGCGGCGACCTCGAGCATCGACGGACTGGCGACGAGCGTCTTGCCGATCGCGTCGCCGACGCGATACGTGCCCTCGACGGTCTCCTGGAAGATCGACTGGTCGAGTCGCGACAGCCCGCCGTACTTCGCATCGGGGCCGGAGCGCACGTCGGTCGGAATCGCGAGCAGTCGGTTGGCGGCCGCGTCGAGCAGCGTCTCCGCACCCTCCGCCCCGACGAGGATCGTCGCGAGATCGCCGAGCGCGTTCTCGTACTGCACGCGCGAGAGTCGGCGCAGCGGCAGGTCGGTCGGCGTCTGCGTGGGATCGCACTCGAAGACGCTGGTCTGGAACGGCTCGTCCGGGCCGTCGTCGTCGCCCGCATCGTCGTCCGCGTCGTCGTCGCCCGCGTCGTCGTCGTCCCCGTCGTCGCCGCCGCTCGCTCCGGGTCCGCCCACGCCCGTGTAGCACCCACCGAGCAGGCAGAAGAGGGCGATCGAGGGCAGCGAGTGTCTGCGCATGGTCGACGGCTCCTCGCCTTGAGCAGTCGAACCGGCGCGTCGGGTGAGGGAAACTACGTCCCGCTGCGTACTGCCGAGTTCGTGATCACGCCCCCTGCAATTCGCTGGGGCCTGCCCACCCCGAGGCTCCGCGGCGTTCGTCAACGCGCGTAGGGATCGATGATCGTCGCGCCACCTTTGCCCTCGTCGGCGCTCGTGATGAACGCGCGCAGCTGCGACTGAGCGTAGGGGTCGTCCTGCAGGTTGTAGTGGGTCGCGGGCTCGCTCCCGTGGGCTCGCGTGAACTCGAACAGGCCGGCCGTCTGGCCGTCCGCGAAGTTGTCCGCCGTCGGCACGTCGTCCACGCTCGGAACGCCGTCGAGCGGCACCGGCTCGGGTCCGACGATCCCGACGCGGAGCGCGCGCGCGAGGGCGGCCGTGCTCGTGTTCGGCACGATCGCGTCGTCGACGGCCATCTGCGCGAGCAGGTTCAGCGGGTCGGCCTCGAAGCCCTCGAATCGATCCTCGAGCACGTACCGCGCGAACACGGCCGGCTCGCCGCGATCGAGCGTGGCCTGGGCGATCGCGAGCAGACGAGTGCGCTCCGCCGATGTCAGCCCCGGTGTGGCGAGTGCGACGAGATCGGAGAACTCCTCGCCTTGCACGATGTCCGTGAGCTGCGCGCCGCCCACCGTGAGGACGGCGGAGCGCATGTCCGGTGCGTACGCGAGGAACTGCGGCGCCATCACGGCGCCCAGCGAGACGCCGATGTAGTGCAGACGCGCGATGTCGAAGTCGGGCTGGCCGTCGGCGTCGACGTTGAAGCCCGCTTCGATGCGCCGCCGCAGCTGGAGCTTGTCGAACGCCGCCTGGCGGAAGTTGTCGCGGGCGTCGAGGGCGTGGAATGGATCGCTCGCGTCGAGGCTGAGACCCATGAGATCGAGCGCCGATTGGTTCACGGCGGCGTCGGGATGATCGCCGTGCTTCGGTGCATCGATCGCGATCACGGCGTAGCCGAGCGGCGCCAGCAGGTACGCGTGCCACGCCGCCGATCGGCGATCGCCCGTGAGCGCGTGCCCGAAGATCACGGTGGGGAAGGGGGCTTCTCCGGTCTTCGGCAGGTAGGCGATCACGGGCACGTCGTAGAAGCTCTCCGGCACGGGCGCGTTCGTGACGACGCCGCTCTCGTCGGTGAAGTCGGCCATCTTCAGCACCGCTTCGCACACGCGGTAGGGCTCGTACGGATCGGAGTTGCATCCCACGAGCGTCGACGGCGGTGGCATGGCCTCGGCGATCGCGGTGGCGATCGCGGCGTTCTCCGGCAGATTCGTCTGCGTGGTGAAGACCACTGCCGCCGTCACGTCGGTGAAGTCGGGGGCGAATGTCATTCCGGCCAGCTCCGCCACGCGCTCGGCCGCGCGCGCGAGCGTCGGGTCCTCGGTCTCGCCGTCGAGCACCGCCTGCATCGCCGGGCTGGACGCGATGCAATCGCCGGACGTGTCTCGCACTGCCGACGTTAGCAGCAATGCATGACGCTCGCCCGCCTGCAGCGGCCGTACCGGAGTCATCAGTAGAGTCGTACCCGCATCACCCTCGTCGACGAGACGCCACTCGAATTCCAGGGGGAACGGAACGTTTCCGGCGAGGGCGAAGAGCTGCACGGAGAGGTCCTCCGGTCCCGGAGGGCCGGGTGACCCCGGGAGACTCTCGGGATCGATCATCCCCGTGAAGCGCAGGAAGATCGGTGCCGTCGTGCCGAACCCGTCGAGCGTGGCGAGTCCGGCGTACAGGCTCGGGAAGTGGGCGAGCGGCTCGTCGTTCGCGAGTGCGTCCGTCAAATCGCGCACGCGCACGCCCGTCTCGGTCTCGGCGTCCTCGGTGAACGCGTCGTCGGGGAACGCGTCGAGCCTGCCTGCGCTCGGGTCGTACAGCAACGACGTCTTGCCCACGCACGACTCCGGGGCGGGCAGGTCGGGCTCGCTCGGCTCGTCGCTCGTCGTCTCCTCCGTCGTCTCGCTGCTCGAGCTCGTCGCCTCGACCTGGTCTGCGGCCGAGTCGCCACACCCGATCGCCAGCGCGGCCACGAGCGTCGCGAGACTCACGCGGCGCGATCGTTCCTGATCGTCGACGAACTTCACCACCACCCGCCGATCGTGCCACGGCGACACGGGGCGCCGTCAAGCGCACGGGGATGCGTCGAAGCCGGCAGATTCCGCCGAGTGGGATGGCAGTTCTTGCATCGCCGGCGGGTACGACCCGGCGATCACTCGATCGCGCCGATGCTCGGGGTGTCGCTGCGAGGGTTGCCGAAGAAGTCGTGGTCGGGGGTGTCCGCGGTCTTCGTGCCCGCTTGCTTCGCGATGCTGTCGCGCTGCAGCCGGAAGTGCTCGGGGCGCACGTCGCTGTACGGCTGGAAGTCGTCGAGCGCGTCGGACAAGGGGATCATCGTGAAGCCCGGATCGCCGACGAGGTCCGTGGGGCCTTCCTCGAACTGGCCCACGGCTGCGCCGAACACGTTGTGATCGCTGTGGTGCTCGGCGGCGTCGTAGCTGCCGCCGAGGTGCGCGTAGTTGATCGACAAGATCACGTTGTCGATCATCTCGAGCGCCGAGACGTCGGGCCCGATCGCGAAGCCGCCGTACGCGCCCTGCAGACGCCCCCAGATCACGTTGTTGTACATCCGCACGTTCGCGGCGCCCTGGATGTACATCGCGAAGCCGACCTCGGGGCCGTAGAAGATGTTGTTCACGAACGTCAGGTTCGTGGACGTCTCGCCCACCGTGCCGAAGATGAACGGGGACGTGCTGTTGATGTCGTAGACGAAGTTGGCGTCGAACGTCACGTCGTCGAGCGCGTCGCCCTCGAAGCCGTCGCTGTGACCGTTGAAGCACGGGCCCACGCATTGATCGTCGGTGCCACACGCGTGCAGGCCGTGCACCTCGTTGTTGCGCAGCACCAGATGATCCGACTCGTACATCTCGAAGCCGTCGTCGGCGTTGTTGAGGACCTCGTTGCGCTCGAAGGTGACGTACGACGTGTTCACGACAGTGACGCCGCTGCACACGCCGCCAGTGTGCTGGTTGTCGCTGCCCTGGAAGTTGCCGTCGAGTAGGCAGTTGCGCACCGTCACGTCCGCGACGTCGTGGATCGTGAGCACGTAGCCCTCGAAGCCGCCGGCCACCATCGCGAAGCCGCTGAGCACGACGTGATCGGCGGCCACGGTGACGCGCGCGCTCGGCCCCGCGATGCGCACGTTGCAGTCGGTGCGGCGATCGCCGATGTCGCCCTGGCAGCCCTCGGGCGGATACGCGGCGATCGTGATCGGCGCGCCTTCGTCACCCGGCACGTCGACGACCACATCCTCGTCGTAGTCGCCCGCACGCACACAGACGACCGCGCCCGGCGTGCTCGCGTCGATCGCCGCACCGATGGATGGCCACGCCGGCATCGATCCGCCTCCGCAGCTGCGCGCATCGACGTCGTACGCGTCGCAGTCCTCGCCGAGCTGGAGGTCGACGAAGGCGCTGCACTCGAGGGGCGGCTCACCGCCGGTCGTCGTGCCGTCGGCCGCGGTGTCGTCGTCGTCGTCGTCCGAGTCGTCGCCGTTCGTCGATCCCGGTCCCGCGCTCGCGTCGTCGTCGACGGAATCCGCGGAGCCTTGCGTCGAGGGGCCGTCGGCCGTCGAGGGGCCGCCGTCGGTCGAGCCCGACGCATCGTCGCTCGTGTTCGAGGCTGGATCGGTACACGCGACGAGCAGGGCGGCGCTCGCGAGGGCTCGCTTCATGGAGCGGTAGTCACGCGAGCGCGCGCGTCGTCCACTTCGACCGCACGCGCGACAGTGCGAAATCTCCTTCGCTCGCGGGGCTCGGATCCCCCGGTTGGGGGCTGTCGGCGGCGCGCGTGAACGCGGTTGAGCCGTTTTGCGGTGCTCGTGCGACCGCGAGAACGATGCCGTTCCATCGTCTCGTGCCGTGGTCGCTCGTCGGTGTTCTGTTCGCGCCCACGTATGCGCGCGCACAGGACGATCCGATCGCCTACGTCCGGTGCGCGCGCACGACCGAGGAGCTCACGCTGCCGGGCGGCACCACGCTCACCGGTATCGACATCTACGACGTGCTGCCCGACGTCACGAACTTCTTCGGCGGGTGGAACGCGCCGTGTGATCTCGTGCTGCGCGAGCCCGACGGCACGGAGCGCGTGCTCTACGACTGCTCCACCGACTCCACCGACGCCGCGAGCTGCACCGCGATGGATCCGGCGGTGTCGTTCGACGGCGAGACGATCGCGCTCTCGGTGTTCCACGGCACGCTCGAGCCCGGCAGCGAGGCCTTCTCGGTCGAGGTCGGAGGCGACGGATCGTTCGTCGATCTGCCGAGCGATCGATTGCAGACCACCGAGGCGCGGCTCGTGCTCGTCGACGTCGCGACCGGCGAGCTCACCGAGCTGCCGCACGTGCCGGGCACGATCGATGCGGGTCCAGCGTGGTTGCCCGACGGCCGGCTCGCATTCACGTCGACGCGCGACGGCAACCGCACGACGATGGTGTTCGGCACCAACAGCGCCCCGCCCGGCTCGCGGATCTGGACCGTCGATCCGGACGGACGCAACCTCGATCTCGCGAGCCATCACGGTCTCTCGCAGGATCAGCACCCGCTCGTGCTCGCCGACGGTCGCGTGGCGTACTCGAGCTGGCAGATCTTCGGCGGCATCACGTTCCGCTACACCAACGGCAGCCCCGGCGGATTCGGCACGATCGGCAATCAGTTCAGCATCTTCGTGCAGTCGCCCGACGGCGCGGAGCCGTTCGCATTCTATGGCCAGCACTGCGGCGACCACTCGCCCATCACGAGCGCGAACGTCGATCACAAGGCCGCGCACTTCCTCGCGCAGACGAGCGACGGCCGCGTGTGGTTCACCGACTACTATCGCGGCAACAACAACGGGCTCGGCAACCTCGTCGGTGTGATGCCCGAGGCGAAGGGGATCGAGGGCATCTTCGATCCGACGGCGCCGATCGCCGATCTCTACGCACCGCACGACATCGTGCGGCTCGCGATGTGGTCGACGAGCGGTGACAACTTCGCCGGCGCGATGCCGGCGCCCGAGATGATGCTGCCCGGGTACGCGGATCCGATCGTGTTCGCCGGCAAGCTCGGGCACCCAGCGGCGCTGCCCGACGGCGGGCTGGCGGTGACGTGGGGCAAGGGGGCGTGCGGAACGGTCGCGAGCAACGACATCTTCGGCGTGCTCGGTTTGCCCGTGCCGCCGGCGACGTCGGGCAGTGGACAAGGCGTCGCAGCGAACGTGTTCACGCAGCTCGGGCTCGACACGCCCGCGTGCGATGCCGGCATCTACGAGGTGACGGCGAGCCCGTCCGCGCATCCGAACGACCTCGAGGTCGTCGTCGACACCGAAGAGTGGCACGAGATCATGGCGCGCGCGGTCGTGCCGTACGCGGACATCCACGGCATCGAGACGCCGGCGGCGATCCCCAGGGCGGACAAGATCGTGTCGCGCGCGGAGCTTCCGGTGGGCACGCCGTTCGGCCTGCTCGGCGCTGCGTCGATCCTCGATCGCGAGACCCACCCGGTCGGTGGCATCCACTTCGTCGGCGAGCACCAGTTCCACCTGCAGGGCACCGACACGATCGAGTACGGCGACGACGATCTGTGCGGCGTCCGCATCCTCGGCGTGCAGCCGAATCGTGGGGACAACACGTACCAGCAGATCTCGAACGTCGCAGGCGAGCGCGTCGTGATCCTCGGCGAGTTCGGCGTGCGCAATCGAGTCGACGGCGAGGAGCTGCTCGATCCCAGCGGCTTCCCGGACACGAGCTTTCTCGTGCGATTCCCGGCCAACGTGCCGTACCTGATGCAGGGCATCGACTGCGAAGGACGGACGCTCAACACGGATCAGTCGTGGCAGAGCCTGCGGCCCGGTGAGATGAAGACGTGCGGCGGATGCCATGTGCACTCCAAGGCGTCGCGGGTCGGGTTCGACGAGACGTACGCGGCCGGGGCCGACTACGCCGTGATCGGCCTGGGCGAGGGCATCGTGCCGCTGCTCGCCGGTGCGACCGACGACGGGCCCGCCGTGCGCGAGGTCGAGGGCATGGCGCTGCAGATCGACTTCGAGCACGACATCGCGCCGATCTTCGCCGCGCGCTGCAACAGCTGCCACGGCGGCGACGCGCCGGCGGGCTCGCTCGCGCTCGACCGCCCCGGCACCGAGGCCGGATCGACGTGGGATTGCCTCGTCACCGATCGCTCGCAGAACTGCGTGCCCGAGGCGCAGCGCATGGTGACGACGAACGGCACCACGTTCCGACGCCCGCAGCTCACCCGCTACGTGCGGGCCTTCAACGCGCTCGGCAGCCTCCTGTACTGGAAGGCCGCGAACGCGCGCACCGACGGCAACACCGATGCGACGTTCGACGACTCGAGCGCGCCCGACGATCGCGATCTCGACTTCGGCGCGGATCACCCCACGGAGATCACGCCCGAGGAGCTCGGGCTGCTCGGCCGCTGGATCGACATCGGCTCCCCCGGCGGGCCGGCGGAGCGCGACGACACGCAGCGACCGACGCTCACGCTCGCGGCGCTGTACGACGGCGATACGGTGACGGACTTGCGCGTGGGCACGGTCGACATCCCGAGCGGCATCGATGCGGCATCGCTCGTGGTGTGCATCGTGGACGCGAGCGGCATGTGCACGACGATGCTCGCGGAGGGCGGCGCGGCGGAGCACGACGTGCTGGCGATCCCGATCGACGGCGGCCTGTCGGATCCCGACGTCGAAGTGCTCGCGCGCGTGCGCGACCTCGCCGGCAACGAGACCGAGGTGCGTCGCACGGTGCGGTGGCTGCTCGACTCGCCGCTGCCGCCCGATCCGGAGGACGACGACACGGGCGCGGACGAGAGCGGCTCCGCGTCGGATGACGACGCCGGCTCTGCGAGCGCAGCGACCGAGGCGGACGGCAGCGAAGGCACGGGCGGCACGGGCGCGAGCTCCGACGACGGAGGCGGCTGCGGTTGCCGCTCGCAGGCACCGTCCGCGGGCCCGCTCGCGCTCGCGCTCCTGCTCGTACTCCGGCGGCGCAGGCTCGCGTGATGGGTCCGACTCTCAGGTCGCGGTCGCTTCGGCGCCGATGGGCGTCGGCTTGCGGCGCAGGATGCCCGCCGACACGAGCGTCATCACCAGACCGACCGGGAAGATCTCGAGGAACGTGACGCCGATGTTCACGAGCGGGTTCGCATACAGCTCGGCGAAGTGCTTCATCTCTTCCTGGGACGCTGCGATCGCGGCGTCGGCTTCGCCGGCCGCGCGCATCTGGGCGATCGTGCGGGCCTGGTAGTCCTCCATGAAGTTCGGGAAGAAGCCGTAGTAGACGATCTGCCACACGAGCACGTAGACGGCGGAGGTCACGAGCGTGATGAGGATGCCGACCTTGAACGCGCGGCCGAAGCCGATCGCGCCCCCTCCGGTCTCCTCGCGATACGCGCGGATGCCGAAGAAGACGAGCAGGAAGGCCAGCACCATCGTGCTGTAGCCGAGGAGCTCGCTGCCCCCGCCGTCGAGCCGGCCCGACATGTAGAGGCCGACCGAGGCGGACATCAGCGTGGTGACGACGGCGCCGGAGGCGAGGCCGTACTTGAGGACGATGCGCTTCATCGAAGGGGTTTCCATCGCCGTTGCCCTTAGCGCCGTGGGGTCGGAGGCGGCATCGCCCGTTCGTATGATTCTGCGAGATCCATGGCGAATTCACCCGTTCGATGACCCCCGCCGTCGCTACGGTACGAGTCGCAGCTCGCGTCCGCGCGTGACGGCCTGCACGCGCCGACCGACCCCGAGCTTCTCGAAGAGCCGGGACGAGTGCGTCTTCACCGTGTTCTCCGAGATGAACAGGCGCGCGCCGATCTCGCGGTTCGACAGACCCTCGGCGATGAGCCCGAGGATCTCGAGCTCGCGCGGCGTGATTCCGAGCTCCTCGACCTTGCCGGGGTCGGGCGCGAACGGGCCGTCGGCGATCGGGGTGGGGACCGGCACCGGCACCTCCTTGATCACGACGATCTCCTTGCCGCGGGTCCATCGCCGACCGAGGTGGATGCCGAGCGCGGCGAACAGGAGCGCGACGAGCCCACCGTAGAGCTCGGTCGGGTACGCGCGCACGAAGTGCTTGTACTCGAGCACCTTCAGCGCCGCGATCAGCACGCCGCCGAGCAAGCCGTACGCGAGCACGCGCCGCATCGGGCAAGTGTACCCCTCGGCGGCTCACGGGTATCAGGGCATCGCGCTGGCGAGGAATGCGGACACTTCGTCCGCCCAGGGTGGGGCGGCGCCGCCGGTGCAGAACGCGTGGCCGCCGGCTGGTCCGTCGCCGTGGGGCGGGAAGATCCGCGCGCGATGGGGCTTGCCGGCGTGCGTCATCTCGTCGTCGAGCTCGCGCGTGGGCGAAGTGTCGTAGTCGTTCTCCGCTTGCAGGAGCAGAACGGGCACTCGCGCCGCGCGGGCGGCTCGTCGCATCCGATCCTGAAGCGCAGGGTTGTCCTTCCACGTGATCGATGCGCCCGCGAAGTCGATCGCCGCGCGCACGCCGAGGTCGCGCTCCGCCGCGAACAGCGACTCGATGCCACCGAACGAACAACCGACCAACGCGATGCGGTTCGCGTCGACGAACGGCAGCGTCTTCGCGTACGCGACGGCGGCGGCGACGTCGTCGACTTGCAGCTCGAGCTGTTCGACCAGCGCGGTGTCGCGGTCCGAGCTCGAAGCGATCGCGGTCTCGAAGTAGTCCTCGCGCGGCCCCGAGAGCCCATGCCCACGGCGATGCGGGACGAACAGCGCGAAGCCGTGGGGCACGTAGTAGAGCGCCTGGCCGCGCTTGTCCCCCGGGTCTTCCTCGCTGCCGTGGTTGAACACGATCGTCGGAAACGGCCCGGCGCCGCTCGGTCGATAGAGGTAGCCGCGCAGCGTGCGACCATCTCCGGGAAACTCGACCGTCTGCGGCACCAGCGGATCCGCGGACGGCTCGACGGCTGCGCTCGGCGTCGCCGCCACGACGTCGGTCCGCGCGACGTCGGACTCACCGCGTCCGCACGCCGTCAGCGCGACGAGCGTGATGCAGACGGCGGTCGATTCGAGCGGCCGGTCCATGACGGAGCAACGTCTCGAGGAGTACGAGTGTAGCGCCCGCGCGTGGGTGTATGATCGCCTGCGCGTGGCCGAGCAGACGCTGACCGAGCTCGCGGAGCGACTCACGGCCGAGCAGTATGATGCTCGCGAGATCCTCGAGCTGCAGGTCGAGCTCGAGGCGCTCGAGCGGCCGCCGAGCCTGTTCACGCGCATGACGGCCGCGGCGAAGCAGGCCGCGGCCGCGCACTGGCGGAACTTCGTCGCCGAGCTCGGCGAGAGCCGCGAAGCCATGGGCATCATCCTCGCGCGCGCGCGTGGCCGCGAGATCTCGAAGGAGGATGCGGACAAGGTGCGGGCGCAGCTGCTCGACCTCGTGCGCGTGTTCCCGGCCGGGCTCATCGCGGCGGCCAACTCGGCGTTCCCGATCCCCGGCACCGGCATCTTCACGCCGTGGATCCTGCATCGGCTCGGGCTGATGCCGTCGCGCTGGCGAGAGTCGCATCTGCTCGAGCGGCTGCGCATGCAGAGCGAGCTCCTGCGCAAGGCCGGTCATGCGAAGGAAGCCCTCGCGATGGATCGGCTGCGCGAGCAGCTCGAACAGGAGTGCGACCTCCGCGAGCAGACCCGTCACAGCGCGGCGCTCCTCACCCACTGGGACGCGAACAAGAACGGACGCTGGGATCCCGACGAGATGCAGCGCTACCGCGCCGAGCTCGATCGCCTGCGCGAGCGAGCGAAGCGCTTCTACACGCGCAAGCACTGGTTCCTCGACATGGAAGGCGAGATCTACGGCGCGATGCGCCTGAGCGAGCTCGTCGAGGATCCCGAGGTGCGCGACCACCTCGAAGACGACGCGCTGCTCGTGTGCCACGACGGCAAGACGGGCTGGGTCGCGCTCCCGGACCTGCTCGGCCGCGAGCCCCGCTTCGGGTGACCGCGGCCGACCAACGCAGTCTCGGCCCATGATCTACGTAAGTCTACGGATCCGCGATGACGACGTCGTCGAGCGTGCCCTCGATCGTTCGGGTCGGAGCGGTCACTCTCCGAGCATGACGATGTTGCGATGGTCGATGGGATCGGTGCTGTCCGCGCTCGTGCTGGGTTGCGCGGAGACGTCGCTGCCCCTGTGCCCTGCCGAGTGGGAGCCCGACGAGGACGAGGGCTGCGTCGCGACGCCGGAGGCCGCCGACCTCGTCGACGGTTCGTCCGGCGTGTTCGGCTTCGTCAAGTCGCGGACGTGTGCGTGCGGACCCGGCGACTCGGGCGATGTGGAGGAGGAACTCGTCGTCCAGGCCGTGATGGTCTTCGATGCGGGGCCGTTCACGCTCTGCGGCACGCTCGACAGCTGGCACGAGGGCGAGCCACCGCTGCCCCTCGTGACCCAGGTCGTGAGCGACGAGGGCATCTATGCCGTGTCGCTCGAGCCCGGTCGCTACTGCATCGCGGCGTGGGACTACGAGCAGGGCGACCTCGAGGTGCGCCAGGTCCAGATCGGCGACGACGAACGCGTGGAAGCGAGCTTCGTCTTCGAGCAGATCTACCAATGACGCGGTGCGAGCCCTTCGTCGAAGCGCTGGAGCAGATTCAGAACGCCAGCTCGAGCGTGTACGGGGCGCACGCGACGTCGGTCGTGTCGACCGACACCAGCACATCCGTGCTCTCGTCGATCGGAGTGCAGTCCACCTGCAGATGGGCGTCGCCGTCCCCGCAACAGCCTTGGAGGCCGCCGGGCGATCGGGACGGTGCGCCCGCCAAGCAGACGATGTCGGCCTCCGTTTCGCACGTCACGTACGCGCACACCACCATGGCCGGGCCGCTGTCGAGCCGGACGCGCGGCAGCGCGAAGTCGTCGACCTCGACGCCACACGCGACGATGTCGTAGTCGCCGTAGTACTGGAACCAGTCCGGCGTGGTACGACCGTCGGCGACGCCATCGAGCATCCGCGAGCTCCCACACCCGATCGGATCGAGCAAGAACGGCGCGTCTTCGCCGTCGTTCGGCTCCTGGTCGTCGGCACAGGTCTCCACGCCGGTCGACGACGTCCCGTCGTCATCGGCCGTCGTCACTCCGGCGTCCGCGGTCGTCTCTGCGGCGGTGTCGAGCGTCGAGCCATCCGACGCGTCGCCGTTGCCCGAGGCCGTTCCCGTCGGAGCGCTGGTCGTGGAACCCTCCGCGCCGAGGGTGAGCCCGCTGGCGGTCTCGGGCTCCGGCCCTTCGGCGGTGGACGGGCTCGATGCGGCCGTCGTCGATCCGCCGTCGAGTCCGGACCCTTCGACCGGATTGCCGGGGCATCCAGAGAGCAGGCTCGCCCCGAGCCACCTGCAAGGTCGAAGGCGCATCCAGTCACATGCTACGCACTCCGACGAGCGGAGTGAATCGTGGCCGGGCCGGCAACGAGTCTTGGCGGCGCAGCATCGTCGCCGACTGCCGATGCCGACGCTGCGGCGCTCCATCAGGACGTAGACGATGCCGTGCGGAAGTGCGCCGGAATCGGTGACCTCGACGATGTGGGGATGTCGGACGCGTGAGGCGGCGCGGGCCTCCTGCAGACGCGAGAGATCGCATTGCCTGTCATCGCGGCGTTCCGTAGAGTCGCGAACGGTGCGTCACACGCACAGCGAGCAGGGGAAGACGCTTCGGGATCCGGAGACGGAGCCGATCGAAGGACCAGCCGCGCCCGCGCTCGAGCCGAGACGCGATCCGGAGATCGAAGGCCGCTACGGTTCACGGCGCTTGCACGGCGTGGGTGGGATCGGGCAGGTCTGGCGGGCCCACGATCGCCACCTGGATCGGGAGGTCGCGCTCAAGCAGCTGCTCCCGGACGCCGCGAAGAATGAGAGGATCGCGGCGCGTTTCGTCCGCGAGGCGCGGCTCACCGGGCAGCTCGAGCACCCCGGAATCGTGCCGGTGTACGAGCTCTCGTTCGGCGAGGGCTCCGACGAGCCCTTCTACACGATGCGGCTGGTGCACGGCCGCACGCTCTCCGACGCCATCGCCGCCCATCATGCTCGACGCGCGGAGGGCACGGCCGATCCGCTCGACTTCGTGGCGTTGCTGGCCGCGTTCGTCGCCGTGTGCAACACGATCGCCTACGCACATTCACGCGGCGTACTGCACCGAGATCTCAAGGGCGACAACGTCGTGCTCGGCGACTTCGGCGAGGTCATCGTGCTCGACTGGGGGCTCGCCAAGCTCGTCGATCAGCCGGACGACGTCGGCGATCCGATCGCGCCCGATCCGGCCGCTGTCGACAATCCGACGCTGACGAGGCAAGGCGAGGTCGTCGGCACGCCGGCCTACATGGCGCCGGAGCAGGCGGAAGGGCGCCTCGATTGGATCGACCATCGCACCGACATCTTCGGTCTGGGCGCGATCCTCTACGAGGTCCTCACCGGCCGGCCTCCGTTCGTCGGCGACGACACGATCGACGTGCTGATCCAGGCGGTACGCTGCAAGCCGCAGGCACCGCACGAGCTCGTGCCCGACGTGCCTCGCATGCTCGAAGCGGCCTGCCTCGAGGCGCTCGCCCGACACCGCGAGGATCGCCCTGCCTCGGCGTCGGTGCTCGCGCAGGAGGTGCAACGCTGGCAGGACGTGCAACGTCGCGAAGCCGAAGAAGCGCTGCGCGCGAGCGAGGAGCAGTATCGTTCGCTGGCCGATTTCATCCCCGGTGCCGTCTGGACCTCGGGTCCGGACGGCGCGATCGACTTCGCCAATCAGTACTGGTTCGACTTCACGGGCCTCACGCTGGAACAGACGCGGGGCTCGGGCTGGACGGCGATGCTGCATCCCGACGACGCGCCGAGAGTCGCCGAGGTCTGGGCCACCGCGCTGCGCACGGGCGTGTCGGTCGGGGTCGAGTATCGCTTGCGACGCTCGAGCGACGGCGTCTATCGGTGGTTCCTCGCCCGCGGCGAACCGGTGCGCGACCGCGCGGGCGCAATCGTGAAGTGGTTCGGCGTGTTGATCGACATCGACGATCGCAAAGAGAGCGAGCGGATGCTGGAGCGCCAGAACCGATTCGTGCAGCTGCTCCATCGGATCACGGTGGCCGCCTACGAAGCCGCCACGGTCGAGCAAGCGCTGCAGGCGGGCATCGACCAGATCTGCGAGTACACCGGCTGGCCCGTCGGCCATGTCTACGTGGTCGCCGACGCTGGCACGCAGCTGACGCCCACGGCCATCTGGCACCTCGAGCGACCCACGGAGTTCCAGAGCTTCGTCGACGCGACTCGAGCGACTTCGCTGCGCATCGGGGAGGGCTTGCCGGGACGCGTCGTGGCCGCCAAGGCGCCGCTGTGGATCATGGACGTCACTCGCGACGACAACTTCCCGCGCGCTCGCGTGGCCACGTCGATCGGCGTGAAGGGTGCGTTCGCGTTTCCCGTGATGACGACGACCGGCATCGTCGCGGTGTTGGAGTTCTTCACGAGCGAGCCGACCGAGCCCGACGAGCTGATCCTCCAGGGCATGGTGCAGGTCGGCATCCAGCTCGGCCAGGTGTTCGAGCGCCGCCGAAACGCGTAGCCTACTGGCGGAGCAGCCACGCGATGCGATCCCACGAGAGCGCGTAGTGCAGGACGACGGCGCCGCCGAGCACGGCGGCCGCCCGCGGTGCATCGGTGTAGACGAGCGCCGCCACGGCGGCGGTGAACACCGCGAGCTCGAGGAGCAGACGGACGAGCCCCGGCACCGCCACCACCGTGGAGCCCGAGCGGCTCGGATCGCCGGGCACCGCGAACACGCCCCACAGCGTCGCGAGCACGAGCGGGAGCGCCAACATCGCGACCCAGCGGGTCGGTCCGGTGAAGCGTGCCCACCCGAACCAACCCACCGACCCGAGCGCGCACAGCTCGAGCAGGAAACGCGCGACGAGGTTGATCGGATGGCTGCCCACGCTGCGGTGGAGTCTCGCGCGAAAATCGAGCTCCGGCCACGCGAACTGCGTAGAGGGAGTGGCCGATGGCGTGCGCTCGGCCGAGCGGCGATGCTGTCGCGGGGTGGACCATGGCGATCGCACTGGCGAACACGACGCTCGTAGCCGTTCTCGCGGCGGGATCTGGTCCGGCGGACGGATCGATCCACGCCGAGCATCGCGATGCACGACCACAGCCGCAGACGCGGGTGAAACGCGAGCTCGATCCGCCGAGCGCCGGTACGGAGTTCACGACGTGGGTGTACGGCTACTACGCGACGTGGGCCGGTGAGCTCGTCGATCTGCCGTGGGATCGGCTCACGCACGTCGCGATCTTCGACGTGCAGCTGACGGCGTCGGGCGCACTCGCGCAGACGAGCAACTGGACCGACTACGCAGCCGAAGCGGTGATGCTCGGCGCGCCCTACGGCGTGCGCATCCATCTCGCCGTCACGTGTTTCGATGCGGCCACGATGGCGCAGGTGCTCGACAATCCCGGCACGCGCGTCGCGGCTGCCGATGCGCTCGCGCAGCTCGTGAGCGATCACGGCGGTCACGGCGTGTCGGTCGACTTCGAGGGCATGGGTGCGACGCAGAGCGCTGGTCTCGTCGCGTTCGTGCAGGAGCTGAAGATGCGCGTCGAGGACGTCACCGTCGCGACGCCGGCGGTCGACTGGAACGGCGCATACGACTATTCGGCGTTGGCGGAATCGTCCGACGGCCTGTTCTTGATGGGCTACGACTACCACTGGGCCGGCGGCGATCCGGGGCCGATCGCGCCGCTGAACGAAGGCGGAGTGTTCGGACAGTACAGCCTCGAGTGGAGCCTGAACGATCACGAAGCGTTCGGTGCACCCCCCGATACGGTCATCCTCGGATTGCCGCTGTACGGTCGCACCTGGCCGAGCGCGAACACGAACGTGCCGGGCAGCGCGACGGGCCAGGCGTCGACGCTCCTCTATAGCGATGCGGCCGCCGAGATCGGCAACTACGAGCGCTTGTACGAGAGCACGAGCGCGACGCCGTACTACTTCCCGAACTCCACGACGCAGAACTGGTACGACGACGTCGAGTCGCTCGACGCGAAGATCGGCTGGGCCGTCGAGCGAGGCGTGCGCGGCATCGGCTTCTGGGCGCTCAACTACGACGGCGGCGATCCGGCGCTGTGGGACGTGGTCGCGCTGCACACCCAGATCGACGCGCCCGATCCTTCGGGCACGACCGACGGCGGTGGAGACGACACCGGCGAGCCTCCGCCCGACGACACGACGACCGGCGATGTGCCACCGAGCGAGGACGAGTCGGGTCCCGCGCCCGATCCCGGTGGTACGACCGATGACGGTGACGACGGCCAGGCGTTGCCGTCGACGAGCGGCGAGTCGAACGACGAGGCCGGGTGTGGATGCACGACGACACCATCGCACCCGAGGGCGCTCGCGCTCGCGACGCTCGTGGCCGGGGGATGGCTGCGGCGCCGTCGTCCGCGCCATGGACGAAGTCGTGCGTCGCGGTCACCATGAACATGCTGACATGGTGAAATACGGTCGAATCGAGTCGAGCGCGCTCACGCTGCTGACCGTCGGGACGCTCGCCTGCGGATCGTCGACGTCGGCCACCGACGAGACGAGCGAGGGTGGCAGCTCTCGGGGCGACGACGCGCAGAGCGACGATGCCGACACCATGCCGCAGGCGGACTCGTCGGGGGCGGGCAGCTCCGGTGCACCCGGCGGCGGGTCGTCGGACGGAGGCTCGACGTCGTCGTCGGGCGACGACGGCCTCGTCGAAGAGGGCCCGGTCGTGTTCGACGTCAACTCGATGGGCGATGCACCGCCGATCCAGGACGGCTGCAACGCGGTCGACTTCCTGTTCGTGATCGACGACTCCGGCAGCATGTTCGACAACCAGGTCAATCTGATCGCCAACTTCCCGACGTTCTCCGATGGGATCCAGGCGACGCTCGTCGACGTCACGAGCTATCAGGTCGGCGTGGTCGCGACCGATGCCTACCAGTTCAACGATCCGCCGTGCGGACAGCTCGGCGATCTCGTGATCTCCACGCAGGGCGGATTCGACTCGAGCAACATGGTGTGCGGGCCGTATGCCGACGGTCACAACTACATGACCGAGGAGGACGACCTGGCCACCTCGTTCGCGTGCGCTGCCCAGCTCGGCTCGAACGGCAGCGGCGGCGAGAAGCCGATGGAAGCGATGATGCAGACGCTGTCGGATTTCCACGACGGCGACGGCGAGTGCAACGAGGGCTTCATCCGCGACGAGGCGCTGCTCGTCGTGGTGATCATCAGCGACGAAGCGGATGGCCCCGGCGACCCCGACGGGCTCGGTCAGATCTCGGTGGGTGACCCCGAGATCTGGTACCAGGCCGTCGTCGATGCGAAGGACGGCATCGAGCAGAACGCGGTCGTCATGTCGCTCATCCACTACAACGCGGGCGAGGACGAGGACCCGTCGCCGTGCCCCCCACCGACGCCCGTCGACAACGGCGAGAACATCAAGGTGTTCACGCAGATGTTCGAGCACAACGGCTTCGTGGGCGGCATCTGCCTGCCGGACTACGGGCCGCTGTTCGAAGAGGCGACCTCGATCATCGAGATCGCCTGCGACAACTTCATCCCGCCGAACTAGCCGCAGACGAATTGGGGGAACGGCGGGCCGCGCCGTGACTCTACCCTCGCGTGGGGTCTTCTGCGTTCGTTGGGCTGATCGTCTTCTCCTCGTTCCATCTGCCGCTCGGGGCGGCCCCGATGTCGTCCGGGGCCGTCGCCGATCGCCGCGCGCAGGATTGGAGCGTCGTCTTCACGCCCGAGCTGGTCGACCGCAAGGTGGCGATCGAGCGCATGCGCGTCGTCGTCGTGCCTGCGGGTGCGCACACGGAGCTCGTGGGCGCGGCGCGGGCGGTGGAGTCCGCGTTCGCCGGGAGTGCTCGCGTCGAAGCGGCGCGTCGGGTGCCCGCCGTGACGATGGGCGGCGACGCGGAGATCGTGCGCACACATGGCCCCCCGGCGATGGAACACGTGGCCGTCGTACGCGTGCTCGATGTCGACGGCCGCGTGCGGGCGATCGTCACCCTCTACGACGCCAACGGATCGTCGGTGGTCGAGATCGCGGCATGGGCGGACGAGCCGGCGAACGCCGATGTGCCCGCCGTCGCACCGGATCCCTTCCCGGTGTCGCCGACCCCCGACCCCGCGCCGCCAGCGACTCCGACACCACCGGTCGCCACCGACGCGGAGCGTCCGCTGGCCGAGGCGCCACCTCCCGAGAAGATCGAGCCCGACTTCGATCGGATCGGCGTGCTGGGGACCGCATCCGTCGGGATCACGAACTGTGCACAGAACCTGTGCGCGCTCGTGCCGGTGGGCGGCGTCGGTCGTTTCGAGCTCGGCTGGCGCTACAAGTGGATCGCTCCGGTCGTGTCGTTCGCGATCGGTGGCGCGCCGGTGGACGTCCCCGAAGAATCCACCGCGGTTCCCGAAGGGGCGCCGGGCGACGTGAAGGCCGCGTTGCGGTTCCTCGACGTCGGCGTCGGCGTGCAGGCGTTCCCGGTCGTGTCGGGGCGCGTCGATCCGTTCGTGCGCGTCGGACTCGCGTACTCGCGCGTCGCACTCGTCGTGAAGGACTCCGAGACGAAGTACCGCCTGCACTTCTCGAGGGGCGGCGTGCAGCTCGGCGGTGGGCTGTCGATCTACGTCGCGCGTCACGTCTCCATCGGCCCCCGCTTCGACGTCGTTCTGCCGTTCGCCGGCAAGCTCTGCGAAGAGCTCGATGGCGACGCCGTGGCCGAGGAGGGAACCTGCCGCTCGACGAGCGACATCGTCGACAGCGCGGAGTCGTCGACCGACGAACGGTTGACGAGGCGCACGTTCCCGAAACCTTGGTCGGCGACGGTAGACGTGCGCTTCGTGTTCTGACCGCGTGCCCTCCTGCTCGAACGACTCGAGATCAGTTCAGCGATCCTTGCACCACCCGCACCCACGCGGTCGGTCGTCGCGGGTCACTTCGACGCGACAGTGCATGCCGTCGTCACGCCGCTGCGGCACGCGTGATCGAAGACCATCGCGCGGCGCGACGCGATCACCTCGGGCTCGATCCCCAGCCTCACGATCTCGTCGCATCCCATCAGATCGCCGCGTCGGCAGGCCTCGCGCCATGCGGCACTCGCGAGCGACGGATCGGGCGCGCCGCCGCGGCCGGTCGCGTACATCCAACCGAGCGCGACGCAGTCGCCGGCGGTGCCGATGCGGCAGCCCGCGTCGAAGAGGCCGCGGATCCGCGGCTCGTCCTGCGGGCGCTTGGCCGCGACGAGCTCCATCGCCGCGTCGTGGCAGGCCCCCGAGTCGCCGAGCGAGCACGCCTCTTCGAAGAGCGCCATCGCGCGACCCATGTCGGGGGCGACGCCGCGGCCGATCGCATGGGCCATGCCGAGGAACCTGCACGCGCCCTTTTCCTTGCGCGCGCACGCCCGCTCGAGGGCTTTCACACCTCGCTCGGCATCCGCGACGGTCACGCTCGACATGAGGTGCTGGCCGAGGAACGCACAGCACCAGCTGCTGTCCGCGTCGCATCCGCGCTCGAGCATCGCACGGCCGCCCTCGACGTCTCGCGGGGTGCCTTCCCCGGAGATCTTCATGATGCCGAGGTTGCCGCAGTTGTTCTGGTGATGCGGACAGCCGCGCTCGTAGGCCGCGACCGCTTTCGCGTCGTCCTCCGCCACGCCGGTGCCGGACGCGAGCATGTACCCGAGGTTCGCGCACCACTCGTAGTCGCCGGCGTCGCAGCTCTTGCCGAACAGCGCGAGCGCCTTGTCGTAATAGGGCTTCGCGCGCTCGGGATCCGCCGGCACGTGCTCTCCGCCGTCGATCATCATCGCGAGGTTGAAGCAGCCGATGCCGGCGCCCGCCGTGCATCCGCGTTCGTGCCACTGCGCCGCCTTCGCGTCCGAGTGTTCACGCCCACCCGAGCCGTCCTGGTACAGGATCGCGAGGCGCGAGCATGCCGGCGCATAGCCGTGCGTGCACGCCGTCTCGGCCAAGTCGCCGCTGCGCTTCGCATCGAAATCGACGCCCCGGCCCTGACGGTACTGCTCGGAGAGATCGTTGCACGCGCGTGCATCGGCCGGCGCGCACGCCTCGTCGGTGCACCGCTCGCAGCTCGGCGCCGGTGTCGGGGCTGCAGCGGTCTCGGGCTGCTCCGCCGCGACCGGTGCCGGCTCGGCGACGTCCGGTTCCGAAGGCGTGCCCGCGGTGCACGCCGCGACGCCGAGCACGAGCGCCATCCGGAGACCGCCTCGCACGCGCCGTCCCACTGCCGGATCCGACGGTCCCGAGGCGGGCTGGTTGCAGGTCGTCGGGAACACGGGTGCCGATTCGAGATCTGCCACCGCGGCGCAAACGAACGCATCGACGCCGCCCTGACCCTCGCGCGCGATCGCCTCGGCGGCATGGCGACGGCGTGTGGTGACGAGCAACATCGTCACCACCGTCTCGCGCACACCGCACTCGTAGACGTGTTGCAAGCGGCTCCCGGCCGTGGCGACACGGCCGGTTCGGTTGCGCATCGGCTCATCCGCGAGCGGCCTCCGCGAGCAACCATCTGAGCATCGCTGTCTCACTCGTGCGCATCGATGTCACAGATCGGCTCCGCCCGCCACGAATTCGTCCGCGAATCCGCTTTGCGAGGCGGTCGGTCGTTGCTAGGCCTGCCAGGGTCCTCGATCGCGGAGTCGTCGAGGAGTCGTGCGACGATGGCCGAACCGCTTCCAGCCGATGTGCTCGAGCTGCTACAGCAGCGGGTCGGCTCTCTCGAAGAGCTGGAGGTGTTGCTGCTGCTGCGGCGCACGCGCGAGCGCGAGTGGGAAGTGTTCGAGATCGCCCGCGCGCTCGGCTTGCCGGATGCCATCGTCGACACGACCGTCACGACGCTCCGCTCGCATGACTTCCTGGTGACGAGCTCACCGCCCGGGCGATATCGGTACGCGACCCGCCCGGCAGAGGTAGCCGCGGTCGTCGACCGCTTGGCCACCGTGTACGATGAACGACGCCTCGAGGTGATGCGCGTCCTGTCCGCGCGTGCTTTGGAACGCGTGCGTAGCTCCGCGGCTCGAGCCTTTGCTGAAGCCTTCGTCATCGGGAGGAAGAACCGTGGCTGAAGCAGTCTACCTTCTGTGCGGGGTGACGTGTCTCCTCTGCGCAATCCTCTTGTTCAGGGGCTATCGAGAGGTGCGTACGCCCCTGTTGTTCTGGAGCAGCCTCTGTTTCGCAGGGCTCGTCGTCAACAACGTCCTGCTGTTCGTGGATCTCGTCGTCGTCGTCGACACCGACCTCCGCCTGCTTCGCAGTAGCAGCGCCGTCGTCTCCCTCGGGCTCCTTCTCCATGGCCTCGTCGCGGAGGGGAAATGATGGTCGTCACAATCAACGCGTTCTTGCAGGGAGCCTGCACTCTCGCATGTTGGTCGATCGGACTGTTCTTCCTCCGCTTCTGGCGTGCGAGTCACGATCGAATCTTTCTCTTCTTCCTCGCCGCGTTCTGGGCATTTGCGATCAACTGGCTCGGACTCGTTCTCGTCGATACCACTGACGAGACCCGGCACTGGCTCTACGTCGTGAGACTCGTGGCGTTTGCTCTCATCGCAGTCGGTATCGCGGACAAGAACCGACGCACGAAGGCCGAATGACCTCATTGATCACCCGAGGATGCGCACGTGCGATGCGTTTCGTAACTGGGGGGTTCGCGATGCGGATCACGACGCGGATGACACTCACCTTGACCCTGCTCGCGCTCGTCGTGCTGGGTGGCTATGGACTCTACTTTGCGCGGCGTTCGCAGCAGGAGCTCGAAGACACCGTGGAGCGCAAGACGAGACTCATCGTTCGCTCGTTGATCGCCGGGATCGAGCACGATCTGCGGGACGGATCGTGGAGCGACGTCCAGGATACTCTGCAACGGCTTCGCGGCCACGAGATCGACGTCCGCGTCGTCGATGCGTCGGGCCGCGTGCACGCGGAGTCGCCCGGCCTGGGCAGTCTCGATGACAAGGAACGAGCGGCGATCATCAGCGCAATCGGCGGCGAGGACCTGTTCACGGTCGCGGGCGATGAGGACCCGATGCGTGCCCTCTGCGCCGCTCCGCTCACGGATGGGCGCGGACGCCTCATCGGGGCGGTGTCCGTCACCCAACGGCTCGTCGGGATGACGGCCGCCATCACGGACACACGTCGCGATGCGGCCATCGCGGTCGCGGCGTTCGTGGTCGCTGCTGCGGCGGCTGGCTCCTGGATCGGTCGCGTCCACGTCGCGGCTCCCATCGGCCGGCTCGTGGCGGCGATGCGACGCGTCCGGCGGGGGCAGCTCGCCGGCGTCGGCGTACGTGAACGGACCTCCGAGATCCAGGAGCTCGGTCGCGAGTTCGACCTCATGGTGGCCCAGCTGGCAAAGGTTCGACGCGAGCTGGTCGATGCCGAGGCGGGCCGGACCGATCTCGAGCGTCGGCTCCAACGAGCCGACAAGCTGATCTCGATCGGCCAGCTGGCCGCCGGAGTCGCTCACGAGATCGGTTCACCGCTGCAAGTCCTGGTCGGACGTGCCCGAGCCCTCGCAACGCGCGGTTACGACGCGTCCGAAGTTCGACGACAGGCGGTCATCATCGCGGATCAAGGCGAGCGCATCGCAGCGATCGTCGAACGCCTGCTGGACTATGCTCGGCGCCATCCGGCCCGCCCCGTGCCCACCAACGTGGGGGATTCGGCGGCCAGCGTCGTCGACCTGCTCTCGGGCGAAGCCGACCGACGAGGCATCACGCTGAGTTGTGTGCGAGAGGGGACGACGCCGCACGTGATGTCGCCGCCGGGCGAGTTGCAGCAGATCGTGTTGAACCTGACACTCAACGCGCTGGACGCGACCGGCCGCGGTGGCGAGATCGTCGTGGAGGTGCGATCGGCCGTCAACCGAGGAAAGCGAGGAGTCGAGATCGTGGTCGCTGATACAGGCCGAGGGATCCCCGACGAACAGCGCGAGCGAGTGTTCGATGCGTTCTTCACGACCCGCGCGGAGGAAGGTGGTACGGGCTTGGGGCTCGCGGTCGTGCGGTCGCTGGTGATCGATCACGGTGGTCATGTCACGTTGGAGTCCGCGGTCGGTCAGGGCACGCGCATCGCCGTCTGGCTTCCCTGTGCGTCCGCCGAGGTCTCCTCATGAGCCGCCCAGCTCGGATCCTCGTCGTCGACGACGACGCCAGCGTCGTGGACTACCTGACCGAGATGCTGCGCGCCGACGGGCACCGCACACATGGCGCGACGTCGGCGCTCGCGGCCTTCGATCGCATCTCCAACGAAGAATTCGATCTCGTCATCGCTGATATCGAGATGCCCGAGTTGCGAGGTCTCGATCTCATGGCGCGGATTCATGAGCGGAAGCCCGGACAGCTCGTCTTGTTGGTGACGGCCTTCGGGAGCATCGATCTCGCCGTCAAGGCCGTGCGAGCCGGCGCGTGTGAGTTCGTGACGAAGCCGTTCCGCTGGGAAGTGCTCCAGGTCGCTGTCGAGCGCGCGTTGCGAGAACGACGGATGCGCCGCGAACTCGTCCGACTTCGCTCGGCGTTGCGGGGCGAGCAAGACGGCGACCTGGTGGCGCGCAGCCCCGCGATGCGTCGCGTCGTCGACATCGCGATGCGGGCAGCCAAGACCGACTGCACGGTGCTACTCACCGGACCCAGTGGCGTCGGAAAGGGCGCCCTGGCCAGGTACATCCACGAGCAGAGCGCTCGTGCGTCGGCGCCATTCGTGCAGGTGAACTGCGCGGCGCTTCCTGTTCCTCTCGCGGAGGCGGAGCTGTTCGGCGTGCGCCGAGGGGCGTTCACGGATGCGCGCGAAGATCGGCCGGGCCTCTTCGCGCAGGCACAGGGCGGCACCGTACTGCTCGACGAGATTGCGGAGATGTCGCTCGAGGTGCAAGCGAAGCTGCTGCACGTCATCGAGATGCGGTCGGCGCGACCGGTCGGTGCATCCGACGAGGCACCCCTCGATGTCCGTATCCTCGCGGCTACGAATCGACCGCTCGAGGAATCCGTGGCAGCGCAGAGATTCAGGGAAGACCTCTATTATCGCCTCGACGTCGTGCGCATCGACATTGCCCCCCTGCGCGAGCGCCCCGAGGACTTGAGCCCGCTCATCGACGTCCTGCTCGAACGCGCATCCAACCGTCTCGGCCGCACCACGCTGGGGATCGCCGAAGATGCGATGCGTTGGCTGCTCGGCCATGCGTGGCCCGGCAACGTCCGCGAGCTCGCGAACCTGCTCGAGCGCGCGATCGTACTGGCCGAACACGACACGATCGTGCTCGACGACCTCGTGATCCGAGAGCGCCCCGAACAGGACGAGGGATTCCTCGAGCGCGCGGTGCGACGAGGGCTCAAGCTCGCGGACATCGAGCGGGCGTACTTCCATGCCGCGCTCCGCGTGACCGGCGGCAACAAGAGCGAGGCTGCACGCATCCTCGGCATCGATCGCCGCACGTTGCACCGCCGCATCGACGAAGACGACGAACCGGGACAGAGTTGACCGCGCCTGTGGCTATCGCCAGCCGCCGCCCACGGCCTTGTAGAGAAGGAGTCGGGACAGCCGTCGAACCTTCAGCGCTTCGATCAGCTGCAGCTCGGCGGCCAGGGCCTTCTGTTGTGCGGTCAACACTTCGAGGTAGTTGGCCTGACCGGCCTCGAACAACAGATCGGCGGTCGCGAGCGTTTCACCGAGTGCATCCAGCTGGGCCGAGCGATGCTCGACGATCTCGTCGACCTGCTCGACAGTGGCCAAGCTGCTCGCGACATCGACGAACCCCTGGAGGATCGCGCTCTGGTACTCGTACATCGCCTGGACCTGAAGGGCCGAGGCGGTCTCGAACTGCGCATTGATGGCACTTCGGTTGACGAGCGGCGCTACGAGACCGCCAGCCACCGCGTACGCGATGGACGCGGGTGTCGCGAAGAGAAACGCGGGGTTGAACGCCTGATAGCCGATCCCGCTCGTGATCCTGATGCTCGGGTAGAAAGCGGCGCGGGCGGCCTTCACATCCCATCCCGACGCACGCATTCGATGCTCTGCGGCGCGGATATCCGGCCGATTCCTCAGCAGGTCGGAGGGCACGCCCACCGGCGCGGGGTCCTCCACGTCTCGCGTCAGCGCATCGTCGGGGCGCCGGATGGACTGCGGAAGCCGACCCACGAGGAGGTTCAGCTGGTTCTCGATCGTGCGCGCCTGCTGCTTCATTCGCGCCTGGAGGGCGCGTGTGTCCGCCAGCTGGCCGGCGAACTGTTGCACCGCCAGCTCGTTGGTGACACCGGCGGCCTTCTGCACACGCATGGCCTCCAGCGCCGCCTCTTGGCGGACGAGGGTCTGCTCCACGACCTCGAGCGACATGTCGAGTGCAGCCAGCTCGTAGTACGCCACGGCAACGTCGGCCACGAGGTTCGTGATCACCAGGTTCGCGCCTTCGACGGTCGCGAGGTAACTGGCCTTCGCCGACTCCTGCAGGTGATGCAACCTCCCGGCGAGGTTCACCTCCCAGCTCGCTTGCAGGCCGACATGGAAGTCCGGAAGGTGAACGGGCACGGTCTGACCGGGCCGGATCTGCGTTGCAGCGTTGCCGGCACCGTCCATGGTGTAGAGGCCGAATTTCCGTACGCTCGCGCCGACAGACAGCCCCACCTGCGGGACCCAAGCCCCGGTCGCCCGACGCACCCCGGCACGCGCGACTTCGATGCGTTGCAGCGCGATCCGCAGGTCGTAGTTGTGCTTCACTGCGAGCGTGATGAGCTCGACGAGCTCCGGATCCCGGAAGTAGTCCTTCCACGGGATCGGCGCGAGCGGGCGCTCGTCCGGCGCCGCTTCGTACTTGGCGGGGAGGTCGACCTTCCGTACCGCTACGCTTCGCGACGGTGCGCAGGCCGATCCCAGCAGGATGCCCATCGCAGCCGCGAGGTGCTTTCGCACCATCAGCCGACCTCGCCGGCCTCCGGCGTGCTGCGACCCCGAGATCCTTGTAGCCGCTTGCAGACCATGTAGAGGCCGGGGACCAGGAACAGCCCCCAGAACGTGCCCATCACCATGCCCCCGATCGTCGCGGTCCCGATGGTGCGGTTTGCGATCTCTCCTGCACCGCTCGAGCTGGCGAGGGGGATCAATCCGGCGACGAAGGCGAGCGACGTCATGACGATGGGACGCAGCCGCAGGCGCGCGGCCTCGAGCACGGCCTCCCGCACGGCTGCTCCGGAGCGGCACTGTGCTTCGGCGAACTCCACGATCAGGATCGCATTCTTGCCGAGCAACCCGATGAGGACCACCAGCGCGATATGTGTGTAGATGTTGTTCTCGAGCCCGGCCAGATCGATGAGCCCGAGCGCACCGAAGAGACCGGGCGGCAGCGACAGGAGCACGGCGAAGGGCAAGACGAAGCTCTCGTACTGGGCCGTGAGGACCAGGTAGACGAACAACAGGGCGATGAGCCCCACCCACAGCCCCTGGTTGCCGGCCTTCACTTCGTCGCGCGAGATTCCGGCCCAATCGATCCTGAATCCAGGCGGGAGTGTCTCGAGCGCGGTCTCCTGCACCGCTCTCAGTACAGCTCCGCTGCTGAACCCCGCTCGACCCGAGCCATTGAGCTCCGCCGACGGGTACATGTTGTAACGAGTGAGCTGATCGACGCCGTAGGTCTTCTCCAGGGTCGCGAAGGCTGACAGCGGCACGAGCTCGCCGTGCTCGCTTCGGACCCGAAGGTCCAGGACCTGTTCGGGCTTCGCGCGGTACTCGGGCGGGGTCTGCACCATCACCTTGTACATCTGTCCGAAGCGGATGAAGTTCGTCGCGTACTTGCTCCCGAGCAGGGTCTGGAGCGTTTCGAAAGCGCCGCCGATCGTGACGCCCTTCGCGGCCGCCTTGTCGATGTCGATGTCGATCGTGTACTGCGGATAGTTGGCATTGAAGATCGTGAACGCGCTGTCGATCTCCGGCCGACTCTCGAGCGCGGCGATCAGTTGGTCGACGACCCGCTGCATCTCGTGGACATCGCCGCGACCCGTCCGATCCAGGACGCGCAGCTCGAAGCCGCTGGCATTGCCGTAGCCAGGTACCGCCGGCGGCGGGAAGAACTCGAGATCCGCCCCCTTGATGTGGCGAGTGCGCTCTTCGAGGAGCTCGATGATGTCGTCGGTCGACGCCGAGCGCTCACCCCACGGCGCGAGGTTGACGATACAGGTGCCGTAGGTGGATCCCGTCCCCTCCGAGAGGATGTTGGTGCCGGCCAGCGTGGCGACGCTCTCGACACCGTCGAGCTCGCTCGCGGCGACCGCAATCGCGTCCACTGCCTCCTTGGTCCTTTCGAGCGTCGCACCCGGCGGCGAGGTGACGCTCACGTAGAACATGCCCTGATCCTCGTCGGGGATGAACCCCGGAGGAACACGCTGCGCGATCACCACGGCCGCGCCCACCGAACCGGCCAGGACCGTGAACACGAGCAGCCACCGGTGCACCACTCGCCCGAGCAGGCCTGCGTAACCCCGCTCGAGGCGTTCGTAGCCCCGGTTGAACCACCTGAAGAGACGGCTTGCGACGGAGTCGTGCTTGCTGGTCACGAGGAACGACGCACACAGGGCGGGCGTCAGCGTCAGCGCGACCACCCCGGACAGGACGATGGCGATCGCCGTTGTCACGCCGAATTGGCGGTAGAACATGCCGGCGGGCCCATCGATGAAGCCCAGCGGGACGAACACGGCACCCATCACGAGTGTGATGGCGACGATCGCGGGCCCGATCTCCCGCAACGACTGCTCAGCCGCCTTCCTGGCCGGCAGACGGTCGACTTCCATACGCGCGTGGACGGCCTCGACGACCACGATTGCATTGTCGACGACGATTCCGATCGCCAGCACGATCGCGAACAGGGTGATGAGGTTCAGCGAGAAGCCGAACATCGGCAGGAAGAGAAAGGTGCCGACGAGCGACACGGGCACCGCCACGAGCGTGATCAACGTGGCGCGCCAGCTCTGCAGGAACACCAGGACGACGAGCGCCACGAGCGCGAAGGCTTCGACGAGGGTCTGGACCACTTGGTCGACCGACGCGTCGAGGAAGCGGCTGACGTCGAAGCTGACGTCGTAGGACATACCGGGCAGGAACGTCTCCTCCTCGAGCTCGGCGAGGCGCTCCTTGACCGCCTGGATCACTTCCCGGGCGTTGGAGCCGGGAAGCTGCTTGAGCTTGATGGAGGCGCACGGCCGCCCGTCGAACTTGGCTTCGACGTCGAAGTACTTCGTCGCGAGCTCGACGTCGGCGATGTCCTTCACGCGGAGCAACGCCCCGCCCGCCGCCGACCGGATCGGAATGTTCTCATAGCCTTCGACGGTGGTGAACTTCCCCGAGTACATCACCGCGTATTCGAGAGGCGTGGTGGCTCTGTCGCTGTTCTCCCCGATCTTTCCCGGGGCGGCTTCCACGTTGTTGGCCTTCAGGGCCTCGAGCACTTCGTCGGTCGACACGTCGTAGGCCGCCATCTTGTCGGGGCGCAGCCAGACGCGTACCGCGTACTCCTTGGCGCCGAGCAGGCGAGCGTTCGCCACTCCGGGAACCCGCTGGATCTCCTTCAGGACGTTGATGTCGGCGAAATTGAAGAGGAACTTCTCGTCGTGCTCGGGATTCGAGCTGTGGATGCTCACGAACATGAGCATCGCCTTCTGCTGCTTGCCGACCTCCACGCCGTTGCGGAGGACTTCCTCGGGCAGCTCGTCCACGACCTTGTACGCCCGATTCTGGACGTTGACCGCGGCGATATCGGGATCGGTCCCGACCTCGAAGAAGATCTCGACGACGCCGACCCCATCATTGCCGGCGGTGCTGCTCATGTATTTCATGCCGGGTACGCCGTTGATGGCGCGTTCGAGGTGGACGAGTGCCGACTTCCTGACGGTCTCGGCATTGGCGCCCGTGTACTCGACGGTGACGTTGACCTCGGGCGGCGCCACCGCGGGAAACAGCGTCATCGGCAGCTCCCTGAGGGTGAGGACACCCAGCAGGGTGAGGATGATCGACATCACGCCCGCGAGGACCGGACGTCGAATCAAGATCCGCAGCATGATCTACGCACCGTCCGCGGCCGAACCGGAGCTCGAGATCTCGATCTCGTCGCCATCCCGGAGCTTTTGGGCACCCTCGAGCACGAACCGATCCTCGGCGGTCAGCCCGGATTCCACGATGAAGTACTCGTCGAGCCGCGCCTCGACGACGAGCTTCCGCGCGTGCACGACGTTGCCCTCGTCCACCGTATATACGAACAGGTCGCCCTGGATCTCGAACGTCGCCGCCTGCGGCACGAGCATCGCATCCGGTATCTTCGTCTCGAGCACGACCTTCGCGCTGCTCCCGTGCTTCACCATGTCCTTGTCGTTGTCGAATCGGGCCCGAAGCGTGAGCGTCCCGGTGTCTCGATCGAACTCGTTCGCGACCGCGTCGATCACCCCCGGCTCCGGGAGCACGCTGCCGTCGGCGAGCTTCAGCCGAACCGTCCGTTCCCCGACCTCGAGCGCCGACTTCTGCCGCAGGTACTCGCGCTCCGATAGGCGGAAATACGCGTACACCTGGCTGGTGTCGGCGATGGTCGTCAGCAACTCCTCCTCGGCGACGGCGCTGCCGGCCTTGTTCGGAATTCGGTTGATCGTCCCACTGAAGGGTGCCTCGATTCGCGCATAGCCCATGCGGACCTGGGCTCGCCGAGCCCCGGCCTTCTGTTCGGAGAGTTTCGCCTCGAGCGCCTGCACCCGGGCTTTCGCCTTTCCCAGCGGCGCCGCCGACACGACGCCCTTGTCGAACAGGAGCTGGGTATTGTTCTCGTCCAGCCGCGCGGCCTGGAGGTCAGCTGCGGTCGCTGCCCTGGCGGCCTTCGCAGCAGCCCAATCGTGTTTCAGGTGACTCGCACCGATCGAGAACAGGTGCTGGCCGGCCTCGACGCGCTGACCTTCGTCGACCGCGACGTCCTCGAGGATGCCACTCATTCGCGCGCGAATCTCTGCGTACTGGATCGCTCGAACCTCGCCGACGTACTCGCGAGGCACGACTGCATCGGAGACCTTCGGCGAGCCCACGGGATAGGCTCCGAGGGTCGGAGCCTCGTTCGTCGCCTGTGCACGCCGCTCACACCCGGTGGCCGGTGCCGCGAACGCGATCACGACGAGACATGTTCCGAGCAACGTCCCGACTCGGGTGGACCGCTCCAGACCTTGGTCGCCCGACTCCGACGAATCGCGGAACGCGCGCCGCCCCACCGAGCAGCGGGCGTCGGATGGAGCGGTCGCGTGGAGGTCGTGGGCGGCGCCGTACGGAGGATGCATGGATGCGGCCGGATCGCGCTTCTCGGAGCAAGCGACGAGCCACTCGGATCTCGTGTGATTCGGCGAGCGCGCATCGCCCCGATCGACATTCGTGTCCCACGGGCGTGCAGCGCTGTCCAAACGACGCTCGCGTGGGTCCTCGGCGCCGCCGCCTGCGCGTGCGGCGGCAGCTGGCCGCCGATGTGGCGCGAAACCCGGGACTACGAGCGAGCGACTCGTCGGGGACGAAATTGATCGCGCCTGAGCCATGGATGCTCGTCGAGCCACGACGCAGTCGTGGAACGGCGCAGCGTTCCGATGGCGTGCGGCTTGCTCCGCCGTGCCGGGACCGTCGCCGTCCGAGGCGGAACGCGGCACCCGCAATCACCTGGGAGGGTGGGACCATGGGCACGTCTGAACGGAATCCTGGCGCGCGAGACTCGATGACGTTTCGCGAGAGCGCGGCAGCGTTGGTCGTGGTCGGAGGAGGTGTGATTCTCCTCTCCACCGCCATCGATCCCGACGCGTCTCCGACGGCGGTGCTCATCGGCGTGATCAGCTTCGTCGGTGGTGTCGTCCTCGTGTGGCTGGCCCGGCGTGGTTCGAGGTGACGCCCCGAACGACGGACGGCAACAGGACGTGTCAGTTCCCGAGCGCGTCGTCCAAAGGGCCCGCGGCATAGCCGAAGCTCGTCAGATCCGGCACGCCCACGATGTTCAGCGCCCCCCAGAGCAGGTCTTTCCACGAGCGTTCGCCGCTCCCTCCGCCACCGAAGCGGAGCTCGCGGCCGGCCTTGATCAGCCCGCCTCCACGGCCGGCGAGGATGCACGGCATCGAGAGGTAGCCGTGACCTGCCGAGTCGGAGTCGTCGCCTCCGTAGATCGCCACCGTGTTGTCCAGGATCGTGCTGGTCCCGTCGGCGTCCATGTAGCCGTCCAGCTTCGCCACCAGGTCGGCGAACATCTCCAGCATCCAGTGGCTGTAGATCTCCATGTGCTGGATCTTCAACGCCGTGACGGCGGCCGATGGCGCGCCACCATCGAGGCCCTGATCGTAGTGCGACATCGTGTGGTGGCTGCCGTCGAGCGGGCCGCCGCTGAACTGTCGGAACTGCGAGTAGTCGAGGGCCTCCTGTCCCGCCGCGCGGAACTTCAGCCAGCTGCCCGCGTAGGCGCCCGAAAATGCGATCACCCTGGTGCGATCGGTGATGAACGCGTTGACGATGAGCTCCTGCATCGCTTTCTGCTTGAGCTCCATCGTCTCGTAGGTGCTCGAGTCGCCCGGCGGCTCGACGGGGATCGGCAGCTCCTGTGAGGCCTCGATCTGCATCTCGAGAGCGCGGACGCTGTCGAGATATCCGTCGAGTTTCTGTTGGTCGCTGCGACCGAGGCGCCCCTGCAGACGCGCTGCGTCCTCGCGCACGCCGTCGAGCACGCTCTTTCGATAGTGCGTCCGTCGCAGGATCTCCTCCGCGGTCGCCTCGGGATCGTATCCAGCGAACAGCCGATCGAACGCGTCCTTCGGGTCCTGGATCGCCGGGATGGGCTCGTTGACGTTCTTGTTCGACATCGGCCACGCCGCAAAAGCGCCACCGACGGGCTCGACCGCCATCGTCAGCGACGGAATCGGGGTGTCCCCGCCGATGTGCATCGCAGCGATCTGATCGGCGCTCGCGCCGTTGTAGGGATCCGGCTGGGGTGGCGGTCCCACGAAGCTGCTCTCGTTGGGAGTGGCGGTGAGGATCACGCAGCCGCCGCTCTGCATCGCGACGGGGTAGGTGTTGGCAACCGCCTTGACCGGCGAGTCGTGGGTGCCGACCAGGACCCGCTCGGTGATGCCGGTGAGCACCGTGATCTTGGACTGCACGTTCTTGGCGAAGAACGGGCGCAAGTAGGTGTTGTTCTCGATGGCGACCTCGTATCCGGCGGCCTGCGCGGACCAGGGCGCCACGGGGGTCCCCAGCTCGGAATCGTGCCGGCCCACGTATCCATAGATCTGGCCGTGGAAGTGCAGGATGCGCTTCGGCGGTGCCTCCCCTCCCGCTCGCGCGTCGTGCCCGACCATCGCTTCGAGCACCGGCAGAGCGACCGCGGTTCCGGCGGTCTGCAGCAGCATTCGACGGGAAATCTGCCAGGGGTTTCTCATGGCGCCTCTCCCTGTTGCGAAGTGAACGGTGGGCTCTCGACGATCGACAACACCAGTGTGCGCAGACCGTTGCCGCTCGCGTCGGATTGCGCCGACAGCTCTTCGATCACGCATTCGTCCTCGGGCTGGAGCGCGCGTTGCACCGCCAGCTTCAACATGGTCTTCGTGAAGCAGGCCGAGAGTCGGGGGTCCTTCTTCAGGAGAGCCCCGAGCTCGCGCGCACCGTCGAACTCGCCGACAGGTTGGGCGTCGCTGCCGAGCAGCACGCCGGTGGCGTCGACGGTCGTCCCCAGGACGTCGAGGGTGCGCCACGCACCGGTCACGTCGAAGTGCTCCATCGAGAAGCCCATCGGATCGAGGAAGGCGTGACAGCTCATGCACGGCTGCATCGACTGGCGCACGCCCTCACGCACCTTGCGTGGCGCGGTGTCGGGGATGTCCTTCTGCGCATCCGCCTGGACCCCGTTCACGTCCAGTCCCTCCGGGGGCGGAGGGAGCTCGAAGCACGCGAACCGCTCGAGCACGAACTTGCCGCGCACGATGATGTTGGTCTCGGAGACGGGCGCGGTCGGGTCGTTGTTCGCCACCGACGTGGCGGCCGCCACCGCGCCCATCGTCAAGAGCCCACCGCGCTCCGGCAGGTCCGCGAGTGAGACCCGAGTGAAGCCGCGCAAGGGATTGGCGTCGGGAACACCGTAGTGCGCCGCGAGCCGATCGTTCAGGTAAGTGAAGTCGGCGTCGAGCATGTCCTTGAAGCTGACGTCGTCGGTGAGGAACTCCTGCAGGAAGAGCTGGAGCTCCTTCTTCATGCTCTGGCGCAGCTCTTCGTCGAACGTCGGGTACAGCGTGGGGTTCGGGTTGAGGAGGTCGACCCGATCGGCCGAGAGCCACGCGCTCGCGAGCTTCTCGACGAGTGCCATCGACTTCGGGTCCGCGAGCATGCGATCGACCTGCGCCTCGAGCTCCTCGGGCTCGGTGAGGTTGCCGGCGTCCGCCGCTTCGAAGAGCGCGTCGTCCGGCATGCTCGCGTAGATGAAGTACGAGAGCCGGCTGGCGATCTCGTAGTCGTCGAGGGCCTGCGCCTCCGTCGACGTCGGATCCTCGAGTTGTTCGAACAGGAACAGGAAGCTCGGGGCCATCAGCACGTGTTGGATACCCAACCGGATGGCTTGACGAAACGAGTCGGTCTCACCGGGCGCAGCGGCCGCGATGTCGAGGTAGCGCAGGACGTTGTCCACTTCCTCCGCTGTCACTGGTCTGCGCCACGCTCGCTTCATGAACGGCTCGAAGATCTGGCGCGCGCACGATCGCGGGTCGGGGACGGGATCGCAGGTGATGAAACCGTCGTCGACCGCGAGCGCAGCGAGATCGGTGACGATCTGCTCGTGCTTCTCGAGGTAGTAGTCCGAGACGGTGAGGCCGATGGCGCCTTCGACGTCGAAGGGTAGGGCGTCGGCAGGGCTACCGACATCGATGCCGCGGAACAGATCGCGGACCGTGTTGTCGTACTCGGCGCGAGTGAGTCGCCGCGCGACGACGCGCCCCGGCGACTGTGCGCACCCCGAAGGCTCCGGCAGGTCGTCCGTATCGGCGGTGCCCGTGGATCCGTCGGCTTCGGGCGCACCCGCCGGGTCGAGCCCCGTGTAGCACGCTGCGAGCAGCGCGAGCGCGCCGATGCAGACGTGTTGCAGTGCAGTCGGCGAATGCGTTCCCTCCTCCCGTCGCATGGACTCCCCCCGCGACCAGGGTGCCACAAGCGTCGGTTGGCCTCGCGCCCGCGGATTGCCTACGCAGGTTCGCGGATCAGCCGTGATCGAACCGTGATGAAGGGTGCACGGACGTCGCGAACACGTCGTCGCCGACGTCAGCTCGCTCGCCATCGGTGCGTGCTCGAGAGCCCGATCGAGCGTGACCGCGGAACGGGACCGGGGATCGTGTGGCCCGCGTCGCTCCGGGCCATCAAGTCCCCCTCGCCGCTGAGTCAGGGACTCACGCGCGTCCGGTGAGTTGCTCGACGAACGCGCCCGCCAACGCGGCGGACGAGTAGGGGTTCTGGCCGGTGACGAGGTTGCGATCGCGCACCACGTGGCTGCCCCACTCGACGTCCGCCTTCGAGTGACGCAGGCCCTGGGCGGCGAGCTCGTACTCGATCACCATCGGCAGGCGGCCCCAGATCGGCGTGCGCGTCTCCTCCGCCTGCGAGAAGCACGTGAAGCGGTAGCCCGCGAACGGATTGCGCCCGTTCGCGTCGCGCGGTGCGAGCAGGGCCGTGGGTCCGTGACAGACCGACGCGATCGGCAGGCCGCGATCGAGCGCGCGCAAGAGCACGCGCGCGATCTGGTGGTTGCTCGGCATGTCCGTCATGCAGCCGTGGCCGCCCGCGATGTAGATGCCCGCGTAGCGGCCGAGCGCCTCGCCGTCGATGTCCGCCAGGTTCTTCGGCGCGGCGAGGTCCGGCAGCGTCGCGAGGATGTCGCGGTAACGCGACACCTCGCGGGTGAAGTCCACCGCGGTGCCCTGCGGCACCACCCAGCGGATGTTGTCGGGATCGAGGCTCGAGGCGTCGACGGTCGGGGCGATGCCGTCGATCGTGGCGATCTCGACCGCGAAGTCGGCCTTGCGCAGCGCGTCGACGGGGACGGCCAGCTCTTCGGCCCAGAAGCCCGAGGGATACTCGGTCCCGTCGGTGAGGTGCAAGCGGCTCGCGTTGGTGACGATGGTGAGGATGGTGCGTGGCATTGCGCCGCTCAAGGTGAGGGCCGCGGACATTCGATGCAATGCAACGAACTGCACTGTATGATTCGATAGCGTGCAATGAGCGACCGCCTCCGCGATCTGGACCTCAACCTGCTGTGGGCGCTCGATGCCCTGCTCGAACGCCGTAGCGTGACGGGCGCGGCGACGAAGCTCGGCCTCACACCGCCGGCCACGAGCCACGCCTTGTCGCGCTTGCGCGAGCTGCTCGGGGATCCGCTGCTCGTGCGTGCCGGGCGAGCGATGGTGCTGACCACGGCGGCGACCTCACTCGAGCCGCGCGTGCGAGAGGCGCTCGAGCGCGCGCGACAAGTGCTCACTCCGCTGCAGGCAGCCGACGTGCGCGAGCTCGACCGCGTGCTGGTCGTGCATGCGTCGGACTACGCTCTGTTGGTGCTGGGCGCAGCGGTGGACGCTCGCGCGCGCGAGCACGCCCCGAAGCTGCGCCTTCAGTTCCTGCCCAACGACGAGCGCGACCCCGAGCTGTTGCGCACCGGCGCACTCCACCTCGCGCTCGGCGTGTACAACTCGCTGCCACCGGAGATCCGCACGCAGACGCTCTTCGAGGAGCGGCTCGTGTGGGTGATCCGCAAGGACCATCCGTTCGCACGTCGACGGATCGGCAAGGAGCAGTTCGCCGAGCTCGAGCACATCCAGGTCTCGCCGCGCGGTCGCCCGGGCGGTGTCGTCGACGATGCGCTCGCGCGTGCAGGTCTGCGCCGTCGCGTGACGAGAGCGGTGCCGTACTTCCTCTCCGCGCTGCACCTCGTCGCCGACACCGACTGCGCGCTCGCAGTGCCCGAGCGCGTCGCCCGAGCGACCGCGCGCCGCTTCGGCCTGCGCGTGCTCGAGCTCCCCGTCGACGTGCCGCCGTACCCCTTCAAGCAGGTCTGGCATCCCCGCAACCACGACGACCCGGCCCACCGCTGGCTCCGCGACGCATGCATGGCGGCCGCCCGCTCGCGCCGCCCGTCATGATCCTCGGCTGCCGCGTACGGGCTCGATGCAGTCGTGGGAGACGACGCAGCGCGTCGCGTCGTGCTGATCTCCGCGCACGACGGTCGCCTCACGCGCGAGCGCCTCGAACCACCGTCAGTTCACGAAGTCCCAGTCCTCGGCGACGAGCACCTTCGCGCCGGCGATCACCTCCGCGACCTCGACATCGACGCGTACGTGTCGGCCGGTCGGTGGAAGCAGCACCTCGGCGGCGATGAAGTGGATCGACACGACGCCCGCTTCGTCGCGGAGGTTGAACTGGTTGTACTTCTTGCCCTCGCCGAAGACGGTCGCGGTCTGGAGCGTGCCGAGCTCGCGCTGACCTTCTTGCAGCGGCAGGATCTCGCCGGTGAGCGAGCAGCGCTGGCCGGGATCGAGCTGGCCCGACGTCTTGGTCGTGCAGCTGCGATCGCCGGACCCGACCCGTTTCGCGAGATAGACGGCGCCGACCAGCGCGGCACAGCACGCGACCACCATCACCGCCCGTCGACCCGTGGGTGCATCGTCCGACACCGCCACAGTTTGGCTTCGCGCCCGCGACCTCGTCAAGGCAGGTGTCGCCCATCGCCTCGGCGTCGACCACCACGTCAGACCGCTGTCGAGGCCTCCGCTTCGGCATCGGATGCGGCGGCGCCGGCCGGCGAGCTCGAGGACAAGACCATTCGACCGAGCCCGAACGCTAGAACAGCCGCGATGCCGGAGCCGAGCAGGATGCCCACCTTGGCGGTTTCGAGGTTCGTTCCCGCTGCGAAGGCGAGCGCCGCGATGAAGATCGACATCGTGAAGCCGATCCCTGCGACCGCCCCGACCACGCTCACCTGCGGCCACGTCACGCCGCGTGGGAGAGCGGCGACGCGCAGGCGGATCGCGAGCCACGAGAACGAGAGGATGCCGATCGGCTTGCCCAGCACGAGGCCGACCCCCACGCCCAGGAAGACCAGGAGCGGCTCACCCGAGAACGAGGCGTCGCCGAGCGACACGCCCGCGTTCGCCAGCGCGAACAACGGCATCGCCCCGAACGCCACCAGGCCATGCAGCGCGTGCTGGATGCGCTCGACGGGGGACACCGCTTCGCGTCGCGCCTCGTCGATGTGCTCGAGGTGTGGAAGCAGCGCGCGCTCGTCATCCTCGTTTTCGTGCTCGCGAAGCGCGGCGACGCTCGCGTCGGCTCGTTCGATGAACTTCTCGCGGCCAAACCATGCTCGCACCGGAGTCATCAACCCGACGGCCACCCCCGCGAGGGTCGGGTGGATTCCCGCGGCGTACGCACCCGCCCACGCGACCGCGCTGGGAGGCACGTACGCCCACGGGCTTCGCACACCGAGCGCTTGCATCGCGAGGATGGCTGCGACGCCGGTGCCGAGGACGAGAAATCCGACGGGCGCGAGACCGGACGAGTAGAAGATCGCGATGACGAGGATCGCACCGACGTCGTCGATGACGGCGAGCGCCAGCAGGAGGATGCGCAACGCCGGAGGAACCCGACGACCGAGCAGGGTCAGGACGCCCACGGCGAACGCGATGTCCGTCGCCATCGGGATGCCCCAGCCCGCGATGGACTCGCGCCCGAGGTTGAGGGCCGCGAACACACACGCCGGAACCACCATCCCGCCGAGGGCGGCCGCGAGGGGAAGCGCAGCGCGGCGCAGCTCGCTCAACTCCCCGCGGTGGATCTCGCGACGGATCTCGAGCCCGACGACGAAGAAGAAGATCGTCATCATCCCGTCGTTGATCCAGAAGTGCAGGTCACGCTCGAAGGAGAACGGACCGAGCCTCACGCCGAAGGGCGTGTGCCACAGGGCGACGTAGCTCTCGCGCCACGGCGAGTTCGCCCAGACGAGCGCGATCGCGGCGGCCACGAGCAGCAGGATCCCGCTCGCCGCCTCGATGGCGAGGAACCTCTCGACCGGGGCGAGCGCGCGTCGAGCAGCCCGTCGAAGCGGCTGCCAGCTGCCCGGCGGGGCACCCGGTGGAGACGCTGAAGAATCGTCGGTCGTGTCGGCCATGCGCGAGTCCATGCACCACGTGAGTGGCAGTCATGGCTGGCGGCCCGACCAAGCCGGAAGTCCTGCGGTGACGGTCCACCGCACCCTGTCCTGATCGCGGCGAAAAAGTACCTGATTCCGCCTCGCCGCACCACGTACCCCGCGAGAACCGGGCCGGTCCGCGCGCCGAGGCGTGGATGAGGCGGTGGGCATCACGAACGAGCGCGGCGGCGGGCCGACAGCAGTGCGGTCGGCAGCTCGCGCAGCACGCTCGTGCGGATGCGGTGATCCAGCTCGAGCGTGGTGCCGTCGAGCTTCTTCAGGCGACGCTCGACGAGGAACTCGCGAATCGGGTGATCGAAGTCCGTTTCGTCGTTGCCGAGCACCCGCACCCTGTGCAGCTCGGGTAGCACGGTGCCGCGCAGGCGGCCCGCCTCGACGTCGAGCTCCGCGGTGAAACCGAGCGTGCCGTGGTCCACGTCGATCCCGAATCGTTCGGCCAACAGCACGTTCAGATCGCGGAGCCGCAGCGGCTCCAGGCGCATCGCGATCGCGGCGTC
>CAYXVR010000001.1:391090-429385 GCA_964468635.1 uncultured Nannocystaceae bacterium
CCCCGGCGTGAAATCGATCTGGAACGCGAGATCGCTCGCGCCCATCACTCGACCACGCCCCGCGAGCACCGCCTCCCGGGGCCCGCCCTCTTTCGCACGCGCCAGATTCTCGCCGAGGACGTCGACGTCCGACAGGAACAGGCTGGTCGACACCGACTTCGTGTCGTCGCGGTACTCGATGCGACCGTCGACGATCTCGAAGCGGTCGGTCGCGTACGGCAACACGTTCACCTTTTGCTGCCACTGCGGATCGAAGGTCAGCTGGCTCGTCGCGGCGGTCGGCCCGGTGACGAACGTCAGGGTGGGGCGGTGCAACACGATGGATTTGTACGTCTGCACATCGCTGTCGACTGCGCTCTGCTCGACCACCACGTCCATCCGTGGGATGGATACGAACGGCGTGTCGACCTGGCCATCGATCTTCGTGAGCGTGATGTCGAAGAACGACAGCCGCCCGCTCGGAAAGTCCAGCTCGAGTCGACCCACCGCGGACTCGTAGCCCTCGAGGGTGTCCAGCCTGCGCACGAATCCACGGAGGATCACGCTGCTCAGGAGCTCGTGGGCCCCGATCTCGGCCAGCTGGTCGAGCGCAGGCTCGTCCGCGGGTGCGTCGAATCGGATCGGGAGATCGGCGCCGGCGAGCATGGTGCCGAAGACCGCCTCGGCCATCGGATGCGCGACCTCGTCCTCCTCCGGCCCGAGGACCTGGATCTCGTCGAATCGCGGTCGGATCTCTCCGCGCAAGCGCCCCGATCCCACCGACATCCAGCCGTGGGCGGACAACCAACCCCGTTCGACGTCCATCTCGAGCGCCTGCCGGATCAGCGGGTCGAACAGGCGCAGGTCGAGCCGGTCGAGCGAGAGTTGCATCCACCAGTTCTCGGCGGGCGCGAGGGGGGAGAGCGCAGCTTGGATCTCGAGGGTACCGCCCTCTCCGACGCGCGCGGCGAACGACAGCCGCGTCGTCAGATCCTCCGACGCGATACCGGTCGAGCGTGTCATCTCGCCATGCAGCTCACGGGCAATCACGACCGATTCGTGGTCCATCACGAGAGCGACCGAACCACCCTCGACGTGGAGGCTCCGCAATCGGGAGGACGTGGGGCTCGCGTCGGTCGACCGCGCCGGCCGCGGCGCTTGCACGTCCACGACGAGATCGACCTGCGATGCGACCCCGTCGACGACCACGACACCGCGCAAGAGATCGCGCCAGCGCCAGCGCAACGACAGGGACTCCACGTGGATCGCCGATGCGCCTGCGGAGGGCTGGACGTCGATGCCGAGCACGCGGATCTCGCCGGCGACGAGTCCCAGCTCGACGTCCTCGATCCGCGTGGGCATCCCGACGGCCGCGTCGAGGCGCGCCGTGATCCACGAGTGCAGGATCGACTCGGCGAGCACGCGCAGCACGAGCATCGCCACGAATACGCCGATGCCGCCGAGCAACCACGGCCGCAGCCGCCGACCGGAGCTGCCGCGCGGATCCCCATCGGGGAGGTCGTCCCGGCGCGAGGGGACGGAAGCCGCAGCGTCCAAGGTGCCGACACCCTGCACCGTGGATCGTGGATTTCAAGCGATGCGCCGAGCCCCGTGTCAGGCGTGGGCTTCGCGATCGAGGCGCGCGAGCAGCTCGGTGCCTTCGTCGGTCGGCATCACGTCCTTGTCGGCCAATCCCCGCAGGATCGCGCGGGCGCGGGCGCGGCCGTGCGGATCGGCGGCGAGCGCCTCGGCGAGGTCGGCCAGATCGCGCGGATCGTCGAAGCCCATCGCGACGCGGTACGTGAGCACGAGCTGCGCCCACGCGAGATCCACGCGCGCGCGATGCTCGGCGTCGTATCCGGCCTTGCGGAAGACCGTGGCTTTGCCGGCGCTGCGCACGATCGCGAGCGCAGCGACGCGTTGCAGATCGAAGGGGATGTCGTCGGCCTTCGACGAGACCCACGCGACCGACGCGTACTTCGTGCCCATCGCCACGTTCGCCGCTTCGACGTAGTCGCGCGCGGCGAGCAGCTCCTGCGCCTCGTTGAGCTCCTCGCTGCCGTCCCACAGGCAGGCACCCGCCGTGGAGGGCGGCAGGGCGACGAACAGCGCGAGCACGGGGAGCGCGACCACGCGAAGCCGGGCGACCATCCCACGAGGCTATCATCACGCGGAGCGGCGTGGATCCACGCCGCCCGCGAGCCGTCGAGACTCGCGCGCGGGGTCACGAGTGCGAGAACCGGCCGGCCGGTGCATCGTCCTCACCCCATGGCGCGATCCTGGCGACCCGGTACCACAGGTGGCCACGCAAGGCGGCGTCGCGGATCGCCTGCGGCGCGGCGCCGGGGCGGGTCGCGAGCTCGTGCAGACGCGCGCGCACGTCTTCGCTCGTCTCCGACCACACCACGCGATCGGGAGCATCGGGCAGTCCGCTGACGAAGACGAGCTGGCCGGGGCCCGCAGGCGCGGACTCGATCGTCGCGAAGCCCACCGGCGCGGGATCGGTCCACTGCAGTCCGGTCGTGCGATCGTAGTGCGGGAACGTCTCGGGATGCGTCGGCGGTGCGCCGATGAGGCCGCGCACGACATCGAGCAGCGAGATGAATCCGAGGGCGCGCCCCTCGACGTCCACGCACACCAAGTGGTGGCGCGCGCGTCGGGCCATCAGGGCTGCGGCCGCGCGAATCGTCGTGTCTTCGCGCACCACATCGACCGGTGAGCTCATGAACGTCGTCACCGACGCACCTGCGGGGGCGTCGACGAGGTCGCTCAGCGCGACGAAACCGAGCGGACGCCCATCATCGTCGAGTACCGGGGCCGAGGTGATGCCCAGCGCGCGCAGGTAGACGAGGACATCGGCGGCGCACTCCGCTGCCCGCACGCCGAAGAGCTCCGTGTTCATGATCTCGCGCACCTGCAGTGCCATGGTGAGCTCCTTTCAGGTGTGCAGCAGCACGAACGACCGCAGGAGGTCGACCGTGCTCACGACGCCGACGAGCTCGTCGTCGTCGCGGACGACCAGCAGACGGTGCACGCCGAGCTGCAGCATGCGCGCGGCGGCCTCGACCACGGTCGCGTTCGCATCGATGGTGAGAGCGCCCGGCGTCATGACTTCCATCACGCGCCCGGGACGGAGGCGCACGTGGTCCCCCATCTCCTCCGCGAGGCCGTCGGACACGCGATAGTAGAGCGGGAAGCCGGGGACCCCGCTGACGTCGGCATCGGGATCGACGAGGTCGTTGGCACTGACGACGCCGACGACATGACGGCCATCGATCACGGGCGCACCGCTGATCCGCTTCTGCGCGAGCATGCGCGCGGCGGTCTCGAGACTCGTATCGGGCGCGACGGCGAAGACGTCGCGCGTCATGACTTCGTTCACGCGCTGCATGGGAGTCCTCCTGTTCGATCCTGGTCGCCGACCGTCGCCCGTGCGACCGAAGCGATTGCCAGGGGCTCCACCCGCGCCGCGCAGAACGTGCCGTGTGTGACGGTTCACGCCGAGCGGTCGCGTCCCGACCACGAGACGATCGTCGACAGGATGAATCGAGCCGCGCGTACCTGCCCGTCAACGTCAGGATGTTCATCGAGTCGTTGGCGACCCTGGTCGAGCCGATGCGCCCGATCGAAACGGCGCGGAAGCAGCCACGTCGGCGGGGACACGCGCGGTAGCGGCGTGACTGCGCGCCGGTGCCGCTGCGTCTCGGCTCGGGGCCACACCGAACTTGCGGGTGTACTCGCGGCTGAACTGGCTCGCACTCTCGTAGCCCACCTCGAAGGCCGCGTCCGACACGGTGCGCTCCCCCGTCAGCAGCAGCCGGCGGGCCTCGAGCAGGCGCAGATCCTTCTGGTACTGCAGCGGCGACGAGGACGTGACGGACTTGAAGTGCTTGTGGAACGACGACGTGCTCATGCCCACGCTGCGCGCGAGGTCCGGCACCTCGAGCGCCGCGCTGTACTCGCGCCGGATGCGGGCGATCGCGCGGGCGATCGCGCTCGCGTGGCTGTCGTGGCGCACCAGGCTGCGCAGCATGCCGCCGTACCGTGCCGTCAGCAGGCGGTAGTGGATCTCCTTCTTGATCATCGGGCCGAGCACCTTCGCGTCGGTCGGCGACTCGGCGAGCGCGATGTATCGGCGCACCGCGTCCACGAGCGCATCGTCGGCTTGGTTCACCTCGAGCACGCGCGCGGACCCAGCGTCGAGTGTCGCGTCGGCGACCTCGTCGTAGAGGCTGCGGAGCAAGCCGAGCTCCACGTCGAGCAAGAGCGACAGATACGGCGCCTCGAGCACGCGCGAGCGCACCGGCAGATCGTGACTGACGAGCAGGCACTGGCCCGCGCGCGCGTCGAGGGTGCGGCCGCCGAAGTTCGTCTCCTTCCGGCCCTGGACGATCAGGCAGACGACCGGCTCGTAGACCGAGGCCTCGAACGCGGTGACGCGAGGGTGTCGGAGCAATCGCAGCCCGGACAGCGGCTGAACCGATTGCGGTACGTGCAGGGCGCTCTTGCCCCCTCTGCGGGCGATCAGGTCCATCGCAGGTTCGAGCAGGGAGTCGATGACCGCGCGCGCTGCCATGCACACGAGCATGGACCCGATCGGGACCCGCGGAGCACTTTTCTGCAGGGCGGGAGAGGATCGGGCAAGCATGCGAGAGATTCGGGCAGGCGTGCCCGGACGGGACGCGCCATCTTGGCTTCACCAAGGAGGACGCCATGACGCACGACCGCACCCGAGCCCTCACCCCCGACGCCGCGATCCCCTTCCTCGGATTCGGCACGTATCTGATCCCCGACGACGAGGCGGCAGATGCCGTGCACGCGGCGCTCCGGGCCGGCTATCGGCACGTCGACACCGCGGAGTTCTACGCCAACGAGGCCGGCGTCGGCACCGGCATCCGACGTGGACTCGAGAGCGAGGGCCTGGCGCGCCGCGACGTGTTCGTGACGACCAAGCTGTGGCCGGGCAACGCCGCGTGGGGCCAGACGCCGAAGACGACCCAGACGACGATCGCGTCGCTCGACGAGAGCCTCGCGCGACTGGGCATGGACTACGTCGATCTCTACCTCATCCATGCGACGTTCGATCGCGAGCAGCGGCTCGCGCAGTGGCGCGGCCTCGTCGAGTTGCAGCAGCAGGGCAAGGCCCGTGCGATCGGCGTGAGCAACTTCAGCATCGCGCACTTGAAAGACCTCGAGGCCGCCGGGCTGCCGCGCCCGCATGCCAACCAGATCGAGCTGCATCCGTGGTCGCAGAAGCCGGAGCTCGTGCGCTACCTCGACGACCACGGCATCGTGCCGATCGCGTACAGCAGCCTCGTGCCGCTGTCGACGTGGCGGACGGCCGAGGGCCACGCGAGCGGCAAGACCTCGGCGATGAAGGCCGAGGGCGAGCGCGCGGACTCGCCGTTCCGCGCGATGGCGGCGAAGCACGGCGTGAGCGAGGCGCAGGTGCTGCTGCGTTGGGCGATCCAGCGCGGCTTCCCGGTGCTGCCCAAGAGCACGAAGCCCGAGCGCATCCGCCAGAACGCGGACCTGTTCTCGTTCGCGCTCGACGACGCCGACGTGGCCGCGATCGCGACCATGGATCGCGGTGACGGCGTGGCGTGGGGCGCGACCGATCCCACGACGTTCGGGTGAGCGAGGCCCGGACGCGCTGCCACGGTCGGGTCACGCGTGCTTTCTGCCTCGCCCCTTGGCCGTCTTCAGGAAGTCGATGAGCGCCGCGAGCTTGGGGGCGAGGTTCCGGCGGCTCGGGTAATAGAGGAAGTAGCCCGGGATCTTCGGGCAATACCCGTCGAGCACCCGCACGAGTCGCTTCTCCGACAGCAGCGCGCCGACCATGTCTTCGAAGACGTACGCGAGCCCGACGCCCTCGACGGCGGCGTCGACCAGCACCGCGCCGTCGTTGGTCACGACGCGGCCGTCGACGGCGAGCTCCAGCTCCTTGTCGCCGTCGACGAACTTCCAGCGGGCCAGTGCACCCGACGACATGCGCAGGCCGATGCACTCGTGACCATGGAGCTCGCGCGGGTGCGTGGGCCTGCCCCGACGCGCGAGGTACTCCCGTGAGCCGACGACCACGAGGCGCTGGTCCGGGCTCACGCGCACGGCGACCATCTCGCGGTCGAGGCTCTGGCCGAGACGGATCCCGGCGTCGAAGCCCTCGACCACGATGTTCGACAGCGCCTCTTGCAGACAGATGTCGATGCGGATGTCGGGGTAGGCGGCGAGAAAGGCCGCGAGCTTCGGCTTGACGACGTCGTGGTAGCCGGTGCGCAGCATCGTGAGCCGCAACAGACCCGACGGGCGGCCCTTCATGGCCATGAGCGACTCGAGCGCGACGTCGATGCCGGCGAACGCGGGCCTGAGCTGGGCGATGAAGTGCTCACCGGCCTCGGTCAAGCCGACGCTGCGCGTGGTTCGTTGCAGCAGTCGCACACCGACGCGCTCTTCGAGCGCTCGAACGATCTGACTCACGGCAGAGGGCGTCACCCCCAGCTCGGCGGCCGCGGCCCGGAAGCTGCGCTTCTCGGCCACGCAGAGGAGGGCACGCAACCCCGATAGCTCGTCGCGCATTGTTCAGCTGGGCTAATCATAGCATGCACGATTGCACGTCTTTTCATCATGTTCGGCGGGGCTAGTCTCTCGGCGCGAACCAACGCTGCAGGACGACAAACGATGACCCCCGCACTTCCCCGACCCATTGCCGCGTACGTCGCGGCCAACGCAGATCTCGACGTGGACGGCATGCTGAAGCCGTTCGCGGCCGATGCCGTGGTCCACGACGACGGCCGCCGCCTCCGGGGCCACGCCGAGCTCAGGACCTGGCTCGAACAAGCGGTGGTCGCTGCCAAGGCGATCTTCACGCCGGACACCGTGCGCTACGAGAACGCGCAGGTCGTGGTCGAAGGGCCCGCCCACGGCGACTTCCCGGGCAGCCCGATTCGCTTCACCTTCCGCTTCACGCTCGACGGCGACGCCATCCGTGGCCTGGAGATCACCGCATGAGCATCCAAACGGATCCGACCGAGTTCGCCGGCAACGGGTCTGCAGCGTGCGCGGCGTCTTGCGGCAGCTGGTGATGCAGGGCGTCTGACGGGACCTACTTCGCGGCGCGCAGACGATGCTTCTCGCGCGCCACGAGCACCTTGGGCGTGTTCGTCGCGATCCACCGGCCGAGCGCGTCGAGGTGCTCCGCGAGCCCGCGGCCCAATGACGTCAGCGAGTACTCGACGCGCGGAGGCACCTCCCCGTAGTCACGCCGTGCGACGAAGCCGTCCTCCTCCAGTGTGCGGAGCGTCAGGGCGAGCATGCGCTCGCTGACCCCGCCCACGCGGCGCCGCAGCTCGGCATAGCGGTACGTGCGATCGGCGAGCGCGAGCATGACGAGCATGCCCCACTTGGACACGACGTGGTCGAGCACGCTCCGCCCGGCGCAGTCGGGCGCGTAGGACTCTGCGAGAAGATCACCGAGCTTCGCCATCCCTGAAGCACTAACATGGATGTGGGTACTTACCAAATGAGAGTGTGCGATCCATGGTTGGGGCATGGCGAAGATCCTCATCATCGGTGGCAGCGGTCGGACGGGGCTGCACCTCCTCGAGCAGGCTCCGCAGCGCGGGCACACGGTCCGTGCGCTCGTGCGCAAGCCCGAGGTCAAGGCCCCGCCCGGCGTCGAGCTGGTGAAGGGCACGCCGGAGAGGCTCGAGGACCTGCGTGAGGCGATGAAGGGAACCGAGGCGGTCATCGTCGCCCACAACAACTCGCGCGCGTCCGACAACCCCTGGGCGAAGCAGATCAACTCGCCGAGCTTCATGACCGACACGGCGCGAAACATCCTCGCCGTGATGGGCGAGCAGCACGTGAAGCGCATCGTCTTCATCTCCGCGATCGGCGTCGGTGACTCGTGGCCGACGATCCCGTGGCTCTTCCGGACGTTCATCGAGCTGAGCAACATCAAGATCGGCTACGCCGACCACGATGGCGTCGACGCGCTCGCGCGCAAGAGCGACACCGACTGGACGCTGGTGCGCGCCGTCGGCCTGAACGACAAACCCGCAGGCGCGCTCGGCCCGCTGCACACCACCGAGGTGGGGGGTGCGAAGCCCGGAACAATGAACGTGACGCGCGCCGAAGTGGCGACTTTCTGCCTCGACTGCGTCGACGAGAACGAGTGGGTCCACCGCGCGCCCATCATCTGGAACGGGCGTCTGTAACCTCGAAGGAGAATGCTCATGACCAAGCCGCTGACCATCGATGTGTGGAGCGATGTGATGTGCCCGTTCTGCTACATGGGCGACGCGCTGCTCGCGAAGGCGCTGGACACGTTCCCGCACAAGGAGCAGGTCGAGGTCCGCTACCGCAGCTACCAACTCATGCCGGGACTGCCGACCGACAGCGACATGAACGCGACCGAGATCCTCGTGAAGGCGAAGGGCATCCCGCCCGCGCAGGCCATCGCGATGAACGAGCAGGTCGAGGCGCGCGCTGCCGAGGTGGGGCTCGAGTACCACCTCGACCAGGCGCTCGTCGTGAACACCCGCTCGGCGCAGCGGCTCTCGCAGTTCGCGCTGACCGAGGGTAAGCAGCACGCCTTCATGCAGCGGCTCTTCCGCGCCTACTTCACGGAGGGCAAGAACGTCGGCAAGTACGACGTGCTCGCCGACCTCGCCGCCGAGGTCGGGCTCGACAGGGCGCGCGCGCTCGAGGTGCTGCAGAGCGGCGGCTTCGACTCCGAGGTCGCCGCCGACCAGCGCGAGGCGAACGCGATCGGCATCCGGGGCGTCCCGTTCTTCGTCTTCGACGGGAAGTACGCGGTCTCGGGCGCGCAGCCCGTCGAGGCGTTCCGCGAGGCGCTCGACACGGCCTGGCGCGCGGGCCACGAGTCGCCGAGCTCCGTGTAGAACGCTCCGCTGCGAGCTCGCAAACGGAGATGGTTGGCTCCGCATCGGGGAGCGGGCCCGCGACGCGGAGACAAGATCACTTCACTTTACTTGAGTTTGAAGGTAATATGTCTCCGTGGCGACCCGGATCTTCGAGCGAGAGGTCGAGCTGTTCCGCCGGCATGGCGGCGGCCTCCGCATGGCCGAAGCTCTGCGCCTCGGCATCAACCGGAAGACACTCTACGCGATGCGTGACGCCGGGGTCGTGGTGCCCGTCTCCCGAGGGCTGTATCGCCTCGCTTCGCTCGCTCCGCTCGCGCACCCGGACCTCGTCACGGTGGCCAAGCGCATCCCGCAGGGCGTCCTCTGCCTCATCTCCGCGCTCTCGTTTCACGAGCTGACGACGCAGGTGCCGCACACCATCGACGTCGCGCTCGAGCGAGGCAAGACCAAGCCGCGCCTCGAGCACCCGCCGACGCGCTTCTTCTGGTTCTCGGGCCCGGCGTTCCACGAGGGCATCGAGACGCACGAGCTCGACGGTGTGCCGGTCCGCATCTACGACCCCGAGAAGACCCTCGTCGACTGCTTCCGGTACCGGAACCAGATCGGCATGGACGTGGCTCTGGAGGCGCTGCGGCTCTGGCGTGAGCGCCGAAAGAAGAAGCGCGACGTCCTCCTGAAGTACGCCCGCATGCGCCACGTCGAGCACGCGATGCGCCCTTACCTGGAGGCGATGCAGTGACCGTCGAGAACGTCTCGAACCTCGCGGCCTCGGTGCAGGCTCGTCTCCAGAATCACGCTCGCGCGACGAAGCGGCCGTTCCAGGAGCTGCTCCAGTACTATGCGATGGAGCGCTTCCTCTACCGGCTGTCGACAACTCCTCACCGCGCGCGCTTCGTCCTCAAGGGCGCGCTGATGCTGCATGTGTGGGAGGCCCCGCTCGCGCGCGCGACGAAGGACCTCGATTTCCTCGGCCGGCTCGACAGCTCGCTCGAGAACCTCGAGCGCGTGGTTCGCGAGGTCTGTCGCGCCGACGTAGAGCCCGACGGCATGGTATTCGACCCGGCCACGGTGAAGACCGAGCGCATCAAGGAGGACGCGGACTACGAGGGCGTGCGCGTCCGCTTCGTCGGCCTGCTCGGTAAGGCGCGCATCACGATGCAGCTCGACGTCGGGTTCGGCGACGTCGTTACGCCTGGCGCGGTCGACATCACGTACCCGGCGCTGCTCGACTTCCCTGCGCCCGCGCTCTCGGGTTACCCGCGCGAGACCGTGATCGCCGAGAAGTTCCATGCGATGGTCTACCTGCGCACGCTGAACAGCCGCATGAAGGACTTCTACGACGTCTGGCTGCTCGCGAGGCAGTTCGCCTTCGACGGCTCGGTGCTCGCGAGGGCCATCGCCGCCACCTTCGCCAACCGCGAGACCGTCATCGACGTCGCGCCGATCGCGTTCACACCGGAGTTCACCGAGCAGGCGCCGACCGTGGCGCAGTGGACCGCGTTCCGAAAGAAGCTCCCGAACGCCGAGTGCCCGGAGACGCTCGCCGAGGTCGTGCCGTTTCTCGCTCGGTTCCTGCTGCCGATCGCGCGCACCTGCGCAGCCGGCGAGAGCTTCGAGCGACGCTGGCCACCGGGCGGGCCGTGGACGAGCAGCGCGTAGGAGGACGCGCGCTCAGCCCAGGCCTCGGCAGAGCGTTGCGTCTGCGAGTTCGAGGTGGTGTGACAACTGGGTCCGCAATCACGAGGCTGTGTCGATCGAAGCCTTGATGAGCCGCGACACGCACCGCATGCCGGAGCTGGTTCGACTCCACCGCCTCTACATCCTGGCTCCGGAGAAGGGACTCGAACCCCTGACCCGGCGGTTAACAGCCGCCTGCTCTACCGACTGAGCTACTCCGGAAGGTGGGGCCGGAGAGTGCCCAGACCGCCCGGGGCCGTCAAGGGCTGCGCGCGCGAGGGGCTGCGCGCGGTCCTTCGCCCTGGTCTCGGCGGTCTGCCCGTCGCACGGCGCGCCGAAACAGCGACGACGCCGAAAATCTCTCGGGCCGTGTCGATCCGCGCGGGGCTCGTTCGTCGTCTCGAGGAACGGAGCGCGCGATGCAGACGAGCCACGACTCCACGGGTCCCACGCCGTCGGCCGAGGGCGACGCGCCGGCCCACGTCGGTGTTCGCACCATCGTCACGGCGATCGTGGCGGCGATGGACGTCGGCCTCGGCTGCGCGACCGGCTTCGGATTCGACTGGTGGCTCGCCGACGGCGCGCGCGACGATCGCCACCGCCGCGTCTCGGTCGTTCCGGCGGATCGTCGCGCGTCGCGTTGACAACTCGACGCGAGCCGACGCGCGTCCGCGTGACCGACCCGAATGGTTTCGCGGTCGTCGAGGATGGCGTCGCGCTTGCTCTGTGTGCGTGCCGTCGAGGACCGACACATGCACAAGCGCCGGACTGGAAGCTCCCTCTTGGTGGCCATCGCTCTCGCACTCGGTGGTCCGGTGACGGCACACGGCGCTCCGTCACCGGAACCACCTGCGGATGAGCCTCCGCGCAGCGAGCCCGCGCCGCCGATGTCGAAGGAGATCAAGCCCACCGCGGTGCACGACTGCAAGCGTGCCGCTGCCGACGCGCGCTTCCGCGTCACGCTGCCGAAGGACGCGGAGCTCGACGATCTGCTGCACTGGATGATGAGCGTGTCGTGCCAGGAGTTCATCTGGGACCCCGCCGTGCGCGGCGGCAAGGTGAACGTGCTCGCGCCCGAGACCGTCACGCTCGACGAAGCCCACGCGCTCTTCCACTCCGCGCTGCACACGATGAATCTCACCGTCGAGCCGGCCGGCAAGGCGCTGCGCATCGTCGAGATCACCGACGCCGACTCGCGCAACCTGCCCGTGTACGGCCCCGACGGCCGCGCGCCCGACGGCGATCGGTGGCTCACCCAGCTCGTGCGCGTGGAGTCCGGCAACGCCGCCGAGATCGCCAAGGTGCTCGAGGGCCTCAAGAGCAAGTCGGGCAGCATCGCCACCGTCGGCGAGACGCTCGTGCTCACCGACACCGGCAGCAACGTGCGCCGCTTGCTCGGCGTGATCGATCAGCTCGACGCGCCCGAGGTCGCGCGCGAGAAGATCTACTTCTACCAGCTGCGCCACGCCGATCCCGAGGAGACCGCCACCACCGTGCGCGACGTCTTCGGCGAGGCGCAGTCGCCCACGAAGACGAAAGCCAAGGACGCACGGCCCAGCGAGGACACCGCCGTCTCGCGCGTGATCGTCGACGCGCGCACCCGCACGCTCGTGATCGTCGCACCCGAGCGTGACTACGCGACGGTGAAGAAGCTCATCGAGCGGCTCGACGTCGCCGTGCCGGGCGGCACCGGACGCCTGCGGGTGATCGAGCTGAAGCACGCCGACCCCGAAGAGGTCGCCAACGTGCTCAACCAGATCGCGAACGGCACGCAGAAGGCCAAGGACGGCAAGAACGCCGCGCCCACGCCCACGCCCGTACCGCTCGGGCAGTCGCTGTCCGGCGACGTGCGGGTCACTGCCGATCCGGCCAGCCACTCGCTCGTCGTGCTCGCGTCGCAGGCCGACTTCGAAGCGGTGAAGGAGGTGGTCGCGGTGCTCGACCGCGAGCGTCGCCAGGTCTACATCGAGGTGTACTTGCTCGAGCTCGTCGCGGGCGACGACATCGGGACCGGCGTGGGCGCCCACTTCGGCAAGAACTTCGACACGACCGACGACAAGCAGGGCTTCGGCTTCGCGGCGTCCGCTCCCGACTCGACCCACAACTCCGCAGTGCTCGATCCGAGCCTGCTCACCGGACTCGCCGCGGGCGTGCTCGGCCCGACGATCCCCGCCGAGGTGACGGGCCTGGGCGCCGACATCCCCGCGTTCGGCGTCGTCATCCAGGCGCTGCAGATCCGCAAGGACGTGAACATCGTGTCCGAGCCGCACATCTACACCGCCGACAACAAGGAGGCGGTGCTCAAGGTCGGCAAGGGCGTGCCGACCCCGAGCGGCGTCACGGCAGCGGTCGGCGGCTTCACGCCGATCCAGAACATCGAGCGGCTCGAGGTCTCGCTGCAGATCACGGTGAAGCCGCACGTCAACGACGACAAGACGATCACGCTCGACATCGAGCTCGAGAACGACGACTTGCTCGAGAAGGACGTCGAGCTCGGGTGGACCACCACGGAGCGCTCGATCAAGCTCGACGACGTCGTCGCGCGCGACGATCAACCGCTCGTGCTCGGTGGGCTCGTGCAGGAGATCGAGCGCCAGACCACGCGCGGTGTGCCCGGGCTGTCGCAGGTGCCGCTGTTCGGGTGGCTGTTCAAGAGCAAGACGAAGGAGAAGACGCGTACGAACCTCCTGATGGTGCTCGTGCCCCACGTGCTCGACTCGCCCGAGGACGCCCGCCGCGTCCACCAGCGTCGGATGGCGGAGCGGCTCGAGTTCCTCGAGCGTTACAGCGCCTTCAAGCGCCGCGATCTCGACACGAGCATCAACTACGGCAAGAAGTCCGGCCTGCTCGCCGCGGTGAACGTCGAAGCGACGCGCATGGAGGCCGAGGCGGGTGCGCGCGCCGCCGCGCAGAAGGAGCTTGAGCGCGTCGACACCAGCGGCGAGCTCGGCGATGCGCCGCAGCGGCACGAACCGTCGTCGCCCGCGGAACCGTCGAGCCCCGAGCCTGCGCCTCGCACGGCGCCTCCGACGTTGCCGCCGTCGCGCAAGCCGGGGTCGTGATCTCCGGCACGCGTCGCGCAGCGCGGAGACGTTCGCTGCACGGTGTCGCGGCGCCGGCGGTCAATCCCGAGCAAGACGTTTCACGGAGGCATCATGCTCGGATTCCGGATCTCGGTCGCGCTCGCTCTCGCCCTCGGCACTTCGCTCTCGCTGTCCTGCGAGTCGGACGATCCGGGGCCCTGCGTCGAAGGCGAGGCGTGCGTGTGCGAGGAGAGCTGCTCGCAGGCGTGCGACGGCAGCGGCTGCGGCTTCACCTGCGAAGCCGGCTCGAGTTGCGACTTCACCTGTGCGGACGGCGATTGCTCCGTCGCGTGCGAAGGCGACAGCGATTGCGCGCTCGACTGCCCCGGCGGCGGCTGCCGGCTCACCTGCATGCCGGGCGCGAGCTGCCACGTGACGGAGTGCTCCGCAGGACAGTGCACCGTCAGCTGCGGTGGTTCCGACGACTGCACGAACGCGTGCGGCACCGACCAGGGCTGCGTCATCGGCTGATCCGGGGCCCGTGTGCGACGATGGAAGGATCGAGGCGCCCCGCGGGTAGAGGGGAGCTCGGAGGGAGGTGCGCGTGATCCTGAATCCACTCGCCCTGGGTCGCGCCGGTGGCATCGCAGCCGCGGTGTTCGGCGGCGCGCTGATCCTCGGCGTCGTCGCGATGGTCGCGGGGGCCGATGTCGCCGTCGACCGCTACGGTGCCATCCCGCTCGGCATGCTCACGTTCGGCGCAGCGGCGGTGTTCGCCGGCGTGCTCTCGATCCGCTCGGCCGCGCCAGCGCTGGAGGTGCGCATGCCGAAGGCCGCCGCGCGCGAGCTCGTCGGACGCATGCGCATTCCCTTCGGCGTGTGCACGGCCTGCCACGCCGTGCTCGAGGGCCGCGCGCTCGGCTGTCGCGAGTGCGGGTCGATGGAGCACTGGGTGGCGGTCGGCAGGGAGGGCGACCGTGGCACCGCGCTCGCGGCCCTCGGCCCCGAATGAGCGCAATCGGGATGCCGCGCTGCGAAGTTACAACCACGAATCGCTTGCCAACGCGCGCGGCTCGCTGCAGAACTTCCGGGATGTTCGAGCGCCGCCCGTCCCCGCCCCGTACCGAGCACGTCGAGCAGAAGCTCGCGAAGTTCCACGCCGACTTCGTCGACGAGGTCCGCAAGGCCATCGCCGCGCACGACGTCGTGGTCGTCGGCATGGCGCAGAATCCCCACTGTCGCCGCGCGCGGCGGGTGCTCGACGAGGCCGGCGTCGCCTTCCACTACATCGAGGAAGGCAGCTACCTGTCCGGGTGGAAGCGGCGGCTGGCGATCAAGCTCTGGGCGGGGTTCCCCACGTTCCCGATGGTGTTCGTGAAGGGCACGCTCATCGGCGGCGCCGACGAGGTCACCGCCGCGCTGAAGGACCGGACGCTGCAGTCCCAGCTCGGCGGCGCGACGACGTGATCGCTTTCAAGAGCTCGCGCCACGCGGCGAGCTCGGTGCGCTCGGCGAAGAGCGAGCGACGCGCGCGGACGCGACGGCGCAGATCCGCGAGGAAGCGGCCGTCGATCTCGGCCCGCACGAGGAGTCGCGCGAGCGCGGCCGCGTCCCCGACCGGGAAGAGCCCGGGGTAGTCGGGCCCGAGTGCGGCTCGCACCGCGGAGATGTCCGTCGCGAGCACCGGCGTGCCGCACACCGCCGCTTCGCCCAGCACGTTCGCGCCGCCTTCGCTCACCGACGGCAGCACGAGCAGCTGCGCGCGCGCGATGAGACGCACCGCTCGGGCCGGAGACACGTCGCCGATCCAGCGATAGCGCGGGTTCCCGCGGGTCTCCTTCGCGGCGGCCCGGCCCAGCTTCGGATCGAGAGCAGCGCCGGCGTGCACGACCACCACCTTCGAGGCACTCGGCAACGCGCGTACGGCCGCCGCCACGCGCAGAGGATCCTTCACCGCGCGCAGGTGGCTGACCACTGCGATCTCGAAGGCGCGCCGCGACTTCGCGACCGGACGCGCGGGCGCTCGCGCGGACTGACGGATCACGTGCACGCGATCGCGGAAGCGCTTCGGCACCTCGAGGGGCGCGAGCTCGTGCAGCACGACGATGCGATCCGCGAGCTCCAGCGAGCGCCGTGTCCGAGAGTCCGCGCGGATGTCGTGGGTGAGATCGGTGCCGGCGAGCGCCACGACGATCGGCAGCTCGGGCATGCGCTCGCGGGCGAGTCGCACCGCGTCCGCCGAGTGGCGGGCGTGCAGCGCGACGAGCACGTCGGGCCGCCTCGCGCCGCGCTCGCCCACGAGCGGGGCGAGTGCGGGGACGATGCGCACCCGGTGACCGAGCGCTCGCAGGAGTCGCGCCCATCGTTCGGCGGTGCGCCGGTTGCCGGATCGCGAGCCGCGTGGCGCCGGACACACGAGCAAGACGCGCATGCCGGCAGAGGGTACCGTCGACGCTGCACGTGGACCACCTGGACGACGCACTGAGGGACGCACGTGCGCGCACGCTCGAGCTCGTGGTCGATCTGGACGACGCGCAGTGGCTCGGCCCTCGGCTCGCGATCGTGAATCCGATCCGGTGGGAGATCGGCCACATCGCGTGGTTCCAGGAACACTGGGTGCTCCGGCACGCGCGAGGACGTGCACCGCTGCGGGCCGACGGTGACGCGCTCTTCGACTCGGCGAAGGTGCATCACGACACGCGCTGGGATCTGCCGCTGCCCGATCGTGCGGGCACGAGGTGCTCGAGCGCACGTGTGACGCGCTGCGCGACGAGGAGCACCGCTACTTCCACGAGCTCGCGCTCTTCCACGAGGACATGCACGGCGAGGCCCTCACGTACACGCGTCAGACCCATGGCTGGCCCGCTCCGCCGACGCAGCACGGCCAGCAGCCGGCCCAGCGTGGACCGTGGCCCGGCGACGTCGAGATCCCCGGCGGCGTGCTCGAGCTCGGTGCGCGACCGGACGCGCGCCACTTCGTGTTCGACAACGAGAAGTGGGCGCACCCGGTGCGCGTCGAACCGTTCCGCATCGCCCGCGCACCGGTGACGAACGAGGAGTTCGCGCGCTTCGTCGACGACGGCGGCTACGAACGGGAGAATCTGTGGAGCAATGCGGGTCGAGCGTGGCGAGCCAAGGCGGGCGCGCGCGCACCCGCGTACTGGTCGAAGCACGACGGCGAGTGGCAGCTGAATCGCTACGACACGCGCGTGCCGCTGCCGCCGCATCGTCCGATCATCCACGTCGGGTGGTTCGAGGCCGAGGCCTACTGTCGATGGGCGCACCGCCGCTTGCCGACCGAAGCCGAGTGGGAGATGGCGGCCACGGGCGGCGACGGCCGCGTGTTCCCGTGGGGCGACGCGCCGCCCGATCCCACGCGCGCCAACCTCGACGCGCGCGCGGGCGATCCGGTCGACGTCGCCGCGCATGCCGACGGTGACAGCCCGCACGGCTGCCGTCAGATGATCGGCAACGTATGGGAGTGGACGAGCACACGCTTCGGTCCCTATCCCGGCTTCGTCGTCGATCCTTACAAGGAGTACTCGGAGCCGTGGTTCGCGACCCCGCACATGGTGCTGCGCGGCGGATGCTGGGCCACGCGCGGCCGGCTGTTGCGCAACACGTGGCGCAACTTCTATCCGCCCGATCGACGCGACGTCTTCGCGGGCTTCCGCACCTGCGCTCCGTGATGTTAGATCGAGGGTGGGGATGGGCGACGATCTCGAGCGTCTCGAGGCCTGGCGCGCCGGCGATCGACAGGCCGGCGACGAGCTCATGCGCGCCTTCTACACGCAGGTGCTCGGCTTCTTCCGGCTCCGCGTCGGCGATGCCGCCGAGGATCTGACGCAGCGCACGTTCCTCGCGTGCGTCGAGGGCCGCGAGCGCGTGCGTAGCTCCGGTTTCCGTCCGTACGTGTTCGGCGTCGCCCACAACTTGCTCGTCGAGCACATCCGCGCAGGCCACCGCCGCGAGGCCATCGAGACGTTCGTCGCGGCGCAGCCGCAGAGCATCCTCACTCCGAGTCGGGTCGTGAACATGCGGCAAGAGCACGTGCTGCTCCTGCGCGCGCTGGAAGAGCTGCCGCTCGAGGTGCAGGTGCTCGTGGCGCTCCACTACGTGCAGGGCCTGCGTTCGCGCGAAATCGCCGAAGTGCTCGAGATCCCCACGAGCACGGTCACCACTCGATTGCAGCGCGCACGCGAGGCGCTACGGGCCAAGGTGGAGTCCATGCGCGGCAAGGACAGCGTGCGCGACGCGGTGGTCGCCGACCTCGAACGCTGGACGTACACGCTCGGCGAGATCGTGCTCGACGCCGAGCCCGCGTGAGAAGTTGGTATCCTGGGCCGTGGACGAGACCCCGTCACGGTCGTTGCGCGCGCTCGCGCCCGGCACCCGGCTCGGCCGCTACGTGATCGTCGATCGCATCGGTCGCGGCGGCATGGCCGAGGTGTTCCTCGCGCGCGCCGACGGTCTGCGGGGCTTCGAGAAGGTCGTCGCACTCAAGGTGATCCACGAGCAGATGGTCGACGAGCCGTCGCACGTCGAGCTCCTGCTCAAGGAGGCGCGTCTCGCCGCGACGCTCGATCATCCCGGCATCGTGCAGGTGTTCGACGTCGGATCGGACAAGGGCGAGCACTACCTCACGATGGAGTACGTGCACGGCCGCGACCTGCGCGACATCCTGCGCGCGCTGGCGGGACGCCGGCGCATGCCGCTCCTGATCGCCGTCGCAATCGTGCAGGAGATCGCGCGCGCGCTCCACTACGCGCATCGGCGCACGGATCGCGAGGGGCACCCGCTCGGCATCGTGCATCGCGACGTGTCGCCGTCCAACGTGCTCGTCGCGTTCACCGGCGCCGTGAAGCTCACCGACTTCGGCATCGCGAAGGTCACCGCCCACACGGCGCAGACCCGCACGGGCACCTTCAAGGGCAAGTTCGGGTACATGTCGCCCGAGCAGTACCTGCAACAGGATGTCGACGCCCGCAGCGACGTGTTCTCGCTCGGCATCGTGCTGTACGAGCTCACCACCGGCCGGCGCGCGTTCGCGGGCGAGAACCCGTTCGCGGCGATGAACAAGGCGCTCGACGGCAGCTACCTCGCGCCCACGGAGATCGTGCCCGACTACCCACCGGCACTCGCCGACATCGTCGCGCGCGCGCTCGCCACGGATCGCGACGTCCGTTACGCCGATGCGGCATCGATGGCGGACGATCTCGAGCGGCTCGCGCGTGCGCTGGGCGGCCCCGTCGGGCATGCGGTGATCGCCGGCTTCCTCGAGGAGCTGTTCGGCACGCCCGCGCCGCCCGACGTCTCGCACATCGGTGCGGTACCGACGATCGTGACGTCGCCGTCGGCGGCCCGGCACGCGAGGCCATCGCGCCGCGTGCCGCTCTTGGCCGTCGGGGCCGCCGTGCTCGTCGCCGGTGCGCTCGGCTGGCAGGCCGGTCGCGCGGCGGACGTCGAGCGCGTGCCGGCGAGCGAGCGTGCCGTCGCCGCGGACGTGCCTGCAGTCGAGCCGCCGAGCGCAGCGCGCGAGCCCGTGCCGGCGAAGTCGGAGACGCCGAGCGTCGCCGCGATCGAGCCGGCGACGGCGCCCGCGCGCTCGACGGCCTCCGAGTCGACGGCGCGCGATCGATCGCGTGCGACGAAGCGCCGCCGCAAGGCCGAAGCGCCGGCCGAGCCCGCGCCCACGCGTGCGCTCGACAGCCTGTTGCCGCCGTCGGCGAAGTCGAACCGGTGAGATGACCTCCACGTCGATCGTGCTCGCGCTCCTCCTCGCCGTCGAGGATCCGCGCGCGGACAACGTGCACTACCGCGAGGCCGAGCTCGCGTTCGAGGAGGGCCGCTGGGAGGACGCGCTCGTCGCGTTGGATCGCGCGCACGAGGTCGACCCGCGCCCCGAGTACCTCTTCATGCAGGCGCAGGTGCTGCGCACGCACGAGCGCTGTCCCGAGGCGATCGCGAAGTATCGCGAGTTCCTCGCGACCGCACCGCCGCGCGAGGACGTGCTGTCGGCCCAGGCCGGCCTGCAGCTGTGCGGCGTGAAGGAGCCCGCGCCCGCGAAGCCGTCACCGACTCCCGCACCGGCACCGCCCGTCGAGACGACGCCGCGCGCGTCGAGCACCGCGATCACGCACGGGCTCGTGTGGCCGGGGCTCGCGGTGGCCGGCGTCGGCGTCGGTTTGTTGGTCGGCGCGCATACACGGATTGCACGCGCGCAGGACGAGCCGACCGAGCCCGACTTCGAGGAGGCCGCGCGCGCGAGCCCGGCGATGTCGCAGGCCGGGATCGCGCTCATCTCGATCGGCGGGGCCGCGCTCGTCGCCGGAGTGGTGCACGCGATTGTCGTCGCCACCCGCAAGAAGCGTGGGCGCGCTGGCCCTCGCGTCGCGTTCGTGCCGTTCGGCGTCGCTTTCTGACGCGGGCCCCGAGACAAACCGCCGCCGGTTCCGACTCCTCGGCCATGGTCGATCAGCGCCGGGGTCCCGCGCTCGTGACGGTCGTGCTCGGCACGCTCGCGACCGCGGGCTGCTACACGGGACTCGGAGCGGACGCGGACGACGGCTCGGGCTCCGCGGCCGATGAATCGCCGACCGGTGCCGACGACGACGGTCCCGACGACGACGGTGACGACGGCGACGAGGGCGACGAGGGCGAAGCGTGTCCCACCGCCGCGCCGGCACCCGTCCGCGAGCTCACGCGCTTCGAGTACGACAACACCGTGCAGGATCTGCTGGGTGTGACGTCGCGACCGGCCCAGTCGTTCGTGGGGGACGCGAAGGAAGGCCCGTTCGATCGCAACTCGGGTCGCGTCGTGACGGAACAGCTCGCGGATCAATACATGCGCGCGGCCGAATCGCTCGCCGTGGAGGCCGACGTGCAAGCGCTCGTGGGCTGCTGGCCCGCGAGCGAGGCGGAGGAGGCCGCGTGCGCCGAGCAGTTCGTGCGCGAGCTCGGACGACGTGCGTTCCGCCGCCCGGTGGACGACGCACGCGTCGCTCGCTACACCGCGCTCTTCGCGAGCGCCCGTGCGAACCCGGATCTCGCGACCGATTTCGAAGGAGCGCTGCGCGTGGTGCTGGAGGCGATGCTGCAGTCGCCGCTGTTCGTGCAGCACGTGGAGTACGGCGATCCGAGCGCGGCCGACGAGGACGGCAACATCCCGCTCACGCAGCACGAGCTGGCCGCGCGGCTGTCGTACACCGTGCTCGGCACGATGCCCGACGACCTGCTCATGGCCGCCGCGGATGCGGGCGAGCTCGTCGATGCCGACGCGCTCGAAAGCCACGCGCGGCGCCTGCTCGAGGACCCGCGGGCCGCCGAGGCCACCACTCGGTTCTATACGCAGTGGCTCGACCTCGAGCGCGTCGAGAACGCGGCGAAGTCGACCGAGCGCTATCCGCAGTTCGACGAGGCGATGCGCGCGAGCATGCGCGCCGAGACCGATCGCTTCGTGCACGAGATCGTGTGGGGTGAGGGCGAGGGCACGCTCGCGGAGCTCTTGTCGGCCGACTTCACATGGGTGGATGCGCGCCTCGCCACGCTGTACGGCGTGGACGTGGGCACGCCCGCCGAGGGTGAGCTCGTGCGCGTGGACGACCTGCCCGACGAGCGCCGGGGACTGCTCGGTCACGCGGGCTTCCTCGCGAGCCACGCGACGTCCGAAGAATCGTCGCCCGTGCACCGCGGCGTCTTCGTGCGCGATCGGTTGATGTGCCAGCCGATTCCCCTGCCGCTGGACTTCGACCCGACGTTGCCCGAGCCGCTGCCGGGGGAGACACCGCCGGAGCTCGTCGAGCGCCACCTCGAGGATCCCTCGTGCGCCGGCTGCCACGTGTACTTCGACGAGATCGGCCTGGGGCTCGAGCGCTACGACGGCATCGGCATCGCGCGCACGACCTACACGAACGGCGACCCCGTGGATGCGCGCGGCGAGATGATCGGCTCGGACGACATCGACGGCAGCTTCACCGGGCTCGCCGAGCTGACGACGAAGCTCGCCGCTTCGACCCAGGTGCACGACTGTGCGGCCCGTCAGGCGCTGTCCTCCGCGCTCGGCTCGGCTGCGAATGGACAGTGCGTGAGCGAGGAGATCATCGCCGCATTCGCCGAGAGCGGGGGCGACCTGCGCGAGCTCGTCGTCGACGTGGTGCGCTCCGCTGCATTCCGCGTGCGCAAGCCGGACGCCGAGACCGGCGAGGAAGGGAGCTGCTCGTGAGCGCGTTCCGCTGTGCCCGTCGCACCTTCCTGGGCGGCTTCGCCGCCTCGCTCGCCGCCGCGCCGTTCGTCCCACTGCCCGCGAACGCGGACGATGTGGACTACCCCAAGCGCATCGTCTTCTTCGTGACGCCCAACGGCACCGTGATGGACGAGTTCTGGCCGAACGAGGCGTTCGACCTCGCCGCCAGCCCGATCCTGTCGCCGCTAGCCGGGCTGAGCGATCGGCTGATCGTCATGCGCCACATCGACAACGCGGCATCGATGGTCGATCCCGTGCCCAAGGACCACTGGCCCGACAACAACACGCTGCTCACGGGTGTGCAGGGGATCGTCCGCGGCGATCAGACCTGCGACATCGGCGGCATGTCGATCGATCAACACATCGCCGATGGCTTGAACGCAGGCACGCGCTTCGCCTCGCTGCACCTGTCGACGCTCGCGAACGGCGGCAGCGCCGCGATCGCTGCGACCGGCCCGTACGAGCCGATCACGCCCCAGAACGACCCGCGTGCCGCATTCGACGACGTGTTCGCCGAGGTGATGCTCGACCCGTTCGGGCTCGCGAAGCTACGGGCACGCCGTGGCAGCGTGCTCGACACCGTGGGCGCCGAGCTGCACGCGCTCGAGTGCGAAGTCGGGGGCTCGCATCGCGAGAAGCTGCAGCGCCACCTCGACGCCATCGAGAAGCTCGAGCTCAGTCTGTCGGGCGAGGCCGTGGAGAACTGCACGGTGCCCGAGCTCGAGGAGATCGACCCGCACGCCGCGGCGCAGTACGACAAGGCGTGCGATCAGCAGCTCACCATCATGGCACATGCGCTCGCCTGCGACCTCACGCGGGTGGGCACCCTCCTGCTCTATGGCAACAGGGTCGGCCATACGTGGCTCGGCATCGACGGGTCCCACCACGGCATCGCGCATGGCAGCGAAGGCGTCACGGCCGACCAGGCGACCCGGCGCGGCTGGTTGATCGAGATCGATCGCTGGTATGCCGAGCGCTTGCGCGATTTCATGACGATGCTGCAGGCGGTGCCCGAAGGTGACGGCACATTGCTCGATCACACGGCGATCGTGTGGCTGCACGAGCAATCCAACGCCTCCAGCCACCAGCGCGCGGACATGCCCGTCGTGGTGGCCGGCAACCTCCACGGTGCGTTCGAGAGTGGGCGCCGCATCGATGCGGGCGGCGTGCCGCACAACGCCCTGCTCGTATCGCTGGCGCAGGCGATGGGGCTGCCCACCACGCAGTTCGGCGATCCGAACCTCGGCAGTGGTCCGCTCGCCGCGCTGTACGGCTGATCGACCCGGGTCGCGACCCTCGCTGCGCTGCGCTACGCTCGATCGCGTGTCGGTCCGGCTCGCGGCGATCCTCGTGCTCGCACCTGCATGCGTGCGGATCGGCGCGTACGAGTGCGACGGCGACGACGCGTGCGCAGGTGCTCCGGGCGGGCGCTGCGAGCCCACCGGCTACTGCAGCTACCCGGATCCGCAGTGCCCCTCGGGCGCGCGCTACAGCGAGTTCGCGGGACCGTACGCCGACGCGTGCACGCCCGACGAGGGCGGCGACACGAGCTCGAGCGGATCGACCTCGCTGCCCCCGAGCGAGTCCACGACCACCACGACGGGCGAATCCTCGAGCAGCGGGGGATCGTCGAGCGGTGGGCCGCAGCCGGGCGATGTGATGTGGCAGTTCACCCACGACGGCGGCGCCGGCGACGATGTGTTCCGGACGGTCGCGGTGTTCGGCGCGGTGTTCGTCGTGGGCGGTCAGCAGGCCGTCGCAGGCCAGGGGCTCGACGCGCTCCTCGTCGCTTACGACGGACCCGAGGACGCGCGCTGGACCGTCGTGCACGACTTCGCGCTCGGTCTCGATCAGATCGAGGATCTGGTGATCAGCCCCTCGGGCGACGTCTTCGTCACCGGCGAGCATTCGCCGACGACCGGCGAGTATCGCGGATGGGTGGGCTGCTTCCTGGTCGAGACCGGCACTGCGTGCGATGGCTGGGCGCTCGACGGCGGCGAGCTGTCGACCGGTGGATACGCCGGCCGTGGAATCGCGTACGCGAGCGATGCGAACGTCCACGTGGCCGGGCAGGAGTCCGCGCTCGATCGCGGCTTCGTCGACGTGCGGCGGGACTGGAATCAGACGGCGTGGCCGCGCACCGTGAGCGACGCTGCGCTCCTCGCCGCGCTCGCGGTCGGCGAGCGCAAGTACGTCGCCGGTACGCTGGCCGACGGGCTCTGGCTCGGCGAGGCCACCGCGCGCACGCTCGTGGAGCTGGCCGCCTCGCCCGGCCCCAGCGGGGGGCCAGACGCGATCCAGGCGCTCGCGACCGATGGTGTCTCGATCGTCGCCGTCGGCTGGGTCACGAGCCTGACCTCGCGTGACGGCTGGATCGCGCGCTTCGATCTCGAGGGCGCGCCGATCTGGGAGACGATCGAGGGTGACGCCGACTTCGACGAGGAGATCGAGGGCGTCGCGATCGCCGAGGACGGCACGATCTACACCGCCGGCTACGTCACCGATCTGGGCGTCGACAGCTGGGTCGCGAGCTGGACCGCCGACGGCGAGCTCGACTGGTCGCGCACCGACTTCCCACTCGGCGAAGGGCACGACATCGCGCGCGACGTGGATCTCCTCGACGACGGCATTCTCGTCGTCGGGGAGTCGACGGGCACCGATGGTGCCCTCGATGGCTACGCGATGCTGCTGTCGCGGTGAGCGATCAGTCGTCGGCCCCGTAGACGACCAGCACGCCCAGCTCGTCGCACACGACGATGTCCTCGACGCCGTTGTTGTCGAGGTCGCCGTGGGCGAGATCGGTGGCCGTGCCCGCCGGTGCGAGCAGGATCGGATCGCCGAACGTGCGCGTGTCGAGGTCGAACGGGTAGTACCCGAGGTTGCCGTCCTCGACGGCGACGACGTCGGCGAACGGATCGTCGTCGACCTCCACCACCGTGGCGGGCGGCGGCAGCACGCGCATGCCCTCGGTCATGACGACGACCATGTTCGTGCGCTCGACGTAGGCGATCGGCTCGCCCTCGCCGAACAGCACGAGCTCGCGGTTGCCGTCGGAGTCGACGTCGATGCTCTCCATCTCGGTGTACTCGCCTGGCAGCTCCACCAACTGAGCCTCCGCGAAGCCGCCCTCGGTGCTCCCGGGCCACAGGTAGAGCCCATCGGGCCCGATGCCGACGGCATCGACGCCGGCCATGCCGTCGAGCTCGATCGTCTCGAGCGCGTAGATGACCGGCACGGGGTCGAGCGCGAGCGTGTGGGTGGCCTCGAGGCCGAAGTCCGCACCCGTGCCGACCAGGCTCTGCAGCGCACCGTCGGCGACCACGATGACGCCGGTGGTGTTCTGCATGATGGTGCCGATCGTGAACGCCGGCGCATGGGTATCGTCGCCGTTGAACAGCACGCCCGCGCCGGTGTAGCCGCCCTCGGGGCCGCGGATGATCCGCTCGATCGTGAGCACGGTGTTGCCGACGTCGCCGTTGATCGTGTGGCGTGCGCCCGCCCACAGGGGGTCGCCGTCGCCGTCGCCGTTGATGTCGAAGATCCCGCCCGGGCCGCCCGCCGACGTCTCCGTGCAGCAGTGCACCTCGCCGTCGTCGAGGCCCAGGTTGCCGCCGAGGAACGTCTGCAGCGTCGTGGTGACGGGGACGTCGATGAAGCTCGCGTCGCGGCCGAAGGCGACGACGTCGTCGAACGAATCGCCGTCGATCGCACCCACGACCACGCGGCCGCACGCCTGTCCGTCGAATAGAGGATAGCGGATGGTGCGCTCGCACTCCGTCAGCGGGCCGTCGTCGCCGCTGCTGTCGATGGGTCCCGTGTCGGGGTCGGACGGATCTTCCTCTTCGGCCTCGTCGTCGTCGTCGTCGTCGTCGTCGTCATCGGCGGACGCGTCGGTCGTGCCAGTGCCGGTGTCGCCGCCGTCGCCGGACGAATCGCCGCCACAGGCGAGCGCGAGGCCGCAGATCGCGAAGGAGATGGAGTGTCGGATCTTCACAGCTGCACCTCGTACGCGCGCACGATCATGGAACCCTTGGGATCGTCGAGAGCGACCGATGCCGCTCGACCCTCGAGGTCGAGCACCCATGGACTCGGTGGTGCGGCGATGCGCACGCTGATGACGGACACGCCGGCGTTGTCGAACGTGCCCAGGAACGTGCCCGGCGAGCAGTGGAACGACTCGCCCACGATGATCGAGCCGTTCTCCGGTCCCTCGAGCACGGCCCGCGCGTGCGTGCGTGGAATGCCCATCGTCACGCCCATCTCGCCCTCGGGGCTGATCCGCGAGAGCAGCGTGTTGTCGCCGAGCGGGCCGAGCCGCTGGCCGATCGCGAGCACGTCGCCCGACGACGCGATGATCGCGTGCTCGAAGCCGACGTCGAGCGGGAAGCCGGGATCGGGCTCGCCGCGCGGATCGACCTCCCACACCGCGGCGCCGGGTCCGTCGTAGAACGTCGCGGTTCCGTCGGCCTCGACGCGCGGGCCCTCGGCGAGGTTGGTGGCGCCGTTCCACAGCTCGACACCGGCGACGTCGAGCCCGACGTAAGCGTCGTCGCCGTCGCTCGTGCCCGTCATCGCGACCCCTCCGTCCGGCTGGGCCTGCAGCGACAGCACCGCGTAGTCCGGTACGACGACGTCGGCGACGATCGTGCCGACGAGATCGTAGCGGCGCACGAACGTGTCGCCCTCGTCCTGCGCCGCCGCGACCCACGTGCCGGTCTCGTCGCCCACGGCGGCGACGGCCAGCGCTTCCGTCGGCGACGCGAGGATCGCCGACCACACGCGCGCGCCCGCACCATCGATCGCGACGACGTATGCACCCTCGGCGAAGAAGTCCCCGTACGTGCCCACCGCGACGAGGTGCTCCGGGCCCGTGCGCACGAGCGCCTGCACCGGTCGCAGCCACGGATCACCGGGGATCATCGGATCGAACGTCGCTTCGAACGCCGCAGGATCCACCGTCGGCGGGTCGTCGCACTCCACCGCGTCCCGTTCCGTCGGCATCTCGCACACGGCCAGCGCTCGGCGGAGCACCGGCTCGGCGCGGGCGACGTCGCAGCCAACCAAGGCGATCGGCACAACCCAACGAAGCATCGAAACCATGCCGGGAGGATATCGCACGCGACGGGCGCCGGCAGCCCGTTGCGCTCGAGACTTCCGATCAGCCGGCGTCGAGCCCGACGAGCTCGCGGAGCCGGCGGGCGATCTCGACCGTCTGCGACAACGACCGCGGCACCACGAGCACCGTGTCGTCGCCGGCGATCGTGCCGAGGACGCCGGGCAGGTGTAGGCCGTCCAGCTCGAGCCCCACGGCCTGCGCACGACCGACCCGGGTGCGCAGCACGACGAGCGCCTCGTTGTGGTCCACCCCCACCACCATCTCGGTGGGGAAGCTGCCCGGCGCCGACGACCGCAGGTGATACACGAAGTTGCCGTCGTCGCGCAGGATACGGTGCGCGCCGATGAGCTTGAGGTCGCGGCTCACGGTGCTCTGCGTCGTGCGGTGGCCCCGCTCGGCGAGCATGCGACACAGCTCACCCTGCGTGCTCGCCTGGCCCATCGAAAGGAGCTTGCGCAGCGTCGCACGGCGGGACTTCGAGCTCTCCATCGCAAGGGCCTCCTGCATCAGATCGCTTGTCGCGTCACGAGGGTGCCCACGCCTTGATCGGTGAAGAGCTCACCGACCACCGCGTGGGGCATGCGGGCGTCGAGGATGTGCAGGGCCGGGACACCGCGCGTGGCGGCGTGGCGCGCGAGCACGAGCAGATCCGGATCGGACTCGTCGAAGCGCCCGCGATCGAGGCCGGTGAGCAGCGTCTCGGGCGACAGCCGCTGCACGAATCCATGGGCGTCGCGCAGGCCCTGCTCCGTGCCGAGCACGACGAGCTTCTGGATGCCGACCTTCAGCGACAGGTCGACGATCGCGTCGGGCACCGGCGTCTCGCGCACGAGGATGCACATGTGTCCGCGATCGAGCAGGTGGCTGATGCCCATCGGATCGGGCGGCACGATGCCCGCGAAGTGTCCCGTCTTGCGCATGTGCTCGTCGAGCGCGCGCGCCGAGTCGGCGTCGGGCACCACCGCGAGCGGCTTGAGCCCGGCGTCGAGGCACAGCTCGAGATCCTGCGCGAGCCCGGCGATCGCATCGCCCGCGGCCGCGGTGGGCACGAGGTACACCATGATCTTCAAGCCCGTGAATCGCCGCACGTAGCCGAGCCCTTCGACGAGCAGCTGCTGCTTGAGGCGCGGCGAGTAGGCGGCGAGCGTGAGGTTGCGAGCGACGCGACCGGTGGGCCCGACCTCGATGCTCTGCACCTCGTCGGCGTTGATCCGCACGTAGTCGTAGCTGAGGTCGCAGCCGTACGCGACGAAGCTGGCGTCGCCGAGTCCGAGGTCGACCGTCCACCGCACCTCGGACTCGCGCAGCTTTCGCTTGAGCTCCGGCGGCTTCACCTCCGTGCGCGTACCTCGACCGTCGTGGAGCACGACGCCCTGCGCCGAGATGCGCAGGAGATCCGGCTTCACGGCGATGCCGTTCTCGAGCGACGCCTGGCCCACCGCCATCGCGATGCGACCCCACTGGGCCTGGCCCGCGAAGATCGTGCACTTCACGAGGCTGCTGCGCGCGATGGTGCGAGCGATCGCCCGCGCGCTCGCGACGTCGGGCGCCCCGTTCACCTCCACCTCGAGCAGTCGCGTCGCACCCTCGCCGTCGCGCGCGACCTGCTTCGCGAGCGAGAGCAGCACGGCGTGCAGCGCGGCCGCGAACGCGGCGATCTTCGCGTCGCCGCTCACCTGCACCTCGCTCGCGCCGTTGGCGAGCACGATCACCATGTCGTTGGTCGACGTGTCGCCGTCCACGGTGATCGCGTTGAAGGTGGGCATGATCGCCGCCTTCACGAGCTCCTGCAGCAGCGCGGGTTGGATCGCGGCGTCGGTGCACACGTAGCCGAGGGTCGTCGCCATGTCGGGGTGGATCATCCCCGAGCCCTTCGCGACGCCGAGCAGCCGGATCGGCGTGGTCTCGCCGGGCAGCACCACCTCGAGATGGGCGATCTTCTGCACGGTGTCGGTCGTGAGGATCGCGTCGGCGAACGGACGCGGGTCCGGAGCTGCGGCCGCAACGAGATCGTCGAGCGCCTCGGCGATGAGATCGACCGGCAACGGCGATCCGATCACGCCGGTGGATCCCGTGAGCACGGTGCTCGGCGGCGCGCTCAGGAGCTTCGCGAGCTCCTCCGCCATCACTTCGTTGGCGCGCGCACCCGCGGCGCCCGTCATGGCGTTCGCGTTGCCGCTGTTCACGAGGATCGCCGTGACACCGGCGGCCGGAACCAACGACGCGTTGCGCTCGGCACATGCCGCGCGCACCGGGTTGCGCGTGAACGTACCGGCAGCGGCCGCCGGCGGGCTCGACAGCACGAGGCCGAGGTCCGGACGCGATTGCTTGATCCCGCAGCGCATGCCGGAGAACGCGAAGCCGTGGGGCACCTTGGTGCCCGGCGCGAAGGTGGTCTGCACGGTGAGTGATTCGGACATGGTCGGGTCTCGGCAGGGTATCTCGGTGCAGCGAAACGAGTGGGGCGATCGCGTGACCCCGTGCTCACGCGAGCAGGCGTGACATCCCCGGCACGCCGGACGGCGGTGTGCGCAACGGTGCGGGCAGGCCGAGCTCCGCGGGCAAGCCCAGCCACAGGTTCAACGTGTGCAGCGCCTGGCTCGCGGCGCCGCGCAGCAGGTTGTCGATCGCGGCGAACACCGGCACGAGGCCACCGTCTGCCCGCGGTCCCACGGCGAGCACCGCCTGGTGCGTGCCGACGACGTGACGCACGCCGAGGCCCTCACCGGGCTCGGGCAGCACCGTGATCCACGGATGCCCCTCGTAGCTCGCCGCGAGCTGGTTGCGCAGATCCGCCGGCTCCGCGTCGGTCGGCACGAAGGCGGTGACGAGCAGGCCGCGTACGATGGGCACGAGCTGCGTGACGAACGACGCTGCGACGCCGAGCTTGTCGTGGATCTCCGTGATGTGCTTGTGCTCGCCGACCTTGTACGGAAACAGGTTGCCGAACAGCTCGCTGAAGTGGAGGTCCTCGCGCACGGCCTTGCCGGCGCCGCTCGTACCGCTGCATCCCACGATCGCGAGCCCGCGCGCGTGCACGAGCCCCGCACGCACGAGCGGCAACAGGGCCAGCAACGTCGCGGTCGGATAACAGCCTGGGTTGCTCACGAGCTTCGCGTCCGGCGGCGGGGCGCCGAAGAGCTCGGGCACTCCATAGAAGACGCCGGGCGTCGTGCGATGGGCCGTGGAGAGATCGATCGCTCGCACGCCCGCCGCGGCGAGCTCCGTCGCCCACGCACGCGCGGCCTCGTCGGGCAGCGCGAGCAGCACGGCCGCGCAGTCGCCGAGACCCGCGACGGCCGTGCTCGGATCGCGCGTCTCGATGACGCGCGGCTTCATGCACGGATGATGCAGAAGCAGTGCATGCAGCAACTGACCGACGTACCCGTGGGCGCCGGCGATCCCGATCGTGCGCGAAGCCGTGAGTTCCATGTCCGGAGCCGTTCGGGGGCGGAACGCCAGCCATAGCTCGGACGGACGGTCACCGCAATGCCCACCCCGGATTTTCCGCATTCCAGCATGAATTGCGCATACAAATGCACTGTCCCGGGCGCGACCACGCACGCGACCGCGCCGCGTGGCCAAATGGCCGTCCGCGCTTCCACCCGCACGACTCCACGGATACGGTGCGGGTGTGCGGTGGCGTGCGCGGGGTCGGAGCGCGGGCGCGGCGGGCTGGACGCTCGTGGCCGGCGTCGTCGCGCTCGGCGGGTGCACCGAGCTGAACCCGGAGTTCCTCGGCCCCATCGAGCAGGGGACGAGCGCGACCGGAGCGTCGAGCTCGGGCGGGTCCGACGCGACGTCGATCGATCCCGACGACGACGACGGTGTGACCACCGAGCCGAGCGGATGCCCCGAGGGCGAGCTCGCCTGCGAGGGCGCCTGCATCGATCCGCTACGGAACGCCTCGAACTGCGGCGGCTGCGACCAGCCGTGCGCGATGACGCAGGTCTGTTTCGAGGGCGACTGCGTGCTCGACTGCCCGCCGGAGCAGCCGGTCGCGTGCGGACTCGTGTGCGCCGATCTCGGCAGCGACGTCGCCCACTGCGGACTGTGCGAGGTGAGCTGCGAGCCCGGGCAGTTCTGCGTGATGGGGGCGTGCGCGTCCGAGTGTCCGATCGACACGATTCCGTGCGGCACGCAGTGCATCGATCCGCTCACCGATCACGATCACTGCGGCGGCTGTGATCAGCCGTGCTCCGACACCGAGACGTGCACCGCGGGCGCGTGCGTGACCGGCTGCGCGGAGGGCCTGTCGATCTGCGACGACAGCTGCGTCGACACGATGCGCGACGAGGGCCACTGCGGACAGTGCGATCTGCCGTGCGCCGACGGGCAGTTCTGCGAGGCGAGCACGTGCGTCTCGGCGTGTCCGGACGGCCAGATCGAGTGTCCGAGCGACTGTGCGGACCCGCTGACCGACCCGGACAACTGCGGCGACTGCAACCAGCACTGCTTCTCGACGCAATCGTGCGTCGACGGCGACTGCGTCTGTCCATCCGGCACCGAGCTGTGCGGCGCGAGCTGTGTCGACACGAGCGAGGATCCGCTGAACTGCGGCGGATGCAACACGCCGTGCGCGCCCAGCGAGGTGTGCATCGACTCGATGTGCACCGCGGACTGCGCGAAGGCCACCGAGATCGTGTGCAACAGCGCGTGCGTCGATCCGGACAAGAGCGAGCAGCACTGTGGCGGGTGCAACGCGCCCTGCCCCGCGATGGCGAGCTGCATGTCGGGCACGTGCGAGTGCAACGGCAGCGCGATGGAGTGCGACGGGGTCTGCACGAACGTGAGCAACGACGAGGATCACTGTGGCGACTGCATCACCGTGTGCCCGAAGGGCATCACGTGCATGGCCGGCGTATGCGACTGCCCCGGCCAGCAGGTCGCGTGCGGCGGTGCGTGCGTCGACACGAACCTCGACGAGGATCACTGTGGCGGCTGCGACATGCCGTGTGACGGGATGTGCATCGGTGGTGACTGCACCTGAACCGCATCGCTGCCTGGCGGTCGTGGTGGCGATCGCCGTCGCGGCGCCGACCTCCGCCGTCGCGGCGCCCGACGAGACGTCGCTCCGTGTCGTGCCGGCCCAGGTGCAGGGCGAGCTGCCGGCCCACGTGCGCCAGGAGGTCGACGCGCGGCTGCGCGACAGCGTGGCCGACGACGCCGCGCTGCTCGACGGCACCGTCGCGTCCGCGTGCACCGACGACGCGTGTTGGAGCGCGCTCGCCACCGAGGCGAAGGCGAGCCGGCTCGTGCAGGCGACGATCGTCGTCGACGACCGCGACTACGCGGTGCGGGCCGACGTGCGCGACGCGTCCGGCACCGTGATCGCGTCGGTCGATCAGCGCTGCGAGATCTGCGGACACGAGGAGCTCGTCGACACCATCGAGCTGCTCGGCAACGCGCTGCGGCGCAAGCTCGCGAGCGAGATCGTCGCGTTGCCCACGCTCGTCGTCACGAGCACGCCCGTGGGCGCGTGGGTGAGCATCGACGGCGAGAACGCCGGCACGACGCCGCTCGAGCTCACACTCGCCGAGGGATCGCACGACATCCGCGTGAGCAAGGACGGACACGTCGCGCAGCTGCGGCGCGTCGCGCTCGTCGCCGGCGTGCGCGAGCGCGTCGAGGTCTCGCTCGCGCCGCTGCCGGACCGCGCGCCCGCGCCGAAGCAGCAGACCGCGATGCGAGCGGCCGGCGGCACGCTGCTCGGGCTCGGCCTCGCGTCGATCGGCGCCGGCATCGGTCTCGTCGTGCTCGACCAGAACCCGCAAGAGTCGCGGTGCGACGGCCAGAACGTCGACATCGAGGGCAACTGCAAGTACCGCTACGCAACGCTCGAGGGCGGCATCGCGGCGATCTCGGTGGGCGCGGCCGCGCTCGCGGCCGGCATCGCGCTCGTCGTCGTCGCGCACAAGCGCGGTCGAGCGAGCCGCGTCGCGTGGATGCCGACGACGAACGGCATCGGCCTGCGATTCTGACTTCACGCTCGCGTACGCGAGCTGCTTCCGCTCACCCGTTGTCGAGCTTCGCGTCGACCTTCGCGAGGCGGCCCGTCGCCGCGGCGTGCCCGAGCATCTGGGCCTCGCGGTACTCCGTGCGCGCGTCCTCGTAGCGGAAGCTCTTGAAGTACGCGTCGCCCAGCTTGATGCGATAGTCGGCGCGCTTCGGCGCGAGCCGGATCGCCTTGCGCGCGAGGCTGGCCGCGCCCGCGTACTCACCCTTGTGGAAGCGGATGTCCGACAGGCCGATGAGCGCCGCGTCCGCGCGGGGATCGGCCGCGAGCGCCCGTTCGAACAAGCGCTGGGCGTCGCGCATCCGGCCCGCATCGCGCGCACGGGTGGCCTCGGCGACGAGCGCCGCCGCGGCTGCGGCATCGCGCCCCGCGTTGCGCGGTGGCTCGATGGGTAGGGCGGGATCGATCGGCGCGGCCACGCCCACGATCGGCGCCGTCTCGATCGGGCTCGGCGTCGTCGTGCTGGTGGACGGTCGCGGCGCAGCCTCGGGCTCGCGCGCCCGCTTCTTGGGCTCGTGGCTGGCGAGCCGTGCGAGGCTGTCCGCCGTCGTCGCGGCGCGGGGCTGCTCGCGCTGCTGCAGCGCCTCCACCTTCTCCGAGCGACGCTCGGGATCCGGATCCGCGAGCGCGGCGAGTGGCTCGGCGGCGATGAGCTCGGCCTGCGAGAACGAGCTCGTCTCGGCCTTCTCGCGCAGCGTCGCGAGCTGGCCCGGCGTGAGGATGACGCGCTCGGTCGCGTGGGGGTCGTCCGACACGAACATCAACGCTTCGGCGTAGTAGTCGATCGCGAACGGCTTGCCGCCCTCGCGCTCCCAGTACTCGTCGCCGAGCCGGATGAGCGTGTCGGCGAAGTCGCGACGCAGCCGCTTGGCCTCCTCGGCCGCGGCCGGGCCCAGCTCGCGCTTGGTCTCGAGCTCGAGGATCAGCTGCAACGCCGTGCGCGTCTCCGGGGCATCCGGCGGCGGATAGACGAACCAGCTGTGGGCCGCCGCCTCGTAGGCCGAGTGCGCGATCGACTGGATCGGCGCGCGGTCGCCCCCGGTGTCGCGCGGCACGAGCACCCACACGCTCGCGGACACGACTGCGAGCGCGAACGCCCCGAGCGCGAACCACACGCGACGGCTCGCGGCGCGCGGACGCCCGTGGGGATCCGGCATGCTCCTGAGCAGCGCGACGCGGCGCTGCGGATCCAGCTCGGGCAGCTCGAGGTCGTCCCAGCTCGTGCTGATGCCCGCGCTGACCTGCGCCTCGCACAGCGCGGCCTCGAGCTCCGCCATGCTGGGGTAGCGATCGGACGGCGACTTCGCGAGGCACTTCATCACGACGGCCGACAGCGACTCGGGCACGCCGCGGCGCACGAGGTGCGGGGCCGGGGCGGTGTCCTCCACCTGGGCGCGCAGCACCGACTCGACGCTGTCGCCGTGGAAGGGCGGGTGGCCCGTCAACATCTCGTAGGCGCTGCAGCCCAGGGCGTACACGTCGACGCGGCGATCGATGCGCTCGCCGATGACGACCTCGGGGGCGAGGTAGCTGGGCGTGCCGGCGGCGAGATGGGTCGCGACGTCGGCCTCCGACATCACGGCCGCGATGCCGAAGTCGAGCACCTTCACGAAGTCGCGTCGACCTCGTTGCACGTGCAGCGCGATGTTGTCGGGCTTGAGGTCGCGGTGGACGATGTGCACGCCGTGGGCGGCCGCGAGGGCCTTGCACACCTGGCGCAGGATCGCGACGACGCGCGCCGGCTCGAGCGGCCCGGACGACTCGAGCTCGTGGGCCACGGTGCCGCCCTGCAGGAGCTCCATGACGAACAAGAGGCGACCGTCGGGCAGCTCCGCGAAGTCGTGGACCTCGACGATGTGCTCGGAGCCGATGCGCGACACGATGCGCGCTTCGTCGCGAAAGTGACGGATGACGTTGGGCTTGCGACAGAACTCCGCGCGCAGCACCTTGAGCGCGACGCGGCGATCGATGTCGGTGTGGCGAGCCTCGTAGACGACGCCCATGCCGCCGTCGCCGAGCCAACGCTCGATGACGTAGCGCGTGCCGGGCACGGGATCGCCAGGCTTCAGCGCGACCACGTGCACGTCGGGCTGGGGTGCACCTTCGAGGGCCTGCTCGATCCACGCGGCGCGCATCGCCGTCGCGTTCAGCGAGCGGTGATCGGAGGATCGAGAGGTCGCGCCCGTGGCCCCGGAGACGGGGCTGGCGTCGGGGATGGGTCCGCCGGCGGGGAAGAGCGCGGTCTCGCCGAGCGTCTTGCTGGACCGCGTCATGATCCGAGGCAGGATAACGCTGCGGTGCCGCCGACCGTGCGTCGCGCCCGCGTGCGTTTCGCGGGGCCGCGAATGCGCGCGCGCCGATCGGTCGCGACCGTGGCGGGCGATCTCCGTGCACGGGTCGGAAACGGTGTGTCGCGTCGGGATCCGGCGCCCGGGGCCGCGACGGCGATTCGTGCCGACCGAGGCTCCGATGCGCGAGGACGCCCCGTCGGCGGGGCTCCGTGGACGGCGGCGCGGCGCGCTTGACAGGGCGCGCGCGCCGGATAAGCTCCGCATCCCTTCGAGGCTCCTGCGGGAGTAGCTCAGTTGGTAGAGCGCAACCTTGCCAAGGTTGAAGTCGCGGGTTCGAGTCCCGTCTCCCGCTCCAGCCGACCCGCCGCGGCGAACAGAGTTCGCCGCGGCAGGCCGGCTCCGTGCCCACGCCCGTGCGCGTGCGCGTGCCCGCGGGGGGGAGTGCTAAGTTGCCCGGGCACGGAATGAAGCTCCTCGCCGCAACGGCCGCCGCATGGCTGGCCCTGACCCCGATCGCCTGCAAGGACGACCCCCCGGAAGCGCCCGGCATCCGCATCGACGCGGAGCGCTTCAAGGTCGATCTCCGCGACGACGACTACGCCAAGGGCGGCGACACGCCGCTCGTCACGATCGTCGTCTTCACCGACTACGCGTGCCCCCCGTGCGCGAAGACGTGGACGGTGATGGATCGCATCGCCGAGGACTTCAAGGACGACGTCCGCATCGTTCACCGCGCGTACACGTCCCCCGGCTTCGCGAAGGGCGAGCAGGCGATCGAGGCGGTCTACGCCGCGGGCGCGCAGGACAAGTTCTGGGAGATGCACGCGCGTCTGTTCGAGCACCAGGCCGAGCTCGATCGCCCGACCTTGCGCGCGCACGCGGAAGCGATCGGCCTCGACGTGCCGCGCTTCCTCGACGAGCTCGACACCGGCGCGCACACGGGTCGTCGCGTGCGAGACCTGCGGCAGGCCACGGCGCTCGGCATCACCGGCCTGCCCGTCGCGTTCGTCAACGGCCTCTATCTCGCCGGCTATGCCGACGAGAAGACGTGGCACGGCATCCTGAAGGAAGAGATCGCGCGAGCGCGCGCCTTGGTGGACGAGGGCGTGCCGCGAGCCGAGCTGTACGCGACGATGATGGCGAAGGCCGCGACGAAGCAGGTGGGCAAGCCCGAGGGCAGCAAGGAGCTGCGCGACGAGCTGAAGGCGCGCACCGCCGCCGCGGCCCCGCCGAAGGCGATCGCGAAGCCCGACGGGACCAAGCGCTATCGCATCACGCCGCCGGAGCTCGGTGTGCGCGGCCCGAAGGACGCGCCCGTCGTCGTCGTCGTGTTCGTCGACTTCCAGTGCCCGTTCTGCCGCAAGGCCTGGGCCGACGAGCTGAAGCCGCTGCTCGCCGAGCACGACGAGGACGTCGCGCTCGCGATGCGTCAGCTGCCGCTCGCGATCCATCCGTCGGCGCCCGGGGCCGCGAAGGCGGTGCTCGCCGCGGCCGCCCAGGGCAAGGCGTGGGAGTTCCACGATCGCTTGATCGCGCACGAAGGCGCGCTCGGTCGCGGCCACTTCGTCGAGTGGGTGAAGGAGCTCGGCATGGACGAGGCGAAGTTCCTCGCCGACCTCGACGATCCCGCGACCGCGGCGGCCGTGGAGGCCGACGTGCGGCTCGCGAACGAGGTCGGCGTGTCCGGCACGCCCGGCTTCTTCGTGAACGGGCGCTACCTCGACGGCTATCGCCCGGGCTCGCTGCGCGCGATGGTGGACGAGGAGCTCGCGCGAGCGCAGGAGATGACGAAGTCCGGCGTGCCGCGGTCCGAGGTGTTCTCGCGCACGATGGCGGATGCCGTCCCCGAGTCGGAGTTCCCCAACCGATGACGATGCGTGGAGCACTCCTGGCGTGCGCGCTCCTCGTCGCCTGCAAGGGCGGCGAGAGCAAGGCCGATCCCGTCTTCGCCCAGCCGCTCGCGGCGATCGACGCCGTCGACGACGCGCACGCGGAGCTCGTGCACAAAGACGGCCAACCGCGCGTGCGCGTGCCGGTGGCGCCCGACGATCCGAGCAAGGGCGCGGCGGAGCCGCTCGTCGTCGTCGTCGAGTTCAGCGACTTCCAGTGCCCGCACTGCGGGCGCGCGGCGGATGCGTTCGACGAGCTCGTGGCCGCGTATCCGCAGGACGTGCGGCTCGTGTTCCGCCAGTTCCCGCTGCCGATGCATCCCGACGCCGAGCTCGGCTCGCGCGCCACGATCGCCGCGGCCGCGCAGGGCCGCTTCTGGGCGATGCATGATCTCTTGTTCGCCAACCGCACGCAGATGAAGCGCGACGACGTCGTCGCGCACGCGAAGGAGCTCGGCCTCGACGTCGCGAAGTTCGAGGCGGCGCTCGACGATCCCGCGACCGCCGAGCGCGTGAAGGCCGACAAGGCGTTCGGGCTCTCGGTCGGGGTGCGTGGCACGCCGAGCTTCTTCGTGAACGGCCGCCCGTTCTCGGGTGCGCTGCCGCCGGAGAAGCTCCGCGAGATCGTGGAGGCCGAGCGCAAGCTCGGCCAGTCGCTCGTGGACGCCGGCAGCGCGCGGACCGAGGTCTACGCGCGGATCCTCCGGGCCGTGCCGGCCGCCGGCGGGTGAACCCGAGCCCCTGCTCGCGTGTGTCACCCCTCGACGCCCACGCGGATGACGTAAGCTTCGGCCCCGAGGACGCCATGGCAGAGGACACCAAGCCTTCCGACGTGGACGAGACGCACGGCGACGCCGACGCGAGCTCGGCCGAGCCCCGCGCCACCGCGCCCGAAGGCCGCGCCCAAGCGGCCGGCAAGGAAGGCGAGGGCGGACCGCCGGCGAAGAAGGGCGGCAGCTCGATCATGAGCGTGCTCGGCTTCGTCGCTGCGCTCGGCGGCGGCTTCTTCATCGGGCAGTGGCTCATCAACCGCAAGGACGACGCCGACGTCCAGCTCGAGCAGGGCCCGCGCTACAAGGTCGACTTGCGCGGCGACGAGCCCCAGCGCGGCCCGGCCGACGCGCTCGTCACGATCATCGAGTTCGCCGACTACCAGTGCCCGTACTGCGCGAAGGCG
>CAYXVR010000002.1:0-240206 GCA_964468635.1 uncultured Nannocystaceae bacterium
CCGTAGCCGGGGCGTGAGTAGGCGAACACGCGGGTGTCTTCGGAGAGGTCGGTCGCGACGCGGTTCCAATGCTCCCAGTCGTCGCCGAGGCCGGCTTCGAACACCACGGTCGTCGGGCCGTCGCCGGCATCGACGATTTCGACGTTTCGGCCCTGAAATTCGACGATTTCGGACTCGAGGCGTCCGCAGGCGGACAGGAGCATGGACGACACGAGCGCGGTGCGAGCGATGGGCGACGTCATGGTGTTTCGGTTGTAGCGCCCCCTCGGACCGCACACTTGAACGAGGGGGCTGAAATCAGCGTCGGCCGAGGCTCGGCCTACGAGACCCGCAGCGACGCCGCGACGACGCCGAACATGCGATGAAACGTGCGGCTCAGGTGCGCCGAGTCCGAGAAGCCGGCACGGTGGGCGGCCTCGGTGAGCGACGCGCCGCCGGCGAACACCTCGAGCGCTCGCAGCAGCCGCATCCAGAGCACGTACGTGCGGAACGGAAGTCCGGTTTGTTCGACGAACAAATGCCGGGTACGGCCCGGTGACAGACCCACGAGATCGGCGACGTCGCGCAAGCCGAGCTGTTCGTCGAGGCGCGTGGCGACCGCGGCGATCAGCTTCGCGATGCGCGGATCGGCGGCTTGCGCATCGCCGCCGGCCCCGGCGAGCTGCGCGAGCAAGGCTCGGCCCAACGTCCGCAGGTCTTCGTCGGTGTGCAGCGGATCGTCGAAGGTCGAGCGCAGCCGCGCCGGGATGTCGCCGAGCTGGCTCGCCGAGATCGACGCGGTCGGTCCGCTCCCGAACAGCTGCCGCGTGATCCGGCGCCCCGCCTTTCCCTCGGGCGCGACGAAGAGGTGCGCGACGAGGCCCGTCCCCTTGAACGCGTGGCGCGAGTCGGGCGCGATGGCGATCACCTCGCCTTCGACCCGCCCGTCGTCGGTGTCGAAGTCGATGTGCCCGGTCAGCGCGAGCGTGATCTGAACCGCGTGATGGGCGTGGACGTCGGTGCGGGGATATTGCTCGCCCGGCCGCGCGCGAACGAGCCACAGGCTCGCGCCCTCCCAGAACAGAATGCGTCCGTGCGCGCTCGGTCTCATGCGACGACGCACTCCCATCGGATTCCGAAGCGTAGCCACCGGATCCGGCGCGACGACGACCGCGGCTCGAGCACAGTGACGTCGAACGGGTCCGCCCTCTCGTGGATCGTGCGCGTCGCCATTCGAGCCGCCCGACGCCGATGGTATGATCGATCCCATCGTGACGTTCGACCGCGCTCGCTTTCTCGCGTCGCTCCTGCTCGTGACGGCTGCGTGCGCGGAGGACGATGGGTTCGTGTCCGCGTTCGATCCGCGCTTCTCGACGCTGGTGTTCGAGATCGACGCCGAGGCGGGGGCCGAGCCCGAGGGCGCGATGCCGACGCCCGTCTCCGAGCCGTGGGAGCTGCTCCAGGCGAACATGAACGCGCTGCTCGAGGGCTCTCCGCGCGAGCTCCGATTGCCAGACCCGGACGAGCTCGGCGCCCTCGAAGGCGTGCCGGACGAGAGCCTCGACGCCGACGAGCTCGCGGAGCTCGCCGATCGCAACCGCGACGTGCCGGACACCGACGACACCGCTGTGTTCCACATCCTGTTCGTCGATCACTTCTACGAGGACGACGGCGAGCGGCAGACCGACGTGCTCGGTGTGTCGCTCCACGATTCTCGCGTGATCGCGATGTTCGCTCCCGTGTACAAGAGATTCCCGCTGTCGCGCTACGTCGAGCAGTCCACGCTGATCCACGAGGTCGGGCACGCGGCCGGTCTCGTCGACAACGGCGTGCCGATGGTCGACCCGCATCGCGACGACGCCCATGGTGCGCACTGCGACGACGATCGCTGCGTGATGTTCTGGCTCAACGAGGGTGCGAGCGACCTGCGCGACTACGTCGCGGACTACGTGACGGACGGCGACGTCGTGCTGTTCGACGAGGCCTGCCTCGCGGACGCCCACGCGGCCGCCCAGTAGGACGGCGCCCCGGCGGGCGCCGGCTCGAACCGCTGTGATCTCGCGGCGTCGGGGCCCGTCGCGGCACCCTCTTCGACAGAGTGGGAAGTTCGACTTCCCACTTTCATGGCTGAGCCCACCCTCCTCAAGATGTCCGCCTTCGCGGCGAAGAGCGGCGTGCCCGTGCCGACGATCAAGCACTACGTGCGCGAGGGACTGCTGCCGCAGCCGACGCGGACCAGTCGCAACATGGCGTACTACGACGTCGCGTGGATCCCTCGGGTCCGCGCGATCAAGCGGTTGCAGTCCACGCTGCACCTGTCGTTGCCCGTCATCCGGCAGGTGCTCGATCGCGTCGCCGACGACGCTCTGCCCGACGACGTCGCGATCGAGGCCACGATCACGCGCGTGCTCGGAGAGCTCGCGCCCACCAAGACCGTGTCCCGCCGGAAGCTCCTCGAGAGCGGCGTCGCGCGCAGCGACCTCGACCTCTTCCGCACGCTCGGATTGATCACGCCGACCAAGACGCGCGAGGGCGACGTCTTCAAGGGCGACGACGTCGCGCTGCTCGAGCTGCTCGCGCGTGCGCGCCGCGAAGGCCTGTCCGCGCAGATGCTGCCGCCGGACATCCTGCGCGCGTATGTCTCCGCGCTGCAGGAGCTGGTGCGCGTCGAGCTGCAGATGTTCCGCGCGGGTGTGATGCCGCTCGCCGGCGACGACCTCGGCAAGCTCACCGAAGTCGCGACCACGCTCAGCGAGCAGCTCGTCATCCTGCTCCGCCGCAAGCTCTTGCTCCCCACACTGCGAACGCTCGTGCGACCCCGACCCGAGAAAGACCCATCATGAAGGCTCGCGCGCTCCCTACCCTCCTTCCTGCTCTCCTCGGCCTCTGCTCCGCATGTGGAGACAGCGGCGACGCGAGCACGAGCGACACGACGACCGCCGCCGATGCGACCGATCCCGGATCCACCGGTGTCGCGAGCACGGGCGGCGACGATGTCGCGTCGACGTCCGCACCCGCGGACACCTCGTCGGCATCCACGTCGTCGAGCGACGACGACGGCACGAGCGGCGGTGTGATGGGCGGCTGCGAGGACGACGACCTGCTGGTCAATCCAGTCGATCCATCCGAGCGCGGTCCGTGGCCGGTGGGTGCACGCACGGTGGACATCGATGGGTTGCGCGTCGAGGTCTGGTACCCCGCGGAGCTCGGCTCCGAGGGCGACGCCGAGCCCATCCAGTACGACATCCGCGACCAGCTGCCGCCGAGCGAGCAGGACAAGATCTCGGACGAGGACAACCCCTGGCAGACGTGCGACTGCTGGCGCGATCTACCGCTCGATGCGACGCACGGCCCCTACCCCGTGATCGTGTTCGTGCACGGTACCGCCAGCTTCCGCACGCAATCGCTGCCGCAGATGGTGCACTGGGCGAGTCGCGGCTTCGTCGTGATGGCCGCGGATCACCCCGGCCTCGCGCTCGGCGACATGCTGGGCAGCCTGTGCGGTGCGGGCATGGTCCAGCAGGATCTCGCGGGCAACGTCGACACGATGCTCGCCGCCGTGCGCGGCGAGACGCCCGAGCTCGAGTTCCTCGGCGATCGTGCGGACGCGAGTCGCATCGGCATGGCGGGCCACAGCGCCGGCGGCAATGCGGTCGGGATGTTCGCCGACACCGCCCAAGTGCTCGTGCCGATGGCCGCCGGCGGCACCGATCCGGGCGCAGAGCTGCGATCCACGCTTGTGCTCGGCGGCACCGCCGACAGCGTCGTCGCGTACTCGCAGCAGGAGTCCGGCTACGCGGACTCGCCGTCGCCGAAGCGCTTCGTCGGCATCACCGATGCGGGGCACCTCAGCTTCTCGGAGATCTGCTCGCTGCGCAACGCGGCCGGCGACGACCTGCTCACGATCGCCACCGACAACGGCGTGTGCGGTGCCCAGTTCGCGGGCTTGCTGTTCCAGTGCAGCGACGAGCTGATCCCCGATCCGGACGCGTGGGCGATCATCGACTACGTCACCGCGGCCGCGTTCGAGGAGGTGCTGCAGTGTGTCGACGCGAGCACGGCGTTCGCCGACCTGCAGACGCGATTCCCCGCGGTCGCCGACTTCCAGGAGGGGTGACGATGCGCGGTGTGGGACTTGCGGGCGGTGCCGCGCGGCGCTACGAAGGCGACGCGTGTCCGAAGCGCGAAGCCCGAGGCCCATTCCCGGCCGGATCAAGGGCGCCGCGTTCCGAGAATTCGTCGGCTGGTACGAGGAAGAGCTCGGGCGGGAGCGCCTGCTCGCCCTCCTGCGCGAGGTCCCCGACGACGTTCGCCGTGCGCTCGAGCTCGATCCCGCGCGCGAGTCGCTGGGCATCCTGAGCTCGCGGTGGTACGCGGCGGATGCGATCCATGCACTGCTCGACGCGGTCCTCGCGGGCATCGACCCGGATCATCGGCGCGACTCCATCGGCCGGGCTGCCGACGCGGTGATGCTCCGGACGCTGCGCGGTGTGTACCGCATCCTGTTCGAGTGGCTGGCCACACCGGATCGCTACGCGCGCTTCGCCGATCGACTGTGGCGTTCGTACTACGACTGCGGTGAGATGCGCGTCGTCCAGGAAACGCCGGAGAGAGCGCTGTGCACGATCCACGGCTGGCACTCGCACAGCGCTCGGCTGTGCGACATGAACGCGGCGGCGGCGGCCTCGATCTATCGCGCGATGGGCTGCGCAGACGTCACGACGCACCGCACCGCGTGCGTCGACCAAGGCGCGAGCGAATGCCGTTTCGTGACGACGTGGGCGTCGAAGCGCGCGCGCTGACCACGGAACACCGACACGCACCCACGATCTTAAGGACGTGCGCGTGCGCTTCTCCGGTGAGGTCGGCTGCGATAGGCTGCGTTCGATGCAGGATGCACAGCTATCGTGGCGCTCACCCTTCGAATCCGATCTCGAGCTCGCGGAAGCCGAGCGCGACGACGCCGACCTGTTCTGGGCCGATCTGATGGGCCTGCAGTCGGCGGCCGAGTCGCTGGCCGAGGAACCCGCGGTCGCCGTGCCGGATCCGTTGCTCGATCGCTGCCGAGCGACGATCGAGCAGCTCGTCGTCGCGTCGCCGCTCGGGCGCTTCAAGTGGCCGCCGAACCGCGGACGCGCGCCGATCGGCTATCTGAAGGGCATGGCGATCGTGTACGCCCGCGTCTATTGCAAGTGGAAGGCGAACGATCCGTTCGTGCTCGAGATGGCGAAGAAGGCGGGCACGAGCAACAGCGACGCATTGAAGTGGTACGCCGCGCGGTTCCAGGCCGCCGGACTGGACAACAGCACCGACGGCGTCGACACTCTGCGGCACGTGTTCGTGTTCCTCGTGGGACTCGGCATGATCGAGTCCGCCGGTCGATTCGACGAGGGACGCGACCTCAGTGCCGACAACACCGCAGCGACGACGGCGGAGGCGGGGCTCTTCCAGGTCTCGCACAGCGTCGGCGTCGGCAGCGACAGGATCGCCGACGGCTGGTTGAAGCGGCACTACCAGCTGCTGCGTCGGCGCTACTACTCCGGCCTCATGGACGTCTTCCGCGAGGGCGTGAACGTCCGGCAGAATCGGCTCCGGGGCTTCGGCGACACCGAGGGTGGACTGTTCCGGGAGTTCTGCGTGCTCGAGCCCGCGCTCGTGGCCGAGCTCGTCGCGCTCGGCATCCGCAAGCGACGCGCGCACTGGGGACCGATCACCAACCGCCACGTCACGATCAACACCGACTGCGACCAGTTGCTGCGCGACGTGCAGAACGCGGTCGATCGCGAGAACTGCTGCGTGAGCGCGACCTGATCCGCGGCATCCCCGCTGTCTCGTGGACGGCGACGCAGGTCGGCTCGTGTTGCGATCGGAGGTCATCGCACTCGAGTCGTGCGCGGCGAGCCCCGGTGCGACGTCCAGGAGGACGGAGATGGGACGTGACGGAAGCCTGCTCGCGGCGCTCGGCGTCGCCGCGCTGTCGTGCGCCGACTCGAGCCCGAGCGAGCCCGCCGCGGAGACGAGCGCCGCGATGACGAGCTCGAGCGACATCGGCGGTGGTGACGATACGGGTGGCGACGAGGACGACGACGATGGCACGTCGTCGTCGAGCGACGGCGGCGACACGAGCAGCGGCAGCGACACCGGCATCGCGTGCGAGCCCCCGATGATGGTGATCGACGGCGCATGCCTGCCGCCCTATCCGGCCGCCGCGCCGGCGAGCTTCCACTTCATCGACAAGGACGAGCCCACCTACTGGGACGCGATCGCGACGATCGCCGCGAGCAATCCGTCCGTGCTGTTCGTCGCGACGAACAAGCCCGACGTCATCGAGCCCGCGCACTGGGCCGCGTATCTCTCGTACCGCAGCGATCCCCAGCCGACCGCGCAGGACATCGACGCGTTGCTCGTCGATCCCGTGAACGGGCCGCGCATGGTGATGCTCGAGGAGCTGCACGACGCCGAGTCCGAGGCGTTCTTCCTCGCGCTCGCGAACGAGATGCGCACCGACTATCCCCAGTGGCAAGGGCGGTGGGGCGTGTTCGTGGGCTTCGGCAACTATCCAGTGTGGGGCGCGGGCATCGACGCGCTCTTGCAGGCGAACGCCCTGTTCTCGCTCGAGCTCTACCCGCGTTACAGCGAGTACTGCAACGCCGGCAACAATGGAGGCGAGCGCGACATCTGGCTCGCCGAACAGTTCGCCGGCAACGCGAGCATCGGCCGCCTGAACTGGTTGGTCGCGCGCCGCGAGCTCCACGCGAGCACGAGTGAGATCACGCCACTCTTCGGCGTCGGCGACGTCCTGCTCGACGGCGCCGCGCCGTCGGTGTTCCTCGATCGGATGTTCTACGTCTGGGTGACGCGCACAGATCACGCCGCGTTGCTCTCCGCGTCGCGCGGTGGACCGGGCGCGTACAAGTGGACGCCGCCGACGGAGCTCGGCTACGGCGTGAGCAACACGAGCCGCGATCTCGCGTTCGCGGAGAGCTTCGCCCACTACGCGGAGGCGGGCCTCACCTCGTCGCGCCTCGGCCCCGTCGAGTGCCCCTGAGTCAGGTCGAGCTCGTCATCCCACCGGCAGCTCGAGCACGAACACGCAGCCGTGGCCCGGCACGTTCTGCACGCGGATGGTGCCGCCGTGCGCGTCCGCGGCCTGCTTGCTGATCGCGAGGCCGAGGCCGAAGCCGTTCTCGGTGCGATCGAGCCGGACGAACGGCGCGAACGCCTCCTCCACCTTGCCTGGCGGCAGGCCGCCGCACTGATCCGCCACCTCGAACGTCACGCGGCTGTTCGCGATCGACGCGCGTAGCACGACGGATCCGCCGCTCGGCGTGTACTTCACCGCGTTGCGCAACAGGTTGCTCAGCGCGGAGCGGACGAGCCGCTGATCGAGGCTCGCGCGCGCATCCTCGACCTCGATGCGGATCGCGACGCCTTTCACCTCCGTCTCGCCGAGCGCATCGAGCTCGGCGTCGTCGCACAGCGCTCGCAACGCCATCGGCTGGCGCCGGAGCTCGATGCCGGACGCGAGTCGAGCCGCGCGCAGCGTCTGCTCGACGAGCTCGTTCGTGCGGGCGAGCCCCCGCTCCACGGACGCGACGGCACGACTCTCGGCCGGGAGCTGGCCGCGCGACTTCAACAGCTGGAACGACAGGCTCGCCGACGACAGCGGATTGCGGAGCTCGTGCGCGACGAAGGCGAAGTGCTCGTTCGCCTGCCGCAAGAGCTCCGCGTCGCGCTGCAGCGTGTACTCGGTGACCGCTTGAGCGATGCCGGCGATGATGCAGTCCGACAGGACCTCCAGCTCGCGGAACGTGATTTCGCCGCCGGCATCGCGGGCCGACGAGACGATCGCGTTGCGCAGCGCGCCGTACTCGCGGACGACGGTGTCCAGGCTGAACCCGAGGCGCAGCCGCTGGTGACCGTGCACCGCGGCCGTGTTGGACTCCATCGTCTCCGGCCCCGCGACTCGCGCCCCCGCGTCCTCCCGCAGCGCCGCGACGATCTCCCCGAGGAATTGCGGGAGATGATCGAGCAGCTCGAGCGGCGGCGTCGACTCGGGCGCGAGGGTGCCGCGCACGCTCGCCTTCCACCGGGCGAGGACGTCCGTGCTGATCTCCGTGAGTACCTCGTGCAACGCCATGGGGGGGCCAGTATGGGGGATCGCGGACCGGGGCAGGTGTGCGCTCTCGCATCGTGATCGCGTGCGGACGCGCCACAGGTCGCGGCGGCCGCACCGCCGTCACGTCGCGTTCAACGCCGCGAGACTGCGAGGGTAGTGGCCGACGCGCCGCCTCGCACCGCGTGGAACGAGAGTCGCAATGCTCGGCAGCAACCCACGAGGGAGTCCACGTGCTCGAACGACAGTCATTCGCCATCATCCTCACGTCGTTGCTGTTCGGCTGCGCCAACGCGCCGACTCGCCAGCTGAGCGACGCCGAAGCGGCGTACCGCGCGGCGCAGGAGGTCGGCGCTGCGCAACAGCCGGATTCCGCTTACCACCTCAAGCTCGCCGAGGATCAGATCGCCAAGGCCAAGAAGGAGATGGACGGCAAGAAGAAGGAGAAGCGGCACGCTCGCGATCTCCTCGAGCAGGCCGAGCTCGACGCCGAGGTCGCCATCTCGCTCGCGAAGACCCACGAGGCCAAGGAGCGCGCCAAGCAGGCGTGGGACAAGGTCAACGAGCTCAAGGTCGAGAACGCCAAGATCGGCGAGTGAGAAGGAACATCATGAACGCCAATCGCATCACCATCATGATCGCCCTGGCCCTCGGTCTGTTCGCTAACGCGTGCGCGACCACGCAGCCGTCGCCGATGCTCGTCGAGGCGCGCGAGGACTACGACGCGGCTCGCAACGGCCTGGCCGGCAAGTACGCGCCCGATCTCGTCTACGAGGCCAAGAAGTCGCTCGACGCGGCCGAGCGCGCGCACGCGCGTGATCCCGGCTCCGCCGAGGAGGAGCACCTCGCGTACCTCGCCCAGCGCCGAACGATGCTGGCCGTGGCCGCGGGTGAGCAGCACAAGGCGCACAGCGACTCCGCGAAGGCCGAGAAGGCGTTCGAGACCGTGCTCGTCTCGCAGCGCGACGAGGCCAAGAACCAGTCCGCGAAGGTCGAAGACCAGCTCGCCGACGAGCGCGAGAAGCGAAAGGCCGCCGAAGAGGAAGCGCGCCGCGCCATGGCGAGCTTGAACGAGATCGCATCGGTCAAGGCCGAGGAGCAACGCACGGTCATCACGCTGTCGGGCGAGGTGCTGTTCAAGACGAGGGAAGCGACGCTCCTGCCGATCGCGCAGACGAAGCTCGACAAGGTCGCCGAAGCGCTGAAGAGCCAGGGCGAGGACAAGAAGATCGTCATCGAGGGCCACACGGACTCGCAGGGCAAGGACGACTACAACCAGAGCCTCTCGCAGCGACGCGCGGACGCGGTGCGGTCGTACCTCGTGAGTCGCGGGATCCAGCCCGAGATGATCCAGGCCGTCGGCAAGGGTGAGCTCGAGCCGATCGCCGACAACAAGACCGCCGAGGGTCGCGCGAACAACCGCCGCGTCGAGATCGAGATCCAGAACTCGAGCGACGCGACGCCGATGAAGAAGTAGACATTCGACTGGACTTCGATTGCGAGGCGTCGGCGACTGCGTGGTCGCCGGCGCCTCGCTGCGTCTGGGGCGCGCGCATCCACGTCGTGCGTCGACCGTTTGACAGCATGCGGGGGCAGCGCGACCCTGGAACGGTGAGACCGCTGGCTTGGACTGGGTGTGCGACTGCATTCGTGCTCGCGTGTGGTGACGGCTCGGGTCGCGACGACGACGACGCGTCCGTGGGGCCGAGCACCATCACGATCTCCGCGGGCTCGTCCGACGCCGGCACCGAGGCCGTCACCGACGACGCCAGCGCCACGACGCCGACCGGCGACGACACCGTGGGAGACGGCGTCGACACCGGCACGATCTTCGATCTCGGCGTGATGCCCGACGGCGGCGGCATCGACACCATGCCCACCGACTCGTGCAAGGTGATCGACGACATGGACGCGGTCGGCGACTGCAAGGCGACCGCGCCGCCCGACAGCTTCGAGCCCGACGTGCAGTGGTCGTGGGCGGGCGAGAACGGCGAGGTGTTCTCGGTGGTCACGCCGCTCGTCGCGAACCTCACCGACGACAACGCCGACGGCGCCATCGACCTCTGCGACGTGCCCGACGTCGTGGTCGTCGCGTGGCAGACGCTCTTCTCGCCCGCACACATCTACGTCCTCGACGGCGAGACCGGGGTGTCGCACTTCCGCATCGACACGCCCGTGGAGACCACCGTGTGTCCCGCGCTCGGCGACATCGACGGGGACGGCCTGCCGGAGATCGTGAGCGCACAGATGAGCGGCACGATCGTCGCGTTCGAGCACGACGGCACGCTCAAGTGGTCGAGCCCGTCGCCGTGGCCCTCCTACTACATCGGCGCGCTCGCGCTCGCCGACCTCGACAACGACGGCGACGTCGAGATCATCGCCGGCAACCTCGTCTACGATCACGACGGCAACCTCGTCACGACGTTGCCGGGCACCACGATCTACCCGACGAGCACCGCTGCCGATCTCGACGACGACGGCGACCTCGAGATCGTGCTCGGCCAGTCGGCCTACCACCACGACGGATCACTGCTGTGGAACGCTGCGATCGACTTCGGCTTCCCGCAGGTCGCGGACCTCGACGACGATCCCGAGCCCGAAGTCCTCGTCACCAACGCGAACGGGTTGTCGCTCGTCGATCACGACGGCACGGTGCAGTACTCGAACCTCCGGCCCACGGGCGACGGCGCCGGCGGCAACGTCTGGTCGCGTCCGGCCACCATCCACGACTTCGATGGAGACGGCGCGGCCGAGTACGCGATGAGCTCCGCGAACCGATACACCGTGTACGAGGGCGACGCATCGATCGTGTGGTCCGCGGTCGTCGCGGATCTGTCGGGCATCGCAGCCGGCACCGCGTTCGACTTCCTCGGCGACGGCGTCGCGGAGGCGATGTACGCCGACGAGACGTTCATGTTCATCTTCGACGGCGCCGGAGACGTGCTGCTGCAGACCCCGCGCACGAGTCGTACGGGCACCGAGTATCCCGTGGTCGCCGACATCGACAACGACGGCTCCGCGGAGATCGTCGTGGTGTCGAACGAGCCGATCAGCGGGGGCGGCGGCATGTTGCCGCCGCCGGTGCAGGTCATCCGCGACGTCGAGGATCGGTGGATCCAGGCCCGCCGCATCTGGAATCAGCACACGTATCACGTCACGAACGTTCGAGAGGACGGCACCATCCCGCAGGTCGAGCCCCATCACTGGGAGCTCCTGAACACGTTCCGCACGAACGCGCAGATCGAGGGCGGCGGGCTGTGCATGCCCGACCCGCGGGGATGATCAGACTTTCTTGCACTTCGGCGACAGCACGCCGAGGTGGTCCTCGTAGAGCTTGTCGCGCTGCGGATCCGCGTTCCAGCGCGCGACCTCTTCCTTGTCCATCGTCTGTTTCATCCACTTCATCGCGAGCTTGCAGTCGCCGTTGCGCCCGAAACAGCCCGCCGCATAGGCCGAAAGGTTCCGGTCGAGGTTGATGACGTCGTAGTCCTCGCCGTCGCGCGGCTTCACCTTCTTGCGCAGCTTCAGGATCGTCGCCATCGCGTCGCTGCAGCCCTGGATGCCGACGTTCGTGTTGCGCGTGCCGATCATCATCGTGTTGACGGCTTTCAGCAGCGTGTCGCGATCGCTCATCTTGCCCTGGCAGTAGGTCTTCGCGGACATCTCCACCATGGAGTCGATCTGCGCGCCGTCGGAGTCCTTCATGCTCGGCGCCTGCTCGGCCCACTTGCGCATGAGCACCTTGCCGGCATCGCACTGGCCCGCCATCATCACGCACTGCGCACGCGTGAACGCGTATGCGCTCTTCGGATCCGTGGACTTGTGCTTGGGATCGTGCCGATCGTGCGTGTCGAGATCCGCAACGCAACCCTTGCCGTCGTTGGCGCCCAACTTGCGCATGGCCGCCTCGAACGCGACGTTGGCCTTCTCGTTCGTCTTCAGCTTCGCGTCGAGCTGTGCAGCGGCGGCCAGCGACTCGGGCGTGTCGGTGGCCTTCATCGCGGCCTTGTCGGGGTTCGCCCCCGGTCGAATCGAGCGCAGTGTCAGACGGATGGGTGCCTGGCACCCGTCGATCTCCCGCGCCGACGCGGCGTCGCACACCGCCAGCTTGCCGCCGCGCTTCACCGCATCCGAGCTCCGGTTCTCCGAGGCCCCCGCGCCGAATCCGAACACGCTGCCGCCGGCGCTCGCCGAGAGGTTCTTCGCCGACGCAAGCGCGAACGCCCCGAGGTTGTAGCCGTACACGAAGTGCGTCGCGCCCTCGCATCCGGTTCGACCGGCGAGCTCGTCGCGATAGATCGCGTCACGCGTCGCCGTGGCCGTCGCCGCGACGTAGTACTCCATGTGGAACTTCTCGCCGCCCTGCACGCGAGCGCCGAGCGTCGCCTGACCGAGCGGGAGCTTGGCGTAGAGCTCGGCCTCGTTCTTCACGTCGAGCATCTCGAGCGCACCCGACGTCCACTCCGGTGGCTTGTACGCGCCGAGCTCCCCCGGATGGTCTTCCCGCCGACACTCGTCGAGCACGCGCAGGGAGCAGCCCTCGTAGTGGACGAACACGACGTTGTTCTCGGCGTACTGCTCGAAGCTCGAAGCGTCGGTCGCATCCCACTCGATGATGAACGGGCGCAGGTGATCGTCCGGGTTGCACTTGTTCTTGCCCGCGAACGACTGGTCCATCAGGGTCGACTGCCCCGAGTCGCGGTCGGGCTTCGTGTGGGCCGCGAGCGAGCACGACGAGAGTGCAGTGACCGACAAGAGCGAGACGAGCAGACGATGCATCGCCCCGGGCCATCGCAAGGCCGGTGCCGCACGAAATCGCTGGAGTGTCGGAGCCGCGCGCGCCGGGCGGCCGACCCGATCGGGGTCATCGGGCGCGCCGTCGACCCTTTTGGTACGGTCGGCACTCGCCGGACGAACCGATCACCGACCCGTTCGAAGCCACCCAGTGGGCGACCGATCCGCAGATGGACACGGCCGCTCCCGGGATGGAGCGCGCGCGAGCGCTCCTCGTGCAGAGGCTGTTCGGCGAGAGCGAGGGTGTGCAGGTCGGCCGCTACCGCCTGCTGCGGCGCATCGGCGCGGGCGGCATGGGCATCGTGTACGCGGCGCGCGATCCCGACCTCGATCGCGACGTCGCGATCAAGCTGATCGCGACCCATCGCGACCCCACCGCGCCGATGGAGCGGGAGCGACTCGTCCGCGAGGCGCAGGCGATCGCACGCGTCAGCCACCCGAACGTCGTGGAGGTCTACGACGTCGGCACGGTGGATGCGGGCGTGTACGTCGCGATGGAGCTCGTCGAGGGCGGCACGCTCGAGAGCTGGCTGCGCGAGCAGTCGCGCACCATCGCGGAGATCGTCGCGGCGTTCCTGCAGGTGGCGGCCGGGCTCGCCGCCGCGCACGACCAGGGCATGCTGCATCGCGACCTGAAGCCGGACAACGTGCTCGCGGGGGTCGACGGGCGCTTCCGCGTCGCGGACTTCGGGCTCGTGCGCCTGCTGCAGGACAGCGACGTGCCCGACGTCGCGCGGTGCAGCGACGAGCCGGCCGATCTCTCGCTCACGCGCACGGGGACCATGCTCGGCACGCCGGCGTACATGGCACCGGAGCAGCACCGGGGCGAGTCGCTCGATGCACGCGCCGATCAGTACGCCTACTGCGCGTCGTTGTGGCGCGCGTTGCAGGACGCGCCGCCGTTCCGGCCCACGAGCTTCATGGAGATCCTCCACGACAAGGAGGAGATGAACTTCGCCGAGCCGCGTGGGGCGCGGGTGGTGCCCCGCTGGCTCGACGCCATCGTGCGGCGCGGCCTGCAGCCGGATCCGAGCAAGCGCTTCGCCGACATGCACGAGCTCGCGCGCGAGCTCGAGCGCGGGTCGGGGCGAGCACGACGCACGAGAGCCGCGCTGGGGATCGCCGCAGCGGCGACGCTCGCCACCCTCGCCGCGCTGTCGTGGACGCGACGCAGCGCGCAGGTCTGCGAGGCCGCCGATCCGCAGGTCGCCGACGCATGGACCACCGACGTTCGCGCGCGCGTCGGCGATGCGTTGCGCAGGGGAGGACCTGGCACGGCGAATCGAGCATCGGAGCTCGTGCGATCGCTGGACGACTACGTCGTCGCGCTCGAGAGCGCGCGCGAGGGCTCGTGCCGGCTCGCTGCCGACGACCCTGCGCAGGGTGTCGCGAGCACGCGGTGCCTCGCCGAAGCGCGTGCCCGGTTGCTCGTCGTGATCGACACGCTCGAGCGCGCGGACGCGAAGGTCGCGGATCGGGCCACCGAGATCCTCGACACGCTCGTCGTGCCCGGCACGTGTCTCACCGCCACGTCGATCGAAGGCGAGTCGGTCGCGGACGGGCGCAGCGCCGATCTGCGCGAGCGGCTCGCCCCGTTCCACGTCGTGGGTGCCGCGTCCGGCCTCGTCGGGCGATCCGCGGAGCTCGTCGCACTCGCGGCGGAAGCCGACGAGATCGGAGACTGGCGCCCGCGGGCAGAGGCCCAGGTGTTGCTGTGTCGCGCGCTCGAGGCCGACGCCCACGACGAGGAGGCGATCGCGGCGTGCGAGACCGGTTTCTTCCTCGCGCACGAGCACGGGCTCGGTACCACCGAGCACATCGCGGCCGCCAAGCTCGCGCATCTCGTCGGCGTGCGGCTCGGTCGTCGCGACGAAGGGCTCGTGTGGGCCGCGCACGCCGAGGCGGCGATCGAGCGGCATGCGCTCGGGGAGCAGCGCACCGCGCAACTCGACGCCACCGTGTGCGTGCTGCACGAACGCCACGGCGATCGCGACGCGGCGCTCCGGCACTGCAGTCGCTCGGTGGAGGTCGCGGAGCGCATCGCCGACGACCGTTTGCTGGGCGTCGCGTTGATCGACCTCGCGCGCGTTCAGGGCGCGCTCGGCCGCCACGAGGACGCGTTGCGCTCGCGCCAGCGTGCGGTCGAAGTGCTCACTCGCGTGATCGGAGCCGACAACCCCATCACCGCCGTCGCGCTCTTCGGCGTGGGACAGTCGCTCGCGACCCTGCGTCGCCTGGACGAGGCCGAAGTGCCGATCCGCGAGGCGCTCACGGTGCTCGAGCGCATCCACGGATCGCAGCACCCGCGCGTGATCGCGGTGACGAACGAGCTGGCGTACGTGCTCTGGGAGCAGGCCGATCTCGTTGGCGCTCGCGACATGTTCGCGCGTGCGCTCGAGGGTGCTCGCGATCTCACCGCCCCCGGAGACGTCGTGATGCGCGCGGGTGTGCGCCGCAACCTCGCCGACGTCGAGTACCGCCTCGGCCACCTCGACGAGGCTCGTGTGCACGCGGAGGCCGCGGTGGAAGCCCTCGATGCGATGCAGAACGCCGAGGAGGGCCAGATCGCGCACGCGCTCCACGTCCTCGCGTGTGCAACGCTCGCTCGCGGCCAGGTCGAGATCGGTCGTAGTGCGCTGCGTCGTGCACACACGCTCGCGAACGAGAAGGACCCCGAGATCTTGGGCCTCATCGCGTTCGCCGACGCGCAGTTCTCGGCCGACGAATCCGACGCGACCGCTCGCGCCCGCACTGCCGCGGACCTGCTCGCGCCCGGCTTCGCCGACCGCACGGCGCTGATCGTGCGCTGGCTCGACGGCGATACGCGAGAGCCCTGGGCGCGAGATGCTCTCGCCCAGGGTCTGTGCGTGCGCGCCGACGAGCTCCTGTCTTCACGGCCCTCCGGGCCCGACTAGCGCGTCGCGTAGGTGAGCAACTCGGTGTGCTCGGGCAAGAACTGCTCGGCGATCGCCTGGTCGATCGGTGGCTCCACGAACTTCATCACGTCGTCGCTGTCGAACAGCTGCCCTTGGAGCTCGATGCCGAACTCGCCGTGGGCGGCCGTGATGGCGACCTCGAAGCGACCGTCGCCGTCGAAGTCGGCGACGTTGCCCGACGTCGTGAACCACACGCCGGGCGAGAGCTTGTCGGTGCGGCCCTCGAGCCACGCCTCGAAGCCGGTGTCCACCATGCGGTCGGGCAGCGGCACGGCGTCGACGAACGCGAGCTTGCCCGCCTCCGCACCGGCCGGCGTGAGGTTCTCGATCGCACCGAACGCCAGGTGCTCGCGCAGATCGAGCGGGATCACGACGAGGTCGTCGTCGTCGTCGCCGTCGAGGTCGGCCGCGCGCAACACCAACGGATTGAAGCACAGCTGCACTTCCGCAGGATCCGCCGCGAAGCTCGTGGGCTCACTCGCGTCGTCGGGCGTGGTGTTCGTGAACACGGCGACCGTCTCGACGTTCCAGTTCGCGGTCGCGACGTCGGGACGCCCGTCCGAGTTGACGTCGATGATCACCGGGTTCGTCGGACCGGCGCCCGCCTCGTTACCGTGCGCGGGGATCTTCAGCTCGATCGACTCGAACTCCACCGCCGTCGCGCCCGCGGGCGTGCGGTTCGTCAGCACCGACACGCTCGACACGCCCGTGTTCGACGTGACGAGATCCGGGCTGCCGTCGCCGTCGAAGTCGGCGGTCGCGATCGAGATGGCACCGCCGGGCAGCTGGATGTACTGCACGGGCGCGAACGTGGCGGCCGTCACGTGGATGCGGCCGTCGTCTGCGGGCGGGCTCGCAGGCTCGGTGGTGTTGAGCAGCACCGATGCGGTGTGGATGCCATCCTCGTTCTTGCCGAGGTTCGCGGTCGCGAGGTCGATCTTGCCGTCGGCGTTGAAGTCGGCGGCCACCAGGCCACCTTCGACTCCGGCGAAGCCGTGGCCGGCGCTGTGATCGACCCCGATGTCGATGTTCGTCTCCGCGGCGTCGGGGAAATCGACGTCGTCGATCGACGCGCCCGGCGGCGTCGCGTTCATTCGCACGGTGACGATGCCAGGGTGATCCGAGTTCGCGATGTCGGGAATCCCGTCGCCGTTGAAGTCCGCCACCGCGACGCCGGCCGAGTTTCCGCCGCCGACGAACTCGACGCTCTCGCCCTCCGCGAAGCCGACCCCGCCGGTGGGCTGGCCCATGAAGTAGGCGAAGCCCGCGTCGAGGTGATTCGCGGCCACGAGATCGAGACGACCGTCGCCGTTGAGATCCACCGTGGCCGAGTCGCACACCTGGAAGTCGACCTCCGGTGCCTCGGATGAGCCGATCGTGACGAAGCGCGGAAAGTTCTCCGACGGAGCACCGACGTGCTCCTCGCAGTCGCTCGGGTTGAGATCGAAATCGAACTCGATGCACGCCGGGAGCTGAGCGGTGACGAGACCGAGAGCGACGAGGCGGGCGAGGACGGAGGTGGTTCGAGCGGCCATCGGGGTTCTTCTTCGCCCCGACAGATGCTCGGCCGCGCTGGTGTGACAGGCGCCACGGCTCGCGCGAACGCGCGCGGTCGGGCCATCACCGAGGACTTCCGCGAAACGGCGTTGGAGCGCCTCGCGTGTCCCGTTCAATCGAACGCGTGACGACGCTCTCGGAGTGGGCCGTGCTGCTCCACGCGCGCGCGCACGAAGGCCGCGAGGTTGCCGCGCAGCGCCGCGTGAACCACCGGCATCACGGCGACGGCGGTCTCCACCGACGACACGAATACGTCGTCGGCCCCGGCCGCCAGTTGCGTCTCGATGTCCGACACGCGGGTCGCGTGCGTCACGATCACGGCGCGCTCGTTGAGGCCCCGCACCATCCTCGCGATCTGTGCGTTGCTCGTCTTCTTGAGCAACTCGTCGGGCACCGTGGAGATCACGAGATCGGCATCGGCGACACCGGTGCTGCCGAGCGTGTCCGGGCTGCTGATGTCGCCGTACACCACCCGGGCACCGGACTCGCGGATGGCGTCGTGGATCGCGACGTTGAAGTCCACCACCTGGATCGTGGGCATCACCTCCGGGTGGTCGCGCGCGAGATCGTGCAACAACGCCGCCGCGATGCGGTGGAAGCCGAGGATCACCACGCGCGTGGGTGGCCCCTCGTCCGGCGCGGTCCCCATGGCCGACGGCCGCCGGAATCCGAGTACATCGAGCACCGGACGCACGCGGTCGTACAACGTGTCGGAGGCGGCGAACAGCGCGGGCGTGACGAGTGCGGTGATGACGAACGCGAAGATCGTGGCGCTGACGAGCCCTTGATCGAGGTGACCGAAGCGAGCACCCAGGTACGCGATGACGAGGCAGAACTCGGACACCTGTGCGAGCTTCGTCGCGGTCTCGAGCGCGTGCCGGCGGTCGAGCCCCGTGGCGTAGAGCAGCGGAAGGAACACGAGATAGCGCAGCGTGATTGCGACGAACGACAGCACCAGCGCGACCACGAGCACGTCGAGACCGTGTGGCACCGGAATGCTCATTCCGAGGCCGACGAAGAACAGCGTCACGAAGAAGTCGCGCAGGTTGCCGACCTTGCCGACGACCTCGTGCGTGTATGGCGAGGCCGCGAGGCTCCCTCCGGCGATCAGCGCACACATCTCCATCGATACGGAGATCGGCACGTGGATGCCGAGCAGACCGGCGACGTCGCCGAGGTGCACGCCGACGAGACCGAGCCCGAAGCACCATCCGAGCGCGACGGTCACGACGAGCTCGGGCACCTTCGCCACCGCGCGGAATGCCGCCGGCAGGAGCCACCGCGCGCCGGCGATGGCGAGCCCCACCACGATCGCGATGCCGACGAACGTGAGCAGGATGGGCGCGATGCGAGGCTCCTCGAAGCTCGGCTGCAGCGCGAGGAAGACGATCGCCCACACGTCCTGGAAGATCAGCAACCCGACGCAATAGCGCCCAGCCACGCTGTCGAGCTTCAGCTTCTCCTGCAACAGCTTCACCACGAGCAACGTCGACGAGAACGCACAAGTGGCGCCCAGATACAACGGCGTGAAGGCGCCGTCGAGGATCGACCAGTCGAGCAGACGCAGCGACAGGAACGCGAGCACCGCGACTCCGATCGTCAATGGCACCTGCAGCGTCCCGGTGACCACCATGGTGCGCCCGCTCGCGAGCAGCCCCGCCGGATTGACCTCGAGCCCGATCACGAAGAGCAGCAGCGTGAGGCCGAGGTTCGCGATCGTCTCGATGTTCGATTGGCTCTGGACGAGCTCGAACCCGATCGGCCCCACCAACACCCCGGCACCCAGCAGTGCCGCGATCGTCGGGATGCGCAGGCGCTCGAACAACACGCCGAACACCGCCGAGGCGACGATGCACACGCCCAGATCCTGGACGAGCGGACTCAGGTCTCCGGCGGCGACCAGCGTCATGCGCCCTCCGTGGGCCGCGTCCGCGAACGACCGACCTCGACGAAGTCACGCCCGCGGGGCTCGAAGCAGCGCGCGCCGCCGGCGATGGCGAGCGCAGCAGGAGCCCATGCGGCGTCCGATACCAGCCACAGCTCGCCCGTCGGGTCCGGCGCGCCCGCTCGCTTCACCGCGTCCACCTGCGTCGCTTCACGTGTCTTCCCGGTCGGCACGAAGATCACACAGATCGGACGACTCGGCACTCGCCGCATCGCCGCGACCACGAGCGATCCGATTCCGAGCACGAGTGCGCCGATGGCGGCCCAGCGGATCGATCGCTCCGTCATGAAGCCGATGCCCTGCCGACTCGACACGAGCGACAGCACCGACGCGATCGCGACGAGCACCAAGCCGCGATAGCCCCACTGACCGGCATCGCTCGGCATCCTCAGCGCTCCGGGTCTGCGCGTCGAATCGGGCGCGCGTGGGTCGGGAGGCGCCAGCTCGACGTCTCTCTTCTCGCGCAACCAGGTGGCCGCGCGCACTTCGAATGCACTCTTGCTCATGATGTCTCACTCCGCAGCGAAGGTCGTTGGACGCACGCCGACGCGCATGCGCTCGTTCATGGAGCGCGCACGCTTCGACGATCGAAGGGCTCAGACCAGCGACACGGAGTGCGGAGGACCGCGGGACGAGATGGAGCCGCGCGTCCGCGAACGGAAGGCGGGCTCGAGCGGCGCGACGTCCAACTGGACGACCACGAGGGACGTCGTCGGGATCGGATCGGTGTGCGGCAGGTGGAGCGCGTCGTCGGTGGCGCCGAGTGCCGCAGTCAGCTCGGGCATGCCGCGGCGCATGCTGAGCGCCGCAGGCTCGTCCGCAGTGCGCGAACCTTCGCGCTCGTGCGCGGGCACGCGCCCGCGATTGGCGCCACCGAGCACGCACAGCAGGGCTGCGACGAGCAGAGCGAGCCAACGCGACCGAGGCACGCCGCCATCTTGCCATCGCGTGCGCACCGTCGCCAAGGCTCTCGCCGTGATAGCGTTCTCGCATGCGTTTCCCGCGGATCGTCGCGTTTGCGATCCTCGCCGCCACGCTGCGGTGTGGTGGCGAGAAGCCGCTCTCGAGCGACGTCGTGGGGCCCCGCAATCTCCGAGAGCTGGAGGACGTCGGCGCGCTGGCGGTGAAGCAGACGACCTACGTGCCGATCTACTCGAGCCTGCACGTGGCGGATCACTCGCAGCCGATCGACCTCGGGGCGACGGTGAGCCTGCGCAACGTGAGCGATCGAGTGCCCGTGATCCTCACCGGCGTCGACTATTACGACAGCGACGGCGCACTCGTGCGCAGCTTCATGGAGAAGCCGGCCGAGCTCGGCCCGTTGATGAGCGCGGAGTTCTTCATCGCGCGGCTCGATCGCAGCGGTGGCAGCGGGGCCAACTTCCTCATCCACTGGGGGCTGCGCGAGCCCGGCCCGGATCTCGTCGCCGAGGCGGTGATGCACGGCCGCGACGGCGCGGCCGGCATCTCGTTCGTGAGCGAAGGTCGCCTCGTCACGACCCGTTGATCACGCCGCGGCGTGACGCGCTCGCGTGCGCGCGCCCTTCTTCGCGTGCTCCGACAGCTCTTCGTGCGACGTCGTGGTCGTGCTCTCCTTCTGCAACCCCGGCGGTCGCGGTGCGCGCTCGCTCACGATCGCGAGGGGAACTTCGCGGCGGCCCCCGAGAACCACTGGCCCCGCATGGCCTGCCCGCTCCGCCCCTTCGTGCTCGCAGTCGTGACCGCGTCGCTCTCGTTCGGCTGCGCCGACGTCCGCGAGGCGGCGAGCGGTGACGCGACGGCGGGCGGCACGTCGTCCGCCGACACCGCCGGCGACGACGACGCCGCGGCCGACGACGACGCCGCGGACGACGAGGGGCCGGCCGTGCTCGACGTCGCCGTCGACGACACCCAGGGCGACGCGGATCCCGACGGCGAAGCGGGCTGCGAGAAGGTCGACTTCCTGTTCGTCGTCGACCACTCGGGCTCGATGGCGGACGAGCAGCAGACGCTGATCGAGAGCTTCGGACCGTTCATCGATGCCATCGAAGCGCGCGTTGGCGACTCGAACGACTTCCACGTGATGGTGGTGGACGTGGACGCATGGGTGTTCGGCGAGTGTCCGCAGGCGTGCAGCGAGGCGCAGACGTGCGACGCGGCCGGCAACTGCGAGCTCACCGAGGAGTGCCTGTTCCCCTGTGCCCTGCGCGACCTGTGCGAGACCGGCAGCTTCGCATGCGGACAGACCGAGCCGTTCGAGTGCGAGGACGTGATGGGCGCGGGTGTCACCCATCCGCGGGGGCGCGGCGCATCCTCGACGGACTGCGCCTTCTCCACCGGCGCGCGCTACATGGACGCGAACGAGCCCGACCTGCCGAGTGCGTTCGCGTGTGCGGCAAAGGTGGGCACGGGATCGTCGGCGGACACCGAGCAACCGATGGACGCCATGGTGGCCGCCGTCTCGTCGCAAGGCGATGCCGCGACGTGCAACGACGGCTTCCTGCGCGACGACGCGATCCTGGTGGTCACGTTCATCACCGACGAGAACGACGACCCCACCGACTCGACCGGCTCGCCCGCGGGCTGGCACGACGCGCTCGTGCAGGCCAAGGGCGGCGTCGAGGAATCGGTGGTCGTGCTCGGGCTGTTCGGCGACAACGATCAACCGGATGGGATCTGCGAGCCGCTCTCGCACGACTTCGCGACCGGGGCCGAGCCGGCACCGCGCCTGCGCGAGTTCGTGGGGTTGTGGGGCGAGCGCGGCCACGTGGGCAGCATCTGCGCGCAGGACTACTCGCCGTTCTTCACGTCCGCGGTCGACTCGATCGGTACCGCGTGCGACGAGTTCGTGCCGCCCGGTTGATGGCGACTCACGCAGGGTGGCGACAGATGTACGGCTGCAGCTGATCGCAGCCGGCGTCGGCCCAGCCGCTCTGCCCGGGGTCGAGCTCTGCGCAGTGCTCTCCGAGGCCTTCCGGTTGCCCGACGGCCCATCCGTCGTATCCGACCGGCACGCCGCCGGCGATCGAGTCGGTGCCGTCCACCCAGACCCAGTGCCCGGTCTCGACCAGATCACTGATGCCGATCCACGTGTCGCCGAGCGCGATGAACAAGAGCGTGGCTTGGTCGGTGCCGTTGTCGATGGTCGCGAGGTCGACTCCGGCGCCGAAGTTCGCGCAGGCCGTGCGGGCTTGGTCCCACGTGAGGAAGTCACCGCACAGCGCGAAGTACGAGCCGCCGTCGGCCGACGGCGTGAAGACGCAGTTCTGGCAAAGCAGGTTGGACGGCGAGCCCTCGTCGATCACGCCGTCGCAGTCGTTGTCGACGTCGTCGCACAGCTCGTCGACCGGCACGCAGTCGTCGGTGGTGGTGCCGCTGTCGTCGGACGCGGTCGTGGTGCCCTGCGTCGCATCGCCGGCCGAGCTGTCGCCGGCATCCTCGCTGCCCGCGTCATCCGTCGTCGGGGCTTCGGCGCTCGCGTCGGTCGGATCCTCGGCCGTCGCGTCCTCGGCGGTGGGATCGGTCGTGCTCGCATCCTCGGCGCTGGCCGACATCGTGGGCTCGGTGAGCGACGCGCTCACCGAGTCGTCGGCCGTCATCGTCGTCGGCCCATCGTCGCCGCCGCTCGACCCCGACGCGCTGATCGAGCTCGCTTCGACGGGGCTGCCACCGCACGCAGCCACGAGTACGACCATCGCGATCGGCGTACGACGACGTGAAGCCATCGTCCCACGATATCACATTCGCCCTCGTCAGTTGTCGCCGACGATCTCGAGCGACCACTGCGCGAGCGGATCGCACATGCCCGCTTTCGGGACGATTTCGGCGGCGATCCAGGCGCGCTCGTCACCACCGTTCGCGATGCCGCCCTCGCCCCACGACATGTGCACGACGTCCTCCGCACCGGCCGAGGTCGATTGATCGAGCGAGCCTCCGCAGCCGGTGTCCGCGCCCGGATCGCCTCGGTACACGTAGAGGTCGTAGTCGATGCCGGGTGGGCTGGTGAGCGTCGCGGTGAACTCCAGGTTCTCGCCCGTGACGCCATCGTTGTCCTCGGTGACCTGGAACGACACCCACGTCGGTTCCATGCCCTGCCGCAGGATCGGACTCGAGTCCTCGTCGCCGCTCACCTCGCCGATCACGGTGGCGAGTGGGCACGTGGTGTCGTGTGGACAGTCCTCGTTGCCGCCGTCGGTCGTGCTCCCGCCGTCCGACGAGGACTCCGCGGCGTCGTCGCTGCTGCCCTCGACCGGTCCGCTCGAGCTGTCGAGCTCGCCGACATCCGCGTCGGCACCGAACGTCGTGCTCTCGCCTTCGTCGTCGACCGCACTCGTCTCGTCGTCGCCATCGCCCACGCTGAGCGCGGACGTCGTCATGGTGGGCTCGCTGCCCGCGGCGCACGCCCATGCGCCTCCGAGCAGCAGCCACCGAAGCCGGGTCCTTCCCACGACCGCACGAGCGTATCACCCCGGTCGGCCGTGATGCGGGATCAGTCGGGGACAGGCACGCAGACCGCGGTGTCCGTGCCCGCTTCGACGAAGACCACGTCGGTCGTGCAGGCCACGGCCGCGTCGTCGGGGCGGCAGAGCGCGCAATCGCCATCGACGCCGCAGGTCTTCACGCAGACGTTCTCGTCGTCGATCTCGATGCAGACCGAGTCGCCGGGGCAGTCCGCGTTCGCGTTGCAGCCGGCCCGGCCGCAATAGCCACCTTCGTAGGTGGAGAGGCAGTCGAGGTCGGTCGGGCACGGCAGGTCGTCGTGGCACGCCGCACCCACGCCGCAGTCGCCGGGCACGCACACCTTGCGGTTGTCGCTGCCGCCACCGCTCGAGCGGCAGATGAAGTCGGAGCTGACGTGGTCGTGGCAGAACGCCTGCTCATCCGGCGCACCGCTCGAGTCGACGACGTCGCCCTCGCAGCTGAGGAAGCACATCCGATCTCCGGTGGATTCGAATGGCGAGCACACCTGCGGGAAGTCGGTGAGGCACTCGTCCTCCACCGCGCAACAGTCGGTGTCCTCGACGCACAGGTGCGTGCAGTAGCCGGCGCGCACGCGATCGAGGCACAGCACCTCGCCCTGGATGTCCGCGTGATCGACCTCGGGGTAGCAATCCGCCGGGGCCTCGCAGACGGAACCGACCTGATCGGGGCTGCCCTCGTCTCCGCCATCGTGGTCGTCGTCCTCCGCGCAACCGAGCACGACGCCGAGCACGAGCGCCGAGAATCGCACCATGCGTGAGCGGATCATGATCGGATCCTATCATCGCGTGCGCGCTCGATGCTATGCTGGCGACATGCGTGGTTTGAATGGTGGTGCGCTCTCGGTACCTGCGCTCCTGGTGGTTGCTTCGTTCACCGGGTGCGCCGCCAGGGTCGATCCGGACGGCGATACGGACGACACGAACGACACGAACGACACGAACGAGAGCGACGAGACGACGACCGAGACGACCACGAGCACGACCGACGCCGAGTCGTCGTCGACGCCGATCCCCGAGACGACATCCGGGTCGGACACCACCACGGACGCGGGCGACTCGACGACGGGCCCCGTGGAGCTGCCCGATTGCGCAGCGATCGGCTACGTCGCGGAGTGCGAGGACGAGGACTACTGCACGTGGAGCACGAAGGTCGGGTGCATCGTCGACTGCGTGCAGATCGAGGACCAGGGGCAGTGCGAATCGCTCGCCGGGTGCGAATGGGTCGACAGCTGTCGTTTCCCCGGCCCGATATGATAGCGACGCTGCCGCCCGGTCGGGCGGCTCTCAGGACTCACGGGCGAAGATCAACAGGTGCTGCCACGGCAGGCCGTCGTACTCGTGCACGAGTCGAAAGCCGCGCGGCTCGAGCTCGCGCCGCACCTGCGCCTTCGTCATCTTGTGCTCGGGCTTGATCGGCACCTCGTCGTCCTCGCCGCGGAACTCGACGAGCGCGATGCGTCCATCCTTCGCGAGCGATCGACGCAGCGCGGCGAGCATCGCCTCGGGCTCGGCGAGCTCGTGATAGACGTCCACGAGCAGCGCGAGGTCGCATGCACCGGCCGGCAACGCGGGATCGTCGGCGCGTCCGAGGATCGGCTCGACGTTCGTGACCCCCTCGGCCGCGACGCGCTCGCGCAGCATCTCGAGCATCTCCGGCTGCACGTCGACCGCGAGCACCTTGCCGCCGGGCGCGACCGCCCGCGCCATGCGGATCGAGTGGTAGCCGTTGCCGGCTCCGATGTCGCACGCCACTTGACCCGGTCGCAGCGCGAGCTCGCGATGGAGCGCGTCGGGGTCCTCTTCGACGACGCGCTCCGGACGAGTCAGCCAGTCGGCTCCGAGGAACGACATCGTGGGCGCGATCGCACGCCCCTCGAACGTGCCGGCTGCCGGCTCGGGCGCGGGCTCGTTGGGGACGGCGACCGCCGTTTCGGCGGGCTCGGCCGTGGTGCCGCGGCACGCGACGAGCAACCAAGCGAGCGCGACGATTCGCGAGGTCATCGGATCCGGGAGGATGTCACGCATCGCGCACGGAATCGGTCTACGATCGCGACGGTGGGAGCTGCGGCCTCACGGCGGGCGCTCGGCGTGGCCGCGGCACTCGGACTGCTCGGGTGCGGCGAGGGCACGTTCACGTGCATCGACGCCAGCGATTGCATCGGTGCGGGCGTCGACGGGATGTGTCAGGCCGACGGCTTCTGCAGCTTTCCGGACCCCGACTGCGCGTCCGGGCAGCGCTACGGGTCGCACAGCGGCTCACTGGCGGGCGAGTGCGTGCCGAGCGAGGACGGCACGACCGGCGATTCCACGAGCGGCCTCGAGACGACGACGAGCACGACGGATCCGGTGACGACGCTGCCGCTCGACGCGACCGCGAGCAGCCCGGACACCACGAACGCCGTCACGACCCTCGAGGGGTCGAGCACGTCCTCCGATGCCGACAGCAGTGACGACGGACCCGTGGTGGACGAAGACCTGCTCGTCTGGCTGACCTTCGACGACTCGGTCGACGTGCCGCTCGCGAACGAGGGCGTGCTCGGCGGAGCCGCATCGTGCAGCGTCCCGCAGTGCCCGTCGTCCACCGCGGGCGTGGCCGGCGACGCACTCCTCTTCGACGGCATCGACGACTGCGTGCACTTCGACAGCACTCCCGAGCTCGAGTCGATGGACCAGCTCACGGTCGCGGCCTGGATCCGCATCGACGTCGACGCGACGCACTACGGGTTCGTCGACAAGCCCGTCGGCAACGACTTCAACAACTCGTGGGCGCTCTACTACTATCCGACGCCGAGGGGATCCGTGCAGCTCTTCGCGATGACCGACGGCGTGGCCGGCAACAACCTGACGAGCGCCGATCCCCTCGTCATCGGCGACTGGGTGCACCTCGTGGGCACGTGGGACGGCATGGACATGTCGCTGTTCGTCGACGGTGCGCTCGTGAGCACGGGAAGCGCACCGGTCGTCGCGTTCGACGAGCAGCCGGTGCTCGTCGGTTGCGACGACGACCATCTGTCCAACGGCCCGAACGGCCTGCTCGCCGGCGCGGTGGACGAGGTCCGCGTGTACGCGCGGGCCCTCGATGGCGACGAGATCGCGGCGCTCTACGATCGGCGCTCGCCGTAGAGCCCGTCGAGCACGTCCTTGTACTTCGACTCGACGACCTTGCGCTTCACCTTGAGGCTGGTGGTGAGCTCGCCGCTCTCGACCGTGAGATCGGCCGGGAGGATCGCGAACTTCTTGACCGTGGCGTAGCTCGGCAGCGTCGCGTTGATCGGATCCAGCGCGGACTTCACGAGCGCGCTCACCTCCGGGCGCTTGGTCAGCGCGTCGAGATCGCCGTCGATGCCGTGACCCTTCGCCCACCCGCGCACCGCCTCTTCGTCGAGCGTGACGAGGGCGGTGACGTAGTTGCGATTGTCGCCGTGCACGACGACCTGGCTGACGTACGGGCAGTTGGCCTTGAGCAGGCCCTCGATCATCTGCGGCGCGACGTACTTGCCGCCCGAGGTCTTGATGAGGTCCTTCTTGCGATCGGTGATCTTGAGGAAGCCGTCGGCATCGAGCTCGCCGATGTCGCCCGTGCGCAACCATCGACCGTCGAGCGCGTCGGCCGTCGCCTCGGGCTGGTTGTGATAGCCGCGCATGATGCCGCGGTTCGTGAAGAGGATCTCGCCGTCGGGGGCGATCTTCACCTCGGTGCCGGGCAGCGGTGGACCCACCGTGCCGAACTTGTAGTGATCGGGCCGGTTCACGAAGCTCGCCGCGCTCGACTCGGTGAGGCCGTAGCCCTCGAGGATCAGCACGCCGGCGGCGTGGAAGAACTCGGCGAGCTCGCGTGCGAGCGGGGCGGAGCCGGACACGAAGAAGCGCAAGCGCCCGCCGAAGCGTGCCTGCAGCTTGGAGAACACGAGCTTGTGCGCGATGGCCCGCTGCAGCGCGAGCAGGCCGCCCGGGCGCTTGCCCTGTTGCTCGAGCTTCGAGCACCGCCGCCCCACGCCCATCGCCCACGCGAAGATCTTCGCCTTCGCGCCGCCGCCCTCGGTGGCGCCGGTGACGACCTTGTTGTGCACCTTCTCGAAGATGCGAGGCACGGCCGCGACGAACGTGGGCTGCACGACGCCGAGATTCTCGACGAGCCGATCGATGACGCCGTCGATCGCGGTGGCGAACCCGATGCGGAGCTGCGCGACCTCGAGCACCTTGCCGAACGAGTGTGCGAGCGGCAGCCACAGGAACTGCACGTCGTCGGGACGCAGGAGTCCGAGCCCGTCGATCGCCTCGGCCTCGTACACCCAGCAGTCGTGGATCAGCTCGACGCCCTTCGGCTTGCCCGTGGTGCCCGAGGTGTAGATGAGGGTGGCGAGCGCGTCGGGCCGGATCGCACGCGCGATCTTCTCGTAGTCGTCGCGATGACTCGCGTCGTGATCGCGCCCCTTGGCCTCGAGCTGCGCAAGCGTGATGACCCAGTCGTCGTTGCGTCCCTCGCCGTCCAGCACGATCACGCGACGCACACCGGGCAGCTGGGCACGCTTGGCCACGAGCTTCTCGACCTGGGCATCGTTCTCCGCGAACACGTAGGCGCTCGCGGAGTCGTCGAGGATGTACACGATCTCGTCGGGCGTGCTGGCGGGATAGATCGTGGTGGTCGCTCCGCCCGCACACAGCACGCCGAGGTCCACGAGCACCCACTCGATGCGCGTGCCCGACAGGATCGCGCAGCGCTCCTCGTCGGCGAGGCCGAGCGAGCGCAGCCCCGCGGCGACGTTGCGTATGCGCGTGCCCACCTCGGCCCACGTGAGCGAGTGCCAGGTCGTGCCGTGGCGGTGGCGGAAGGCCTCGCGATCGGGCGTGGCGGCGATGCGATCGAGCAAGAGGTCGGGAACGGTTCGCGCGGTCATCGTGGGCGGTCGAGCGTTGCACAATCCGCGCTGTAAGCGGAGCCGTCGTGTATCGTTCGTCCCGCGATGGGTTGCGGGGCAGCGCGATGGCTGGTGGTCGCCGCCCTCGGCAGCGCATGCGGGCGCAGCCCCGTCCTGGTGTTCGACCAGGCGCACTCCGGCGATGACCGGGCCGGCGACGACGACGACGACGACGACGCGCCGGCCCCCAGCTGCGACGCGGTCGACATCCTGTTCGTGATCGACAACTCGCCGAGCATGGGCGACAACCAGCGCAAGCTCATCGAGAACTACGAGGTGTTCGTCGCGGGCGTGACCGCGCTGGCAGACAGCCGCGCGAGCATCCACCTCGGCGTCGTCACCACCGATGCATACGAGCACAACGGCGCGGGCTGCCAGGGACTGGGCGACCTCGTGGTGAAGACCGGTGGGTGGGGCTCGAGCGAGGCGGTGTGCGGTCCGTACGCCGAGGGCGCTCATTACATGACCGACGCCGACGATCTCGACGAGACGTTCCGCTGCGCGGCGCAGGTGGGCACCATGGGCGAGACCTTCGAGCAACCGATGCGGGCGGCGATCGAGGCGATCGGGGGCGGTGACTCGGGCCCGCGCGAGTGCAACGAGGGCTTCGTGCGCGACGGCGCGATGATGGTGATCGTGTTCGTCACCGACGAGGACGGCGAGCTCGATCCGATGCTCGCCCATGAAGCGCTCGTGGCCGCGCGCTCGTCGAGCGGAATCGTCGTGGTCACGCTCGCGAACCTGCCCGGTGGCGACTGCAAGCTCGGCGATCACGCCCAGATCGCGGATCGCCTCACCGAGCTCACCGAGCTCTTCACATTCGGCTTCCTCGGCTCGGTGTGCGCCCCCGACTATCGCGACGTGTTCACCCAGGCCGTCGACGTCGTCGCCGACGCGTGCGCCCGCTGAGCGTCGCGCCCGTCGGCCCGCATACGCGATCGACAGCGTGCGACTTCGCGGGCGCTCGCGCGTCTCGTAGGGCCATGCGCTGCTCCCCTCCGCTCGTGATCGCGCTCGTGCTCGCGCCCCTCGGGGCCTGCTCCACCGACGGTGACGACGCCACCGGCTTCGCCGACGCCGCGGGCGACGATGCGTCCGCGGACACGGACGACGGCGATGCGGAGGCGTCCTCGACGTCGCCGGCGGACGCCGAGGGCGGCGCGAGCGAAGCGGGTGACGACGACGACGGCGACGAGAGCTCCGGTGGCGGCTCGGAGTCGACCGGAGACACCGGCGCCGAGCCGCCGCCCGTGGTCGACGGCATCTGGATCTCCCCCGCCGAAATCGCGGAGCTGCCGACCGAGGGCCCGGCATGGGAGTCCGTGCTCGAGCACGCGATGGCCGCCCCCGGCACGCCCGTGCTGTCGGATCAGGATCAGGACGACAACGTGTTCGTGCTCGCGCGTGCGTTCGTCTGCGTGCGCCTCGCCGACGACGCGATGTGCGAGAGCGTGCGGACGTCGGTGATGGCCGCAATCGGCACGGAGGACGGCGGCCGCACGCTCGCGCTCGGCCGCGAGCTGTTCGCGTACATCGTGGCGGCGGAGCTCGTCGGATTGTCGGACGATGACGATGCGGCGTTCCGCGAGTGGCTCGCCGGCGTGGTCGTGGAGGAGCTCGACGGGCGCACGCTCGTGACCACGCACGAGGATCGCCCGAACAACTGGGGCACCCACGCTGGCGCGAGCCGCCTCGCGGCGGCGATCTACCTCGGCGACGAGGCCGAGATCGAGCGGTGCGCCGACGTGTTCCACGGCTGGCTCGGTGCACGCGACGTATACGCGGAGTTCGAGTACGGCGAGCTCGACTGGCAGGCCGATCCCGACGCGCCCGTGGGCATCAATCCCGCCGGAGCGACGCGCGACGGGCACTCGATCGACGGCGTGATCCCGGACGATCAACGGCGCGCAGGTGGGTTCACGTGGCCGCCGCAGAAGGAGAACTACGTGTACGGCGCGCTCGAGGGCGCGCTCGTGCAGGCCGCCATGCTGCACCGTCGCGGGCATGCGGCGTTCGAGTGGGAGGACCAGGCGATCCTGCGCGCGGTCGTGTGGCTGCACGACGAGGCCGACTACCCGGCCGAGGGCGACGACACATGGCAGCCGCACGTCGTGAACCACTTCTACCGCACCGACTTCCCCGCCGAGGTGCCGGCCGCGACCGGCAAGAACGTCGCGTTCACCGACTGGACGCACCCGCCTACGGGGTCATGACGTTCACGAGGAGCACGGGAGGCGTCTCGCCCTCCTTGCTCGAGTACTCGATCTCGTCCTCGGAGATCGTCGTGATCGCGAAGCTGTGGCTCGCGCCGAGCGTCACCGCGTCGGTCACGTCGAAGTTCACGACCGAAGCGGATGGTGCGACCGCGAACGAGGCGATGGGCTCGCCCTGGACCGCGGGAGCGTTGTTGAACGTGAGCGTGTCCTCGGTCCACTGCATGCCCATCATCGGATCGCCGTCGTCGACCACGAAGATGTCGCCGCCGTAGTCGCTGCCCTCGGTCGCGAACAGCCGCAGATCGGCCGAGAGGATCTCGCCCTCGATGTCGTCCACGACGAATCGCAGGAACGCGACCTGTACCTGCGTGTCGTTCTCGATCTCGAGGTACGTCTGGTCGCCGAAGTTGGCGTCCGGGTCGTCGTTCTCGAAGTTGGCGTCGTCGGTGGGCAGGATCTCGAGCACGACGACGCTCGGCCCCGTCGAGCTGTCGGCGGCACCGCTCGACGTCGACGACGATCCCGCGCCGACGGTTTCCGAGCCCGCGCCGCCGGATTCCGACGAGCTCGCGCCCGTGTCGGCCGCGTCCATGGGTGCCTCGCTCGAGCAGGCCGCGAGCACGAGCACGAGGGCGGCGAGTCGATTCACGGTCGCGCCTCCTTCGCGAGGTCGTCGACGGCGGCCAACGACTCGCGCGCGAACGCGACGAACGGATGGCGCCCGCCGAGCTTCGTCACCGCGATCTCGATCGCGCGCTCGAGCAGCGCGCGGGCTTCGTCCGCACGTCCCCGCTTCGCGATGACGCGGCCGAGGTTCGCGAGCGTGAATGCGACCTCGGGATGATCGAGACCGAGCATCGCCTCGCGCGCGGTCAACACCCGTCGATAGCCGCGCTCGGCCTCCGGCAGTCGGCCGGCATCGGTGTCCACGGACGCGAGGTTCGCGAGCGCCGCGACCACGCGCGGGTGATCGCCGTCGAAGTGGCGCGCGTAGATCGCCAGTGCTCGATCGAGACGCACGCGCGCCTCGGCGTAGGCGCCCAGCTCGTAGTCGACGTTCGCGAGGCTGACCAACGTGTGTGCGACCTCGGGGTGATCCGTGCCGGACGCGGCCTCGCGGATTGCGAGGGCGCGCTCGAGATCGCGGTGCGATCCGGCGAGATCGCCGCGGCGGCGCTCGACGACCGCGCGGCCCGCCAGCGCGCCGGCCAGGCTCGGATGCAGGGGCCCGAGCGCGCGCTCGAGATCGACGGCCGCGGTGTCGAAGCGCGCCGCCGCCTCGTCGTACCGGCCGGCGTCGTGCAGCACGTTGCCGTAGTTCACGAAAGCGTCGGCGACGCGCGGATGGTGCTCGCCGAGCTCCGCGGTGCGCAGCTCGATCACGCGGTCCATGTGGGCGAGCGCCGCATCGATGCGGCCGCGGGCGAGCTCGACTCGCGCGAGCTGCTCGAGCGTGTCGGTGAGCCCGATCGGGTCGTCGATCGCACGCGCGAGCTCGTGCGCAGCCTCGTAACGCTCGCTCGCGCGGTCGTGCTCGCCGCGGGCGAGCGCGACGGCACCGAGCGCGAGCCACCACTTGCGACGCAGCGTCGGCGGATCCTCCTCGCGTGCCAGAGCCGCGTCGGCGAAGCGACCGAGGCGCTCGGCCTCGTCGTAGCGCGCCGCTCGACCGACGACCGCGAGTAGACCGACCCACCCTTCCGCCACCACGTCGTCCGCACCCGTGGTAGACGCGTCGGCGATCGCCTGCACGAACGCGTCCTCCGCTGCGCTGGCGTCGGCCGCGGCCGCGAGCGCGTGGGCATGCTCGACCCGAGCGCGCGCGAGCATCCGGCGATCGCCGACGGCTTCGGCCGACTCGACGGCGACGCGCGCGAGCTCCACCGCGTCGGCGTAGCGGCCGGCGAAGCGATGGGCCCGCGCCTCGGCGATGCGCGCGGCGGTGGCACGCGCGGGCTCGCTGTCGGGCGGCTCGGGAGCGCGGCGAAGGAGCGCCTCCGTGTCGTCGCACGTCGCGACATCGCGCAGCGCATCCACGGCTTCGCCCGCGCGCGCCACCGCATCGGGCTCGCCGCGCGCCAGCAGATCGACGAGCGCGCCCATCTCCGCCCGGTCGCGCTCGAGGCACGCGAGCCGGCGATCCAACAGCTCGGCCGTCTGCACGCCGTCTACGCGCGTCGCTCGACATGCGCGGGTCCATCCGTCGATCCACGCGTCCGACCACGCATCGATGCGGCCGAGCGCGTGGGCGCGCGCGACGTCGGTGGACGCGCCCGACGACCGCATGCCGTCCTCGGCGGTTGCGCGCGCTGTCGCGTTCCAGGTCGGCGCGAGCGCATCGGATCCGCCGGTGCACGGCTGCGGATCCGCGCCGGCGGAGCGCACCGCGAGCGCACCGACGAGCCCGATCCCGAGCACGCCGGCCGCGATCGTCGGCGCGCGCGTGCGCTCCCGCGTGAGTCGTTCGACGAGCGCATCGACCGATGGCCATCGCTCGTCGGGATGGGGTGCGAGGCCGCGGCGGATCGCGTCGACGTATACGCGCGGCACGCCGCGGAGCTCGCCTGCGGCGCTCGGCCCCTCGCGCTTCTCGCGGCGTAGGCCGGCGAAGTCGGTGGCGCCGAACGGACGACGGCCCAGCAACGCCTCGTGCAACACGACGCACAGCGCGAACTGATCGGACGCCGGTGATGCGACGCCGCCGTCCATCAACTCGGGCGCCATGTACAGCGGCGTGCCCACGATGGAGCCCGTGCGGGTGATCCCGAGCGGCCAGCTCGCGCTCGCGTCCGCGTGGCTCGCGTCGTCGCCAGCGGCGGCCTCGCGCGCCCGCATCGCGAGCCCGAAGTCGACCACCTTCACGAGCGCCTCGGGGCCGACGAGCACGTTCTCCGGCTTGAAGTCGCGGTGCACGATGCCCGCGCGGTGGGCCGCCGCGAGGCCGCGCGCCGCTTGCAGCACCAGCGCGAGCGCGGCACGCCAGCCGCTCCGTTCGCGCTCGAGCCACTGCCGCAGCGTGGGTCCGTTCACGAGCTCCATCGCGAGGAACAGATCGCCCTCGAGCACGCGCGCATCGAACACGCTCACGACGTTGGGATGGGACAGCTTCGCGATCGCACGCGCCTCCACGAGCAGGCGGTCGTGACCACTCGTCGCCCGCATCACCTTCAACGCGACCTTGCGATCGAGCTCGGGATCGTACGCCGCGTACACGACGCTCATCGCACCCGTGCCGACGCACTCGAGCACGACGTAGCGATCGAGTCGTTCGCCGCGGTGCAAGGCCGGTAGGGGGCGGGGACCGCTGTCGCCTTCCGTCGTCATTCCGCCCGTCGCGCTGCCGAACGCGCGACCGAACGCCACGATGAGCTCCCGGCACGTCGCGCACGACTCGAGGTGTGCCTCGATGCGGGCGGCGGGCTCGGGAGCCGCGAGGCCCTGCACGAACGCGGCTGCCGTGTTGTCGTCGAGGCAGCTCATCGCGATGCGGCTCCGATCACGCCTCGAACAGCTCGGCGCCCACGTCCACGCGGCTCGAGATCATGCGCAGGATGCTCTGCAGCTCGATCGGATCGACCTTCAGCCGGCGACGCAGCCGCTCGGTGACGCCGTCGATCAGACGCTCGCGCGCCCGCCCCAGCCAGCGCGCCGCGGTGGAGCGGTGCACCGAGTAGATCGCACCGATCTGATCGATGCCGAGATGCTCCGCCACGCTGTAGCGCAACAGGTTGCGCTCGCGCGGCTCGAGCTCCGCGAGGCTCTCGGCCAACGCCGTGCGGAACTCGGCGCGATAGATGCCCTTCAGATACTCGAGCTCGGTGTCGAGTCCGGGCGCGAGCAGTGCGTCGATCGTCTCGTCGCCCACGCTCACCTCGCGCTTGCGGACCTCGCGACGGCGCATCTGATCGGTCAGTGCGCGCACCACCGTCATGCGCACCCAGTAGCGCAGATCGCCGCGGCCCGCGTACTGCAGGATCCCGGGCGGTTGCTCGTGCGTACCGACGAACAGCTTGTGGCGCAGGATCTGGCGGAACTCCTCGGTTGCGATCGCACCATGAAATCGCGAGAGCGCGGTGTCGACCTCGATGCCGTACTCCGCCTCGAACGCCCGGATCGCCTCGCCATCGCGACCGCCGCACGCCGCCGCGAGATAGAGGTCGCGCCCATGCAACGCCGCGAGATCGCGCAACGGCTCGTCGGTCGACGCGAGCACGCGCGCGACGTGGGCGACGAACGCATCCGCCGCGAGCCGGAACTGCGGCCAGTCGGAGGCCGCGGCGCTCGCGAACGCGAGCAAGCGATCCGCGAGCACGTCGTCGGCGATACGTGCGACGGCGACCTTCGTGCGCTCGTCGATCAATCCGGCGCGGAACGCCGCGCACGCGCTCGATCGTGCACCCGACACCCGTCGAGTGTATCAGTCCGCGCACCGTCGCAGCCAGAGCCCGCATCGCGTCACGATCACCCCACGGGCTCGAACTCCTCGCATGCCGGATCCACGAGGTCGGCGATCGCGGTGAGGAACGCTTGCTCGAGCTCGCCCTGACAGATGTCCCAGAACACGCCGCGACCCTGCATCGTGAACCGGTCGACCACCGCCGCCATCGTGTCGGCCTGCTCCGCGGAGCCGTACGCGCCGTCGCACGCGGACACGCCGGCGACACCGAGGAACACCACGCGCGTCGGGTCGCCGCCCTTCGCCGCGACGATGCTCTCGTAGATCGCGTCCGCGGAGTCGACGTCGACCAGCGACTCGTCCTCGTCCGTGATCGCCACGACGAACAGCAGCGCATCGTCGCGCACGAAGCCCGTGTTCGCGGCCATGAGCGCGTCGGGCCCGATCGCCTGCGCCGACGTCCATGCGGCCTGTTCGTCGTCGTCGTTGAAGTCGCCGCTGTCGAGGCACTCGTCGGGCGCGGCGCCGAAGCCGTCCACCGCGAAGTTCGTGACGCACGCGAACTCCCCGACGAGATCGGGCGATGTCGAGCTCATGTAGTTGTGCCCGGTCGAGAAGTCGCACGCCCCGGCGGCGCCCTGATCGTGGAAGTACGCGGGCTTCGGGCACGCGTCGATCACCGCGAGCTGGAAGTCCTCGATGCCGCCGTTCACCGACAAGAGCGCCTGCGGCAACGCGTCGAGCACGGGGCCCTGCAGCGCCTCGATCTCCTCGCCCATGCTGCTCGAGTTGTCGACAGCGAGCACGACGTCGACGCGTTGGCAGCCCTCGCCGTCGCTCGCCTCGTCGCCGCCCTCGCTGTCGACGTCGCTGCCGACGTCGAGCTTGCCGGTCATCGTGGGATCGTCGGGTCCGTCGTCGGACGATCCGTCGAGGCCGATGCCGTCCGATCCGTCATCGGCGTTCCCTGCCTCCTCCACGGGCGGCGACGTTCCGCACGCGCACAGGAGAGCCGCGAGCACCGCCCATCGCGAGGATCCTGGTTCCACGGGGCCCCAAAGACGCACGAGCCGGCCGCAGGTCGCACGCGCGCGACATCGCGAGGGCTCGTGCGTCGTTGGGGGCCGTGCCACGCCGCGAGCCCACGTTCTCCCCCGTCGTCGTCAGTGCACTCGTCGTGTCCGCGCTCACCGGCGCGACCGCGCGCGCGGACGTGCCCGTCGAGGTCACGTTCACCGCGCCCGACTCCGCCGATCAGGACGACATGGCGATCTGGCTGCACCCCGACGACCCCGGCCAGAGCGTCGTCGTCACCTCCGACAAGGCGAACGGCAACATCGTCGTGCACGGGCTCGACGGCGAACCGCGACAGACGATCGCGCTGTCGCAGCCCGGCAACATCGACATCCGCCACGACGTGCCGTGGGGTGACGGCTGCGCCGACGTGATCGTCGTGAACGAGCGCGTGGACGAGACACTCGTGGTGTTCCGCGTGGACGCGGGCGAGCTCGTCCGGATCGATGGCGGCGATCTCGCGGTGGGCGGCAACTACGGGTTCGCGCTGCACCTCGCGGCCGACGGCACGCTGTACGGATTCACCGGACCGGAGGGCGACACCGAGATCCGGCGCTGGACGCTGAGCCCCACCGGCGACGGCAGCGTGATGCTCGGCGAGTCCGACTGGTCGTTCGCGGCCTCGCAGATCGAGGGCATGGTGGCCGACGACGACGCTGAGCGCGTGTTCCTCGGCGAAGAAGGCGTGGGGATCTGGAGCGTCGCGATCGCGGACTCGACCGACGCGACGCTCGTCGCGGAGATCGGCGACGCATCGGGTCTCGCGGGCGACGTCGAAGGACTCACGCTGTACCACCGCGCGCGCGGCGGCTATCTCATCGCGTCGAGTCAGGGCGACGACAAGTACACGGTGCTCGACCGCACGCCGCCGCACGCACCGGTCGGCGAGTTCCGCCTCGAGGGGGTCGGCAGCACGGACGGCATCGACGTGATCAACGTCGCGCTCGGCGACGCGTTCCCCAGCGGCCTCTTCACCGCGCACGACGGCGCGAGCTGTTGTCCCGTGGTCGGCGCATCGTGGAGCGCGGTCGCGGGCGAAGCCGGCCTCGAGGTCGACGTCGATGGCTGGACCCCGCGGCGCGGCTGCGACGGCAGCGTGGGCGAATCGGGCTCGAGCGACGGTGGCGACGACGAGGGCCCGGCGGACGACGGACCGATCGACGGCACCGCGGACGACGGCGGCGACGTCGACTCGGGCGGATCGGCGAGTGCGAGCGCGAGCGTGGGCGACGACGGATCGACGGGCGACAGCGGCGACGCCACCTCGGCGGGTGGCACCGCCGACACCGCGAACGGATGCTCGTGCACGACGGACCCGGCGCGCACGCCCGTCGTCGTCGCGTTGCTCGTGCTCGGGCTCGCCGCCGGGCGTCGACGACGCTGATAGACTCCGCGGGTGGCGAGCGACGAAGCGAAGCTGCGGCGGGCCGCCGTCGTGCGCATCTACGATGCGGGCGAGCTCACCGTGCTGCTCGCCCGCGATGGTCGCGGGCACGAGCTCTCCGGGGACTCCGCCCGGCTCGCGCGCGCCGTGCTCGCGTTCCTCGAGACGCCGCACACGCGAGCGGAGGTCTTCGCCCATCTCGAGGGGCTGGTCGGCGGTCCCATCGAGAACGCGACCGTCGTCGACGACCTGTTGTCACTCCTGAAGGGTGTCGAAGCGATCGAGTCCGCCGCGGCCGCGCCGCAGAAGCACCCGCGCCACGGGCCCGGCGCGCGCGTCGTGCTCGGCATCACCGGCGCCGTCGCATCGATGCACACGCCCGCGCTCGTGCAGTCACTGCTCGATCGCGGCCTGCACGTGCGGGTGGTCGCGACGTCCGAGGCGCTGCGGTTCGTGCGGACCGAGCCGCTCGAAGCCCTCACGCACCACCGCGTCGTCGACGATCTGTGGCCCGATTCCACGCTGCCCGTGCCGCACATCAACCTCGCGGAGTGGGCCGACGCCGTCCTCGTGTGTCCCGCGTCCGCCACGACGATCTCCCGCATCGCCGGTGGCGACCACTCGTCGATCGTGTCCGCGATCGCCGTGGCCACGCGAGCGCCGGTGATGATCGTGCCGTCGATGAACGCGGCGATGTACGGCAGCCCAGCCGTGCAGCGCAACCTGGCGCACCTCGTCGACGACGGCATGCACGTCGTGCATCCCGTCGCGGGCATCGAGGTGGCCGACCGGCCGCACGAGCGCGTGCCCACGCTCGGCGCCGCACCGCCACCTTCGGTCGTGCTCGCGCTCTTCGACACGATGCTGCGCACGCACGCGCGCAAGGGCGGGCTCGCGCCGCGCACCGCCGACGACTGGGACTCGGTCTATCGCCGGCCTGCCGCCGAGCTGCCCTGGCATCGCGACGACGCCGACGACGACATCGTCGCGGAGCTGCAGCGGATCGCGAGCACGCCCGCGACGGTGCTCGACGTCGGCACGGGCCTCGGCCCGCTCGCGGTGCGCCTGCACGCGCTCGGTCATCGCGTGGTCGCGACCGACGTGTCCACGCGTGCGCTCGAGCTCGCGCGCGCGGCCGCTCCCGAGGCCGACGTCGTGTGGCTGCGCGACGACATCACCGCGACGACGCTGCACGCCGCGTTCGACGTCGTCGTCGATCGCGGCTGCCTCCACCTGCTCGGCAGCGAGGAGGCGCACGCGTATGCGGTCGCGATGCGCAGGCTCGTGCGAACCGGCGGGCACCTCGTGGTGAAGGCGTTCGTGGCCGCGACGGCCTCCGCACGCGGGACCCATCCGTACGACGCCGCGAAGCTGCAGGCGTTGCTCGGCGACGCATTCGCCCTCGAGCGCGAGGCCGCGAGCACCCTGCCCGGCCCCGCCGACGCGCCGGAAGCCCGCTTGTTCGTGGTGCGCCGCACCTGATGCGCACGCCCTCGGTTGCGTCCCACGGGCCGCGGCCGAGAAAGTGCCCGATTCGTCGACGCGATCAGATCGTTCGCCCGTCCCGTGCGTAGTGCAACCGCCGCGGGAGGGCCGACCATGAAGCTGAGCATCGCGATGGGGGCGTCGTTGGTGGGGATGATCGGGACGAGCGTCGGGGTGTCGTGGGTGATGGGCCCACCCGCCCAGGCGTCCGAGGCGGCCGCGACCGCATGGACGGCCCCGGCCGCGCCGGTCGAGCCTCCGGCGGTGGCGGCCGACGCGACCGCCGCGAGCTCCAGCTTCGTGCGCGACGGCGTGCTGCGCGTCGAGGCCCGCGTGGGTCATACGGTGTTGCCGGCCAACGCGAGCACGGACACGTTCGTGCTCGTCGACGTGCAGGCGACCCAGGCCGACGACGTCACGACGCGGGCACCGGCCAACATCGCGATCGTGCTCGATCGATCCGCGTCGATGCGCGGGCGCAAGATGACGAACGCGATGGGGGCGCTGCGCGGCATGCTCGCGCAGCTGCGTCCGGACGACACGGTGTCGATCGTCACGTACGCCGACAAGGCGAGCGTGCTCGTGCCCGCGACCACGGTGCGCAGCCTCGATCTCGCGGCGGTGGGCGACCAGCTCGATCGCGTGCGCGCCGGCGGTCACACGTGCATGTCGTGCGGCATCGGCCTCGCGCGGCTCGAGCTGCGTGCACGCACGGGCGCGGTGAACCGCATGCTGCTCCTGAGCGACGGCCTCGCGAACCGCGGCGTCGTGGAGCCCACGCACTTCCGTGCCCTGGCCGACGGCATGCGGGCGGAGCGGACGGCGATCGCATCCATCGGCGTCGACATCGACTACGACGAGCGCACGTTGCTCGCGCTGTCCGAGGCGTCGAACGGGCGCCACTACTTCGTGCAGAACGCGTCCAATCTCGGTGCGGTGTTCGAGCAGGAACGCCGCGCGCTCGTCGGCTCCGTCGCAGACGACGTGGAGGTCGCGGTGGCACTCGCCGACGGCGTGGAGCTGCTCGAGGTCGTCGATCGGCCGCATCGCATGGAGAACGGACGCGTGCGCGTGGCCCTGGGTACGTTCGCGGCGGGCGAGCAGCGCACGGCGCTGTTGCGCGTGCGCGTCGCGGGCTCCGCGGGTGCGACGCCGCTCGCCGACGTCGAGCTCGCGTGGCGAGATCTCCTCGCGGATCGCGACGAGCGGATCGAGGGCGCGCTCGCGCTGCGGTTCGAGGGCACGGAGTCGGCGCCGCTCGATCCCGCCGTCGACGCGCGGCTCGGTCGCAAGGACACGTTCGACGCGTTGATCTCGGCGAACGCCGCCTTCGCGCGCGGCGATCTCTCGGCGACGCGCCGCGAGCTCGAGCGCGCGCGCAGGACGGTGGTGAAGCGCAAGTCGGCGAGCGGCGCCGCGAGCCCGAAGCACGACGCCGACTTCGACCGGCAGATCCAGGCGATCGAGCGCGCCTCGAACGGCTTCGACGAAGCGGTCGCCGAGGCGCCCCCGCCCGTCACCGTGCCCATGACGCCACAACACTCCGGCGTGCCGCGCCCCGCCATCCGCCTGAAGCCCGCTGCGAAGGAAGATCAGGCCCGGAGGGCGGTGAAGACAAGAAAGGGCAAGACGATCACGCGGGAGAACGCGTTCGCCGCCGACCCGTTCTCCGACTGAACGGATGACGCGGGCGGGGTACCATGCCCGCTCGTGTCTGCGCTGGCCCAGTTCCATCCCGCCGTGCAGCGCTGGTTCGCCGACCGGCTCGGCGCGCCGACGTTGCCGCAGACCGAAGGCTGGCCGCGGATCCGATCCGGCGAGCACGTGCTCATCGCCGCGCCCACCGGATCGGGCAAGACGCTCGCCGGATTCCTGTCGGCGATCGACTCGCTCTTCCGGCAAGGCGCCGCGCTGGGCGAGCGCACGCAGGTCGTCTACGTGTCGCCGTTGCGGGCGCTGTCGAACGACGTGCAGAAGAACCTGCAGGTCCCGCTCGCGGAGATCCGCGCGATCGATCCTTCCCTGCCCGAGGTGCGCGTGCTCGTGCGCACCGGCGACACGCCGTCGTCGCAGCGCGCATCGATGGCCAAGCATCCGCCGCACATCCTCGTCACCACGCCGGAGTCGCTGTACCTCCTGCTCACGAGCGACAGCGGCCGCGCGATGCTCGGAGACACGCGCACGATCATCGTCGACGAGATCCATGCGCTCGTCCGCGACAAGCGGGGCGCCCACCTCGCGCTGTCGCTGGAGCGGCTCGAGGCGCTGGCCGGCCGACCCATCCAGCGCGTGGGGCTGTCCGCGACGCAGAAGCCGTTGTCCGCCGTCGGTGAGTTCCTCGTGGGCACGGGTCGCGCGTGCCAGCTCGTCGATGCCGGCACGTTCCGCGCGCTCGACCTCGCCATCGAGGTGCCGCCCTCGCCGCTCGCCACCGTGTGCTCGCACGAGCAGTGGGACGAGATCCACACGCGCGTGGCCGAGCTCGTCGACGCGCATCGCACGACGCTCGTGTTCGTGAACACGCGCAAGCTGGCCGAGCGGATCTCGGCTCAGCTGGCGAAGCGGCTCGGCGAGGACGCGGTGACGAGCCACCACGGCAGCCTGTCGCGCGAGCGTCGGCTCGCCGCGGAACAGCGGCTGAAGTCGGGCTCGCTGCGGGCGCTCGTCGCCACGGCGTCGCTCGAGCTCGGCATCGACATCGGCGACGTCGACCTCGTGATCCAGGTGGGCGCGACGCGATCGATCGCGACGCTGCTGCAGCGCGTGGGTCGCTCCGGTCACTCGCTGCGCCGCACGCCGAAGGGGCGCGTGTTCCCGCTGACGATCGACGAGCTCGTCGAGGCCGCGGCGCTGTTGCAGTGCGTACGCACGTCGCTGCTCGATCGCACCGCCGCTCCGCCGCGCCCGCTCGACATCCTCGCGCAGCAGATCGTGGCCGATTGCGTGGCGCAGCCGTGGGACGAGGACGCGCTGTTCGACACGGTGAAGCGCGCGTGGCCGTACCGCGAGCTCGCGCGAGACGAGTTCGACGGGCTCGTGCGGCTGCATGCCGAGAACGGGCGGCGTGCGCTGCTGCACCGCGACGGCGTGAACGGACGCGTGCGCGCGACCTCGCGGGCGCGGCTCGCCGCGCTCATGTCGGGCGGTGCGATCCCGGACACGGCGGACTACCAGGTTCGGCTCGAGCCCGACGGCACCGTGATCGGCACGGTGAACGAGGACTGGGCGATCGAGTCGAACGGCGGAGACATCTTCCAGCTCGGCAACGCGTCGTGGCGGATCCTCCGGGTCGAGCCCGGCATCGTGCGCGTCGCCGATGCGAAGGGGCAGCCGCCGTCGATCCCGTTCTGGCTCGGCGAGGCGCCGGGTCGCACGCGCGAGCTCTCGTCCGCGCTCGCGGATCTGCGCGAGACGTGTGCGCTCGCCACTCGCAACGCGGACGATCCGCTCGCCGCGGCGGTGGACGCGTTGCGAATGGCGTGCGGCGACGGCCTGCCCCACGAAGGCGCGCTGCAGATGGCGGAGTACGTGCTCGCCGGTCACCGCTCGCTCGGCGCGGTGCCCACCCAGCGCAGGGTCGTGCTCGAGCGCTTCTTCGACGAGAGCGGCGGCACGCAGCTCGTCGTGCACGCACCGTTCGGCTCGCGGATCAATCGCGCGTGGGGCCTCGCGCTGCGCAAGCGCTTCTGCGTCGGCTTCGGCTTCGAGCTGCAGGCGGCCGCGAACGAGGAGGCGATCATCCTGAGCCTCGGACAGCAGCACAGCTTCGCCTTGACGGATGTGTTCGAGTACCTGCACGAGGCCACCGCGCGCGACGTGCTCGTGCAGGCGTTGTTGGCGGCGCCGATGTTCACGACGCGGTGGCGGTGGAACGCGCAGCGCTCGCTCATGCTCGAGCGCCGCAAGGGCGGCAAGAAGCTGCCCGCGAACCTGTTGCGCATGAAGGCCGACGACCTGCTCGCGGCGGCGTTCCCGGCCGCGCTCGCGTGCCCCGAGACGCTGCCCGGCGGTCCGATCGAGGTGCCCGAGGATCACCCGATCGTGCGGCAGACCGTGGAGGACTGCCTCACCGAGGCGATGGACTGCGAGGGGTTCCTCGAGGTCCTGCGCGGGCTCGCGGACGGGTCGATCGATCGCCACGCGATCGACACACCCGAGCCGTCCGCGTTCGCGCGCGGGATCCTCACCAGCGCGCCGTACACGTTCCTCGACGACGCGCCGCTGGAAGAGCGGCGCACGCACGCGGTGATGAGCCGGCGGATTCTCGACGTGCGCACCGCCGACGAGCTCGGCGCGCTCGATGCCGACGCGGTCGCGCGCGTGAAGGACGAAGCGTGGCCGCGCCCGGAGAGCGCCGAAGAGGTGCACGAGGCGCTGACGTGGATGGGCTACGTGCGCGACGACGAGGCCGCGACGTGGCGGACCTGGCTGCTCGAGCTCGCAGCGGATCATCGCGTGGTGCACGACGGCGATCGATGGTTCGCCGTGGAGTCCACGCGCGATCCGAAGCTCGTGATGCGTGCGAGGTTGGAAGCGATCGGTCCGATCGTCGTCGCGGCCGGCTCCGACGACGAGGCGATCCTCTTGCAGCTCGAGTCCGAAGGCGCCGTCATGCGCACGCGCATCGGCGGCGAGAGTGCGTGGTGCGATCGTCGGCTGCTCGCGCGGATCCACCGCTACACGCTCGATCGCCTGCGCCGCGAGATCGAGCCCGTCACCGCCGCGCAGTTCCTGCGGTTCCTCGCGTGCTGGCAGCACGTCGACGACGCCTACAAGCTCGAGGGTCCCGGCGGCGTCGCCGAAGTGGTGGAGCAGCTCGCCGGCTTCGAGGTGCCGGCGGCGGCGTGGGAGGACAGCGTGTTGCCGGCGCGCGTGCACGGCTACCGCAAGGAGTGGCTCGATCAACTCACGCTCGGCGGCACGGTCGCGTGGGGCCGCCTGTGGGGCGCGGCGAGCTCACCGGTGCGGCGCACACCGATCGCACTGATCCCGCGCGAGGATCTCGAGGCGTGGGCACGGATCTCCACGTCGACGACGCGCCCGGAGCCGAGCTCGATCGCGCTCGCGGTGCTCGACGTCCTGCGTGCCCACGGCGCGTCGTTCGTGCCCGAGATCGTGCGCGCGTCACGACGCCCGCTGCCCGACGTCGAAGAAGGCATCGCGGAGCTGGTCGCGAGCGGCCGTGTGACGTGCGACTCGTTCGGCGGATTGCGCTCGCTGCTCTCCCCCGCGTGGGCAAAGCGCCACGCGAGCATCACGACGGGACGGTGGACTCTGCTGGATCGTTACGGTGTGGCGGCGGCGGACCCATCAGGTCGCGCACGCGACCGTGAAGACCAGCCCATGCCGAACGCCGAGCACGTCGCGCGCAAGCTGCTGCGCCGCACGGGGGTCGTCTTCCGCAAGACGATCGAGCGCGAGCGCATCCCCGTGCCGTGGCGCGACATCGCGAGGGCCTGCCGCGATCTGGAAGCGCGCGGCGAAATCCGCGGCGGCCGCTTCGTCGCCGGCTTCTCGGGCGAGCAGTACGCCCTGCCGGACGCCGTCGCACTCCTGAGGAAAATCCGCCGAAGTTGGTCTCGACGCGACACCACACCGACGACGGTGAGCGCCGCGGATCCACTGAACTACCACGGCATCCTGACTCCAGGCGTGGGTCCGCTCGACTCGACCCTTGCCAACGCAGCAGAGTGCGTGTAGCTTGCCCGGCCGTCGACGCTCGTGGTGAGCGCTCGTTTCGAGGAGATGCATCGATGCTGCGCAATCAGCAGTGTTTCCTGACCCGCCGTGCGGGATCGGGCTCGGTGCGTCCGCTCGCTCCGGGCTGAAAGCCGACTTCACGGCCCTCCGGGCTGACCTGTCTTCACGGCCCTCCGGGCCTGAGGCGGTCCCGCGTTCCTTCGACCCTTCGACTCGCGTTTGTCGTCCGGTTCGCAACCGTGACGTGTCGCCATGCGTACTCGCGTTCCCGCGCCCCAGAAGCGCAAGCACCACAACTTCACGCGCGCCATGCCGCTCGTCGCCGAAGCGGCGCGGATCGTCATGGATCTGCGCGACAAGCCCACGCCGATGGACTGGCTCGCCACCGCCGCGCGCACGATTGCGCTCGCGGTCAAGGTGCACGGCGAGCACCGCTCCACGTCGGCACCGTCGCCGTGGGAGTACTTCGACGGCGAGGACCCCGACAGCGAGTGGATCGAGGTGCCCACCGAGTTCCGCCGGCTCGTGATCGATCACGTCGTCGATCTCGCGTTCGACGAGACTCACTGGGACGGCGACCCGTACGCCAACCGCATCGTGCTCGCGCGCACCGAGTCCGAGTGCGTCGGATGGATGCAGAGCGCGACCGACCGGCTCGTCGACGGCCCCTATGTGCGCCGCGATCGCGAGAGCGAGACCTACGCCGCGCTCGGCCGCGCCGTGTGGCACCGACTCGGCACCGACCACGTGGCGTACGGTCCGCGCGGCCTCGTGCGCGATCGCTTCGACGTGCACACCACCAGGGTCTCCGCCCAGGCCACCGAGCTGCAGGACCGACTCGCGGCGTTCCGCGACCAGGGCTTCGCGCGCAGCGTGCTGCTCGTCGGGCCGCCCGGCACCGGCAAGAGCCACGCGATCCGATCGATCGCGGCCGCACTGGGCCTCTCCACGCTGCGCGTCGAGCTGGCCGCGCTGCTCGACACCCAGCGGATCAGCGACGAAGACGAGGTGGGTGCCAGCCTGGACACCCTCGTCAAGATCCTGCGACCCGGCGCGATCGTCCTCGACGACATCGATCGCGTCGGCAAGGACGCGCGTCTGCTCCGCTTCCTCGAGGAGTCGTCGGCGGAGCAGCGCATCGTCCTCGCCAGCGCCAACTGCACCGCGCGCATGCTCGGCGCCCTGCTGCGTCCGGGCCGGTTCGACGAGATCGTCACCTTCGACAAGCTCGATCGCGGCCTGCTCCGCGAGCTGCTCGGGCCCGACGCCGACCTCGCCGGTCGGCTGGATGACCTTCCGATCGCGTACGTCCGCGAGTTCATCGCTCGGCTGCGCGTGCTCGGGCGAAAGGCCGCGCTGCGCGAGCTGGAGGGGCTGGCCGAACGTGTCCGCGCGGCGTCGACCCCGTGAAGATCCGACTGGCGGTGTCGGCGCATGGCATGCTGTTGGTTCTCCGCACACGCGGCAGACATGCGCATCCTGACGAACCCGGGAGCGAACCTCCCCACCGAGCTGGTCGAGCACTACGGCATCGTGATGACGTCGTCGAACATCGTCGTCGACGGCGAGCCACACGACTGCCGCGGCGACGTCCCGCTCGAGGACGTGGACGCATGGGTTGCTCGCGCGAGCGAGCACCCCTTCGTGCTCGGCACGTCTGCGGCCGAGTTCGCGCGCTGCTACCTCGAGATGGGGGAGCACGACGACGAGATCCTCGTGATCCTCAGCTCGCGCAAGCTCATCCAGTCGTACGACTCCGCGCGATCGGCCATGCGCACGCTGGAGACCCACCCGGTGGGACGCAAGCTGAAGATCCGCGTGATCGACACCATGTCCACCGACTTGGGGCTGGGCCTGCCGATCGTCGCGGCGGCCGAGGCTGCGCGCGCGGGTCTCGGCCTCGACGAGACCGTGGATCTCGTCGACTCGCTCGCGGCGCGCAGCGTCTTCGCGTTCATCCCCCGCTCGCTCGACAACCTCGTACGCGGCGGAAGGGCCAGCTTCCTGCGCGGATGGATGGCGAAGATGCTGGGCCTGCGTCCACTGCTCGCGTTCCGCGACGGCGAGCCGCAGATGGCCGGCAAGTGCAGCGTGAAGGACGACCATCCGCACGAGCTCGCGGAGTGGATCGGCGCGCAGCTGCACGGTGGTCCCGCGTGGATCGGCGTGAGTCACGGAGGCACGCCGGAAGAGGGCGAGCGCACCGCGGAGGAGCTGCGCTCGCGCTTCGCGGCGCAGTACGTGCTCGTACGCCCGATCACCCCGACCGTGTACCTCCACGCCGGCCCGAAGGCGCTCGCCGCCGTCGTGCTGCCCCTCGCCGATCTGCCGTGGACGCCGCCCGTACCGTTCGGCGCGGCAATCGGCCACTGAGCGAACGATTCCGGTCCGCCCCGAGGGCTGAGCCGCTGCGCGACAGGTGAGCCGTTCTGCCACGGTCGGCGGCGGACGGATCCCTGGCGGATCGGCTGGCACGACCGTTGCTCCCTCGAGAGTCGCGATGGCAGGTCAGCGACTCCGTTCGCTCGTGACGCTCTTCCGCGAGACCGCGAAGGACTGGTCGGAGGACAAGTGCTCGCGGCTCGCCGCGGGCCTGGCGTACTACACGGCGCTGTCGATCGCGCCCTTGCTCGTCGTGGCGATCGCGGTGGCGGGTCTCGTGTTCGGCGCCGATGCAGCGCGTGGCGCGATCATGGATCAGCTCGGCGGTCTGGTCGGCAGCGACAGCGCGGCGACGATCGAGTCGATGATCGACAGCGCGAACAGGCCGCGGACCGGCGTGCTCGCGACGATCTTCGGCGTCGTCGTGTTGCTGTTCGGTGCCACCGGCGTGTTCATCGAGCTGCAGGACTCGATGAACACGATCTGGGAGGTACAGCCCAAGCCGGGCCGCGGGATCTGGCGCTTGATCAGGCAGCGATTCCTGTCGCTCGGCATGGTCTTCGGCATCGCGTTCCTGTTGCTCGTCTCGCTCGTCGTGAACGCGGGCCTCGCTGCGCTCGGCGATGTGCTGGGCGCGATCCTGCCCGGCGTGCCGATCGTGTGGCAGGGGCTCACGATGCTGCTGACGCTCGCGGTCGTGATGCTGCTGTTCGCGATGATCTTCAAGGTGCTACCCGACGTGAAGATCCCGTTCCGCGACGTGTGGATCGGGGCCGCCGTCACGGCGGTGCTCTTCATCGTCGGCAAGCTCTTGCTCGGCCTCTACATCGGCCGCGCGGATCTGGCCTCGAGCTACGGTGCAGCCGGGTCCGTCGTAGTGCTGCTGCTGTGGATCTACTATTCCGCGCAGATCTTCTTCTTCGGCGCGGAGTTCACCCAGGCGTACGCGCGCATGCACGGATCGCGGATCGAGCCGACCGCGAATGCGGAGCCGGTGACCGAGGAAACGCGGGCGCAGCAGGGTCTCGCGACCAAACGGCGCGCTGCCGCGGGAACGACGTAGCGCGGGGAACCTTCGCACGCGCCGGGCGAACGAATTCCCCGGGTCGGAGCGGTCGGGGGGCCGGACCGGCACGGGAGGTCCGCGTGCGGCTGACGAACCGTCATCATGCGCGAGTCGCTGGGCTCGCGCTCGCGCTCGGCGGCTGCTACTCGGGCGCCGAAGGACGCGAGATCGGTCCCGGCATCCTGACGATCGGCGACGACGGCATCGACGACGGCGACGACGGAGCCGACGACGACGGCGGCAGCGCGCAGCTCGAGCCCGCGCCCGCCGGCGTGCGCCGACTGCTCGCGCGTCAGTACGTCGAGAGCGTGCGGCACATGCTCGGTGACGAGGCGGCCGCGGCCGCGAAGCCGCCGACCGACGAGCTGCTCTCGTCGTTCGCGACGATCGCCGCCTCCGAGGTCGCGATCAACCCCGTCGCGGTCGAGCAGTACGCCACCTCGGCGACCGCCGTGGCGAAGGCCGTCGTCGCATCGCCGGGCAAGCTCGGCGAGCTCGCCCCGTGCGTCGTCTCCGGCCCGCAGGACGACGCGTGCTACGGCACGCTCGCGCGCGAGCTCGGCCACCTCGCGTATCGCCGCCCACTCGAGCAGACCGAGATCGACGAGCTCGTCGGCATCGCGACCACCGCGCGCGACGTCGAGAGCGGCGACTACTCGTCCGGCGTGCAGTGGATCGTCGCGACGCTGTTGCAGTCCGTCGACTTCGTCTACGTGGTGGAGCTCGGCCAGGTCGCCGACGACGGCTCGCGTACGCTGACCGGCCCCGAGCTCGCCACCCGTATGTCGATGGTGCTCGTCGGTCGCGGCCCCGACGCGGATCTCCTCGCGCGCGCCGAGGCCGGCGAGCTCGCGGACGCCGACTCGATCCGCGCGATCGCGAGCGAGCTCGTCGCATCACCCGCGGCGCGCGAGCCGCTGAAGCTCTTCTTCGACGAGCTGCTGCGCCTGCCCGAGGTGGCGACGCGCGCGAAGAACCCCGAGATGTTCCCGCAGTTCACGCCCGAGCTCGCCGCGGCGATGCGCGAGGAGACGCTGCGCCTCGTCGACGACGTCGTGTTCGACGGCGGCGACGCGCTCGATCTGCTCGTCGCCGAGCACACCTTCGTCGATGCGCAGCTCGCCGCGATCTACGGCGTCACGCCGCCGGCATCGGGTTTCGCCCGCGTCGAGCTGCCGGTGGAACAGGGCCGCATCGGCGTGCTCGGCCACGCCAGCTTCCTCACCAACCTGTCCCACCCGGATCGCAACTCGCCGACACGGCGCGGCGCCTTCGTGCAGAAGACGCTGCTCTGCACCGAGATCCCGCCCCCGCCCGCCGACGTCGACATCGAGCTGCCGGAGCCGACCGAGACGGAGACGCTGCGCGAGCGCCTGCAGGTGCACGTGCAGAACGCGGTGTGCAACGGGTGTCACGGCCAGATGGATCCGCTCGGCTTCGCGTTCGAGCACTTCGACGCGATCGGTGCGCATCGCATGCTCGACGGCACCGCCCCCATCGACTCGTCGGGCTCGATCGAAGGCCTCGGCGAGTTCGCCGACGCGGCCGAGCTCGCGTGGCTGCTGCACGAAGACCCGCGCGTGCCCGCGTGTCTCGTCCGCAACCTCTACCGCTGGGCGCTCGGCCACATCGACGACGCGGGCCAGGCCGAGGCGCTCGCTGCGTTGTCCGAGCGCTTCGTCGAGAACGGCCACGCCTTCGAGTCGCTCGCCATCGAGCTCGTCGCGAGCCCGGCGTTCCGACGCGTCGGAGAGCCCAAGTGAGGGAGGACCGCCGATGATCCCGCTTCGCCGCGTCTCCCTGCCCCGCCGCACGTTCCTGCGCGGCGCGATCGGTGGCGCCTCGGTCGCGCTCGGACTGCCGCTGTTGGAAGCGATGGTCGACGACCACGCGGAGGCGCATGCCGACGGCAGCGATCTGCCCACGCGCTACGTGTCGTTCTTCTTCGGCAACGGCGTGTTGCTCGACCTCTTCGAGCCCACCACCGTCGGACCGGGCTGGATGCCGAGCCCGGAGCTCACGCCGCTCGCTCCGTTCGCGTCGCGCACGAGCGTGATCACCGGTCTGCAGAACCACGGCAGGCTACCCGACGGCACGGTGATCGGTCACTTCGAGGGCATGACCGCCTTCACCGGCTATTCGCCCGCGCTCAACGGCGCGACCTACGGCTACGAGCCGGGCGGACCCTCGCTCGACGAGGTGATCGCGGATCGGATCGCCGCAACCTCGCCCACCACCATCCGCTCGATGCAGGTGGGTGTCGCGAAGGCGCCCGGGCTCGCGGGCATGGGCACGCTGACCAGCGCGATGTCGTATCGCGGCGTGCCGGGGAACATGGTCGCGCTGCCGCCCGTGCTGGACCCCCGCACGGTGTGGACCAACCTGTTCGGCGCGTTCGTGGCACCGCCCGACGATCGGCCGGTGAAGCTGTCGGTGATCGATGCGGTGGATGCGGGCGCGACCCGACTGCGCGCGAAGCTCGGCGTGCGCGACACCCAGCGGCTCGACGCGCACATCCAGGCGCTCGTCGAGCTCGAGCAGAAGATCGCCGCGACGCCACCTTCGTGCCAGCTGCCCACCCAACCCACCGAAGGCAACGAAGAGACCGAGGGCGCCGAGCAGCACACGCTCGTGAGCGGCCTGATGTCGCAGCTCATCGCGATGGCGTTCACGTGCGACGTCACGCGCGTCGCCTCGTTCCTGTTCGTCAACGGCGCGGCCGACACGGTGTTCGTGGACGCGGGCGCCGGCACCGGTCATCACGTGCTCTCGCACGAGACGAGCTACGAGGGCGCTTCGAAGGCGCAGTTCGATGCGAACGTGACGTTCGTGATCCAGCGCTTCGCCGAGCTCCTGCAAGCGCTCGACGACGTGCCCGATCCGGATGGCACGACGCTGCTCGACTCGAGCATCTGCCTGTGCACGTCCGACTGTGCGGTCGGCTTCCACCACAGCCTGCGCCGCCATCCCCTCGTGGTCGCGGGTGGTGGACGCGGTCACCTCGTGCAGCCCGGCATCCACCACAGCGCGATCGCGAACACGGCGGCCGATCCGAACGGCTTCGCCGACTCGGGCGCGAGCCTGCCGACCATGGGCAACACCTCCGACGTGCTGCTCGCGATCCTGCAGGGATTCGACCCGACGGCGACGCATGTGGGCGACGCGGAGGCCGGCTCGAGCACGCCGCTGTCCGCCCTTCTCGCGTAGGTCTGCGCGTCGAGCGACGGCTCGCGATCAGTCGTTCATCGGCAAGCCGCCGATGAACGCACGCTTGCCGAGATCGACGCCGTTGTGGCGCAGGATCGCGTACGCCGTGACGACGTGGAAATAGAAGTTCGGGATCGCGAACTGCACGAGGTAGTCGGCGCCCGCCGTCCACTTTCCCTGCATCCACGGCAGGCTCACCCGGCGCTCGTCCGCCCCCTCGAAGTCGGCCGGGCGGAAGCCCTCGAGCCAGCCGGCGACGTCGACGATACGTTTGCGCAGCTCCACCATCGTGGTCTCGGTGTCGGGGTGGCTCGGCGCCTCCTTGCCGGACAGGCGGGCCGCCGCGAACTTGGCCGAGTCGCACGCGCTCTGGACCTGGCGCACGAGCGCGTATTGGTCGGGCGCGAGCCGCTGCTGCAAGAGCACGTCGGGCTCGAACTTCCTCTGCGTCGCGTGGGCCGTGGCCGCGTCCAGCCATCCGTCCAAGTTGCGCAGCGTCTTGAGGAATTGGGGAACACTCTGGGTGAAGATGTCCATGGCGGCAGAGGGCGGTACGACTCCGCCCGCGCCCACGTTACGTGATAGCGTCCGGCCGTGCGAACAGGGGAACCGCGCCGGCGCACCGCCGGCCTCGTGCTGGCGTGTGCCATCGCCTGCACATCGGACGAATGGCCGCTCGACGAGGACGACACGACGGGGTCGTCCTCGAGCGAGGGCGGCGAGAGCGAGACGACGGCGGCGCCGATCGACGGCGCGCATCTCGAGGTGTTCGAGCCGGGGTCGCCGTCGATCCACTACATCGGCGACGCGGTGCCGCTCGTCGCCGAGGTCCGCGGCGCCGACGATCTCTCGATCGGATTCGAGGACGTCGTGTGGACGGCGGAAACCGTCGAGCAGACGCTGTTCTTCGGCGCCGACGGCGAGGTCGTGCTCGATCCGGGCATCTACGACATCACTGCGACCGCCAAGCTGCCCAACGGTGATCGGCTCGAGACGACCATCGGCGGCGTGCGTGTGCAGACCCGCTGGTCGGGCAACTACGCCGGCACCTCGTTCCTCACGCTGAACGTCGAGTTCCAGGGCATCCCGCTCGCACCGGCGTGCAACGGGCCGCTCGAGGCGATCGTCGGCTTCGACGGCGAGAGCGTCGAGTTCACCGCGGGCACGTGCACCCTGAACGCCATCATCGCGTCGTTCGACGTCACGCCCATCATCGAGGGCGAGTTCCACAACGGCGTCGGCGAGGGCACCATCGACTACGACCTCGGCGGCCTCTTCATGCTGTCGTTCGAGTGGACGGGCGCGTTCACCGAGGACGGCTTCCTCGGCTCGTTCGGCGGCGAGGTGCCGCTGCCGTTCGTCGGCACCGTCGACGCGACCGGTCGCTTCGACGCGCCGTTCGTCTCGCCGTGGTTGGAGGCGCCATGACCCCCGTGGTGCTCGCGCTCGCGCTCGCGGCTCCCCCCACGTCGCCGCCGGCCGAGACGGCCGAGGATCCGTGGATCGTCGAGTACAAGCCGGTACGCGGCATGTGGGAGCTCGGTGCCTTCGGCGGCGCGTTCATCATCGATCAGCCGCACGACTTCTACGACCCGACGCTCGGCTTCCGTCAGCTGAAGAAGGCCGCGCCCGACGTCGGCGTGCGCGCGGCCTACTATCCGCTGTCGTTCCTGGGCGTCGAGGGCGAGTTCTCGGCGATCTGGAGCACCGCGAAGTACGCGAAGGCGCCGGTGTTCCTGTACGGGCTGCGCCTCAACGGCATCCTGCAGCTGCCGCTCTTCCGGCTCGTGCCGTTCTTCGTCGGCGGCTACGGCATCATGGGCGTGCGATCGAATCGCGACGCGCTCGGCAACGACATCGATCCGGTCGGCCACTACGGCGGCGGGCTCAAGCTGTACGTGAACCGGTGGATCGCGCTGCGACTCGAGGGGCGCCACCTCATCGGTGCGGCCGCGCAGCAGCGTCGACGCATCGCGAACCACGCCGAGGTGCTGTTCGGCGTGAGCGTGACGTTGGGCCGGCCGAAGTCGAAGTGATCACCACGCGGGCGTGGTGCTCGCGGACTCGATCTTCGCGGGCCGACGCGAGCACGCGTCGCACACGAGGCGATCCGGCTGTCTGCGCAGGCTGTCCGCATCGAGGGCGCTGCGACAGACGCCGCAGTAACCGTAGTGGCCGGAGCCCAGCCAACTCAGCGCTCGTTCGACGCGCGCGAGGCGAGTCGATCCGGGCGGCGTGGGATCGCCGGCGAGCGTTCGGCGGAGCCGCTCCAGCTCCGCCCGGCACTCGGCGATCAGCTCGGCGGTCGGGACTGCTTCCTGAGTGTCGATCCGCATCGGCCGTCGAGCGTACGCGGTTTGTGGAGCGGTCGATCGGCCACGCGAAGGACAGCGATGGGCGCCGCCCGAACGCGTGTCCGTCACGCGAGCGGCAGGCGCACCAGCGCCTCCGCGCCGCGCCCGTCCTCGCGGTTGCGCAGCGCGACCGACCCCCCGTGCGACTCCGCGATCTGGCGGCTGAGGGCGAGACCGATCCCGTTGCCGCCCGGCTTCGTGCTGAAGAACGGCACGAACAGGTTCGCCGTCTCGGCGAGCCCGGGCCCTTCGTCGCGCACGCGCACCACGGCGGCCGCGCCCTCCTTCGCCCAGCCCACCGCCACGCGACCGTGCTCCGGCAGCGCGGCATCGACCGCGTTCGTCAGCAGGTTGATGAGCAGCTGTTCCAGCTGATCGGCATCGCCCTGCACGATCACGTCGGGCCCGCGCTCGACGTCGACGCGCATGCGCGACTCGAGTGCCGCGACGCGCACCACCAGCGGTGCGAGCTCGACCTGCTTCAGGTCGGGCGGCGGCAAGCGTGCGAGCCGGGCGTAGGCGGCCATGAATCGCCGCAGCGCGCCCGCGCGGCCTTCGACGAGCTCGAGCCCGCGACGCACGTCGTCGTCCCAGTCCGGCGGCCGCGGATCGCGATCGATCACGCGTCGCATGCTGCCCGCGACCGACGCGATCGGCGTGAGCGAGTTGTTGATCTCGTGGCTGAGCACGCGCACGAGGCTGCGCCACGCGGCGAGCTCCTCCTGGCGCAGCGCTCGGCTCACGTCGGCGACGACCAGCAAGGTGTGCGGGCGCCCGTTCTGCCGGAACATGCTGCGACGGATCTCGCCGCGCCCGCTCGACCCGGGGAACGCGAGCTCCACCACGCGCGGGCTCGGCCCCTCGAGCAAGCGATCGAGGCCCAGCGACGCCGCGGACTCACGCTCGAGGCGTTCGCGGGGCGAGCCGAGCAAGCGCTCGCCGGCGCGGTTGACGAGCCGCAGACACGATTCCTCGTCGAAGGCGAACACGGCCACGTCGATCTCGCCCATCACCTTGCGCAGGAGCGCGGTGGCCTCGAGCGCGCCGATGCGTTGCTCCGTGAGCGTGTCGGCGAGCGCATTGGCCTCGAACATCACGAGTCCGAGCGGATCGTCCACCCGCGCTCGCGCGGACCGCATGGAATAGTCGCCTCGCCGCAGGCCGCCGAGCAGGCTCGCGAGCGTGCGCAGCGGCTGCACGGCGCTGCGATGCACGCCCAGCACGCCGGCCACCCAGACGGCCGCGGCCGCGCCGGTCATCGCGAGCGCGACCGACTGCGGCACGTGATCCACGATCGCGAGCGTGAGCGCCACACCGAAGAGCGGCAGTCCAGCAGTGACGAGCCGCAGGACGAGCGTGCGTCCGTACGGCGCCGCGCGCCCGCCCGCGGACCGTGGCCGGCTCATGGCCCGAGCCCGTGCCGTTGCAGTCGACGATAGAGCGCGCTGCGGCTGACGCCGAGCTCGGTGGCCGCCTGACTGACGTTGCCACCGTTGCGTTCGAGCGCGCGTCGGATGAGGTGCGCCTCCGCCTCGTCGAGCGTGAGTGCTTCGAGCCGGGCCTCGCCGTCGCGCGCACGCGCGAGCCCGAGATCGGCGCCCTTCACGAGCGAGCCCTCCGACAAGAGCACCGCGCGCTCGATCGCGTGCTCGAGCTCGCGCACGTTGCCGGGCCAGCCGTGCTCGAGCAGCATGCGTTCCGCATCCGCCGTGAAGCCCTCCACCGGCTTGCCGTAACGCGTGGCGTTGCGGCGCAGGAAGTGCCGCGCGAGCGGCAGGAGATCTTCGGTGCGCTCGCGCAACGGAGGCACGACGATCTCGACGGTGTTCAGCCGATAGAGGAGATCCTCGCGGAAGCGGCCGGCCTTCACCTCGGCGGCGAGATCGGCGTTGCTCGCCGCGATCACGCGCACGTCCACCTTGCGCACGCGCGACGATCCGACCGGATGGAACTCGCCGGTCTGCAGCACGCGCAAGAGCTTGCCCTGCTGGCCGAGCGGCATGTTGCCGACCTCGTCGAGGAACAGCGTGCCGCCGTCGGCGAGCTCGAAGCAGCCGGCGCGCTGCGTCTTCGCGTCGGTGAACGCACCGCGCACGTGACCGAACAGCTCGCTCTCGAACACGCCGTCGGGCAATCCGCCGGCGTTGATCGTGATGAGCGGTCGATCGGCGCGCAGCGACGCCGCGTGGAGCAGGCGCGCGACGAGCTCCTTGCCCGTGCCGTGCTCACCGCCCACCAGGACGCTCGCGTCGGACGGCCCCACGCGCTCCACCAGTCTCAGCACCGGCTGGATCGCGCGCGACGTCGCGACGAGCTCGGGCAGTCCCTCGCCGCGCAGGCGCCGGTTCTCGTCCTCGAGCATGCGGCTGCGTCGCAGCGCACGACCGAGCTCGATCTGCGTGCGCAACGTCGCGAGCAGTCGATCGTTGTCCCACGGCTTCTCGACGTAGTCGCGCGCGCCGGCCCGCACGGCCGCGACCGCACCCTCGACGCTGCTCCACGCGCTCATCACGACGACGGGCAACGTCGCATCGACGCGCTGCAGCTCGCCGAGCAGATCGATGCCCTCCACACCCGACGTGGTATCGCGGGAGTAGTTGAGATCGACGAGCGCGACGTCGAACTCGCCACCACTCTGCACGGCGGCGAGCACCGCCGCGGGCGAGCCCACGATCTCGCTCTGCCAGCCCTCGCCCTTGAACAACAGGCGCAGCGCCTCGCGCACGTCCGCCTGATCGTCGGCGGTGAGGACTCGGGGCGCTCGGGCGTCGACGGTCACGCTCGGGCATTCTATGCGGCCGATTCGCTGGCCGAGCCACTCGGGGCGCCCCGCCGACGCCGTTCGGCCCGCTGTCCGGTTTCGGGATCGCGGATCCCGGGATCGGTCACCCCGCCGCAGCCGGAACGGCCAACCCCACTGCCCACGCGGGGCTCCGGCGAGGGCATGCATCTTGCGACCGGCGTGGGACGAATCGATGGACGTCCCCCGTCAGCCCCGTCGCCGCCGCCGCACGCTCGTGCTCGCGTCGCTCGCCGCCGCACTCACGGTCGGTGGGCTTTCGGCGGCCGGGCTCGCCGCGCGCGACTCCGGCGTGCCCACCGTCGCAGCGCGTTCGGTGCGAACCGCGACCGTGCAGCGGGGCGAGATGCTGCGCGAGGTGGAGGCGCCGGGCAGCCTCGTCGCGGAGGATCTGCAGTGGATCACGGCGAGCGAGCGCGCACGCGTCGACAAGATCGCGATCGAGCCCGGCTCCGAGGTGACGGCCGACACGATCATCGTGGAGCTCGCGAACCCCGATCTCGAGCTGCAGCTGCTCGAGGCCGAGAGCGAGCTCGCAGCGGCGAAGGCCGAGCTCGCGAACCTCGAAGCGCAGCTCGAGACCGACAAGATCAGCCAGCAGGTCACGGTGGCCACGGTGAGTGCGGAGCGCTCCGATGCGAAGCGCACCGCCGACGCGAACACCGAGCTCGCGACCAAGGGCACCGTCGCGCGCGCCGAGCTCGAGCGCAGCGCGGAGAAGGCCGCGGAGCTCGACGAGCGGCTCGGGCTCGAGCGTCGCCGCCTGGGCGTGCTCGGACGCGCGCGCCAGGCCCAGATCAGCGCGCAGGCGGCCCGCGTGGATCAGCTCGCCGCCGTCGTCGCGTTCCGCAAGACCCAGATCGCGCGACTGAAGGTCGCCGCCGGCACGAAGGGCGTGCTGCGCGAGCTGCCGGTGGAGCTCGGCCAGTGGGTGGATCCGGGCACCACACTCGCGACGGTCGTACAGCCCGACAAGCTCGAGGCCGAGCTGCGCGTGCCCGAGGTGCGGGCGAAGGACGTGCGGGTCGGTCAGCGCGTGCGCATCGACATGCGCAGCGCCGACATCGACGGCATCGTGTCGCGCATCGATCCCGCGGTGCAGGGCGGCACGGTGACGATCGACGTGCGGCTCGAGGGCGCGCTGCCCGAGGGCGCCCGGCCGGATCTCACCGTCGAGGGCGTGATCGAGCTCGAGCACATCGAGGACGCGCTGCAGGTGCGCCGGCCCGCGAACGTGGAATCGGGCAGCCGCGTGTCGCTGTTCGCGGTCGGGGCCGATGGGCTCGCCGAGCGCAGGTCCGTGACACTCGGCCGCGCATCGATGGAGATGATCGAGATCGTCGACGGACTCGAGCCCGGCGACGTCGTGATCGTCTCGGACACCAGCGCCTGGGACGGCAGCCCGCGGCTGCGCATCGCGGATTGAACGATGGAGGGGGAAGCACCGATGACCGACGAGCCGAAGCACATCATCCGCATGGAGGACATCGGCAAGGTGTACTTGACCGAGGAGGTCGAGACCCACGCTCTCTCGCACGTGCACCTCGACATCGCGGCGGGCGAGTTCGTCGCGATCTCCGGGCCGTCGGGCTCGGGCAAGACCACGCTCCTGTCGCTGCTCGGCCTGCTGGACGTGCCCACGAGCGGCACGTATCGCCTCGCGGATCGTCCGGTGCAGGAGCTCGGCGCCGTGCAGCGCGCGGACGTACGCAACCGCGAGATCGGGTTCATCTTCCAGGGCTTCAACCTCATCGCCGATCTCACGGTGTACGAGAACGTGGAGCTGCCGCTCGTGTACCGCGGCGTGCCGGCGGCCGAGCGACGCACGCGCGTGATGGACGTGCTCGAGCGCGTCGACATCGGCAATCGCATCAACCACCTGCCGTCGCAGCTCTCCGGTGGTCAGCAGCAGCGCGTCGCGGTGGCGCGCGCGGTGGTCGGTCGCCCGCTCGTGCTGCTCGCCGACGAGCCCACGGGCAACCTCGACTCCGCGAACGCGGAGGGCGTGATGGAACTGCTCCGCGAGCTCAACCGGCTGGGCTCGACGATCTGCATGGTCACCCACGACCCGTTGCTCACGCGATGGGCGAGCCGAGTGATCCGCCTGTTCGACGGACGCATCGTCGGTGAAGACGACGCGGAGGCGGCCTGATGGGCGGCGTGCTCTCCGACCTGCGCTACGCCGCGCGACTGCTGCGGCGGCGGCCGGGCATCACGGCGGCGATCGTCTTCACGCTCGCGCTCGCGATCGGGGCGAATTCGGCGATCTTCTCGATCGTCAACGCCGTGCTCTTCGGGCGCCTGCCGATCGCGGAGCCCGAGCGTGTGGTCGCACTCTACACGCTCGACGTGAAGAACCCGGGCCACATGCCCGTGTCGGATCTCAACCGCCGCGACATCGACGTGCAGGCCAGCGACGTGCTCGACGTGGCGATGTTCACGTTCTTCGGCGCGGAGCTCGGCGAGGGCGACGAGGTCCAGCAGGTCGGCGGCCACATCGTGACGTCCGACTACTTCTCGGTGCTGGGCATCGAGCCCGCGGTGGGCCGGCTGTTCGAGCACGACGACGACGAGCTCGGAGCACATCCCGAGATCGTCCTCTCGCACCAGCTGTGGACCGATCAGTACGCCGCCGATCCCGACATCGTCGGCCGCACGCTCTTGGTCGACAAGCACCCGATGACCGTCATCGGCGTCGCCCAGCGGGGCTTCTCCGGCACGACGCTCTTCCGCGCCGGTTACTTCGTGCCGTACTCCAGCCATCGGGAGCTCGTGCCGGCGGCGCAGTGGTACGACAACCGGCGGTGGCTGGCCTTCCAGCCGATCGCGCGGTTACGCGACGGCGTCACGCTCGAGCAGGCGAACGCCGAGCTCGACGCGATCGGCAACCGCCTGGCCGCCGACTATCCGGACGTGAACAAGGGCCGCACGTTCACGGCGGTGCCTGCCAACCAGGCGCTGATGGGGCCCGATCAACGCGAGGTGATCGTCACCGCGTCCACGCTGCTCATGACGATGGTGGGCTTCGTGCTCGTCATCGCGTGCGCGAACGCGGCGAACCTGATGCTCGCACGCGCCGCCACGCGCCGCGCCGAGATCGCGCTGCGGGGTGTGCTCGGAGCGCGCCCCGGTCGACTCGTGCGCCAGATGCTGACCGAGAGCCTGCTGCTCGCCGGCATCGCGGCGAGCGTGGGGCTCGTGCTCGCCGTCGGCGTGCGCGACTTCGTGTGGGCGATGCGCCCGCCGCAGCTCGAGCTGCCCGGCATCGAGCCGACGATCGACAGTCGCGTGTTGGTGTTCACCGCCGGGCTCGCGCTGCTCACGGGCATCGCGTTCGGCATCGTCCCGGCACTGCGGGCCGCACGCGTGGATCTGCTCGCACCGCTCAAGCAGGGCTCGGCCACCACCGGCAGCACCGGGCGGGTGGGGCTGCGTGGCGCGTTGGTGGTCGTGCAGGTCGCACTGTCGATGGTGGCGCTCGTCGGCGGGGGCCTCTTCATCCGCTCGATGCAGAACGTGCGCGAAGTGCAGCCCGGCTTCGCCGTCGACGAGATCGTGATCGCGAACCTCGACTTCGGCCGCGGTGACGGCGATCCCGCGCTCGACGTCGTGCGTCGCCGCGAGCTGGTCGACGCGTTGCGAGCATTGCCCGAGGTCCGCGACGCGGAGCTCGCCGCCACGCTGCCGTTCGACGGCGGCCTCATGAAGCGCACCGTGTTCGTGGACGGTCGCGACATCCCGGACGCGGAGGACGGCGTGTTGTTCGACGTGTCCGCGATCGGCAAGCGCTACTTCTCGATGATGGGGATCCCGCTCGTGAAGGGCCGCGCGTTCACCGACGACGACGTGAAGGGCCGCGAGCGCGTCGCGATCGTCGACGAGGTGTTCGCCCAGCGATTCTGGGGCGAGCGCGACCCGATCGGCGAGCGCATCCGCTTCATGGGCGAGATGGAACCGGCCACGATCGTGGGCGTCGCGGCGCTGAGCAAGCACATCGCGCTCACCGAGGAACCGACGCCGCTCGTGTACCTGCCGCTGGAACAATGGCCGCAACCCAACGTGGCTCTCGGTGTGCGCGTCGACGATCCGGCCACCGCGGCCCCGGCGATCCAGGCCGCCGTCGCCGCGCTCGGCAACGGTCCGCGGCTCGGTGAAGTGCGACCGTACGCCGAGCTGCTCGAGGGTGCGCTCGTGATGCCGAAGCTCGGCGCGACGCTGCTCGGCGCCTTCGCCGGGCTCGCGCTCCTGCTCGCGAGCATCGGCATCCACGGCGTGATGTCCTACAACGTGCAGCTGCGAACGCGCGAGATCGGCATCCGCATGGCGCTCGGGGCCACGCCGGCCCGCGTGCGCCGGCAGGTGCTCACCGAGGCGATGCTGCTCGTCGCCGTCGGCATCAGCTTCGGCATCTTCGGTGCGGTGTTCCTGCAGGCGTGGCTCGACGATCTGCTCTTCCAGGTCGGGCTCGCGGATCCCTGGGCGTTCCTCGGCGCGGCGGTGGTGCTCGCGGCCTGGGCGGCGCTCGCAGCATGGTGGCCGGCACGCGAGGCGACGCGCGTCGATCCCACGGTGGCGATGCATCATGGATGATCATCCGAACGATCCGTTCCTCGCGCGCCGACGCACGACGCTGCTCGTCGTCGTGCTCGCGTGCGCCATGCCCATCGGCGCCGCCGCGGTCGCCCTCGCGGTCGCGAGCGGCATGGCGGCGGAGCCTGGCTTCGCGACCGCCGTCGCGGTGACGGCGCTCATCCTGTTGCTGGGTTAGTCAGCGAGTCCCGTCCTCGCCGGGCTGCGGCGACTCGACGAAGGACTGCAGCGGCGCCTCGTCGTCGAGCAGCGTCGTGATGAAGTCGCCGACGTTCACGTCGCCGGCTTCCTGGATCTCGGTGCCCTCCCAGGTGAGGATGATCGTGCAGTGGCTCGAGTTGATCGAGCGCCAGTACGGGATGAAGTACGCGAGGTTGTCGTAGCCGTCGTACTGGGCCATGAGCGCCTGCGTGTCCTCCCACCAGCGCGCGTGGATCTCGTCCTTCGTGATGTCGGGGAAGAAGCGCTCGTACGAGTAGCGCGAGAAGTTGTAGTCGCGGCGAAAGAACGCAGTGGCGAGCCGGTCGGCGGGGAACGCCTCGGCGAGCAGCCCGTTGATCGCCCCGAAGTCCTCGCCGAGCTCGGAGAACTGCGGCACGGTCTCGAGGATCGAGTCGATGTTCCACGAGTCGCGGATCGTGTCGTGCAGCGGCTGCGAGTTCGCCGACATCGGGAAGATCGGCCCGGAGTCGTCGAGCATGTAGCCGTGCTCCGAGTTCGTGCCCGTGCGCAGGAACCAGTAGTTCGCGAGGGTGCCTGCCCCGCCCGCGCTGCACCCGGTGACGAACAGGCGCGGGATCGCGGGGAACTGCTCCGCAATCCAGCCCGTGACGGCCTGCACGTTCGCGTGGCCGGCGTGGTGGAACTCGAGATCGGGCTCGACGCCCAGCGGATCCGCGTACGTCTCCACCGCGTTCCCCGTGTGCACGTCGCCGGTGCAGTACGGCACGAACACCATGTTCCAGTCGCGCACCGGGTTGTCGTCGGCGTTGCGATCGAGCAGCGGCGTGTGATGGCCGATGAGGCCCTGCATGTGATCGTCGGGAATGCCCTCGGGGTTCGCCGCACCGAGCACGCCTTCCTTGCCCGAGCAGCTGTCGAAGTCCCAGCAACCACCGCCGGGCTCGAAGAGCACCATGAGGTCGCTGCTCTCCTCGACGTAGTTGACGAAGAACTTGTACTGCGTGCCGTTGCCACACAGCGTGTCGGGAAGCTCGACCTTCAGCCACTCCTCGTAGGCGGGGCGCGGCGGAGGCTCCGGCACGCCCGTACTCGAGTCCGCTGCGAGCGTCGTGCTCTCGCTCGTGGTGGTCGCGGCGTCGCTGGTGTCGTCGCTGCCGCCACTCGTCGTGGCCGGATTGCCACTCGCGGAATCGCCACACGCCGCGATCACCATCGCGCAGAAATAGCCCCCGCGGCGCTCAGCGCATAGAAGTCTGTGCCGCACGTTCACCCCCAGCAGACTCTCGCACGAGAGGCGCGTGCAACGACAGTCCCGCGCGGAAACGCCCTGCGACGCCGTCGCAACGTCCTGATAGCCTCTCGCCCGTTGAACCGGCGCGTGCGAGGCATCTTGTTCGTCGACTACGTCCGCATGGTGAGGGGCAAGAAGTCGATCGATTGGTCTCCGTATCTTCGAGACGAGGATCGCGAGGTCATCTCGCAACCGATCGATCTCGAGGGTTGGTACCCGATGGAGACGTTCGAGCGGCTCGGCGTCGGCATCGTCCGCGAGGTGGCGCACCAGCAGCTCGTCGCCGTGCGCATGTGGGGTCGCTTCCAGCTCGACTTCGTGCGCAAGCAGTTCCCCACGATCGTCGCCGAGGGCGACCCTCGCGACACGATGATGCGGTTCCACGCGATGCGCCGCGGCTTCTTCGACTACGACGCGCTCGACGTCGTCGAGGTGCTCGACGACAGCGCGACCGTTGCGGTGCAGTACCGCATGGGCGAAGAAGCCGAAGAAGCCGCGTGCAATCAGACGATGGGGTTCTGCGAGCGGCTCGTCGAGGTCGCGGGTGGCAAGGACGTGAAGGCGGTGTTCCGCGCGCAGAGCTGGCGCGGTGCGCCGACCACGTTGATCGACCTGCGTTGGGGCTGAGCGCCCGTTACCACTCGGCGAGCGTGTGCAGGCCGTCGTGGGTGCCGGCGTGGCAGTTGTTGCAGTCGCCGAGCATCGCGGCCTCTTCGGGATCGGTGCCGGGCGCACAGCCGTAGCACTCGCCGTCGGGTGGATGCTCGCCGCGCCAGATGATCACCGGGCGTCCGTCGTCGTCGAGCTGCAGATCGAACCACTCCCAGCCTTCGATGCCCTGCGGGTTGTAGCCGCCGCCGCGCTTGGCCATCGCGTGGATCTGCAGGATGTCGCCGAAGTCGGGATCCTCGACGGTCTTGATCACGATCGTACCGACCGGCACCGGCTCCGCGATCTCGGACGGCTCCTTGTTCACGCGAACGGTGCGCGACCCCGCCGCGTGGGCGAGGTCGTCCTCGGGCGCGGCGCCCTGCCACGCGATGTCCCACGCACCGAAGCCGTCGAAGTCGCGCTGCAGCGCGATGAACTGTCCGTTCATCGCATCGTCCTCACCGTCGCAGGCGAGGAGGGCGAAGAGCGCGAGTCCGAGTGCGTGGCGCGTCGTCACAGTGCGACCGGGATTCCCATGAGATCGGCAGCCGCGAGCATACGCTCGGTCAGGCCACCCGGCGCGGTCGGATCCGACTCCGTCGTGAGCAGCTGCCACAACTGCCCGTACTCGGTGGCGAGGTCCTCCTCGGTCGGGTTGGACTCGTCCCACGTCGCGGGCACCGCGGGCAGCGCATCGCCCGACAACGCGTCGTAGGCCGCGGCCACCGCGTCGAAGCGCGCCTGGATCTCGGCGTCGATCTCCGCGCCGCCGTCCTGCTCGCGCAGCCATGGCACGAACGCCGCATAGATCTCGCGTCCGCCCTCGAGGTTCGCGCGCATGTCCTCGAGCGTGTGCTGGGCGTAGCGCGACTCGTCCTCGCCGGTGGCGCCGAGCGAGATCTTCTCGACCTGCTCCGCCATCGAGCCGATCACGCCGCCGTAGGCGGCGGCGGCGTCGAGCGCGAGCGGCTCGAAGTCGTCGCGCATCTTGGTCGTGTCGGTGACGAGCTGCGCGGCGAGACCGTCCTTGAACTCCTGCGCTTCCGCCTCCGTCGCGGGGAAGGCCGGCGCGACGTAGTTGTCGAGCGCGGACTCGAACTCCACGACCCACGCGGGATGGGCGTCGGCCCACAGGATGCGCTCGATCGCGTGCACGCCGGTGACGCCCGCTCCGTCGAACAGATCGGGGTCGGCCGCCTCTGCGATGAAGCCGTCGTACCGTTCGTCGGTGGCGGCGTCGAGATCGGGGAACAGCACGGCGATCGCGCCTTCGACACGCTCGTACGAGACGCGCGCGTCGTGCCAGCTGGCGCGCATCTCCTCGACGGCTGCTGCGTCTGCGGTGACGTTCCATCCGTCGGCATCGGCAGCAGGAGCGGCGGTCTCGATGCGTACGGATGCGTCGACCAGCGCGTCGAGCTCCGTGCTCACGTACTCCTTCACCGAGAGGATGGCGGCGGCTTCGGGATCGTCGGCACCGTCGTCGCCGTCGCATGCGGAGAAGAACGGAAGGGCGAGAACGAGGATCAGGGTTCGCGTCATTTCGGTTTCCAGGTGGTTCACAGGGTCTCGACGTACGCGACCAACTGATCGCGCTCGTCGTCGGAGAGCGCGCGATAGGCCTCGACGACCGGAGTGGCCTCGGAGCCTTCGCCGTCGTGGAGCTCGATCGCCTCGGCGACCGTGCTCGCACGGCCGTCGTGCAGGTAGGAACGCAGGTGACGCAGGCCGATGAGCGGCGCGGTCTTCCACTCGCTGCCGCTCGCGTCGTTCTCGACGAGGCCGTCGGCCAGATCTTCGCCCATGTCGTGCAGCAACAAGTCGCTGAACACCGGCGCGTCGACGTCGGCCAGCTGCGGGATGGGATAGTCGGCCCGCGTGCGCATCGACGGCACGTGGCACGCATCGCAGTCGACGGTGTCGAACAGCTCCGCACCCGCGGCGAGATCGTCGTCGTCGGCGGGATCGAGCCGCGCGGGGATCGACAACAGGCGCACGTAGTCGCCCACCACGTTCACCGTCTCCTCGTCGACGTCGATGCCCTCGTGCGCATCGTCGTCGAGTGCGTCCGGGTTCGGCAGCTCGACCGGACGCAGCGGATTGGTGAGCGACATGTCGCCCTGGAACGCGTCGGCCGTGAACTCGTCGGCGGTGGCGATGCGGGCCTTGAGCCCGAAGCGGCCGATGAGCCCGGTGGTCTGCGGGCCATAGCTGTGGAAGCGCGTGTCCGGATTCGCCTCGGACTGCCACGCCACGCGATGGATGCGGCCCGAGATGCCGTCGGTCCGCTCGCTCTGCTCGGCTTCGATGCGCTCGATCTCGGCGTCGGCGATCGCGTCGATGTAGCCGCGACCGAACACGGCGGGGCCGATGCGGGTGCTCTTGCGGACGAGCGTGCCGTCGGGCACGTCGAGCGGCGTGACGGCGCCGCCCGCCGCGTACGGGCGAATCGTGGCACCGTACTCGAGCACCGATTGATCCGCGAGCGGCGTGATGCCGTCGGCCTCGACAGCCACCATCTTCGTGACGAAGCCGGGGCCCTTCGCGTCGCCCTCGTGGCACGAGCCGCACGCCTGTCGGATGTAGACGGGGCCGAGGCCCTGCGCCTCGCGGAAGCGCTGCTCGAAGCGGATGTCGCCTTCGTCGAAGCGCGCGCGCCATTCGTCGTCGATGCCCGCGATCGGCAGGTCGGTCGGATCGGCGCCGACGACCTCCAGGCCCTCGAGCGGGTCGTCGCTCTCCGCACAGGCGGACGCGAGCGCGAACGCGAGCGCGGGTCCCAGGGCGATCCTCGTCATCGCGGACGAGCCTAACGAAAATGAAACTGCCTCTCAAAATCACACGCAACTCTGCGTAGAACCTACGTTCTCTGCGCGCGTGAGCGGAGCTGCGGGTATGTCCGGACTGCGTGACCACGATGGATCGGGTGGTTTCCGGGGGGACGCGCCGCAGCGGAACGCGGGACCATGGTGTCGTGCGGTGGTGCGTCCTGTTCGTCGCGCTCTCGATCGGTGGATGCACCGGCGCGAGCGCGTTCGCGTGTCACGACGCGAGCGACTGCACGAGCGCGGCGACCGACGGCACGTGCGAGCTCACGGGGTACTGCAGCTTCCCTGCCGACGACTGCGATTCGGGTCGGCGTTACGGCGAGCATGCGCCGGCCGATCTCGCTGGCGCGTGCGTGCCGACGGACGACGACACGGGCACGGTGGATCCCACGCTCGCGAGCGACCCCGTGACGACGGTCGGCGGCGAGACCTCGGCCGACTCGACCACGACGGCGCTGCCGCTCGACGGCACGTCGTCGACGTCGGCGCCCGCCACGACCATGGGCGTCGACGACGACACGACGACCACCCTCGAGGGCGAGGCATCGTCCACCACCGCATCACCGATCGACGTGGTGTACGACGCCGCGATCGCCGTGTGCACGCAGGACACCGTCTTCGACCCGATGGCGTGCGCGGAGGAAGCCGGCCCGCAGTCGTTCACGGTCGATCTCGCCGACGGTGGCGGCCTCGTGTCCACCGGATGGCTGCGCTTCGACTTGGACGACACGCTCGTCGACGCGACGATCGTCTCGATCGAGCTCTCCGTCGTCGTCGGCTCGGAGACCGGGGACAACTCTGGCAGCACCGGCGAGCTCTGGACCACCGAACCGTTCGACTTGCAGACCCTGACGGTCGGTAATCCAGCGACCGCGGAGCTCGTGGGCGAGGACCTCGGCCTCGTGGTGCTCGGCGAGGAGATCGTGTGGTCGTTGCCGCCGGAGCTGTTCGATCCGACCGAATCGCTGTACTTCGCGATCGTGCCGGTGGCGACCGACGGCATCGATCTGCTCGATGCGACGAGCGCCATGCCGCCGCGACTGCGCATCTCCGCGCTGTAGCTTCTGCGTACGTACTTCGGGAACTGGTGCACGGGCGCACGGCCGGGCATGGTGATCGTGGACTCGAAGGGATGGCCACAGTGAAGAGCGCATGGATCTCGATCGCGATCGCCTTCGTGTTGTCGGCCGGCTGTGACGACGGCGCGAGCGAGCCCGACGTCGAGATGCGCGCCGGCGTCGGCGAGCCGTGCGGGCTCGTCGCGCCCACGGAGCCGGAGTTCCATCCGCCGTCCTACGACTGCGCCGAGCACCAGGACATGGGCTACGACGCGGGCGTGCCGTTCGAGATCACCGTCGTCACCGTCGACGGCGATCCCGTCGAGAAGAACACCGCGAACGCGTACTGGGTGATGCGCGAGGCCGCGGCCGCGGACGGCGTGGACATCCACATCAACAGCGGCTTCCGCACCATGGAGGAGCAGGAGTACTTCTACATGTGCTACACCTGCTGCTGCTGCAACAGCTGCAACCTCGCCGCCGAGCCGGGGTACAGCAATCACCAGAGCGGCAGTGCGTTGGATCTGAGCACGTCGAATCCCGGCGTGTACGCGTGGCTCCAAGCCCACGGCAACGACTACGGCTTCTACGAGACCGTGCCGAGCGAGGACTGGCACTGGGAGTACATGGGCGGCGGCCCCGGCGGGGGCATCTGCGACATCACCGTGCCGCCCGGCGGCAGCGTGGATGCGGCGACCTGCGAGGCGATCTCGGGCTGGGCGCAGGATCCCGACGCACCGGCCGATCCGATCGAGGTGCAGGTCGTGTTCGACGGCGCGCTCGGTGATCCGGCCGCGATCGCCTTGTCGGTGCTCGCCGACGATCCGCGCGACGATCTGTGCATGGCGATCGGCTCGTGCAATCACGCGTTCGAGGTCGAGGTGCCGCTCGGCCTGCGCGACGGCGAGCTGCACGGCGTGCGTGTGTACGCGATGGACCACGAGGGCGAGATGAACGCGGAGCTCGCGATCTCGGCGCCCGAGCTGGGATGCCCCGCGCCGGCGATTCCGGCCGGCGTACGCCGCCACGTGCCCGACCCCGCGGCGTTCGCCGCATGGGGCTTCTCGGAGCTCTTCCACGTCGCGCACGTCGACGACGCGGCGATCGACGCGGTCGAGGAAGGCGTCGACCTCGGCGAGGCGCCGTTCGTCGTCACCACCGCCGGCTCCACCGAGATCTGGCTCGTCGAGCACGGCTGGCGCCGCGCGATCACGCCGGCCATCGCCGAGGCGTGGGGCTTCTCGCTCGAGGAGGCGACCGCGCTCGAGCCCGCCGCGCTCGAGCTCATCGCCGTGGGACCGCCGGTACGCGACACGCCGTTCATCGTCACCGGCAGCGGGCCCGAGATGTGGCTGGTCGACGATCCGCTCGACGATCCGCGCGAGGACGACTCGGCCGGCTCGGCCGACGACGGCGACGAGTCGGCCGACGACGCCGGCTCCGACGACGCCGGCTCCGACGACTCGGGCGGCCTGTCGGGCGACTTCGATCGCGACGACGGCGACGCCGGCTGCGGCTGCACGACGACGCCGCGCGGTGCCACGCCGTGGCTCGTCGTGCTGACGATGGCGGCGCTGCGTCGGCGACGTCGCTGATCAGAACGGACACAACGTGATGCAGCTGCCGCCTTCGCACAGGCCGCAGCTGCCGTCGCACACGGTGTTGTTCGGGTCCGCGCCCTGACAGTCGTCCATGTTCTCGCGGCACTGCTCGCTGCAGTCGTTGTCGTTGTCCGATCCGTCGCACGGGCTACCGGTGCCCACGCACGTGCCGGAGTTGTTGCAGCGATCCGTCTCGGTGCAGAACAGGCCGTCGTTGCACGCGCTGTTGTTGGGGTCGTTGCCGCTGCACGCGTCGGCCATCTCGCTGCACGTCTCCGAGCAGTCGGCGTCGCCATCCGCACCAGGGCACGGATTGCCGGGCGACACGCACACGCCCGCGTTGTTGCACGTGTCCATGCCCGTGCAGAACAGTCCGTCGCTGCAGGCCGAGCCAGCGGGATCGTTGCCGTTGCAGTTGTCGCCGGCCTCGTTGCACGTCTCCGAGCAATCGCTGTCATTGTCGACACCCGGGCACGGGTTGATGCCGCTCGCCGTGCACGCGCCGTTCTGACACGTGTTCGTGCCGTTGCAGAAGACGTTGTCCGTACACGGCACGCCGTTCGGATCGTTGGCCGTGCAGTTGTTCGTGGCTTCGTTGCACGTCTCCGTGCAGTCGGAATCGTTGTCGGCGCCCGGGCACGGGTTGCCGGTCCCCGCGCACGTGCCCATGCCGTTGCACGTGTCCGTCGCGGTGCAGAAGAGCCCGTCGTTGCACGCCGAGCCGCCCGGGTCGTTGCCCGTGCAGTTGTCCGCCGCCTCGTTGCACGACTCCGCGCAGTTGCCGTCGCCGTCCGCACCCACGCACGGGTTGCCACCGGCGTTGCACGTGCCGTTGCCGTTGCACGTGTCGGTGGCGGTGCAGAACAGACCGTCGTCGCAGGTCGCTCCGTTGGGATCGTTGCCCACGCACGAATCGAACTGCTCGCTGCACGACTCCGAGCAGTCACCGTCGCCGTCGGCACCGGGGCATGGATCGCCCGCGCCGACGCACGTGCCGCTGCCGTTGCACGTGTCGCTGAACGTGCAGAACAACTGGTCGTCGCACGCCGTGCCGTTCGGCAACGGCTCCTGATCGCACTCGTTGCCGTCGCACACCGGCACGTCGCACTGATCGGCCTCGCTGCACTGCGCGTCGGCATTGCACTCGACGCAATCGCCCGCGCCATCGCAGAACGAGCCACCGTCCTGGGCGCACGCGGTGTCGATCTCCTCGTTCGGGTGGTCGGGCACCCCGTCGACGCACACCTCGTCCGTACATTCGTTGCCGTCGTCGTCCGGCAGGTCGACGTCGTCGGGGACGTTCTGCGGCAGACCGTCGCCGTCGCACACGAGCAGCTGGCAGTCGGCATCCGTCTGGTCGGCAGCCGGCAGCGGCACGCCCGCGTCCTCGTTGTCGACGCCGCAGACGTTGTCGATGCAGGTGATCGTCTGGCAGAACGTATCGATGCCGCCGCAGTCCGCCGGGGTGAGGCACCCGACGCAGCCGCCGAGGCCGTCGCACGTGCCGGCGCTGCAGTCCGCGCCGGCGTCGAGCGGCGGGTTGTCCGGCACGCCCGCGTTGCACTCGTCTGCGGTGCACTCGAGCCCGTCCACGGGCACGTCGACGTCGTCGGGATCCTCCTGCGTGCCGCCGGCGCCGTCGCACACCACCACGAGGCAGTCGGCGTCCGTCTGCAGCGCATCGTTCACGGGCTCGCCCGCATCGGTGAAGGACTGGCCGCACGTGTGGTCGATGCACGTGCGCTGCTGGCAGTCGTCGTCGGCCGGGAGCTGGTCGCAGTCGTCGGGTGTGACACAGTCGGAGCACGTGCCCGCGCCGTCGCAGAAGCCATCGCCCGAGCAACGCGTGCCCTCGGCCGCCGGCGGATTCGACGGCTCGCCACTCGTGCACACGTCGTCGGTGCACGGGTCGTCGTCGTCGGGCAGATCGGTGTCGTCGATCTGGTCGGTCGCTTCACCGGCCATGCACACGCGCTCGAGGCAGTCACCGTCGACTTGCGCGCGGTCGGGCGCCGACACGCCGTCGAGCTGCTCGTGGGCGCAGGTGCCCGCGTCGCACGCGTCGATCGTGCACGGGTTCTCGTCGTCGCACTCGCCGTCGCCCTCGCACTCGGGCGGCGGCGACGAGGACGACTCGTCGACCGAGTTGCCGCTCGTCGTCGTGGGCCCGGTCGTGTCCGCGCTCGCATCGCCCGACGTGTCCGGCCCGGTCTGGGCCGTGGTCGTTCCCGAGCTCGAGCCCGGCACGGTGCCCGTGTCGTCGGTCGCGCCCGGGCCGAATCCGTTCGAGGTGTCGTCGCCGCACGCGAGGACGAGCGCTGCCGGTAACCACCACGCGCGAGCGATCCGTCCGAATGCAAGCGAGGCCATCTTCGAATCCTCGCACGCGGGCCGCGGCCGAGCCAGTGCGCCACGACACCCGCTCGGGCCCTCCATGTGGGAGACACACCGATGCGGATGAACCGGATCGAGACGTGGATCGTGAACAACCCGGTTCGCGCGTTCCTGCAGCGATCGGTCGAGGCGCGCTGGCTGGAGCATGTCGGTGGCCGGCTCCACGGTGGCCGCGCGCTCGAGCTCGGATGTGGGCAAGGCGAAGGCGTGCGGATCGTGCTCGATCGATTCGGTGCGGACGAGTACGACGGAATCGATCTCGACCCGGCGCAGGTCGACCGCGCGCGTTCACGCGTGCCCGCGCGACTGCGCGATCGCGTGCGCCTGCACGTGGGTGACGCGGCCGCGCTGCAGTTCGACGGCGAGACGTTCGCCGCGGTGTTCGACTTCGCGATCCTCCACCACGTACCCGAGTGGCGGCAGGCGCTGCGCGAGGTGCATCGCGTGCTCGTGCCCGGCGGCCGCTTCTACTACGAGGAGGTCCTGCGCGGCTTCCTCACGACGCGCGCGTCACGAGCGTTGTTCGTGCACCCCGAAGAGGCGCACTTCACCACGGCGGAGTTCGAGGCGGAATGCCGGGCCGTGGGGCTCGTGCCGATGCGCCGCGCGCTCGACCTCGTCGGGTGGTTCGCGATCGGCGTGGCCGTGCGCGAGCGATGATCAGTCGACCTCGATCTCTCCGTAGAACTGGCCCGAGCTCGCCGTGAACTCGCCCTCGCCGGCGGCGCCCCACGTCGCGTCCGTGCGCTGATAGACGGTGCTCGCCGCGTAGCCCAGCGCCATCGTCTGGCCGTCGACGGCGAGCGGCGCCCAGTCGTCGCACGCGCCCTCGGCGAGCTCGAAGTCGATCTCCACGGCGCCGAGCGTGAGCTCGAACGCGAACTCGCACTCCGTGCACTCCGTCGACGGCGTCGCCGCGGTGAACTCCCACACGAGGATGCAGTGATCCGTGTCGGTGTCGTCGTACGCCGCGAGCTCGCCGCTGCCGGTGAACGACGTGCCAGGCACGACGGTGCCCTCGAACAGCCACACGCCGTAGACCTCGCCGCTGCCGCCTCCTCCGCTCGACCTGCCATCGTCGTCGTCGTCGATCGCTCCGCCGCTGTCGCTGGTGGGCGGGACGTCCGTGTCCACCCAGGTGTCGGCCGGCTCGTCGTCCGAGGGCGGCGCACAGCCGACGACGACGCACACGACCGCCGCTCGCATCGTCCATCGCGCGCTCATGGCATCAACTCCTCGATGATCCCGGTGCAGTCGATCTTCGCGCCGTCGATCCCCGCGATCTCGCGCACCGGCATCGCCGACAGCGGCTCGCCGCTCTCGTCCGTGACCCCCATCGCGCGACCGATCGTGGTGAGCAGCTTCTGGTGCGGCATGCCCATCGCGGGCAGCGTGCCGCCGTTCCACGTCTTGCCGGCGAACGGGGTGTCCGACGGCATGTGCACGTACTGTCCGAGCCGAAGCGCGTCGCCGCCGGCGATCACCGCGGGCCACTGCTCGAAGCCGTGCGCCCCATCGGCGAGCTCGCTCACCCACAGGCACGTCGTGTGATCGAGCATCGTGCCGCCACCCTCCGGCACGCCATCGAGCGCGGCGAGCAGCTCGGCGAATTGGGCCGCATGCATCGCGGTCCAGTCCGTCATCACCTGGCGCGCCTTCTCGTCCTCGAAGATGTTGTGCGCGTACTCGTCGTGGATGTCGACGCCGGCCTCGCCCAGCAGCTCGCCGGGGATGTCGCCGAGCTCGATCGACACGACGCGCACGAGGTCGCACGCCATCGCGGCCGCGGTGAGCCCCACGAGCGTCGTGTAGTCCTCGCGGTAGCCGACCCGTCCGCCCGGCACCGCGGGTGGCGTACAGCTCGCGCTCGCGAGCCCGCTCATGCGGGTCTCGAGGTCGCGCACGAGATCGCGATGGGCCTCGAGCTTCGCGCGATCCTCCCCGCTCAGCCGCTTGGCGAGCGCGTCGTAGCGCGTCGCGGCGCGATCGAGCACGCTGCCCTGCTCCCGCACGAACGCGTCGGCGTCCGTGCCTGTGCCGAGCAGGCCGAACATGCGCTGGAACACGACCTCGGGGCGCTGCTCGTAGGGCAGCAGCTGCAAGCGATCGCGGTAGCTCACCGACGACGCCGGGTCGCCCACGGCGAGCTCGAGCGAGCGCAATCGATCGGGACGCGCGAGCACGTCGGCGATGCGCTGATCGATCGACGCGACGCCGCCGAACGCCCGCCCCGCCACGAGCTCGACCATCGAGCCGGTGAGCGAGTGCACCTGTCCGATCTCGTGGCGCAAGATGCCGGCGACATCCGCCTCGGCCGACACGAGCGCGAGTCCGTCGACGATCGCGAGGCGATCGCGATACGGGAAGAGCGGCGCGAGCTGGGCGCTGAACTCCGCCTCGGTGGACTCGCCGAGGTCGAAGCTCCAGCGCGCGTCCTCGGCGAGGCCGGGGCGTCGCATCTTCCACCCGTCGTGCCACGTGCCGTTCTGCGTGTAGAACACGACGAATCGGCGGGGCGGCTCGGCCGCGTGGGCTCGACCGTCGAACAGCGACGGCAGGAACAGGCTCCCGGATCCCAGACCGAGAGCGGCGAGGAACTCGCGACGATTCATGACGACCTCCGGTGCGTGAAGGGGAAGCTCGCGACGATGCTGACGACGAGCTCGGGGATGTCGCCGCCGGCGGCCCAGAAGCCGTCTTGCAGCGCACGGATCGCGGGCTCGTCCTCGTCGGTCTCGTCGCGCCCGAACGCGTAGCGGTACCACTGCCGCACGTAGCAGTCGTGCACGACGCGGCTGTCGCCGAGCCGATGCGCGAGCTCGACGGCGTCGCTCACCTCGCCGTCGACGTCGGTGCCGACCAGCTCGCCGCTCGCGTCGACCGGCACGCCGCCGTCCTCGGCGCGGTAGCGTCCGACGGAGTCGTAGTGCTCGAACGCGAAGCCGATGCCGTCGATCGACGCGTGGCAGGTCGCGCACGCGGCGTTCTCGGTGTGGATCTCGTACTTCTCGCGGTTCGTGCGGGGCTCGTGGCCCGCCGTGCTCTGCTCGAGCGGTGGCACGTCTCCGGGCGGCAACAGCTCACGGCAGAGCAGGCGATCGAGCACCTGCACCCCGCGCTTCACGGGCGACGGCTGTCGTGGCCCGGCACTCGCCGACAACACGCCGGCCAGGGTGAGCACACCGGCGCGCTGCGTCGGATCGAGCTCGACCGGGTAGTACTCGCCCCAGAACAGCGGCTCGGAGTACGCGGCCCCGAGCACCGCGGCGTCGTCGATCGCGGTCCACTCGATCGGCTGCGCGCCCTCCGGGAACGGCACGCGGTACGTGCCCTCGAATGCGGGCCCGGCGATCCACGCCTGGTTCGAGGTCAAGAGCGCACGCAGCGTGCCCTCGCCTTCCAGCACGTGCTGCGCCACGAACACCTCGGGCTCGAAGCGCATCATCGGCACGTACTCCGCGTAGTAGTAGTCGGCGAAGTCCTCGAGGTCGCCGATCTCCGCGTACTCCGGGAACGTCGGCGCGAACAGTTCGATGTCGATCGTGTTCGAGCCGATCGCATCGAAGTCGAGCAGCTCGCGGTGGAACTGCACGATACCGAGCTTCGCGCGATGGTCGGCGAGCATGCGCCACGCCTGCGCCACCACGACCTCGCGATCCTGCAGTGCGTCCTTCGCCGCGAGCGCGCGCAGCTCCTCGTCCGGCGGCGAGTTCCACAGCAGGTACGACATGCGCGCGGCGATCTCCCACGAATCGAGCGCCTTCGCGTCGCCCGATCCGTCCCTGCCGATGCGCGGCAGGTAGGCGAACTCGGGCGCCACGAGCAGCGATTCGATCGACAACCGCAGCGCGGTGGTGAAGCCGTGCGCGGCGATCCACGCGTCGAGCTCCGCGTGCATCGCCGTCGATTCGTCGGCGGTCAACGCCCGTCGCCACGCACGCGGCGCGAGATCGTCGAGGTACTCGTGGGCGCACGCGGGCTCCTGAGCCGCCGCACAGGGCAGGAGCACGTCGATGTCCGTCACCACAGCGTTCGCCACATCCACCGCCGCGCTTTGGAACGCTTCGACCAGCGCTGGCGAGGAGAGCGCGAGATCGGCGTTGTTCCGAAACCCGCCATGGCCCTCGAGCTCGAGCGGCAGGGCGACGAGCGGCACCTCCACGGGTGCGAACAGATCGTGCAGCGTGTTGTTCAGCTGCGCGTTGGTGAGCCGCGCGAGGGGAGCGCGGTCGGCCATCGCGTCGGCAGTGGATGGCTCGTCGGGGGCACACGAGACCCCGAAGAGCGCGAGGAGCCCGGCGAGACCGAGCACGAGCGGAGCGGGTCGCATGTGTGCCGCTTCGCACCGACCGCCCCCCGTCTTACGGGCTCTCGTGACGTTTCCATCGCCGTTCTGCGGGCGTAAGGGTCGGGCCCGCTCGCGCTAACATGCAGGGCCTCCCGTGTCCCGCAAGCCCATCCACCTGCGTCCGGTCGATGCGCAGGCCGAGCCCGACCCGCGCGGCGCCGGCTCGGTGCACGCCGCGATCGCAGCGGCGCTCGACGGCGATGTCGAGGCGTGGGGCGCGGTCTACGAGGCGCTGTACCTGCCGCTCTTCCGCCACCTCCGTTATCTCTGCGGCGATCGACACACCGCCGAAGAGCTCACGCAGGACACCTTCGCCCAAGCCATGGTGCACCGCGCTCGCTACGATCGCCGCCGTCCGTTCCTCGCGTGGCTGCGCGGCATCGCGCTGAACATCGCGCACAACCGGTGGCGCAAGGACGAAGGCGGTCGCAGGGCGAAGCGCAAGCTCGAGCTCATCGTGGATTCGCAGGCACGGGCCGACGATCCCGCCGATCGTCACCTCGACCTCGCGCGCAGCCGAGCGCTGTACGCCGCACTCGACGAGCTGCCCGATCACTGGCGCGAGGCGTTCATCCTCAAGGAGCTGCAGGAGCTCACCGCGGCCGAGGTCGGCGCGATCGTGGGGGCCACCGAGAACAACGTCGCGGTTCGGGTCACGCGCGCGCGTCAGCGCATCCGCGAGATCCTCACGCGCGAGGGCTGGCTGGAGTCCGAGGAGGACGCGCGGTGAGCGACGACGAGTCGATCGAGCGCATGCGCGCGGCCGCGACGTCGGCCGCCGAACGCGACATCGATCAGGCGAAACCGCCGGGGTTCGCCGACGTCATCGCGCGCGCGCGAGCGATCGATCCCGATGCGGCCGACGATCACGCGATCGCGACCGCGTCGCGCATGGACGACGCCCGCGAGCGGCGTGGCGGCGGTGCGGGGCCCGATTCGCTCGCCATCTTCGTGGCGGCCGCGCGCAGGCTGGCCGAGGCCGACGTGCGCGACCGCGAGAGCGAGGGCATTCCGCCGTGGCGGCGATCCGTGCGCCCCGCGTGGGTGGTGCCCGTGGCGTTGGCGATCGCCGCGGCCGCGCTCGTCGTGATCACGGCCGGCATCACGCAGATGCGATCGACGCGGGTGGGCGACGCCACGCCGCACACGCAGGCACCGTCGGTGGTCGAGCACGGCGCGCAGGTGGAGTCCGTCGATCCGTCGCGCGTGGCGACGACACGGACGCCCGCTCCCGCGCCGGCGCCCACCGTCGCGACGCCGGTCGAGCCCGCGCCGGTGCAGACACCGAGCGAGCCGAAGGCGAAGCGTCCGACCACCGATGCGCAGCTGCGTGCGCTCGCCGACGAGGCCGAGGCCGCGCTCGCCCGCGGCGAGCACCGCAAGGCCGACGAGCTGCTCGCGCGGCTCGTCGCGATCGGCGGTCGCCATCCCCTCGTCGAGCTCGCGTACGGCGACCGCTTCACGATCGCCCACCAGGGCGGCATCATCGCGGAGCAGACCAAGCTATGGCGCGCCTACCTCGGCAAGTTCCCGCGCGGTCGTTTCGCCGACGATGCGCGCGCGGGTCTGTGCCGCCACGCCTCGACGAAGGACGAAGGCGCGTGCTGGACGGCGTACCTCGCGGACTTCCCCAAGGGCGCGTATCGAGGGCTGGCCGCGCGCAGCCTCGCGGAGACGCCCGCACCGTGATGCAGCGCGCGCTGTGGATCACGCTCGCGATCGTCGGCTGCCGCGTGCACGACCTCGACCTCGTGCTCGAAGCAGCGACCACCGGCGACGACGGCTACGACGAAGAGGAGTTGTGCGAGCTCGTCGGCGAGTTCTGCTGCGAGAACCCGAAGCACCCGGAGTGCTGCAGTCAGCCGGGCGCGCCGTCGTGCTGCTTGGTCGACGACAACCCGTGGTGCTGCGACCCGCACACGGACTCGTGGTGCTGCCCCGACGAGGACAACCTCGCGTGCTGCGTCAACCCGGGCGACCCGGCATGCTGCCTCGATCCGGAGCACCTGTGGTGTTGCGACTCGGTGTCGGACGACGACTGCTGCACGGTCGAGGAGGCAGGGCTGGCGGATTGCTGCCCGTTCGCGCTGACCGCTGACTACCCCAAGTGCTGCGCGGACGAGGACCTGTGCTGCTGGGAGCCGGATCATCCGTGCTGCTTCAACATCGACCACCCGTGCTGCGAAGATCCGCAAGGGCCGTGCTGCAACGCGCCCGAGGGCCCGTGCTGCGACGACGAGCCGCCCGCGGGCTGCTGCGAGATCTGGAGCGAGGAAGACGTCTGCTGCTTCCAGCCTTCGACGTGCGTGTGAAGCATGCCGATCACGTTCGCCCTGTGTCTCTCGCTGCTCGTCGCGCCCGCTGCCGCGACGACATCCGCGCCCGCATCGACGCCGACCGGTGACGCGATCAGGCAAGGCACCCTGCCCGTGCTCTTGCGCGTGCCCGCCGACGACTTCGAGCCGTTGCGCGTCGCGATCGAGGCACGGCTGCCCACCGTGCGCGTGCTGGCCCATCGCGCATCGACGGTGCAGTCGCTCGGTGGCCAGGAGTTCGTGTACGCGGAGCTCGCGTCGTCCGGTGCCGACACGCGACTCGTCGTGATCCTGCAGGACGGGCGCTCGTACGAGCGCAGCTTCACGGCTGACGCCACCGACCGGGTGCACTCGATGGCGACCACGCTCGCGAACACACTGGCAGCGATCCGCGAGGAACGCATCGAGCCCACGCGCAAGGACGTCGCGATCCCCGAGCCCGAGCCCGAGCCCGCGCCGGTGCGCGAGGTCGTGCCCGCGCCCACGACCCCCGTCACCACCGCGCCGCCCCCGAGTGCGCCGCCTGCCGTCGTCGCACCTGTGCCGATCGAGCGCTTCGAGCTCGGCCTCACGCCCTCGGGCGCGCTGCTCGTCGGGCTCGGCCCCGGCGGCGTGTCGGGCCCGTCCGGCGGCGCGGGGCTCGACGTCGATCTGCGCGTGCCGGTGGGCGCGCTCGTGAGCGTCGGTCTGCGCCACATGACGCGCGGCGACGAGGTCGCGCGCGTGCATCGGTTCGCCGTGCACGTGGCCGGCGGCTACGCGCTGCGCCGCAAGAGCTTCGAGCTGCGCACGATCGCCGGCTTCGTCGTCGAGCCGTGGTTCGTGAGCGAGGCCGGCGAGGTCCGCAACCTCCGCAACGAGGACGGCGAGCGTGCGGGCCCGCTGCTCGGCGGGCTCGTGAGTCTGTCGCCGGGGTGGCTCTACCGGCGCCGACCGACGTCGTCGGTCGCGTTGCGCCTCGGCATGCGCGCGCAGCTCGAGATCACCAACCTCGCCTCGGGTGGCATCGGTCGCGTGCGCGTCGTGCAGTCCACCGGCGCCGAGGAGATCGCGCGCGTCGGCGGCGTCGAGCTCGTGCTCGGCGCCGACATGACGCTGTGGTTCACGGTCGCTAAGCGGGCCGGTGGTCGAGCGGGTCGCGGCACAGCTGCACGAACGCGCGCAGCAAGCCCACGGTCGTGACGATGCCGACGAGCTCGTCGCCGCGCAGCACGAGCAGGCGGTGCACACCGAGCGCGAGCATGCGCTCCGCCGCATCGAAGATCGTCGCGTCCGCGTCGATCGAGACGACCGTCCGCGTCATCACGTCGGCCACGCGTCCTTCCTGCGGGAGCACGTGATCGCCGAGCTCGTGCGCGAACCCATCCGCGATCCGGTAGTACAGCGGGTAGCCGACGGCCTCCCCGTGGTCGCGATCGGGGTCGACCAGGTCGCTCAAGCTCACGACGCCGACGATGCTGCGCCCCGACACGACCGGAGCGCCGCTGATGCCGCGGTGCGCGAGCAGCCGGGCCGCCGTCTCGAGGCCGGTATCCGGCGCAACGGCGAACACCTCGCGAGTCATCACGTCCATCACGCGCGGTTCCATGGGGCGAGTCCTCCACTCGCATCCTGCACCACGGCGCGCGTTCGCCAACCGCTGGTCGTGCACTCTCGACCGGCGCGGGCCGCAACCGTTTCGCTAGCGCGACCACGGCATCGGCACGGCGCGGATGCCGATCTTCATCTCGTCGGCGACCTCCCACGAGAGATCGGCGGCCACGAGCAACGCGGGTTGCTCGCTCGGCGTGCCGTTCTTCGCCGCCGGCCACCACCACACCGACGCGACCCACTCGTACGGCACCTCGAACACGAGTCGCTTCGAGGCGCCGAGAAAGTGCAGCTGCACGCCCCACGACGTGAGACCGACGAGGCTGACGTCGTGCGGCCACGGTCGGGGCTGCGGCAGGAAGGTCGTGGTGTGCATGTTCTTGAGGAAGTGCAGCTTGACGGCGCGGCCGCCGGAACGATCGCCGTCCTCGAGCAGTTCGGCGAGGCGGATCCGCATCGCCCGCGCGGTGCTGCCCATGATCCGGCGTTCCACGTCCTCGGGACGAAGATAGTCCTTTCCGTGGGTCGTCCGGTACGGGTAGCAGATGCCGCCGCGCTTCTCGCTCACGGCGCGCGTCCCGACGAGTCGCGGGCTGGCCGGCACGTTCACGACGAGCACGTGCGAGCCGGGCAGCGGCATCAGCTTCTCGGGGCGCGGGCGGAAGTCGAGGCCGTGCAGCCACTGGCTCATCGCTTGCTCGACGCGCGCCGCGGCGTCGTCGACGTCCACGAGGCCGACGATCGCCGTCGCGATGTTGCGGCCGTCCGGGCCCTCGTCCTCGTCGACGCCGTAGGCGAGCACGCCGCCGTCCATGTTCGCGAACGCAGCGACGTCGAGCGCGATCTCGCGACCGTCGTCGGGCAGCTCGCGCTTGAAGTCGAGCTGCAAGCCTTCGCGACCCGGGCCTTCTTGGCCGGGGAAGACGATGCGGGCGAAGTCGGTCTCGGTCTCGATCCGCATCACGCACAGCGTAGCGCGCCGCGCCGCGTTCGGCTCACACCACGCCGGGCGCGTCGCTGCCGCGCAGCAGATCGGCGAGCACGCCGAGACCACGGCGCAGCTCGTCGTGATTCCGCGGAGGACCCAGCGACACGCGGACCGCCGGGTGGCGCAGGTCGCCGACGGCGAACGCCTCGCCCGGCACGACCGCGATGCCGCGCTGCAGCGCGCACGACACGAAGCCCGCGCTGCGCGACGGCGCCGGCAACCGCACCCACACGTGGAACGCGTTCGGATGGCGATCGAGGTCGAAGCCCGCGAGCATCGCGGCCGCGATGCGCTGTCGTGCGCCGGCCTCGAGCCTGCGCGCGCTCGCCATCGCGTCGGCCGTGCCGTCGTCGATCCAGCGCGCGGCGATCTCGGCCGTGGGCGGCGGCGCCATCACGGCGGTGGCCCAGAGTGCGTCGAGGAACCGGCCCGTCTCCCCGGGCGGTGCGACGAGGTAGCCGACGCGCAGCCCCGGCGCGACCGACTTCGACAGGCTCGTGAGGAAGTAGCCGCCCTCGCGCATGAACGAGACGAGCGGTGGCGGGCGCTCGTCGAGCAGGAAGCCGTAGACGTCGTCCTCGAGCACCGCGACGTGGTGGCGCATCGCGACCTCGGCGATCGCGGCGCGCCGGCCCGGCGACATCACCGTGTTGCTCGGGTTCTGCACGCTCGGCATGCAGTAGAGCAGCCGCGGGCGATGGGCGCGGCAGGCTGCGTCGAGCGCCTCGGGGATCAGGCCCTCGCGATCCATCGCGACCCCTCGCAACGGGCGATGCAGCACGCGCGCGAGCGTGATCATCGTCGGGTACGTCACCTCGCCCGCGAGGATCGTGTCGCCGGGACGCGTCAGTGCGAGCACACCCACCGTCATCGCGTGCTGGGCTCCAGCGCACACGAGCACCTGATCGGGCTGCGCGTCGATGCCCGCGCGTGCGACCCAGCGCGCACCCGCTTCGCGATGGGCGGCGACACCCGGTTGCGGCTTGTACTCGTCGAACAGCGCCGCGACGCCGCGCTCGTCGGCGAGCTCCGCGAGCGTCTCCGCCACGCGATCGTCGTACTCGGGCACGCGCAGGAAGTTCAGGCTGAGATCGATGCGCGATCGATCGGAAGGGTCGCGCAGCTCCATCACCGGGCGGCGCGAGGCCGGCTCGGGCGCGCGCACGTACGTGCCGCGCCCCACCTCGCCGCTCACGAGCCCGCGATCGGTCGCTTCGCGATACGCCCGCGTCACGGTGCCCACGGTGACGCCGAGCTCGTCGGCGAGATCGCGATGCGTCGGCAGACGCTCGCCCGGCTCGAGTCGACCGACGCGGATGTCGTCGGCGAGCGCGTCCGCGATCGCGAGGTAGCGCGGGCCCTGTCGGACCGCGAGATTGGGTCGCCACATTGTCACGGTGACAATATAAACATTGCGGCCCGCGAGCTGTCGACCCATGCTGCCGTCTTCCGCAGTACGGGGAGATATCCCCGTCTACGCGGGAGAATCAGCCGACCCGCGATTGTCTCGATTGTACCGATCTATCGGTCGGTCGCCCGAGGTCCCCATGTCTCCGCGCCTTCGCCTCGTTCTCGCGTTCTCGCTCGTCTACGTCGTCTGGGGATCCACGTACATCGCGATCCAGTTCGTCGTGCACAGCGCTCCGCCGCTCGTCGCGATGGGCTCGCGCTTCCTCACCGCGGGCGCGCTCCTCTATGCGTGGGCGCGCATGCGCGGCGCCGCGACACCGACGGCCGCACAGTGGCGTGGGGCAGCGTTCGTCGGTGCGCTCTTGTTCCTCGCCGGCAACGGTGGCGTCGCGTGGGCCGAGGCGCAGGGATTGCCGTCGGGCATGGCCGCGATGCTCGTCGCGACGATGCCGCTGTGGCTGACGAGCTTCGCGCGACTCTTCGGTGACCGCCCGCCACGCGCGGCGTGGCTCGGGCTCGCGATCGGTTTCGCCGGCACCGCGTTGCTCGTGCGTCCGAGCGGCGGCGCATCGATGCCCGCGCTCGTCATCGTGATCGGCGCGGCCGGCTGGGCGCTGGGATCGCTGTTGTCCCGCAAGGTGGACGCGCCCACGGACGGCCGCACGAGCGCCGCGATGCAGATGCTGGCGGGCGGCACGTGGCTCGTGATCGCCGGTCTCACGAGCGGCGAGCGCGTGCCCCCGCCGGCGGAGATCGCCGCGTCGGCGTGGCTCGCCTGGGCGTACCTCGTGTTGTTCGGCTCGATCGCGGCGTTCTCCGCCTACGGCTGGCTGCTGCGCAACGTCGCTCCGGCCAAGGTCGGCACGTATGCATACGTGAACCCGGTCGTCGCGATCGTGCTCGGCGCGTTGGTCGGCGAGACCATCGATCCCGCCACGCTCTTCGCGATGGTGCTCGTCGTCGGTGGCGTCGCCGTGACGATCACGGCGCGAACGAGCGGCGCAATGACGCCGCGCCGGCCCTCACCACAGGCCGGCGCGACGATTCATGAAGTCGATGTGACTCGAGACGTAGGTGGATCAGTCCAAGCGAAGGCGCAAGCCAGCTAGCAGAAGGGGCGCCTCGGTCACCAGCGGCGACCGAGCGCGAGACCACCGACGAGGGCGAGCACCGCGAGGATGACGAAGCCCCAGAAGAGGATCTTCGCGATGCCGGCCGCGCCCGCGGCGATGCCGGTGAAGCCGAAGACTCCCGCGATGATCGCGATGATGAAGAAGGCGAGTGCTGCACGTAGCATTGGTCGTTCCGCTCCGTTGTCTTGGGTGGCTCGCGGCCCATGCCGTGCGCCACGCGTTGCGTCCCCATGCATTGCAGCCCGCCGGCCAGCGCGAACTGCCTGGAATGACTCGCACCGGCGCGGCGCTGTCACGGATCGTGGCGGTGCGATCGCGCCGTGGTGAGCGATTGAGCACAGGTCGCGGCGCGTCGGGCGACGCGCATTGACGGCTTCGGCGCCGGCTGCGACCGTGCAACGATGCGGACGACGATCGCGATTCGACCTCTCGCGGGCGTGCTCGCGGCGTGCGTGCTCGCGGCGTGCAGCGACGACGGCGTCGCTCAGACCGGTGACACCGACGCGGACACCGGCTCCGCCGACGCCCCCGAAGACGACGGCGGCCCCGGACCGGGCTCGGCCGACGCGACGATGACGACCCCGGGTGGATCCGACGACGCCACGGATCCCGACGGCACGTCGGGCGAGCCCGGCGACGACGAGAACGCCGACGACACCGGGCCCGCGCCCGCCGATTCCGTGATGGTGCACCTCGTGCCGCAGGACGGCGTGTCGGGGATGCAGCGCGTGTCGTTCGCCGTGCCGCTGTGGGGCGGTGCGCTCGACGACGCGACGCTCGTGCGGGTGATGCACGAGGGCTCCGAAGTCGCGAGCGCGGCGCGTGGGCTCGCGACCCACGGCGACGGCAGCGTGCGCTCGGTGCAGGTGCAGATCGATCTCGAGATCGCGGGCGAGACCGACGTCGAGGTGGAGTTCGGCGCGGCGGCGGGCAGCACGATCGACGCGGTGCCGGTGGAGGACACGCTCGTCGTCGCCGACGGCACGGAAGGCCCGCGCGTGTGGGCGCTGTTGCCCGCGTCGTGGTTGTCGGACAGCGGCGTCACCGGTCCGCAGATGCCCGCGGCCGACGTGATGGGATCGGCGGCGGCATGGTCGACGCTGTGCGACTACGAGGCGTTCGGCACCGACGTGTTCCTCGCGGAGATGGGCGACACCGGCTCGTGGCTGTACGACCGCGCCACCGCGATGTACCGCGGCTACGCGCGCACCGGTGAGCTGGTGCCGTTGTCGGCGGCGTATCGCGAGACGGCCATCTACGTGTCGGGCTCCACCGGCAGCGGTGAAGACGTGCAGATCCCGGTGCCGGGTGCAGTCGACGATCTGAAGTACCACTACGCGCAGCACGCTGCGATCCACTACCTGCTGACCGGTGACGATCGCTTCCGCGAATACGCCGAGGACATCGCCGTGCGTGCGCACAACCTGTGGGGCGACCCCGGCTACGGCGGCGGCGCGGACTTCTGGACGGAACGGCACGCCGGCTTCGCGTTGCTGGCGTACGTGTGGGCGGAGATCGTGTCCGACGATCGCAGCGATGGTTTCGCGGCGTGGGCGGACGAAGCGGTGGACGCATACATCGCGGTGCAGGACGGATTCCCGCCGGGCTACGACGATCCGGACGCGCGCTGCTTCGCGCACGAGGCCGAGGCGCACGGCGAGGACTTCGGCTACGTGGGCTGCAGCCCGTGGATGAGCGCGATCCTGGCGGACGGGCTCGACGCGTGGGCGCGCGAGCGCGACGACGTGGCAGGTGCGGCGGCGACGGGTGCGATCGTCGAGCTCGGCCGGATCCTCGCGCGCGACGGTCGCGACGACGCAGGCCGTCCGTTCTACTGGATGGGCGTCGGCAACGACAGCGACGAGATCGACGAGTACGAGGAGCACTGGGGCGAGAGCGCGTATGTCGTCGCGATGGCGTGGCACCACGACGGCCGCGGCGACACCGATCTGCGTGCAGCCGCCGACGCGCTCGTCGACGGGTTCGCGAGCCTCGGCGAAGTCGGCCAGCTGCGCAGCTTCAACTGGCAGTGCCGCAGCGCGGTCGCGACGCCGTGGTACCTGCAGGAGTGACGACGCTCGTGATAACCTCGTCGTGACGCGCCGCGGCATGGGCGAGGCCGACGACACCCGCACGGACTTCGAGCTGCTCGCCGAGTGGACTGCCGGGTCGCAGACGGCCGCGAACGCGCTGGCGCGGCGGCACTACGCGTCGATCCATCGCTTCTTCGATCTGCGCGCGCCGGCGTTCGCCGACGACCTCACGCAGCAGACGTTCCTCGGGGCCGTGCAGGCGCAGGCGTCGTTCCGGCGCGACTCGGCGTTCAGGACGTTCCTGTTCGCCATCGCCCACAAGCAGCTGATGTTCTTCCTGCGCACCGAGAAGCGCGTGGATCGGTTGCAACGATTCGGTCAGGACCACGGCACCAAGACTTCCGTGAGCATGGTCGCCGCGCGCGTGCAGGAGCATCAGCTCTTGCTGGCCGCGTTGAGCCAGCTGCCGCTCGAGCTGCAGATCATCACCGAGCTGCACTACTGGGAGGACATGAACGCCACCGCGATCGGCGAGGTCCTCGAGCTGAACCCGAGCACGGTGCGCAGCCGCCTCGCGCGCGCGCGTGAAGTCCTGCGCGATAACGTCGCCGCGCTCACGCAACCGGGAGCACTGCGCGATCGAATGCTCGACGACCTCGACAGCGTGTCGACTGCCGTGGGCCGCATCACGGCCGAGGCGAACGCGTGGCGCTCGCCGCCCCGCGCTTGAACGAACCGTTCGCGCAGAGGTATCGTGGTTCGGTGGAAGCGGCCCTCGCTGCGCGCGCCTCCGGGCTGCCGCCCGGGCTGCGCATGGGCCGGTACACGCTGTTGCGCCGGCTCGCCGTGGGCGGCATGGCGGAGCTGTACCTCGCGCACCAAGGTGGTCCGCACGGCTTCGCGAAGATCGTCGCGCTCAAGCGGATGCTGCCGCAGCTCGCGTGCGACCCCGAGCTGTCGCAGATGTTCTTGTCGGAAGCGCGGCTCGCCGCGGGGCTCGATCACCCGAACCTCGCCCAGGTGCTCGACTTCGGAGAGTCGGACGGCGAGTACTTCCTCACGATGGAGTACGTGCACGGCCTCAACCTGCTCGAGGTGCTGCGCGCACACAAAGGCGAGCCGTTGCCGCTGCCATGCAGCCTCGCGATCGTCGGCACGGTCGCGCGCGCGCTCCATCACCTGCACGAGCATCGCGGTCCCGATGGAAGTCCGCTGTCGCTCGTACACCGCGACGTGAGCCTGTCGAACGTGCTCGTCGCCTACGGCGGCGGAGTGAAGCTCGCCGACTTCGGCATCGCGAAAGCGATGGAGCGCACGTCGGCCACGCGCATGGGCACCTTCAAGGGTAAGCTCGGCTATGCGTCGCCCGAGCAGTGCCGCGGCGAGACGATCGATCGACGCAGCGACGTGTTCGCGCTCGGCATCCTGCTCTACGAGACGACCACCGGCGCGCGCGCGTTCGGTGGGCCCAACGAGTTCGCCGTGCTGGGACGCGTCGCGAACGGCGACTACGTGCCGCTACAGGAAGTCGATCCCCGCTACCCGACGCTGCTGTCCGACGTGGTGGATCGCGCGCTGCGTGTCGATCGGCGCGAGCGCTTCTCCAGCGCGGCCGAGCTCGCCGATGCGCTGGAGCGCATCGGGCCCCACCTCGGTGTGCGCGGCACGGAGGCCGACGTCGAAGCGATGATGATCGCGCGCTTCGGCGAGGCGCCGCCGATCGCGACCGACGACGAGCTGCAGCTGCCCGCGCGCCCGCAGCCCAGCGTCGTGTTGTCGGTCGCCCCTGCGCCGACGCCCAGCGCGCCGCCGCGGCGACTGCCGTGGATCGTCGCGGCTGCCGGCATCGGTGCCGTGATCGGCGCGTGGGCGTGGGGAGGTGCGAGCGCGCCGACGCCGGGCGCGACGATGCCCACGGTGCTCGCGGGCGTGATGCCGAGATCGGTGCCGCCTCCGACGCCTGCGCCGACGAGCACGATCGCCGCGCCCGCACCGGAGGCGAGCGACGCGAAGACGATCCCCGCCACGACGCCGACACCGGATCGCGCGGCGAAGCCCAAGCGTCGCACGCGACGCGACACGCGACGCAGCGCCGAGCCGGCACCGACGAAATCGAAGTACGACTTGAAGTACCCGCCGGGGCATAACTGATGCCGGCCAGCGCGTTGTTCCTCGCCTGGCGACTATCGCTCGCGCCCACCGAGGCCGAGGCATCCGCGGCCTTCGAGGCGGAGCGATGGGACGAGGCGAGCGCGCTCTATGCAGCGCTCTACGCCGAGACCCACGATCCCGTGCTGCTGTACGCACAGGCGCAAGCCGAGCGGTTCGCGGGCCGCTGCGAGAAGGCGCTGCCGCTCTATCGGCGGTTGCTCGACGACGACGTCGCCGCCGATGCGAGCACGGTGGAGGCCGCGAACGCCAACATCGCGACATGTGAGGCGCAGTTGCCCGCGCCCGCGCCCGCGCCCGCGCCGACGCCCGTGCCCACGGACATGCCGCCACCGCCCGCGCCTGCACGCCCTTGGCATCGCGATCCTGCCGGTGGCGTGCTCGTCGGACTCGGCCTCGGGGCAATCGTCGGCGGCTCGGTGTTGCTCGGCGTCGCGTCGGTGACGGCCGATCGCGCGCGCGACGAAGCGGACGATGCCGACTACGGTGACGGCCTCGAACGCGCACGCGCGGAGGTCATCGGTGGCTCGGTGGTGCTGGGCATCGGCGGCGCGTTGCTCGTGTCCGGCATCGTGCGATGGGCGGTGCTCGCGAAGCAGCAACGGCGGCGCGCCGCGATCACGTTCGGCCCGCGCGGCTTCGCGCTCGTGGGCCGCTTCTGATTCACAGCGCGTACGCGACGGTCCAGATCGCCTTGCCACCGGTGTCGACGTCGGTGACGAGATAGCCGGTCACGATCGCCAGCTCGTCGACCACGACCACCGCGAGCGCACGGTCGGCGCCGGGTGGATCGACGAAGCCCGCATCGCTCGTCGCCCAGCGAGCGTCGCCGTTGGGCTCGTGCATGGCGACCCACCACGTCGAATCGTCGTCGCTCTCGTCGTCCGGCGTGCCTCCGTTCCGGAAATCGACGATGCCCACCACCACGTAGCTGCCATCGTCGTGGAACGCGATGTCGGTCGCCTCGTCGTGGAGCTCGGCGTCGCCCCACTGCTGCGTGCCGATGAACGCGAGTGTCGCCGAATCGGCGTGTCGCCACACACACCGATTGTCGGTGAGCGAGCCCGCCACCGCGATGGCGCCGTCCATCGCGGTCGCGATCCGGATGCCGCGGTTCGCGTTGCCGGAGTTCGGGGGATCGAGCATCGCGGCCGTCACCTCGGCGAAGTCGGGGTCGTAGCGCGCGGTCACCACGTTGTACGCATCGGCTGCGCCGTCGCGGCGGTAGCCGGTGACGATCACGTCGTCGCCCGCCGCGACGACGTCGAGCAGATGATCCGTGCCGGCGCCGTTCGAGAGGTCCACGGCGCGCGCCGCTCGGAGCTCGCCGTCGTCGCCCACGCGCACGAACAGGGCATCCTCGTCGTCCGCCGCCGCCCATCCCACGCCGACGAGCGTGCCGTCCGGCATCACCGCGACGCCCTGTCCTCGATCCTCGCCGCCCGCGTGGTCGTGCACCAGCTCCCACGTCGGCTCGGGCTCCGTCGCGTCGAGCTCGTCGGGCTCGAACTTCGCCATCCACAGATCGTCGCCGGCGTCGACGACGGTGCCGATCACGACGAGGCTTCCGTCCGCGGTGACGGCGAGGTCGCGCGCCTCGTCGGCGAGCTCGGAGTGCGACTCGGTCCACGTCCACTCGAGCTCGCCGGTCGCGACCGCACGGCGCTGCACCACGACGTCCGTGCCACGGGTCGGATCCGTCACTGTCATGCCACCGATGTAGAAGCTCGCGCCGCCGGCATCGACGGCCAGCGTGTGCCCGCGATCGGAGCCGTCACCGGGCCCGTCGTAGATCTGTTCCCAGACGATCGTGCCCGGCACCACGCACCGCCGCGGGTTGCACACGCTCGACCCTCCGCCGTCGCACGCCTCGTCGGCATCCATCGTGCCGTCGCCGCACCGGTGGATCCGCGCAGGCGCGTCTTCGGAGGTCGTCGTGTCGCTGGACGCGTCGGTGGACGACGACGCGCCTGCGGGCACGCATGCGTCGGCGAGATCGCCCGGCGCCCACTTGCCGTAGCGGTACCCCGACGGGCACTGCGGATCCGGGTAGCTGCACGCGCCCTCGGCTTCGCAGCGCCCGTGCGCGGCGAGCAAGCACTGCGTGTCGTCCTCGCAGCGATGGCCGGGGTTGAGCACGCACGCGAGGGCGAGCGCGCTCGCGATCACCCACGCCGTGTCGAGGCCGCTCCGCCGCACGACGACATCTTAGCCTGTCAGATCGGGCAGCGGGCCCGTCGTGTACGCGTCGCCGTTGCCGAAGTGGTCGTCCGACTCGCCCATGGCCTGCAGGATCGACGTGCACAAGTTGTGCATCGACTGTTGCGTCTGGTACGTGAAGCTGCCCGGGTCGGCCTCGTCGTAGCTGATGAAGCGACCGGTCTGGAAGTAACCGCCGGCGCTGCCGGCGAGCAACACCGGCACGTTGTAGCTGGTGTGCCCGGCCGCATTGCTGAACTCGCTCGTGAAGAGCACGACGGAGTTCTGCAAGATGGTGTAGTCGCCCTCGGCGAACAGGGGATCGTCGAGCCCCGCGAGCACCTGCGCGAGGATCTCCATGCGCCACTGCTGGTTCTCCAGCATGTACTGCAGGAAGTCCTCCTTCTCGTCGGGGAACGTGCCCATCGGCCCGACGTCGCGCGCGTGATGGCCGAGCGCGTGACCGATCTCGGTGCCGAACGACAGCTGATCGCGCAACCCGCCGTGAGCGACCCACGGCGTCAGCATGTCGGAGAGCTCGAGGTTCGCGACGTTCGTGAGGCCGCAGCGGATCGCCGCGATGATCATCTCGGCCATCACCGGCGCGACGAGGTTGCCGGCATCCGTGGGCCCGTGGTCGCTGCGCTCCGGCGGCTGGCACGGCACGACGTTGTCGAGCTGGTGCTCGAGCGCGGCCAGGTGATCGAGATGTGCCTCGATGGCCATGCGATCGGGCGCGCCCACCCTGCCGCGGAACGCGTCGTAGCTCTCTTGCAGTCCCTGCAGCACGCTCCTGCGGCGGTGGGTCTGGTGCACCACGGCCGGGTCGGCGGGATCGGAGGTGACGCCCTCGAACAGCGCGTCGAAAGCAGCTCGAGGATCGCGCTCGCCGTTCACCTCCTGATTGCCCGCGCGATAGTAGGGCGTGCCGTAGCCCGTGCCTTCGCTCGTCTTGGGGAACACGCGCAGGTGCACGTTGTCGATCGGAGTGGGCTGGCGCGCCGCGAGCCGCGTCGCCACGACGTGATCGATGCTCGGGCCGAGGCTCTTCGAGCTCTCGCCCACCGAAGCGGTCACGTCGGCGGACGTGAGCGCAGTGGCGTTCGCGACGTAGTGCCCTCCGCTGTGGTACTGGTGCTGCGCGATCGCGGCGCGGTTGTCGATGCCCTCGAGCACGAGGATTCGATCCGCGAACGGCACGAGCGGCTGCAGCACCGGACCGAACATCGAGGCGTCGGGGTTCGCGGGCCGCCACCAGTCCTTGCCCGCATGCGACCCGAGCTCGGTCAACCGGCCGCCTTCGTTCATGTTGCTGATCGTGCCGCCGTGGGAGAACACGGTGATGAACCGGCGCGGCGCATCGTTCTGGGCCGCGCGCGCGGTGCCCCACAGATGCCCGTGCGTGTACTCGAGCAGGGGCAGTGCGAGCGCGGCACCGCTCGCGGAGCGAAGAAACGCACGTCGTCCGGAGTGCTTGAAGTGGCGCATCTCAGTTCCCCTCTCCTTCGTCGGCGAGCGCGACGTGGCGGAATGCCGGGCTCAGCACGATCGCGCGGACGAGCTCGCGGAAGCTGCCGCCGGCCACGAGGTCGTCGACGGACTGTTCGACGTCGCAGCGCGGCTCGTCTCCGATAGGGGTGCCCAGCGCCTGCTCGAACATCTGCCGCGCGATGCAGCGGTCGACGGCCTCCACTTCGCGCAGTCGTTCACTCAGCTCGATCGCGTCGGCCACCTTGCCGATGCCCTCGCTGATCACGTCGGCCGAGCTGTCCACGGGGAAACCGCTCTGCAGCTCGTCGTCCTGCCAGCGGCCGAGCGCGTCGTAGTGTCCGAACGCGAAGCCGAGCGGATTGATCATGTCGTGGCAACCGGAGCACTCGGCGCCCTGCGTGCGCGACTCGACCTCCTCGCGGAGCGTCTGCGCGTCACCGCCTTGGGGCTGCTGGTCGTTCGCGTTCGGCGGTGGATCGACGGGAGGGAAGCACAGCACTTCGATGAGCACGGTGGCGCCGCGTCGGATGGGTGACTCGATCCGCGGGCCGGCGAACACGGAGAGGAACGCGGCCCGCGTGAGCAGCCCGCTGCGCTGGTCGGCCGGGAGCTCCACCCACGCCCAGGTGTCGTCGTCGGCCGGGCCGTCCGCAACGCCGTAGAGCCGCGCGAGCGCGCCGTTGACGTAGGCGTCGCGACTGGTGAGGACGTCGTCCACGCCGCCGCCATCGCGATAGACCCGGGCGACGAGCGCGTCGGTCTCCGTGCGCATCGCGTCGACGAGCGCCGGGCCGAACTCGTCGAAGAGCTCGGTGTCCTTGTCCAGCTCGTCGAGCTGGTCGAGGTGCAGCTTGGCGCGGAAGAACGCCTGCAGTCGGGTCTCGACCCGCGGATCGTCGAGCATGCGATCGACTTGCTCGGTCAAGCCCTCCTCCGTGACGAGCTGGCCCTGCGCCGCTGCGGTGAAGAGCGCGTCGTCCGGCATCGACGCCCACAGGAAGTAGCTCAGACGGCTGGCCATCTCGTAGTCGTCGAGCTGCTTCAGATCCGCTGGCAGGCCGTCGACGTCCTGGCCATGCGGATAGAAGTAGACGAACGCGGGTGCTTGGACGACCTGCTGGAACGCGATCTCCATCGCATCGGCGAAGGACAGACCGTCGGCCGCCATCGCGTCGTCGTAGATGGCGCGCAACCAGGCGCGCTCGTCGTCGCGCAGCGGTCGTCGAAACGCGCGCGGGGCGAAGTCGTCGATGAGCGCGTCCACGCAGGCATCGTCGGCGGGGCCGGAGAGATCACAGGCGAACACCGGCCGCGTCCAGTGCTCGCGCCTTGCCAGCGCGGCCTCGGCTCCGTCGCGCAGCTGCCTCGCGCCGTTCAGGGTGATCACGTCCTCGACGGCCGTGTACTCGCCGACGAATCCGGGATCGCCGAGCAGCTCCCGCATCGTGTTCTGGTACTCGTCGCCCGACAAACGCGACAACGAGCGCGTCGCGGCCTCGATGTCGGATCCGCAGGCACCGCTCGGATCGTCGGGCTCACCCGTGTCCGGGCTCGTGCCGTCGTCGGCCTCGTCCGCGCCGCCACCACTGCCCGTGGCCGCGACTTGGTCCACGCCGAGATAGCACCCACCGATCAGCCCGGCGAGCGCCACCGGTGCACATCTTCGCAACGTCCCGCGCGTCATGCCCCGCTTCCCTCCCGCACTCACGGGCCGGTGAGTTGCCGACCGCGGCCAAGTGTCCAAGTGAAAGACGCGTGGTCTCGCCGACGCGCGGAGCTGGTGGGGTGCAGCCGGCCGCGTGCGGTCGGGCGGCCCCGATCCGGGCGAGGAGTCGAGCGCCGTTCATCGCCGCGCGCTTGGCATGCGGCGTGCTCTACGGAGTCGCATGCGCGCTGCTGCTCTCGTCCTCGCGTTCGGTGTGTTCGCCTTCGCGTCGTCGGCTCACGCGTCTCCCTTGACGAAACTCGCGGAGTCGCTCGAGCCCGGGGAGTGGGGCTCGCTCGAGACGCAGGAGATCGACGCGGTGTTGTCCGCGAATGGGGCGAGCGGGATCCAGATCCCCTACTCGGAGGACATCGTGTGGGACTCCGCGACGCGGCAGTTGTTGTTCGTCGGCGGCGATCATGCGGACGTCGCCGACCTCGTCGTGTACGGCGAGGACTCGAACACGTGGGCGACGCTGGAGCGGCCGGATTGGATCCCGGACAGCACGATGCACGGCTACGATCACAGCGCGATCGATCCGGGCCGGCGTTTTCTGTATCACCGGCCGTTCGCGAACAACACGGTGCATCGGTGGGACATCGATGCGGGCACGTGGTCGGAGCTGCCGTCGCCGCCCGACAACGGCGTGAGCTGTTGCGATGCGCTCGAGTTCTTTCCCGAGATGGATGGCCTGCTGTGGTCGCACCACTCGTACGGGGAGATGTGGCTGTTCTCCGAGGCGTCGCAGGAGTGGTCGATGCTGACCACGATGCCGCCCGGCAACACGTGGCAGGTGGCGGAGTACAACCCGGTGCACCACGTGGTGCTGTTCACGATCGAGGGTGCGCTGCATCGGCTCGACGCGGACGGCACGGTGTCGGACCTCGGGAGTCTCGGCCAGCCGATCTACGACGGCAGCGGCTACAACGGCGTGCTCACGGTGGATCCGGTGACGGGCGACTACCTGGTATCGACGCCGGCGGGTGAAGGCGATCGCACGTGGCACGCGTACGACGTGATCGAGAACCTGTGGGGCGTGCTGCCGACGTCGCCGGACGTCGACTTGACGAACACGGGCATGGTGGCGACGCCGATCGCCGACTACGGCATCACGCTGTTCGTGTACTGCTACGGCGGCACGCCCTGCGGGGTGCTCGCGTGCAAGCACGCGCCGTTCGAGATCCCGCCGGGAACGACGACGGGTGACGATGACGGCGGCAGCGAAGGCGACGACACGGCGGACGACGGCGCGACGAGCGACGCGGATACGACGGGCGGCGCCGGCGACGACGACGACGAGACGTCGCCCGATCCCTCGGGCGCGACTCTGCCGGGCGGCGACGAGGACGACTCCAGCGGAAGCGACGACACGAACTTGGACGACGACGCCGCGGGCTGCAGCTGCACCTCGGATCGCGCGCCGACGGCTGGCTCGCTCGCCGCACTCCCGCTGGCCGCGCTGATCCGGCGCCGGCGTTCGCGTACGCTCGCGACATGAGAGCCAGCTGTCAGTGCGGAAGCGTGACCGCGACGATCGACGACGGAGTCGCGCCGTTCGTCGTCGCGTGTCACTGCATCGATTGCCAGAAGCGCAGCGGGTCGCCATTCGGCGTGATCGCCTACTTCTCGTCCGACGCCGTCACCATCCATGACGAAGCGCGCGAGCACACGCGCCCGACGGACGCAGGCGGCACGTTCACGACGGGCTTCTGCACGACCTGCGGCACCACGCTCTACGGCCGGGCCAGCAAGCATTCCACCCTCACCCTGTTCACGATGGGCACCACCGACGACGCGACGATTCCGCTTCCGATGCGCTGGATCTACGAACAACGCCGCCACGGATGGATCGAGATGCCCGCGTCGACCCCCGGCTTCGTCCGCGGGGCCGACGGCGCTCGATCGCGGTGACGCGCGTCCGTTCGTGCCGACGTTCATGGTCCGCGCGAGCATGTGTATCTCTGGCTGAAGGTGCGAACCCCACTGCAACACGTCGCTACGGCTCCGGCGTGGCATCGCACTCGATCGGGTGGGCGAAGGCGAAGCGTCGATCGACGCCGTCGAGCTCGTCGTGATCGATCCCTGATGAGCGTCGAAGGGATGGATCGCCCTTTCAAGTTGCGAATCGTTGTTCGTCGCCAACGCTTTCGATCGCAATCACGGATCGGAATCGAGTTGCACGTCGACGAGCGAGTGATATCAAGCGCGGATGGAGTCCGTAGATGGTGAGAAGCGTTCGCGCAAGCGCGTGCGACCGAAGCAGCTCGAGCTCGAGTTGCCGATGTGGGGCGGCGCGCGCAAGGGAGCAGGACGGAAGCGCATCGCAGCGAAGAGGCGTGTGCGCCATCGGAGGAGGGGGAGGCTCGACAAGGCGCACCCCGTCCACGTCACGCTGCGAATGCGCGGCGACGTCCCGAGTCTGCGCACGCGCGAGGCGTGGTCCGTGATCGTGCGGGTGCTGCGATCCGCTCGCATGCGGCACGGGCTCACCGTGAATCTGTACTCGGTGCTCGGCAATCACCTGCACTTGATCGTCGAGCACGACGGCGGTGACAGCCTGAGCCGTGGCATGCGGGCGCTGTGCACGATGCTGGCCGCGCGGCTCAACGTGCTCTTCCAACGCACGGGCCCGCTGCTCGTCGACCGCTATCACGCGCGCGCACTGACGACGCCGCTCGAAGTTCGTCGCGCGATCGCATACGTCCTCTTGAACTACAGAAAGCATGCCCAGACCGACGGACGTCGGCTGGACCCGACGTGGGTCGACCGCTTCAGCAGCGCGCCGAAGTTCGACGGCTGGCTCACGCCACCCGACCCCCGTCTCGCGTCGTTCGACTACGGCACCGCGCCCGCGCGCACGTGGCTACTCGCGACCGGCTGGCGCCGTCACGGCCTCATCCCGCTCGGCGAGACCCCGCACGACGAACCCTCGACGCCATCGCGCGCAGCTTGACGGATCGCCCTTTCAAGTGATGGTTCACCAAGTGCCGGTGTTCGGCATCGAGGCCCACGGCTCTTTCGGTGCGAGCGGCTCGCCGCGCTGCAGCAGCTCGATCGAGACTTCGTCCGGGGAACGCACGAAGGCCATGTGGCCGTCGCGTGGGGGGCGGAGGATCGTGACGCCCGCGTCTTGCAGGCGCGTGCACGCGTCGTAGATGTCGTCGACCTCGTAGGCGAGGTGGCCGAAGTTGCGGCCGCCGCCGTAGGCGTCCTTCTGATCCCAGTTGTACGTCAGCTCCACCTCGGGCTCGCCCGGCGCGGTCGCGAGGAAGACCAGCGTGAAGCGGCCCGCGGCCACCTCCTTGCGCCGCACCTCCTGCAGGCCGAGCACGCCGAAGAAGGCGAGCGCGCGGTCGAGGTCGAGCACCCGGAGCATCGTGTGCAGGTACTTCACGTCGCGATTCTAGCAACGCGGAACGCGCTTCGGGCGGCGTTCAGCGGGCGTTGATGCCGGCGTTTCGGAAAGATCGATTCCGCCGTGCGCGAGCGGCGGACACGCTCGGGACATGCGCATCGATCGCTTGTTCCATGTGTTGGTCGTGCATGGCGGATTGCTCGTCGCGGGATGCGACGACGAGGACGATGGACCGTCCGACGACGGCGCGTCGGCCAGTGCGGACGACGACGGCTCCGCGTCGGCGGCCGACGATGCAGCCGACGACGCCGCGGACGATGCAGCCGACGATGCTGCCGACGATGCCGACGACGACGCCGCCGACGATGCCGACGACGACGCCGACGACGATGCAGCCGACGATGCTGCCGACGACGACGCCGCGGACGATGCGGCCGACGACGACGGTGGCAGCTCGAGCGAGGGCAGCGACGACGACGGCGCCGTCGAGAGCTCGAGCGACGGGGGCGTCGAGCTGAACTGCTCCGAGGAGCCCGACCCCTACGACACGTGCGGCTGCCCGTGCTGCTGGGCGACGGACTGCATCAACACCGAAGAGTGCTGCTCCGCCTTCTCCGACCTGTGCACGCCGCCCGCATGACCGCCGCACTCCGCCACGCCGGCGTGCTCTGGGCCCACCGCGCCGCCGCCGAGCTCGATGCCGCCGCGCGCTTCGATCGCCTCGCGACGCTCTTGCGCGACGCGCATGCGAAGCGCGTCGTCGTCGACATGGCGCGCGAGGCCGTCGACGACGAGCACCGCCATCACGCGCGCTGCGTCGCGCTCGCCCATCGCTTCGGTGCGACCGTCTCCGACGCCACGCGCGGTCGCGCCCCCGCACTCGCGGCCGGCCCCCGCACCGCCGTCGAGCAGGCGATCTACGAGACCGTCGCGATGTCGTGCGTCACCGAGTCGCTCAGCACCGCCTTGCTCATGGAGATCCGCGCCGCCGCCGTCGACGACGAGGTCGCCGCCACCGTCGACGAGATCCTCCGCGACGAAGTGGATCACGCGCGCCTCGGCTGGGCCCACCTCGCCGCCGAGTCGCCGCAGCGCGACCTCGCATTCCTCGGCCCCCGACTGCCCGCCGTGCTCGCGTACACCGTGCACGAGGAGATCTTCGCCACCGACGACGGCGGAGCACTCGCGCTCGAGATCGCCGGTTACGGCGGCCTGCCGCGCCCGCGCCGTCGCGACATCCTGGTGAGCACGATGCGCGACGTCGTCTTCCCCGGCCTGCGCAGGCACGGCATCGACACGGCCGCCGCCGAAGCGTGGCTCGCCGCCCGCACCTCAACGTAGCGGCTTGTCGCGCAGCCACACCGCGAGCGCACGCAACGTCTCCGCGAGCGGCGAGCTCTTGCGGTGCATGAGTCGGAACGTGTCCGACAACAGCTCGACGTCGGGCAACAGCCGCTGCAATCGCCCACGCGACAGGTCGTCGCGCACCATGTACATCGGCAACACGGCGACGCCCTGCCCCGCGCGCGCGAGCTCGTGCACCGCAGCCCCGGTGCCGCAGCGCCACAGATCCGCGAACGCGAGCCCCGGACACACCGACAACGCGTAGCGCAACAGCGGCAGCGCGCCGTCGATGTCGAGGATCGTGTGCCGCGCAGCGTCCTGCGGTGCATCGAACGGCACGCGCGCGATCAAGTCGGGCGCAGCGACGAGCGCATACGCCTCGGGATGCAGCACCTCCGCGTCCCAGTCCGCATTCGCGAGCGGTGCACTCGTCACGATCGCGTCGACCTGCCCCTGCTCGAGCCGCGCGAGCACCTCGGTGCTCGAACCGAACAGCAGATCGATCTGCCAATCGGGTCGCTCGCGCCGCAGCTCCACGAGATTCGGCACGATCCACGACATGCCGAGCTCGAAGCGCGTGCCCAGCACGAAGCGCACGCGCGATGGCGCCGCGTCGGCGATCTCGCCGCACGCACGCAACGCGGCGAGCGCCGGACGAGCGCGCTCGAGCAACGCCTGCCCCGCCGGAGTCAGCGCCACGTGTCGCGAAGAGCGCTCGAACAGCACACATCCGAGCTGGTCCTCGAGCTGCTTGATCCGCTGACTCAACGCCGCCGGCGTGAGCGCGACCTCGGTGGCGGCGCGGCGGAAATTCAGGTGTTCCGCCGCCGCAACGAAGCAGCGCAGGCTGTCGACTGGAGGCAGCGGAGCCACGGACACGGGCCAGAGTGTCGCACGTGGAATCCGGCGGACGCTACGATGTGAAGAGGAGCCCGTGAAGATCGCCGTGCTCGCGCTCGCTCTGCTCGCCGCCGGCTGCCGCGACGCGGAGGAGCTCGCGACCCCCCTCGCGGATCCCCGCTGCGAGAACGACCGCGTCCCGCTCGCGCCCACGATCCTCGTGGTCGTCGCCCATCCCGACGACGACGTCACCGCGTTCGCGGGGGTCATCGACGGCGCACTGCGTGGCGGTGCACACGTGCGCGTCGCGTTCGCGACCGACGGCCAGGCCAACTGCACCGCGTGCGCGATCCGATTCGGCCACGCATGCACACGCGCGGAGCTCGACGCGCTCGGTCGGACCCGTCGCAAGGAAGCGATCGCCGGCCTCGCGATCCTCGGCGTGCACGCAGACGACGTCGTGCACCTCGGCTTCGACGACGGCACGTTGAGCGCCGCGTGGACACAGCCCGAAACGACACCCGCTTCGCCGCGCTGCGACGACGGCGAAGAACCGACCCGCAGCAGCAGGTCGGGCGCGCAGCTGAGCGATGAGCTGCGCGAGCTCGTGTCCGCCGAGCCGTGGGCCGCCGTGTTCACGACCCACCCACTCGACGGTCACTCCGACCACGCCGCCCTCGCGCACTTCGTCGCGTCCGCGCTCGAAGAGCTCGATGATCCACCACCGCAATTCGGCGCGGTGTTGCACCCGCTCGGCGACCACGACTGCACCTGGCCCGCACCGGCACATCCGGACCCCGAATGCTCGAGCGGCAAAGCGCCACCGCAGTCCGCAACGTTGCGTTACCGCCCCGACGAGTGGCTCGAGCCACCCGACGACGCGCCCTACGGCGACCCGATCCTCTATTGTCTCGATGCGCGACTGCTCGAGGGCCGCGACCCGGCGAAGCGCCGCGCGATCGAGGCCCATCGCTCGCAGATGGGCCCGGCCGACCTCGCGGCGGCGATGCTCGCATTCGTGCGCAGGAACGAAGTGCTCTATCGGCTCGATCCCGTCGATGTGAAACCGCGATGAATCGCCGGTGAAGCGTCGGTTCGCGCGCACGATCGCGTTTGCGGCGCGCGCATGGACGTGCCACAACCGCGACATGCAGCGCGCTCGTTCATCGCTCGTCGGCATTCTCGTCGTGTCGCTCGGCCTGGTGGGCGCGTGCAAGGACGACCCGGTCGCGAGCAGCGGAGAACCGCCCACGCCGTCGGATGCCGACGGCACCCCGACCGAGCCGAAGCCCACGCACCCCGTCCCGACGAGCTGGGCCGACGATCCGATCCCCGCGCTGCGGGCAGGGACGCGCGACGTGAAGACGCTCGCGTCGATCGAGGGCACGATCGCCGGCCGTCGCGTCGCCGGCGCGGAGTACTTCGAGATCGAGCTGCCGCAACCGTCGGTCCTCGGCGAGGGCGGCATGCAGGTGCATCTCGAGGGCTTCGATCACGCGCTCGCCTTCGTCGATCCGTCGTCGAGCGGCGGCACCACGCGAGTGTTCGTCCGCGATCCCACCCCAGGCGCGTCGGTGCCCGCCGAGATCCGCGGCACTCTGTACATGATCACCTTCGACCAAGGTCGGCAGGGCGCCGCTGTGCCGTTCGTCGCCAAGGGACCGGCCGCGCGCGCCGACGACAAGGAGCTCGAGTCGCGCTACTTCGCCGCGCTCGCGACCCATTGGTACGACGACAGCCGGTTGTGGCTCTCGGGTCCACGCCATCCGTGGCACGCGTTCGCGTCGGCCCGCATCCATCCGGCGTCCCGCGGCCTGCGAGGCCCGGGCCCGCTCGTGACGCGACCCGCGCGTCCGAGCACCGACTTCGCGCAGCTGATGTACACGACCACCGCTGCCACCTCGATCCAAGAGGCGCTGCAGTACGAGCGCGGCATGCGGGTGTCGCTCGATCCCGGGGCGGACACGCTGCCGATCGCCGAGCTCACCGCACCTGCGCTCGTCGACCATCCCTTCGCGCAGATGATGACGGCGTTGCCGAACGCATCGGCTGCGGTGCCCGAGCCGCTCGCGGCGGCCGTGCCCGCGGAGTTCTGGTACGTGCGCTTCGACGACATCCGCGTGCTCTTGCGCGTGCTCGACGAGGCCGACACGTGGATCACCCCGGTCGCGCACGTGTTCGAGGAGCGCGCCGAGGTGCACGATCTCGCGGGCCGCTACCAGCGTCAGCTCGGCCTGAAGCGCACGGGGCTCGCGAAGGCGCTCGGCCACACGGTGATCGAGCGCGTCGCGGTGGTCGGCAGCGATCCGTACCTGCGCGAGGGCAGCGACGTCACGTTCGTCTTCGACGTCGCCGCCCAATCGGTCTTCGACAACGAGCTCGCGAGCCACATCGAGGCATGGAAGGCCGAGGTGCCCGGCATCGCAGCGTCGTCGATCACCCACGGCGCGCACACCATCTCCGTGCAGCGCGATCCGGAGGGACTCGTGCACCAGTACCGCGCGCAGGCCGGCGAGCTCGCGGTCGTGTCCAACAGCGAAGGCGCCTGCAAGGCCGTGCTCGACGCGATCGACGGCAAGCGCGCCAAGCTGTCGGAGCAGCAGGACCTCGCGTACATGCTCGCGCGCGATCCGGGCGAGCACGAGGGCTTCGTCTTCCTGGGCGATCGCTTCATCGCGTCCGTCGTCGGCCCCGCGCAGAAGGTGCAGGAGTCGCGGCGCCAGCTCGCGCTCGCGGAGCTGCTCACGCCCGGCTACGCCGCGCTCCTGTATGGCTGGCTCGAGGGCAAGGCGCCCGCCGACGTCGACGCCATCGTGACCGCCAAGCTGCTCGATCCCAAGGAGCTGAAGCACTCCGACGGATCGGAGATCGCGTTCACGCCCGGCAAGCCCGCGCGCTCGAAGTGGGGCCGACCCGACGATCTCGTGCCGCTCATCGATCTGCCGCCCGTCGAGAAGGTGAGCGCGCGCGAGAAGGAGGCGTACGCCACGTTCACGCGCGGCTACCAGGACTACTGGCGCAACTTCATCGATCCGATCGCCGTGCGCATCGACGTCGAGGACGAGAAGGCGACCATCGACGTCCGCGTGCTGCCGCTCATCTCCGGCACGGAGTACAGCGACATCGAGGAGGTCGTCGGCCAGCAGCGCGTCGAGGTGCCCGCGATCGCCGACGGCGTGCAGCTCGTGTGGGCCGTCGGTGCCGACTCCAAGGTGCGGCGCGAGCTCGACAGCGCGGCGTCGAGCCTGTCGGGCAACAAGGACATCGGGCTCGGCTGGCTCGGCGACTGGGTGATGGTCGGCGCCATCGATCGCACGTCGATCGTGGATCTCGCGTCGATGTTCGACGATCGCGCGCAGCTGCCCCTGCCGCCGAACCCGGACAGCGCGTCGCGCGATCTCGAGATGGCGAAGCGCGTGGGCAAGCTGCCGATCTACGCGGCCGCGCAGGTGCGCAACCCCGCGGCACTCGTCGCGACGCTCACGGCGATCCGCGGCATGACGAACCAGGTGGCGCCCGGCTGGGTGAGCTGGGGCGAGCACTCGAAGGTCGACGACGTCGCGGTCGTGCGAGTCGGCGTGACGAGCTCGGCACCGGATCAGTTCGGGGCGTTCGCCGATGCGATCGCGCTGTACTACGCGCAGGTCGGTGATGCGTTCGTGCTCGCGCTCGATCCGAAGGTGATCGAGATCCTCGTGAAGCGCGTGAAGGCCGGCGAGACGCCGAAGCGCGGCACGGGTGAGGGTCCGCAGTTCGTCGTCGAGGGCCGCATGGCACCCGACAAGCCGGCATGGACGGGCCTGTTGTGGATGTTGCAGGGCCAGGCGAACGCGTCGCAGAGGGCCGCACGCACGAGCGCGGAGATCCTGCTGCGCGGCGATCCGTCCGTGGCCGGCGACGCGGCGAAGCTGTCCGCGCTCGGCCTGGCGTACTTCGGCAGCCATCCGGTGAGCGCGTCGGGCAAGGCTGTCTTCACATTGAAGCCCGAAGGCGTCGCGGATCCCGATCACGGCAGCGAGATCGCGCCGATCTACCCCGCGCTGCCGGTCGCCGACTCGCCGATCGCGGCGCTGATGGCCCGGCTCGTCGGCTTGCGCGCCACCGTGGCGTTCGACCGCGAGCCCGCGAAGATGGAGCCTCCGGCCCGCAGCCTGCACACGCGCTTCGAGCTGCACCTCGGCGAAGCGAAGGACTAAGAGAACCGCGATCGCAGCTCGGTCTTCAGCACCTTGCCGGTCGCACCGATGGGCAAGGCGTCGACGAGCTCGATGCGCTCGGGCAGCCACCACTTCGGCACGCGATCGCCGAGAAACGCGCGCAGCTCGTCCGCTGTCGGTGCTCCGCCGGGTGCGGCGACGATCAAGAGCAGCGGCCGCTCGCCCCACTTCGGATCCGCGACGCCGATGACGGCCGCCTGCGCGACCGAGGGGTGCGCCATCGCGTGGTTCTCGAGCTCGATCGAGCTGATCCACTCGCCACCCGACTTGATGAGGTCCTTCTTGCGATCGGTGATGTGCATGTACCCCTCGGGGCACAACGTCGCGACGTCGCCGGTGGGAAACCACGTGCGATCATCACGCTCGTCCGCGTAGTATCCGGAGCGGATCCACGGCCCGCGCACCTCGAGCTCGCCGACGCTCTGTCCGTCGCGCGGCAGCACGCGCCCCCCGTCGTCGACCACGCGCATCTGCACGCCGAACACCGCGCGCCCTTGCTTGCACTGTTGCGCCGTCTTTCGCTCGTCGTCCCACGCGCGCATGCTCGGCGCGAGCCGACACACGCACCCGAGCGGGCTCGTCTCCGTCATGCCCCAGGCGTGCAGCACCTCGACGTTCCAGCGATCCTGCAGCTCGCGGATCATTGCGGGCGGCGCCGCGGATCCGCCGATCACCGCGCGCCGCAGCTCCGGCAGCGGACCCACGCGCTCCATCTCGGCGATGACGCGCTGCCACACCGTCGGCACGCCCGCCGCGATCGTCACGCCCTCGTCGCGCATGAGCGTCCACAGGTCGGGCCCATCGAGCCACGGGCCCGGCAGCACGAGCCGCCCGCCGTTCATCGGCACGCTGTACGGGAAGCCCCACGCGTTGACGTGGAACATCGGCACGATCGGCAGCATGGTGTCCGCTTCACCGACCGGCAGCCCTGCGGGCGTCGACACGCCGAGCGCGTGCAACACGGTAGAGCGCTGGCTGTACAGCACGCCCTTCGGCTGGCCGGTGGTGCCGGACGTGTAGCAGAGCGCGCACGCGGCTCGCTCGTCGAGTACGGGCCACTGCTCGATCGGCGTCGCCTCGGCGAGCCACGTCTCGTAGCACTGGCCTCCGTCACCCGCTCGATCGGCGAGCACGACGATCGGCCGCGGTCGCGCGAGGTGCTCGGCGATCTTCGGCAGGAGCGGCAGGAACGTGGTGTCGACGAACACCCAGCGATCGTCGGCGTGATCGAGCAGGTACGCGATCTGACTCGGATGCAGACGCGGGTTGATCGTGTGCACGACGCCACCGATGCCCGACACGCCGTAGTAGATCTCGAAGTGACGATGCGTGTTCCAGGCGATCGTCGCGACGCGATCGCCGACCGCGAGCCCAGCCGCCTTCAGCGCCCCCGCGAGCCTGCGCGCGCGTGCAGCCGCATCCGCGTAGCCGTAGCGGTGCATCGATCCGTCGACGGTGCGCGTGACGAGCTCGCGACGGCCGTACACCGCCTCGGCGTGCTCGAGGATTCCGGACACCAACAGGGGAACATCCATCATCAGGCCGTGCACGTTCGTCCTCCGCTCGCGAACGGCAGGATAGCGCCCGGACCTCGCGGGTTGACACCGCCTGCTCGCGAACGCGACGATCGATGCATCCTCATGAGACTTTCGATCTGCGTCGCCGTGCTCCTCGCCGCCTGCTCGGACTCCGGCTCCGACGCCGACACGGCGAACGACTCCACTCCGGCGTCGACCAGCTCGGGTCCCGACGTGACGAGCACGACGACCAGCGACACCGCCCCGGCGGACTCGAGCACGACCGACGACGTCATCTACGACATCGGCGCGCCCGATGGCACGACGTACCTGCTCGGGCTCGTGACCCCGCTCGATCCGTCCCTGCCGCTGCAGTTCCTCGCCGAGATCGAGCTCGTCGATGCGGAGCTCGTGATCTCGCTTCAGCCCCTCTCGCTCGATCAGGGCAGCATGACGGCACCGCGACAGCCGGTGGGCGACGTGCTCGTGCCCGTGGTCGACTTCATGACGCCGGCCTTCAGCGCGCAGCTCGACGACGTCACGATCCCCGGCGCCGCGAATCCGGTCTCCGGCGACGACATCGTCGGATCGATCACCCTCATCGGATCACTGGCCGGCGCAGGCGCCCCCTGCGGTCGCGCGGAGGGCATGCTGACGGCGCCGGACGAGCTCTCGCTCACCGGCTCGACGTGGGCAGCGACTTCGGTGGCGGGACCCGAATCACTGCCGGATGGTTTCGCGACGAGTTGCCCAGGTCGCTGATCGTCTCCGCGCGTGCGCACTCGCATCGGAGTGCAGGACACCGTAGTTACCGCGTGGAACGACGTCATTGTCCTTGCGATCGCGGCCACGCGCTCTCTAGACTCGATGGTCGGCCTCTGTGAACGCCCACGTATCCAACGATCGTAGCGAAGAGATCCGCGTCGTGAAGGCGATCGACGTCGACTCGCTGGCCGACGGCATGTTCCAGGCCGTTCGCGCCGTCACGCCCTACTCGCAGCTTCCCGCTGCGGTGCTCGAAGAGGTGCACGAGCACTGCCGGCGGCAGGCGAGCGCCACGCTCGAGTCGCTCGAGGCCGGCGCTGCGCCCAGCGAGGCCGAGCTCGCCTTCGTGCGCGACCACGCGGCTCGGCGCGCGCAACAACGCGTGCCGCTCACTGCGCTGCTGCACGCGTACCGCGTCGGCTACGCCGTCGTCTGGGATCGTGTGCGCGCCGAGGTGCAGCGCAGCGGCGTGAGCGTGGAGACCGGCATCGCGCTCGCGGATCACTGCGTCGCGTACATCAACACGATCAGCTTCGCGGCCACCGACGGTTACCTCGCCGAGCAACAGCGCCTCATGGGCGACAAGGAGCGCAGCCGCTCGTGGCTGCTCGAGATGTTGCTGCAAGGCGAGCGGCCCAGCGGCGACGCGGAGCTCATGCTGTCCGCGCTGCGCCTCGACGCGCGCGGTCACGTGCACGCCGTCGTCGTGGGTGCGAGTGCCGACGACGATCCGTCGACCGAGAGCGAGCTGGCACCGCGCCTCGCGAGCGCGATGCAGCAGATCGTCGCGGCGTGCGGTGATGCACCCGCGCTGTGGGGCGTGCTGAACGATCGCGCCGTGGCCGTCGTCGTGCGCCCCGAGCTCGTGGGCCTCGACCCGTGGATCGAAGCGCTGCGGTCCGCGGTGGCGCCGACGCTCGCCGACGCTCGCCTCGCTGTCGGGCTCAGCACGGCGTGGGGAGATCTCGCCGACGTGCCCCGTGCGTACAAGGAGGCGATGCAGGCGATCACACTGACGCGCTCCGAGCGACGCTTCGTGGCGCTGTCGCAGACGTCGCTGTTCGACGGCCTCGTCGCGCTCGCCGACGCCACCACGTATCGGCTGATCCCGGCCTGGGCCAGCGCGCTGCTCGACGAGGATCGACGCGGCGGCGGCGAGCTCAGCTCCACCTTGTCGGCCTACGTGCAGTGCGAGCTCAGCGTGGGCCGGGCGGCCTCGGAGCTCGAGGTCCACCCCAACACGATCCGCTACCGCCTGCACCGCATCGAGTCGATCACGGGTGGCACGTTGCGCTCGTACACGCACCTGTTCGACATCCTCGCGAGCATGCGGCTCCTGTCGCGGCGCCGCGCGTGATGTCTCGCAGATGCGCGCCCGCGATCGGCGAGCGCCAACCCGGATCCTCGACGGGTGCATAGGGGACTGACTCCGGGGGGGACTCCGGGAATGAACCCGCCCCCGCCGGGGGTTGGGGCGGCCCTGACACCCTGGAACCAAGCACCCACCCGCGGTGTCACAAGGAACTCGCCGCCGATGACCTCGAACCGCTCGTGGCGAACCGCCGGTCTCGGCCTCGGACTCCTGGCGATCCTGTCGCTCGGGTGCGTCGGTCAGGAGTCGGCGAGCGCGGCCGAGTCGAAGGCCGACGTCACCCCGCTCGTGGACGCGATTTCCGTTCAGGTGGGACCCATCGCGACGTCGGTGGACGCGACCGCGAACCTCGTCGCCGAGCGGCAGGTCGCGGTGGTCGCGGAGGTGGACGGTCGGCTGGTCCAGCTCGACGTCGACGAGGGCGACGTGGTCACGGCCGGTCAGTTGATCGGCGTGCTCGATGGCCGCAACGCGAAGCATCAGATCGCGGCGGCGAAGATCAAGGCGAGCGGGGCGCATGCGAGCCACGATCGCGCGGACAAGCTCGCACGGCAGGCGCTGCTCGCCGCCGAGGAGCTCGAGAAGCTCGAGACGGCGCGCGACAGCGCGAGCGCGGAGCTGTCGTCGGCGCAATGGCAGCTGGCGCGCACGCGTGTGCGCGCACCCATTGCCGGGCGAGTGACGAAGCGCCACGTCGTCGCGGGCAAGTGGGTGCGAACGGGCGACGCCATCGTCGACGTCACGGATTTCTCGATGCTCGTCGCGCGGATCCACGTGCCCGAGCGCGACGCACTGCGGCTCGAGGAAGGCCGCGAGGCCACGCTGACCATGCAGGCTGCCGACGACGTGAAGTTCACCGGTCGACTGCGGCGAATCAGCGAGGTCGTCGATGCGAAGAGCGGCACCGTCGAGGTCGTCGTCGAGGTCACGAAAGCGCCGGCACAGGTGCGGTCGGGCAGCTTCGTCGTCGTACGCATCGAGCGCGAGCGCGATCCGATGGCGAAGTGGATCCCGCGCGAGGCGATCGTGCGCGAAGCGAGCGGTGCGGTGGTGTTCGTGCTCGAGGACGGCATCGTCCATCGTCGATCGATCGAGCTCGGTGCCGAGCAGGGCTCGCGCGTCGCGGTGACGAACGGGCTCGAGCCGGGCGAGCTCGTGGTGCTCGCCGGCCAGGGTGCGTTGCGCGATGGCGACGACGTCCAGCTGCGACCGGTGAGCCCGGGATAGCGCCATGCAGCTCGTCGAGCTCGCACTGCGCCGGCGCGTCACGGTGGCGATGGTCACCTTGGCGCTCGTGCTGTTCGGACTCGTCGCGTTCACGCGCCTGAAGGTCGGGCTCTTGCCCGACGTGAGCTACCCGAGCCTCACGATCGAGACGAAGCTCGCCGGCGCTGCCCCCAGCGAGATCGAGCACCTCATCAGCCGGCCGATCGAAGAGCGCGTCGGCGTCGTCGCGGGCGTGGGACGGCTGCGCTCGATCTCGCGGGCGGGGCTGTCGCAGGTGACGCTCGAGTTCGCGTGGGATCGCGACATGGACTTCGCGGCGATCGACGTGCGCGAGAAGCTCGAGCGCCTGCGGCTGCCCGACGGCACCGAGCCGCCGACGCTCTTGCGCTTCGACCCCGGTGCCGATCCGATCATGCGGCTCTACCTGCACGGCAGCGCCGATCTGTACGCGCTGCGGCGGGCCGCCGAGGACATCGTCGAGAAGGACCTCGAGTCCACCGACGGCGTGGCGGCCATCGAGGTGCGCGGCGGGTACGAGCCGGAGATCGAGATCGAGATCGATCAGGGCAAGCTCGCGCTCGTCGGTCTCGGCATCGACCAGGTGATCGACCAGCTCGCGAAGGCCAACATCGACCAGGCAGGCGGCAGCCTGTACGAGCGCGAGGCGCGGTACCTCGTGCGCGCGCGCAACCGCTTCGTCGACGTGACGGACATCGAGCGCACCGTGCTGGTCGAGCGCGATCGCCATCGCGTCACCGTGGCCGACGTCGCGACCGTTCGTCGCACGCATCGCGAGCGCGAGACCATCACGCGCCTCGGCGACGAAGAGGCGATCGAGCTCGCGATCTACAAGGAAGGCGACGCGAACACGACCCAGGTCGCCGCTTCGCTGCACCAGCGGCTCGAGCTGGTGCGTGAGCGGGTCCCGAGCGACATGCAGCTCACGATCGCCGCCGACCAGTCCACGTTCATCCGCGCGGCCGTCGACGAGGTGCTCGGCAGCGCTGTGAACGGCGGCGCGCTCGCGGTGCTCGTGCTGCTGTTCTTCCTCCGCGACGTCCGCAGCACGCTCGTGATCGCCACCTCGATTCCGATCTCGGTGGTCGGCACGTTCTTCCTCATGTACGAGACCGGCACCACGCTCAACGTGATGTCGCTGGGTGGGCTCGCGCTCGGCGTGGGTATGCTGGTCGACAACGCGATCGTCGTGCTCGAGTCGATCCACCGGCATCGCGAGCAGGGCCTCGAGCCGATGCAGGCCGCTCGCATCGGCGCCGCGGAGGTCGGCGGAGCCGTCACCGCGTCCACGCTCACCACGGTCGCGGTGTTCGTGCCGGTCGTGTTCCTCGACGGCATCGCGGCCCAGCTGTTCCGCGACATGGCCGTGACGGTGTGCTTCTCGCTGCTCGTGTCGCTCGCGGTGTCCCTGACGCTGATCCCGATGATGGTCGCGCTGCAGCGCGACTCGGCGAGCGCTGCACCGGCCTCGCGCGCATGGCGGGTGATCGCGGCTCCCATCACGCTCGTGCGATGGCTGATCGTCCGACTGTTCGCGGCGCTCGCGTTCGCGTTCCGCCCGCTCGCGTCGCTCTTCGACCGCTCGCTGAAGGCGGTCGACAGGGGCTACGGGCCGCTCCTGCGCGCGGGCGTGCGCCGACCGGTCGTGACATTGGGGCTCGCGGCGCTCGCGTTCGCGTGGGCGATCGTCACGACGGGGCGACTCGGCATGGATCTCGTGCCGCCGCTCTCACAGGGCGAGCTGTCGTTCGTCGTGGAGCTCGCACCCGGCACTCCGCTCGCGTCCACCGACGACACGCTGCGCCGCGCCGGCGAAGTGCTCGTCGACGACGGGCGCGTCGAGCGCTACGCCACGATCGCGGGCCGAGGTGCGACGGCATCGTCCGGTGCCGGTGCGCAGGGCGAGCACGTGGGGCTCCTGCAGGTGCGGCTCGTCGAGGGCAGCACGCCGGAGGACGAAGCTGCCGTCGCCGAGTCCGTGCGCGAGCGCCTGCACGCGCTCGGCGTCGGTCGCCATCGCATGGTGCGACCCGCGGTGTTCAGCCTGCATCGACCCGTCGAGGTCGAGATCACCGGTGACGATCTCGATGCGCTGCGCGACGTCGGCGAGCAGGTGAAGGCCGAGCTCGAAGCGGTCGAGGGCCTCGTCGAGGTGCGCTCGTCGGCGGAGTACGGAGCGCCCGAGGTGCAGGTGCGCTTCGATCGCGAGCGGATCCTCGCGCGCGGCCTGACGATCGAGAGCGTCGCGAACACGCTGCGGCGCAAGCTGCAAGGCGAGGTATCCACGAAGCTGCGCGAGCGCGAGCGCGACGTCGACATCCGGGTGCGCGCCGTGTCGCGCGACCATGCCCAGCTCGGCGATGTGAAGGAGTTGATCGTCGGCAGCGCTGGCGACGTGCCCGTGCGCCTGTCGGACATCGCCGACGTCGAGCTCGGCCTCGGCCCCACGGAGATCAACCGCGTCGCGCAGGCCCGCGCCGCGATCGTCGACGCGGACGTCGACGGGCGCGACATGGGAGCGGTCGCGCGCGACATCGAAGCTCGACTCGCGGTGCTCGAGCTGCCCGTCGGCGTCGAGGCCAGGTTGGTCGGGCAGGACGAGGAGATGGAGCGCGCGTTGCAGGCCCTCACGATGGCGATGGCTCTCGCCGCATTCCTCGTCTACGTCGTGATGGCGTCGCAGTTCGAGTCGCTCGTGCAGCCGATCATCGTGATCTTCACACTGCCGCTCGGCGCCGTGGGCGTGGTGCTCGCGCTGTGGGCCACGAACAGCACGATCAGCGTGATCTCGATGATCGGCTGCGTGATGCTGGCCGGCATCGTGGTGAACAACGCGATCGTGCTCGTCGACGCGGTGAACCGCCGTCGCGAGGCCGGTGACGGCACGCTCGTCGCGCTCGTCACGGCGGGCCGCGAGCGCATGCGGCCGATCCTGATGACGTCGATCACGACGATCCTCGGGCTCTTGCCCATGGCGCTCGGCTTCGGAGCCGGCGCGGAGCTGCGCCGCGCGCTCGCGATCGCGGTGATCGGCGGTCTCACGATCGCGACGCTCCTGACACTCGTGGTCATCCCCACGATCTACTGCCTCGTGTATCGCGAGCGCGCCCCGAAGGTGCCGCGACCATGAACCTCGTGCGGCTCGCGGTGCAGCGGCCCATCACCGTGCTGATGGCGCTCGCGAGCATCCTGCTCATGGGCGCGATCGCGTGGCAACGGCTTCCGCTCGCGTTCTTGCCCGAGGTCGACGTGCCGTTCATCGCCGTCGAGATCCGGCAACCCGAGTCGAGCCCGGCTCAGATCGAAAAGTACGTCACCGAGCCGGTGGAGGAGGCGCTCGCCACTCTGCCCGGCATCAAGCGCCTGAGCTCGACGTCGACGGCCGACGAAGCCAGCGTCGTGCTCGAGCTCGAGTGGGGGCAGTCGCTCGACGTGGTGCGCATGCAGGTGGCCGAGAAGCTCGAGCTCGTGAAGCCGAAGCTGCCGGCGTCGGCGCGAGAGATCGCCGTGTTCTCGTTCAACACGGCGGACATTCCGGTCGTAGAGGCGCGGATCTCCGCGCCCGGCGTGGATCTGTCGGCGAGCTATCCGGTGCTCGAGAGCCGCGTGCTCGATCCACTGCGCCGCGTGCCGGGCGTCGCCCGTGTGGAGCTCGACGGCGTACTGCCGCGGGTCGTCTACGTCGATCTCGTGCGCGAGCGCGTGCGCGAGCACAACGTCGACGTCGGGGCGCTCCTGCGGCGGCTGCAGAGCGCGAGCGCGGAGCTCGTGCTCGGCACGGTCACCGACGGTGGCCAGCGCTGGATCGCGCGCGGGCTCGGCCAGTTCGAGAGCCTCGAGGAGCTGGCCGCGATGCCCATCGGTATCGGTGAGCTGCGCCTGCGCGACGTCGCCGAGGTGAAGTACGAGGAGCCGCCGATCGCTTACGGGCGCCACCTCGATCGTGAGTACGCGGTGGGGCTGCGCGTGTTCAAGGAGTCCACCGCGAACACGGTGGACGTCGTGGACGCGGTGCTCGCCACGATCGAGCACGACATCGGCAGCGATCCCCAGCTCGAGGGCATCGACCTGTTCGTGTGGGAGAACCAGGCCGATCACATCCGCGCCGGCATCGACGGCCTGCGATCGTCCGGGCTCGTCGGAGCCGGCCTCGCGGTGCTGTGCCTGTACATCTTTCTGCGCCGGATCGACTCCACCGCGATCGTCGCGCTGTCGATCCCGTTCTCGGTCGTCGCGACGTGCGGCGTGCTGTACTTCATGGGCAAGAGCCTCAACCTCTTGTCGATGATGGGGTTGATGCTCGGCGTGGGTATGCTGGTCGACAACGCGATCGTCGTGCTCGAGGCCATCGACCGCCGACGCGAGCAGATCGGCGACCCGCGCGAGGCGGCGCTGCAGGGCGCGGGCTCGGTGACGATGGCAGTGGTGGCCTCCACCGCCACGACGCTCATCGTCTTCCTGCCGCTCGTGCTCGGATCGAGCACGGAGCTCACCGTGTGGCTGAGCGAGGTCGGCATCACGATTTCGCTCGCGCTCGCGTGCTCGCTCGTCTCCTCGCTGACGCTCATCCCGCTCGTCGCCGCGCGCGTCGGCGGCCGGGGGAAGCGCAGCCGCGTCGGGCTCGGCCGGATCGACCACGCGTACGGTGCGGTGCTCGCGTGGACGCTCCGCCATCGCAAGACCGCCGCGGCGCTGCTCGTGCTCGTCCTGCTCGCCGGCGGCGTGCCGTTCGCGACCGAGAGCGTGCGCACCGAGGTGTTCTCGGCGGCGGTGAACGAGCGGCTGTACCTGCGTTATCGCTTCGACGACTTCCACTACAAGTACCAGGCCGAGAAGGTCGTCGACGAGATCGAGGGCTACCTCGATGCGAACGCCGACGAGTTCATGGTGGAGGAGCTGTACAGCTGGTACGCGGAGAACGAGGCCGGCACGGTCATCGTGCTCTCGCGTCGCGACCTCGACGACGATGCGGTGAAGGAGCTGCGCGCGAAGATCCGCGAAGGCATGCCGCGCGTGCCCGGCGTGGAGGTGGTGTTCGACCAGGAATCGGAGTCGGCCGACGACGGCATGCGCTTCTCCGTGCAGGTGTTCGGCCGCGACGGCGAGGTGCTCGAGCGGCTCGGCGACGAGGTGCGCGAGCTCCTGTACGCCGAGCCCGGCGTGAAGGACGTGCGCAGCAGCGCGGACCAGCTGCGCGACGAGGTACAGGTGGTCGTCGATCGCGAGCTCGCGGCGCGCCAGGGCATCACCGCGAAGGACGCGGCCGACACCTTCGGTTTCACCCTCGGTGGGCTCCGACTGCCGCGGTTCCGCGAGGGCGGCCGCGAGGTCGACAGCTGGCTCGCGCTCCGCATCGAGGATCGCGCCGGGCTCCGCGACCTGCGGAAGATCGCGTTCCCCGGCAGCGACGGCAGCGTCGTACGCATCGCCGACGTCGCGCGCTTCGAGACCGTCCGCAGCGAGCGGCAGATCGAGCGCGAGAACCGACAGGGCAAGGTGGCGCTGTCGGCCACGTACGAGGGTGAGGACTGGGACGCCGCGCGCGAGCGCATCGGCGAGCGCATGAACACGATCGCGATGCCGCTCGGGTACGGCTGGACCTGGGACGCGCGCACGCTCGAGCGCGACGACCAGGACCAGGAGATGGCGATCAACTTCGCGCTCGCGTTGGTGCTCGTGTACCTCGTGCTCGCGTCGCTGTTCGAGTCGCTGTCGCAGCCCCTCGCGATCCTGTCGTCCATCGTCTTCGCGGTGCCGGGCGCGGCCTGGATGCTCGCGGCCACCGACACGCCGCTGAATCTCATGGCGCAGATCGGGCTGCTCATCCTCATGGGCGTCGTGGTGAACAACGGCGTCGTGCTGCTCGATCGGGTGAACCGGCTGCGCGCCGAAGGGATCGCGGGCGACGAGGCGTTCGTCGCGGCCGGGCGCGAGCGCCTGCGCCCGATCCTGATGACGGCGCTCACGACGGTGCTGGGGCTCGTGCCGATGGCGATGGGCGGCTCGGCGGTGGGCGGCCTCTTCTATTTCCCGCTCGCGCGCTGCGTCATCGGCGGGCTCGCGTCGTCGTCGATCCTCACGCTCGTCGGCCTGCCCCTCGTGACGCTCGGCGTCGAGGCGTGCGCGCGCGGGCTCGGCCGGCTGTGGCGGGCCTCGAGCGTCTAGAGGCCGGCGAACGGCGTCGACGCACCGCTGAACGACGCGACGTTCGCGTCCATCGCGTGGGCGAGCGCGAGCAGCACGCTGTCGTACGACGCCCCGCTCGCGTCGATCAAGCGCCCGGGGTCGAGCGCTCCGGCGCCGCCGCCCGCGAGCAACGCGGTGAGATCCGCGTGCGCATGGGCCCACCCGTCGCCGACGTCGCTGCCCATGAAGACGATGCTGTTGTCGAGCAGCGTCACGCCGCCCTCGTCGATGCCGTCGAGCAAGCCGAGGAAGTAGGCGAACTGGTCCATGTACCAGCGCACGATGCCCTGGTGCTTCGTGATGATGTCCGCCGTCGTGCCGCTGTGGCTCAGGTTGTGGTGCTTGCAGCTGCCGTTGCCGAGGAACGTGAAGTCCTTGTTGCCGAAGCCATAGTCCATCGAGTACGTGACGATGCGCGTGGCGTCGCACCGCAACGCGAGCGCGATCACGTCGAGCATCGCCTTCGTGTGCTCGGGGAACGCGAGGTCGGGGTCCGGCGCCGTCACATCACCGGCGCAGCCCGGATCGGGCGGCTGGTTCTGCAACGACATCTCCACCTCGCGCACGGCCGTGAGGTACTCGTCGAGCTTCTGGGTGTCGTCGTTGCCCAGCCGCGGCGTGATCGTGTCGATCTGATCGATCGTGTGATCCAGGATGCTCTGGCGCAGGCGCAACCGCTTCGCGGCGAGCTCGGGGTCGGTGCCGCTCGGCACGTAGACCTGATCGAACGCGACCTGGGCGCTCTCGAGCGGCGCGTTCGGTGCGGTCGGCGACGACCAGGAGATGTACGTGTTGTATCCGGACGGCCAGCCGGTGTCCGACGGCGGGCCCGAGGAGTACGGATTGGGCCCGAGGTGCATCGTGCGGATCGCCGTGTCCGGATCCAGTGTCTCGGCGATCACCTGATCGATCGACACGTCCACCTGCGGCGTCAGCATGTCGTTGATCGGCGCGCCGGTGAGGAACGACGCGGTGCCGCGCGAGTGATCCGGTGCGCCGCCGTAGTCACCGTTCAGGTTCTTGAACATGGACAGCTTCGATCGGAACGGCTCGAGCGCCACGTGGGCCGTGCCCATCGTGTAGTCGGTGCCCGAGCCACCGAGCTGCCAGTCCTGCCGCATCGTGCTGCCGTTGGGGAAGAAGAGCGCGACGAAGCGCTTCGTCGGGCCCTCGCCGCCGGCGCGGGCGGTGCGGGGCAAGAGCGACTCCAGCACGGGCAGCGCGATCGACACGCCGGTCGCACCGAGGAACATTCGTCGCGAGACTGCGCGCATCACTGGTCCCCCGCGATCTCTTCCCGAAGGAAGGCGTCACTCGTCACGATGGCCCACATCAGATCCGAGAACGTCGACTCCGGCGTCACTGCCTCCGCTCCGATCTCCACGAGCACACAGTCCTCGGGCCCACTCAACGTGCGTCCCAGCGCGTACGTCATCGTCTTGCCGGTGACGCACGTCGGATACTCGGAACCGTTCGCGAGCAGCTCGCCGAGCGCGACCACGCCTGCGAACGTGCGACCGTCCGGCAGCTGGCCGAGGTCGTCCACGGCCACGCCTTCCGCGTCGTCGCGCCACGCTCCGAGCGCGTCGTAGTGCTCGAACGCGAAGCCCAGCGGATCGATGAGGTCGTGGCAGCTCGCGCAGCTCGGATCCTCGCGGTGGCGCTCGAGCCGTTCGCGCTCCGTCTCGCCCGGCTGCGGATCGGGTGGCGGCGGCACACCCTCGGGCGGCGGCGGTGGAGAGGCGCACAGGATCGTCTCCGCGAGCCACACACCGCGCTTCACGATGTTGGGCTCGAGTGGGCCGGACGTCATCGTGAGGATCGCCGGCATCGTGAGCATGCCGGCGCGCTGGGTGGGATCCGTCGTGATCGGCTCGAGCGCGGTGCCGGTGGGCCCGTCGACGCCGTAGATCTCCGCGAGCGCCGCGTTCGCGAACGTCTGCGTTCCGTTGACGATCTCCATCATGCTCGCGTCGCGCTCGCGGATGCTCGTGAAGAACAGATGCGTCTCTTCGAGCATCTGCGCGCGCAGCTCCTCGGAGAACTCCGGGAACGCATCCGCATCCGGCGTGGCCGCTGCGAGCTTGCCGAGCTGCAGCCACTGGACGAAGAAGCCGTCGTAGAGCGCATCGGCCTTGTCGTCGAGCAGCATCCGATCGAACTCCTCGCGCAACGCGTCCGGATCGCGCAGCCCACCGGCGCCGGCGCGCGCGAGCAGGGCGTCGTCGGGCGTGCTGCCCCACAGGAAGTACGAGAGCCTCGTCGCGACCGCCCAGTCGTCGAGCTCCACGATGTCGCCGGGCGCGAGCGGTGCGCTGTCGTCGGCGGGGATGCTGCGATAGAGGAACTGCGGCGCCATGAGCATCGCCGCGATCGCGTTCTGGATGCCCTGCGCGAACGTGTCGCCCTCGCTCTCGGTCAGCTCCACGACGGCGACGAGATCGTCGATCTCGGCGGTCGTCGCGGGGCGTCGATACACGCGCAGCGCGAGCGCGCCGAGGATGTCGCGCGCGCAGTCGGCCTGCGCCGCCGGATCGCACGACAGGATCGTGCCGTCGTCGTTCGCGATCGCCTCGGCGGCCACGGCTTCGGAGGCGTCGAGGAGCAGCGCCGCGAGCTGCGGGCTGATCGTCAGGCTCTTCGCGTTGTTGTCGAACCCGTTCGTGGCCGAGTCGGGTGGGAACGCGTCGGCGGGGTTGCTCGTGACGCCGAACAGGTCGCGGACCGTGCGGTTGTACTCCGCGCGCGTGAGCCGCTGCAGGCCGACGCGCACCGGCGCGACTCCGCACGCGCTGCCGTCGTCGGCGCCCGACTCGTCCGATCCGCCCGAGCCGTCGTCGTCCCCGGTGCCGCCGTCGTCCCCGTCGCCGGATCCACCTTCGCGGCAACCGGCGACGCCGATCGCACACGACCAAGCCAGAACGCAGCTCGCGAAGAATCTCCCGTGCACGCCCACCCCGGCCGCCCGCGCGACCGCGAGTGAGTCACGCGAGCCCGCCGCCGATTACAACCGGACCGCAGTCGTGTCGGAGGGTGTGGTTTCCAGGCCACGCCGTCGGGGTAGATTGGCGCGCATGCGCCGGCTGTTCGCGCTCGCGCTCGCGCTCTCGGGCTGTGCCGAGCCGGCCCCGCCGGCCACGATCGACGGCGAGGCGAGCCCCACGAAGACGGACTGGCTACGCGCCGCGCAGCGCAAGATCGTGCACGACCACTGCAGCGCGGGCGTCGCGTTCCGCCAGTGCACCGACACCTCGCGCGAGGAGTGCGAGAGCACGATCGGTGCCGCGCTGCGCCCGTGCGTGAAGTCCATGCGCGAACGCTTGCCGGATCGTATCGACGGCGGTGAGCTCGACACGCGTCTGCGCATCGAGCTCACCGGTTGTGCGTGGCACCACGCTGCCTTCGCGCTCGGACCGGCGCGCATCGACATGCGGTGCCTGCTGACGCCGTCGTGAAGCGTCAGTGGGTGGAGGCCGTGGAGCCGCCTCCGATCGTGACCTTCGCTCCGCGTGCTCGCATGCGGCGCTCGAGCTCGAGCAGGAGCCGCACGTCGAGTCGCCGCCCGGGCTCGAGTGCGGAGATGACGTCGTCGGGCCCGCTCGGCGCGAGCGCGTACGACACACCGCACGCCATCGCGTCGCACGGCGTCGCGGCGAGGAAGTCCTCCATCACCTGCTTGCGGTGGGGCAAGAGGCTCTCGGTGAGCGCATCCGAGATCGCGAAGCACTCCTGGTCCTCGCCGCAACTCTCCGTCGCGAACTCCATCGTGTGGGTGAAGCCCGCGGAGAACGGCGCGGTCACGCCGTTGCCGAGGTCGGCGCCGTTGCTCTGCTCGTGGCAGCCGATGCACGCACCGGCGAATCGCGCACGGTTCGCGATGTCGATGGGCGTGAGCGGTGAGCCGAGTTGGGCGAGGCGGGTCTCGATGGCCGCCTCGAACTCGCCGGTGCCGAGCACGAGCTGTTGGGCGAAGTCGCTGACGAAGTCGTCACGACTCTCGGCGGCCTTGCACGCGTCGTCGATGACGAAGTGCATCGCGTTCGGCTCGTCCACGAGCAGGCCTTCCATCGCCACGAGGAAGCTCTCGCGGCACTCGGCCCCGTCGGGGGTGTCGAGCGCGTCGTTCCAGTGGTCGCCGTTCGGGCTGTACGTCACCGGCACCTGCACCGGGCGCACCTTCGACGGCTTCGACGGATTCGCGTTCGGATGCTCGACGAGCTTGAACTCGCGCAAGGTCCACGGGAAGTCGTCGAAGTTGTTCGTACGCACCTGCCCGGTGCCGAACGTGTAGTGGTCCGCGTTCACGAACGGCCCGAAGCCCGCGGCTTCCAGATCCGGGTGGCCCGTGAAGAACGCCTTCACGAGCTTCTTGCGGCGCGCCTCGCTGGTCGCCTCGGGTTCTCCACGTCGTCGAGGTCGGCCCAGAACTCGACGAGCGGCCGGCATGCCTCGAGTCCGCACTCGGGGTGCGGGTTGGGGATCTGCGCCTCGAAGATCGCGAACATGCGACCCTGCACGTTGTTGGCGAGCACGATGCGCTGTTGTCCGCAGTTCGCACCGTCGGCCGGCGCGAGGTCGAAGCGATTGCTGATCGAGATGGGGAACCACTCGTCGATGTTGTCGATCTGCTGGGCCTCGATGCGCGGGCACTCGAGCGGGTGACCGTTCAGCGCGCCGAACCCGTCGCCGCCGAACTCGTCGCCGCCTTCGGTCTCGCCGCCATCCCCGGTCTCGCCGAACGTGCCGCCGACCTCGGAGCTCTCCTCGCCGCCGACGTCGCCCTCGCCGCTGACGATGAACCCGCCCGAGATCGACGGATCGGTGGCCGTCGCGTCCGTGGGATCCCCGGTGTCCTCGGTGCCGCCACCGCCGAAGCAGACGCCGTCTTCGTCGGGCCCGCAGCCGCCGATCGTACCGTCGGTGAACGTGCACAGCTGCTCGTTCGAGAAGTTGCACACCTCCGACGGCGACGGCACCTCCTGGTCGAAGAGCTCACAGATCTGGCCGTCCTCGCTGCACTCGAAGCAGAACAGGAAGTCGGTCGTGCACACGAACTGCGAGTTGCAGCCCAGTGGGCCGCACTGCGCTTCCTCGCAGATCGGGTCGGGCTCGCAGCCGGACACGGTGCCGGCCGCGACGTCGAACTCGCAGAGATCGACGAAGTTGCACACCGCCTCGATGGCCTCGTCGGGCGTGCCCTGGTCCACGCGGCATTGGTCGAGCTCCGCCGTGCACGTGAGGCACAGCTCGAAGCTCGGGTCGCACAGCTCCACCGCGTCGCATCCGAGTGGATCGCATCCCGCGTCGTCGCATTCGTCGCGGACGACGGGAGCGCAGTCGGAGACCTGTCGACCGTCGAACGTGCACAGCTGGTTCGGGCCGTCGAGCCGGCACACCTCGTGCTCGCCGTCGCCGAGGCCGGTCACGACCTCGCACGCGCTTCCGTCCGCCGTGCAGGCGAAGCACTCGCTGTCGTGCGCCGCGCAGAAGAAGCTCTGGTCGCAACCCAAGAGGCCGCAGGGCATCTCGTCGGCGTTCGTGAACCGCGGATCGGGCGCATCGTCGTCGCAGTGCTGCCCGTCGGCGAACCGCCCGTTCGTGCCGGTCGCGTACGTGTCGATCAACCGCTCGTACGTCTCGTCCGGCGTCGCCTTGTAGCCGGCGTTCTTCGCGGCATGGCGCAGGATGGCGCGCATCGTGAAAGGCTCGAGCACCTCGACGTTCGTCTCGAAGATCGAACGTCGAGGGTCGAGGTCCACGGGCTCACACACTTCCACATCTCCATCACCATCGTCGCCACCCTCGTCATCCACTCCACCCACGCGGAGGCCCCCCTCGGGCGAGGGCTCGCGATCACCTCCTGGATCGCACGCGGCAACCAGCACGACCCACACGAGCGGGCCTCCAGCCCACCCTTTCCCACTCCACCTCGACATCGTGAACTCCTTTTCGAATCGCCACGGCGATTCCCGAGACCCCATGCGGCCCCATAGACCGCCATGTCCGGTTTCACTCGAATCCTTCACGAGGGGTCCCGAAATCCGTCACGCGATCTCACCGCCGCGGACGAATGGCCGAACGGCCAGCCGCCGATCGTTTTCCCTTACCCTTCCCGCGGGATGATCTACCCGTACGACAACTCCACGCAGACCCGCTGGGACCGCGGTGAGCTGCAGGTGCAGCTGTGCTTGCCGAACACCCCGCGCCCGATCGGCTTCTGCGATGGCACCGAAGCCGACATCGCCGAGCTCCGCAACCTCGCCGAGTCCGAAGGCGCCGAGTCGATGACGATCGCGAAGAAGGTGCTGAAGTCCGGGCGCGAGATCTGGACGCTCGGCGGTTAGGCGCGGCGGCTGACGAACCACTCCGCGAGCGGGAGCGCGAGCCACCACGTGGCAATGCCGGGGAACGCGAGCCACATCGCGAGATCGGGTGTTCGTTCGCCACGCGAGATCCAGACCCACTCGAGCATCCACGCGAGCGCCGTGGTGCTCGCGACGATCGCGACCGCGGGCGCGATCGGCCGCGCGCGCGGACGACCGCTCTGGATCCACAGCGCCACTGCGAACCCCGCGGTGCCGAGCGGCACGCCGAACACCATCATCATCACGACGACGCCGAGCTGTTCCATGCCGTCGCCGCGCGCGACCCAGGGGATGAGCGCGAGCCACAAGGGCACCGTCGGCATCGCGCCGCCTACCGCCAGCAACGCGCGACGCGGCCGATCCGCGGGCGTGAGCACGGGCCCGCGGAGCCCGAGCCACACGAGCATCTGCGAGATCCACACGAGCAACCCCGCGCCCACGATGTCGTCGAGCGCTTCGGACGACCACAAGAGTCCGGAGAGGGCGGCGCTGCCGAGCGCGATCGGAAGCGGCGAGAGCGAACGCATCCGCGTCGACGATAGCCCAGCGCGTACGAACGCGCGAAGCTCACGCGACTCGGGCTGCTGCGGTCTCCCATTCGGCGAGATGCGGCAGCGCGCGCTCGTGCAGCAGCACGCGCAGCGGCGGGACGTCGCGAGCCACGAACTCGAAGCACACCGACGCACCGCCGCGGATCCGACGCGGACCCGTGCCGAGGTGACGAACGACCACGTCGTCGGGCGACGCGAACGCGAACCGCCGGTCGCCATCGCACACGATCACGAGCCGTCCCTTGCTCGTGAACAACACGGTCACGGCGCGCGCGCTCGCATCGTCGATCTCTCCGATCCATTTCTGAGCGGCGTGCTCACCGACGTCCAGATGACGGGCCGCGTCGTCCGGTGCCATCGATGTGTACGAGCGCACGACCCAGGCCACGACCCCGAAGACGAGCACCACGAAGACCGACGTTCCGAGCAGCTCGTCCATCCTCACCCCTGCAAGCCAGCTCGACGAGCGTATCCCCCGCCGAGTTCAAATCGCCACGCCTCCGCGCGCGCGAACCTGGTGCATATCGATCGACCCACCGTACACGGGTCAGCGGATGCACACGCGCATCACCGAGTGCTAGGGTCGGGAGCCCATGACGGTCGAGCGACATCCGCAACGGGAGGCCTCCGGGCCGCACCCGGACGATCGCGTCGGCCGCTACGTCCTGCACCGAGTGATCGGCGTCGGCGCGATGGGAACGGTCTGGGCGGCCAGCGATCCCGAGCTCGACCGTGCCGTCGCGATCAAGGTCCTCCACGCCGACGCTGCCCGGTTGCGCACGCGCGCGAACTTCCTGCGCGAGGCGCAAGCCACCGCGCGACTCGTGCATCGCAACGTGGTGACGATCCACGACGTCGGGGTCGCCGACGATCGCTTCTTCCTCGCGATGGAGCTCGTCGCCGGGCCCACGCTCCGTCAGTGGGTGCAGACGCCCCGCAGCTGGCGCGAGATCGTGGACGTGCTGCGCGGCGCCGCGCTGGGTCTCGCCGCGGCGCACGATGCCGGCATCGTGCATCGCGACGTCAAGCCGGACAACGTGCTGCTCGAGCTCCATGCCGACGGCTCGGTGGCTCGCGTGGTGGTGAGCGACTTCGGGCTCGCGGCCGCTGCCGACGTATCGAGTGCCGCGATCACGCGCGCGGATCTCGATCCACCGAGCGACGGCGACGCGCTCGAGGTCACACAAGACAACTCCTTCCAGGGCACCGTGGCCTACGCCGCGCCCGAGCAACGCAACGGCACGTGCGACGCGCGGTCGGATCAGTACTCGTTCTGCGTCACCGCCTACGAGGCGCTGTGGGGCGAACGGCCCTTCGGCGGCAACGGATGCAACGTCCCGCGGTGGCTGCGACGCGTCCTCTCGCGCGGACTCGATCCCCGTCCCGCGCGGCGCTTCTCCGACATGCGCGCGCTCGCGTCCGCGCTCGATCCCCAACGCCGACGGCGCGCTGCCACGATCGTGGTGGGCGTGGGCGCCTGCTCCGTCGCGCTCGGCATCGCCGTCGCGTCGCGGGCCACCGAGCCGCGGCGCGTCGACTACTGCGATCGCGTCGCATCGCAGCTCGACGGCGTCTGGGACGATCAGGCTCGCCGCGACATCGAGGCAGCGTTCCTCGCCACGCGCGAGCCGTCCGCTGCCGATGCATGGGCGAGCGTGTCGGGCCACATCGATGCGTTCGCGGCGGAGTGGGTCGACGCGCAGACGCAGGCGTGCCACGCCCAGGCCGACGGCAGCGTGCCCCGCGACGTGCTCGCGCTGCGGATGACGTGCCTCGATCGTCAGCTCGGGCGGGCGAGAGCGATCGGCGATGCGCTGCGCGTCGCCGACCGCGAGGCCGTGTTGCGCTCGTCGGACAGTGTGGCGCACCTGGGCTCGCCGAGCGTATGCAGCGACGACGAACAGCTGTCGCATCGGGCCGCCGTGCGTACCGACGTGGATCCGCGCACGCAGCTCGAGCTGGACGGCATGCTCTCGCAAGCAGAGGCGCTGGCTCACACGGCCAAGTTCGCGGAGTCCGAGGCGATCGCCCAGGATGCACTCGCGCTCGCTCGCAAGGTGGACGATCGCTGGGCGGCCGCCGAGGCGTTGCTCGAGATCGCCGTGCCTCGTCAGTGGCGCCAGCGACCCACGGCCGAGCAGGCCTTCCACGATGCGCTCTCCGCCGCGCTCGCGGTGGAGCACCATCGCGTCGCCGCGCTCTCGATGATCGGTTTGCTCGAGCTCTGGGACACCGACACGGCCGGCGGCGTCGAACGAGCCGAGCAGTGGGAGCGCCACTGCACTGCGACGATCTCCGCGATGGGCGGCGACGTCGGGCTCGAGATCGAGCTCGGCGTCGCGCTCGGCAACGTCTATCTGAAGTTCGCGCGCTACGACGATGCCGAGGCCGCGTATCGCCGCGCGCTCGGGCTCCGAACCGGTCGCGAGCACGACATCCTCCTCGCGGGTGCGCACGCGAACCTCGCTTCGATCGAGGCCGCTCGCGGTCACTACCAGGAAGCGCTCGCCGGATTCCGGCACAGCCACGCGCTCATCGAGGGCGTGTACGGGGCGCGCCATCCGAACGCCGCGATCGCCCTCGTCAACGTCGGCAGCGCCACGGCCGAGCTCGGCGATCTCGCCGCCGCGCACGTCCACCACGTTCGCGCGCTCGAGATCCTCGAGGAGAACTTCGGCCCCGAGCATGCGGCTCTCGCACCCGCCTTGCGCATGCTCGCGTGGAACGGCCTCGCCCGAAAGCGTTACGCGGAGGCGCTCCCCTACGCCGAACGCGCTCTCGCGATCGCCCGACGCGAGTCCGGCGATCGCGACGAGAGCACCGCGCGTAGCCTGTCGATGGTCGCGGCGATCGTGCTCCAGCTCGGCCGAGAGGAGGAGGCAGTGGGGCACTGCGAAGAGGCGCTCCGCATCGCACGTGCCGCGCTCGGAGCCGATCACCCGACCGTTGCCGAGTTCGAGGTGGAGTGCGGCTACGCGACCACGCAAGCTGGCCACTTCGGTGCGGCGCGTCGCCACCTCGAGAGCGCCATCGCCATCCGCGAGTCGAGGCTCGGCGCCGACGATCCGGAGATCGGGCGCGCGTGGACCGGCATCGCCGAGCTCGAGATGGAGCTCGGGCATGCGCGCAAGGCCGTGATCGCGGCGACGCGTGCCCACGACATCGCGTCGAAGCCGGGCATCGGTCGCAACGTCGCGCGCCCGGAGGCGTCGTTCCTGCTCGCTCGCGCGTTGATGGCGGCGGGCGAGCGTGCGCGCGCGCGGCGGCTCGCCGACGAGGCGATCCGCGAATTCAGGGCCATCGGCCCCAGCTGGGACGCTCACGCCGACGAGGTCGTTGCGTGGCTGCAGCGATCGCCGCGATGATCCCGTAGCGCGGATGCCGGAGTCGCTCGCCTTCTGGACGCTCGCCGTCGTGCTCGTCGGCTTCCACATGCTCGCCACGTTCCGGCGCCAGTGGTACTGGCCGTTCTGCGACTGGCCGATGTTCGCGAGCGCACCGCCGCTCGACCGCAGCGTGTCCTATCGCGTCCGACTGCGCTTCGGTGACGCGTGGCAGTGGTGGAAGCCCCACTACTACTATCGAGGTCGCGACTTCTCGGTGATGGTCGCGGTGGCGCTCGGCCGCGTCGAGGCCGGTGTCGTCCCGTTCGCGCAGGCCTCCGCCAATCTCGCGCGCGCGGCCCGTGCGTTGATCGGCACCGACAGCCCGGGCGTCGATCTCGGTCGCGTCACCCGCATCGAGATCGTGCGGCTCGTCGCGACGCCGGACGACACCGGCGGCTTCGCGATCGCCGAGGAGCTCGTCTTCGGTTTCGATCCGCCGCGGCGCGGCGCACCGCCGCAGGAGGCGAACGCGTGATCCCCTGGCTCGCACCCACGAGCGACGTGAATCTCGTCCGCGTGTTCGCGCTCGCGTACACGATCGTGCTCGCGCTCCAGCAGGTCCGTTTCTTCCGCGATCAGCGGCGCTGGATCGCGACCGAGCCGCCCCGCCTGCGCGCGGCTCGGGTGCTCGGCATCACGGTGCTGCAGGTGACGCCACGGCTCGCGATGCAGGCCGGCATCGGGCTCGTCGCGGTGCTCGTGGGTGCGATCGCGACGAACCTGCTCGGGCTCGACCTCGCGTGCCGGTGCTGCTACGGCGCCGCGTTCCTGCTGCTCGCGATCTACCATCCGCACATCGCAGAGCTCGGCTACGTCATCCGGAAGATCCTGTTCGCGCCCGTCGTGTTCGTCGTACTGGCCTGCTCGCCGGGACTCACCGACCCGCTCGACGGCGCGCAGCCGCTGTGGCCGCTCGGTCTGCTGCAGGGCTATCTCGCGCTGGTGTACGCGAGCACCGGGCTCGAGAAGGTGATCGCGGCCCTCCGTCCGTGGCTGCGCGGCGACGTGCTGCGCGCGCACCTGCTCTCGCATCATCTATGGGGCGACATGCCGCTCGCCTTGTTCGTGGCGAATCGAGCGTGGCTGTGTCGTGCGATGAGCGTGCCCACGCTGCTGTGGGAGGTGACGTTTCCGCTCGCGTTGTTCGTGCACCCACTCGGCACCATCGCGTACGTGGTCTACGGCATGGCGTTCCACGTGGGAACGGCCGTACTCATGCGCATCCACTATCACGAGTACTGGTTCGTCAACTACCTGGTGTTCTTGCCGCAGCTCTATCTGTTGGTCCACTGAGCGTCCCACCGCCGACCCGCGCGGCTCGTCTGCGCGCGCAGAAACGGGGCGGACTCGACAGTGGCGGCCTCGAACGCCTCCTGCCACGTCGACAGCGACGCGTCGTCGACGGCGCCCACGACCACGACATCGTCGTCCACGCGCTCGACGGAGCGCACGCCCTCGGGCGGCAGCTCGGCGCCGATCGCTGCGAACGCGGCCGCGCCGTCGCCGGATCCGAAGCGCACGGTCCAGCCGTACGCGACGTCGGCGTCCGTCGGACCGCCCACGACGAGCAGCCGATCGCCACGCCAGTCCTGCGCGAGCGCATCGGCGTCCGCGGCCACGACCCCGTTGCGACGCGCGACCGCGTACACGATCCACGCGCCGAGCGTCTCGTCGGAGACGATCGTCCATCCGTCGGGGAGCGTGCCGAACGTGGAGCCCGGGATGTCGATCTCGGGCGATTCGCCGCCCAGGATCTCCGCGGTGGAGCGCGGCGGATCGTCGTAGTAGTCGAGCACGCCGTCGCGGCCTGCGTCGTACCATCGATTCGTCACGAGCTCGCCCCCGAACGGATAGGGGAACGACGACGCGAGCGTGGTGTAGTCGGCGGCCATCGAGTCGGCTGCGGCGGCGCGCAGGTCGGACTGCTGCTCCGCGTAGTACTGATCGAAGTCGTCCTCGGTCAACCGAACGCCGGGTCGACGCGTCATCGTGAGGTTCGAGAAGAGCACCGCCTCGCCTTCGCTGATCGCTCGGGTGGCGGTGTCGGAGTCGGCCGTGGTCGAGAACTCGTCGAAGTAGGCCTGCAGCCCGATGTCGACGTCCTGCTGGGCGTGCACGAACTCGTGCGAGAGCACGAACACGGCCGTCTCCTCGTCCGCATCGGCGAGATTGGTCTCGATGATCGTGACGCTGCGATCGTCGCGCGTATAGAACGCCAGCACGTTGCTCGCGTAGGACTCGATCGCCGCGTCCTCGCTGGACGTCTCGCCCGGGGCGAGCAGCGAGAGCATGCGCTGGGACGCGGCCACCTGGGCGTCCGATCGAATCTCGTCCTCGGTGGGCTCGTCGTCGTCACGCAGCAGATCCGCGAACTCGTCGCGCGAGATCTCGTGCACGTGCGGCACGTCGCTGCCGTCGAACTCCCGCGCGCACGCGGTCTGCTCGAAGACGTGGCGCTGGCAGCTCTCGAGGGCGATGTCGCAGATCTCGATGCGCTCGCCGCATTCGCCGGGGCTGCGGATGCAAGCATTGCTCTCGATCAGCACGAGCGAGGCGACGGTACGTCCGATCCATCGTGACCATCCGGGTTTCCAATCCGACATCGCGCGACCACCGTAGCATGGCGGTCCGACCGTGCTCGGCGCACGCGCGGAACCGGCCCATGCCTCGACTTTCGAGTCTGCGCGCCCGGTGGGGGCGCGCACGAAGAAAGCCGCAGACGGGATCCCCCGCCCGCGCAACAGGGAGGCGATGCAACGACGGATGCGCTCGCTCTGCGCCGGTCTCGTCGCGCTCGCGGTGGGGCCGGGGTGCTACACGGGACTGTCCGGTGGACCGTCCGCGAGCGCCGGTGCGGATGCCGGCGAGGGCGTGGACGACGACGCCGACGATGGTGTCGACGACGGGGCCGACGACGGCGATGTGCCGGCAGACGAGTGCGAAGGCCAAGGCGTCGGCGCGAGTCCGCTCGCTCGGCTCACGCGCACGGAGTACGACCACACGATCGCCGACCTGCTCGGCATCGAGTCGAATCCGGGCAGCGCATTGCCGCCCGATGGCGTGTCAGGCCTGTTCGCGCACAACGGCGAGACCGCGGTGTCGAACTACGCCGTCGAGGTCTATCGTGATCTCGCCGAGTCGCTGGCCGAACAAGCGACGGCGGATCTCACGACGCTCGTGCCGTGCGACCCCATCGCGATCGGTGAGCGAGAGTGCGCTCAGCTCTTCGTCGAGCAATTCGCGCGCCGGGCATTCCGTCGCGATCTCGACGACGCACAGGTGAATCGCCTGCTCGACGTCTACGACGGAGGCCGCGACGGCGGCACGTTCGCCGAGGGCATCCAGCTCGTGGTGGAGGCGGTGCTGCAGTCCCCGAGGTTTCTCTACCGCATCGAGTCGGGCATCCCCGCGCCAGGCGAGGACTCGATCGCCATCGACGACTTCGAGCTCGCCGCGCGGTTGTCGTACTTCCTGTGGCGCTCGATGCCGGACGACGCACTGCTCGACGCGGCATCGGCGGGCGAGCTGGGCGACGTCGAGGCGATCGAGGAGCACGCGCGCCGCATGCTCGAGGATCCCCGCGCGGAGCGGGCGCTCTTGTCGTTCTACGCCGATCTCTTCGAGCTCGACACCGCGGCATCCATCTACAAGGATCCGGAGGTCTTCGCCGACTTCTCGCCCGAGCTCGTCGCCGACATGCGCACCGAGCTCGAGCTCTTCGTCGCGTCGACGCTGCGCGACGGCGACGCACGCATCGCGACGCTCTTGGGCGGCAGTCACACGTTCGTGAACGACCGACTGGCGGCGCACTACGGCATCCCGGCACCCGCCGGCGACGGCTTCGAGCGGGTCGAGCTCGATGCCACGCGTTGGCGTGGTCTGTTGTCGAAGCCGATCCTCATGTCGCTCACATCGCACGACCAGCGCACGTCACCGACCTTGCGCGGCAAGCTCGTCCGCACGCGGATGTTCTGCCAGGAGCTGCCGCCGCCACCGCCGGACGTGATCACGCCGATCCCGGCGCTCGGCGAGCTGTCGACGCGCGAGTGGGTGCAAGAGCGGCTGGACAACCCGAACTGCTCCGCCTGCCATCAGCTGATGGACCCCATCGGGCTCGGCTTCGAGTCGTTCGACGCCGCCGGTCATCATCGCTCCGAAGAGGACGGCGCGACCGTGGACAGCACGGGCAGCCTCATCGGCACCGACGTGGACGGCGAGTTCGTCGGCGCGACGGGGCTCGCCGAGAAGCTGATCGAGAGCGAGCTCGTCGGCGAGTGCGTGTCGAGACAATGGTTCGAGTTCGGCCTGGGCCGCGTGCCGGCAGAGGAGGACTCCTGCACCACCGACGCGCTCCACGTCGAGTTCGCCTCGAGCGATCACGACGTCGTGGAGCTGATGGTCGCAATCGCAACGAGCCCCGCGTTCCGCACCCGCCGACCCGATACGGAGGACGATCCATGAACCTCGTGCGCAAGTGGAGCCGACGCGAGCTGTTGCGCGCCCTCGGCGTGTCGGCTGCGACCGCACCGTTCATCCCGCTGCTCGACGGCCACGCCGGCGGCGAAGCGCTGCCGAAGCGACTGGTGCTCTTCACCCACGGCAACGGCGTCGTGCTGGAGAACTGGCGCCCCACCGGCACCGAGACCGACTTCGTCCTGTCGCCGATCCTCGCGCCGCTCGAGCCCTATCGCGATCGCATGCTCGTGCTCGACGGCCTCGACCTCGGCTACGCGATGGACATCAGCAAGTCGAACATCGGCCACGCGGGCATGGCCGGCCTGTGGACCGGCACCTCGCCGATCTGGCAGGACGAGGAGCTGGAGAACGGCTGGGCGTCGGGGCCGTCGGTCGATCAAGTCGTCGCGAACGCGATCGGCGGCGACACGACGTTCCCGTCGATCCAGACGGGCGTCATCACCGAGCGCGGCAACGCGTTCATCCATACGCGCGCGTACTATGCCGGCTCGGAACAGCCGCTCGACTGCGAGAACGACCCGCACGCCGTCTTCCAGCGGCTCTTCGGGGACTTCACCGCGGAACCGGGCGCGCTGCAGCGCCGCATCGATGGTCGTCGCAGCGTGATGGATTCCGTGCGCGCGGACGTGGCCGCCCTGCAACCCAAGCTGGCGCCGACCGATCGGCACCGGCTCGACGAGCACCTCACCGGCATCGAGGAGCTGGAGAGGCGACTCGACGATCTTCTCCCGCCGTCGTGCGAGGTGCCCGACGCGCCCCCGGAGATGGACTACGAGAGCACGGACAACCTCGAGGCTGTGACCGACGCGCAGATCGATCTCGTCGTGCGCGCGCTCGCCTGCGATCGAACGCGCGTCGCCGGCTTCCAGTGGGGTCGCGAGGCGTCCACCGGAACCGCGCCGTGGATCGGCAGCGGTGGCATCCACACGCGCAGCCACGAGGTCACACCGGAGTCGATCGAGTACCGCACGCAGCTCGCCACCTGGTTCGCGCAGAAATTCGTGCGTCTGCTGGACGGCCTCGCGGCTGCGAACGCGCTGGAGAACACGCTCGTCGTGTGGGGCAGCCCGATGGCGGTCGCGGACCTGCACACGAGCTGGAACATGCCGCACGTGGTCGTGGACGGCACCGGCTACTTCCAGACCGGACGCTGGCTGCGATGGGGCACCTACGAGGGCGGCTACGTGCCGAGCTCGGGCGTGGCGAACAACAAGCTGCTCGTGTCGATCTGCCACGCGATGGGCCTCACGGACGTGGAGTCGTTCGGCAACCTGGAGAACGACGATCTCAACACGGGCCCGCTCGACGGGCTCACGTGACGATGCCTTTCGCCTGTCCGCGCTGCGCAGCGCCGCTCGCGAGCGGCGACGCGTTCGCGTGCACCAGCTGCGGCGCGCGGCATCCGGTGATCGCCGGTGTGCCGTGTCTGTTGCACGACGCCGCGCAGGCGTGCGATCGATTCGCGGCACGCTTCGCCGATGTCGCTCGTGAGAGCGATGCGCAGCTCGCCGCGATCGCCGACGAGCTCGCACGCGGTCCGGCCACGCCGTCGGCGAGCGCACGTCTACAGGCGTTCGCCGAGGGCGTCCGCACGAGCGCAGCCACGATCGCATCGCTCGGCGAACGGGCCGAGCTCGGCACGCCGCCGCGCGAGGCGAGCTCCGATGCGATCCCTTCGGTCGCCGGCCACACGAGCGTGTTCGATCACTACGAATACGTGTTCCGCGACTGGGGGTGGGCGGCGGCGGGAGAGGAGGAGAACGAGCTCGCCGTCGCACGCGTGGCCGAAGCGGCGGGCGGTGCAGGTGCGGCGCCGCGCGTGCTCGTGCTGGGTGCCGGCGCCGGTCGGCTCGCCTACGACATCCATCATCGGCTCGACGCACGCCTCACGCTCGCGCTCGACATCCAGCCGCTGCTGGTACTCGTCGCGCAGCGCATGTTCGCCGGAGAGTCGCTCGTGCTCGCGGAGTTCTCCGCGAACCACCTCGCGGCGCGCCATGCCGTGACGCCCCGGCGCCTGCGCGCGCCGTCTGCGGCACGCGCGGGGCTCGAGCTCGCGTTCGCCGATGCGACGCGACCCCCGGTGCAGCCCGGTTCGTTCGACGTCGTGATCACGCCGTGGTTCGTCGATCAACTGGCGAGCGACGTGCGCGACCTCCTTCCTTCGATCCACGCCGCACTCGCGGACGGCGGTCGTTGGGTCTTCTTCGGACCGCTGCTCCATCCGCGCGGCAAGCCGCTCGCGCGCTGCTTCACCGAGGACGAGCTCTTCGAGCTGTTGCCGGGCGCCGGGTTCGAGCGCGGCGTCGCGCGGCGGGACGTCGTCCCCTACCTGCGCGCTCCCGAGGGCAGCGCACGCGCCGAGCCGGTGCTCACGTTCGCCGCCACGAAGCGTACCGGAGAGCAATGGTCGACGCCGGCGTGGCTGCGTGCGCTCGCGCTGCCGATCCCGCGCGCCGCGGTCGCTCGCCGCGCGTCCGATCCGATCGCGGCGGCGATCGCTTCGCTCGTGGACGGCGAGCGGTCGGTCCTCGCCATCGCCGGCTTGCTCGCCCGCCGCGGGCTCGATCGCGCGCTCGCACTCGATGCCACCGTCGCGGGGCTGCACACGCTCTTGCGCGCCTCGCTTCACTGACGGCGATGCTTGCGCGACTTCTGCACCAGCCGCACGACGCCACCGATCACGAGGCCGGTGCCGAGCAGCGACACGCCGATCGCCGCCCCCTGATAGGCCCGCGCGCGCCGCTGTTCGTCCTCGATCTCCTGCTCGTCGTCGGCGTCCTCGAGCTTGCGCGCGTGCGACACGGCCAACACCGTGAACGTGGCCGCAGCGGCGAGCGACGCGACGCCGAACGCGAGCAGCACGCTGCCGAGCACGTCGGGACCGCGGCGCTTCGTCGGCGGTGGCGGCGTGTCCTTCGGGGGCACGGTGGACGGCTTCACGTCGATCGCCGGCGCGGGCGCGCTCGCGATCTCCGCCTCACACAGCTTGATGCCCTCGCGCGCGTGTTGGCCGAGCACACCGTCGGGCTCCGCCGCCATCACGCGCGCGTACAGGCCCAGCGCCTCGCTGCATCGTCCGGCGAACCGTTCCGCGTGCGCCTGGGCGTACAGGTGTCGGATCTCTCCGGTGCGCGCGAACGCTTCGGCTGCGAGCTCGACGACCTCGTCGTACCGCCCGGCCGCGAACGCCTCCTGCGCGCGCTGCTCGAGCACCGCGACGCTCGGCTCCTCTTCGCTCGGCGTCTCGCGCGTGGTCGAGTCGGTCGCGGGCACGGCGGGCCGCGGATCGCCGGCGACCGCGGGTCGACCCGTCAGGAGCACGACGCAGGCGACGAGTGCTCGCAGCCTCACGCGGCCACCAGCATATCGCGCGCGTCGGTCTTCGAGGGGGAAGCTCCGCTTCCCCCTCCCGCGCCGGCAAAGCCGTCGCGGGTCCTTCCCCCTTCCGGTCGCTGCGCGACGAGAGGCCGTCAGCATCCGCTGACGGCCTCACTTCTTGTCGGGATAGAGCGCGTCGAGATCACGCCGGGGCTCGGTCGGCGTCGCCGCGGTGGAGCTCGACGTGGGACGATCGCGATCGCGACGGCCGCGTGCGCTCGAGCGCGCTGGCGATTTCGTCGGCCGCGACTTCGCCGGCGCACTGGCAGGAGCGGGGGTTGGAGGCTGCGCGATCGGAGCCGGCTCCGGCGCGCGCTCACTCGCGATCGCGGGCGCGGGTGGCCGTGGCACCGTCGTCGCCGCCGCTTCGGGGACGGGGGTGCTCGGCGCTGCGACCTCGCTCGCCGACGAGGAGACCGGAGACTCACGATTCGCGAAGGTCCACGCGCCGACGGCGACGATGGCGGCACCGGCGAGCATCGCGACGACGATGCCGGACCGCGAGCGCCCACGCACGACGGAGGCGGTCGACGTCGGCGGAGGGATGATGGCCGGCTCGCTCGGGCGGGCCACCGTGGGATCGTCCTCGACCAGCACGAGCGTGGCGGCCGTCTCCATCGGATCGTCGACGGTGGGCGCGCGCAGCTCGACCCGTGGATACGGCGGTGCGCCGAACGACGCCTGCAACCAGTGCGCGAGCGTGTCGGGGCCGAGCCGCATGCCGTGGTCGTGCGCGAATGCCTCGAGATCGCGGCGCACCGTGCCCGCGCTGTCGTACCGAGCCCCTCGATCGACCTCGAGCGCCCGCAACACGATGCGCTCGAGCCCTCGCGGATAGTCGGGCACGCGCTGCGTGGGGCGATCGAAGCGGCCGGATACCACCTTGTTCAGCACGGCGAAGTCGCTGTCGCCGAAGAACAGGCGCTCGCACGTCGTCAGCTCGAACAGGACGACGCCGAGCGAGAAGATGTCGCTGCGGCGATCGACCGTCTCGCCGCGGCACTGCTCGGGCGACATGTACCCGATCTTCCCTTTCATGGTCCCCGCGGTCGTCTCCTGGGTCCGCGTCGCGGCCTTCGCGATCCCGAAGTCGGTGAGCTTGACCGCGCCGTCGTAGCTCACGAGCACGTTGGACGGCGACACGTCGCGGTGTACGAGATCCAGCGGTCGCCCCTCGAGGTCCACGCGCCCGTGCGCATGCTCGAGCGCAGCCGCGATCCCGACCGCGATGGTGAGTGCGACGGCGAGTGGCATGCCACCCGCATGGCTCGCGGCCCCGAGCAGCTCTCGCACGTTGCGGCCGTGCACGTACTCCATTGCGTAGAAGTACTCACCGGCCGCTTCGCCGCTGTCGATCACCTGCACGACGTTGGGATGGTCGAGATGCGCGGCGAGCCGCGCTTCGTCGAGGAACATCCGCACGAACCCGGCGTCGGCGGCGAGGTGGGGCAGCACGCGCTTGAGCACGACGACCTTCTGGAAGCCGCCGACGCCCACCGCACACGCGAGATGCAGCTCGGCCATGCCGCCGATCGCGAGCCGCCGGAGCAGCTGATAGCGACCGACGCACGCCCCCGGCGCCAGCAGGTCGGCCTTCGGGACACCCGCGACCACGAGAGCGATGGTACCAGCCGAGAGCACGCTCGGCCGGTCGCGTCAGCGCTCGTCGGGCGCCGGCTCGTCCGGCCGCACCAGCGATCGCGTCCATGCCGGAAGGTCCCTCACCAGGGAGTCGCGCTGCGGTCCGGGTGGGCACACCCGCGCGAGCTCGCGCTTCACCAGCTCGCGCGCGCGTGCGAGACGAGTCGTCACGGTGCTCGCGGGCACCGCCACCACTTCGCCGATCTCCGCCGTCGACAATCCGTCCCAGTAGTACAGCTGCAGGGCGATCTGCAGGTCGGGCGGCAGCTCCACCATCGCGCGCAAGAGCATGTGGTGTTGTTGCGCGCGCGCGAAGACTGCCGTGAGCGAGGTCTTGCGCGACGGGCGATCGCCGCCGTCGTCGGCGAAGCGTCGCAGCTGTTCGTGGCGCGAGCTCTCGCGCAAGTGCATCAACATCCGATTGCGCGCGATGCCGAGCAGGTAGGCTCGAAAGCTCGTGTGCACGGCGCGCCGCTCGATCGCTTGGATGCAGTCGAGGAACACGCGCTGCGTGAGGTCGTCGGCCGCGTGGGTGAGCCGCACCTCGAGGAATCGGCGCACGGTGGTGTAGTGGCGCGAGACGAGCTCGTTGCCCGCGGCCGCATCGCCGTCGCTCCATCGCTGCAACAGCTCGAAATCGCTGGGCTCCATCGCCGGGGTCATGGACGTTAGCATGGCGCCGTACCGCTACGTTGCCGCAGAGGCCCCGCTCGTCCGTGCCGTCGTGCCGGATCCGGGGCGCCGCCGGTCTTGCTACGATCGGACCGTGTCGCGCCTCGTGACTGGTGTCGCGCTCTCGGCCGCCGCCGTTGTTGCGTGCATCGCTCGCGACGAGCTGGTGTGCCAGGACGACGCCCAGTGCACGCGCTTCGCCGACGGCGTGTGCCACGAGGGCGGCTGTGCGTACCCCGACGAGGACTGCCCGTCGGGCCTGCGCTACAGCGAGCTCGCCGGCGAGCGAGCCGGCGAGTGTGTCGACCCGGGCGGCAGTGCGGACGATGGCTCGTCGACCGGCGCGGATCCGACGACCGACGGCACGGACGCGGACACGGTCGGCGAGGAGAGCAGCGCCTCGTCGTCTGCATCGACGTCGGGCACCGACGACGACACCGGAGCGATCCCCTCCGTGTGCGACGGCATCGACTGCTCCGGCACCGGGACGTGCGTCGTCGTCGACGATGCGCCGACATGCGCGTGCGAGTCCGGCTACTACATGGTCGGCCTCGAGTGCCTGCTCGATCCGTGCGAGACGACGGTGTGCCACTACATCGATGCGGAGCTGGGCGACGATGCGAACGACGGCACGCTCGACGCGCCGTGGCAGACGGTGGGCCGCGCGAACATGGCGTTCGGCGACGCGATGCCGGGCGAGCACTTCTTGTTCCGTCGTGGACGCGAATGGACCGACGCGAAGGCGAGCGTGCGTATGTATGTGACCGGTGCGGTCGGCACGCCCGAGGCGCCGATCGTGATCGGGGCCTACGGGCCGATCGGCGACGGCCGGCCCCGCATCGCGCCCGGCAACATCCGCATCCTGGATTCGAGCCACTTCGTGCTCCGCGATCTGGAGTTCCAGGACGATGCCGCGATCGACGACGGGAGTCGCCCGTGCGTGTTGGTGGAGGAGAGCGATCACGTCGTCGTCTACGACACGCGTGCAATCGACTGTGTGTCGAACGGTGTGTGGGCGAGCTATGGGTCGTCGTACACGTCGATTGTCGACAACGTCGTGAGCAACACGGGCCAGGACGGCATCGCGATCTCCGACATCACGTACTTGGACCCCGAAGTCCGCGTGGGACATCACCACTGGGTGATCGACAACGAGGTGGCGAGCTCGTCGGCGGTCGGCATCCGGATCCAGATCGGTTCCACGGAGCTCGTGCTCGGCGACACGAAGGTCGTCGGCAACACGGTGGTCGACCATCCGGACGATGGGATCCGATCGACCACGACGGGCTTCGCATGGGTGGTCGACAACGTGGTCGCCCGGGCCGGCGCACCGGAGATCTGGCAGGCGTCGCTCGTGATCGGAGCGCACGCCGGTGGCCAGATGACGGGCAACATCGTGTTCGAGACGGGTGGCAACGGCATCCTCGTCAACCGGATCGCGCGACTCGAGGCGAACACCGTGATCCACGACGGCGCCGCCGGCGAGGCATTGTTCGTCGACGACAATGCCCAGCTCACGGCCTCGCGCAATCTCCTGTGGCCGCGCGGCGGCGGCGACACGATCTGGGTCATCACGGACACGGCGAACGAGCACATCGAGGCGCTCGACGACTCCTGGTACGGCGGCATCGACGAGAGCGCGTGCGTGTTCCGGGATCCGACCGGCGAGTACGACCTCGCGGGCTGGCGCGACGCGACCGGCTTCGACGTCGATTCGAGCTGCGGGCCGATTCCCGGCCTCGGTGCATTCGTGCTCGGCCAGCCGCCTTCGGCATGGGACGAGGAGCTGTGGGACGCGCTCGCGCCCGACGCGGAATGGGCGGACTGCGACTCGCCCGCGGGTGCCCGCGATTGCGAAGGCGCCGCGATCGGCCCACGCATCGAGCCGCTCGCCGCGTTCGACGAGTCCGGCGGCCTCGGCTGGGCGGGGCCACTGCTCGTGCGGCAGCGCTACGACACCGCGCCGTGATTGGCTCACGCGCGAGGATGCGGCGCGGGCAGATGCTCCACGGTCCACGGATGTTCGTGGTGATCACGAGCATCGGTGGGGGGCGAGCAGGTCGGATCGAGCCGCGCTTGCAACAGCGCGAGCGTCCGGAAGTCGCGCTGGCTGACGACCGCGATGCCCGCCTGCAGCAGCATCGCGGTCGCGACACCGACACCCTTGCGATAGCGGCGGATCTGCACGAGCCGGCAGCCGTCCGAGATCACCTGGCTGCCGCACGCAGCGCTCATGTCGGTGAGGATCGCGAGCTCGACCTGCATCGACTGCGCATGGGCGAGCATCGCTCGCGCGCCGTCGATCATCTTCGCCGTGAGATCGACTCCGTGCTCGTCGAGCACGCGCGCGCGTCCGTCGAGCACGTCGAAGCCGTCACCACCGGTGATGTCCGGCATCGTGCGTGGAGTACCGAGCGCGTGCTGTTCCGGACAGAACGGCAGCAGCCGCACGGTCGGACGCGCGAGCCACTGGGCGAGCGATTGCCCCATGCCGTAGTCCGTGCCGTCCACGCCGCAGCCCCAGCCCGCGAGGCAGCCACTCACGAGCACGCGCCACGGATCGTCTGCGGTGGGCACGCGCAGCGCGTCGACGAGGTGACGATGATGAGCGAGCAGCACGAGCGACCGGATCGTACACGAGCCCGTGAACCGACCGGGTGCCTCGACGGTCTCACGTCGTCGCGTGGCCTCCCGCCCGTTCGCGAAGACACGGCGCTTGGAATGGGGCGTCTCGACGTGGCTGCTCTTGACAGCGAAGGAACGCTCGCGGAGGCTCGTCGCGTGCACTTCGCGAGGTGCGTCATGGCTGCGGTGGTCGGGTTCGTGGCCGGTGCGGTGAGCTGCGCCCATGTCGATCCGAATCGGGCGCGCTGTCTCAATCGATGCGCCGAGGCGAAGGACAAGTGCATGCTGTCTGCATCGACGCCCGAGGCCGTGCATGCGTGCGACTCGAGCGACGGCACCTGCGTCGCAGCGTGTCCGCAATGAGGGCGCTGGCGATCGCGTTTGTGCTCGTCGGGACGGCCTGCCGGCCGCCCTACGAGCCTCCGACGCCCGAGATGCCGAATGCGATCGTGAAGTTTCGCCGCACCTATCGCGACACGCCCGGCGTCCGCCTCACCGAGGCGCTGGACATCGATCGCCAGTCCGCGTTCACGGCAAGCGAGCCGTCGGATACGGGCGACACTCCTCGCACCGATGCCGTGCTCGTGCATCCCGGCGATGCCACCTTCGACGTGCGCGCAACCTTCACGCACACCGTCTCTCGACGGCGATCCCAGCCGTACAGTTGCGGGACCAGTCAGTCTCCGCGCACGTGCTATCGCACGGTGACGGAGCAGGTGACGGTGATCGACGGCGACTGCTCCGAGACGCTTCGCTTCATGGCCGAGGCCCGCGCCACGTATCTGATCGAGCTCGACTATCGCGACTCGAACAGTTGCTCGGTGAAGTGCTACGTGCAGACGCCCGACAGTGCGGGCGGCTTCACGAACTCGCGCTGCGCGACGCGATCGCTCGAATGATCCCGTTCGCGGTGGCATCGCCGGCATGTCCGACGTACGCTCGTGTGCGCACGCGTCGTCGGTTGACGCCGACCGCACCGACACGCCAGGCTCCCGGCGTGGCGACGATCCATCTCGTGCTCGGGCCCGTCGGCGCCGGGAAGTCGACGTTCGTGCGGCAGCTCTGTCGCGAGCACCGAGCCGTGCGCTTGTTGCTCGACGAGTGGATGGCCGTGCTGTTCCGCCCGGATCGACCGGAGACCGGCGTGATGGAGTGGTACGTCGCACGCACGGAGCGATGCATCGAGCAGATCTGGCGGGTCGCGTTGGGAGCCCTCGAGGTCGGCGTGGACGTGGTGCTCGAGATCGGGCTCATCCGTCGGTTCGAGCGTGACTCGTTCTTCGCGAGAGTGGACGCGAGCGCGCTCGATCTCACGGTGTACCTGCTCGACGCGCCTCGCGAGATCCGACGCGCGCGCGTGGAGCAGCGCAACCGCGAGCGTGGAGATACGTTCGCGATGGAGGTGCCGCCGGAGATCTTCGAGCTCTGCTCGGATCTGTGGGAACCAGTCACGGACGACGAGCTGGACGGTCGCGACGCCCGCGTCGTGTCCACCGCGTGATACGCTGCCCCCATGCTGCGCGAGCTCGCCCACTTCGTCCGCAACGCGCCCGAGGTGTTGAAGGCGCAGAAGGAGCGCAACAAAGCGGAGTTCGCCGACTGGTTGAACGACCGCATCGATGAACAGGGATTCGCGGAAATCCGCCGCGAGCTCGCCGCGGGCTTGTCGGGCCGCGTGCTGGAGATCGGCTGCGGCACCGGGGCGATGTTCGCGTACTACGATCCGAGCCTGCAGGTCGAGGCGATCGAGCCCGATGCGGACTTCTGCGAGCTCGCGCGCGAGAAGGCGATGCGGCACCCGAACGTCCGCGTGTCCGCGGGCGATGCGATGCGGCTCGAGTTCGACGACGGTGCCTTCGATGCCGTGCTCGTCAGCCTCGTGCTGTGCAGTGTGCCGTCGGTGGAACAGGTGCTGCGCGAGGTGCATCGCGTGCTGCGTCCCGGCAGCAAGCTGCGCGCGCTCGAGCACGTGCGCAGCACGACGCGCATCGGCGGCCTGCTCATGCACGTCGCGAATCCGCTGTGGCTGGCGGCGAACAAGCAGGGCTGCAACATGAACCGGCAGCCGGTCCCGCTCATCGAGGCGGGCGGCTTCGCGATCGAGAGCGTGCGCGAGTTCCAGACCTTCGACACGCTGATGCCCGCGTTCCCGATGCAGCGCATCGACGCGCGGCGTAAGCCGGCGACCGCCGCGACGTTGTGACGGCGTGGAGCTGCTCGACGCATGGAATCAACTCGGCTGGTCCACGAAGGTGGGCTTTCTCGCTCAATCCGCCACGGTCGGACTGCTCGTCGCGGCCACGCACAAGCCATCGCGCACCCTCGCACGCGAACCGGTATCCTTCGAACGGTGCAGTCTCTTGCGCAGCGCTCCTGCGGGCTCGCATTGTGGATGCTCGCGTGTAGCGAGCCGACACCGAACGCCTCCGCGCCGAGCCCACCCGCGCAGGATCGATCGCCGTGCGCAGCCCTCTGCGCGCACCTCGATGCATGCGGCCCCGCGCCGGACTTCCCCGGCGTCGACGCGTGCACGAAGACCTGCGAAGAGGATCCGCGCCAAGAAGCAGACCCGTGCCGTGATCCGCGTCTCGCCTACGAGCGCTGCGTCACGGCCCTCCCGTGCGACCAAGTGCGCGCCCGCAACGACCTCGACGTCGCCAAGACGGGCCCCTGCGGCGCCGAAACCCGCGCGGTGATCGCCTGCGAGCCCGAGAGCCCGGCGGAGCCCTTCATCTACTTCCAGTTCTGATCGCTGGCTCCGAAAGTTGCGTGGGCCGGCACCCTCAGTGCGCGGCTTTTTTCGGGCGTAGTGGGCTGCCGTGCTCGACGTGGTCGTTCCACGTCGCGGGCTGAAAGCCGTTGTCGACCTTTTCCATCGTGATGCAGCCCGGCACCGGGCACACGATCTGGCACAGGTTGCACCCCACGCACTCCGGCTCGTCGACCACCGGCACACGATCCGCCGGATCCTTCGATGGCCAGATGCACTGGTGTGCCCCGTCCTGGCACGCCACCACGCACAGGTGGCAGCCGATGCACTTCGCAGGATCGATCTTCGCCACCGTCTCGTGGTTCAGGTCGAGCTCGCCCCACTCCGTGAACGCCGGCACCGACTTGCCGATGAAGTCGTCGAGCTTCGTGAAGCCCTTGCGCTCCATCCAGTCCGACAACCCCTCGATCATGTCCTCCACGACACGATACCCCCGCAGCATCACCTCGGTGCACACCTGCACCGTCGACGCCCCGAGCAGCATGAACTCCACCGCGTCGCGCCAGTTCGACACGCCGCCGATCCCCGAGATCGGGATCCTGAAATCCTCCTCGCGCGCGAGCGCCCCGGTCATGTGCAGCGCGATCGGCTTCACCGCCGCGCCACAGTAGCCGCCGTTCGTCGAGCGCCCGTTCACGAGCGGCTGCGGCACGAACGTCTCCACGTCGACGCCGATGATGCTCTTGATCGTGTTGATCAGAGAAACCCCATGCGCCCCACCCCGCTGCGCCGCGAGCCCGTGCGGCACGATGTCCGCGACGTTCGGCGTGAGCTTCACGAGCACGGGCACCGTCGAGTACTCGACCGCCCACGACGTGATCTCCGAGTTCACCTTCGGCTCCTGCCCCACGGCCGAGCCCATCCCGCGCTCGCACATGCCGTGCGGGCACCCGAAGTTCAGCTCCAGACCATCCGCGCCCGCATCGATCGCGCGCTTGATGATGTCCTTCCACTCTTCGCGCGTCTCGACCATCAGCGAGACGATCACCGCGTTCTTCGGGTACTTCTTCTTCGTCTCGTAGATCTCGCGGAAGTTCGACTCGAGCGGCCGATCGGTGATGAGCTCGATGTTGTTGAACCCGATCGTCTTCACCCCGCGGAAGTCGACGGTGCCGAAGCGGCTCGACACGTTCTGGATCGGCACGCCGAGCGTCTTCCACACCGCGCCGCCCCACCCCGCATCGAACGCGCGCTGGATCTGCGGCCCCGAGTTCGTCGGCGGCGCCGACGCGAGCCAGAACGGATTCGGCGAGCGGATGCCGCCCGTGTTCGCGCTGAGATCAACCATGGTTTCCTCCGCCGAGCGCGCGATGAATGGCCTGCGCCGCGCGCTTGCCCTCGGCCGACGCGTTCACGACTTCCTTGCCGCCGTTCGCACAGTCGCCGCCGGCCCAGTACTTCGCGCGCCCGGTGAACCCGTCGCCGTCGACGACGATGCACCCGCGCTCGACCTTCACGCCCGGCAACGCCGCCACGAGATCGCCGAGCTTGGCCTGCCCGGTGGCGAGCAGCACGAGCTCCGCCTCGATCTCGAGCTCCGAGCCGCGAATCGGACGCTTGTCGTCGTTCACGCGCACGAGCTGCACCGACGCCACGCGATCGCGCCCGACGTACGCGAGCGGCAGCGCCTGCCACATCGCGCGCGCGCCCTCGAGCCGCGCGGCCTCCCACTCGTGCGCGTACCCGGACATGCCCTCCTCGGTGCCGCGATACACGAGCGTCACGGAAGGCACGCCGAGCCCGAGCAGCTCGCGCACGGCATCGAGGGCCGTGTTGCCGCCACCGATCACGAGCGCGCGCCGCACGTTCCCGACGGACACCTTGCCGAGCTTGAGCCGCTCGATGAAGTCGACGGCACCGAACACGCCGCCGAGATCCTCGCCGGGCACACCGAGCCGCGAGTCCGCGCCGAGCCCGAAGCCGAGGAACACCGCGTCGTGCTTCGTCTCGAGGTCGCTCCAGCTCGGCTGCCCCGGCGCGCCGATGCTCACGCCCGTCTTCACGTCGATGCCGCCGATGCCGAGGATCCACTCGACCTCGTCGAGCGATCGATCCGCGCGCATCTTGTACGGCGCGACGCCCGTGGTGTTGAGCCCACCGACGACCGGCCGCTTCTCGTAGATCGTGCACGCGTGTCCGAACCGCCGCAGCTCGTGCGCACACGCCAGCGAGGCCGGCCCCGCACCGACGAGCGCGACGCTCTTGCCGGTGGGCGCACCCGCCTCGAAGAACCGCCACCCCTTCGCGTACGCGACGTCGGTGGCGTGGCGCTGCAGCTTGCCGATCTCGATGGGCGGCACGCCTTGATGGTTGTGCACGCACGCACCGACGCACAGCACCTCCACCGGGCACACGCGCGCGCAGCTCATGCCGTGGATGTTCGCGTCGAGGATCGTCTTCGCCGAGCCCTTCAGGTTGCCGGTGGCGATCTTGCGGATGAACTGCGGGATCTCGATGCGCGTGGGGCAAGCGTGCACGCACGGCGCGTCGTGGCAGTAGAGGCAGCGATTGGCCTCGATCACCGCCTGCTCGGGCGTGAGCGGCTCCTTGAAGTCGCCGAACTTGCACTCGCTGCGTTCACCGTCGAGGCGAGCCATCAGCCGCTCACCTTGCCCCACGGCAATCCGCTGTTGCCGGGCTCGCGCAACTCGTAGAGCGCGACCGTGATCGCTTCGAGGCGCACACGCAGGCACGTCTTGCATGCGAACGGCCCGGTGCCCTCGGCGGTGACCGACGCGATCGCGTCGACCTCGCTGCCGCACAGATCGCAGCGCGCCGCCGTGTCGCGATCGGTCTCTTTGTGACCGTCGCGCACGCGCCCTCGACCGCCGACTCGGACTTCGATGATTGGCTTCATGACGCTCACTTGTTCTGGGGGAAGCCGAGGTCGACACCGCGCCAGCGCGGATCCGGCCAGCGCGACGTCACCACTTTGCCACGCGTGTAGAAGTGCACGCCTTCCTTGCCGTGCACGTGCGTGTCGCCGAACAGCGACGCCGACCACCCACCGAACGAGTAGTAGGCCATCGGCACCGGGATCGGCACGTTCACGCCGACCATGCCGACCTTGATCTCGTGCTGGAACTTGCGCGCGGCCCCGCCGTCGTTCGTGAAGATCGCGACGCCGTTCGCATACGGGTTCGCGTGGATGAGCGACACCGCCTCGTCGTACGTACCGGTGCGCACCACGGACAGCACTGGCCCGAAGATCTCTTCCTCGTAGATCTTCATCTGCGGCGTGACGCGATCGAACAGGCACGGACGCAGGAAGAATCCGCCCTCGGCGCCCGGGATCTTCGGATCGCGCCCGTCCTCGACGAGCGTGGCGCCCTCGCTCACGCCCTGGTCCACGAGCCCGCGCACCCGATCGAGGTGCGCCTTCGTGACGAGCGGCCCCATCTCGCTCGACGGATCGTGGCCCGGCCCGACCTTCAGCTTCTGGATGCGCTCGCGCAGCATCGGGATCAAGCGATCCGCCGCATCGCCCACGGCGACGAGCACCGAGATCGCCATGCAGCGCTCGCCCGCGGATCCGTACGCCGCACCAATCGCCGCGTCGGCCGCGAGCTCCATGTCGGCGTCCGGCAGCACGACCATGTGGTTCTTCGCGCCGCCGAGCGCCTGCACGCGCTTGCCGTGCTGCGTGCCCGTCTCGTAGATGTACTTCGCGATGGGCGTGGAGCCCACGAACGACACCGCCGCGATGTCGGGGTGACGCAGGATGCGATCGACCGCGACCTTGTCGCCGTGCACGACGTTGAACACGCCGTCGGGCAGCCCGGCGTCGTGCAACAGCTGCGCACAGAAGTTGGCGGCGGACGGATCACGCTCGGACGGCTTGAGCACGAACGTGTTGCCGCACGCGATCGCGATCGGATACATCCACATGGGCACCATCGCCGGGAAGTTGAACGGCGTGATGCCGGCGACGACGCCGACCGGTTGACGGATCGAGTAGCTGTCGACGTCGGACGACACGTTCTCGCTGAACTCGCCCTTCGACAGCTGCGGGATGCCGCACGCGAACTCGACGACCTCGAGCCCGCGGTTCACCTCGCCGAGCGCGTCGGCGGCGACCTTGCCGTGCTCGGACGTCAGGATCTTCGCGATCTCGACCTTGTGCTTCTCGAGCAGCTCGCGGTACGCGAACATCACGCGCGAGCGCTTCGCGAGCGATGCATCGGCCCACTCGGGCAACGCGGCCTTCGCTGCCGCGACGGCCGCGTCGACCTCGGCCGGCGACGCGAACGCGACCTTCGCCGCGACCTTGCCGGTGGCGGGATCGAACACGTCCCCGCTCCGCTCGACGGGGCGTTCCCACGGCTTTCCACCGATCCAATGCGTGATCGTGCGCATGCCAGTCCTCTTTCGCACGCCCTCGCGAGGGCGAGGGGTCCGCATAACACAGGCGGCCGGCGGCGCGAAAGGGGCGAACGGCGCGGGCGGGCTATCCGGCCGGGATCGCGCGCCAGAGCCCACTGGGGTTGGGCTCGACCGGATCGTCCACGGTCGTCGTGCAGCTGCCGAAGGTGACTGCGTAGAGGAATCCGTCGGGGCCCTGATCCCACGCGGCGGCGCGCGCGAGATGGCCGACGTGCGTGTCGTCGACCGCGACCCCGTCGTCGTCGATCGTCATCGTCCGCACGTAGCCGTAGCAGAAGTCGCCGAACAGCATCTTGCCGGCGAGCTCGCCGGCGTAGGGGTCGTTCGCGCCCGGACGGTGCTCGAGGCCGACCCACACGACCGAGCCGGTCGTGTTCACGACGTCGACGTCGTCGAGCATGTACTGCGTGACCTCGTCGTGCGGCCACGACGTGACCGGCTGGCGCAGCCCATCGCACTCGCTCGTGCACGGGCCCTCGTGATCGCCCCAGCCGAAGTTCTGGCCGGGCTCGGTGATCACGTTCACCTCCTCGATCGCGTTCGCTCCGACGTCGCCGATCCACAGGCGCCCCGCGCTGTCGATCGCGCCGCGCCACGGCGAGCGGAACCCGTACGCGTACACGTCCGGGTCGTAGCCCTCCATGTCGATGAACGGATTGTCGGGCGCCGGCGCGTGGCCGCCCTCGGGCCCGAGCGACGGGATGATGCGCACGGCGGCGCCGAGATCGTCGTCGAGCGTCTGGCCGAACCCACGCGCATGCTTGTCGCCGAACAGCGCCCACATCGCGCCGGTATCGTCGAAGCCCATCGCGCCCACGTTGTGCCACGGGCGGTCGGCGTCGTCGTAGCCGACCCGCATGATCTCCACCGCGCTCGCGGGGATCGCATCGTAGTCGCTCGGCGTGAACTCCAGCCGACGGATCACGCTCTCGGCCTGTGACTCGCACGAGCCCAGGTAGATGAACGAGTTCGTCGCGAAGGCCGGATCGATCGCGAGCGAGATGAGCCCGCAGTCCGACGTGGAGTGGATGTCGGGCATCACGAACGAGCCGAGCCGTTCTGCACCCTCGCCCGCGAGGCGCAGGTGCACGACGGTGCCCTGCTTGTCGAGCACGAGCAGCTCCGGATCCTCGCCCGCCGCCGTCGGCAGGAACTTCAGCTCGGTGGCGAAGCGCAGCCCGCCGTCCACCGCGATCTCCTCGAACGCGAGCGCGAACGGGCCGGGCGGACCGCTCTCGGAGCTCGCGCCGCTGGCGTCGCCACCATCTGTACCACTCGAGTCCTTGCACGCGACCAGCAACGTCGCGATCCACAGCGCGCGTCTCATTCGAGCTCCTCGATCATGGTGCGTAGGCGCGCGATGCCGTCGGTGTCGCGCCGATCGATGCCGACCGGCGGCATGTCCTCGAGCTCCGGGTCGTCGTGCTCGCCCGACACGGCGAGATACAACACGCTCGCGAGCGGATCGCCGGGCACGATGCGGATGCCCGCCGCCGTCGCGCTGGACTCGATCGGCACGTCGATCGTGTTCGCGAGCGCCACGTCCGGTCGCAGATCGAAGCTCGCGTTCTCGGCGTCGCTGCCGTTGTGGCAGTGCGTGCAGTTGCCCACGAACCACCCGAGCACCGCGGCCGTGGTGGGATCGGGATGATCGATGCGCGCCGGATCGGACGGTGCACCGTGCACGAGCACGTCGTCCAACGCGGGCAGCTGATCGGCGAGCTGCAGCTCGTTCACGCCGAGCAGCGGCGACGCGCTCGTCGCGTGGCACTGCTCGCACTGCAGCCGCGCCGGCACGGTATGCACGCCACCGGCCTCCAGCGGGATCTCGACGGACAGATCGTTGTCGAGGAGCGTCGCCTGGTCGCCATCCCACAGGTACACGACGTACTCCCACTCGTCGGCGATCCTTCGGATCGCGCGCGTCTCGAGCGGACGATCGCCGTCCGCGAACGTCTTGAATGCGACGGTGCCCACCGCGAAGCGCCACGCTTCGCGATCGCCGTCGTCGATCGCTCCGTTCTTCGGCAGCACGAGCTGGCGGGTCTTGCTCGACCCGCTGCTCCACAGCGGATACGCCACGTCGTAGGCGATGGCCCCGTCCGGCGTGAACGTTCCGTCGTCGACGGCGCCGAGCTCGGCCAAGTCGGACGGCCAGGGCGTGGCGGGGTCGGTGATCGCCGGCGGCCCGCTCGACTCCGAACAGGCGACCATCGCGATCGCGCTACCCATGATGACGGACCGGAACGACATTCAAGCCAGACGACGTCACCGGTGTGCCACACGCTTGCGCACCCGGCAACCCTGCGCAAAGCTGATCGCCTCGCTTTCGTAGACCCATGGAATGGACGAGGATCGCGTGGAGCGTCGTGCTCGCGGTCGGCTGGGGATGCGCGCCCGGCGACGACGGGCCGCGACGCTGCGGCGAGTGCTCCACGGCCGTCGATCCGATCGCGTGGACCACGTACCACGGAGACATGAAGCGAGCGGGCTGCAACACGCGCGAGCGCGAGCTGCTCGCAGCCCCCATCCGCGCACAGGGCATCGTCGAGCGTTGGTCGTCGGCACGGCTCGACGCCGAGACGATCGACGGCATCGAGTACGCACCCCACCTCTACGCGACGCCGCTGTGGATCGACGACGTCGCGCTGACCGGCGGTGAGCTCGACGGCGCGGTGCTGCCGGTCGTGATCGCGGCGACGAGCAACGGATGGATCTACGCGATCGTGGCCGACGAGCCGGCCTGCGACTCGTGCGACGTGGAAGCCGGCACGATCGCGTGGGCGCGCCGGCTCGTCGATGCGGCGCCGGTCGAGCGCCTCGATGGCGGCATGCCGATGGGGACGCTCGCCACGCCGATCGTGGATGTCGCGCGCGAGCGGATCTACGTGACCGCGATGGATCGCGCGCGCGGCTGGCTCGCGTTCGCCGTCGAGCTCGGCAGCGGTGCCGTGCTCGAGGGATGGCCCCTCGCCATCGACGACGCCGCGCTCGCGCCGGTGAATCGCAACGGGCCGGCGCGAATGCAGGCGCCCGAGCTGATGTCGCAGCGTGGTGCGCTCGCGCTCGCGCCCGACGGCGAGCGCCTGTACGTCCCGTTCGGCACGTATCGCGGCGACGGCGTGGGCTGGCTCGTCGCCGTCGACACGGATCCCCCGCGCATCGCGTCGGCGTTCTCGAGCGCGCCGTTCGTCGACGCAGAGAGCAACGGCGGCATCTGGGGCGCGGGTGGTCCTGCGATCGACGATGCGGGCGACGTCTGGGTCACGACCGGCAACAGCCCCGCGAGCGCCGGCCCTGCGCCGAACACGTGGGGCAACTCGCTGTTGCAGCTCGATCGCGATCTCCGGTTGTTCGGCACGTACACGCCCTTCAACTACTGCTGGCTCGACGCCGCGAACATGGACGTCGCCGGCAGCACGCCGCTCTTGTTGCCCGAGCTGCCCTCCACGAGCACGCCGTGGACCGTCGCGTTCGGCGGCAAGCAGGGCAACGTGTACCTCGTCGATCGCACGACGCTCGCGCGCGATCGCGACGCGCGGCCGGGCTGCAGCGACGATGCGAGCACCGACGCGTCGCTGTTGCCGCCCGAGCCGCAGCCGCAGTTCGGCACGCGCGGGCCATTGAACGTGTTCGGCCCGTACACCGAGGAGTTCGGCGAGCTCGACTGGGCCAAGATGCGCAGCAAGCCCGCGTTCGCGATCGACGACGACGGCCGATGGTTGTACGTGGCCGGATCGACGAAGGCGTCGATCGACGCGATCGAGAGCGTGCCGCCGTCGATTGCCAAGCTGCGCGTCGTGACGCCCGCGGGTGCGCCGGCGTACCTCGAGCTCGCGGCGACCAACGACGAGGTCGCGTTCGTGAACCCGGGCTCGCCCGTCGTCGGCATGAACGACACGACGAGTGGCGTGGTGTGGGTGATCGACGAGAACGCGCAACGCATCGCGTCGCTGCTCGACCCGGATACGCCGCGGCCCGTCGTGTACGCGTTCGATGCGGTCACGCTCGAGCTGCTCTGGCGCAGCGACGAGGACGCGCTCGCGCACGGCGGCAAGTACGGCACGCCCGTGATCGCGCACGGCGTCGCGATCGTGGGCACGGATCGGGTCACGGCGTTCGGCCTCGGGGACTGATCAGCCCGGGACGAGCTGCACGTTCACGTCCTCGAGCACGAGCGACTCGATCTGGATGTCGGGCTCGAGACCGTCGTAGTCGACGCGGTAGAAGTTCACGTCCGTGAGCGTGATGTCGGCGAGCGGTATGTCGCCGTTCTCCGTGGCCACGACCTCGACCACGATCGAGACCGTACCGGGACCCTTCTCCTCCCAGAAGCGCGGGCGCCACAGCTCCTCGATCGTCGGCGGATCCTCGAGCACGTCGGTGCACGTCTCGGCCAGCAGGTTCGAGCCCGCGGTGAGCTCGAGCACGAGCTCCGGATCGTCGGCCGCGTACTCGCGCACCACCGGCTCGCCCGTCTGTTCGGCCTCCGACGCGAGGCCCGGCGCGCGCACGTGGAGCGCGACGTCGAGGTCTTCGTTCGTCGCGTACACGGTCATGTCGTAGCAGCCGCCGATGTTCGTGAGCGTGGACTCCACGCCCATCTCGACGCCGGTGCCCGGGCACGGATCGACGTCCCACTCCGGCCAGATCTCGCACGTGCCTTCGGGTGTGCACACCGTGAACGTGCCGGGCAGGCTGCATTCCGGATCGCTCTCGTCGCACACCTGGCAGAACGCGCCGCACATCTTGCCCGCGCAATCGTCCCACTCGCCGTCGTCGCTCGCGTCGTCCCCGCTGCCGGACTCGCTGCCGCCGCTGACGGTGGGGCCGTCGTCGTCGCCGTCGTCCGCGCTCGCGGAGCCGTCGTCGCCTTCGCCGTCGCCCTCGCCGTCGTTCGTCGCGGATTCATCGCCCACCGTCTTGGGATCGAGTGGGCATGCCGTGCCGACGAGTGCGAGCGCGACGAGGACCTTCGTGTGCAATGTGTCTCGTTGAATCATGGTGTCCAATCCAGTTGCACGTGGGTGTCCACCGTCCGACGAATCCGTCACTCGCAAGCGACGCGCACTCGATTCGCGAGCGGCGAGCGCGGGTGCTCGTCGAGCCACGCGCGGCCGGCCGCGTCGGCGTCGCGATCGCCTCGCTTGCAGCGCGCGATCACTTCGATCGCGCGCCGCTCGGGTGCGAGGATTCCGTTCGGGAAGGACTGGGCGTGCTCGGCCGCGCGATGCAGTGCGGCGCCGTAATCGGCGTCGGCGAGCGCCGACCAGGCGCGGGCGATGACGTCGCGCTCGCGCGCGAGCGTCGTCGTCGCGTCGGGTGCGGTGTCGGTGGAGGGCTCGACGCGCGGGCGCGCACTCGGACGCACGACCTCCGCTGGTTTCTGCACCGGCGGCGCGATCGCGGGCGCGGGCGCCTGCGCGACCACGGGTGGACTCGCGGGTGGCGGCGGTTCGACGACGTCGTGCTCGCCCGGAGGAACGTCGCGGTGATCGACGGCTTGATCCACGGGGCGCGCCTCGCCGTCGAGCGCGGCGCGGCGCACCTGCGCGACGCCCCACCACACGAGCAGCACGGCGGCGGCGATCGCCACGGCCCACACCCACGCGACGTCGTAGCGCGGCGCGGGCGGGCGCGGGCGGGCGCGCATTCGCTTCCACACGCGCGCCTTCGCGGCGCGCGGCATCGCGTCGGCCTCGCGCCAGGTCGCGAGCATCCGGCGCGCGTCGGCGCGCAGCGGCGCGGGCTCGTCGAGGTCGCTCATCGAAGCCTCCGATCACGACGCACGTCGGCGCGCGCGTCGATGAACGACTCGAGCTTGCGCCGCGCGAGCCGCAGGCGCGAGTAGACGACGTTGAGGTTGGTGTCGAGCAGCTCCGCCACCTCGGGGCCGCGCAGGCCCTCGAGATCGACGAGCTCGAACACCTCGCGTTGATCGGGATCGAGCCCCGCGAGGAACTCGCCGACGCACGCGATCGCTTCGGCACGCTCCGCGGCCTGCTCCGGATCCGGCGGCGCGTCGCCGAGCGGCACGAGCCGGTGCCGCGCCTCGGCGCGCGCGCGACTGCGCCGCACGTTGGCCGCGACGCCACGCGCGATCCCGTACAGCCACGTGGTGGGTGCGGCGCGTCGATCGAAGTCGGGCAGTCGTCGTCGGACGATCATGAACACCTCGTGCACGACGTCCTCGAGCGCCTCGTCGGGCACGCCGAAGCGTCGCAAGCTCCGCCACACGAACCCCGCATGCCTGCGATACAGCTCGGCCAGACCGACATGGTCGGTCGGGTCGCGTGCGGGCTCTGCCGCCACGGCCGGTGGATGTCCGCCGTGCTCCGGTTCCGTCACGGCAATTTCACCACCGGGCCGAACACCGCCCGAATGCCGCCTGCGGGGGCGCTGACCTCGAAATCCGCGGGTTGGATGTCGAAGGCCGGGCGAGTGAGCGCGACGAATCCGTCGACGTCGAGCGCGAGCGCGAACCTCGGCACGATCCAGCCCCACACGCCGACACCGGCCGTTGCGGTGATCCAGGGCGAGAGCTCGGAGTGCGATGCGATCGGACCGGTGCCTTCGCCGTGCAGCGCGCCGGCGCGGATGCCTGCGCACAGCGGGATCTCGAGCTTCATGGCGAGCGGCGATCCGCATCCGCGCAGGCCCAGCGTCCAGCCGAGCATGCGCACGCCGATCTCGGCGTTCTGCGGCGACGGCAGCGTGCGCGGCGTCCACACGTCGGCGTCGAGCTCGACGCGCCAACGCGGACGGGCGACCGCGAACGCGATCATCACGACGCCGGCGACGGTGGGCACGCTGCCGTAGCCCACGCCACCGGCGGCGCGCAGCAGGAACTTCGGCGGCGGACGCTTGCGCCGGGGCGGCGGTGGAACGGGCAACGGCGTGATGATCGGCGTCGGCGTGGTGACGCGATCGTCGGGCGGCGTCGCGTCGCCGACGGGGGGCGGCGTGGGAATCGGCGGCTCGTCGGCCGGCTCGTCCGGCACGGATTCGCCGGCGAGCCGCGGATCGACGGCCATCGCGACGATGAGCGCTGCGGCCTCACCGACCTCCTCGCACGAGGCGGCCTCGAGCTCACGCTCGCCGACGGTGGTGCCGTCGTCGATGCGCACGCGCGCGCGCCAGCCCTTGCCGCCGGGCTCGATGGCGACGTCGGCGACGACACGTCGATCACCCGGCGGCGTGCGTCCTTCGAGCAGCGCGTCGATGGCCGCGCGCGCACGCGCACCGTCGGGGCACCCGCTCGGCGCATGCCACCCGAGGTCGACCGCAGGTGCGACGAGCAATGCCGTGAGCGCGATCGCGAGCAAGCGCGAACGAGGATAGCAGCTCAGTCGAGCACGCCCAGCCGCGCGACCCAGACCCCCGAACGCTCGGCATCGTCGACGGCATAAAGGATGTCGCGCTCGTGGAACGTCGCCGGCTCGCCGCGACGCATCACGGTAGCCTGCACGTCGTGATCGATCATGCGCTCGTCGAGCGAGTCGGGGTCGATCTCGACCAGATCGCCGATGTCGTCCTCCACGACGTCGATCGGCGTGACGATGCGACCCACGAGCTCGAACCAGTAGAGTCGGGAAACGCGATGCGCGAGCTTCGTCGCGGCCGAACCATCGAGCGGCACGCGCCAGATCGGCGTCTCGTCGGCATTGGGGCTGGACGCGCGGATGATCGCGTCGTCGTCCCCGCTCGAGTGCCATCCGTTGCTGCCGACATCTGCGAGTGGCGTCGCCTCTCCCGTGAGGAGATCGAGGAGCGAGAGTCGACCGAACAGACCGTTGGAGGTCAGCAACCGACCGTCCGACAGCTCTCGCCACACGCGCAGATCGCCCGGGAGCTCACGCGTCTCGAACGTCTCGAGATCGACGAGCTGGGTGACGTAGGCATCCTTGGTTCCGCCCCGCAACCCGAGGTACCTCTCCGAGGAGAGGGGTATCCCGGACAGGAACTGGACGGCGTCGAAGGTCAGTGTGCGAGCGTCGATGCGATTGCGCAGCTGGATCGTGGCGATCGCGAACTCGGTCGGATCGATCGCGGGATCGTAGTCGCGCCATGCGAGTACAGTCGCATCGGCGGTGATGCCCCACTCGCCGACGGCGGGCTGCTCGACCGCGATCTCTCCGGACGGCAACGCGATGCGAACGAGATCCTGGTTGTCGTCGACGACGAACACGTCGTCGCCGCGCACCGCGTACTGGGGCAGGAACGGCTCACCACGCGTGCGGTCGGCGAGGACGATCGCGGCGCTCGCAGGTCCGTCGAGATCGTCGGGATAAGGCACGAGGGCGAGCGTGTTCGTCTCGTCGTCACGCTCGACCACGCCGACGATGCCGTGATCCGTCGGCGTGCCGCGGCAACCGGGCGCCTCCATCACGACGCGCGGTGCGTCGACGCCTGTCGGATCGAGCACGACCATCGCGCCCTCGTACCGCTCGGTGCACGCGAGCACGCGCCCGGGCCAGCGCTCGTGCTCGAACGGCGCGTACACGTCGCGCGCGACCTCGATGGGATCGTCACCGCACTCCTCCATCGACACGACGCGCGACGCCTCGTCGTCGCCGATGACGAGCCAGTACCGCTCGCCGATCCGCCGCGCCGACACGAGCCGCTCCCCCGCGTCGAGCTCGAGCAGGCGGAACGGACTCGCCTCGCCGCACACCTCGTCGAGCTCCGCCTGCCGCGACTCGGGCCCGCACGCGCACGCGAGCGCGCACGAGTACACGCATCGGATCGGCGCACGCACCGTTCCATCCTAGGCCGAGAACGCCGCGTTGAGCCGCCACGGTGATTGCCTGCGGCAGATGCGCACTCGAGTTTTCCGGCGTTGCGGGCCGCCAATTGACCGATTTCGTCGCTTTCTCGCCTTTTGATCGTATTTAGCACAGTGCTTAATAGCGCCGAAGTGCTTAACAAGCTCATCGAGACGGTCGACGCGCTGGGCGGCCATGTGGCCACGAAGGTGTGCGCCGACTCGGCCGAGCATGTGTTGGTTCAGCTCGACGGCGTCGCGGCAGAGTTCGTGATGCACGTCCGCGAGCGCGCGCCTTACCCCGCCGAGGTCGCGAGTCTCCGCAACGTCGCAGCGAGTCACCGCGCGTGCTGGCGCGTCCCCGGCCCTCTCACCCCTCTCCTCGTCACGCGCTACATCGCAGCACCGCTGGGCTCTCGACTCACCGCGGCCGGTTGGAGTTGGATCGACGCCGTGGGCAACTGTGATCTGCGGGGCGCAGGCCTCCGCGTCCACGTGCGCACCTCCGATCGGCCGCCTCCTCGACCGGGCAGACTCCCGCTGGGCCCAGCGAACCTCGTCATCATCCGCACGCTGCTCGGCGGCTCGGCCACCCGCGATTGGACGACGGGCGACATCGCTGTCCGCACGGGCGCGTCGACCGTCGTCGTCACTCAGACGATGAGAAAGCTCGAGGCGCTCGCGCTCTGTTCGCACTCGGCCCGGGGAAGCTGGGCCGTCGACTCTGCCGCGCTACTCGACCGCTTCCTCGGCGAGTATCCCGGCCCGCAAGGAGCCGAGCGCTACTACTACGGCGACGTGGACTTGTACTCGGTCGCGGCTTGGTTGTCGGCGTCCTACCGAGTCGCGATCGCCATCTCGGCCGATGTCGGCCCCGATCTCGTGGCGCCATGGCGGATTCCGACGACGCTGATCGTGTACGCGCAACCGACCGTCCGCATGCCGCCTGATGCAGGGCTCGTTGCCGTACCGTCGATCGGTGCCGCCAATGTCGTTCAGATCTTCCCGAAGGACCAGAGCGTCTTTCCCCGCAGCTCGTTTCTGCGTGCAGCCGCCGCTCACGGCGATATTCAACTCGCCGATCCCGTACAGATGATCTGGGACCTCGGCCGACTCGGCGGCGAGGATCGTGATCACGCCGCCCATGAGATGCGCCAATGGCTGAACCGCTGACGTGGGTGTCGACATCGCGGGCCGAGGATCTCCTGTTCGTGGGGCTCGTCGACGCCCTGGACTCGCTGGGTGCAGTCGCGGCACAGCATGCAGCAATCGTCGGTGGTGTGATGGTCGAGGTGCTCGTTCGCGAGCGAGCCCTGAAGATGCATCGAGCAACCAGGGACATCGACATCGGCATCCATGTAGCGACGCTGCGCAGCCTGTCCTTGGGATCGGTGCTCGAGGCCCGCGACTAAACTCGCACCGAGGGTCACATCTTTACGAAGCGACCTACCAGCGGGGCCGGAGAGAGCAGCATCGACGTGCTCGTTCCCGCCTATACGAGCAGACAGTCCGGAGAGAAGCAGATCGGTGACATCGTGACGATCGAGGTGGGCATGCTCGCCGAGGCGCTCGCGACCGCCGTACACACGAGCGTCCGGCTCGTGCCCACTGCGGGCAAGGCGATCGAACTGCGTGTGCCGCTTCCACACCCGCTCGCGGCGCTCACCCTGAAGCTCAGCAGCTGGACCGCAAGGCGCGCGACGAAGGATGCCTTCGATGTCTGGCGATGCCTCGAGATCTGCGCCCACGACCAACTCTCGACCGAGAGCTGGACCGACGCGCAGACTCTCCGCGCGTTTGCATCGCAAGCTCGCAGAGCCGACTTCGCGAGACTCGATGGCGACGGCATCGTCGCCGCGGTCGGATACACCGGCTCGACCGGTGACAACGCCACCCGGGATGCAGCACGCATCGTGGCGCTCGGCGACAGACTGTTCGGTATCGTCGAGTCGTAGCAACGGGTTGGGGAACGTCTCACTCCGCGATGCGGGAGACCCAGACGCCGGAGCGGTCGCGGTCGGTGAGCGCTCGCCCTCGTCGAGCGCCAGCAGCCGGAACGGCCCGCCCTCGCCGCAGACCTCGTCGAGCGCCGCTGCGGGCGCCTCCGGTCCGCAGCCAGTCATGCATGCGCATACCACCGCGCAGCGAAGCTCCAATCCCATCGCAGTCGATCGCAGCGAAACGCATCGGCGGCTGCGACGGTCGTCGACTTCGGACGCGCGCCCCGCCGCGCACGCGCGCTCGCGAGCCTCGTCGCATGTGCGTTCGGTGGGCGCCGGTGCGGGGACTTCGGCGGGGAACGTGTGCGCGCTGGCCGATGGACCGGGGCCTTCGACCCCGCGGAGCCGTACCTGGTCACGCACCTCGACACGCGGCGTGACCACCCCTTAGGCTAGCGGCTGGTCTTCCGTACGAAGGGGAGTTTGATCATGCTGCGCACGTCTCTGAAGTTCTCGCTGTTCGTCCTCGCGATCGCACCACTGGCGTGCGCCGGCGACGGGGATCAGGACGACAACAACGACACCGGCACCGACAACGGCGACGACGACGACGACGACGACGACGACGACGACGACGACGACAGCGGCACGGATCCCGACGCGACGGCGACCGACACGAGCGCCACCGACCCCGACACGAGCGCCACCGACCCCGACTCGGGCTCGAGCAGCGCCACCGCCGAGTCGTCGACGGGCGATGAGTGCACGCCCGAGGACGCCTGCATGATCGACGACGACTGTCTGCCCGGGCAGATGTGCATCGGTTGTCTGTGTCTCGGCGAGCCGACCGGTTGCAAGGACTACGCAGACGGTGCGTTCGGTGACTGCGTCACGGGCACCAACGACGCGTGCATGAGCGACGAGGGTTTGTGCGTCGTCGACGATCCGATGAACGCGACTGCGGGCGTCTGCTACTTCCCCTGCGAAGAGGAATGCGACTGTCCGGCACCGCCGGAGGGCTACGAGAGCCTGCTCGCGTGCGGCAACATCGTGGGCATGATGGACTCGCCGCCCGAGTGTTACCTCGAGTGCGACACCAGCGACGAGTGCCCCGACGGCATGTTCTGCTTCCTGAACACGATCTGCTTCCATGGCGAGGAGCCGATGGGCATCCCGCCCTACGGCGACTGCCAGAACCTGGACGGCGGCTGCGAAGGCGGCACGTGCGTGCAGGGTCCCGATTTCGCCGTGTGCGCGACGCCGTGCGACACGGAGGCCGACTGCCCGATGGCGCCGGACACCGGCGACGCCGAGGTCACGTGCGACAACATCACGAAGGGCGACGAGGATCCCGAGTGCTGGCTGTCGTGCCAGGGCGGTGCTCAATGCCCCGACGGCATGACATGCTTCCAGAACTTCATCTGCGTCTGGGACGAGATCGTGCCGCCACCGCCGTACAACGACTGCAGCGCGGACGCGACCGCGTGCCTCGTCGGCGAGGAGTGCGTCGACGACGGTGAGGGCGGCATCTGTGGCGAGAGCGATTGCGCCGATGCGGGCGATTGCCCCGCGGCTCCGGCCACCGGCGATGCCGAGGTCGCATGCGGCGACTTGGGCTCGGGGAACGTCTGCTACCTCGACTGCATGGGCGGCGGCGTGATGTGCCCCGACGACATGGCGTGCTCCGACGGGGGTTACTGCCACTTCCCCGGCTGACCGGGCGCAGCTCTTGTCGAGCGTCGAGGGACGCGGTATGTGCGTCGGTCCGACCGGCCGGCGCGCATGCGCGTCCCTCGGTCTTTTCCAGCGAAGGCGGACACCATGGCGCGCATCGTGAAGTGTGGTCTCATCCAGTGCAGCAACCCGATCAACGACGAGTCGCGTCCGGTCGCCGAGATCCAGAAGGCGATGTTCGACAAGCACCTGCCGTTCATCCACGACGCCGGCAGGTCGGGCGTGCAGGTGCTCGGGCTGCAGGAGATCTTCAACGGTCCGTACTTCTGCCCCGGGCAGGACAAGCGCTGGTACGGCGCCGCCGAGCCGTGCCCCGGTCCCACCGTCGAGGCGCTGCAGCCCATCGCGCGCCAGTACGGCATGGCGATGATCGTGCCCGTCTACGAGCGTGAACAAGCCGGCGTCTACTACAACAGCGCGGCCGTGCTCGATCACGACGGCACGTACCTCGGCAAGTATCGCAAGAACCACATCCCGCAGACGTCGGGCTTCTGGGAGAAGTACTTCTTCAAGCCCGGCAACCTCGGCTATCCGGTGTTCAAGCTGTCGAGCGGCGTCGTGGTGGGCGTGTACATCTGCTACGACCGCCACTTCCCCGAGGGCGCGCGCCTGCTCGGGCTGCACGGCGCGGAGATCGTGTTCAACCCGAGCGCGACGGTGGCCGGCCTCTCGCAGTACCTGTGGAAGCTCGAGCAGCCCGCGCACGCGGTCGCCAACGGCTACTACGTCGCGGCGAGCAATCGCGTCGGCACCGAGGCGCCGTGGAACATCGGCAAGTTCTACGGCACGAGCTACTTCGTCGACCCGCGCGGACAGATCCTCGCCGAAGCGAGCGAGGACAAGGACGAGCTCGTCGTCGCTGATCTCGACCTCGATCTCATCGAGGAAGTGCGCCGCACGTGGCAGTTCTACCGCGACCGTCGCCCCGACTCGTACGGCGACATGGTGAAGGACGTCTGAGGCCACGATGCGACGCGTCGTCCTGTCGTCGACGATGCTCGCCGCATGCGTGGACATGAACGACTACGACTTCGATCCGGACCTGCTCGAGTCGAGCTCCGGTGCCGGGTCGTCGTCGTCGTCGTCGAGCGGCGACGACGACGGCGAGACGACAGGCGGCGCGGACGAGACCAGCAGCACGGGGGGCGGCACGGCGCCGTTCGCCGTCGAGCTGCCCGCCGACAAGACGCCCCACTGCCTGACGCCGGGCGAGTCGCTGCTCGACTTCGTCGTGCCGGGCAGCGGCGACGGCACACCGATCACGTGCGCGGTGGCATCGGGTGTCGGCGAGGGCTCGTTGCCCGCGGGCGTCTCGCTCGACGAGGACACATGCACCCTCGTCGGCGATCCCCCGCCCGATCGCTTCGGCACGTGGGTCGCGATGGTCGAGGCGACGCAATCGGGCGTGCAGGCGTGGGTGCCGTATTGCGTCACGCAGGATGCACTCGAGGGCGTCGCGATGATCGAGGTGCTGCGTACCGCGAGCGGCACCGACGACGTCGCGCTCTTGCCCTACCACGGCACGTTCGACGGGAGCGGGACGTTCTCGGCCGGCTCGCCCGGCGACCCCGAGATCCGCGTGATCGAACCGCTGTCGTGCTCCGAGTCCGGGTGCGAGTACGGCTACGCCTTCTTCGTGTCCGGTTCACCGTTCGACTTGGAGACCTCGCCGATCAGCGACGACATGGTGCTCGAGCTCGACGCCGTGCCGAGTGGTCTGTCCCACGGCATCGCCCTCACCGGCACCACCGACGACGACTTCGCGCCGTTCGCCGAGCGGCCATGGGCCGTCGTGCTCGAGCTCGACTACTGCCTCGGGATGGACCTGAGCGAGTGCCCGGCGGACGCGATCGACGAGAACGCGGACGCACGCTTCGTCTACAGCGTCGTCATGACGCCGCAATAGCCCTTCGAACGCGGGCGATCGCATCCCTCCAGAACGGGAGCGTTTCGCGTGTGCATGTGAACAAGCACTCGCCCTCCACGTCGTCCCAGCCCTCGTCGAAGCCGAGCGCCTTGCGGATCCGCTGGTCGTCGGTCTTCGGCTCGTACGCGAGCGGGATCGCCCAGTCACCCGGCCCGTTCGCGAACGCGTACGAGGTTGGCCTGCACGAACGTTCGCATGCGACGGGAGGTGGTAAGCTCGACCCGACGTGCACGCCCGCGTCGTCGTGTTGCTCGCCGCGCTCGGAGGCGCGTGCTTCTCGGACCCGCCGCCGGTCGACGAATCCGGCTCGACGGGGGCCGGTTGTTCCGTGGGTGCGAACATGTGCCCGTGCACCGACGGCGGCGCGTGCGACGAAGGCCTGCTCTGCCACGGTCCGCTCCACCTCTGCTACGACCCCGGCTGCACGCCCGGCACCGACGGATGCACGTGCGAAGGCGATGCGTGCGACGAAGGCCTGCGCTGCAACGAAGGCCTGTGCGAGATGCGTGAGGATCCGACGGCGACGGGCGCGGTGGAGTCGACCGCCGCGGATGTGTCGACGAGCGCGGTGGAGACCACGACCGCCGGCGACGCCGACGTCGACACGGGCGTCGACACCGAGTTGCTCGACCCGTGCCGCATGTGCATGGCGGGCGAAGCGACGACCTGCGCGACGCAGTACGCCGGGTGCTCGGCGGTGCCCGAATGCATGACCCTCACGACGTGCATCATGGGTGGCATGGATGCGGGCGCGTGCTGCATGGGAGGCGAGGCCGCCGCGAAGTGGGACATGTTCGTGGACTGTGCCCTCGTCGCGTGCGGGGACGCGTGCATGTCGTACGTCGTGAAGTGCGGCGGAGGCTAGCGTCACATCGGCCCACGGCCGGCTCCGTCACGGTGCCCCGGCCATGTCGACGTTCCAGTTCACCGTCGCGGATGCTCGCGCCCCGTGGGTGGACGAATTCGATCGCCGACAATCGGAGTGCTACGCCCGGTACGGGGCGAGCGCGGCGGTCGGCGTGCCCGAGCGCGACGACGGCACCCGATACCTGCGCGTCACGCGTGACGGCGCGATGGTGGCGGGCATCCGGATCCACCCACGCGCCGACCGCGTGCCCTTGCCCTTCGAGGCGTACCTCGAAGTCGACGATCACCTCGCCGAGCAGCTCGCATGGCGGGCGCGCAGCGGGATCGCGGAGCTCGCGGGGCTGTGGTCGAGCACGTCGGTCGCGAGGAGCGGCATCGGTGGCTACATCGTCGCGGCTGCCGTGGCCGTCGCGCCTCTGCTCGCGCTGCGGCACTTGTGCAGCTTCGCGCACCAGTTCAATCGCTTCACGCGCGCGGTCGGGTTCGAGCCCGATGTTCGCGTCGGCGAGCACCCCTACCCCGATCCACGCTACCGCTCGACGCTGAACTGGTGCGATGCGCTCGAGCTCCCCACGGCAGCGCCGGGCATCCGCACGCACATCCTCGCGCTCCGCGAGGCCGCGTCGACGCCCGGCTCGGTCATGTCCCTGCGATTCCCCATTTCGAGCGCTCAACATGGCGACCACAGCGAACAAGACGCGCCGATTCCACCTCGATGAGCGCGACACCGTGCTCCGGCTCGGACCCGATCTCTGCGCGATCGAGTCCGACACCGCGGGAGCCACGTGCGTGACGCTGCGCACCGCGAGCCAGCGAGTGCTCGCGACGATCACCGTGACGCCCGGCCCGCACTCGCCGCTGTCGGACGACTTGCCGCGGGCGAGCCTCGAGCGCACGAGCTACCTCTCCGACCTCGGGTGGGCCGACGACGCAGCGCCGCTCGTGCCCGCCGTGCTGTACCTGGCGGCGAGGCGGGCGCGGATCCTCGGATCGACGACGATCGCGACGCACGTCGAGCCGACTTCGCCCTCGTTCGACGCCCTGCACCTGCTGCGGCTCGATCGCGTGCGCTCGACCAACAGCAGACAGGCTCGTGGTCAGCGCGTCGACATCGCCGCGCACCACGCTGCGGTGGCGGCCGGCGGCATCGACTTCGCGTCCGCCTTCGCGGCGGAGGTGCTCGAGACGTTCGAGCGCTGGCTCGTCGATCTCTACGGTCGCGGCTTCTTCCGCGCCGTATGGGATCGGACCCTGCGTCGCGAGCAGTACGCCTACACGCTCGGCCACATGCATCAGTTCGTTCGTTGGACCACGCGGCTGCTCGGCCACGCGGTCGCACAGTCGCACGACCGCTCGCTTCGCGATCACTTCCTGTCGCACTTGCAGGGCGAAGTGAATCACGAGCTGATCATCGAGCGCGACCTCGCGGTGCTCGGCGAGGAGGTCGGCTTCGTGGTGGACGACATGGCGGCGACGCCCGCGATCCGGCACTTCATGGCGGTGCAGGAGAGCCTCGTCGGGCTCCACCACGATCTCGTGCTGTTCCTCGCCTCTCCGCTGGCGGCGGAGGGCATCGCGTCGCATCTCACGCCGGAGTTCCTCGCGGCGATGGAGGACAACATCGCCGCGTGGGGTGTGAAGGAGCCCGCGAAGGCCATGGCGTTCTTCCGCTCGCACGTGAGCACTGATGGTGGCGACGACGGGCACTGGGAGCAGGTCATCCGGATGCTCGCGACGCAGCTGACCTCCGAGCGGCGGCTCGTCGCGTTCCTCGGGATCCTGCGCGCGAGTACCGGCGCCCTGACGGCCGCGTACGACGGATTCGTCGACGACATGGCGCTCTTCTCTTAGTACGAGAGCCACGGCGTCGCGTGCACGTGGCGCGCGGCCGCGAGCTCGTCCACCACGAAGGCGGCCACGTCGGCGCGTGACACCTTCGCCCGCAGGCCCTTCGCTTCGGGCACGAAGCCGTGACGCATCGCGTCCGAGCGCGCCCCGTTCGTGAGCGCGCCCGGGCGCACGATCGTCCACGCCGTGTCGCTGCCGCGGATCGACGCCTCCTGCAGCTCGTGCTCGGCGAAGCCCTGCTTCAAGAGCAGCGGCACGAGCAACCAGCGATAGAGCGGCGGCAGCATCGGCTTGCTGTCGCCGATGCCCATCGACGACACGCACACGAGCCGCTCGACACGCGCGGCCCGCATCGCCGCGAGGATGTTGCGCGTGCCCTGCGATCGCACGGTGGTCTTGGTCGTCGCGGGCGTGCCGAGTGCGCACACGACCGCGTCGTGTCCGCTCACCGCGGCTTCCACCGCGGCCGCATCCATCACGTCGCCCGTCGCAATCGACAGGCGCTCGTGTGTGATCGCCAGCTTCGCCGCGTCGCGCACGAATGCCGTGACGCGATGTCCCTGCTCGAGCGCCGCCTGCACGATCGCGCGCCCCGTACCTCCGGTGGCTCCGAAGACGACGACGTTCACGACGCACCTCCACAGAACGCGATGACGAACAGCGTCGTCGCGGCCATCGACGCCACCGTGCGCACGTGATTCCAGCGCGTCCACTCGGGCACGTAGCGCGACCACACCGCGGCGCCCGCCGGCAGGCTCGCGAGCCCGCGCATCACGAAGGTGGAGAACGCGAAGAAGACGCCCGCGACGAGCCCGGTGCCGAGCGCCGCCGCGAGGGTCGAGAGGGTGAGTGGGTCCGTGTTCATGAGCCCAGCTTGACCCCGTCGTTCTGGACCTTCCATGACCGAAACTCGCCGATACATGCTCAATCGTCCAGAGCAGCTGGACGACCCGTCCAGCCCGGTCCAGACTCGCTCTCGTGGACGATCCGTTCGCCTCCAAGGACCCGCTCGGCGAAGCGCTGCACTTCCTGCGGATGAGCGGCACGTTCTACGCGCGCTCCGAGTTCACCGCGCCGTGGGGCCTCGAGCTGCCGGCGTTCGAGCGCAGCATGATGTTCCACGTCGTCACGAGCGGCCGCTGTTGGCTGCGCGTCGACGGGGCCGAGCCGCGCCTGTTGCAACAAGGTGACTTCGCACTCGTGCCCCACGGCGAGGGCCACGTGCTCGCGGACGAGATCGCGTCGAAGCCCACTGGCCTGTTCGACATGCCGCGGGAGCTCGTCAGCGAGCGCTACGAGATCCTGCGCGACGGTGGTGGTGGCGCGAGCACCACGTTGCTGTGTGGTGCCGTCCGCTTCGACCATCCCGCGGCCGATCGACTCACCGCCATGCTGCCCCCGCTCGTGTGCATCGACGCGTGGAGCTCACCGCACTCCGAGTGGTTGCAGAGCACGCTGCGCTTCATCGCGGCCGAGGCCCGCGAGCTGCGCCCCGGGGGCGAGACCGTGATCACGCGGCTCGCCGACATCCTGGTGATCCAGGCGATCCGCGCGTGGATCGAGCACGATCCGGCCGCGCGCACGGGCTGGCTCGGCGCGCTGCAGGACAAGCAGATCGGGCGCGCGATCACGCTCGTGCACCGCGATCCGTCGCGCTCGTGGAGCGTCGCGTCGCTCGCGTCCGAGGTCGCGATGTCGCGCTCCGCCTTCGCTGCCCGCTTCACCGAGCTCGTGGGCGAGACGCCGATGCAGTACGTCACGCGTTGGCGCATGCACACCGCCGTGGGCTCGCTGCGCGACGACGGCGCGACGCTCGGCGAGATCGCAGGCCGCCTCGGATATCGATCCGAGGCGGCCTTCAGTCGCGCGTTCAAGCGCTGCGTGGGGACGAGTCCGTCAGCGATGCGGCGGGGTCCATCCACATGACTTCCCAGTGGTGCGCATCGAGGTCGTAGAAGCTCGAGATGTACATGAAGCCGTGATCGGTCGCGCCCATCCCGGGCGCTCCGCCCGACGCGATCGCCGTCTGCACCGCGAGATCCACCTCTTGGCGGCTCGCGCACGACACGGCGACGATCGCCTCGGTGTGCGTGGCCGTGTCGCAGATCTGCTTCTTCGTGAACGTGCCGAAGAAGGGACGCGCGAGCAGCATGACGTACGCGTCCTTGCCGATCACCATGCACGCGCCGTTGTCGTCGGTGAACTTGGGATCGAACTCGAAGCCGAGCTTCGTGAAGAACTCCTTCGAGCGCGGGAGGTCGTGCACGGACAGGTTGACGTAGATCTGACGGTCGGTCACGACGCTCACCCCTTGTCGCAGTTGAACATCCAGAAGATGCCGAAGCGGTCCTTCAGCATCCCGAACCGCTGGGCCCAGAACGTCTCGGACAGCGGCATCACCACCTTGCCGCCCTCGGCGAGCGCGGAGAACTGCTCGTCCATGCCGGCGGGATCGGTGAAGTGCACCGCGACCTGCACGTTGCTCTCCTCCGGCACCGGATCGCTGGGCTGCGTGTCGCTGATGAGCACGACGCCGCTGCCGATGTCGAGCCGGGCATGCATCACGCGGTCGGCGAGCTCGGGCGCACACTGCTCACCGGGCATCTCGCCCCACCGCATGAGGTTCGAGGTCTTCGCACCGAGCGCCTTCTCGTAGAGCGCGATGGCCTTGCTCGCGGTGCCGTTGAAGTTCAGATACGGGTTGATGCTCTTGACGGACATGGGTTCGTTCTCCTTTCGGGATTCACACCTTGCGCAGCGGAAGCAGTGCACGCACCCGCATGTCTCGCAACCACAGGCCTGCCCACAACAGGACGGCGACGTAGATCGGGAACAGCGTGTGGCTGAAGAGCGGGTTGCCCACGCGCACGTGGGTCGCGATGGCGCCGCCGAGGTAGCCCGTCCACAGGAGCGCGCCGAGGATCGCGGTGCGCGGGACGAGGTACAGGATCAGGCAGGCGAGCTGCACGATGCCGAGCGGTACGAGCACGTCGGCCGAGTACCCGAGCGCACCGGTTCCTTCGATCGCTTCGGGGGTCGCGAACAGCTTGAGCGAAGCATCGAAGAGCAGGAACGCGACCGAAATGCCGGTCGTGATGCGAGCGGCCCACCGCGCGGCCTTCGACGGGCGAGGCGTGGCGGTGGGGAGGGTCGGGTCGTAGGTGGCGGCGATGGCGGTCATCCGGGGCTCCTTCGCAGGTTTCGCCCCTTGGACTCGGCGGCCGGCCGAAACTCATCGGTCCTATGTTCGGAGCTCGGGCGGCAGGCCGAAGCGCGGGAACAGCACCACGGTGTCGAGGAACGAGTTCCAGCCCACGATGCGATCGCCCTCGAGCTCGAGCACCACGACGGCCCAGGGCAGCAGGCGGCCGTCGGGCGCGGGGTGGTACTGCCCGAAGGCGGGCGAGCCGCACGCTTCGATCGGCACGAGCCGCGAGCCCCGACACACGTCGCCGCGCCCGAGCAACCACCCACGCACTGCATCGGGCCCCTGCAGCCACAACGAGTACGGCGGCATCGAGAACGCGGCGTCGTCACGCAAGAGCGACACGAGCTCGTCCACGTCGTAGCGATGGAACGCATCGACGTAGCGCTCGAGCAGCTGGATCTTCGGCGGCGTCAGCGGCTCGGATGGTCGGACGTTGCGGCTCGCGAGCGTCGCACGTGCGCGCTGCAACGCGCTGTTCACCGCGGGCACCGTGGTCTCGAGACACTCCGCCACCTCGGCGGCGGACCAACCGAGCACGTCGGTGAGGATCAACGCTGCGCGCTGCTTGGGCGGCAGCTGCTGCAGCGCCGCGACGAACGCGAGCCGGATGCTCTCGCGCAGGATCGCCTGCTCGGCCGGGTCGGCATTCGCCGGCACCACGGCAGCGTCGGGGATCGGCTCGAGCCAGTGTGTGCGCGGCTGCTTCACGAGCTCGCCATCGACCGTGCTCACCGGCCCTTCTTCCATCGGACGGCTGCGGCGCGTGCGATCGGCGAGCGCATCGAGGCACACGTTCGTCGCGATGCGATACAGCCACGTGTGCAGCGAGGCGCGGCCGTCGAACTTCTCGAGGTTCCGCCACGCCCGCACCATCGTCTCCTGGACGGCGTCGTCGGCGTCGACGACCGAGCCCAGCATCCGATAGCAGTGACCCGTGAGGGCAGGGCGATGGACCTCGAGCTGCGCCGCGGCCTGCGTCATCGCGCGCCAAGCTAGCACCGATCCGCGGCGCGTCGAATGCCCGCTGCGGCAGCGTGCCGCCGCGCAAGCACCGTCGTCACGGTCACGCTTCAGACGAGCGGATGCGGGTCAGCGCCGTTGGGCCCGATCTTCTCGGCGGTGTCCTCGGTGGCCTCGCCCTCGCCCTTGCGCTTGCGCGCGCGCTTGCTCGTGTCGTCGGCGTCGGCGGCCGCCTTCGTCTCCTCGCGCGCGTCGGGGCGATCGTCGGCGCTCGGCATGTCGCCGACCTCCACGATGCACTCGCCGAACGTCACCTCGAGCTTGCCCTTCTCGACGCCGAGCTTCACCTCGAGCGAGCGAGCGCGGATCACCGTGTTGCTCTTCACCGAGCCGGCGAGCGAGATCTCGTCGGCATCGATCGCGCCGGCCAGCACGCCCTCGGACTCGACGCGCTTCGCCTTCACGTTGCCCGTGACGCGGCCCGTGCTCGTCACCGACACGGCGGGCGCCTCGAGATCGCCTTCGAGCGAGCCCTTGACGACGACGGGGCACTTCGCGCGCAGCGTCCCCACGAATTCGGTGCCCTCTTCGACGTACGTCTTCTTCTCGCTGTCGGCCATGATGGTTCGCTTTCCTGGATTGTGCTCGAGAGGATCGGCTCCCGAGATGTCGAGCCGCAGACGGCAACCGCGCTCGAACGCGAATTGCGTCGACTGCGGTACTTGGAGGATGCGCGTGGCCAGGACACCCGTCCTGCTCACCACCACGCTCCGGGGATCGCGGAGGCCCGTGCGACCTCCTTCGAAGAATCGACCGTGGATCGTCAGGCGTCCGCCGACGACCGTGCAGTCGCGCATGATGCCGTGCTCGCCGAGCACGAGCTCCGCGTCGGGCGACAGGCGGATCGTGCACCCCACGAGCTCGCTCTCGATGTGCACCGCCGCCGACTCGGCGAAGTCGAGCTCCGCGTGGCGCAGCACGTCGCCTTCGCCGAGGAACCGCTGGGTCGGCAGCGGACCGGCGACCGGCTCGTCGGCCACCAGGCGCCGGACCTGCCGCGCGTCCAGCAACGTCGAGCCGTCGCCATTCGGACTACCGTCGGCCCACTCGACGACGACGCTCGAAGGCAGCTTGGCGAGCTCGATGCCGTGCACCTTCGCGCCGGTGAGCACGACGTTCTGCAGGTCGGCGTCGCCGAACACGGTATAGCGGAGATCCGCACCGGAGAGATCGCAGTCGCGCAGGCGCGCGCCGCCGAGATCGGCCTCCTGCATGCGGACGTCCTTCGCGACCGCACCCACGAACCGCGCGCCCTGACAGAACGCGCGCTCCAGGCTCGCGCCCTCGAGTCGCGCGTGCTCGAGGTTCGCGCCGCGCAGGTTCACGCGCTCGAGGTTCGCGCCGCGCGCGTTCGCACCGCCGAGATCGGCCTCCTCGAGATCCGCGTGACAGAGGATCGCGCCTGTCAGGTTCGCGCGGCCGAGCACGGCCGCATCGAGCTGCGCGTAGCGCAGCCGCGCGCCCTGGAGGTTCGCGGCCTCGAGGTTCGCTCCGCTGAGGTTCGCGCGCGTGAGGTCGGCGCCCGACAGATCCGCTCCCTTCAGGTTCGCACCGTCGAGGTCCGCCTTTGCGAGGCCGGCGTCGGCCAGCTTCGCGCCGGCGAGGAACGCCTCGCGCAAGGTCGCGCCGGCCAGGTCGGCGCCCGAGAGATCCGCGTTCGCCAGGTTCGCGCCGTCGAGATCGGCGCGAGCGAGCTTGATGCCCACGAGCATCGCGCCCTCGAGCTGCACGTCGCGCAGATCCGAGTGCTCGAAGGCTCGACCGGACTTCACGCCGGTCTCGATCTCGCTGCGGGTTGGTTGAGGCATGGATCGTCCTGTTCAGGCGTGGGCGCTGGGCGACGAAGCGCGGCCGGCGACGGGCTGGCGCAACCAGCCGTCGATCCGACGGATGCGGCGCGCCGTCGAGGAGCGCGAGACTTCGGTGACGAGGTCGATCTCGCCGATCTGCGCGAGCACCAGATCGAGCTCGCGAGTGAGCACGGCGCGTTGCCGACGCGTCTCGCGTCGCGCGACGCGATCTTCGGCCGCCTCGGCGGACCTGAAGCGCGACTCCACCTCGGCGAGCGCGTCCAGCAGCGTGCGCAGGCGTCGGCGCTCGCGGGCTTGATTCGGCTCGGGCACCTGCTCGGCGCGCTCGCGCCGATAGGCCTGGAACGCGGCGACGATCGCCGTGCACGTCGGCGCATCGATGCCGGTGGTCGCGACGAGCTCGTCGACGCGCGCCCGATAGAGCGCGGAGAGGCTCATCACGCCCGCCGCGTACATGCGATGGATCGCGAGACTGCCGAGGCCCGGCACCTTCGCGAGCAATGCATGCACGACGATCGGCTCGCGTTGGTTCTGCGTGGTGGTGGTCTCGAACGCGTCGGGCAGGAGCTTCACGAGATCGGCATAGCGCGCGAGGATGTCGGCGCGTTGCGAGCCGTCGACGCTCGAGCCCGACGCGCGCTCGGCTTCGTCGAGCGCCACCGCGAACGCGTCGGTCGCAGCGACGAGCGCGACGAAGCGGATGCGCTCCGCCGCCCGACGCAGCGAGGCGACCGCGGGGCGACAGATCCCGAGCCACGCCTTGCCGGTGGGCGCGAGGCCCAGCTCGATCACGAAGTCGCGGACGTGCGCGACGTGCTGCGCCGCGATGCGACCGAAGAGCGCGCGGACCTCGGCCTCGGTCTTCGCGTCGTTCTGCAGCTTGCCCTCGGTGGGCGGCGTGTCCTCGGTCATCTGGGCGCCGTCGATCGCCGCATCGATCTCGCCGTCGAGTTCGGGAGCATCCTCGACCCGCTCGATCGACGGCCGCGTCTTGCGTCGACGCGGTGCGGGAGCGGCCACCGCGGACGCGAGCGGAGCGCGTGGCGTCGTGCTGGTCGTCGGCGCGGGCGCTGCGATCGGCTTGCGCGGCGTCGCGGGGACGGCGGCCGTCGGCGGCGGTGCGAGCGTGCCCGTCGGCTTCGATGCCGTCGTGGGCGGCGAGAACAGCGGACGCTCGGACGCCTTCGGTGCGGGAGCTGGTTGCGGTGGCATCGTCACCGTCGTCGCGGTGACGGTGCGCGGCGCCGAGACGGCGATCGGCGTGCGGGCGCGTGGACGCGTCGGAGCTGCGAAGGGATTCGGCGGCTCGCGCTGCGTCGCGGGCGGAGCGATCGTCTGCGACTCGCTCGCGTTCTCGACCGGTGCCGTCGTGCTCGCGGCCGGCGACGCGGCCTCGCTCGCCTCGGGCTCCGATCCGTCGCCCGCGTTGCCCGACTCCTTGTCGCTGAACAACCTCGAGAAGAACTTCATCGCCGACGCAACCCCAGCATCCGTTCTATCACGCACGCGTGCGCGATGGACGGATCGAATTGGTCCGGATGCACGCGTTCGCGCGATCCCTTCGGTACGCATGCGCGGCAGGTGTGCAGGTGCTGCGCACCTCGTGTGATGAGGTCCGCCGTCGCGGTGACGTCACGAGTCGAGCGCGCCTCCGAAACCGCGCGACACCGACGAGCACGACGCCACCGCTGTCACCGTCGATCGTCGGATCGCCGCGGGCCGCGAGCCCGGTGGCGCGGGCCGACCGGTCGGCCCGCGAAGCCGGCTCCATCGCCGCCGTGACCGGCGAGTCGGGTTGGACGGCGCGACGAGCGGGCGACGGCGGCCTTGGACACCCCTCCGAGGATGGGGGTTTCGTCGAGGACGACGTTCCTGTCGATCGCGGTTTCCCATGCTCGAACGCAGCACGTCGCAATTGCGCGGGGCCGCGCGACGCGGGAGCATGCGAGTCATCGAAAAGGGGATTTCTTCGAATGACGACGAAGCACTGGGTTGGTGGTTGGCTGGTGGTGAGCTGCGTGGCCGCATGCGGCGACGACTCGGGCACGATGCCCGGCACGGGAACGGAGACGGAGACGACCGACGGCGGCGACGACGACGACGATGACGACGACGACGACGGCCCGGATTCCAGCTCGACGGAGCCGGACCCGGACACGTCCTCCACGTCGGCCGATCCCGACACGTCGACCGGCCCCGATCCCGACACGAGCACGTCCACCGACGCGGAGTCGAGCAGCAGCTCCGACGGCGGTCCGATCGGGCCGCCCGCCGAGTTCTTCGTGCGCATCGAGAACATCTCCACCGACAGTGTGCTGCCCACGACGATCTCCCCCGGTGTGTGGGTGGAGCACGAGACCGGCAGCACGCCCGTGTTCACCTTGAACTTCCCCGACGTCGGCGACGGTCTCGTCGAGCTCGCGGAGGACGGCGACACCACGGTGCTCGCGAGCAACGTCGACGCGGCGGCCGGCGTCGCACAATCGGGCACGTGGGACGAGGCGCTGGCACCCGGCGAGATGGTCGAGTTCAACCTCACCGCGGAGGCCGGCAACCGCCTGTCCATCTTTACCGGGGTGGGCCGCGCGAACGACGTGTTCATCGGACCCGCGGCGGTCGGCGTCAGCCTCTTCACGAACGGCGGCGAGCCGGAGGAGGAGCGCGACATCACGCAGTTCCTGCGGCTCTACGAGGTGGGCAGCGAGTTCACGCAGGCTCCCGGCCAGGGGCCGCAGCAGCTGTCGACCCAGCCCGCGCCGAACACGGGCATGGTCGAGTCCGGCGCGGTCTCGGCCTTCGCGTCGTCCACGCGCGCGCTGCCGCAACCGGCCACCTTGCTCGACGTGCAGGTCACACAGGACACCGAGACCGACACGTTCACGATCACCATCACGAACGAGGGCAGCACCGTCGACGCGCCGCTGTCCGCGATGTTGTGGGCGCTGCACGACGACACGGTGAGCCTGTTCGCGCCCGGCGCGTCGGCGTCCACCGTCACGGGCCTCGAGGCGCTCGCCGAGGACGGCGACCCGTCGGCGTGGTTCGCCGCGATCGACGGCACGGCCGGCATCACGACCGCCGCGACGATCGACACGCCGGCCGCATCCGGCGAGAGCTTCGTCATCGTCGTCACGCCCGACGCCACCAATGGGTTCCTCTCCATCGCCACGTCGCTCGCCGCCTCGAACGACGCCTTCATCGCGCCGTGGCCGGGCGGGATCCCGCTGCTCGATGCGGGCGGGAATCTGCGCGACAACGACGATGTCGAGGACGACTTCCGTCGGCTGCTCGTCACGTGGGACGCCGGCACCGAGGCGAACGAGGTGCCGGGCGTCGGTGCGAACACCCAGAGCCTGCAGGCTGCGCCGGGCGACGGAGCGCCGGATGCCGACGACACGATCCGCCCGTACTCCGACAGCACGAACGATCTCGACGGCGAGAACGCCGGCGGATTCCTCTCCGTCACGATCGTGAACGGTGGTGCCGCGGGTGAGTTCGACGTGACGATCGAGAACACCTCCGACACCACCGCGTATCCCGGCACGCTGTCGCCCCCGCTGTACGCGGTGCACGACGACACCGTCGTCTTGTTCGACCCCGACGCGGTGGCCTCGCCGGCGATCGAGGCGCTGGCCGAGGACGGCGACGCCGACGTGCTGCAGGGCGACCTGGACGCGGAGGGCGGCGTGTCGAGCGTGGTCGTCGGACCGCTCGCGCTCGAGCCGGGGGACACGCTGAACTTCACGGTCGACGCGACTGCAGCGACGCCGTTCTTCAGCATCGCGTCGATGGTGCAGCCGTCGAACGACACGTTCGTCGCGTTCCAGCCCGGTGGCATCCGCCTCGTCGACGACGAAGGCACGCCGTTCACGGACATGGAGCTCGCCGTCGAGGTCGCTGCGCAGCTGCAGGCCTGGGAGTCCGGCACCGAGGCGAACCAGGCCGGCGCGATCGGCCGCGATCAGGCCCCGCGCCAGGCGGCCCCGAACACCGGCGAGGACGAGGGTGAGGGCACGGTCCGTTTCACCCAAGACGACACGATCTGGGCGTGGCCCGAGGCCAACCAGATCGTGCGCGTGACGGTGGGCCCGACCGGGGCCTGACGTGTCCGACCGCGCGCCCCTCCCGGTGCTCGACTCCACCGCGACCGTCGCGGAGGAAGAGAGCATCGCGAGCGGCGCGCGCGTCGGTCGATACGTCGTCTCGCGCTCGATCGGTCGCGGCAGTCACGGTCTCGTCGTCGCGGCGTGGGACGGAGAGCTCGATCGCGAGATCGCGATCAAGTTCCTGTTCCGCTCGCTCGAGCGCCGCGATCGCCAGCGATTGCAGCAGGAGGCGAAGACGCTCGCGCGGCTCACCCATCCCAACGTGATCCGCGTGCACGACGTCGGACAGCACGACGATCGCCTCTACATGGTGATGGAGCTCGTCGACGGACCGACGTTGGCCGGCTGGGCCGCGACCCGCCGCAGCGCCGCCGAGGTCCTGCGAGTCATGATCGCCGCCGGGCGTGGGCTCGCGGCGGCCCACGCCGCCGGCATCGTGCACCGCGACTTCAAGCCCGCCAACGTGTTGATCGGCAGCGATGGTCGGCCGCGCGTGACGGACTTCGGACAGGCGCGCGGCGGCGACGTGGAGGACTCCGACGCCGCGTTCGACGACACCTCGCGCGCCCTCGACGTCACGCTCACGCGCAGCGGGCTCGGCGTGGGCACGCCCGCCTACATGGCACCGGAGCTGTTCGAAGGCGCCATCGCCGACACGCGCTCGGATCAGTTCTCGTTCTGCGTCGCGCTGTACGAGCTGTTGTTCGGACGCCGCCCGTTCGCCGGCGACACGGTGATCGGGCTGGCCGAGCACGTCGTCGCTGGTCGCGTGCGCATGCCACCGCCGCGCGTCACCGTGCGGCTCGAGGTCGCCGCCGCCGTCCTGCGCGGGCTGTCCCGCGATCCGGGCGATCGCTTCCCGGACATGGATGCGCTGCTCGCCCAGCTCGTCGAGAAGCCGCTATGGAAGCAGCTGCGATTTCTCGGCGCGGTCGGTGCGATCGCAGCGGGGGTGGGACTCGCGCTCGCGACGGATCGCGGCGATCCGCCCACGCACGACTGGTGCGGCGAGACCGAGGCCCGCGTCGGCGAGCTGTGGAACGCGGATCGCGATCGCGCAATCGAGGCGGCGATCGTCGCGACCGGCGTGCCGTACGGAGACGACGTCATGAAGCGCCTGCGCGCGCGCCTCGACCCGTACGTCGACGAGCTGCGCGCAGCCGAGCGATCCACCTGCGAGCAGCAGGCCGCCGGCACGCTCGCGCCGGAGGCCGCGATGGCCCGCATGTTGTGCCTGCACCGGCGCCACGAAGAGGTACGCGGGCTGGTCGACATGCTCGAACGGGCCGACGCGGATCTCGTCGAGCATGCGACCGAGGCGGCCGACTCGCTGGCACCGATCGCGAGCTGCCACGACGACGCGAGCGCGCCGCAGTTGCGGACGGACGACGAAGCGATGGTGTACGAGCTCGAGACGGCGCTGTCACGCGCCCGCATCTCGCTCGAGGCGTGGCGCGACACCTCCGATGCCGACGAGCTCGCCGCGGTGGCCGAGCGCGCGCGGGCGGCCGGGCAGCCGTGGTACCAGGCGGAGGCGGAGCTGCTGCAGGCGCACGCACTCGACCGCATCGGCGACGGTTCCCGCGCCGAGCCGCACTTCGACGCCGCATTCGCGGCAGCGTTGGCGGCCGAGCACCATGCGGTGGCCACCGCCGCCGCGTTGGGGCTCGCCGGCCAGCTCGCGGCGCGCGGCGACCACACGAATGCGCTGCGTTGGATCGATCACGCCTCTGCCGCGTCGCGACGGGCAGGCGAGCACGAATCGGAGTGGACGCGCGAGCTCGTGAGCACGCGTGGACAGGTGGCATATCACCACGGCGACTACGAAGAAGCGCTCGCGCACTTCGAGTCCGCGCTCGCGCTCGCGCCGGGCCGCGGAGAGCGAGACGGTCCGATCCTGCTCAACATCGGCATCTGCCTCGCGAATCTCGGTCGGTACGACGAAGCGATCGTGCGCCTGCAGGCCGCGCTCGATGCCGAAGCGGATGCGTTCGGCCCCGACCACCCGGGTGTCCTGCGTCCCTTGAACGCGATGTGCCACGTGAAGACCGACGTCGGTGACTTCACCGGAGCGATCGGACATTGCAAGCGCGCGATCGACATCGTTCGCGCCGTGGCGACCGGTGCCCAGCCGCGGTTGAGCAGCCTGTACACCAATCTCGGGTCCGCATATTTCCACGCGGGTCGGTACGACGAGGCCGAGCAGGCCCATCTCGCCGCGCTCGACAACGCGGAACGCTCGCAGCCGGACGACGGCACTCTGCTCGCCACCATCCACAACAACCTCGGTGTGCTCTACGGCGAGCGCCGCAGGCTCGACGAAGCGACCGCGCATTACCGGCGCGGCCACGAGTTGCTCGTGGCGTCCCTGGGAATCGATCATCCGTCGACGGCGATGCTCGAGACCAATCTCGCGATGGTGCTCGGCTTCGCCGGACAATACGACGAGGCGGAGCGGATGCTCGAGGGGTCGCTCGCCCGGATGGCCGCGAGACTCGGGCGCGACCACGTCGACCTCGCGCTCTCCCACGCCGAGCTGGCACGCATGCACGTCGCACAGGGCGAGCACCGAAGCGCGATACCGCTGTTCGAGCGCGCGCTGGAGCTGCGCGAGCGCGCCGGCGGGGATCCGGTCGAGCTCGCCGACACGAGCTGGGGATTGGCGCAGTCGCTCGATGCCATCGACCCGCGCCTCCATCGAACGCGCGTGCGCACGCTGGCCCGCCGCGCCGCCGAGCTCTATCGCGAGGTCGGAGGCGAGCGGACCGCTCGGGCGGACGAGGTGGAGCAGTGGCTCGTGGACAGCGACGCCGCAGCGGCGCGCCGTCGCTGAGCGATCACGCGGCGCGGTACTTCGTGCCGCGCGCTTTGCCCTCGCGCTTGATCTTCTTGCCCGCCAACAATCGCTCGACCGACGCACGGAACTGCATCGGCGTGCCGCCGATCTTCTTGCGCGCCTGCTCGGCCGAGACGGGTCCCTTCGACGCGGCGATCGCCGACATCACCTTCTGGTCGTAGTCGCTGCGGCCCGCCTGCGTGCGCGTGCCTGCGCCCTTCGGACGACCCGGCTTGCGACCGGCTGTCTTCCCGGACCCGGGGGGACGACCTCGACGACGCCCCGGCGCCGCAGCGCCCGCGCTCCCCCCGATCTCGGCGACGGTCAGGCTCGGCACGAGCGCGCCGACGATGGGGTCCGCCAGCAGGTCGCCGATCGTCGTATCCGTTCCGCGGCTACGAACGAAGTGAACGAGGAGTGCCCGCAATGCATCGGGCGAAGCGGTGGACTTTCGACGGCCACGTGGCATGGCCGAAGGATCGTGCAATTCCCCCCGGTATCGCAAGTTCGCCGCACGAGAAGAGCCGAAATGATCATTTCGACTCTACTTTTCACCGTGGCGCCCGCGCACCCGCGACGGCGGCCCTCGGGTAAATGACCGCAGCACCAACCGTTTGCCTGCGCGTGCGTTCACACCCTGGCCCCGACGACGCGCGTCGGTGTAGCTTGGAATCGAGCCCCCGGATTCGGTCGATGTCGTACACGCTGCCTCGCATTCTCGTGTCCGCCGCCCTGGTCGGGGCGTGCTCATCCGACCGTGAGCCGCAGGCCACCGCCACGAATGCCGACTCCGGGATCACGAACGCGGCCACCGACGGCGACGCGACGGTTGCCGACGACGGCATCGACGACGACGGCGGCGACAAGCTCGACGTGAACGGCGGAGCCGACGATGGGAACGCGGAGGTCGGCGATCAGGGCTGCAAGAAGGTCGATTTCCTCTTCGTCGTCGACAGCTCGGGCTCCATGCAGGACGAGCAACAGAACCTCGCGAACAGCTTTCCCGGTTTCATCGACATCATCCAGCAAGAGACGATGGTCGACGACTTCCACATCATGGCCGTCGACACCGATGCAGCCGGCTTCGCCGAGTGTGCGATCCTGTGCGGATTGCTGCCCGACTGCAACGGCATCCCCTGCGACCAGATCCCGCCGGAGACCGCGTGCGACGGCACGCTCGGCGCGGGCAAGACCACGAATCCCGCGGGCCAGGATTGCGGTATCGCGGGCGGGCGCCGCTACATCGTGGAAGGCCAGGCCGACCTGTCCGCCACGTTCTCGTGCGCCGCGCAGGTCGGCACGATGGGCAGCGGCGACGAGATGGCGATCGAGGCGATGACCGCCGCGATCGGCGAGCAGCTGAACGCCGCGGGCCAGTGCAACGAGGGATTCCTGCGCGACGACGCAATCCTCGTGATGACGATGATCACGGACGAATCGAACCTCGCATTCGGACAGGACGCCGACAACGAGACCCCGTCGCCCGGCACGCCCGACGGCTGGTACCAGCAGCTCGTCGCGCGCAAGGCCGGCAACGCCGCCGCGATCGTCGCGCTGGGCCTGATCGGCGACAACGATCAGCCCGACGGCATCTGCGGTGAGCTGGACCTCAACACGAGCACCGGCGCCGAGCCGGCCCCCGATCTGCGCGCGTTCGTGCAGATGTTCGGCGACAACGGGGTCGTGGGCAGCGTGTGCGAGCAGGACTACGCGCCGTTCTTCTCGTCGGCGGTGTCCGTGATCCAGAGCGCCTGCGACGACTTCGAGCCGCCGGGTTGAATCAACCGGGCGGTTGGAAGTTGTCGCACGCCACGTCGATCAGCGTGGTGGCCTGCATGAACAGATCGCCGTAGTCGCTGTCGATGCAGCCGATGAACCCGTTCGCACCGAACATGTTCGTGAACGGCTCGATGTCGCCGGACAGGAAGCCGTCGGACGGCGGACAGCCGGCCGAGTGTACGAGCGACAGCACCACCACGTTCTCGGCGACGCCCTTCGCGGTGACGACCGTGTTGAACCAGCTCGCGGCATTGCCCGGGCTGCCGAAGAACTCGGGGTCGCCCGGGCCGTCCCATTCGTCGGTGATCACCACGATGACGAGCAATGCGTCGTCGCGGATGAATCCCTCGTTGCACTCCCCCGGGCCGCCGAGGTCCTTGCGCACGGCGACCTCCATGGCCGCCATCGGCATCTCGAGCCCGTTGCCTTCGGAGCCGACCTTCGCCGCGCACGCGAACTTCGTGCCGAGGTCGTCCGCCTCGGTCATGTAGTTGTGCCCGTCGGCATACGGGCCGCACACCTGATTGCTCGAGTCGGTCCCGCCCGTGCGCACCACGAGTCCGCCGAGCTGGTTGCAGCCCGCGGCGTTGAACGCATACGCGTCGCTCGTGATCACGCCGACCTGGTACTCGTCCACCTCTTCGAGCGTCGCCTGGATCCCTTCGATGAAATTCGGGAAGTTGTCGGCGAGATCCTGCTGGTTGTCCGCCATGGATCCCGAGTTGTCGATGATGAACAGGAAGTCGACCTTCTTGCAGCCCTCCTGCACCTCCATGTGCGAGTCCGGCTGGACGCCGAGGTCGAACACCGTCCCTTCGTCGCTGCCGTCGTCCGCGACGTCGTCGTCGTCGCCGCCCGTGGCGCCGGTGCCGTCGTCGTCGTCGCCATCGTCGTCGGCGTCGGCGTCGTCACCCGAGTCGCTGTGCGACGCCGAGACCGTCATGATGCCGCTCGCCTGGGAGTCCGCATCGCGACCGCCGTCCGCGGCGCACGCGATCGTCGTGGTCGCGCCGAGCCCCGTCGCGATCAAGAGCCCCTCGATTCTCTCGCGCTGCATCGCCGAGCTGCCCCCCCACCCGCGCTCGGTCCGCGGGTGGTATCATGTTGCGCGATCGGGCTGCGAGGTTCCCATCGCCGTGAATTCACCGGGCGAGACCCCCTCCGACGGGCGAATCGGCGTGCTGCTCGGCGGCGGCGCGAAACGGCATGTGCACACCGGGCAGATGGTCTACCACCTCGGCGTGCTCGATCTCGACAGCGAAGCGAAGCTCGCGAGCGCGATCGAGCTCGGGTTCCTGGCCCACGGCGTCACGCAGAGCCCGCACGATCCGCGGCGGTTCGTGATGTTCGAGAAGCACGGCCCGGGCTGCTGCGTCGTCGACGTCGATCTCGCGGCCGGCACGGGCGAGGTCGTGCGCACGATCGAGGCCGGCAAGCAGCGCCAGTTCTACGGCCACGGCGTGTTCTCGGCGGACGCGACGCTGCTCTACTGCACGGAGACCGACGTCGCGGATCACTCGCGCGGCTACATCGCGGTCCGCGACGCGCATGACTTCGGGCTGCTCGGCGAGTTCCCGAGCTACGGCCTCGCGCCCCACGACTGCATGCTCACCGACGACGGGCGCACGCTCGTCGTCAGCAACGGCGGGAGCGCGGTGGGCCAGCCCGAGCCGCCCAGCGTCGCGTGGGTGGACGTCGCGGATCAATCGCTGCGCGAGCGCGTCGACGTGCCGGATCCCGCGATCAATGCCGGCCATCTGGCGATGACGGCCGCCGGCGATCTCGCGCTCGTCTCTGCACCGCGCGATGGCCTCTCACCCGAGCGCCACCGCGGCGGCGTCAGCCTGCGCACGAAGGGTGGCGAGCTCACCACGATGCACGAGCCGCGCGAGATCACCGACGCGCTCCTCGGCGAGGTACTCAGCGTCGCGATCCACGAGCCCACGCGCACCGTCGGCGCCACGACACCGCTCGGCCACATCGTGACGTTCTGGGACCTCGACACCGGCGCGCTCAAGCACAAGCTGCGCGTGCCGAATCCCCGCGGCATCGCGGTGTCGGTCGCCGGCGACGAGTTCATCGTCAACTTCGGCGAGCAGCCCCACGCCGCACGCGTGCATGCGACGACGCTGCAACCGGTCGACGCCCCCGGCAATCGCCGCGGCTACGCGTCGCTCGTCACCGGCTCGCACATCCTCGTGTTGTGATCAGCCCGTTCGCTTGATGAGGTGGTAGCCGAACGGGGTCTCGACGACGCCGCTCGTCGAGCCGACGGGCAGGCCGAATGCAGCCTCTTCGAACGGCCCGACCATCTGGCCGCGGCCGAAGCTGCCGAGGTCGCCGCCCTTGGCCGACGACGGGCAATCCGAGTGCGCCTTCGCGAGCTCGGCGAAGTCGGCCCCGCCTTGCAGCTGGGTCTCGAGCGCCTGGATCTCGCGATGCGCGTCGTCCTTCGAGCGCGTCGCTCGCGAGCGCATCGAGCCGGCGTACATCAGCAGGATGTGGGAAGCGCGGACTTGGTCGGCCATCGCGCCCGAGCATAACTCGGGCGCGATGCGCCACGCGCGTCAACGCATGTCGGCCGGGCCAACCTTGATGTTGCGCCCGTCCAGTTCGCTGCCGTCGAGCTCGCGCACGCCGATCTTGCCTTCGTTCGCGTCCGCGTAGGTCACGAAGCCGAAGCCTCGTGAACGGCCGGTGCCGCGGTCCTTGATGACCACGGCCTCGACCACTTCGCCGAACGCCTCGAATGCCTTGCGCAGCTCCTCGTCGGTCGTGTCCCAGCTGAGACCGCCGACGAACAACCGCATGGGCATCTTGCGACGCCCGGGCGCCGACGCAGGGACACCGCCGACGGCGATGTCCTCGAGCGCGATCTCGGGCTCGGGCGGGGGAGGCTCGCGCGGATTGCCGAACTCGTCGACCTCCGTCGGGTCGATGCCACGCGCCCGCAGGTCGCGGTTGCGTTGCAACCGCGCCTGCTTCTCCTGATTCTTCTGGTCGCGCTTCGCTTCGCGATCGCGCTTGCCCGCCCGGTAGCCCTTCGCCATCGGTTAGCGACGGCCTCCGCCACCACCGCCGTAGCCACCACGATCGCCGCCGCGGGGACGGCCACCGCCGCCACCACCACCGCCACCGCCTCCGCCTCCGCGCGGACGTCCACCGCCTCCGCCGCCTCCGCCACCGGGGCGGCTCTCGGCTGCGTTCACTCGGATCTGGCGCGAGTCGAGCGTCGCACCATCCATCGATCGCATCGCGTTCTCTGCCGACTCGCTCGTCGTGTACGTGACGAACCCGAACCCGCGGGACCTACCAGTCTCTCGATCAGTGACGACCTTGGCCTCGGTGACTTCACCAAACTCGGAAAATGCTTCGAGCAGATCCGAATCGGTCGTGTTCCAGCTGAGGCCGCCCACAAAAAGCTTGTTGCTCACGTTCTCTTCTCGTCCTTCTCGCCCAAGTCTCGCGTAGGGTTCGCCACCCATGTTCGCGGCCCGTTGCTCGTTCGTTCGAGCAAAGGGCAGCGAGACCGGCGCGGGCTGGGGACCGAAGCTACCCCAGTTCTCGGCCGAAAACACCCGCGATCCACGGCAAAGATAAGCCCTGGAGATTGCTCACCGGGCGGCCGAGGGCGGCACCGCGGCATCGTCGTCATGCTCCCCACGATGGGGCGGCGTCCGGCCGGGGGGTCATGGGTCGCGGTCGGGCGGGGGCTCGGGCTCGGCTTCGCCGTCGTCACGGCCTGCGGCGACGCGCCGGGTCGGACCGCGACGGGCGACGGCACCACCGCCGACGACGGGAGCTCGTCGTCCGTCGGATGGGGTCCTGTCACGGAGACGGGGTCGTCGTCCGGGCCGACCTCGTCGGACGAGGACGACGGCGGGGTCGACACGACCGCGGGCACGACGGGCGAGCCGTCGATCGATGCGTGGTCCGCCACGCTGGTCGATCGCGCCTTTGCGTGCGAGCTGATCTCCGGCGACTCGCTCGAGGATCCCACCGACAACGCGACGCACACGCGCTTCAACCTCATGGGCACGGATCTCGGCGTGCCCGTCGTGATCGGCGACACGCTGCACCTCTTCTTCGGCGACACGGTGGGTTGGCGGGAGATCTGGGACTTCGGCGAGGACCCCGACGCGGTCGCTTCGATCGCGCTCGCCGACGTGCAGGCGGATCCCACCGCGTTGTGCCGCGACCTCGAGTTCGCGGTGACGCCCGACATCCCGAGCGTCGCCGCCGACACCGAGCCGTCGATCGAGCGCGACTTCGCCGGCGCGTGGATGAACCCGCCGCGCGGTCACGACATCGCGGAGTTCATCGCGCAGCCGGCCGGGCCCTTCGCGAACATGCCCGGCACGTTCGAGGTGCCCACCGGCGGCCTCGCCGACGGGAGCACCGCCATCCTCTTTTACGCGGGGCGGGTGGAGCTCGACCCCACGCGGGCGACGATCGGCATGGTCGTGCGCTGGCCCACGCCCGGCGTGGGTCTGCCGATCTACGACGTCGTGCGCGAAGTGGACGCGCTCGACGGCGGCGCGCTCGGAGGCCACTTCATCCAGATCGCGCCCGTCGAGCGCGACGGGATCGTCTCGATGTTCGGCACCGGCGACTATCGCAAGAGCGGCGTCTACCTCGCGCGCGTCGAGCTCGCGGCGCTCGACACCGGGGTCGGCACCGAGCTGTGGGATCCCGTGCGCGGCTCGTGGCGCGTGGCCGAATCCCTCGCGCAGGCCGAGCGCGAGGCGATCGAGCCGGTGTTCGAGGATCACGACGGCGTCGGCGAGCTGTCGATCACGAGGCTCGCCGAGCCCGACGTGCTCGTCGCGCTGTACCAGCGCGAGCTCCACGATGCGGCCGGCGCGATCATGGACAACCGCGTCGTCTTGCGCGTCGCGACCGCACCCGAAGGTCCGTGGAGCGACGCGCTCACGATCGTCGACATGGCCGACCCCGCGTTCCAGGCCGAGCATTGCTGCGGCGCGACCTGTCCGGGCGCGCAGGTGCTGCACTGCGAGAGCGCGGGCTTGTACGGCGCGTACCTCGTGCCCGCGGTGTCGGTGGTGGAGCAGGGCGGTGGCGCACGCGAGCTCGAGCTGCCGTTCCTCGTGTCGACGTGGAACCCGTACAACGTCGTGCTGTTCACGGCGACGGTGCGGCTCGAGCCCGCGTGATCACGGGGCGTAGCCGAACACGCCGAGCTCGACCACGTCGGGCTTCGTCTCGTCGGGCGGACACGCGCCGGCCACGACGACGTTGCCGTCGGGCGCGAAGCCGGCCGCGACGCCGAGCTCGCAATCCTCGCGCTGATCGAACCATCGAACGGTGCCGTCCGCATCCGCACGGGCGATGCGGAGCGCGGTGGGGCACGGCCCCCAGTACGTCTCGCACGTCTCCGGATCGTCGCGCAGTCCGTCGGTGATCACGAACCCGCCATCGGACGCGACGGCGATGTGGCGCGGATCGGTGACGTACTCGAGCTCGAACGGAGTGGTCTCGGCGCCCATCACGTCGAAGCGCCGCAGCGAGTGCGACTCGCCGTCGGTGGCCAGCGCGAGGATCGTCCCGTCGGGCGCGACGCCGACGGACTCGACCTCGTTCTCGGCCAGATCGTCGGTGATCGCCTGCGCCCACCGAATCTCGCCCTCGGGGGAGATCTTCGCGAGCCACGCGCGGCCCGTGGCCTCGAGGTAGTTCACCGACTGCGCGCCGGCGACGACGACGTCGCCGTCGGGCGCGAAGGCGACCGTGCTCACCACGTCGGCCTGCGTCTCGTCGTCGGCGATCAGATCGATCTCCCAGAGGCGGGTGCCGGTCGTCCCGTCGATCGCGACGACGAAGCCGGTGGAGCTGTCGGCGTACCCGATCTGCCCGACGGTGACCACGAGCTCGCCCGGCCCCACCGCGATCGCATCGGGCTGTTGTCCCCAGATCTCGTCCGCATCGAAGTCGAGCGCGACCGACCAGCCCTCGTTGCCCTCGGCGTCGTAGCGGACGACCTCCGCCGGCGTGGCGTCCGAATAGCGATACGACGTGGCGACGACGAAGCCGTCGCTCGTCGTCGCGATCGCGCCCGCACTTCGGCCCTCCATGCCGTCCTCGATGCTCCACGCGATCTCGCCATCGGGATCGACCCTGCCCAGCCACGCGCTGCCGTACTGCACGGCGTCGTCCTGGTCGATCGAGTACGCACTGTTGCCGACGACGTACGCGGTGCCGTCGGCCGCCACGGCGATGCCGCGCGGCGTGATGCCCTCTTCGATCCGGCCCCATCGTTCGACGGCGGGTGCCGGCGGCTCGTCGCCCGTGTCGTCACCGCTGCTCTCGTCGTCACCGCTGTCGTCGCTCGCGCCTTCGTCGTCGCCGAGCGACTTCGAGTCCAGCGGGCAGCCCGTCATCGCGATCATCCATGCCAATGCCGCATCCGCGGCTCCACGCTTCGATGTCCAACCCATGCCCCCTGAGTGCAGGGGTCCACCGCGGTCCGTCACTGCCCCTCGCTCTTTCTCGGTGCGGGCTCGCAACGGGTGCGCACCTTGGCGGCGGCGGCCGTTTTCGGGTGTTCGCGGACGAAGCGGGCGGCCGCTTCGGTCGCGCCGGGACGCGCGGCGACGCACGCCGCGGCGGTCGCGATGGCCTCGCGCTCCACCGCCAGTTGGCCGTGTGGATGGCGATCGGCGTGCATCGCTGCGAGCTCGAGTGCGCGCGTGGGGTCGCCTTGCGCGAGCGCGGCCTCGGCGGAGGCGAGGAGCTCGGTCTCGGCGGCGAGATCGTCGGTGACGCGTGCAGGTGCGGCGTGCTTCGGCGCGTGCTTCGGCGCGGGCGCGGGCGCGGGCGCGGGCCTGAGCGCGGGCGCGGGCGTCGGCGCGGATGCGGGCGCCACGATCTTCGGTGCAGCGATCGGGGTCGGCGGGGGCGGTGACGCGGCGGCCACCGGCGGCGTCGGTTCGGTCGGCGCATTCGGGCGCGTCGCCGCGATCGTTCCGCCCACGATCGCGGTCGCCAGGATCGTCGCGCCGACGATCACCTTCAGCGTCGTGCCGGCGGCGGCACCCGCCGCGATCGCGGCACCGCCGTCGGGCACGACGTCGGGCGGCGGTGCGCTCGACACCTGCGCGAGCAGCCCGGCCAGCACGCGCGCTTCGGTGCGCGCGCTCGGCAGGGCCTGTCGCATGCCGGCGAGCACGATGCGGCGGATCTCGGGATCATCGTCCTGCATCGACGCCCTCCTCCCCGCGCATGCGATCGATGCCCGCGCGTACGGCGGCTCGCGCGAGCCGCAATCGCGAGTACACGGTGTTGAGCTTGACCGACAACAGCTCCGCGATCTCGGGCACCGGCAGCTCCGCGATCTCGACGAGCACGAACACCTCGCGCTGCTCGCCCGTGAGGCCGTCGAGCAGCGCATCGAGTCGCTCGAGATCCCGCTTCGTGCTCACGTCCTCTTCCGGGGTGCGCGGCTCGGCCGGCGTCGGCGGTCGACGCGTGGGCTCGAGCGCTCGTCTCGCGCGCTCGCGGTGGCGCCGGCCCGCGTGCAGCGCGATGCCGTGCAGCCACGTGCGGACCGACGAGTCGTTGCGGAACTCGTGGCGCCGGCGATGCAGCACGAGGAACACCTCCTGCGCGACGTCCTCGACGCTCGCCGCCGGCACGCCGAGGCGGCCGAGCAGCGCGAAGACGTAGCCGAAGTACGAGCGATAGGCATCGACGACCCAGTCGGTGTCGGCAGGCTCCGCCCGGGCCGCCGGCCCTCGCCGCGAGGTCGCGGAGCTCGCCACCCACCATGAGTCCCGCGAGGGCCCACGATCCGTCAACGCAGACGGAATTCGAGGCCGACGAACGCGCGACCGCCGACGATCGGCGTGCGGAACAGGTCCTCGCGGCCGCCGACGTGGAACGCCGGGCGCACGAGCGTGACGAGCAGCTCCGTTCCCAGCGCGATCCCGACCACGCGATGGACTCGCACGACGAGCCCGAGCCCGGCCTCCGCGGCGAGCCAGCCCGTCACCGGCGTGTCGATCTGCGCGACGCCGACGCCGCGCCCGAACACCGGGCCGCCTTCGAGGCCGAAGCAGATCGGGAACGCGACGCGTCCGAGCGTCGGCACCGGACATCCACGCGCGACGAAGGTCACCGCTTGCACGCGGCCACCGGCGTCGCTGCCGTCGTCGTACTGCTCCTCGAGCGGAGGCTGGTAGCGAGCACCGGCCTCGAAGCGCCAGCGCGGGCGGCCGAGCGCGTACGCGAGCTCGACGACGCCGCCGAGCGCGGGCACGACCTGCAGCCCGATGCCGCCGCCGACGCGCAGCACGTGGGTCGACGGCTGGTCGCGATCGCGCGGCTTCGGTGCTCGCGCGGTGGTATCGACGGGTCGCACCGCGGCGGCGTCCGATCCGACCGCTGCATCGACGCCCATCGGCGGCGGCACGACGGGTCGGTCGTCGAGCGCTTCGATCGTCTCGGTCTCGCGCGCGACCGCGATCGGATCGATCGTGACGGCGACCACGAGGATCGCCGCGCGCGCGAGGTCGTCGCAGCTCGCCGCCGACAGGTTGCGGGGCGCGAGCGGCTCGCCGGCGTCGATCGAGACGCGCGCCGAGAACCCGCGATCGAGCGCCTCGATCACGACGCGTGCACGTGCATCCGCGTCCTCGCCGTGCAACTGCTCGCGCAACAGCTCGCTGGCCGCCACCGCATTCGGACAGCCCGGCGGCGCCGACCAGTCGAGCTGAACGCCGCCGTCGAGCGCAAGGGCGAGCGCGAGCGCGTCGATCATCGATCTGTCTCGCAGCTTAGCGGACGCGCGCGTCGTTTGGTACGCTCGGAGGCCATGCGCACGCTGATCACGGGTGGAACCGTCGTGACCGCTTCGGATACGTTCGTCGCCGACGTCCTCGTCGACAACGGGCGCATCGCGGGGCTCGCCGCATCGTTCGAGGGCACGTTCGACGAGACGATCGACGCCAAGGGCAAGTACGTGTTCCCGGGCGGCATCGACGCCCACACGCACCTCGACATGCCGTTCGGCGGCACGACGTCATCGGACGACTTCGAGACCGGCACGCGTGCGGCGGCGTGCGGGGGCACCACCACGATCATCGACTTCGCGATCCAGGCGAAGGGCACCTCGCTCAAGTCGGCGCTCGACACGTGGCACGCGAAGGCCGAGGGCAAGGCGTGCGCCGACTATGCGTTCCACATGATCGCGACCGACGTGCCCCCGTCCGCGCTCGCGGAGATGGGCGACCTCGTGCGCGAGGGCGTCACGAGCTTCAAGCTGTTCATGGCGTATCCGGGCGTGCTCATGCTCGACGATCAGTCGATCTTCCGGGCGATGCTGCGTGCGGGCGAGCTCGACGCCTTGATCTGCATGCACGCCGAGACGGGCCAGCCGATCGACGTGCTGGTCGAGCGCGCGCTCGCGGCCGGCCACACCGCGCCCGTGTACCACGCGCTCACGCGACCCGAGGTGGCGGAGGCGACCGGCACCGAGCGGGCCATCGCACTCGCCGAGATGGCCCACGTGCCGGTGTACATCGTGCACCTGTCGGCCCAGCGCGCGCTCGAGCGCGTGATGGAGGCGCGCGATCGCGGATTGCCGGCCTATGCCGAGACGTGCCCGCAGTACCTGTTCTTCTCCGAGGACGATCTGCGCGGCACGCCGGAGGACGAGTTCGAGGGCGCGAAGTTCGTGTGCACGCCGCCCTTGCGGCCCAAGCACCACCACGATCATCTATGGAGAGGGCTGCGCAACTACGACCTGCAGGTCGTGTCCACCGATCACTGCCCGTTCTGTATGAAGGATCAGAAGGAGCTCGGGCGGGGCAACTTCGCGAAGATCCCGAATGGAATGCCGGGCGTCGAGACGCGGCTCTACCTGCTCTGGCAGGCCGTGCGTGAGGGCAAGATCTCGCTCAATCGCTTCGTCGAGATCTCGGCCACGGCGCCCGCGAAGATCTTCGGGCTGTACCCGCGCAAGGGCACGCTCGCGGTCGGTGCGGACGCGGACGTGGTCGTGTGGGATCCGGAGAAGAAGGTGACGATGAGCGCCGAGACGCTGCACATGCGCGTCGACTACTCGCCGCTCGAGGGGCGCGAGATGATCGGCGCGCCCACGGTGGTGATGCAGCGCGGTCGTACGCTCTTGAAGGACGGGGCGTTCCTCGGCAAGCCCGGGCAGGGCCAATTCCAGCGCAGAGGCACGTGGAGCCTGTAGGCGACCGCTCGCTGTGGAACGAAGATCTGTCGCCCACGCCGCCGGCCCGGCGGACGTGGTCGATGTGGCACGTCGCGTCGCTGTGGGTCGGCATGGCGGTGTGCATCCCGACCTACTTGATCGCCTCGGACATGGTGAAGGCGGGGATGTCGGTGACGCAGTCGATCGTCACGGTCGCGATCGGCACGGCGATCGTGCTCGTGCCGATGGTGCTCAACGCCCATCCGGGCACGGCGTACGGCATCCCGTTCCCCGTGTTCGCGCGCGCGTCGTTCGGTGTGCGCGGGGCGAACCTCGCCGCGATCGCGCGCGCGCTCGTGGCGTGTGGATGGTTCGGGATCCAGACATGGATCGGGGGCGGCTCGCTGTATGCGATCCTGTCGGTGTCGGGGCTCGAGGGCGGGTCGAAGCTCGTCGGGCTCGGGATCAATCCGCTGCAGCTGATCTGCTTCCTGGCGTTCTGGTGTGTGAACGTCTGGTTCATCTGGCGTGGGATGGACTCGATCAAGTGGCTCGAGGCCCTGTCGGCCCCCTTCCTCTTGATCGGCGGGACGGCGCTGCTCGTGTGGGCGTGGTCGACCCACGGCATGGGCGAGCTCATCGCGAAGCCGGGGCTGCAGGGCGCGGCGTTCTGGCGCGTGTTCGGGCCGTTCCTCACCGGCATCGTGGTGTTCTGGGGGACGCTGGCGCTGAACATCCCGGACTTCTCGCGGTACTGCCGGTCGCAGCGGGATCAATTGATGGGGCAGTCGATCGCGTTGCCGGCGACGATGACGTACTTCGCGTTCATCGGCGCGGCGGTGTCGAGCGCCACGGGGATCTGGGATCCGAGCGAGCTGGTCGCGAGCTTCGATTCACCGGTGGTCGTGATCGTGGGGTTGTTGGGCATCGGCATCGCCACGCTCTCCACGAACATCGCCGCGAACGTGGTGTCGCCCGCGAACGACTTCTCCAACCTGGCGCCGCGGCGGATCTCGTACCGCATGGGCGGGTACATCACCGCGGGGCTCGGCGTGGTGATCATGCCGTGGCACCTGACGAACAACTACGTGTTCGGCTGGCTCGGCGGATACGGTGCGCTGCTCGGGCCGATCTGCGGCATCCTGGTGGTCGACTATTGGTGGTTGCGTCGGCGCGTGCTGGTGGTCGACGATCTGTATCGCCGCGGCGGCGCGTACGAGTACACGGGCGGGTGGAATCGGGCGGCCGTCGTCGGCACGGTGCTCGGTGTGCTGCCCAACCTGCCCGGCTTCCTGCACGCGGTGGGCGTGGTCGACTCGGTGCCGCCGATCTTCGACGCGCTCTACGGCTACAGCTGGTTCATCGGCTTCGCCGTGGGCACGGCGGTGTACACGGCGATGATGGCCGCTCAGCGGCGCAGCGTGGCGCGATAGGCCTTCACCTGCTGGGTCTGGCTCTTGCCGGACTCGACGAAGCGGACGAGCGCGTCGAGATCGATCGCGGGCAGCACTGCACTGGCGTCGCGGGGGACGTACTCGTCGCCCACGAGCTCGAGCACGCCGATCTTGCCGTCCTTGAACGCCCAGATCTCGCGCACGCCGAGCCCGCGATAGACCTCCAGCTTGTCCAGATACCCCGAGCTCAGCACCACCTCGATCGCGATGTCGGGCGTCGCGTGGATCTTCCCGACGCAGTAGCACTCGTCGGGCTCGAGCGCGCGCGCCTTGGGCCGGCTCTTCAGCGTGACGTTGCCATAGCCGTTGAGGTCGACGTCGTTCTCCTCGGCCCACGCCTCGAGCAGGCGGGCGATGAGCGTCTTCAGATCCTCGTGCGTGAACGACGGGCTCATGAGCTCGAGCGTCCCTTCCAGGTAGGTGAGCCGCAGGCCGTTGCCGGAGCGCTCGCGCAGCTGCTCGTACGTGTCCCAGTCGATCCCGTAGAGCACGAAGCGGCGGTCCTCCGCGTCGGCATCGGCGCGCACGGGGACGAACGGCGAGGCGTGGGTCACCACGAGGACGAGGATAGCATGCGAGCGCGGGGCGGCGATGAGAGCTGCGCGGCTTGCGGCCACACCGAATTCGAAACATGATCGGGCCGATGAAAGGCGTGCGCTCCCCGGACCCCTCTCAGCGCAGGCATCCGACGAGCCGACGGAACGGGGACGCTTCGTCGCGGCAGTCGAGGAAGGGTTGGCCGACGCGAACTCGGGACGCACCCTGACGCATGCGGCCGTCGTGAAGCGGATGAAGGCTCGTTTCTGTCGCAACGGATGACGACCAGGCGACGACGGCCGGCGACGGCGCGTGGCTTCCCGCATCGGTGAAGGCGTGGCATCGTCGGCGTTCCCATGGAACGCGACGTCTCGCAGCTCACCGCTCGTTACACCTACGGCACCTGGCGCTACCAGAAGGGGTGGGCGCCGCTGCACGTCACGAAGGCGGAGGGGTGTTGGTTCTGGGATGCGAAGGGCAAGAAGTACCTCGATCTGTCCGCGCAGCTGATGTGCAGCAACCTCGGGCACCAGAATGCGGCGGTCGTCGATGCGATCTGCAAGCAGGCGCGCGAGATGGCGTTCATCGGGCCGTCGTTCGCGTGCGACGTGCGGGCGGATCTCGCGTTGAAGCTGCTCGAGGTCGTGCCGCAGGGGATCGAGAAGTTCTTCTTCGCGACGTCGGGTACGGAGGCGAACGAGACGGCGATCAAGATCGCGCGGATGTACACGGGGAAGTCGAAGATCCTCGCGCGCTACACGAGCTATCACGGGTCCACGGCGGCCTCGATGGCGGCCACGGGTGATTTCCGGAGGTGGTCGGCGGAGCCGGTGGGCACGGTGCCGTGGGTGCTGCACGGGCCCGAGGCGAATTGCTATCGGTGTCCGATGGGTCGCAATCATCCCGAGTGCGGCACGGCGTGCGCGGACTACTTCGCGTACATGATCGATCACGAGAACGATGTCGCAGCGGTGATCGTGGAGCCGGTGGTGGGCACGAACGGCGTGCTGGTGCCGCCGCCGGAGTACCTGCCGAAGCTCGCGAAGATCTGCCGCGATCGCGGCGTGCTGCTCATCTGCGACGAAGTCATGAGCGGGTGGGGACGCACGGGAGAGTGGTTCGCGGTGGATCACTGGGGCGTGCAGCCGGACATCCTGGTGACGGCGAAGGGCGTGACGAACGCGATGGCGCCGCTCGGGGTGTGTGCGACGAGCAAGCCGATCGCGGACTTCTTCGACGATCATTTCTTCGCGCACGGGCACACGTACGAGGCGCATCCTCTGACGCTGGCGCCGGCGATCGCGGCGATCGACGAGTACAAGCGGCTCGGGCTGATCGATCGCGCGAAGACGGTGGGCGAGGACCTGGGCGCGCGCCTGAAGAAGCTGGCGGACACGCATCCTTCGATCGGCGAGGTGCGCGGGCTGGGGATGTTCTGGGCGATCGAGCTGGTGAAGGACCGCAAGTCACGCGAGCCCTTCGCGACACCGCACGACAAGGTGGCCAGAAAGCCCCTCGTGGTGGAGGAGATCGCGGCCGACCTGATGAAGCGCGGCGTGTTCTGCGTCGCGTGGGTGTCGCACCTGGTGATCGCGCCGCCGCTGATCATCGAAGAGGACGGCATCGCCCTGGCGATCGAAGCGCTCGACGAAGCGCTGAAGATCGCGGACGCGAAGCTGTAGAACGCGCGTGGAGACGACGCGATGGCTCGAACAGCGTGACGCCTGGCCGGCGAGCGGGCGTCACGTGCTCGCGTCGTTCGACGACGAGACGATCGTGGTCTACCAGGCGTACCGCCCCGCGATCGCGGACTTCGCCGTGGAGCACCAACGCTTCGGCGGCGAGTGGTCGCTGGGCCGCATGAGCTGGATCAAGCCGAACTTCCTGTGGATGATGTACCGCTGCGGCTGGGCGACGAAGCCGGGGCAGGAACGCGTGCTCGCGGTGCGAATGCGCCGCACGGGCTTCGACGAAGTGCTCGCAGCGGCGGTGCACTCGAGTTTCGTGCCCGAGGTGTACGGCGACGCGGAAGCGTGGCGACGAGCGCTCGACGCCTCGCCGGTGCGACTGCAGTGGGACCCGGACCACGACCCGCACGGCACCCCGCAGGTGCGCCGCGCGATCCAGCTGGGCCTCGCGAAGGAGCCGCTGCGTCGCTACTCGCACGAGTGGACCGTGGCGATCGAGGACGTGACGAGCTTCGTACGAGAGCAGCACGCCCACGTCGTCGCGAGCCGCCTCGACGAGCTGGCTACGCCAGTGGAGCGCGTCTACCCGATGACCGATCCCGACGTCGCCCGCCGCCTGGGCGTCGAAACATCACCGGCCGAACAAGGCTGAGCGATCAGAACCACGGGTGGTCGCACTGGTACGGAGCCGCGGGTTGGCAGGTCTGCTGACAGACCGAGCTCTCGCAATCCTGATGGGCATCGCACGGCGCGTCGAGCGGCATCCGAGGCTCGCACATCGCCGTGTCTTCCGAGCAACCCTCCTCGGGCAAACAGAGCGGCGTCTCCGGATCGCACGGAACTCCGGACGACGGCTGCTCGACGCACGTCCCGCCCACCGGATCGCAGGCGAGCACCGCATCGCACTTGGCTTCGAGCACTCCCGCCGCGTAGCTGCACGTGCCGCCCGCCGGAATGACGAGCGGCTGATCGCACGGCTCGTAGCACCGCCCATCGAACGCGCACGTCAAGTCGGCCGCACAAGTCGACATGCGCCGCCCGAACCGCTCGCACGGCTCACCGACCGCGGCGGTACCATAGTAGATCTGGCACTCGTCCTCGCAGGAGAGCCACTCGAGTACGACTTCGGGCTCGGTCGCGCAAGCATCCTCCGAATTGTCGAACTCGAAGATGCGCTCAATCAGGCGCTCCGCGCACTTCTGCGAGTAGAACACGTCAGCGGCACTCGATTGAGCGTCGCCCACCCATCCCTCGATCTGCGCCTCGCACTCGGGGGAGCCGAATCCGGCAAACTCCTGAGCGGCGCCGCGACAATCACATGGAGCCGCGCACGTATAGCCGAGCCAGTTCACGAGATCCGATTCTGGAACGTACTGCCCTTCCTCGAAGCGGCATCCCCAGAGCGTCGAGTAGGTAACAGCCCAGACGCAGCCGCGCCTGAACATGGCTCTTGCCCTGGCGGTCACGGCGGGCCGCTGGCCCGGATTTGGCGGTTCCACATCCAGCACACATAGTTATCGATATTATTCAGCATAGGCGGAATTCCATCGTTCTTCGCGGGTTGTGATTCAGAACCAGGGATGCTCGCACTGGTACGGATCTTCGGAGAGGCACACCGTCTGGCACACCGAGCTCAGACAATCCTCGTGTGCATCGCACGGCGTGCCCTCCGGATCGCGGGGCTCGCACGTCTCGATGCCTGCTGAGCAGGTTTCCTCGGGCAAGCACAGCGGCGCCTCCGGATCGCACATCGCTCCGATCGTCGGCGCGGCGATGCACGTCCCGTCGACCGGATCGCACACGAGCCCGGCGTCGCACTTCGCCTCGAGGACTCCGGCGGCGTAGCTACACGTGCCGCCCGCGGGAATCACGAGTGGTTGATCGCAAGGCTCGTAGCACCGGCCATCGAACGCGCAGGTGAGCTCGGCCGCACACGTCGACATCCGCCGCCCGAACCGCTCACAGGGTTCACCGATCGCGGCAGTGCCGTAATACATCTGGCACTCCTGCTCGCAAGAAATCCATGCCAACGCGACGCGTGGATCTATCGAACACGCGCTCTCGTTGTCGAAGTCGAGGACACGCTGGCGTAGAGCCTCGGCGCATTGTCTCGAGTAAGCAAGCTCGCTGCGTTTCGCTTGCGCGTCGTCCACCCACTTCCGAATCATGCTCTCGCACTCGGGCGAGCCAAACTCAGCGAACTCATGCGCCGCGCCACGACACTCACATGGGGGACTGCACGTGTGAGCGAGCGCATCGGCCAAGAGCGACTCGGGCACGTACACGACCGGATCGGGATCTCCACATCCCATTTGCGCGAGAGGGACCCACAGCCCGGCGAGAACGCATCGCACCAACGATGCGACCAGCGTCAGCTCGGCTCGACGCTGCCACATCGCTCCACTCGCGTCAAAAAGTAGGAACTTCCTCGACATGCCTGGCTCAGGGTGCACCGCGAGCGTCATTTGGGAATGACGACTACTTACATTGGCAGTAGGCGTCGCCCACGTATTCCTCGCAGTCATCTCGAGATGCGAAAATCTCCAAGCAGTCGTCGCCTTCACAACTGCAACCGTTAATTGCATCACACGAATTGCACGGCGAAACCCTGAAGCCGATGAAGTCCTCGCAATCACCAACCGGCGCTGCGTCCTGCACGAGACACTCGTTCTCGCGACAGCCTTCGCCCGTGATGAGCGCAACCACGACTCCGACCACAAAGCCGGCGAACCCACGCGGCAGGCTCGGCACACGGCTGAAGCCGCGTAGCCTGCTCAGGCTCCGAGACAACCGCGCACCACGAGAGCTTCGATACATAGGCGGAATTCCCTCGTCCTTCGCGGATTCTGAGCGTCGATCAATACTCTGTGAGCGAAACCCTCGTAGTTGGAAGCGTTTCCGGTTGCTCGCCATGGCCTTCGACGAGCCAGAGCGAGGGCATCGACGCCATAGAACTCTCTTCCAAGCGTCCCTAGCGCCTTGTGCGACGCCTCATGCAAGATGGTCGACGCGCGGCAGTTCACGGCAGGGAGCACTCCGGTTCCGGGCGCGCAGTTCGTTCTCCGATCGAAAAGCGTGAAGAACGCGTTGCCCAGCCAGATTCGTCGACTCAAGCCACCGAGCACGTTCCTTCCGAAGCTGGAATCGTCCCAGCGCACAAAGGTGAATCCTCGATCGATCCGCCTGACCAGGCGCTTCAGCACTCTTCGCACCCGAGCCATTCTTGCTCGTGACCATTTTCCGAACCATCGACGCGCGCCGATCTCGTGCCACCCTTGCTTCCAGATCTTGCGGCGCCTCATGATTCGTCGGGTTGCCCTTCCATGCTGGAACAGCTGTTCGACACGGTCGCGCGCTAGGATCGCCATCCGCCGCAATAACGGCAACGCCTCAACGACGAGATCTCTGTCAGCATCGGTCCAAGCGATGGATCCCCGCCGGCCCGCGAGTTCGATGAACCGGGTTGCTGGGCCACTTGCCTCAAGCAGTTTATCGTACGCGGCATCTTGCGGGTGCCACGCTTCCTCGGCTTCCTCGTCCTCCGCGTCCCACGCTGCCTCGGCCTCTTCGTCTTCAGCCTCCCACGCTTCCTCCGCTTCCTCGTCTTCAGCCTCCCACGCTTCCTCGGCTTCCTCGTCCTCAGCTTCCCACGCTTCCTCGGCTTCCTCGTCCTCAGCCTCCCCCGCTTCCTCGGCTTCCTCGTCCTCAGCCTCCCACGCTTCCTCGGCTTCCTCGTCGTCCTCCGACTCCCCCGCTTCCTCGGCTTCTTCGTCCTCCGACTCCCACGCTTCCTCGGCTTCGATAGCGTCGCCGGCATCGACGATCGCTTCGTCGGCGGACCACCGACGCATACCGAGGGCGGTCGACCGGCTGCACTGGCGGCAGGAGCATGCGTCGGCGTTCGCGTTCATGGGGTCGGGTCCCTTCGGCGGGCTCGATCAACGAGCATTCGTCAGATCGTTCGGGCGAGCAAGACCGAGCTGAGCTCGGCGTACAACCGGCCCCCTCCTGCGCCTTGTGTCGCGGTGAGTTCGAACTTCAGGTAGGGGCCGAAGATCTCGTCTTCGGTGGTCGACTCGAGCTTCGGTGCAGTGTCCGCCGTGTTCACGGTCAACCGCAGTAGCTGCGTGCTCTGCGTGAACTCCGCCGGGTCGTCACGGCTGGGGAGGGTGCGGTGCGCGTCGAGGACGAACGAGCCAGAGTCGATCGCGAGGTTGTGGATCCGTACCCCGTACCAGAGGTAGTGGAACTCGCCCAACCAGAGCGCGCGCCGCAACGTCACTGTCGTCTGGGACGACGCCGCGAGAAAGCTGAAGTCGAGGACCTGCTTGCGGAGGATCGTGTACAGCCGCGCACTCGAAGTCGCGCGGCGGCGCCGTGCGGATTCGCCAGCGCTACATGCGTTGCAGGCGTCCATCCGAGCACTTCACGCGGGGCGGGCGAGCAGGACGCCGCTCAGTTCGGCATACAGACGCTGCGGCGCAGCGCCTGCGCCCTGCGTGACGACCATCGAGACCTTGAAGTACGGCCCGAGGTTGTTGGTCGTCGCGAGCTTCAACGCCGGAGGCGAGTCCGTCGACGCGCAGCTGAGCGACACGCTCGCGGTCGTGGCGGAGAACTCCTGTGGATCGCCGGGGTGGGGCAGCGTGTTGAAGAACTGCAGGCTGAACGAGCTGGTCGCCAGCTGGATGTCGCGGTTGTGGATCCGCAGCCCGAACCAGTAGTAGTAGAACGGTGACAACTTCAGCGCACGACGGATCACGACGGTCGTCGATGAGCTGCCGGCGAGGAAGGTGAAGTCGAACACCTTCTTGCCGAAGAGCGAGTACAAGCGCGCCCCGCCCTTGCGTCTCCGCCTTCGCCCTGCGTCGAACTCATCGGCCTCGTCGGCCTCGTCGTCGAGGTCCATCTCGTCCAGATCCATTTCGTCGAGCTCGTCCATGTCTTCCTCCATCACGGGATCAGTTCCGCGTGGCGATGTGCCGCGCGAACGCTACGAAGTTGTCGATGTTGCGGAGCGCGAGGTCGTGTCGGCCTGCGGCGACCAGGTCGGTCGCGCCCTCCCGGTAGCACCTGCGTTTGGAACCCTCACAGCTCTCGTGCTGGCGGTCGCCGACGCCGAGGCGCTGATGCATCAGCTCGTGCAGGACGATCGCCGCCACTTCGTCCACGGAACGCCGCAGCAACTGCGGACACAGTCGGATCGTCCCGTAGATGCTGGCGTTGCCGAGGAGGCCCTTTCCACAGCGATGGTACGAGGTGGAGAAGCAAGCGATCGTGGGAGGCACCCGGCGCCCGTTCACCACGTAGCCTTCACGGAACCGCCGGAGCAACCCTCCGAGCACACGCACGACACGGCGGAGGCGCTCGGCACGAAAGGGCCCGAACAGCCGGCCCGCGACTCCGCGGTTCCATCGTGACCTGATGTCGCCGCCCGCGACGAGTCGGGCGAGCCAACTCTGCGCCGCCGCGGCCCAGGCGTATGCCTTCCGATAAGCTGCTTCGATCCGCGCACGCGCTTGCGGTTCGCACGTTGCGATTCGCGGGGGCACGGGCCCCTGTGGGGACGTGCGAGGGCCCCCAAGCTCTGGGCGTCGAGTTGCCTCCATCGACGTTCTTCCTCTTCATGGCACCCGGGCAAACAGCACCGCGCTGAGCTCGGCGTACAGGCGGTTGCCTGCAGTGCCCTGAGCCGCCCGCACGATCACCTTCACGTAGGGACCGAGGTTCGTGTGCGTGTCCGTTTGCAACGAGGGCACGGCCGTGCCGCTGTTCACCACGATCTGCAACGACGGCGTACCTCCTTCGGTGAACTCTTGAGGATCGCCGCTGGCCGGCAGGGTGTTCGGTAGCTCGAGCGTGAACGAGCCCGTCTGGATGTCCTTGTTGTGAACCCTCAGACCCACCCAGTAGTAGTAGAACGGCACGATCGGAAGCGCACGTCGCAGCGTGATCGTCTGCACTGCCGAGGTATTGAGGAACGTGAAGTCCAGCACGCGCTTGCTCAGCAATTGGATGACGCGACCCGACATGGCGTGTTCCCCTTCGATCGAACGGACGCGCGCTCGGCCGACCGAGGACGCGCAGCAGGAAGGGACGATCTAGCAAGCACGCGGCGAGGCGTGTCGTCGATCCCGGAATTTCGTCACGCGGCTGGTGACGACGCTCGTCGAGCTCTGGTACCGTGCTCGGATGTCACATGGAAGCGTAGCGAAGGAAGTCGCGGCGCCGTTTCTCGCCGTGGAGGATGTCCGACGAACGTGGGCTCGCTGCGTCGATCGCCGTCGACGCGCGTGCAAGATGTCGATCGCTCGACTCGCCGCGTGCGCGGGGCACTCGCGCTCGCATCTGCAGAACGCGCTCGCGAGTCGAGTCGGTGTCGGCCTCGACGTCGTCGCTCGTGTCGCGCATGCGCTCGATTGCGTTCCGGCTGTGCTCTTCATCGACGACGATGTCGCACGTGTGAGCGCCCCCCCCCTACATTCGATGATTCGTTCGTCACGACTCTGCGACGGATATTCGCGAGCAATCTACGGCGGCACGCCCATGCCTGCGGCTTGATGCCGCCCAAACGGCTCGCACTCTCCGTCGGGATGTCGTCGAGCGAATTGTATGCGATGCTCGATGGCGACGTGAGTGCGAGCATCGACCGGTTGGCGGCATTCTCGACCGCACTCCACCTCGATCCTCACCAGCTGCTCGAAGCGCATTCATCATGACCCGACGTTCGTCGCCGTTCGTACCGCTGTGCTTCGGCGCAGCCGCTCTCCTCGGGTGCTCGAGTGCGGAGAAGGACGATGGCCCGCCAAAGCTCGAGGAGGTCCGGTTCGGGGATCCGCAGACGTTGCGGCTCGTGTTCTCCGAGGCGGTCGTCGTCGGGGATGCGAATCCGGCGGCGTTTCGGCTCAGTGTCGGGGCGAAGGACGACACCAGCACCGTCTACTACGGCGTCGCGTACGACGAGCTCGGGGTCGCCACCGGCGGGCCCGTGTCCGACAGCGATCCCACGGATGCGAGCGCGAGCGCCAGTGCGTCCGCGAGTGCGGGCGACGACGGCGGCACCACGTACTACGGCACCGCCGACGATGGATACGACAGCGGCTACGATCCCAGCGCGGACGGGGGCTACGACGACGAGGGCTACGCACAGCCGGGTCCCCGCGATCGATTCACTCGGCCCATCCCACCGCTGCGCGTCGCCGATCTCGGCATCGCCGGCGTTCGTGCCGTCGACGGCAAGCCCACCGAAGTGGATCTCCCGCTCGCCTCCGCGATCACGGGCACGCCCGCGTGCGATGCCGTCGCCGAGTTCGTCGCCGAAGGTGTGAAGGCCGGCATCTTCCTGCACCACAGCGACGCCGTCGCGACCATCGAGGACGAGGACGGCGAACGACTCGCCTCCATCGGCAAGCACTGGGTCGACAAGAGCGACCGGCCGTACACCGAGGTGCAGGGCGACTTCCCGAACCTCGACCCGTACCTGCCCATCCCCTGTCCGTGAACCCTCGCTGCGCGCTCCTTCGGAAGCTCGCCATGCGCCGCGGGCTCGTGCGAGCATCGAGCATGACTTTGAATCGCGTGGCCTCCTCGTTCCTCCGATCGCATGGGCTCGTGGTGCTCGCGATGCTCGCGTGCGGGCCCGGCACCAACTCGGATACCGGCGCCGATGCGTCCGGTGGTTCGGGCGATGACGAGGGTGCGACGACGAGTGCCGACTCGACCAGCGCTACGGCGACCGATGCGAGCGCGAGCGCGAGTGGAAGCGGTGATGCGAGCGGCAGCGCGACGGCCGACGACGGATCGGGGGACGACGGTAGCTGTCCGCCCAACAGCGTGGACGTCGAGCCCGGTTGCTTGCCCGGGCCGAAGGGCATGCCCGTCCCGGAGGCCGGTTGCTACGAGCCCTGCGATCAGATCGGAGCCGCGTGCGGTGTCGATGGGATGTGCCAGGAAGCGTGGGTGAATCCGTGCGTGTGTCCGGAGGGCGAGGACTGCTGCGCTGCGTGCGGTGGTGAGTCGCTGCTCTGCTTGCAGCGTGGAGCGACCGGACAGGAGTGCATGACCGACGACGATTGTGCGAGCGGCGTGTGCTGGGATTTCAACGACTACGATTCGTGCTGTGGCGGCACCGCGTGCTCGGGCACGTGCCGAAGCGACGAGGATTGCGTCGCGCTCGCGACCGACGCCGGCGCGAAGTCACCGGAGGGCGCGACGTGTGGCAAGGACGGTCGATGCTCGCTCGTCGGCTCCGGGATCGGAAGCTGGGCCTGCGCCGGACCGCCGTGTGGATGAACGCCGACCGCTCTTGGCGCTTCCAGCGCTCCTTGAAAATCCTTTGCCAACCACCGTATTTTCAAGGACGTGCCCCTGCTGGAACGCAGCGACCTCGTTGCGGCGGTTCGAGCCGATATCCGACGCGCGCCAGTGACCGTGCTGTTGGGGCCGCGTCAGTGCGGCAAGACCACCCTCGCGCAGGCCGTCGCGTCCGCTTCGCGACGGAGCACCTGGTTCGACCTCGAAGACCCGGAGCTGGCGCGCTGATTTCACGCAGACGTTCATCGAGCGCGATCTACCTCAACTCGGTGTGCGCGTTCCCGCAGCGGCGCTGCGTCGCTTCTGGACGATGCTCGCGCACTACCATGGTGGCGTGTGGAACGCTGCGGAGCTCGCTCGTTCCCTTGGCACGGGTGAAACAGCCGTGCGGCACTACGTCGACCTGCTCACGGGCTCGATGATGGTTCGGCAGCTGCCCCCGTGGTCGAGCAACCTGGGCAAGCGTCTCGTCAAGGCACCGAAGGTGTACTTGCGCGACAGCGGCTTGCTGCACTACTTCCTCGCCATTCGCGATCGTCTGGGCCTGCTCGGTCACCCTGGGCTCGGTGCGTCCTGGGAGGGTTTCGTGGTCGAGCAGATCATCCGTCGACTCCGTGCCGACCGTGACGCCTTCTTCTACCGTACGCATGCCGGCACAGAGCTGGATCTCCTCGTCGTCCGAGGATCGAAGCGTTTCGGCTTCGAAGCGAAACACACCGACGCACCCACGGTCACGAAGTCGATGCGCCTCGCGATCGAAGATCTCGAGCTCGAGCATCTCTGGATCGTCCACCCAGGCGAGCGGAGCGCCGCGCTCGGAGATCGGATCTCTACGCTGCCTTTGCGTGAGCTCGGCCCGATCCTGCAGCGTTCCATCCCAGCGTGAGTCCGCCCAGGCTGATCGTGTTCAACAAGCGTCGCGTGGACGAGGCTACACTGCCGCCGGAACCGAATGGCAATCATCGAGATCTTGCTGAACCCGCGGAGCAGTCGGTGCACGCCCGCCGACGCCGAGCGCATCGCGGCGACGATCCAGGGCCACGACGTGAGCGTCACGACGCTCGAAGAGGACGCCGACGTCGAGACGCTCGCGCGCGCCGCCGTCGAGCGCGGCGCTTCCGTGGTCGTCGCGGGCGGCGGTGACGGAACGGTGTCGTCCGTCGCCGCCGCGCTCGTGGGCACCGAGGTCGCGCTCGGCATCCTGCCGCTCGGGACCTCGAACTCGATCGCGAGCGCGCTCGGACTGCCGACCTCCGTCGAAGGTGCCTGCGAGGTGATCGGTCGCAATCGTCGACGTGCGATCGACACCGCCAGCATCGGCGGTCGGTCGATGCTCCTCATGGCGACGATCGGACTCCACGCCCGCGCCGTCACCGAGGCGACGGACGATGCCAAGGCGCGTCTCGGCGTGCTCGCCTACGTCGGCAAGGCGTTCGAGGTGCTCCTCGATCACCCTCCGTTCATCGTCGATCTGCAGCTCGACGACGCCGAGCCGCTGCGCCTCGAGACGCACGCCGTCACCGTGGCGAATCTGGTGCCGCCGCGCTCCGTGCTCGCGCAGGGTCCACCCGAGGTCCTGCCGGACGACGGGCTGCTCGACGTCACCGTGGTCGCCTTCTCGGGAGCGATCGACGCGCTCTTGACCTCGATGCACTTGTACGCCCGCGCGCTCGCCGGTCTGCCCGCGGATCGCGACGGCGTCGCGTTCGCTCGCGCCGCGAAGATCACGGTGAAGGCCGACCCACCGCAGGACTTGATGATCGACGGGGAGCGTTGCGGCACCACGCCGTTCACGGTCGAGTGCCGGCCGCTGTCGTTGCAAGTGCTGGTCTGAATGCTGATCGCATTCAACAAGCCCTACGGCGTCGTCAGTCAGTTCCAGCCCAAGGGCGACTGGCGCACGCTCGCGGAGTTCGGGCTGCCGCCGCGCGTCCACGCGGCGGGACGGCTCGACGCCGACAGCGAGGGCTTGTTGCTCCTCACCGACGACGGTGCGCTGCAGCACCGCCTCAGCGATCCGCGCTTCGAGCACCCGAAGACCTACTGGGCGCAGGTCGAAGGCACACCCACCGACGAAGCGCTCGCCCGACTGCGCGCGGGCGTCGAGATCCGCGACTACGTCACGCGACCCGCCGACGCGCGCGTGCTCGAGCCCCCCGATCTGCCACCGCGCGATCCACCGATCCGCTGGCGCGCGAAGATTCCCACCGCGTGGCTCGAGCTCGTGTTGCACGAGGGCCGCAATCGCCAAGTGCGGCGCATGACGGCCGCCGTCGGACTCCCGACCTTGCGACTCGTGCGCGTCGCGATCGGCGACATTCGCATCGACGGCCTCGGGCCTGGCGCCTTTCGCGAAGTGCCGGCACCGCGCATCGCGTCCGCACGTCGACACCCGTCGCGCTCGACGTGAGTCAGGGAACCGCGGGCTCGGTGTCGCAGCCGAACTCCACGACCAGGTCGGGCGCGTCGTCGGCCAGCACGATCTCGCACGTGCTCTCGCACAGCTCGATGCGCGTGGGATTCGCTGGGTCGTCGTACCGCCAGCTGTCCGGCAGTACGCACTCGGGGTCGTAGCCGAGCTGCATGCCGTCGTACGAGACGTTGATCTTCTCGGGGTCGAACGTCTGGCCCGGCGGCGCCTCGGGGATCGCGAGCGAGCACGACGAGAACTGCTCGCGGATCGCCTCGATCGCCGCCTTGAACGCCATCGCCGTCGTCTCGGGATCGCCTGTCTCGATGATGAACGCGTGCTCGCTCCCCCCTGCCACCGCCACCGAGTCGAGATTGGTGACGGTGTCCGGCCCACCCGGCGGATTCTGCACGCCGATCACGTACGTCGGCACGCGATCCGTCATCGCCTCCACCGCTGCGACCGTGGACTCGATGTCGTCGGCCACGTCGTCGCAACCCTGCGGATAGCCATCGGTGACGAGCACGAACACGTAGAGCGGCGCGGGATCCTCGGTGCGCATCTCGTCGAGCATCGCGAGCGTCGCCTGCGTGACGAAGAGCGTGGGGGTGCCGCCGATCCAGTCGTCGGCGGTCGTGGGCGTCTGCGCGTCGATGGCATCCGCGAACGCATCGGAGGGCAGCTCGGTGAGCGGAACGTCCGGCGGACTGTACGAATCGGTCTCGCACTTGTTCGCTTCGTGGGGGAAGAACGTCATGGTCGCCGAGAAGCCCATCGACGTCGGATCCGCGAAGAACGACTTCGCCGCCGCGACGACGGGCTCCCACTTGAGCACCGGGTCGTGCCACGGCTCGTCGAGCTTGCCCATGCTGCCCGACACGTCGAACGCGACGCCGAGCACCACTGGTTGCAACGTCGTGCCCGCCAGATCGGCGGTGCACCCACCGGCCTCGTCGGCGCCCTCCGAGCCGCCGCCCGGCGGCAGATCGAGCTTGTCGCCCGCATCGACGCCGATGCCCGACTCGTCGAGCGCGACACCGGTGTCCCCGCTGTCGTCCGAGGCAGGCCGCTCCTCCACGGTACAAGCGATCGAGCCGAAGGCGAGCGCGACGATCCATCGGGTGCGTTGCATCCGCGACATGAGTGGCGCAACGACCACTCGACGTTACATGGGATCACGATGCAACGCGGCATACGCTCGGCGCGAGGAGCGAGCGAGCGCGGTCGATCGTCGCGGCGCGCCGGCGTTCGTACAGCGCAGCCCACTCCGAGAACGGAACGCGGCCGTGCGCCGCGAGCGAGGCCTCGTTCGCATGGGTGATGAGTCGCGCCGTCGCGTGATCGTAGGGAATCACGATGCTGGTCGGCAGCCGCTCGAGACGGCGGCGCACCGCCGCCGCCACGAGAGGATCGAACGCGATGCAGAAGCGCAGGATGTCCCACGCGAGCTCCGCGTGCTCCCGCTCCTCGCGGGCGATGATCGCCGTCAACGACGACATCGCAGGATCGGTCGCGAGCGCGTGGGCTCGCTCGGCGAAGTCCGCGTTGAGATCCTCGATCAAGCAGCCGTCCTCCAGCGTCTCGAGCGCGACCTTCGTCGCGCAGCGCAGCGCACCGCCGCGCCGCGAGAGCCCCCGCGTCGCCGCATCGATCGCGCCCACTCGCACCGGTGCATCGAGGTACGTCTCCACTGCGGCGAAACATCGCTGCGCGTGATCGATCTCCTGCAGCGCACTCCGCTGACAGCGCGCGAGCAACGACGCCGGCGCGCCGAGTGACGCGAGCTCCCACGACAGCTGCGCGAATGCGGGCACGCTGCCGTGCTCCTTGATCGCGTCGTGCAGCCACATGCGAGCGAGTGCACGACGCGTCGTCGCGTCGAGATCGTCGACGCGCGGTCGCGGCCCCTCCGCCCAGCGCGTACCGCCCCCGAGCTCCGCGCGCACCTGCTCGCCGCCGATACGCAGCGGTCGTCCCCACGCACCGCCCATCGCCCCGAGCCCGCTGCCCGCGAGCATGATCAGCCAGATCCCCGCGGCAGCGCCGAGCATGCCGAGCAGCGCGACGACGAGCGACAACGTCGACCACGTGCGCAGCGAAGCCTCCGCGGCGAGCCGCACGGGCAGATCCAGTGCCTCCGCTTCGTCGATCGCATCCCGTCCCGCAGAATACGCGCTGAACCCGAGCACGAGCTGCCCGAGCCACGCGAGAATGGCGAGCGCCTTGAATCCGCCGGGCGCACCCATGATCAGCACGGGCACCAGTACGGCGCAGCCGATCGCGAGCCGCCCGACTCTCCGCACATGCTCGGCGGTATGCCCCAAGCGGTCCCGCTCGTGCTCTAGCGTCGACTCGTCCATGGTCACGATCATAGTCGATCGCAATCGACCGTCGAGGACGGCGACATGTGCAAGACGATGCGCAGTCGGATCCCGGTCAGCGCTCAGCCGGGTGGCTCGCACAACAGCACCGGCTCGTCGGAGTAGTAGAACGCCTCCGAGTCCTTGTCGCCGACGCAGTAGCCGATGTAGAGGTAGACGATCTCGCGGACTGCGTCGTCGGGCGTGCGAAAGATGATCGAGCCCCACGCCCATCCGATGCCCGCCGTTCCGAGCGTGCCGTCGCTCGCCACGCACGTCGGCATACCGTCGGGATTGTCGGTGAGCCACGGATCCTCGCGCACGTCGAGCACCATCGATCCTCCGGGCATCACCATCTCCGCCTGCGTTCGCGACTGCGCGCGGCCTGCTTCGACATTGGCCTGCAGGACCCCGCCCTCACGCGCATCGACGAACTCACCGCCCGACGCCGCGTCGTGCCACGTGATCGTGTAACCGCCCGCCATCGGATCGAACGCCATCAGCTCCGCTTGCGTCTTCGGCATGTTCGCCGGCGGATACGCGTCGAGGAACGCGTCGAGGACGACGTGCGGAGGGATGTCGCCCTCCATCAGGCAGCACATGTCGTCGACCTCGCACGGGCTCGCCTCGTCACCCGCGGCGACGTCGAAACCGAGCCCGGAATCGGCGCTGTCCTCCTCGTCGAACGGGTCGTGCCCCGTGGATCCCTCGACGTCCGCCGTCCCACCCCCGTCGTCGATCCCGCTCGCGTTCGAGCCGAACGAGGCGCCTCCGTCCGAATTCGAATCCCGCCCGTCCCCCGACGCGCAGGCGATCGCCCCCGCGAGCGGCAACAGCATGCCGACTGCACGCATGACGCGGCCCTCCCTTCCACAGGCAGATGTAGGATCTCCGGCGAAAAGGTTCCCACCCCGCGCGTACAATGAGTCGCAGTGAGGTGGCGTAGCGCGTCCATCGCGGTGCTCTCCCTCGTCGCGTGCGCTGGCGATGCGCCCGAGGAAACGGAGTCCGAGACGTCGACGGGCGCACTCGCGATGTGCGGCAACGGGATCATCGAGACGGGCGAGGACTGCGACGGGCTCGATCTCGCGGGCGAGCAGTGCGCGACGCGAGGGTTCGTGGGCGGGATCCTGCGCTGCGCCGCATGCAGCTACGACGAGAGCGAATGCACGAATTGCGGCAACGGTGTGCTGGATCCCGACGAGCCGTGCGACGGCGACGTCTCGAATCGGCGGACATGCGCGACCGAGGGATTCTTCGCCGGCGACATCGCGTGCACCGAGGCGTGCGAGCTCGACGTCTCGCGCTGTCACGAGTGCGGCAATGCGGTGATCGACGACGACGAGACCTGCGAAGCAGGCCAGCTCGGCGCGCACACGTGCACGAGCTTAGGCCACGGCGACGGCGAGCTCCTGTGCGGTGCTGACTGCCGCAGCTACGTGACGACGGGCTGCGCAGACCTCGTGTGCGGCAGCGATCCGGAGGCGAGCGCGTCGGACGAGTGCCCCGCCGAATGCAGCTCGTGCCTCGGGGGCACGTGCAACATCGACTGCCTCGGCAACTCCGGCTGCTCGTCGTCCACGATCGAGTGCGCGGCAGGCTGGTCGTGCAACGTCACGTGCGACGGACACAGCGCATGCAGCAGCACGACGATCCGCTGCCCCGCGCACTGGTCATGCGCCGTCTCGTGCACCGATCCCGCGGCGTGTGCGTCCACGACGATCGAGTGCAGTGACGACGGCAGGTGCTCACTCGCGTGCGGATCCGGTGGCGGGGGCCTGTGTGCGAACGCGACGATGCACTGCGGCCGCGACACCTGCACTGCCACGTGCGTGGACGAAGTCGACGTGCACCTGCAGTGCGACGCCTCCTGCGGCTGCACGAACTACTTGCCCGAATGACGCGCGGCCCGGCGCTCGCGTCGCGCTTCGCGGCGCGAGCGACGGTCGTCCTTCTCGATGCGGCGGATCGTGGTGTCATCCACCATGACGTCGCCCATCTCGTAGTCGTCCACCGTCGGAGTCGGGATCGGCGACGTCTCGACGACGGGCTCGACGGCGATGAGCCCCACGACGTCGTCGTCGGACGCCGTGGGCAACACCGGCACGGCGTCGATCTCCCCGATCGGCTCCCTCGCGGCGATCGGCTCCACCGGTGGCGGGGGTGGAAGCGGCTCGCTCGGATCGACCTCCGGCGTGATCAAGACATCGCCGCGGCCCGCCATCTTGCAATCGATCTGATACCCCTGATCGTCGCGACACCCGTCGTCGGGGTGTTGCACCTCCGGCGCGTATCCGGTGCACGCCGCCAGCCCGAGTGCCATCAGCACGACGCCGATCATGCGCGGTTCGGGCCTCACGAGGATCGATCCGTCCCTCGAAGTTCGGTACGCGACGCAGATTCGCTCGCCCACGTGCGAAGCGAGGAATCGCTCCGCCTCGCGCCGCGTCATCGCAGACAGGTCGTGCACGTGCTTCTCGCACTTGTCGCAGAACGTCTTGCCGGGCTCGGGCCGGAACGCGCGGCACGGGTCGGCGATCGGGAGCGTCCGGCGGTGCACGAGCGGCAGAACGCCCGGCGCGACCCCACCCTTACGCCCCTGGACCCAGGTGTTAGAACCGGATCTGCACGATGTCGTGGCCCTTCCCCCGGCTCGCCGCCTTCGCGCCTCTCCTCCTCGCCGGCTGTGCAGGTCACGTCGGTCCCGTGCTCTCCGAAGGCACGCACGCGGTCGAGCTGCGCGACGGGTCGCTCGTCGTGCACGTGCGCGGCAAACCGCGCGTCGACGTGCCGCCCGCGATCGTGATCGCCGGCGGCCCCGGACTCGCGTGGGACTACCTCGAGCTGCCGAAGGCGATCGCCGATCGCACCGCGCTCGTCCACGTCGAGCTCGTCGGCACGGGCGCGTCCGCACGACTCGCCGACGCGAGCGGTTACACGCGCGCTCGCGACGTCGCGGACGTCGAAGCCGTGCGCGCGCACTTCCGCGTCGATCGGGTGGTGCTCGTCGGTCACTCCTACGGTGGCTTCGTCGCGCTCGAGTACGCCCTCGCGCACCCCGATCGTGTCGCGGGCCTCGTGCTCTACGACACCGCGGCGTCCAGCGGCGAGGAGCTGTGGGAGGACATCCGCGCGAACCTGCAGACGCGCGCCCACGAGGCGTGGTTCGCCGACGCGTCCATGGCGTTCTCGGGCCTTCCACGCGGACACGACGATGCCTCCGCGACCGCGTTGTTCCGCCGCGCCGCGCCGCTGTACCTGCACGACTACGACGCGGATCGATCGCGCTGGGACGCCTGGCTCACACGTCTGCACGTCTCCTACGCACGCAGCCACGCCACCGCGGAGGCCTTCGACGTGCGTGCCCGGCTCGGCGACCTGCGGGTGCCGACACTCGTGATCGTCGGCGCATCCGACTTCGTGTGCTCGCCCGTCATGGCGCGCGGGCTGGTCGAGGGGATCCGTGGCGCCGAGCTCGTCGTGCTCGATCGCAGCGGCCACTTCGGCCACGTCGAGCAGCCCGATGCATTTGCCGCCGCCGTGATCGACTTCGTCGATCGACTGCGACGATGAGTCACTCGCGCGGACGCTCGCGCAGCGATCGCGCCCACGCCTCGAGCCCGTCCACCGTCGTGCGCCCGAGCTCCGGCGAGGCGGCGAGCTCCGCGATGCGCTCGCGCAACACCTCCTTCGCGCGGAACAGCCGGCTCTTCACGGTGCCCTCGGGAATCTCCACCACTCCCGCGATCTCCGACAACGGCATGTCCTCCCAGTAGAACAGCTCGATGACGATCTGCAGGTCGAGCGGGATCGCCCGCAAGGCCCGCAAGAGCAGCTTCTGCTCGTGGTGCTTCGCGACGACCTGGCTCGGCGACGGCTCGAGCGCGTCCACGGGGCGTTCGCCGAGTGCTTCGACGTTCTCGTCGCGATGCAGGCGCGCATAGTGCTGCAACAGCTGATTGCGCGCGATGCCGAACAAGTAGGTGCGGAAGCTGCGATCGGGATCGATGCGCTCGCGCGCGGCGGTACAGGCCAGGAACGTGCGCTGCACCAGATCGTCGGTGGCCGTGCCGACCTTGCCGTCGAAGAACGCATGCACGCGCGCGAAGTAGCGGCGGACCAGCTCGCTGCCGCTCTGCTCGTCACCGCCCTGCCAGGCGCCGAGCAGCTCGTGATCGGATCGCGTCACTCCGACATGGTAGCGCGCCACTGCGCGAGCGCGGTGCGGCGAGCCGTGTCGCGCGGCAGGTCGCGCCACAGCCCATCCGCTTCGTCCGCGAGCATCAGCGCGCGCGACCGGTCGCGCTCGGCGACCGCCCGCGCGAGCGCGAATCGGGCATCCCCGGCGATCACGGGCTCGCTCGCACCATCCGCGGAGAGCAGGACCGCGCGCTCGAGCACGAGCGTCGCGGCCTCCCGATCGGATTCGACCAGGTCCACCTCGCCGAGCACGCGCAACGGTTCCACCAGCATCGGACTGTCGGCGCCGTACGCCTTCTCGAAGCCGGCGAGCGCCGCATCGATCTCTCGGCGTGCGTCTCCGATCTCGCCGAGCGCGAGCAGCGTGGCCGCCAGGTTGACGCGCACGCTCGCGGTGTCCGGGTGCTCCTCGCCGAACGACGCCACGCGGATCGCGAGCGCGTGCCGATCGAGCGCGAGCGCCTCCTCCTCGCGGCCCACCTCGTGCAGCGCCGCGCCGAGGTTCGACTCCACCGTGGCCACCCCGGGCGCCTCGGGCCCGAGCTGGGTGCGGCGCAGCTCGAGCGCGCGACGCAGATGATCGATGGCCTCGTCGAACCGACCCATGCCGAGCAGCACCGCCGCGTAGTTGTTCATCGCGAGCGCGACGTTGGGATGCTCGGGCCCGTAGGCCTCGCGCAGGATCCCCAGCGCGAGGCGGGTGTTCTGCTCGGCGTTCGCGTAGTCACCGAGTGCCCGCTCCATCGCGCCGAGGTTCAACAGCCCCGCTCCGATCCGCGGATGGCGCTCGCCCACCTCGGCGATCGACAGCTCGAGCGTACGCAGCTGCGCGACGCGGGCCGACGCATAGTCGCCGCGTGCGGACGCGAGCGTGCCGATCGCCCCGAGCACGACCGCCGCGCGCGGATGATCCTCGCCGAGCGTTCGCTCGGTGATCGCGAGGGCCTGCTCGAGCAGCGTTGCCGCCTCGTCGTAGCGCGCCTGGATCGATCGCAGCACGCCGACGTTGCGCAGCAGATCCGCCTCGATCAGTGGGTCCACTCCATGCGCCTGCTGCTTCGCGAGCGCGAGCTCGGCCCACCGATCGGCCTCGCCCACCTTGCGCGCATCGTGGCCCGCCACGAGCACGAGCCCCACCAATGCCTTGACCGCGAGCTCGTGCTCGTCGGCGCGCTCGGCCTCGACCCATGCGCGATGCAACGCCGTCATCGCGTCGTCGAAGCGGCCTTGCTCGCGCAGACCGGCGCCGCGCAGGATCCACGCGCGAATCGTGGACGGCGGGTGCGCGAGCGCGGCCACGAGGGGCTCGGCCGCATCGAGCTCCGCCATCGCATCCGCCCCGCGCCCGCTCACCGTGAACGCTTCGGCCCGGGCGAACGCGCGCTCGAGCTCGAGCTGACGCTCGCGCCGCTCGGGATCCTCCTGCCGCTCGTCGAGCTCGCGATCGGCCGCGCAGTCCTGCGGACTCGGCAAGAGTCGCGCGCTCTCGGCCGCGCGCTCGAGCACCGCACGATCCCCTGCGCTCACCGTGGCGACCACGGCGTCGAAGCGCGCGAGCTGACGCTCGAGACACGACATGCGCGCCACCATCACGTCGCTGGTCGCTTCGCCGCGCACGAGCGTCGCCTCGCACGCATCCGTGTGTGCGGACGTCCACGCCGCGGAGAACTCGTCGAAGGCGCGCACCACCGCTTGCGAGCTGTCCGCGGCCCACGGCGCCGGCTCCCGTGCGAATGCCTGCTCGATCGCGATGCGGCGACCTTCGTCCCACACGCCGTCGAGCCGCGTGCTCGGGTCGTCACATCGGGCCGTGCCCGCACGTGCGACCACGGCCACAGCACACGCGCCGAGCACCGCGGTGCCGATGATCGCGACGCGGCGGCGACGACCCATCCCGCGCTCGATCACCGCAATCAACGCGTCCATGTCTGGGTGGCGATCGCTCGGGTCGGGCGCCAGCCCGCGCAGCAATACGCGCCGCAGCCATCCCGGCATCGAGCCGGAGAGATCGACGCGCCCATCTCGTTTTGCCACCACCAACGCCGCGAGCCCTTCGATCGCGAACGGCGGCCGGCCGAGCACCGCCTCGGCGAGCGCGACACAGAACGCGTACTGATCCGATCGCGCGTCGAGCGGTCCACCGTCGTGTTGCTCGGGCGCCATGTAGAGCGGCGTGCCCGACGACCCTGCGTCGGCGCGTCCCGCCGCGGCGCGTGCGAGGCCGAAGTCGATCACGCGCACGCGCCCGTCGTCGCCCACGACGACGTTGGTCGGCTTGACGTCGCGGTGGACGAGCCCTGCTCGGTGCGCCGCGGCGAGCCCGTGCCCCGCGGCGCGAAACGCCGCGAGCTGCTCGGTCAGCCCGCGGGGGCGCGCGCGCAACCAGTCCGCCAGCGTCGTTCCCTCGACCAGCTCCATGACAAGGAACGTGACGACCTCACCATCGGTCGCGAGCGTCGGATCGTCGCGCGCGAGCTCGGCACCGTCGATCACGCCCGCGTCGTGCACGGTGATCACGTTCGGATGCGCGAGCCTTGCGAGCGCGCGCGCCTCGTCGACGCGACGCTCGGCCAGCGTCGGATCGTGCGCGTCGCCGCGCAGCAGCTTCACCGCCACGCGACGATCGAGCTCCGGGTCATAGGCGGCGAAGACGGTGCCCGCGCCGCCCGAGGCGATGCGGCGTAATAGGACGTAGCGTTGGACGACGACGGTCGGTTTCGGTCGTCCGAACAGGCGACTTTCGAGCTCTGCCAGCGCCAGACCGAGCCCCACGGCCGGCTGCGGCCGGTCTGCGCGGAGCCAACGATCGAGCTCGTCCACATTCGCAGGTTATCTCGGCCCTCAGCGCCGCGGGGGCTATCACGCGCGTGGATTCACGAGCGTTTCGAGTGGGCGGCCCCACAGCGGTTGCGCTTGCGTGAACGTCTGTCGTCGGCAAGCCTTGAGTGGGGGGTTTCCGGTGCGCACGAAAATCGAACGGTTGGTTCCCACGGCGCTGAGCGTCTGGATGGGCGGCGTCGCCTGCTCGGACGACGGGCAGGCACAGAACGGCTCGATGGCCGACGACGGCATCGACTCGCTGGACACCGCCGGCAGCGGCGACGACGGCATCGGCGACCTCGACGGCGGCGGCCCGAAGCTCGATCTGCCCGGCGGCGACGAGGCGATGGACGGCGGCGACGAGCTCAGCGACGAGGGCTGCCAGAAGGTCGACTTCCTGTTCGTGATCGACAGCTCGCCCTCGATGGAGGACGAGCAGGACAACCTGCTCGTCAGCTTCCCGGGGTTCATCTCCGCGATCCAGGACGCGCTGATGATCGACGACTTCCACGTCATGGCGATCGACGCGAGCCAGACGCCGGGCGGTGGATGCGACGGCACGCTCGGAGCGGGTCGCACCTCGAACGCCGCCGGTCAGGACTGCGGCCTCACCGGTGGCCTCCGCTATGCGACGCAGGAGCAACCCGACCTCGTCGATGCGTTCACGTGCATGGCGTCCCGCGGAGCCGAGGGCGATCCGAACGAGCAGACGATGAACTCCATGATGGCCTCGATCGGCCCGCTCAATGGGGCCGGCGAGTGCAACGAGGGCTTCCTGCGCGACGACGCCGTGCTCGTCGTCACGATCATCACCGACGAGGAGGACAGCCCCGGTGACGCGGGTCAGCAACAGATCCCCGACGGCTCGTGCCAGCCGGCCGATGACGATCCGAACTCCACCGGCGATCCGGGCGCCTGGAAACAGGCGGTGCTCGACGCGAAGGCCGGCGACGAGAACGCGATGGTCGTGCTCGCGCTCACCGGCGACTGCGACGCGGGTGGCGACTGCGCGGGCATCTTCATCGACGCGCTCAATCCCGCGGCACCGATCACCGGCGCCGAGCCGGCCCCGCGCGTGCGGGAGTTCGCCACGTCGTTCTCGTACGGTTCGATCGGCCCGATCTGCGCCGACGACTTCGCCCCGTTCTTCGCCGCCGCGGTCTCGGTCATCGAGAGCGCGTGCGACGACTTCGAGCCGCCCAGCTGATCCGGACCGCGCCGCGTGGCGCACCGTGACGCCGCCGTGTACTCTCGGCAGCGCGTGAGCCTGCGCGACGAGCTCCCCGAGCTGCCCGGCGTCAGGGAGCGACCGATCCGCGTCGGCGTCGGGATCGCGGAGTGGATCGAGCGACGAGCGGGCTCCATCGTGCTCGCCTTCCTGGTGCTCGCCGCCGCGAGCTTCCTGTTCGCGTCGCGGCTCCGCGTGGATCAGGAGCTGCGGCGGCTGTTGCCCGACGACTTCCCCAGCGTGACGCGGCTCGATCGCCTCGCCACCGAGGTCGGCAACCAGACGGACCTCTACGTCGCGATCCGCAGCCCGTCGCGCGATGCGAACATCGCGTTCGGCCAGGCGCTGGCCGACGCGCTCCAGGGCCACCCCGACCTGAAGCACGTCATCTTCCACCGTGATCGCGCGTTCTTCGAGGACAACGCGCTGCTGTTCGCGGACGTCGAGGATCTCGTCGATCTGCGCCGCCGGCTGATCGAGCGCATCCGCGACGAAGTGCGCAAGAAGGCGATGTCGGGGCTCTCGGTCATGTCCGAGAAGGAGCGCAAGGCCGCTCGGGAGAAGGACGGGCCCGAGCGCCTCGACTTCGACAAGGAAGAGCTCGAGAAGAAGTACGAGATCGAGGACTTCAAGGAGTACTACGAGGCGGACGAGGGGCGACTCGTCGTGCTGCGTGCCCGGCCCCGCGCGCCTCCCACCGACGTGAAGTTCTCGCGCGCGCTGCAGACGGACGTCGAGCGGATCGTCGCCGAGATCGATCCGACGAAATTCGACCCCGAGATGCGGGTGCAGCTCGACGGCAGCTACGCGCAGATCAGCAAGCGCGTGAAGCGGTTCGAGAGCGAGATCGTCGGCGGCAGCCTGGCCTCTCTCTTCGTCCTCGTCGGCTCGATCGCGCTCTGGTTCCGCAGCATCCGTTCCATCCTGCTCGTGTTCGTGCCGCTCGTCGGCGCGGTGATGCTGTCGCTCGCGTTCGCGACGCTGACGTACGGCTACCTCAACCTCGTCAGTGCGTTCATCTTCGCGATCCTCCTGGGGCTCGGGATCGACTTCAACATCGTGCTGCTCACGCGCTACCGCGACGAGCGGATCCGCGGGCTGTCGCGGCCGGCCGCGGTCGCCGTCACCCTCGCGACCACCGGGCCGGCATCGCTGTTCGGTGGCGTCAGCACCGGGCTCGGCTTCGGCGTGCTCGCGTTCGCCGACTTCCAGGGCTTCGCGCAGTTCGGCGTGATCGCGCTCATCGGCGTGTTCGCGGCGATCGGCGCCGCGCTCGTCGTGATGCCCGCGATGATCACGCTGCTCGACCGCGTGCGGCCGTGGACGCTGAAGGTGCGCCCGCACGGAGCCCGGCGCATCGAGATCGACGGCACGCGTCGCGGCTCGCGGATCGCCGCGCTCGTCGTGCTCGCGCTCGGGCTCGGCTGGGCGGCGTGGTCGCTCTCGCACGTCGGTGATCTCGAGTTCGAGTACGACTTCGATCAGCTCGGGCCCGAGAAGGCCCAGATGGAGTCGAAGGAGCTCAACTACCGCGACGCGGTGGGGCGCCAGCGCACCGTCGCGCCGTCGGTGGTGCTCGGCGAGGATCTCGAGCAGTCGCGCGCGGTGCACGAACAGCTCCGCGCGCTCAACGACATCACACAGGTCGAAGCGGCGGCGTTCGATCGCGCCGCGCTCTCCCAGCCGAAGCCGCCCGAGCCGCCGAAGGACGCGACGCCGGCCGCGGTCGTCGTCCAGCTCCAGCCCCCGACGGAGGACGAAGAGGAAGAGGAGGACGAGGACGACCTCCTCGACGAGTTCGAGGACACCGACCTCGAGGATCCGAAGTTCGTCGCCATCGCCGACGCGGCCGCGAAGCGTCCACGCATCGAGCCGCACGTGCTCGACATGCTCGAGCGCTATCCCCCCGAACGCCTCGAGACGATGGTCGACCGCATGTACGACATCACCTCGGTGTTCACCTTCATACCCCAGCAGCAAGAGGACAAGCTCGCGCTCATCGCCGACATGCGCCAGCGCATCGACGCGAAGCGCGGCAGCCTCAGCGAGCAGACCAAGAAGGACATCGACGAGTGGTACCAGTACCTGAAGGTCGACAAGCCGCTCGGCATCGCCGAGCTGCCCGACTGGGTGCGCAACCAGTTCACCGACGCGAGCGGCGAGATCGGCCGGTTCCTGGTGATCTGGACCAAGGGCACGAAGACCGACTTCCGCAACGTCAGCCGCATCTACGCGGCCTACGGCACGCTGCACACGCCCACGGGCGACGTCGAGACGGCCGCCGAGTTCTTCGTGATCCCCGAGGTCTACGAGGCGATCCGCACCGACGGCCCGTGGGTCGTGCTGCTCTCGTTCTGCGTGATGCTGTGCACCTCGATCGTCACGTTCCGCTCGCTGTCCGCGGGCGTGTCGGCGGCCCTGCTCGTACCGCTCGCGATCCTGTGGCTGCTCGGCTTCATGGCCGCGATGGGCTGGAAGCTCAACTTCTTCAACGTCATCGCGCTGCCGTTGCTCGTCGGCCTCGGTGAGGACGCCGGTCTGCACATGATCGCCCGCTATCGCGAGGACGGCCGCGGCAGCGTCGCGCTCGTCATCCGCGAGACGGGCGGCGCGATCATGATGACCGCCTGGACGACGATCTGCGGCTTCGCGTCCATCCTGTGGGCCGACCACCGCGGATTGCAGTCGCTGGCGTGGGTCTCGGTCGTCGGCGTGACGTTCACGTTCCTCGCCGCGATCGTCTTCCTGCCGGCATTGGTCGTTCTGCGGGAGTGGCTGAGCCCGGCGAAACCTCCGCGGGAATAGCCGCCCTCGCTCGCGCGTCCGCGCGCGGCCGGAGGTTCACCCCATGGTCGACTACGTCATCGCGCGCGTGCTCGCGTGGATGGAAGCCGAGCCCGTCGTCGGGCTCATGATGACGGTGGCCGCCGTCGTCACGTTCGCGGGCGTGTACGGCAAGAGCGGCGGTCCCGGGCCGGGCGTGTGGGCGTGGGCGCGCCGCATCGTCGAGGCCGGCACGATGGCGGCGCTGCTCATGGGCCTCCTGTGGGCGTTCCGAGCCGTGCTCGGCGACAACTCCGCCACGTTCCTCGCCGAGCACGGTCGCGTGTCCGAGGCGAACTTCCAGAGCGTGCAGACGATCTGGGGCGCGCCCCACGTGCAGCGCGAGCTCGTGGTCCGTCACTGGCACACCGTCGTCGATCGCGAGGAGCAGTTCCGCGAGGACCCCACGTTGCCGCCAGTGTTCCGCGACGTGGAGCGCGAAGAGCTCGTCGCGCTCGACTCGATCGCGAGCGCCGATGCGACCGTCGTGCTGGTGCCGAACGAGCGCAAGAAGGGCAGCGGGGTGTACAGCGGCTTCGAGGCCACGTTCGACGTCGAGTACCGCGTGACGAACCAGTCCGAGCACACCACGCGCACCGAGTTCGAGCTGCCGTTGTCCGGGCAGGTGTTCTACGACGAGCTGCGCGTGCTCGTGGACGGCAGCGAGCTCGGCGCCGAGCTGCGCGTGGAGGGCGAGGCGCTGCGATGGCAACGCACGATGAAGCCTGGCGATGCCGTGACGGTGACGATCGGCTACGCGACGCGCGGCGTCGAGTACTTCTACTACCAGATCCCCGTGCCTCGCGAGATCCGCGACTTCACGCTCGCGATGCGCGTGGTGGGTCTGCCGCTCGCCGACGTGAACTATCCGGAGGGTTGCTTGACGCCGAGCGCCATCGACGAGGACGGCGACGACGTCGTGCTGCACTGGGAGCTCGATCGCTCGCTCACCACCGCGGGCATGGGCATCGCGTTGCCGCGACCGGTGCAGCCGGGCGCCGACGTGGGCTCCGTGCTCGGACGCAGCCCCTACGCGCTCATGCTGCTGGTCGGCGCCGTGTGCCTCACGCTGCTCGTCGACTCGATGGGTCGTCGCGGCGAGGATGCAGTCGCGTTGCTCGACGTCGCGCTCACGTGCGCGTCGTACTCGCTGATGTTCGTCGTGATGTCCGCAGCTGCCGATGCCATCGGGCTGTGGGGTGCGTTCGCCCTCGGCGCGCTGCCCTGCGTCGCGCTCTCGTGGTGGTTGTGGCGCCGTCACCCCTCGCGCACGCCGGTGCTCGCACTCGTCGCATTCTTCGTGGCCGTACATCCACTCTCGGCGCTCCTGCCCGAGCATCGCGAAGCGTTCGACGCGGCCGTGGTGGCCGGGCTCGTGCTGTACCTCGTGGCGCTCACGCTGCGATCGCGCTCGCGTGCCGTCGCGCCGCCGCCGGAGCTGGACGGCCGTCAGCCCACGCTCGAAGAGATGCCGATCACACCCGCGTCCTGACCCGCTGATATCCTGCCGGTATGCCGATCCGTGTGCCGCCGTGGGTGGGTCGCGTCCGCAAGTCGCAGCGGTTGCCCGAGGTGGAGCCGCCGATCCCGCTCGGCAATCGCTCGAACGGCGAGTACTTCCACACGCAGACCGATCGCGAGCGGAGGATCCGCGCGCTCGCGCTCGCGAAGGCCGACGCGCTCGGCAAGCGACTCGGGCTCGATCGCCGCGAGTTCATGGCGAGCTCGCTCGGCATGACCGCGACGCTGTGGGCGATCAACGCGTGCGGGGGCGACGATGCGAGCGGAAGCGGCGGCAGCGGGGGCTCGTCGTCGGGCGGCGGCTCGAGCGGCTCCACCGGCGGCGGATCGCTCGACGACACGTTCGGCGACTCCACCCAAGGCAGCTACGACCTCGGCGACGATCCGGTCGGCACGTCCAGCGGCGGCGGCGACTGCTCGCCGCTGGACGAGGACGTCTTCGTGCTCGACGCGCAGACGCACCACGTCGATCCGATGGGCGAGTGGCGCGAGACCAATCCCACCTTCAAGGGGTTCTTCGCGGGCCTCGAGCAGGCGGCGTGCGGCCTCGCGGATCCGATCGAGTGCCTGTCGGCCGAGCAGTACGTCGAGCTCGTGTTCCTCGGCAGCCAGACCACCGTGGCCGTGCTGTCGGGCGTGCCCGCCGTGCTGTGCACCCGCGCGATGCCGACCGGCTGCGGCAGCCCGCTCGACAACGAGCAGCTCGCGTCGTCGCGCGACATGGTGAACATGCTCGCGTCGTCGCAGCGCATGCTGAGCCACTGCATGATCACGCCCAACGTCGATCTCGAGCAGCAGCTCGAGATCATGCAGATGGTGCACGAGGAGCACGGTGTCGCCGGTTGGAAGTGCTACCCGCCGTGGGGTCCCACCGGCAACGGTTGGTTCCTCGACGATCCCGACGTCGGGCTGCCCTTCATCGAGCAGGCGCGCGCGCTCGACGTGAAGGTCATCTGCATCCACAAGGGGATCCCGCTGCCGGGCTTCGACACCACGCACACCGATCCGCGCGACATCGGCGTGGTCGCCGGGATGTATCCCGACGTGAAGTTCATCGTGTATCACTCCGCCTGGCTGCACGGCGGCTTCGGTGTCGTCGAAGGTCCCTACGATCCGGAAGGCGTGATCGATCCGTCGAACCCGGTGGACTATCCGGTGGACGTGGGCGTGAACTCGCTGATCCAGTCCTGCGTCGACGCGGGGCTCGGGCCGGGCTCGAACGTGTTCGCCGAGCTCGGCTCGGTGTGGACCAACTTGATGGTCTACCCCGACCAGGCCGCGCACGTGCTCGGCAAGCTCATGCTCTTCCTCGGCGAGGACAACGTCGTGTGGGGCACCGACAGCATCTGGACGGGCTCGCCGCAGCCGCTCATCGAGGCGTTCTGGGCGTTCACGATCCCGAAGTCGATGCAGGAGACCTACGGGTATCCCGCGCTCACCGAGGCGCGCAAGCGCAAGATCCTCGGGCTCAACGGTGCCGCGGTGTTCGCCGTCGACCCCGACGCGATGCGGTGCCTGCTGCCCGGCGAGACGCTCGCGCGCGCCCGTGACCGGCTCGACACGGAGCTCGGCCCGCGAAGGTGGCTCCTGCGGCCCGCCCCGGGCCCCCGCACACGCCGCGAGTTCGTGCGCTTCCTGAGCAAGAACGGCGGCCCCGGCTGAGCGAGGTGAGCGTGGGTGCGAGCGATTCGATCGCTCGGACGTAAAGCCCCGCAGTTCGCGTGTCGAAGGGGGCAGTTCATGCGCGAGCGCATCGTGTTCGGGGTGGTGCTCGTCGCCGCGTGCGGCGACGGCGGAGGCGGGCAAGACGGGGACGAGACGACGGGATCGGGCGGCATCGCGTCGCTCGACGACGACGGCACGTCGTCCGGGGGCGTCGACTCGACCGGCGTCGACTCGACCGGCGTCGACTCGACCGGCGGCGACGAGCCGTGCGCGACCGTGTTGTGCGGCGATCCGCTCGTGTGCTGTGCCGACGACGAGGACTGCGCGGCCGGAGCCTGCGTGCCCGCGTGCGAGAGCGGCGTGCGCTGCGGCGAGGATGCCTCGATCTGCTGTGAGGCGGGCGAGGTGTGCGTGGACGCCTCGTGTGTCGCACCGACGGGCGCGTGCCTCGACTCGTTCGACTGCGAGATCGGCGAATTCTGCGAGCCCACGCTCGGGCAGTGCCTGCCGCAGTTCGACCCGGTGACGTGCGCGTACGAGCCGGACTTCGAGGAGATCGAGGTGACGCTCGAGTGGTCCTACACGGACGACCAGTCGATCTCGATGCCGGTGATCGCGGACCTCGACGGCGACGGATCCCCGGAGGTCGCGATGGCCGCGACCCAGCTCGGTCCCGCGGGCTGGCCCGACGGGGAGCTCGTCGTGCTCGACGGCACGAGCGGTGCCGTGAAGTGGCGCGTGGCCCACGACCCCGCGAATGGCTCCTTCGGCCTGCACGGCCGCGCGACGCTCGGCATCGCCGACGTGTCGGGCGACGACCTGCCCGACATCGTCTACGCGGGGCGACCGTCGGGCAACGCATCGGTCGTGCACGCCGTGGACGGCGACGGCGATCTGCTGTGGAGCTCGCACGACGAAGGCGGTGCGCCGTACGACCTCGTGATCGTGAACGGGGCACCCGCGTTCGCGAACTTCGACGACGACGACGCGGCGGAGATCGTGTGGGGCGCGGCCGTGATCGACGACGACGGGCTCGTCGTTTGGGATCAGGGCGGCAACGGCAACGGTGCGACGTACGGCACGAACTCCGACTACACGGGCGGTGTGTCGGCGGTCGTCGATCTCACCGGCGACGGTCATCCGGAGATCGTCTCGGGGCGCCACGCGTGGTCGGTGGACTGGCAGGCGGGACCCACCGTGACGCTCACGCAGCTGTGGGATGCCGGCGGCGCCGACGGATATCCGGCGATCGCGGACCTCGACATGGACGGCGATCCCGAGGTCGTGCTCGTCGCATCGGGCCAGGTGCGCGTGCTCGACGGCGCGACCGGCCTCGCATGGTGCGGCGTCGATCCGACCGAAGCGATGTGCGTCGCGGATCCCTCGCTGCGCACGACGTCCATCGCGATCCCCGGCGGTGGGCGCGGAGGCCCGCCGACGATCGCGGACTTCGATGGCGACGGCCGCCCGGAGATCGCAGCGGCGGGCGGCAGCTCGTACTCCGTCTACGATCTCGCGCGCGCGGGCGAGGACATCGTGCAGCCGATGGGCGCACCGGTGCCCGAGCCCGGTGCGATCTACGTGCGCTGGTCGCAGACGACCCAGGATCAGTCGTCGAACGCGACCGGCTCGTCGGTGTTCGACTTCCAGGGCGACGGCGTCGCCGAGGTGGTCTACGCGGACGAGTGCTACATGCGGGTGTACTCGGGGCTGGACGGCACGGTGATCCTCGAGGAGCCCAACAGCAGCGCGACGATCCACGAGTACCCGCTCGTCGTCGACGTCGATGCCGACGGCAACTCGGAGATCGTGGTGGTCGCGAACGACGGCGGTGCCAACTGCGATCACATCGAGGGCTACGAGTCGCGTCAGGGCGTCTTCGTGTACGGCGACGCCTTCGACCGCTGGGTGCAGACGCGCCGCGTGTGGACGTCGCACACGTATCACGTCACGAACGCGACCTCGGCCGGCAACCACGCGCCGGCCGAGCTCGACAACTGGACGCAGCCCGACCTCAACAACTATCGACAGAACGTGCAGGGCGAGGGCGTGTTCAATGCCCCCGACCTCACCGTGGAGCTCGCGATCGGCGTCGGCAACTGCCTCGACGAGGAGCTGAATCTCATCGCGACGGTGCGCAACATCGGCGCGCTGGGCGTGCCGGCTGGCGTCGAGGTGTCGCTCTATGCCGGCACCGACGCGACCGGCGATCTGATCGGCACGATGCCGACCCCGGATCCGCTCCTGCCCGGGGCGTCGGTGGAGCTCGTGTGGGTGATCGAGGCGATGCAGGGCGGCGCCGCGCAGTCCTTCTTCGTCGCGGTCGACGGCGACGACGCCGAGGCGGGCGTCGTCGCGGAATGCGACGAGAGCAACAACGACGCGCTCACGGAGAGCGCCGCCTGTCCGATTCCGGGGTGATCGCTCACGGATACGAGGCCACGACGGACATGTCGTCGAAGTAGCCGTCGCACACCGTGCCCGAGCTCTTCGAGCAGTGCAGACGCACGACCACCGCGCGCGTACCCGCCGGCAGGTAGCGGGTGTCCATCGTCTGCGCCCAGGCGGTGCTCGTGTTCATCGCCCCGGTGAACGTCTCGAGCGCGGTGCCGCTCTCGTTCACGAAGTCCACGCGGAACCACTGCGCATCGTTGCCGACGTCCCAGCTGCGCGACCACCCGCGGAATGCGATCGACAGCGCACGCGCATCGATGAGCGCGGTCCACTGCGAGATGTCGACGGGTTGGTACATCACGACCTCGCCGTTGCCCGACTCGCCGGCAGTCATCGATCGCACGCCCGTGCGCGGCAGCCCCGTGGTCGTCGTCCATCCGTTGCCGGTCGACTCCGTCCAGCCCGGCGGCGGTGCACCGCTCGCCTCGGCGTCCCCGTTCTGCAGCAGGTTGCCGGTGGAGCCCGTGCCGGCGCCCACGAGCGAGAGCACGGCTTGCGCCGGTCCGTCGCCGTCGTCGTAGTCGATCACCACCGTCCCCGCGGCCGGACCGAGCGTGGACGGGGTGAACGCGAGCTCGATCTGGCAGTAGCCATCGGGCGCGAGCGTGTCGATGCACGTGCCGCCGGTGCCCGGCCACGCACCGCCATTCCAGCCGTACGGTGCAGCGATCGCTGCGACGATGCCCGTCGCGATCCGGCCACCCGTGTTGTGCAGCGTGACGACGTGGGGTTGCGACGTGCCGAGCCCGATCCGCATGAAGTCGTAGGCCGGCGACTCGACGAACACGAGCACCGCCGGATGATCGCCGGAGCTGCCGGTGGTGTCGTCGTCGAACGCCGTGCCCACGCCTCCGTCCTCCGGCGCGTCGTCGTCCGCGTTCGTCATCGACGCGTCGTCCGGCGTGTCCTCCTCGCCGGCGGAGGTGCCGTCGCCGTCGTCGTCGGCGAGCGTGCCGATCTCCGCGGACGCACCGCCCTTGGCGCCCCCGGAGTCGAACGAGCACGCGCACATGGTGGGCACCACCACGCACACGACTGCGCGCAGCCGGACCATTGCCGCACAGTCTAACATCCACGAATTGACTTGCGACAGCCGGTGCGGCGACGATCTGGCCACCATGGCCGAGCGTCCACGCACGATTCGTTTCGCCGTCACCGGCTTGCTCCTCTCGCTCGAGGTGGGACTGGGGGCCGGTGTGCTCGCTTGCGCACCGAAGCGCACGAACGTCAGTCCCCACGTGGAGCCGCCGCCGGACGAGCAGCCGCACACGAATCCGGGGCCTGTCGACGAGCAGCCGAGCGATTCGACCGCCGAGGAGCCGCCCGCTGCGGACGGTGGCGGAACCGAGCCGCAGACGTCGCCCGAGCCGCCCACCGGCGATCCGGCCAAGCCGCCCACGGTGATCGTGAACCCCGGCCCGCAGAAGCCGCCCACGACCCCACCGCCGAAGTGAAGCCTAGAATTTCGACGAGACGGTGAGCATGAGGAGCTTGTCGTTGCTGTCGCGCAAGCGGCCCGACAGCGTGCGAACGAAGCGCCACAACAGCTCGTAGGCGAGCTCGCGGTCGACGAACATCAGATCTCGCAGGTCGTCCTTCGGCAGCTTGAGCAAGCGCGTGCGCTCGTGCGCGATCGCGTCGGCCGAGCGCGGCATCTCGTCGTCGACGATCGACATCTCGCCGAAGTACTGCCCGGGCTTGAGCACGGCGAGCGCCTCCTCGCCGATGCCGGACACGCGCCGGCTGATCCGCACGGCGCCTTCGAGGATCAAGTAGAGCCCGTCGCCGGGATCGCCGTGGCTGAACACCGCCTCGGTGGGCGCGAACTCCACTTCCTGGCACAGCGCGCTGATCCGCTTGAGATGCAGCGGCAAGAGCCCCTCGAACAGCGACACCTTGCGGAGCGTGCGGACCAGCATCGCCGTACGGTCGTCGCCTTCGCTCTCGGCCGCAGCACCGCGCGGACGTCGACGCTCCTGCGGTTCCGACGCGCCATCGCCGTCGTCGCCGTCGTCGACGATGCCGAGCTCCTCGAGGCCGGATCCCATCGGTCGAAGCCTACCCCAAAATCGCTCACGCCACGCGCTGGCCGGCCTGCCACACCTCGTCCACGAGCGGCGAGCCGGCGTGATAGACGAGGTCGCGCACGTCCTCGGTGGCCAGCACGAGCAGGTCGGCGCTCTTGCCCGGCCCGAGCGAGCCGACGTCGTGCGACAGGCCCAGCGATGCAGCGGCGTTGTGGGTGGCCCCGCAGATCGCCTCGGCGACCGAGAGCCGATTGCCGTAGCACGCGAGCGCCAGCACCATCGCGAGGTTCTCGAGCGCGCACGAGCCCGGATTGCAGTCGGTCGCCACGGCCACCGGCACGCCCGCGGCGACCAGGGCACGCCCGTCCGCAAACGGCTTGCCGAGCACGAGGGACGTGCCGGGCAGCAGCACCGCGACGGTGCCCGCGTCCGCGAGCGCGCGCCGATCGTCGTCGTCCACGAACAGCAGGTGGTCCGCCGATGCGGCGCCGAGCTCGGCGGCGAGCTTGGCACCGCCCGTGGGACCGAGCTCGTTCGCGTGTACGCGCAGACCGAGCCCGAGCGCGCGGGCGGACTCCAGCACCGCACGCGACTCGTCGATCTCGAACGCGCCGCGATCGCAGAACACGTCGGCGTAGTCGGCGAGCCGCTCGCTCGCGACCCTCGGCAGGATGTCGTCGGTGATCGTGCGCACCCATGCGGCGCGGCGCTCGGGGCTGGTGCGCGCCTCGGCGGGCACGGCATGGGCCGCGAGGCACGTGGTGCGCACGCGGAATCCGGCCTCGCTCGCGAGCCGGCGCGCGACTCGGAGCTGGCGCAGCTCGGTCTCGAGCTCGAGGCCGTAGCCGCTCTTCACCTCGAACGTGGTGGTGCCGCTGCGTCGCATGCGAGCGATGCGTGCATGCGATTGCGCGAACAACTCGTCGTCCGTCACTGCGCGGGTCTGGCGGACGCTCGACAGGATGCCACCGCCCTTCGCGAAGATCTCCTCGTAGTCGGCGCCGCGCAGACGCATCTCGAGCTCGTCCTTGCGCGCGCCGGCGTAGACGAGGTGCGTGTGCGCGTCGACGAGCGACGGCATGATCGTCTTGCCGCGGCAGTCGACGATCTCGGCGCCCTCACGCAGCGTCGCGGGCATCGCGTGAGCGGGCCCGACCCACGCGATTCGGCCCTCTTCGACCGCGACGCTGCCGTCCTCGACGATCGCGAGCTCGTTCGCCGCGGCGCCGCGCCGCGGACCGTCGGGGCCCGCGAGCGTCACCACGCGGGCGGCCCGATCGAACACGCGACGCGTCATGTGCCCTCGACGAGCGTCGTGCGACCCGGCACACGCACGTCGTGGGCGCGTGCGAAGCGATCGGCCTCGGCATACCCCGCGTCGACGTGACGGATCACGCCCATGCCCGGATCGGTGACGAGCACGCGCGCGAGTCGGCGCGCCGCGCCCTCGGTGCCGTCGGCGACGACGACCATGCCGGCGTGCAGGCTGTAGCCGATGCCGACACCGCCACCGTGGTGCACGGACACCCACGACGCGCCGGCCGCAGTGTTCACCATCGCGTTGAGGATGGGCCAGTCGGCGATCGCGTCGCTGCCGTCCTTCATGCCCTCGGTCTCGCGGTTCGGCGACGCCACGCTGCCGCAATCGAGATGGTCGCGACCGATCACGATGGGCGCCTTCACCTCGCCGCGCTTCACCATGTCGTTGAAGCGCAGCCCGGCCTTGTCGCGCTCGCCGTAGCCGAGCCAGCAGATCCGCGCGGGCAGCCCTTGGAACGCGACCTGCTCGCTCGCGAGCTCGATCCAGCGGCGCAGTGCGGGCTTGTCGGGAAAGAGCTCGAGGATCGCGCGATCGGTCGCGTGGATGTCGGCCGGATCGCCGGACAACGCGGCCCAGCGGAACGGGCCCTGCCCCTCGCAGAAGAGCGGGCGGATGTACTCCGGCACGAAGCCCTTGATGTCGAACGCATCCGCGACACCGGCCTTCACCGCCTGTGCGCGGATGTTGTTGCCGTAGTCGAACGCGATCGCGCCGGCCTTCTGCATCTGCCGCATCGCCGCGACGTGGCGCCCCATCGCATCGACGCTGCGACGCACGTACTCCTGCGGGTCGCGTTCGCGAAGCGCGATCGCGTCGGCGAGCGCCATGCCGTCGGGCACGTAGCCGTTGAGCTCGTCGTGCGCGCTGGTCTGATCCGTGACGATGTCCGGCACCACGCCGCGCCGCACGAGCTCGGGCAACACCTCGGCGCAGTTGCCCAGCAACCCGACCGACAGCGGTTGCTTCGCCTTGCGGGCATCGGCGAGCCAGCGCAGGGCCTCGTCGAGATCGCGGCTGCCCTTCATCAAGTAGCGGGTCTGCAACCTGCGCTCGATGCGAGTCTCGTCGACCTCCACGCACAGACACGCGGCGCCGTTCATCGTCGCCGCGAGCGGCTGCGCACCACCCATGCCACCGAGCCCGCCGGTGAGCACGAGCTTGCCCGCGAGGTCGCCGCCGAAGTGCGTACGCGCGCACGCGGCGAACGTCTCGTAGGTGCCTTGCAGGATCCCCTGCGTGCCGATGTAGATCCAGCTGCCGGCCGTCATCTGGCCGTACATCGTGAGCCCGAGCGCCTCGAGCCGATGGAACTCCTCCCAGTTGCCCCACTTCGGCACGAGGTTGCTGTTCGCGATCAGCACGCGGGGCGCGTCCTCGTGCGTCTTCACGATGCCCTGCGCGCGTCCGCTCTGCACGAGCAGCGTCTCGTCGTTCGCGAGCGATCGCAGCGACGCCACGATGCGGTGGTAGTCCGGCCACGAGCGCGCGGCCTTGCCGGTGCCGCCGTACACGACGAGGCGATCGGGCGCCTCGGCGACGTCGGGATCGAGGTTGTTCATCAACATGCGCAGCGCGGCTTCCTGCGGCCAGCCCTTGCACGACAGCTGCGAGCCACGCGGCGCACGGATCACGGGGGCGCTCATGGCCGAGAGCTTACTCCGGCTCGGGCGGCAGCGCCGAGTACATGCGGCGCGGAGCACACGCCCCACGCGCAGGGTTCCGCGAGTCAGTTGCGCAGGGCGCTGCGCCCGGCGGCCGCCCACACGAACACGTCGTCGTCGACGCCGCGAGCATCGACGAGATCGAGGTCGGCCGTCGATCCGTCGGGGAACTCGAGCCGCGACGGCCATCCGTACCATCCGGCGACGCGCACGCGACCGCGCACGGCGGCGACGCGCACGGGTCGCAGCACGTCCGCGGGGCTCGTCTCGGAGCTCGGTTCGCGCGGCGCGAATCGAAGGATGTCCACGGTCTCGAGGCCGGCATCCACGCGAACGACCGCACCGAGCGGCAGCGTGGGAGCTTCGTCGGGGTCGCGCAGCGTGGCCGCGGCCCACACGACGCCGGATGCAATCGCGGCGTGATGGATGCGCTCGACGTCGGGAAGCCCGGTGCGAAAGCCCGAGACCCGCTTGCCGTCCGCATCGAAACGCGCGACGAACAGGTCGCGACGCTCTTCTTGGTCGCGACTGGCGACGTCGGACACCACCACGAGCCCGCCGTCGACGTGCTCGCCGGCGGCGAGGACGACGTCGAGATCCATCGGCAACGCGACTCGCATCTGCGGCTCGCCGCGCGATGACCACACGCCGAGCTCGCGTCCGTTCGCGCCCGTGCAACGTCGACCCGTCGCGTCCTGGCACCGGGCGACCGTCGCGATGCGACCGTCGGAGAACACCTCGATCGGACCGTACGCGCGCGGGTCTTCGGCGAACTCGTCGCCGATCTCGATCGTCCACGCCGGGCGCCACGGCTGCTTCGGGTCGACCGGCGGCGTCTCGAATCGCGCGAGCACGTACGTCGCGGACGGGCTCCACCACGCGTACTCCTGCGCGTCGCGTGCACGCGGAACCTCGGCGCGCACGAGGAAGCCGCCCTCGGGATGGCCGCGCATCGCCCTCGCCGCGAGCCCGCGGTGCGGCCACTCGAGCACGCGCTCCACGATCGACGCGTCGCGCTCCACGGTCAGCAAGGACCTGCCGTTCTCGGCGAGCACGACCAGCCGCCCGTCTCCGTCGATCGCGAACAGCCGCGGGCCACTGCCGACCCGCGTCGGGAACTCGTGCAGATCCAGCAGCTGTCCGAACGGATCGTGGCGCGCGATCACGGCGTGCGCGTCGACCAACGTGCTCGAGCCCTCTTCGGTGACCACCACGGACGATCCATCCCCCAGCACGGCGAGCTCGACGAGCTCGTCACCGATCACGCGATTGGCCCATGTCAGGGGATCGTCGGGCAGCGCGCGCGAGCTCAGCGTCTGCTCGAGGGCGTCCTCGATCGGATCCCCGACGGGCGGCTCACGCGACGTGCACGCCGCTAGGGCGATCGCGATCAGGGACGGGGCACGCGTCGACATCCGAAGACGTCCCGACGCCCCGGCGCCCCCGGATGTTCCCGAACCGGTCCCTCAGTTGAACGAGCCGCAGATGTCGACGGGATTCGCGACGCGCGGCCAGTACGTGACGACGTTCCAGCACATCTCGTCCATGGTGCCCGGCCCCCCCATCGTGGTCTGCGTGCGGTCGCTGGAGTCGTAGATGCAGTGGGTCTGGACCTCGTCGCCGGGCTCGATGACGAGGTCGACGGGGTTCATGTGCTGCGAGTCGAACAGGTACGGGTCGTCGCGATTGAGCTCGTACGCGAGGCTGCCGTCGCGGTGCACCTCGCTCCACAGCACGCTGCCGATGTTGTGCGCGTGCATGGCGGTGCCGAACACGTGCATCGACTCGCTCAGGATCGACGCGGTGGCCTCGCCTCGGCACGTCGACACGTGCTCGTACGCCGGCATCCCGGGCGGGATCGAGATGTTCTCGATGTCGCCGAACACCATCGTGCCGGCGTCGTGCTCGCGCAGTGCGGTCGACACGTGGAGATCGAGCCCGCTCGAGTCCGTCTGACCCGAGGTGCCGAGCGGGTTGTTGTAGTGCACCTGCAGACGGAACGTGACGTTGCCGCCCTGGCCGTCGCCGATGAGGAAGCCGGCCTCCGGGGGCAGGTCCCACGCCTCGCCGCCGGGCGCCCACGTCCACACCATCTCCCCCGACAGATCGAAGCACGAGTAGCCGTTGCCCTGCCCGCTCGGTGCGTCGAGCTTCGTGAGCACGAAGTGGTGCACGTGCGCGACGTTGTCGATCTGCGGCACGAACTTCACGACGTGGCCGAGCTGGTCGAGCTGGAACGAGAACTCGAAGCAGCCGTAGTAGGTCTCCACCGTGGGCACGTTGAAGTTCTCGACGCGCAGCGGGACCACGACGACGTCTTCGTCGACGCCCGTGTCGCCGCCGCTGCTGCCGTCGTCGTCGTCGTCGACGCCATCGTCGTCCGCCGACGTCGGCGAGCCGTCGTCGTCGTCGGCATCGTCGGACGCGGCGGACGAGGGCTCTCCGGTGGAGTCGTCGTTCGACCCCGACGTTTCCGCCTGGCCTTCACCACCACCGTTCGCGCACGCCGAGGAGAACGCGATGGAGCCGAGCGCGAGCGCCCACGCAGAGAAGCCCAAGTTCGCCACGGTGACACGCTATCCAGAACGTCGCGCGCCGACAAACAGTGTTCTCTCACGCACCGCGCGCTCGCCGCGAACCGGGGCCGGGATGGCCCGCGGCCCGCAGCAACCGCGCCACGACGAGCAGCGGCAAGCCCATGATGCTCGTCGGGTCCGCGCCGGCCACGGCATCGAACAACCAGATGCCGGCGTCCTCGATGCGATAGCTGCCGACGCAGTCCAGTGGGGCGTGGGCACGCACGTACCCCTCGGCCTCGGCGCGATCGAACGGTCGCATCGTGAGCTCGACGGTGTCGACGTCTTGCCACGCGTGACCGCTCCCGGCATCGAGCAGCACGACGCCGGTGACGAGGCGATGGGTCTTGCCCGCGAGTCGCAACAGCTGCTCGACGGCCGCGTCGGGATCGCCGGGCTTGTGCAGAAGCGTGCGCGTGGCGACGCCCTGCTGCACGTGGAGCACCGCGAGCTGATCGGCGGCCAGGATCCACGCGCTTGGATGCGCCGCGCGCAGACTCTCGGCCTTGCCGCGCGCCAACGCGATCGCGAAGGCTTCGTCGCTCGTCGTGGCGAATGCTCCGTCGCGCTCGCGTTCGTCGAAGTCCGGGGCTGCGACGGTGAACGGGATGTCGAGCCGTTCCAACAACGCCGCGCGGTAGCGCGAGGTGGACGCGAGCACGAGCGCAGGCGTGCTCACCAGCACTGCTTCTTGAAGATCCCGCGGAACTTGTTGCAGTCGACCTTCTTCTTCGGCGCGGCCTTCGGCTTGCTCTCGGGCTTGCCGCCCTTGCTCGCGCTCGGCTGCGCTTTCGGATCGGCCTTCGCGTCCACCTTCGCGTCTAGGGCGACGCTCTCGGGAGGCGCGGGCGCCTCGGGCGCGAGCGCGGAGAGCAGCTCGAGCGTGTCGGCCTTGCGCTGCGGCAGCGTGGCACACAGCACCGGATCCTCGCGCCCGGTCTTCGCGTTCACGTCCGCGGGCGGCACCTCGGATCGCTCGACGCGCGTGTAGAACCAGTAGTCCGGCATCGCCGCGACGTTCGTGAGCGCCTCGTCGTACGCCTGGCACGGCGTGAGCGACTGGCGGGCCTGCAGCACGTCGAGCGCGATGTTGAGGCGACGGTTCACGAGCGCCCAGCTCGCGGAGTCGGTGGCGAGCTGCTCGAGCGCACGCTGGCGGTTCTCATAGGTGAGCGGCTTCTTCTCGTTGTTCACGAGGTCGAGCAGGAACGTGTGGCCGTACTTGCCCATGTTCCGCAGCGCGAGGTCGAGGCCGTCGTCGCGCAGCGCGGGGATCTGCAGCAGATCGTGCAGCTCCGCGTAGAAGTGCTTGTCCTCGAGCAGCGTCGGATCGGCCTCGAGCGCGTGGCCATACGCCGCGAGTGCCTGCGCCTTGCGGTTCTTCCGCTTCGCGAGCAAGCGGCCCCATCGCCACGACAGCTGCGGATGCTTGGGATGCTGATCGCGCAGCGCCACGAGCAGCGTCTCCGCGCCGTCGAGCTCGCCCGATTGCAGCAAGCGATCGAGCTCGGCGAGCGCACCCGCATCCGGACCGCCCACCGCCGCCGCCGCGACCGAAATCTCGCCGCCCGGCGCAGCCACGGCCGGTGCCGCGGTCGGATCGGGCTTCGCGGCCGCGCGCTCGCCGAACAGCGCGACCCACAAGAGGCCGCCGGCGAGCGCCGCCGCGCCCGTCGCGATCACGAGCTTGCCGAGAATCGGTCGCCGAGCGGGTACGGACGGTGCCGTCTGCAGTCCGCGCACGAGCGATCCCGACGCCGCCTCCATCGACGAGGTGAGCGGCATCGGGAAGTCGACGCTGGACGTCATCCCGTCGCCGCGCAGCATCATCTGCACGCCCTCCAGCACCTCGCGGACCTCGGCCGCGCTCTGGAAGCGTTCGACGCGGTTCTTCGCGAGCAATCGCTCCACGCACGCCGCCAGCAACGGCGGCACCTCGGTGGGCAAGGGCGACGGATCCGCGGTGATCTGCATGCGCACGAGCGCGACCGGATCCGGCGAGTCGAACGGCGGCTTGCCGGCCAACATCTCGTACAGCATCACGCCCACCGAGTAGAGGTCCGCGCGCTCGTCGGCCTCGATGCCGGCGGCCTGCTCGGGGCTCATGTAGGCCGGCGTGCCGAAGACGAGGCCGACCTTCGTCATCCGCTTGCTGCCGTCGACCGTCATGATCTTCGCGATGCCGAAGTCGACGAGCTTGAGCACCTCGCGACCGGCGTGATCGCGCGTGATGAACACGTTCTCGGGCTTGATGTCGCGGTGCACGACGCCCTGGGCGTGCGCGTGCTCCAGGCCGCGGATGATCTGCAGCACGAGATCGATCGCGCGCAACGGCGGCAACGGCTTGCCGAGCAGGCGCCCGAGCTCGCCGCCCTCGAGCAGCTGCATCACCATGAACTTCATCTCGTCCTCGGTGGACCCGTAGTCGGTCACCGAGACGCAGTTCGGGTGATCCAGGCGCGACGCCGAGCGAGCCTCGCGATCGAAGCGCTCGGAGATGTCGGGATCGCGGCCGAGCGACGGATGCAGCACCTTGATCGCGACGTCGCGCTCGAGCCCGATGTGGTGGCCCTTGAAGACCGCCCCCATCCCGCCGGATCCGAGCAACGCGTCGACCCGGTAGCGGTCGGCGATCGTTCGACCCACCAGGTCCCGCAGATCCTGATGAAGGCTCGCGAGCGCAGTGCCCATGGGCGACGCCCCATGGTAGCAGCGTGCGGTTGCGCGTGCTCCGCCCATTTTCTCGTGCTCACCGCAGCGGCTTGGTGCGAACCGTGTCTTGCTCGGGATCGGTCGACTCGGGCGTGACCGCCGGCGTCTCGATGAAGCTGGTGCCGAGATCGCGCTCGATTCGAGCGAGCGCCTCCTGGGCCCAGTGCGCGAGGCTGAGCTCGTTGGTCGCGTGGAAGTCCGCGAGCATCTCCTCCAGCTCTCGACGCGCGCGCGCGCTGTCGCCGAGCATGTGCGCGACTTCGGCGTCCAACAATCGCAGCTGCTGCAACGCGACGTGCTCGCCGTGCACCGCCGCCATGCCGGTCTTCGCATCGCCGAGCATCGCCGCGCCGTCTTCCGCGTTGCCGCGGCGCGCGAGCACGTAGCCGAGGAAGCCGCGGTTGAGGTGCACGTGGTAGTCGAAGCCGTACATCGCGGCGAGTCGGATGGCCTCGCGGAACTCGAGCTCGGCCTGCTCGAGCTCCTCGTTGCGCAGGCGCAGGTCGCCGAGGTTGTGCAGCGGCGTGAGCAGCAGGCGCGGCACGTTGACGGCGCGGATCTCCTGCACCGCCTGCTCGATCTCCGGGATCGCGCGATCCGGATCGCCGCCGAGCACGGCGAGGTACGCGATGCCCGACAGGTAGCTCTGCCGCTGCAGCACGGGTACGCGCCCCGCGATCGGCTTGGCCATCTCGTGCAGGCGCCGCCCCTCACCGATCTGCCCCGACAGCGACAGGCAGCGCAGCCGCACGCCGATGACGTGGCACTTGTCGGCCGGGCTCGCCTCCTCGAGGTCGACGATCTCCATCGCCTGGCGGCTCCAACGAGCGGCCTTCTCGACTTCGCCGGCGCCGAGCAACACCTCGGTGCGACGGTTGGCGATGCGCAGCTCGAGCACGCGATCGCGCGCGAGCCGGGCGGCCTCGGTGGCCTTCTCCAAGCGGCCGAGGATCAGCTCCATGTCCATCGGCTGCAGCGAGGTGTAGCGATCGACGAGCCCGAGCCAGAAGAGCGCCTGCGCCCGGAAGTCGCCGAGCAGCTCGGCCACGAGGATTCCGGCCTCGTAGTGCATCGCCTCGCGGCGCGGATCGTCGAGCGCGCCAGCGGCGTGCTCGAGCAGGCGTAGCTTGGCGCGCAGCAGGCGATCGAGCGCGGTCGTGCGGCCGAAGCGGCGCAATCTGAAGATCAGCCGCTCGAGCACCTGCGCTGCCAACTGAGGCTGGTGCGCATCCAACAGCCGGTCGACCGCGACTTCGAGCGCCTCGACCGACTCGAGCCCCTCGGACGCGTCGTCGAGCAGGCGCGCGCGCAGGTACACGAAGTTGGGCTCGGGGCTGTCGAACTCCTCGATGCGCGCCGCGAGGTCCAACCGCGTCTCGTCGAGCGAGTCCTCGTAACGGCCGCGCACGGCCTCGCGCACCGACTCGTGCGCGAGCTGAATCATGCTCGAGCCCGACACCGCCGAGCGCGTGATGAGGCCCTCGCCCTCGAGGCGATCGAGCGTGCGCGCGAATCGTTCGGGGCGCAGATCCGACAGCTGGGCGAGCTGGGACTCCTCGATGGGCGCCTCGAGCAGGTACAGGATGCTCGCGATCTCCCAGCCCGACACGCCGAGACCGTCGAGGCGCGACTCCGATCGCTGGGCCAGCGTCTTGTGCAGCTCGTCGGCCGCCGCCGACGCGCCGCGCAGCGCCCAGCTGTCGGCGTCGCGCACGAGGATGCCTTCCTCGATGAGCACGCGCAGGGTCTCGCGGAACGACAGCGGATGGCCGCCGGTCAGCTTGTCGAGCATCGCGGCGAGATCGCGCAACACCGGCGTGTCGCCGAGCACGCCCTGCAGCACCATGAACATCTCGCGCTGCGTGAACGGGCGCAGCGCCCACTGCTCGGCCACTTGATCACGACCGAGGGACTGCAGCGCGCCGGTGATCTTCGCGTGCGGCTCGGTGGTCGCGCACAGGAGCAGCGGCACCTCGCTGTGGTCGATCGCGCGACAGAGCTGGTCGAACGCGGCGCGCGTGGACTCCTGCGCGCGCGACAGGTTCGACAGGTGCATCACGAACGGGCGCTCGCGCGCCGCGGCGATGAGGAACTCCGTGAGCTGGTCGGCGGCGCCGTCGTGCAACGCGCGGCGTCGCGCGCTGCGGATGAGCTCGCCGAACGCATGGACCGCGGTCGATCGATCACCGAGCGCGGTGGAGAGCTGCAGGATGACCGTGGCGAACGGCCCGAGCGCGGAGGTGTCGTTGGTCCAGCAGCTGCCCTCGACGAAGAGGCCGTCGCCGAGCTGGATCTCGCGGCGCAGCTCGGCCATGAGGCGCTGCTTGCCCATGCCCTCGGGCGCCTTCACGACGACCGTGCGGACGATGCGACCGCGCAAGCGCGTGGCGCTCGAGCTCGCCGGATCCGACTCGCTCACCGGCCGCAGCACGTCGGCGGCCTTGTCGAGCAGGAGCTCGCGATAATGCGCGCGGTCGACGAACGGAAGGTGCTCGACCAGGACGCGGGCGAACTCGCGGCGATCCTGCTCGCTCTGCGACCGATCGCGCAGGTTCGCCGCCTCGCGCCGGAGCAGCTCGAGCACGATGCTGCGCGCGCTCTGCGGCCGCTTGGCCGGATCGGGCTCGAGCATGCGGCCGACGAGCTCCGCGACGACCGGGCCCGACGCCTGCAGGAGCGAGCCGGCGAGCTCGGGCCGCCAGTCGCGCTGCGCTCGCAGGGCCTCGCGGAAGCTCTTGCCGGGGAACGGCCGCTGGCCGCGGATGGCGGCGTAGAGGGTGGCCGCGAGCGAGTAGACGTCGGAGCGCGCGTCGGTGAGCTGGCCGCGCACCTTCTCCGGTGCGGAGAAGCCGGGCGTGCCGAGCACCATGATGCTCTCGTCCTCGTTCTCGGTCTCCGGCAGCGCGACCTCGGTGGGATCGCGCAGCATGCGAGCGAGGCCGAAGTCGATGAGCTTCGCCTGCGGCTGGCCGTCCGCGTCGATGCGCGAGACCAGCACGTTGCTCGGCTTGATGTCGCCGTGGACGAGGCCGAGCGCGTGGATGTAGTCGAGCGCACGGGCGAGCTGGACGAAGAGCTCGACCACGAGCTCGCGCGATGCGCCGCGTAGGAAGCTCGAGATGTCCTCGCCGCGCACGAGCTCCTGCGTGAAGAAGAAGCTGTCGGTGTCGATGCAGCGACCGAAGTCGTGGACCGTGGCGAGGTTCGGATGGTGCAGCTGCGTGAGCAGCCGGAACTCGTCCTTGAAGGCCTGCGCCAGGTTGTCACCGCGCGATCCGGGAGTGCCGAAGCTCCGGGTCACACTGCGGCGCGCGACGTGGCGCGAGTCGGGCTGGTGCGAGCTGTCCGGCGAGTTCGGCAGTCGCGGATCCGCGGCGATGTCACGCCGGATCAACTTGAGCGCGACCGCGCGGTCCTCGAGCTCGTCGTAGGCCTCGTAGACCGCACCGAAACCGCCGCGGCCGAGCAAACGTCGGATCTGGTAGCGTCGGGCGATCCGTTGTGGTGGATCCGACCCGACGAAGGGATCCGTCTCGTGCTGGGGGTCGGGTGAGCTCATCGAGGAAGGCGCGCCGCCTGGGGTCGAAACTCGGGTGATTTCAGGTCGCTCTGGGGAATTTCACCGGGGACTTTAGGGCAGCGGGGTGCGGCGGACAACCGCGCGGCCCGGCGGTCTTCGCGATTAGAGCATGATGCACGAGTAACACGCATTACTTTTCTCGGAACGAGTATAGCATCGGGTGCAAGGGGCCGCGAGACGTTGTTCCCCGCTCTTGACGCATACGCGGATGTCCCTCCGGGCATGACGACGCGCGCGAATTCGCACAAAGCGATCCTGCATGGGCGAGCACCGACGGGCCCCGCCCATGGAGATGCGCATCGGGTGTCCGGGGATCAGCCGTCGCGGACGCGCCGTCGCGGACCCCACTGCGGCGACTGACCGGCCACGATCGCCTGGAAGCTCGCGCGTCCGATCGCCGCCTCGCCCTGCTCGACCATGGCTTCGTACGCGCGCCGTTCGATGGCCAATCGATCCGACTCGGGCTCGCCGCGCGCATCGATGACCGCCTCTTTGTACGCCGCGACGGCGGACGGAGATCGCCGCCGCAACAGCTCGGCGAGGACGTGCACGCGCGCGAGCCCGGCATCGACGTCGTCGACGATCTCTTGGACGAGGCCGATGCGCCGTGCCTCCGCAGCGTCGACGACTTCCCCGGTGCATCCCAGCCGTAACGCCTGGGGCACACCCACGATGTCGGCGAGCTCGCCGCTGCCACGCGCGCCGGGAATGATGCCGAGCCCCGTCTCGGGCAGGCCGAAGCTCGCGGCGGAGGTCGCGATCGCGTAGTCGCCGGTGAGCACGTACTCGGTGCCCCAGCCGAGCGCGATGCCGGACACGAGCACGACGTGGAAGACCGGCAGCCGCCGCACGCGCCGCAGCAGCGCGCGTTGCCGGACGACGTGGGCGAGCACGCGCGCGTCGTCCCACCCGACGCGCTCGGTGACGTTCGCGCCCGCGATGAAGATCGGCTTGCCGCTTCCGCTCTTGCGCCGGCTCGTGCTGCACAGGCACATGACGTTCCCGTCGTTCTCGACGAGCTCGCACAACCGCTCGAGCGCCTCGAGCTGCACGCTGCCCATCTCGTTGGCCTTGCCGTGCTCGAACGTCAGCACGAGCAGCTTGCGCTCGGCGTCCCAGGAAGGATGCAGCTCGTCGATCGTGGAGACGTCCATCGCGCGCGCAGCTTACCGCATCGCGCGGCGGATCAGCCCTCGCACTCGAGCCGAACGGCGACGTCCGCCTGCAGGCGCGCGAGCGTCGAGCAGATGCCGCGGCGCACGTCGGGATCCGCGGCGACGCGTGAGCCCACGTTCGCGCGCAGGTACGCGGTGCGTTCGTCGTCGGTGCGCAGCGCGACGTACGCCTTCTCGGCCAGCACCTCGCCGAGCGTCGCCGCGGCGCGCTCGTGCAACGCCTCGGTGTGGAACGCGGCGAGCTGGGCCGCGAAGCGCACGTCCTCGTCGACCTTCGGCAACGTCGACAGACCGTTGAGACCGACGCAGATGTGCATCGAGTACGTCGGCTTGCCCGGCTTGCCGTCGGCGCCCTTCGGCGTGACGACCGGGTCGGGCCACACGTACGCGGCGACGTACGGCGCGAGCTCGGTCCACGCGACGACGCGCGGCTCGGTCGCGGACGGTGTCGGACAGTCGCTGCACTCGAGGCCCTCCTTCGCGAGGGCGTCGGGCAGGCGCCGCTGGATCGGTGCGAGATAGCGATCGGTGAACAGCGCCTTGCGAACCGCGGGCAGCCGCGCGTTGCCCTTCGTCGTCCGCGCGGCCTCCTGCGCCGCGCGCCCCTCCTCCGGGAACGCGACGAGCACGTCCTTGCTGTCGGCGAAGACGCGCTCGACCGCACGCTCGAGCGGCGTCGCGGCGGCCGGCAAGCCGCACGCGGCCCGCTCGCCCGACAACGGCACCTCGTACGTCCCCATCTCGGGATGCTCGAACGCCTTCACGCACACGAGCGCGTCCATCTCGGCGCGCACGTCGGCCCACGCGACGGCCGAGTCGTCGTTCGGCACAGCCGTGGGCGTCCTCCCCGTGGGCGCCACCGAAGCGCCATCCGCCTTCGTGCAAGCAGCCACCAGGACGAACGAGAGGACGGTGCGTGCGAGACCCATGCCGATTCTCTTCCCGCCAGCGCGGCGGATCCGTCACGACGCGAACGCGATCAACGTCTCGGACCGGCCAGCGGATCGGCATAGACCGCGTCCACCGCGAGTGAGACCTGCAGGCCCGGCAGGACGGCCGTCTCGCCCGCCACCGAAGTCGTCACGACCCAACCGTCGTCGCTGCGGTGCCACACGTCGATCCGCGGCTCACGATGCGAGACGAGGACGATCTCGCGAAGGGACGCGATCGTCTTGTAGTGCTCGAGCTTCTCGGTGCGATCGTACTCCTCCGTCGAATCGCTCAGCACTTCGACGACGAGGATCGGATTCACGAGCGTGTTGCGATCGGCGGGATCGCTCTCCACGGGTCCGCACACCACCGTGACGTCCGGGTATGTGGCCAGTCCCGTCGCCGGCACGCGGATCCGCAGGTCCGACGTATGCACGCCGCACGGACGTCCTTCCAGCTGCACCGCGAGGCGCGCGATGATGCGGGCCGCGAGGGCGGCGTGCTCCCGAGTGCCGCCGGCCATCGCACGAATCACGCCGTCGAGGTACTCGTGGCGCACGTTCGCGAACGCCTCGAGCTCGAGGTACTCGCGGAACGAGTAGCGCGCCGACGCGTGCGCGACCATGACACCATCATGCGCCAGCGCGGCCGACGCGTAAAGGCGTCACGACCGGTCGGCGTAGAGGCGCTCGAGGTCGTCGGGGGTGTCGATGTTGTCGAGCACCGCGGCGTCGACCACGTCGACGAAGTGGCGGCGCGGCGTGACGTCGGAGGTGCCGAGCACGTCGCGCGGGGTTGCGTCGATGCGCAGCGCGAGCACGCGGTGCGCGAGGTCGAGCGGCCATACGATGGGGTGGCCGTGTTTTCCGTCGCAGCGCGGCTGCAGGACGCTCGCGGGCTCGCGCTCGTGGGCGCGCACGAGCGCTTCGATCGTCGCAGGCGTGACGTGCGGCCGATCGACCGACAACACCAGCACGCCGCTCGGATCGTCCTTCGTCGCGACGCGCAGTCCGGTCTGCAGGCTGCCGAGCGGGCCCAGCTCCCACGCGTCGTTCTTCGCGCGCACGACGTCGGCGAGCAGCTCCTCGGGCAACGCGTGCGCGCCCTCGACGACGACGATCGGCGACGCTCCGGCGACGCGGGCGAGCGCGATCGTGTGCGTCAGGAACGGCTGGCCACGCCACACGAGCATCGCCTTCGGCGCGCCCATCCGCGTGGACGCGCCGGCAGCGAGCACGACGGCGGCGAGCCGCGTCACTTGTCCTTGGCGGGGGCGGGCTTGCCCTTGCTGGGCTTGCGCTCCGCGCCGCTGGATTTCGGGGGCACCGGAGGCGCCGCCTCGACGGTGGCACCGCCGCCTTCGACGAACGAGATCACCTCGCGCATCGCGGCGGCCTGCTCCTTCGGCGGGAACAGGGTCTGCTGCGGGATGAGCACGCCGAGCGAGGCGCGGTTCTTCTCGACCTTCACGCCCACGCCCGGATCGCCGATGTCCTTCACCTTGCCGAGCTTCGCGAGCGTCGCCTTCGCCTTCTTCGCGAGGTCGGCGTCCTTCTTCGCCTTCATCAGCGCGAGCCGGAACTTGTAGTACGCGACCGTGTCGCCCGAGATGCAGATCGAGCACCCGCCCATCGACGTGCGCAGGCGCTTGAGGCCCTCGTGCTGCGCGAGGCTCTTCTTCGCCGGCTTCGCGATGCCCTTCATCACCTCGCCCGCGAGCTTCTTGCCACCGGGGCCGATCGTCACGATCGCGGTCTTGTCCTTCACGAACGAGACCATCTCGAGGGCGTCCTTGCCGAGGAAGCCCTTCATCGTGTCGGCCTCGTCCTTCATGTTCTTCGACGGCTTGATCACCAGCTCGTCGGCCTTGCCGCCCGCCAGCTTGGCGCCGTCCGGCTTCCACGTGAGGACGACCTGCGCGTCCTTGTTCTTGCCGACGAGCGTGTGCTGGGCCTGCACGGCCTTCTCGATCGCGCCGCTCAGCTGACGCATCGCCTCGCGCGTCTTCGCGTCGTCCTTCACGTCGGCGGCGACGAGGAACGTGGGCACGCCCTTCGCGTCGACGTACATCGCGATGACGATGTCGGCGGCGACCTGATCCAACAGCACGTCGACGCCGTCGACGGCCTGCTTCGCGATCGCACCGAACGGCTCGGGGATCTGATCGAACGGGATGTTCCCGCGGATCACCTTGTGGATCAGCGTGGGGTCGCCCCACGAGAAGCTCGCGACGAACGTGGGGTCGCCGGGCAGGCGGCCCTCGAGCCCGGTCGCGCTCGCCCGCGGTGCACCGACCGGATCGATGCCGAGCAGATGGAACGGCGCCTCCGCGGCGACCTGCAGCTCCAGATCGCGACCGGTGCCGAACTCGCCCTCGAGCTCCGCCGCCTTCGCCTCCTTGAGCACGCGCCCGAGGTCACGCGCGAGCTTGCTGTCGGCGGGCAGCCCGAGCACCGTCGCCGGATCGACCTCGGACAACGGCATGTCCCACACGCGCGCGCGCACGCGTCGACCGGGGGTCACGCCCGCGCGCAGCTTCGCGGCCTCGCCGATGTCCTTGGGCGTGAGGCCGATGAGGAGCTCCTTGCTCGCCTCCTTCATCAGCACCTTCACGTTGCCGGCCGGCAGCTCCCACATGCCCTCGCCGAGCGGCTGGGGCTTCTGCGACTGCGGCATGCCCTCGATCACCTTGCGCGCGTCGACCACCGCGACCGTCGCCGCGATGTTGGCGTCCTCCATCGCGCTCGCGCTCTCCTGCTGCGGATACGCGAACCACATCGCATGCACGCCGCCGAGATCGATGTTGTCGAGGAACGACGGCGAGTAGCCCGTCTGCAGCAGCATCGCTTGCAGGTCCGCACGCGGATCGGCCTTGTCCTCCGGCATCCAGCGCGTCGCGAAGTCCTGCCACGCGAGGAACATGTCGTCGACGCCGGTGACGCTCGCCTTGACCTGGATCTTCTTGACGTCGCCCCTCGGCTCGACCGGCTTGCCGTTCGTGCCGCCGCCCGTGCCGCCTCCGCCACCATCGGTCGTGGCGATCGGCGACTGCGTCCCCGTCTTGTTCTTGTTGCACGAGAGCGAGCCGCACGCGAGCGCGGCCAATCCCGCGGCGATCAGGACGGAACGGGGGCTGGGCATGGCCGGCAGTCTAGTCGATTCGACCCGGACCGCATCGGCAAATTCACACTTCTTCGGACACGGCGGCGGCCACCGCGTTCATCGGCTGACCCGACCCACCGTGTCGATCGGCGACCAGCTCCGCGACGATGCTGATCGCGATCTCGATCGGGGTGCGCCCACCGAGCGCGAGGCCGATCGGCGCGCGCACCCGCGAGAGGTCCGGAGCAGGGCGGCCGAGCTCCCTCGACTTGTGCAGGATGCGGCGCAGCACGGCGTGCACCTTGCGACGGCTGCCGATCATGCCGACGTAGCGATGCGGGCGCCGCACGAGCTCCGCGAGCGCTTGCTCGTCGCGTGCGTGATCGCGGGTGAGCACGATGACGTAGTCGCGATCGTCGAGATCGGGCATCGCCGCATCGAGCTCGTCGACGTCGTACGCCTCGTGGCGCACGTCGGCGAACGCGGGATGCTCGAGCATCTCGTCGCGATCGTCGAACACGGCGACGCGGAAACCCGCCGCGACCGCGAGCGGTACGAGGGCCTGCGCCACGTGCCCGGCTCCCACGACGAACAAGCGCGGCTGGGGTTGCAAGAATTCCACGAACACCTCCATCGACCCGCCGCAGCACATGCCGAGGTCGCGCACGAGATGCGCCTCGATGCGGCGCGACCGGCCGTCGTCGAGGCTCTTGCCGCACGCCTCGATCACCTGGGCCTCGATCGCCCCGCCACCGACGGTGCCGACCATCACCCCGTCGGCGCGCAGGAGCAGCCGGGCGCCGACGATCTGCGGGGCCGAGCCCGACCGCCCGATGACCGTGGCCAGTGCCGCACGGGTACCTGCGGTGCCGTCGAGCACCTCGACGACGGCGCGCGCGACGTCCACCGCCGTGGCGCTACCGTGCGAAGCCGGTGCGGAACGCTGCTGCACCTGGCGAATTCTACACGGCCTCGTGGCCGAAGCATGGCTTCCGGCGTGCGGATCCGCGTGGTACGGTCCTTCGCGTCGCATCCGGCCATCCCTGCAGCGGGCCCGCGAGCGCGACGAGGAGCATCGCCATGCGTAGGGTCGCCGTCGCGTTCGGATTCGCCGTCGTACTCGCAGGTCCCGCCTGCGACCAGACCAAGCCGGAGGACAAGGCGCCGGCGAAGACCAAGAACCTCTCGGATCTGAAGCAGGCAGGCTCGGAGAAGAGCGCCGAGGAGCTCGAGAAGGCGCGCAAGGAAGCCGGCTGGAAGTCGAACGACGACATGCTGGCCGAGGCGAAAGAGAAGTACGAGCGCGACAGCAAGATCTACATCAAGGGCAAGATCAAGGACTATCGCAAGCTCGTCGAGGACATCCGCAAGCAGCTCGACGCGCTCGAGAAGGCCGCGCCGAAGTGGGCCGAGGGCAAGGACGGCTCGAAGGCGGTGGAGAGCTTCGCGACGAAGGCGAAGAAGGACAACAAGGAGATCCTCGATCGCTACGACGAGATCACGAACAAGGGCACCGAGGGCGGCAACACGCAGGTGACCTTGGGTGATGCGGTGCGCGCGTGGGAGGACCTCTACGGCGATCTCGCGCCGGATCTGTCGACCAACGCCGCGTTCACGACCACGCTCGCCGACATCCGCAAGAAGCTCGACGAGGTCACGAAGGTGCTCGACGAGATCGAGAAGGACGAGACGCTCGTCGCCGAGCCCGAAGAGGGCGCGGACGCGAAGGCCGACGACAAGAAGGCCGACGACAAGAAGGCCGACGACAAGAAGGCCGACGACAAGAAGGCCGAC
>CAYXVR010000002.1:240306-292053 GCA_964468635.1 uncultured Nannocystaceae bacterium
AAGAAGGCCGACGACAAGAAGGCCGACGACAAGAAGGCCGACGACAAGAAGGCCGGCTGAGCGCCGGTTCGCGATCCGCGAATGACGTGAGACCGACCTTCCGCTTTCTCGCCCGGTACGCGCGCCGAAACCTCGCGCAGTACGCCCTGGGCGGCCTGATGCTGCTCGCCACGAATTGGGCCGTGGTGCGGATCCCGGCGCTGCTCGGCGAGGCGCTCGACGTGCTCGAGGCCGGCGGCGCGGCCGTGCTGGCCGACGCGCGCGCGCTCGCGCTCGAGCTGATGGTGCTCGCGGTCGTCGTGATCGTCGTTCGCACGCTGTCGCGCGTGCTGTTCTTCAACCCGGGCCGCGACGTCGAGTATCGGCTGGGACTCGACCTGTTCGGCCACCTGCTCACGATGCAGCGCCCGTTCTTCATGCGGCGCAAGATCGGCGAGCTCGTCAGCATCGCGAGCAACGACACCGCATCGGTGCGCCTGCTCGTGGGCTTCGCGGGCCTGCAGGTGTGCAACGTCGCCGTCGCGATCCCGCTGCACCTGTGGCAGATGTGGCGCACCGATCCGGTGCTCACGCTGTGGTGCCTGCTGCCGGTGGCGATCGGCGCGGCCTACATGCGGTGGACCGTGAAGCGCTTCTTCGCGATGGTGCGCGACGGCATGGCGCTGCTCGCCAAGCTGTCCGAGCGCGTGCTCGAGTCGTACGCCGGCATCGCCACCATCCGCGCCCATGCCGTCGAAGAGGCCGCGATGCGCCGCTTCGACGAGCGCAACGACACCTACCTCGAGCTGCAGCTGCGCGTGTCGGCCATCCGCGCGTTCGGCATGCCCGTGCTCGCGTTCTCCGGGCTCGCCGGCGCGGGCATCGTCCTGTGGGTCGGCGGCGAGCGCGTGCTGGGTGGCGCGCTGTCGGTCGGCCAGCTCGCGACGTTCATGGGCCTGCTCGTGTCGCTCGTCGCGACGCTCACGTCGCTCGCGTGGGTGCTCGCGTCGGTGTCGCGCGGGCTCGTGGCCGTCGATCGCGTCGCCGACGTGCTGCACGCGCCCGACGGACTGCCGCCGGTCACCGCCCCGCTCGATGTCGTCACGCCGCCGCGCCTCGCGATGCGCGGCCTGTCGTTCAAGCACGCCGACGCGGCCGACGACGACGCGCCCGCACTCCAGGACATCGACGTCGAGGTCGCGCCCGGGCAGACGCTCGGCATCTTCGGCAAGACGGGCTCGGGCAAGACGACGCTCGTGAACCTGCTGGCGCGCGTGCACACGCCGCCCCCGGGCACGGTGTTCATCGACGGCCACGACATCACGTCGGTGCCGCTCTCCGCCGTGCGCGCTGCGATGGCCGTGGTGCCGCAGTCGCCGTTCCTCTTCTCGACGCGGCTGCGCGACAACGTCACGCTGCCCGACGGGCCGGCACGTCGCCCGAAGCGCAACGCGCCCGTGGTGCACGAGACCACCGAGCCGGATCGCCGCCTCGACGAGGTGCTCGATGCCGCGTGCCTCGTCGAGGACATCCGCAACCTACCGCAGGGCCTCGACACGATCGTGGGCGAGCGCGGCGTCATGCTGTCGGGCGGCCAGCGCCAACGCGCTGCGCTCGCGCGTGCGCTCTACCGCTCACGCCCCGTGCTCGTGCTCGACGACGTGCTGTCCGCCGTCGATCAGGGCACCGAGGTGAAGATGGTGTCGGCGATCCGCCGGCTGCGCAGCGGCGATCACCCGCCCACCACGGTGATCGTCTCGCACCGCACGAGCGTGCTCGAGCACGCCGACGAGATCCTCGTGCTCGAGGCCGGTCGCATCGTCGAGCGCGGCACGCACGACGAGCTCGTCGCGAAGGGAGGCGTCTACGCCGCGACCCACGCCCACCAGGCAGGTGCGCCGTGACCGAGGGCGAGGACAAGGCCCCGAGCGGCGCGGCGGCGTTCGGCCTGCTCGTGCGCTTCTGGCAGTTCGCGCGCAAGCACAAGCGCTGGATCCTGCTCGGCTGCGCGATGATTCCGCTCGTCGCCGCGATGTCGACGCTGCGGCCGCTGCTGCTCAAGCACGCGATCGACGACAGCATCCCGTCGGGCGACCGCGTCGGGCTGCGCACGATGGGCCTGTTCTTCATGGTCGCCGTCGTCGCGGAGTTCCTGTGCCAGGCGGTGCAGATCTACGCGCTGCAGCGCGGTGGCCACGCGACGATCTCGGACTTGCGCCGCCACGTGTTCCGCCACGTGCTGCGCCTGCCCGCCCGCTTCTACGACAACCACGCGATCGGCAGCCTGCTCAGCCGCACCACCAGCGACGTCGAGGCGCTGTCGGAGACGCTGTCGTTCGGCGTGTTCACGATCATCACCGACATCGTGATGATCGCGTCGATCGTCGTCGCGATGTTCATCCTCGATCCCGTGCTCACGCTGTGGACGTCGATCGTGGCGCCCGTGCTCTACGTGATCGTGCGCTACTTCGGCGCTGCGCTGCGACGCCTGCAGCTCGAGGTGCGCAAGGCCCAGGCCGCGCAGACGGGCTTCCTCGCCGAGCAACTCACCGGCATCACCGTCGTGCAGCTGTTCGGACGCGAGCGTGCGTCGAAGGAAGAGTACGACCGGCTCGGCCAGCGCAACCTGCAGGCCACCAAGCTCGCGAACATCCTCGACTCGCTCCTGTACTCGCTCATGGACGGCATCGCCGCCTTCGCGATCGCGCTCATGATCTGGGTGGCCGCGCCCGGCGTCGCGGAGGGCGGCGGCATCACGCTCGGGCTGCTGTTCGCGTTCGTCGACTACCTGCAGCGCGTGTTCGTGCCCATCCGCGAGTTCTCCGGCAAGCTCGCGACGATCCAGCGCGCGTCCGCGTCGCTCGAGCGCATCTATGGATTGCTCGACGAGACCGCCGAGGTGCGCGGCGCGGGCGACGACCCGCTGAAGGGCTGGAAGGGCGGCCTCGCCGTGCGCGACCTCGAGTTCCGCTACAAGGAGGCGGGCCCCGACGTGCTGCGCGGCATCTCGTTCGACGTCGCGCCCGGCGAGGTCGTGGCGGTGGTGGGACGCAGCGGCTCGGGCAAGACCAGCCTCGGTCGCATCCTCACCCGCTTCTACGACGGCTATCGCGGCAGCGTGTCGATCGACGTCGGCGGTCGTGCAGTGGAGATCTCGGACATCGCACCGGATGTGCTGCGCAAGCACGTGCTCATGGTCCAGCAGGACGTGTTCCTGTTCCAGGACGACGTGTCGTTCAACGTGTCGCTCGGCGAGGACGGGCTCGCGGACGACACGCCGCGACTGCGTCGCGCGCTCGCGGTCGTGCAGGCCGACGAGATCCTCGAGGATCGCGGCGGGCTCGGGCTCGAGGTGGGTGAGCGCGGCGGCAATCTCTCGGTCGGCGAGGCGCAGCTCGTCGCGTTCGCTCGCGTGGCCGCGCGCGAGCCGGCGCTGCTCATCCTCGACGAGGCCACCGCGAGCGTCGACAGCCTCACCGAACAGAAGGTGCAGCACGCGGTGGAGCAGCTGCTCGAGGGCCGCTCGGTGATCGTCATCGCCCATCGGCTCTCGACCATCCGACGCGCCGACAAGATCCTGGTGCTGCAGCACGGCCGCATCGTCGAGCAGGGGGCCCACGACGCGCTCATGGCGAAGAACGGCGTGTACGCCGAGCTCGTGCGCGCGGGCCTCGAGGACGGTCCGACCCCCGAGGTCGCCGCGAGCTCCAGCGCGGGGCTGCGCACCACAGGGGTCGGCATCGCGGTGGATTCCACGATCGAGCTGTCGGCCGACGAGGCGACGTCGCTCGCGGGGGCACCCATCGTCGACGTCGACGCCGAGGACCCGGGCGAGCGTCCGCCGCCGGCAGCGCCGGGGGAATAGGGCCCGCGAGGGCCCGGTTCGGCCGGGCCGTGGTGAGCTTCCGGATCCTCCCCGCCCAGACCTGGACCCGCCTCGCGATGGTGTGCACCGTCGGCACCTCGGCCGTCGTCGGCAGCCTCGCGGGCACAGCCGTGACCGGTTGCGGCAGCGATGTCGCGTCCGCGAGCGACGTCGTCGAGCCGCCCGTGCTCGAGGATCAGAAGGCGGCCGCGCGCGGCCTCATCGCGGCGGTCGATGCCGCGGTCTCCCCCGCGGAGCCGCCGTTGGCCGCGACGAGCTACGACCCGCGGCTCAGCCTCGCGCCGATGATCGAGAAGGTCGGCCCCGCGGTCGTCAGCATCCACGCGCAGGGTCGACTCGGCGGCGGCGGCACACGACGGACGATCTTCGGCGCACCCTTCGGCACACCGCCGGTGGTGCAAGGCACGGGCAGCGGCTTCGTGCTGTCGGCCGACGGCATCGTCGTCACGAACAACCACGTCGTCGACGGCGCGACCGAGCTGACGGTGCGCTTCGCGGACCAGCGCGAGATGGCCGCGACGATCCTCGGCACCGATGCCGAGACCGATCTCGCGGTGCTCAAGATCGAGGGCGCGAGTGGGCTGCCCACCGTCGAGCTCGGCGACAGCACGAAGGTGCGCGTGGGCGACTGGGTCGTCGCGATCGGCAGCCCGATGGGGCTCGAGCACTCCGCCTCCGTCGGCATCGTGTCGGCGAAGGGGCGCGGCAGCCTCGGGCTGTACGGCGAGAGCTATCTCGACTTCCTGCAGACCGATGCCGACATCGCGCCGGGCAGCAGCGGCGGGCCGCTGTTCGATCTCGAGGGACGCGTCGTCGGCATCAACACCGCGGTGGGTCCGGGCGCCGCGCCGGGCTTCGCGATCCCGATCGATCAGGTGAAGGCACTCGTGCCGGAGCTCCGCGACAAGGGCAAGGTCGTGCGCGGCTGGCTGGGAGCGGCGAGCGCGGAGGAGGACAAGGCGGTCCTCGGTGCACGCGTCGGTCGGGTCTACGACCGCACGCCCGCCGCGGACGGCGGGCTGCACGAAGGTGACCTCATCAAGACGGTCGATGGCACCGCGGTGAAGAACTTCGAGGATCTGCGCGCACGCATCGCGACGCTCGCGCCCGGTCACACGGCCCTGCTCGAGGTCGAGCGGGACGGCAAGACCGTCGAGATCTCGGTGGTGATCGCCGAGCGGCCCGAGCCCGAGCGGCTCGGTGCGCTGCGCGAGTCGACGCGCGGTGTCGGTCCGCGTCTGCGACCGACGCCTCCGCCTTCGCCGCGATTCGAGCCACCGAAGCCGACGAGCGAGCGGCTCGGCGTGCAGGCGCGCGAGACCGACGCGGGCGTGGAGGTCGCGGTGGTCGACGACGATGGCCTCGCCGATCGGCTCGGCATCGAGGCCGGCGACGTGCTGCGCACGATCAACGGGCGCGCGATCCGGAGCACGAGCGACGTGCCGGGCGCGCTCGCCGAGGGCGGGAAGACGGTCGAAGTGGAGGTCGTCCGCGACGGCGCGAGCGTTACGCTGTCGATGACGCGCTCCGCGGTGCCGTGAGCATCCCGTCCTCTACGAGGGCGTCACGTCGCCCGTGAGCGGCGCGGCCGTTCGATCACAACCGCCTCGGCCGGTTCCAGCAGGTCCTTCGGTGCGCATTCCAGCGCGCCGGCGATCTTGCACAGCCGGTCGAGGGTGAACGACGCCTCTCCGGAGAGCGCGCGAAAGAACGGCGATCGAGCGATCCCCGCGAGGTCGGCGAGTCGGTTCAACGTGAGCCGGCGACGGCGAGCGCGGCGGCGGATGTTGGCCGCCACGAGCTCGCGCAACTCTCGCGGCTGCACGCATGCACGCTACGGGGGCGTTCCGATTGACCGATGACCTATAGGTCACTAGCATCGCCAAGGTGGAGCCGATCGCGAGGATGCGAAGGCTGGCGCGTCGGGCGTGCGCATCATTCTCGGCGGCGATCTCGGGCGGTCGAAGGGGCCGTTCTCGATAGCCAAGGCGGCACATGGTTGCTCGGAACACCGATCCCGCCCCCGAGGTCGACGTCCGTGCACGCGTAGCCCGCAACCTGGCTCGAGCGATGCGTGCGCGTGCCCTCTCGAAGACCGACACGTGCCGGATTTCCCGCGTCAGCCGCAACACCCTGGATTTGATCTTGGCTGGGCGTCGAGCTGCGTCGGTCGACACGCTCGCACGGCTCGCGGCCGCACTACGGATCGATGTGGCGAAGTTGCTGAGCGCCACGAGAGTCGCCCCGCTCGCACGGTCGCCGGTCAATCGATCCGTGCCAGGGCAACGGTGACACGTTCTCCTTCGTCAGCGGTCACCGTCATGTCGTAGGTCCCAACGGGCAGATCGAGCTCGTGCCGCATGCCGGAGCGGAACAGCTTCGCTCCGACCCGATTTCCCCCAGCCTCGTTGTAGACGTCACCGTCTTCGAAGTCTGGCGGCTGTTCGTCGAGGACGTCGCTCTGGCAGCCAATGATGCGGACGCCCTCCCCCGCGGAGCTCTCCAGGTTGAACCTGCCGGACTCGGTGACCTCGAAGCGCCGATGCGTGGAGATCCCATGGCCACCGAACGCGGACGTGCCCGCCTTTGCACAAGCCATGTCGATGACCTCCTCCCACGCGCTGGCTCCCGCGGATGAGAGATCGGGCGCGTCGCACCGACCGATCGGGGGATACGACCAAGGCGCGTCGTCGTACATGGCGAGGGCATCGTCGAGCGCGAGGCCAAAGGCCGCTTCGAAGTCGCTACCGTCGAGAAACGCGCGCAGCGCAGACGTGTCGGCGACGTCGTCGGCGAGCCAGCGTACGAAGTGTCCCGCGGTCCGGTAGTCGATCGCAGCGCCACTCCGATCGAAGTTGTCGGCGGGTGACGACGAGCCTCGCTCGATGTGCGTGCCACGCAGGGCCTCTGCGGCCCCCTCGCTCCAGAAGTCCGACGGGTCGGCGAAGCGCGCGACGACGGCGTGGACGATCTCGTGATCGACCGCGTGCCAGTTCGTCGTGATGTAGCGGTCATCGACGAAGCATCCAAACGACCCTCCTGTGTCGCATGGTGGAGCATCGGCGTACACGTAGATCCGGATCCGATCGCTCGAGTCGGCGTCCAGTTCCCTCTCGAGTCGCCGAACGTGCGCATCCAGGAAGTCGAGGTCACCCACGCACAGCGGATCTTCGAAGTCGGTGCCGACCTCGACCTCGTCGGTCTCGTACCGGATGCTGGGCAGGTCGTCACCGCACGCGGTGAGCAGAACGCAGATGATGACCTGCGCTCCCGTCGTCCGCGTGCGATGCCTCGTGGCGCTCACAAGATCCGGTACTTGAACGTGAGCGTAGTCGTTCCTCGCTTCACCTTCAACGTGAGCAAGGTGGAGTTGTAGATCGCCTCGTACGCGGTCATGGCTCGGTTGAAGTCGCGCAGGTCGTAGCCGTTGATCTCGCGGGGCTCGTCGTTGTTGCGCAGACCGAGGAGGTAGACCATGTCCGTCTGCGCGACGCCCTTGAACTTGAAGTAGCCCCCGGTCGCGTTCTCGTCGAGGTAGGCGCTGTCGTACATCAGCAGGTCCGGCGACTCCTTCAGTTGTGCCACGAAGGCCGCGTCGATCTCGTACTCCCCGTTCGCGGCGTTGTACGTGATCGAGCCGGGTGGATCCCAGTCGACGTCGCCCGTCTCTTCGATCTCCTCCCCATCACAGGTGATCTTCTCGCCGAGCGCACCGCCGATGTTCGTGCAAATCGTGTCGGCTGCCGCGTCGTTCGACTCGCAGATCGGCTCCCAGCTCAAGCCGAGGTCACAGATCCAGACGTCCTCGCCGACCTCGCACGCCTCGCACAAGTCTTCGTCGTTCGGCTGGCATGCAGTGGCAGGTACCAGCGACGCGGCGAGCAGACCCGCCAACGCAGCCACGCCGAGCATGCTCGCCCACGAACCATGCGTTCTCTCGTCGACACCTTCGTTGTCCTCGATCATTCGAACACCTTCCCTCGTGAAGAGCGATCTCCGGCTCGTTGGCAGAGGCCCCATCGCCGCTGCTCACCGACACCGGCGCGGCATGACAACAGCGCCTCGGGAGCGGCTCAACATGTCCGAAAGATCGACTCGCTCGATTGCGAGCTCGGTGACCCACGACCGCAGCGCCTGCACCGGTGAACGGCGTTGGACAGGCCGACCTCGAGTCATCACGACGTCCCGTTTGGAGGACATCGACGTCCTTCAAACAGGACATGGTTCACGGGATCAGCAGCTTGCGCACGTCGATCCGCGAAGGAACATCCGCTCGAGCAACGCACCGAGCCACGCAGACCGGAGGGGCTTCGAAGCCAACGAGCAAGACGCTGCGAACCAGACCGCCTGCGCGCACCCATCGAGAGGAGCACGAGCGACGTGCCGGGCGCGCTCGCCGAGGGCGGAAGGACGGTCGAAGTGGAGGTCGTCCGCGACGGCGCGAGCGTTACGCTGTCGATGACGCGCTCCGTGGTGCCGTGAGCATCCCGTCGGGCCCGCACCCGCAGTTGGCGTTGTGGGTGCGCGGGCGCGGACCTATGCTCCGCCGCGTATGGCGGAGTCGACGAGGCACAGCAAGGTTCTGATCCTGGGCGCTGGACCCGCGGGCTACACCGCGGCGCTCTACGCCGCGCGAGCCGAGCTGAAGCCGGTGGTGATGGCGGGGCCCGAGCCCGGTGGACAGCTCACCACGACGACCGAGGTCGAGAACTACCCCGGCTATCCGAAGGGCGTGACGGGGCCGGAGATGATGGAGGAGTTCCGCGTGCAGGCGGAGCGCTTCGGGACCGAGACGGTCTACGACCTCGCGAACGAGGTCGATCTGTCGAAGCGACCGTTCCGCGTCGTCGGCGACAGCGGCGTGTACACGTGCGACGCGCTCATCATCGCGACGGGCGCCACCGCGAAGTACCTCGGCATCCCGAGCGAGCAGCGCCTGCGCAACAAGGGCGTCACCGCATGCGCCACGTGCGACGGCGCGTTCTTCCGCGGGCAGAACGTCGCGGTGATCGGCGGCGGCGACACGGCGATGGAGGAGGCGACGTACCTGACGCGCATGTGCGCGCACGTGCATCTCATCCATCGGCGCGACTCGTTCCGCGCGAGCAAGGTGATGCAGCGCCGCGTGCTCGACAACCCGACGATCACGGTGCACTGGAACCGCGCGGTGAAGTCGGTCGAGGGCACCGACAGCGTGACGGGGCTCGTGCTCGAGGACACCACGGGCGGGCCCGACGAGCACCTCGACGTCACGGGCATGTTCCTCGCGATCGGTCACGAGCCGAACAGCAAGCCGTTCCGCGGCGTGATCGACATGGACGAGCAGGGCTACATCAAGGTCGCGCGCCCGGGCACGACGTACACGAACGTGCCGGGCGTGTTCGTGTGCGGCGACGTGGCGGACCGCCAGTATCGCCAGGCCGTCACCGCCGCGGGCACCGGCTGCATGTCGGCGATCGATGCGGAACGCTGGCTCGCCGAGCACTCGTAGATCAGGCGGCCTTCTTCTTCGTCTTCGCCGCCTTCGCGGCGAGCAGGCGATCGGTCAGCTCGCGCACGGCTCCGTGGCCGCCGGGCGCGGTCGTGACGATGTCCGCGGCGGCGCGCACTTCGGGGCGCGCGTCGGCCGGCGCTGCGAAGACGCGCGCGTGGCCGGCCCAGCCGAGATCCGGTAGGTCGTCGCCCATCGCGACGACGCGATCCGGCGTCGTGCGGAAGCGGCGGCACAGGTCGTCGAGCGCGGCGCGCTTGTCGGTGCAGCCGAGCACGGTGTGATCGATGCCGAGCTTCTCGGCGCGGCGCACCACGCACGTGCTGCGCTCGCCGGTAATGAGCGCGACGCGGCCGCCCGCGAGCTTGAAGCGCGAGATGCCGGCGCCGTCGCGGGTGTCGAAGCGCTTGAGCTCGTCGCCGCTGTCGGCGTAGTACATCGCGCCGTCGGTGAGCGTGCCGTCGACGTCGAGCACGAGCCACTCCGCGTCGGCGAGCGCCGCGTCGGCGAAGAGGCCCCGGCGCACCGCCTCGGTGCGCGCGGCGGCGAGGTCGACCGGCTCGTCGATGTCGAGCGCGTCGGCGCTCGGCACCTCGAACGCGGCCATGCGACCGCCGAGCCGTGATCCGGTCGCTTCGAAGAGCGCGCGCGTGAACACGTAGAACGAGCCCGTCTCGCGCACGACGTCGTGGATGTCCTGCCTTCGTGGACGGGCTGCGGGGTCGTAGGTCTGCGGCACGGCGGTGCCGTCGGCCTGCGTGCGCCACACGAAGCCGTGGAACGTGACGACGGACAGCATGCTGTCGCAGCCGAGCGCGTCGAAGCGGGCGAGCGCGCGGGCGAGCTGGCCGTCCTCGCGGAACGGTGACGTCGCCTGCAGGAGCACGACGCGATCGGGCACGTAGCCGATGGCGCTCCACGTCGCGAGCGCGTGCTCGATCGCGGACTCGGTCGACGCCGTGTCGCCGGCGAGCTCGGGCGGGCGGCGCACGATCTCCGCGCCCGCTCGGCGGGCGACGTCGGCGATCTCGTCGTCGTCGGTGCTGACGAACACGCGATCGATCGCCGCACACGCGCACGCATGCTCGATGCTGTGCACGACGAGGGGCCGACCGGCGATCGGCTGCAGGTTCTTGCGTGGGATCCCCTTCGATCCGCCGCGGGCCGGGATCAACGCGACCGTCGTCATCCTCGATCCGTAACGCCGCCGGCGGGCCTGAGCCGGCCCGGCCTGGGCCGGATCGAACTCAATAGTTCGCGTCGTCGTCGTCGAGCGGCTCGTGCTCGGCCGGCACACCCGCGTCGATGTCGATGAAGCAGTGGACGTACCCGCAGCTCGAGCAGACCTTCGCCTTCACCGGGGCCGATCGGGTGAAACCGCCCGCGGGGTCGCCGAAGCGCAGCGTGGACAGCGAGATCGGGATCGGCGAGCGCAGGTTCGTGCCGGCGAACAGGGCCACCGGCAGCAGCGAACCGCCGCAGGCGACACAGCCGCGCTCGGTGCTCTCGCGCTTGCGGACCTCGCGATCCTCGTCCCGCAGCCGTTTGCCCTCTTCGCGCAGCGTCTCGACCTCTTCGCGGAGGCGCTCGTTCTCCAGCTCGAGCTCGGCGATCTGGAGGGACATCGCCTGGCGATCGTCGCGGTAGGCCACGCTGTCCACCAGGTTACCATCCTCCGCGTGAGCGCAGACGAGAACGAATCGCGTCGACGCTTTCGCGCGCGCACCTGCAGCGCCGCGACGTGCGGGCTCCGCTTCCCGGTGGACTGCGATGCGGACGGCAACACCACGCTCGGGAGCACGTGTCCGCTGTGCGGCAGCGCGACCGTGGCGTCCGACGATCCGTACGCGACCGACGAGGCGCCGCGCGGGGAGGCGAGAGTCGTCGCACGTTGCGAGCTCGCAGCCCTGCTCGACAACCTCCGCAGCTTGCGAAACGTGGGGTCGATCGTCCGGACCGCGGACGGGGTCGGCCTCGCACATCTGGTGTGCGCCGGCGTCACCCCGACGCCCGATCACCCCGGGTTGGCGAAGACGGCGCTCGGCGCCGAGCGCATGGTGCCGTGGTCTCGCAGGGCGGACGCGGTGCGGGCGGCGGCGGAGCTCGTGACGGACGGCTGGGCCCTGTGGGCGCTCGAGGGTGGGCCGCGGGCGTCGTCGATCTTCGATCCCGAGGTCGCGGCCGCGCGCGAGGGCCGGCGGATCTGCCTGGTGGTCGGTCACGAGGTGTCGGGGATCGACCCGCGGATCCTCGCGATGGCCGAGCGCGTGCTCTTCATCCCGATGCTCGGACACAAGGGCTCGTTGAACGTGTCGGTGGCGTTCGGCGTGGCGGCGTACGTGCTGCGCTTCGGCGGCTCCTGAACGTCGCCACGGCCCTGCGGGCCTGAAAGTCCCCACGGCCCTACGGGCCTGAAAGTTGCGGCGCTGCGCGGCCGCGTGCCACGGTCGCGCCGATGGAGGAGCCCAGCGCACCCGCCCCGGCCCCTGCGCGGTTCCAGCGGCTGCGCCGTGCGCTCGGCTGGACGGCACGCAATGCCTACCTCGTGGTGATCGTCGGCGCGCTGCTCGTGCTGACGCGTGCGATCGAATTCTCGCCGCCGCCCGAGGTGCGCGTGGGCAATGCCGACGTGGCGCAGCTGGTCGGCGATGCGCCGCCGCAGGAGTTCGCCGCGGAGCTGTCGAACCCGCAGGCGGTGCAGGTGCGCGCGACGCTGCGGTTGTATCCCGACGCGGAGATCCGCGTGGCGTCACCCGATCCGGACGTGGATGCGCAGGGCAAGATCCTCTCGCAGCCGGTGGTGACGACGATCATCGGCATGAACGCGACGGTCGATCAGTCGGTGCGTCTCGACGGCGGCGAGCTCGAGGTGGAGCTCTCGCTCGACGCGACGCCGCGCATGCAGGGCACGCGCAAGAAGGGCGCACCACCGCCGGAGCTCGTGCTCGAGCACGAGCTGACGGTGAAGAGCCGCTCGGATGCATGGTGGCGCAACCGCCCGCGCGAGCGCGTGCACCTCGACAGCCGCGGCTTCCTCGGCAAGGTGGCGGAGCACGGCCACCGCATCGTCTTCACGGTGGACGACCACCTCTTCAGCCTCGACCTCGAAGTCCACCACGCCGCCGCGGCGCCGGTGAGCCCGTCGCTCGCGCGCACGGCGAAGTGAGCCGGCGCTACTCGTCCTCGCAGAACGAGCCGATCGGGATGTCGTCGAGGATTGGTCGGCCGAACCGCGAGCACCGGGCGACTACGGCGAGGGCGTGGTGAACGCCCAGTCCTGGTAGCAGCGGCCGGCGTCGGCGCGCAGCGAGTCGGCCTGCTGGACGATCGTTTCCGTGAGCGCGTGGTACTCGCGCGCTTCTTCGCTCGCGTGGTAGACGGCGCTCACGTTGGCCCAATGGCCCGCGTACCACATGCTCACCTGCACGTCGCGGAACCGCAGGTTGTAGGCCACGCCGGCGTAGAGCACGGGGTACGACGCGAAGTAGTCGCGATACGCGATCGCCTGCGCGAGCGCGTCCTCGAACGCTGCCAGCGCGTAGGTCGGCGCCACGCTGTACGCCCCGGTCTCGCCGTGGTTCGCCTCGTCGAGCTCGGCCAGCTCGACCGCGTCTTCGAGCGTCGCGACGAGCTCGTCGTAGCGCGCCAGCGTGAGCGCATCGCAGCTCGTCGGCGTCGAACGAAACTCCGCCGGCTCGGGGTGGACCACGTCGTCGAGGATGGGCTGGTCGTCGGTGTCGGGGTCGCACCCGGTGCCGGCGAGGATCGAGATCACGAGGAGGGATCGAGTCGCTGTGTGCATCGCAATCGGGGAGTACCCCGCGGCGCCTCGAGCGTTCCCGCGAGCGATCCATCGATCACTCGTACGTGCACGCGAGCGCAGCGGAACGCTCCACCTCGGCTGGGTACTCCTCTCGCGGCACGCGTGTGCCGGACCCGGAGGAAGCGTTCATGTTCGTCGGTGATCTCCCCAGCAAGCTTCGGCTCACGCTGTTGCAGGCCGCAACCGCCCAGCCGATCCGTCACGTCGTCCTCGTCTGCGGCGTCGCGATGCGGCTCGAGCTGCGCTTCATCGGCTCGCCGAAGCCACCCGATCGCACGCTCGAATGGGAGATCCAGCTCCCCCCGGCCACGACCGATCACGTCGGCTATCTCTCCATCCCGTTCGACGTCGTCCGCCGCGCAGAAGCGGAGCTGCTGGCCGCGCGCGACGCGATGAGCGACGTCGTATTCGAGACGTTCAACATATCGGTCGACCACGTGTGGGCGCGGTGCCCGACGGTGCCGACGTTCGAGCTCGACCTCGGCCCCCAGCTCGACCCGTACGGTCCCGAGGCGATCGGCGTTCCGACCCGTGGCCCCGAGCGCATCCTCGTCGTCGCGACCGCCGCGCTGACCAGCGTCACGATGCCCGTGCTGCCATCGGTCGTCGATCCCGACACGCACGACTGGCGGCTTTCGCCGGCGTCGTTCGGCATGGTCGCGTTGCCGATCGTCGGCGAGGACGGTTGCGAGATGCTGCTGCCGAGCCACGAGGCTGAGCGCATCGTTCGCTTCGCCCAGGTGCTGCGCATCCCGGTGACCACGATGCCGCGGCTGCCCCACCTCGAAGACGAGTTCTCCGAGGGCCTGCCCTATCGCCCCGGTCGGCTGGTGGAGTACGAGACGGTCTGGCACCCGCTGAACCACGCGCTGGGTCGCGTGCTCTACAGCCTCACGCTCGCGCCATGCGAGGCCGCCAACATCGCGACCGTCGACTGGCGGCGAAGCGACGCCGAGACCCGCCTCGAGACGACACGACAGAACGATTCCCTTCTGCACGAGCAACGTCGCGATCGCGCCATCGACGAGGTGCTCGACGCGACCGTTACGGAGTGGCAAAAAGGCGAGTCGTTCCTCGGCGGCACCGCGGGCGTCGGCGGCTACGGGTCGCAGGACCAGGGCAGCATGTGGGGCGTCACCGGATCGCACGCGATCGGCTGGGGCACCGCATCGAGCGAGGGCAATCGCAACGTCGAGGTCTCGTCGGCGCAGCGGCTGGGCGACACGGTCGACCAGGCCAGTCGCATGGTCCGGGACCTGCGTAGCACGGTCGTCGTGCAGGCGACGCAGGCGGAGGCCGAGACGGTGCAGACCCGCATCGTCCGCAATCACAACCACAGCCACGCGCTCACCCTGCTCTACTACGAGGTCGTCCGTCACTACCTGATCACCACGCGAGCGGTGCGCGAGCGCGACGTCGTGTTCCTGCCCCAGCCGAGCTTCGACTTCTCCGATCGCGACGTCGTGCGCGATCACGGCGACGTATTGAAGGCCCACCTGCTCGACTCGACGCTCGCCTCGGCGTTCGGCGACCTCGCCGGGATCCCGGCAGACGAGGCGGCGATGCGGAGACTCGTGCAGGAAGGCGCGCTGTCACAGCTGCTCGTGCGCATCGAGCTCGGCGACGTCACCGGAAACGGCGACGGCGGCCCGGCATTCCCGCAGCGCACGGTGGCCCGAGACCGATTCAGGCTGCTCGTGCTCACCCGCGACGGTGTCATCCGCCAGCTGCAGTTCGCGGACGCGAGCTTTCGCCACTTCGCGGGCGATCAGATCCTCCACGAGACCATCGACGGGATGACGCCGATCACTACCGCCGTCTTCACGCTCGAGGGCTTCGACGGGGTCAGCCTCGATCAGATCGAGGAGATCGGCCTCACCTTCGACGTCCGCGGCGACGTACCTCACCAGATCGAGGTCACGAAGATCGACGTGCGCGCGGTCGTCGTCGACGGCGACAACGCGCGTTTGCTCGACGTGTTGCGCAGCCAGCCGGTGATGTTCTTCCGCGCCGACAGCGAGTGGTGGGCGGCCCCGAATCGCGTACCGTCGTTCGGCGACACGGAAGCGCGAGAGAGCCGAGTGGACGAGCTGCTGCGGCACCTGCAGGAGCACGCCCGTCACTACGAGCGTGTGCTCTGGCTCGCGACCCACCCCGCCGACCGGCTCGCCGCGCTCGAGCCCTTCGGCTGGCCGCCCGACGCCGCGCGTGGATCGCTTTCCGACTACACCGACGCGATCCCGATCGGCGTGCACGGCAACTACCTCGTGTTCACCGCGGGTGATCCCCGCGCACTCGAGGACGCGATCCCCTCGGACGAGCGCATCGTCTCGCTGCCGACGCGCGGTGCGTTCGCGGAAGTGCAGCTGTCGCACTGCAACGCGAGCGAGTTCATCGACGATCGCCGGTTCTGGAACTGGCAGGTATCGCCGTGCAACGACCAGCCCCCGCAGATCGCTCCGGTGTCCATGGGCTCACGCTACCAGGACGCGCTCGCTGCGACCCCGACGGCCATGCCCGCATCCGGCGTCGAGATCGAGGCTCCGGAAGCCGCGCCCGCTCCGTCCACGCTCGGGTCACTGCTCGACAGCGTCATGCGTGCGGACGTGTTCCGCGACATGTCGAGCCGCGAGCAGCTCGCGGGCGTGCTCACCGAGCTCACGAAGGCGGCGGCCGGGGTCGAGTCGAAACGCATGGAGAGCCTGGTCGCGCTGCGGGAAGCCGATGCGGAGGTCGAGAAGGCGAAGATCGAGGCCGACGCGAGTCGCCGCGCCAATGCGGGCGAAGGCGGGGCCGCGGGCACGCCGAACGGGAGCACGCCGACGGGCGACGGACAGAGCGTCGCACGACAGGCGCGCGCATACCGAGACGCGGTCGATCGCGAGGTGGCGAGCGGACACCTCACACCGGACCAGGGCTCGGCGCTCATCCGCGAGAACCTGCAGCGGCTCGCGGGCGACGGCGCCGTGCTCGACTCGCCGACGATCCGCGACATGGTGAGCCAGCTCGACGCGAGCCCGTATCCCGGACGCCTGTCGTACGCCGACGGCGCCGAGAGCTTCACCTACGACACGCAATCGATGCTCACGCCGGTCGACTATACCGAGCGCGAGGCACGGGCGGTCCGCAGCCGCCTCGAGGGCTCCGTCACGCGGGGCGACTCCTACTTCATGCAGTCCGACACGATCCAGGTGCCGATGGCGGAGACTTATGGCGACGCCAGCACCGGCGAGCGGGGATTCCGCTACCGCGTCGCCGAGGCGATGGCGCGCCGCATGTTCTTCGGCACCGACCAAGGCATGTTCGCGGAGGCAATGGTGGACGCGTTCCCGGATCTACTGGAGATCTGGACCCATCTGCGCGACGTGGGCTACCCGGTCGGGTCGCCCGTGTCGCTCGACATGTTCGTGCTGCGCCGCGAGGACCCCGATCCGACGATGCGTTGGGTCATCGCGATCCGCTTTCGGTTCCCCCAGCAGTCGTTCCCCGACGACCCGATCGTCGGAGATGCGACACGCGGGCGACGGACCCGCGTCGAGCAGAACATCACGAGGCTCTCCGGCCTCCTGGATCGGTTTCCAGCGGAGGCGAGCACGAGGCTCGCGTGCCTGATGGAGCTCGCGCGCGCACATGACCTGGGCTTCGATCAGAGCGTGTCGCTCATGTACCTCGATCCGCTGGCGGTCGCGCTCTTCATCGACATGTCGAGCGGACAACAGGCCCGCGAGCTGATGAACGGCGTGCCGCCGGGCCGCTACATGACCAACGCGGTGCTCGAGCTGCTGTTGCTCGTACGCGAGGACGCTACAGAGGCACAGCTGGTCGAGCACGCGCGCGCGCTCGATCTGCAGATCCTCGAATCGATCCAGGTGTGGCGTCGCGCGCTCCGCAGCGGCTCCAACGTCTACGCGAACACGTTCTACACCCTGAAGGACTGGGTCGTCGACCAGCAGCGCACTCCGGGCACGGTCTACAACTGCTACAGCGGCGAGATCCTGCCGCCCGGTACCCTGTGATCCGGTTCCGTAAGTGCGTGCCTACCTGCGGATCGCGACCGCTCGCTCCGCGGCGCGGGTCCGGACCCGCTGCGGCGCGAGCGAGCGGTGCGTTCGAGGGTCGTCAGGGTCTGACGGCGGTCGAGCGCCTCGAAGTGAGGCGTTCGGCGCTCGTCAGCGCGTTGACGAGCGTCGAAATCCACCCATCCGTGCGTTCGAGGCTCGTCACGCGCTGAGGGCGGTCGAACGCACCAGCGACGGAGGCTCGGCCGCACCGACCGATCGTGCGAGCCGGGGGACTCGAACCCCCACGCCACGAGGACACTGGAACCTAAATCCAGCGCGTCTACCAGTTCCGCCAGGCTCGCAGTCGACGGCGCAGACTAGCACCTTCGTGCTGACCTCGCCCCCGCGATCGCGTTACGGTCGGACCGCATGTCGCGCCTGACGTCTCCGCTCGTGCTCGCGAGTCTCGGCATCGTCCTTCTCGGCTGTCCCGCCGACGAGAACGCGAGTGCGGCGCGCAAGGGCGACGCGAAGGCGAAGGCCGACGCGAAAGGCGACGCGAAGCCCGACGCGAAGGTCGACGCGAAGGCCGATGCGCCGAAGAACGGGCGCGTCCTCGAGGGGCCGTTGCCCATCGAGGCGATGCTCGGGCACACGCCCGCCGAGGTCGAAGCGAAGCTCGGCGACACGCTCGGCAAGGGCGTGCAGCGCAAGTCGTGCGTGCGCTACGTGCCCGATCGGACGTGGTTCTCGTGTCAGCACGCGCGGCAGCGCTACGCCGATCCGAACGGGAAGTTCACCGCGATCGGCATGGAGTACGAGGACGGCAAAGCCAGCGCGATCTCGTTCGACGGATTCGTCACCGAGGGAGCGTTCACGCCCGAGGCCGCGCTCGCGATCGTCGGGATCGAGGTGCCCGGCCAGCCGAAGGTCGAGGAGCCCGAGCCGGGCGCGAAGGTCTACTCGTGGTTCAACGCGTCCGCGCGCCTCTTGATCGGCGGCCGGCAGTACCGCGTGCAGGTGTCGACCGTCGGCGACGACTGGGCGCGCACCAAGGTCGACGTCATCCTCAACGATCCGCTGAACGCGGACGAACAGTCGCGCAAGATCGAGCCGCAGGCGGGCGAGCAGCCCGGCTAGCAGGGTTCACGACCGTTGCGTGCGAGCGAAGCGGCGCTGGCCGATCCACATGCGGTGACGCGCGTCCGCCGTGCAGGCGCCGTGGCGGCGGCACTGCGACTTGGCCCGGCGCGCCGCCGCGATCGCGGACAGGAGCGGCACGTCGAGCGCCTCCGGCGGGAGACACGTGCCCAGAAATCGGAGCGAGTACGCAGCCGACAAGCCGTGCACACCACGCGTGGAGAAGCGCGACGGCGACCCGCGATGGAAGCCGCACTCCGGATCGAGCCAGCCGACCCGCGTCGCGTTCGCGTGCATGCTGCGACCCGCCCATCGATCGCCTTCGTGCGCACCCACCAGACGGCAATGCGACTCGCGGCGGCAGATCGCGACGAGCTCGCGTCCGAGCTCGGGCTCACCGACGAGGCTCGCGGCGAGCACCGACGACGCGAACGGATCCATCGCGATACGAATCAGGTGGAGAAGCCAACCCAAGTCGGCGCCAGGCTAACAAGCGATGGCGGCGCCGCAACCCCACGCATGCGAGGATCCGCTCGCGGATTCGCGCTCGCTAGGGCCGGATCGCACGGAGATCCAGGCGCACGTAATCGAGAGTCCACGGGGGATCGTCGGCACTTGCGAGCTCGGCCAGCGCATCGACGTAGGCATCGCGCAGCGCAGAGCTGGGCAATCTCACGAGGTGGTCGCGCAGCACGACCTTCTCGATGAACTCCGCGAAGAGATCGCGTCCGGAGAACGGCGTGGGGGCCGGCGTCGTCCAGCAGCGCATCTCGGCGAAGCCCGCATCGGCGAGGCGCGCCTCGCTGTCGAGCGCGCCGCCGAAGTTCGTCGTGCGCACGAAGCCCGCGAGATGTTCGCGGAACGGCGCGCGCGCCCCCACGTCGTCGGCACGCGCGAGGATTCGCTCGAGGTTGCCGACGCCCCCGCACTGCGCGTGCAGTCGACCACCCGGCACGAGCGCCGCGAACAACGCGCGGAACAACGCCGCGTGATCCGGCACCCAGTGGAACACCGCCGCGCTGAACACCACGTCCGCGACGCCGTGCAAGCCGAGCGTCTCGAGATCGGCGTGGCGATACTCCATGCGATCATCGCCCAGCATCGCGCGCGCCTGCTCGAGCATGTCCGTCGACACGTCGACGGCGATGACCCGACCTCGCGGCACGCGTTCGCGCAGCAACGACGTCACGCGCCCGCTGCCGCAGCCCGCATCGAGGATCGTCTCGTCGCCGCGCAGCTCGAGCTGGCCGATCAACGCGCTCGCCCACCGCAGCTGCGGCTCGCCGAGCCGGGTGTACGCGCGCGCGTCCCAGCCCGCGCGCGACTCGGTCACGGCAGGACCTTGCCGGGGTTGAACAGGCCGTTCGGGTCGAGCGCCTGCTTGATCGCGCGCATCATGGCGAGCTCGCCCGCGCTGCGGCTGTGGTGGAGGTGCGCGCGCTTGAGCAGGCCGATCCCGTGCTCCGCCGAGATGCTGCCGTGCATGTCCTCGACGAGCGCGTAGACGTCCTCGTCGTACGCGAGGCACCGCTGCGTGAACGCGTCCGCGTCCGCGTCCGCAGGCGGCAACAGGTTGAGGTGCAGGTTGCCGTCGCCCACGTGGCCGAACGCGAGCGCCTCCGCCTCCGGCACCGCGCGGGCGACCAGCTCGCGCCAGCGCTGCATGAACTCGGGCACCGTCGCGACCGGCAACGCGACGTCGTTCTTGTGCGGGCGGTGGCGATGCAGCGACTCGCTGATGTCCTCGCGCAGCGCCCACAGATCGCGGGCCTGTTGCGCGCTCGCGGCCACGATCGCGTCGTCGATCTCGCCGGCCTCCTGTGCCGCGCCGAGCGTGTCGACGAGCCGTTCGTGCGCGAGCGCGAGCCCGGCCTCGCCGGAGGTCGCCGTCTCGACCTCGACGAGCACGTACTGCGGGCTCGGCCGCGCGAACGGGCCCTGCGCCGCGCGACCGCGATGCGCGAGCACGTGGGCGAGGCAGCCGTGCTCGAGGCACTCGAAGGCCTGCAGCACACCCGCGCGTTGCAAGCGATCCAACAGGCGGAGGATTGCAGCGTCGCTCGGCACCGCCGCGAGCGCGACGACCGATCCGAGCGGCGGCGACGTGAGCCGCAGCGTGGCCTCGACGACGATGCCGAGCGTGCCCTCGGCCCCGATGAACAGCTGCCGCAGGTCGTAGCCGGTGTTGTCCTTGACGAGCGCGCCACCGATGTCGAGCAGCTCGCCCGACGCGACGACGACACGCAGACCACTCACCCAGCTCCGCGTGGTGCCGTAGCGCAGCACCTTGACGCCGCCGGCATTCGTCGCGATCGATCCGCCGATCTGCGCCGAGCCCTTCGCGGCGAAGTCGACGGGATACAGCAGGCCGTGGGCGTGGGCGGCGTCCTGCACCACGGCGACCGTGGCGCCCGCTTCACAGCGCAGGATCCGAGCCGCGGGGTCGACCTCGAGGATCGCGTGCATGCGCTCGAGCGACAGCACGACCTCACCGCCGCTCGCCGTCGCCCCACCGGCGAGGCCGGTGCGACCGCCCGAAGGCACGATGGAGGTACGGGCTGCGGCGCAGTGCCGCACCACCGCCTGGACCTGCGCCGGTGTCCGCGGCAGCACGACCACGCTCGCGGCGATGGACCACGGTCCGCGGCAGCGATCGCGGCCGTATTCGGCCAGATCGTCGGGCTCGGTGCGCACCGCATCCGCGCCGAGCTCCGCGGTCAGCGCGTCGACGAGCGTTCCGCGCGTGCCGTCCACGGCCGCGAGTCTAGCAGCGCACACGCGCTGCACGTCTCGCAGAACGGTGATTCGACCGGGAGCCGCGGACGCAGCGCGCCCGCGTCGTCGGCTCAGAGGCCCGGGGGAATGGCGTTCGGATGGCGCAGCAGCTGCCGAACCATGCGAACGACGGACTTCACCACGGGGTGCCCCTTGATGAAGACGACACCGACCACGTGCTTCTCGTCGCCCGAGACCAACACGGCGTGATCACCGACGAGCACGCGAACCGACGGCTCGTTCGCGATCTGCCGCAGCTTCACCGCTTCCATGACGATGGGCTGCCAGCGTTCCTCGCCGGCCCAGGCGGGATCGCCGTTGGCCTGCATCTCCGCCGTCATGTCGAGCACCGCCACGATGCCGTCGTGTCGGAGCACGCGCTCGATCCTGTTCGTTCCCATTTGGCTGACCCTGTCCCCGTGGTCTGCCGGTCGCGGGCGGCGTACCGGTCGCTTGGTGCGCGTTGTACATAAACGACCCGAGCGCGTCAATCACGCCAAGGGCGATCCTGCCGAAGTTGCGGAATGCTGTTCCTGTGGGGCTACACCGGGCAAATCTGCGAAGCGCCAATTGCACGTCGGAGCCGTCCGAGGCGGCCCGGACCCCCTCGCTGCGCGTCTCGCGCCTGCCGACGACGGCCGAAATCGAGCCGCTTGCTCGCTCCGTTTGGGTTCGGCCCGAGGCCAGCCGCAAGATGCCCTCCGAGGTGGAGCAGCGCCGCACATGGTGCCTGGCGATCGTCGTCGCCGCCGCGGCGTGCCGCTGCGGCGACGACTCGTCGGACGCCGTGCTGCCTGCGGCCGCGGCCGCCGTCGAAGAGGCGCCGGTCGAGCCCGGACCGCTTCCGCCCTCGCCTGCGCGCGTCGTGGTGCATCAGGCGTCGGAGCTCGAGGGGATGGATCTCGCACAGGTGCGCGAGCTCGACCTCGCGTTGTCGGAGATCGATCGCCTCGGGCAACTCGACGAGCTCGATCCCACTGCGGCATGCACGGATCTGGACCTCCGCGAGCTCGCCCGTCGTGCGCCGCTCGTGAAGCGGCTGCGCGTGTCCGGCTGCGCAGGCGCGCTCGTCGAGATCGGCGCGTTCGCATCGATCGAGGAGCTCACGCTCGCGGACGTCGAGCTCGATGCGGCGTCGATCCAGCGCATCGCCGCGCTCACGGGCCTGCACACGCTCGTGCTCGCGCGCGTGACGACGCCCGACGAGATCGCCGTGGAGCCGCTGCGGGCGCTTCCTCTGCGCCGCGTGGCGCTGCACGAGCTCGAGAAGGACAGCCCGCTCGCTCTGATGCTCGAGCTGTGGCCGACGACGGTGAAGGAGGTGTCCCTCGTGGGCTCGTGGGCGGGCCACGACGCGATGACGCGCTTGAGCAAGGCCACGGCGGTGGAGGTGCTCGAGCTCCGCGACACGCGGGTCGGCAACTTCTCGCTCAACCAGATCAAGCCACTCACGCGCCTCTCCGAGCTGCACTGGAGCGGCGACACGTTCAACGACAACAGTCCGCTGTACTTCCGCGATCTCGGGGTCGCGACGTTCGTGTGCGACTGCCCGCGCTTCGGCGACGGTGGGCTCGCCACGCTGCGCCACTGCGAGAGCGTGGAGCGGCTCGAGCTCGCCCACTCGCGCGTCACGGATGCGGGCCTGGCCGCACTGGTGCGGCTGCCGAAGCTGGAGTCGCTCGTGTTGCACGACCGCGACATCGGCGAGGCGGGCTTCATCGCGCTCGCTGCCGTCACGACGCTGCGCGAGCTCGAGCTCACCGGCGAGACGGCGAACCCTGCGTTGCCGCATCTCGGCGATCTTCGTGGACTCGAGGTGCTGCGGCTCGGATACGCGAGCATCGACGATCGCATCGCGCCCGAGCTCGCGAAGCTCGGGGCGCTGCGCGAGCTCGATCTGTCGAACACGAAGATCTCCGACGTCGGGCTCGTCGCCCTGGCGGACATGACGTCGCTGCACGAGCTGTCGCTGTCTCACACACGCATCACCAACCGTGGGCTCTCGCACCTTGCGCGCGCGACGAAGCTGCACTCGCTGGCGCTCGATCACACCGATGTCGTCGACGCCGCGCTCGCGCATCTCGCACGTCTCGGCGGGCTCGAGCGGCTTCGGCTCGACGACACGCTCGTCACTGACGCCGGGCTCGAGCACCTGCGCGGGCTCACGGCGCTGAGATCGCTCGATCTGTCGCACACGGTCGTCACGGAGGCGGGCGTCGTCGAGTTGCGCGCCGCAGTGCCGTCGCTCGTCGACGTCGTGGTGGCGCCGCGCGAGTGATCAGAGATGCGGACGCCCGTCGGGCCCGGGCCGCGTGCGCGTGCGCGCGTCGTCGAGCCAGGCGATCGCGTGGGTGCAGGCGTCGGTCAGCGTCGCGCCGCGGGCGAGGTGACAGGCGATCGCGGTCGCGAGCGCGCACCCCGTGCCGCGCGGATCGGGGCCGGCCTTGCGCGGGCGATCGAAGCGATGCACCGCGCCGCCGATCACGAGTCGATCGACGACACGCGTCGGATCGGGCTCGGCATCCTTGAGCAGCGCGGCGGCGGCGATCGGATCGCCCAGCGCGGTCGCCTCGGCGCGATTCGGGGTCACGAGCGTCGCGATCGCGGCCAATCGGCGCAATCCCGACACGCTCGAGCCGAGCGCACCGCCGTCGCTCGCGTGCAGCACGGGATCCAGCACGATGGGGCAGCGCCACGGCTGGAGCGCGGCGAGCACGACGTCGACGGCCGCATCGGGTACCAGGCCCAGCTTCACGGCGGACGGAGCGGGGAACGTCGCGAGCTCGCGCGCGAGCTGGGCAGGCGCACGAGGATGGGAGCGCGCCGGTCGACCATCGCCCTGTTCGGTGTCGGCGGTGACGAGCACCGCGAGCCGTAGCTCGGGTGCGACGGCGGCTGCCGTCGCGCGATCGCGATCGACCCCGGCGCCGCCGCTCGGATCGCGACCGCCGAGGATCCACAGGATCACGGCACCTCGTCCAGCGGCTCGGCGCGCTCGATGAGGTCGTGGGGCAGCAGAGCGTCGACGACGTCGAGCCCCGCGACGACGCGACCGATCACGGTGAAGCGACCGTCGAGGTGCGGCTGACGCGTGTGAGCGACGAAGAACTGCGAGCCGCCCGTGTCCTTGCCGGCGAGCGCGATGCCGACGGTGCCGCGTTCGTAGCGGGTGTCGGACCATTCGCACGGCATGAGCCAGCCAGGGCCGCCGTAGCCGTCGCCGCGCGGATCTCCGCCCTGAGCGACGAAGCCGGGCACGACGCGATGGAATCGCACGCCGTCGTAGCGACCCGCGCGTGCGAGCTCGGCGACGTTCGCCTGGGCGATGGGTGAAGGTGCACCGTCGAGCGCGATGTCGATCACGCCGGCCGCGGTGTGGAGTCGGATGCCGCGCGTCGGATGCTCGAGCATCGCGGTGACGGCACCCGCCGCCTGGGGAAACGTGTTCGGGAACGCGGTGGGGATCTCCGCCTCGAACCTCGACTGCAGCTCGGGCTCGCCCGACAGCGCCGACCAGGCCGCGCGCCGGATCGCCGCGTGCGGATCGGTCGCGAGCGGGAGCACGGTCCGCTCGAGCCAGCCGCGCGCTTCGGCGAGACGCTCGGGTGCGGCGAGCGGTGGCGGCGCGGCGTCGGCGGGCTCGATCGCGGGACCTTGCTCGCCGATGTTCCGCGCGAGGCTGCCGAGCGCCTCGACGGCGGCGAGCCGCGCTTCGATCGCGCCGATGGGATCCGTGCGACCGAGCAGCGCAGTGAGAGCAGGCACGGCCGAGGAGTCGCGCTTGCTGCGATCCGCCGCACGCGCGGCGACGGCTCCCGCGGCGGCCGCGAGCACGCCCGCGTCGTCGCGCGCGAGCGCGGCCCGGAGCACGGCATTGATGCGTGCATCGTCGAGGTCGGCGAGCGCCGCGAGGGCGGGAGCCGCGATCGCAGGGCGTGGGTCCTTCGCGCGCTCCACGAGCGCATCGGCGCGGACGGATCCATGGGCGACGTTGCGCATCGCCGCGAGCACGTCGACGGCGAACGCTTCGGACCAGTCGCGCGGCAGGCCGTCGTCGACGGTCGCGCATCCGTCGACGGGCACGATGTCGCCACTCGCGATCGCCTGCAGGCCGCGGAGCTCGCAGCGCGCGAGCGCGGCGATCTTGCGCGCGCGCGACTCGATCGGCGCGGGGGCTTCGTATCGATCGCGCAGGGGTGCGAGCGCGACGACGAGCTCGGGCGTCTCGACGACGCCGCGGCGCAGGCTCGCGAGCGCCACGAGCAGGACGTGCGCGCGAGGTCCGGTCCACTGCTCGGTGGGTGCGGCCACGAGCCGGTCGACGAGCTCGCGTCGCCGCGTCGCCTTGGCCGCGAGCGCTCGCACGGCCTCGACCTCGACCCACCACGGCGGCGGTTCGTCGCCGAGCAGATCGGCGGACAGCTCGGCCGGCGCTTCGCCGAGCGCCTCGAACGCCTTCCATGCGAGTCGCGCGACCTCGGGATCGTCGTCGGCGACCGCGGCGGTCAGGCGCTCGGCCCATGCGGCTCGCTCGTCGCCCGCGAAGTGCTCCGCCGAAGGGGCGGCACAGCGCGCGAGCGCGAAGGCGGCGGCGCGGCGGACCTCGGCGGACGCACCGAGACCGTCGGCGATCACCGGCAACGCAGTGGGCACGAGCGCATGTCGTCGCGCGCACAGGATGCCCATCGCTTCGAACGCGGCGGTGCGACGGGTGTCGTCCTCGTCGGGGCCGGCGGCGATGGTGAGCAACGCCTGCGTGCGTGCACCACCGACGCGCGCGAGCGCGAACGTGGCCGCACGCGCTTCGGCGGGGTCCTCGGCGAGAGCGACGCGCAGCCACAACTCGTCCCCGAGCACGCGCCACGCTCCGGTGGGCTCGACGGCGTCACCGGGTGCACCGGGTGGCGGATCGAGCAGCGCGACGGCGGAGAGCATGTCGGCGGTGGGGGTGTCGCGCTCGAAGAGCGAGCCGACGACGACGGGCGCCGACATCGGCGCGATGCGAGTGAGCGTGCGCAGTCCGATCGCACGCACGCGCGCGTCGGCGTGCGCGAGCGCTTCGACGATCGCAGGCGCGGCGGCGTCACGATCGAGCTCCGCAGTGACGAGCCGGTCGCCGAGCCCGCCGTCGAGGTCCGGCAGCGACACGGGGGCGCTCGCATTGGTTTCGATGTGCCCGTCGGGCGTCGAGATGGGCGCGGGATCGCTGCCGCAGCTCGACAGTGCCAGCGCGACGAGCGTCCGCGCGACCGACTTCACGGGGCCAGGTTAGCCGACCGAAGCGTTCGGGGTACACTTTCGTCATGGCGAAGTACACGGGCACGCTGCGCTACTCCGATCTCGAGGGCGGCTTCTACGAGCTGGTCGCCGACGACGGCACGGTCTACCGGCTCGAGGGAGCGTTCGACTGCGAGACGGGCGCGCGCGTCCGCGTGCACGGCACGGTGGACAGCGCCGGCTTCGGCATCCACATGTCGGGCCCGGCGATCTCGGTCGACCGGATCGAAACGATCGGCGGATGAGAACGCGAAGCGGTCTCATCCGCCGATCGTTTGATCCGGTCGCCGTGCCCGTGCCCGTGCCCGTGCCCGTGCCCGACCCGTGACCGTTCCCGATCCGTTCCCGATCCGTTCGTCCCCCCCCTCCGGGCACGGGCACGGGCACGGGCACGGGCACGGCGCACGACGAAAAAAACCCGGTCCTTTGGACCGGGTTTCTTTCGTCGTGCGAGGGAAGGGACTCGAACCCCCACGTCGTGAGACACACGGACCTGAACCGTGCGCGTCTACCAATTTCGCCACCCTCGCGAGTGCAGCGCGAGGGGAAGCTAGGGCCCGCGCGCCCTCACGTCAAGCCCCACCGCGATCGCGCGTGTTGGCCGGCCGTTCCTGCCCCACGCTGGCGTCGCCTGCGTCCACCGCTCCATCGTCGGAGTCCCAGCCGTCCTCGTCCTCGATCGGCTCCACGACCATGCGCGGCGCGGCACGCAAGTCGATCGGCCGCGAGGCGCTCCCGGTGCTTCCACCGTCGTGGACGGGCGTCGGGATCCCGGCCGGCTCGCTCGACGTCGCTGCACGCGCTGCGCTCGACAGCAGGATTGGCTGGAGATCGACGTGCGCGCTGTCTTCGTGGTCGAGCTCTGCGAACAACGCATCGACCGCGTCGTACTCGACCAACTGTGCGGGCGGCGTCGGCAAGCCCTCCGATCCCAGGCCGGCCCGCGCCAGCTTGGCGCGCTCGCTCGCCAACAAGCGCTCCTGCTCCACTGCGCGCGCCTGCGAAGCGCTCAGCAGATTGCGCGTGACCTCCAGCTCGTCGAGCACCTCGTCGAGCTGCTCGCGATGCTTCTCGAGCTGCGCGAGGCTGGCGGCGAGTCGCGCCGCGTTGCGATCGCTCGCATCCGTCATCTCCCAGATCTTCTGCTCCGCGCCGTCCAGCTGCGCGAGCATGTGCTCGAGCTCCTGCGCCCGGATCTCCAGCTCGAGCTGCAGCCGGCGCACCCGCGAGCGATCACCCGCACCCGCCTCGGAGCGCGTCCGCTCGGCCGCCAGCTCGTCCACCCGCTCGCGCGACGCGTTCGCGATCTCGCCCTCGAGCCGCTCGATCTCCGCGAGCGCCTCGGCTGGCCACGCGCGCCTCACCTCCGCGGGGACCGGCTCCGCCTCGTCGTGCCCACGCATGCCGAGCGCTTCGCTGAGCCGCTCGTTCGCATGCGCAGCCGCATCGAGCTCGCGGCGCAGCTTGAAGAGCTCCGCGCCGCTCGTCTCCTGCAGCGACTGGATGTCCTCCAGCTCCTGCTCGCGCTCCCGCAGCTTGCGGCGCAGGAGCTCGCGCTCGGCCGCGATCTGCTCGAGCTGATGCTGGCGCTCCTGCGTCTCCGCCTCGATCGCACGGCGATCGGTGCGCGCCAACTCCACCTGCGCCTGCAGGTCCGACACGGCCGCCGCGAGCTGCTCGACCTCCACGGCACGCACGTCGAGCTCGCTCTGCAGCCCGGTCGCGAGCTCGGCCTGGGCATCGACCTGCTTGCGCAGCCGCTCCAGTTCGGCACCGGCCTCGCCGAGCTGTTGCTCGCGTCGTCGGCCGACCTGCACGGCCTCCTGCTCGCGTGCACGCGAGAGCTCGAGCTTCGATCCGATCTGGGAGAGCTCTCGCGCGCGCTCGTCGAGCTCACGTCGGACGTGCGCGAGATCTGCCGACGTCGACGACATCGTGTCGACGTCGCGCCGTAGTCGTGCGAGCTCGTCCTCGCGCGTGCGCAGCAACCCCACCGTGTCCGCGCGCTCGACTTCCAGCTTGCGCAGCTCGGCGCTGAGGCGCTCGAGCTCCGTCGTGCGGCCGACCTCGACCTGACGACCCCGCTCCAGCTGCTCCCGCAGGCGCTCGACCTCGGCCCCGACGCGCACGTTCTCGACGCGCTCGCGCTGCAGCTCGTCGCGCGTGGTCCACAGCCGCTCCTCGAGCTTCTCGATCGCCTCCGAGCGGCGCCCGATCTCCTCGCGCAGGCGATCGCGATCGATGGCGACCTCCGCGAGCATGCGCCCCTGCTCGACGCTCTGGGCCGCCGTCGCGCTCAGCTCCTCGGCGCGCGTCCGCGTGGTCGCGAGCAGGGTCTCCTGGTGCTCGAGTCGCTCCTTCGCGATCTGCACCTCGGCGGCGAGCCGCGACGACTCGGACAGCTTCGCGGCCAGCTGCTCCTCGGTGGCGCCGAGTCGCCGACGAGCGAGCTCGAGCTCCGTCTCGAGGCGGACGCCCATCTGGCGCGCGCCCTCGCGCTCCGCGGCGGCGACCTCGAGCTGACGCAGGATCTGCTCGCGCTCCGACGCGAGCGACTCGCACCGCGCCTTCAGCTCGCCGTTGGCTCGATTGCGCTCGTCGATCTCCCGCGCGCGCGCCTCGGCGCGCTCGCTCGCGCGTGCCAGCGACTGCTCCAGCTCGTGCACCGTGTGCGTGAGCACGGTGACGTCGGTCTCTCGCGCGCGCAGCTTCTCCTCGAGCTCCGCGAGTGCGGCTTGCCGGAGCTCCCGCTCTCGCTCGAGCTCGACGACCTTCGCCTCGAGCTCGACCTCGCGGGCCCGTACGCGGTCGAGCTCGGCCCGCACTTCGTCGGCGCGCGTGCGCAGCCCCTCGCGCTCCACCCGTGCTTCCTCGGCGCGCGCACGCAGGCCATCGAGCTCGTCATCGGCGCTGCGGTTGCGCTCGCGCAGCGCGGCGACCTCTTCGTCGGTGACGTGCTCGCGCTGGCGGAGCGCCTCGAGCTCTTCGTCCGCCGCACGGATGCGCTTGCCGAGCTCGTCCACCGTGGCGAGAGCGGCGCGCTCGCGACGCCGCAGATCGTCGAGCTCCGCCTGCGCGATCGTGAGCTCGCCTTGCGCCGTGATCTCGCGCCCGCGCAGCTCGCCGAGCTCCGCCTGGGCCGCGGCCTCTGCGTCGCGCACCGCGGCGAGCTGGGCCTGGGTCGCGACCTCGCGCTCGCGCATCCTCGTGAGCTCAGCGCGCTCCGAGGTCTCGCGCTCGCGCAGCTCCGCGAGCTCGGCATTCGTCGCGTGCTCGCGCTCGCGCTGCGCCTCGAGCTCCTCGACCGCGATCCGCTCGCGCGCGCGCAGCTCGTCCAGCTCCTCCATCGCAGCGCGGGCGCGTCCCCGCATCTCCTCCAGCTCCGCGATCGCGACGCGCTCCCGTCCTCGCGTCTCCTCCAGCTCGGCGATCGCGACGCGCTCGCGTCCCCGCGTCTCCTCCAGCTCGGCGATCGCAGTGCGCTCGCGATCGCGCAGCTCCTCGAGCGCCTCCGGATCGAGGGCAGGCGCCGCGGGCTCGCGCTCCTCCGGCGGCGTGGGCACGAGCAGACACTGCAGCGCCGACTGCAGCCGCGCCGCCGCCCCCGTCCCTCCGCCGAGCGCGAGGTAATGCGTCGCTCGAGGCGCCGCGCGCAGGAGGCTCTCGCGCACCGCGATGCCGGGCGTCGGCGACGCGTCGTCGACGACCGGCGCGAGACTCCAGCCCTGCCAGGGCATCTGCGCGATCATCTGCACGCGCGGAAACACCGACGAGACCTCGCGCTCGAGCGTCCAGAAATCCACCAGGGGCTCGTGCGACGCGTCGGCATCGTGGGCGGTCCACGCCACGAACACACCGCCGGGGCCGAGCACGCGCCGCGCCTCGCCGAGCAGGCGTGCGCGGGCGTCGGCCGTCAGCTCCGCATAGCCTTCGATGCAAGCGACGACGTCCGCGCTCCCATCCGCGATGGGCAAGCTCGGGATCCCGTCGCGCACTTCGAGGCCGTCGGCGTCGCGCGGCCGTCCGACCACGATGACTCGCGCACCCGCTTCGCGCAGTCGCCGAGCGCCCACTCCATCGTGCGGCGCAGCGACGACGACGACGCGTCCTGCGGCCCAGCGCTCGACCGCGACGTATGCGGGAAGGTGGTACACGCGCTTTCGACGGCGGATTCTATCAGGGTTGCACGCGGGGGAGTCGCCCGCGCTGCTATCCTGGCTCCGCGAGGACGAGTGCTTCCCGCCCAGTACAAGAAGCAGCGTTCGATCAACGTCGTGAGCATCACGGTGTTGCTCGCGCTCGTCGCAGCGGGGTACGCGGGCTGGGAGTACGTGCGCGTCGCATGGGAGCGACAGGAGGCGTTCCGCGTGCTCGAGGAGACCAGCTCGGCATTCGCCGGTCGCAGCTCGCTGTATCGCGCCGACGCGGACGAGCGAGAGCAGCTGCGCAAGCGGATGGCGCAGCAGCTCTACGCCGCCGGTGTCACCGACCCCGAGGCGGAGACGTGGATCGAGCTCGAGAAGGACGGCGCGCACTTCGGCGTCGTGTACACCGCCGCGTACCACTGGCCCTTCGACGTACTCGCGCCGATCGAGCGCGACATCCAGATCGAGCGCACCATTTCGATCCTGCCGTGAGCGGCGATCCTGCAGTGGGCCGAAGCGCCCGCCGCGGGGGCGCGCACGGGCACCGGGCCCAGCAGGCCCGCCCCCGACCTGCTACGATGGGCCGGCGGCTCGCCAATGCAAGCTCGGCTCATCTTGGTCACGGGCGACGGACCGAAGGAGTACCCGCTCTCGGCGTTCAATACGCTCGGCCGCCACCCCGACAACACGGTCCAGCTGCTCGACCGCATCGTGTCCAAGGAGCACTGCCGCATCACTCGCGGACCGCAGGGCAAGTACGTCCTGCGCGACACCGGCAGCCTGAACGGCAGCTTCGTCAACGGCGAGCGCGTCAGCGAGCGCGCGCTCAACACGGGTGACGAGATCGCGCTCGGCAACACCGTGCTGCGCTTCATCGAGGAGGACGGCGCGGGCCAGGTCCGCAACGTCACGCTGTTCTCCGACATGGTGCAGAGCCAGGTGCGCAGCCGCGTCGAGGCCAGCGCGCACTTCCTGCCCGCCGCCGAGATCCACAGCGTGGATGCGCTGCGCGCCGACTACGAGAAGCTGCGCATCGCCCACGAGCTCTCGCAACGCCTGTCGCTCGACACCGACCTCGACCAGCTGTGCCGCAAGATCGTCGAGGAGTCGTTCCAGCTGATCAAGGCCGATCGCGCGGTCATCCTCCTCATCGATCATGACACCGGCGAGCTGATGCCGCGCTACGTGAAGCAGAAGCGCGAGGACGAGCAGATCCAGCTGTCCACGTCGATCCTCGAAGAGGTGAAGAACAACAAGCGCGCAGTGCTGTCGTCGGACGCGATGCTCGACGAGCGCTTCAAGGGCGCGAAGAGCATCATCATGCAGGGCATCCGCTCCACGATGTGCGTGCCGATGCTCTACGCGGATCGCCTCGTGGGCGCGATGCACATGGACTCGATGCTGACGACCGGCGCCTTCACCGAGAAGGACCTCACGCTGTTCCAGGGCATCTCCACGCAGGCGGCCATCGCCATCGAGAACCATCGCCTGGCGAAGAAGATCGAGCGCGAGGCCGAGACGCGCGCTCAGCTGCAGCGCCTGATGTCGCCGAACCTCGTCGAACAGATCGTGAACGGGCAGCTGCAGCTCGACCAGGCCGGTGCGCAGCTCGACGTCACGATGCTGTTCGCGGACATCCGCGGCTTCACCTCGATGAGCGAGCGCCACACGCCGGAGGAGATGGTCCGCACGCTCAACGCGTACTTCGAGGTGATGGTGGACGTGCTGTTCCGCCACGGCGGCACGCTCGACAAGTACGTGGGCGACGAGATCATCGGCCTCTTCGGCGCGCCAGTGCAACGCCCGGATGCGCCCGTGCAGGCCGTCCGCTGCGCGCTCGAGATGCAGCGCGCGCTCGAGGAGTTCAACCGCATGCGTGCGTCGAACGCCCAGGAGCCCGTGCACGTCGGCATCGGCGTGAACACGGGCCCGGTGATCGCGGGCGCGATCGGCTCGTCCCGCACGCTGCAGTACACCGTGATCGGCGACGCCGTGAACGTCGCCTCGCGCCTGTGCAACGTCGCCGGGCCCGGCGAGGTCATCGTCAGCGAGACGACCATGCAGTACGTCGGCGGCCAGGTCGCCTTCGAGAACCGCGAGCCCGTCACGGTGAAGGGCAAGAGCAAGCCCCTACTCATCTTCCGCGCCCTCGGCATGCAGGAGACCGGCCCGATCCCGAGCCGGGCGACGCACAGCTTCACCGCGGGCAAGCCACCGGCGTAGACTCTCCGCTGGCCGCAACCGCCACGCCGCGAGGCCGTGACGCGCGCGCGCCGAACGGCACACCAGGAGGCGCGAAGCGCCGTGGGGGAGGGAGGCTCCGACGGGCTTTGCCCGGCGGAGGGAGGGGCGCGGCGCGCCCCTCCATCAAGACGAATGAGGCGCGCCCCCAACCAGCAGGTTGGAGGCCCGCCCGACCCCCTCCACTAGGCGACAGTCACACCGATCGCCCGGCGAGCCGTGAAGTAGTCCTCGCTGATGCTGTAGAGGACCAGCTCCTTGATCTTGTCACGAGGGCCCATCGTGCTGCCGAGCATCGACTGCTCCTGCGAGATCATCTGACCCGCGATGCGCAGGTCGTGGCAGAGCAGGAGACCCACGCGATACGCCGTGAGCTCCGCCGCCGCCGCCCAGCGCTTCACGTCCGTCGAGCCGCCGGCGTCGACGAACTTCTGCATGAGCGAGCGCAGCTGGTCCAGCGCCGCCGGCTGCATGCGGCTCGTGATCTCGCGCGCGATGATGTCGAGCGCCGCCACGTCGCCCTGCACCGGCATGCCCACCGCCCGCAAGCAGGCCAGGAACACCTGCTTGAGGTTCTGCGGCGATCGATCGAGCGCCACGTAGCAGTAGTGCGGCAGGTACAGATCCATCATGTACCGACCGAGCGCGAACGCGAGGTGCGACTCGCTCTTGCCGCGCAGCAGGTTCGAGAACACCACCATCGACGGGTGCAGCGTCTCGTCGCGCTTGATGTTCATCATCGTGAGGTCGCCGGGATCGTTCGGTCGCAGGTACACGTCCGGCGACGACACGTTCAGCACGTCCTTCACGTACTTCGCGATGCGCGAGAAGAGCGACGGATCGATCTGGATGTCGATGCGCTCGGTCGCGTTGATCGTGCCCGGCAGCGGCTGGGCCCGCCACGCGGCCACCGCCGGCGCGATGAGGCCGAGGATGCCGGTGAGGTACAGGTCCTGATCGGGGTGGAACACGTGACGGCGCAGCGTGTCCTCCGACAGCCGCTGACGCGCCATCACGAAGTCCGGCCGTTTGAAGCGGTCGAGGTACTGGAGCTCCTGATCGGTCGCCTTCTTCAAGAAGTTGAGCACCGACGCGAGGCAGTACGCTTTGTCCGTGGCGTTCGCGTTGATGTAGATGTTGAAGAGGGCGTGGTAGCTCTCGTAGCGGAACGGCTCGTTCGCGATCAGGATCTGGTGCTCGCGCACCGCCGAGTCGACGTACTCCGCCGGGCTGACCTCCATGAGGCGCTCGTAGAGCTCGGCCATCTTCATGTGCCGGTCGACGTTGTCCGGGTCGAGCTTCGCTGCGACCTCGTACGCGGCCACGGACGACTTGAAGTCCTGTAGACGCGTTCGATAGATCTCCGCGAGGTTGCTCCACAGCGTGACCTTGAGCTGCTCGTTGCCCTCCTGCGGCAGACGCTTGAGCATCTTGCGGTACGCGCGCTCGAGGCTCTTCCAGTCCTTGTTCTTCGTGAGCAGCGTGTCGATCGCCTGGAACGACTTCAGCATCTGCGGGTCGTCGTCCAACACCATGTTGAAGCGCTCGACCGAGTCGTCCATCTGGTTGAGCTCGTCGCGCAACAGCACCGCCGCCGTATAGTGGTAGCGGCTGCGGCGCTTGGGCTCCTTCTCGATCTCGACGATGCGATCGATGATCTGGATCGCGTCGGTCCAGCGCCGCGCAGTGGTGAACAGATCGAGCTGCGTGTGCAAGAGCGGATAGTCGTCGGGCCGCAGGTCGAGCGCGGACTGGTAGGCGGAGGCGGCCTTGTCCTTGTTGCCGAGCTTGCTGAGGTACAGCTCGCCGATGTCCTTCCACAACGCGAACTGCGTGTCGCCATCGGGGCTGATCTCGATCATCGCCCGCTTGGCCTGGATGACGCCCTCCCAGTCGTTCGACGACGCCTGCAGGTTGATCACCGCGACGAGCGTGGGCTCGTGGTGCGGGTCGACCTCGAGCGCTTTCTCGAAGTAGTTCAGTGCCTTGCGCGGCTCGTTCTGCCGGTTCTTGATCGTGCCGAGCCGATGATAGACGCGGACGGTGTCCTCGCTCGACTGCGTGTCGCGGTGCTGGACGAGGATGGTCTGGTAGAGCTTGAACGCGCGGTCCCAGTCCTCGCGCTCGAACAACAGATCGGCCATGCCGACCAACACCTCGTGGTTGGTCGAGTCGATGTCGTACGCGCGCTTGTACTGCTTGAGCGCCTTGTCCGAGTTGCCGAGCGCGCGCGCGCTCTTGGCCGCCTTCACGAACAGCTCGCGCTGCTGATCGTCGTCGAGGTCGAGCGACTCGACCTTGCGCGTGAGCATGTCGTAGATCGGATCCGAGTACGCGTGGTGCCCACCCTCGTAGTAGATCTCGGCGAGCACGCGTCCGACGCGGATGTGCTCCGGGTCGTACGACATCGTCTTGGCGAACAGCTCGATCGCCTTGTCGCGGTTCTCGAGCTCCTCCCAGTTGATGAACGCCGCCTCGGCCGCGAGCGTGGTCTTCTCGAGCGGGTTGTGCGAGTAGTCGCTCGCCGCCTCGAGAGTGCGCGACGCCTTCAGCCAGTCACCGCGCTGCTTGTAGATCTCCGCGAGCAGCACGAGCGCCGACACGTAGCCGGGGTCGAGCTCCAACGCCTGTGAGAGCCGGTACTCCGCCTCTTCCGAGCGGCCGAGCTTCTGGTGCTGCACCCGCGCGATGCGGGTGAGCAGCTCGGTGCGCTGGCCCGGATCACGGGTGAGATCCGCGAGCCGCCCCATCGTCTCGATGGCGTTCGGCCAGTCCTCGATCGTCTCCTGCAAGCGACTCAACGTGTTCGCCGCGTCGAAGTTGTACGGATCGAGCTCGAGGATCTCCGCGTAGGTCTCGATGGCGCGATCGATGTCCTCGACCTGCTTCTCGAACACCTCGCCCATGGCCGACAAGAGCGCCACCTTGGTCTGCGGATCGTGGCTCGCGTTCACGTGCGAGCGATAGGTCTCGACCAGCTCCGTCCACTTCTCGAGTCCCGTGTAGAGCTCCTCGAGCTGGCGGTACGTGTTGTCGCTGCTCGGCTCGAGCGTGATGATCTTCTCGAGCATCTCCGCCGCGCGCTCGCGGTCACCGGCCATCTGCACGAGGGCGCCGGCCATCTTCTCGTAGATGCCGACCTGGCCCTCCGTCTCGTTCGTGACGTCGAGCTCGGCCTCGAGGATCTCGAGGTACTCGTGCACCTGGTTGCCGTTGTAGTAGAGCCGCTCGAGGGCCTGCAGCGCATCGAGGTCGCCCGGCTCCTCCGAGAGGATCGACCGGTGCGTCTCGATCGCCGCGGTGGCGTCGCCGAGCTGCACTTCCTGCACGTAGCCGGTGTGCTTGCGCAAGCGCAGGCGCTCGTCCGGATCGTCGCTGATCGCCGCGCGCCGCTCGAGCACGCCCACGAGCTCGTGCCACGCGCCCTGGGCCTCGTGCAGCCGGATCAACGCATCGAGCGCGACCGTGCTGTCCGAGTCGATCTCGAGCACGCGCCGATACGACTCGACCGCACCCGACACGTCGCCGAGCTTCGCCTCTTGCACGTCTGCGAGGTCGAGCAGCGTGCTCGCCTGCGCCGACGGCTCTTGCTCGAGCGGCACGATGCGCGCGAGCGTGTGACCGAGGTCGCTCCACGTCTCCGCGCGCCGGTGGAAGTTCGTCAGCTCGCGCAGCGCCGAGACACTCTCGTCGTTGAGCGCGAGCGCCTTCTCCAGCGACTGGATGCCGTAGTCGGGCCGGTTGAGGTGCTCCCCGTACCAGCGCCCGATCTTCACCCACAGCTCGCAGCGCTCGTTGGGGTCCTCGATGTTCTGGACGAGCCCGTTGTACTCGTTCAGCAGATCGCCCCACTTGCCGGCCTGCGTCGCCAACCTCTCGAGCTCGCGAGACGTGATGTCGTTCGCGTAGTCGACGTTGAACGCCGCCTGCAGCGTCGCGAACGCCATGTCCTGATCCTCGAGGTTCTCCTCGAACACCTTCGCGGCCGACTGCAGCGTCTCCACGCGCTGGATGCGGTCGTCGATGATCTCCGCGCGGTTGATGAGCAGCTCGGCCAGCGACGGCCAGTCCTGCGTGTCGCGGTAGATGTGCTCGAGCGCCTCGCTCGCGGCGATGTGCGTGTTGTCGACCTCGAGGATCTCCTGGTACGCGCCGGCCGCCTGGATCTTGTCCTGCAGGCGCTCCTCCCAGATGCCCGCGATCTGCATGAGCACGTCGATGCGAGCCTCGCGATCGTCGAGCACCTTGCTCTTGCGCTCGAGCACGTCGATCGCCTCGTTCCACCGGCCTTGGCCGGTGTAGAGGTTTTCGAGCGCGCGCAGGGCCTCCATGTCGCCCGGCACCATCTCGAGCACCTTGTGCCACGCGTCGATGGCCTGCTCGGACTGCATCAGGTACTCGCCCTGGATGCGGCCGACCTTCGCGTAGAGCTCCTTCAGCTCGTCCCATCCGATGACGTCGGGTCCGAGCGCGATGAGCCGCTCGAGGATCTCGATGAGCTCCACCCACGCCTGGTTGCCCTCGTAGATCCCGTGCAGCGCCTGCAAGGTCTCGAGGTTCGCGTCGTCGAGCTCGAGCGCGTTCAGCCACGACTCGAGCGCGTTGCGATCGCGCCCCAACTTCTCGCCGTAGACGCGACCGAGGGTCTGGTACGCCTGCACGCGCCCGGCCGGATCATCGAGCACGAGCACCTGACGCTCGAGCACCTCGACGAGCTCGTCCCAGCGATCGGCGCGGAAGTGCAGCTGCGCGAGCTCGCCGAGCGCGAGTGGATCGTCGCCACGCAGCTCGAGCACCTTGTTCCACAGATCGACCGCATCGCCCTCGCGATCGAGCGCATCCGAGGCGAGCTTGGCCATGCGCTGGTAGCACTCGGCCATGTCGTCGTCGGTGTTCGCGATGTCGACCATGCGCTGGTAGTTGTCGAACAGCTCCTGCCAGCGGTACTGCGACAGGTACAGGTACTCGAGGCGTTGGAGCGCGATCTCGTTGGCGGAGTCGTGGCCGAGCGCGCGGTTGTACGCCGCGATCGCCTGCTCCGTCTGACCGAGCTCGTTCTCGTAGACCTGGGCGAGGCGCACCTCGAGGTCGACGAGCTGCTCGCCGTCCACGGTGGTGCGGATGCGCCGCTGCAACACCTCGGCGAGGTCCTGCGCCATCGCCGTCTGGTTGTAGATGCGGTCGAGAGCCGTGAGCGCCGCGGCGTTCTCGGGATCGAGCTCCAACACCGCGCGGTACGCCTCGATTGCGCGCGCGCCGTCCTGCAGCTGTTGATCGAGCACGGCCGCGGAGCGGCTCAGCACCGCCAGGCGCACCTCCGGTGGTGGCGAGTCCTCGAGGATCTGGTTGCCGACGTCGACGATGTGCGCCCACTCCTGCGTGAACTCGGCGAGCCGCTCCATCTGCTCGCAGACATTCTCGTTGGTGGGGTCGTCCATGTACGCGCGCAGCCACCACACGTACGCCTCGGTCGGATCGGCGAGCTTGCGCTCGCAGATCTCCGCGACGTTCTGGATGATCGCGAGCCGCTCGGCGGCGTCCGACGTGGCCTCGAGCTTCACCTCGCCGAGCTTCACGAGCGCGTCCCACCGCTCCGAGGAGTAGTAGAGCGGCTCGAGGATGTCGGCGATCTCCGACTGGTGCTTGCCGAGCGAGAAGATCTGCTCGAGCGCCTCCTGGGTCTGGGAGTGCCCCGGATCCATGTTGAGGATCTCGCGATACGCCTCGATGGCGTGCGCGTGATCCTCGAGCCTCCACTGATGGATCTGCCCCATGCGGAAGTACAGCTGGATGATCTGCTGCTCGTCCGCGGTGATGGCGATCTGGCGACGCAGGTTCTCGACCAGCTCGGGCCACCGCTCGAGCGCGCTGAAGATGCGATCGAGCGATTCGATCGCGTCGGCGTTCTCCGGATCGATCGCGAGGATCTCCAGATAGCGCACGATGCCGGAGTCGACGTTGCCCAGCCGCCCCTCGTACACGCGGGCGAGCCGACCGAGCAGCTGCACCTTCACGATCGGATCGGCGACGTTGCCCGCCTGATCCGACAGGAGCGACGCGTACTTGTCCCAGTCGCCGGTGATCTCGGCGACGCGCTCGAGCTGGCCGATCGTGCTGTCCGACTGGGCGTCGATCGCGAGCGCACGCGCGTACGCGTCGAAGGCCTTGTCGAACTCGCCGAGCTGGCGCTCGTAGATGACCGCGATGGTGTGCAAGCGATCGATCCGCGCGATCGGATCCTCGGTGTGCCGGATCATCACCTCCTGCACGTCGACGAGCCGCTCCCACTCCGCGACCTGTTCGTAGAGCGGCGCGAGCACCTGCGCCGCGAGCATCGTCTCGTTCTCGCCGTGCACGATGCGGTCGAGCGCCTCGATGGTCGGCATGTGGCCGGGATCGTGCGTGAGCACCTCGCGGTAGCTCTCGATCGCGCGCACCATGTCGCCGAGCTTGTGCTCCCACAGCCCGCCGATGCGGAAGCGATACGCGGTCTGCTCCTCGGGTGAGTCGGCAGCATCGACCGCACGTTCGAGGATCTGCAGCTGCTCGAGCCAGCGCTCGGCCTGGCCGTACAGGCGGTCGAGCGCCGCGATGGCCTCGGTGTCGGACGGGTCGATGTCGAGCACCGCCTGGTACGTCTCGATCGCACGCTCGACGTCCTTGAGCTCGGCGTCGTAGACCTGACCGAGCACGTAGAGGGCCTGGCGGCGATCGTCGGGGTCGGTCGCGAGCTCGCTCTTGCGCTGGTAGACGTCCTTGAGCTGCTCCCACCGCTCGAGCTGGATGTACAGCTTCACGAGCGAGTCGAGCGCAGTGGCGTCGGCATCGTCGATGGTGAGGACTTGCTGGTAGAGCTTGATCGCTCCCTCGGCGTCCTCCATCACGCTCTCGCGGATGTTGGCTGCGTACAGGAGCAGGCGCTTCTGGTCCTCGGGCGCCTCGATCATGTCCGCCTTGCGTACGACCGCCCCGACGAGCGCGGGATAGTCGTCCGTGCGGCGGTGCACTTCGATGAGCGCGTCGACGGCCGCGAAGTTGCTGGGATCGACCGCGAGGATCTTCTCGTAGGCCGCCGCCGCCTTCGCGGAGTCGTCGATGGCGCTCTCGTAGATCTGCGCGGTCTTGCCGAGCAGCGAGATGCGCAGCTGATCGTCGACGACGTCCTCGACGACGCCCTCGTACAGCCCGACCAGCTCGACGTACGAGCCGATCTGACGCGCGAGCCCCTCGAGCTTGTCCTGCGTGTCGAGGTTGCCCGGATCTTCGCGCAGCGCGCGGCCGTAGGCATCGAACGCCTTCTGCGGCTCGTCGCCACCGATCTCGTACAGCTCGCCGATCTGGTGGAGCAGACGGATCTTCTCGCCCGGCTCGAGCGAGTGCTTCACCATGATCTCGTAGGTCTGGATGAGCCGCGGCCAGTCGTTGCTGGCGCGGTAGACCGGCTCGAGGATGCGGGCGACCGCGATCTGGTGCTGCTCGTCCTCGAGCAGGCCCTCGAGGGCGTCGAGCGCCGACTCGTTGTGCGGATCGAGCTCGAGCACGCGGCTGTAGGTCTCGACCGCCAGGGCGGTCTGGCCGAGCTGACGCAGACGCACGGCGCCGAGGCGCAGGTTGAGCTCGACCTGCTGACCGACGTCGTCGAAGAGTGCGAGCTGACGCGCGAGGTTCTCGGCGAGCTCGGGCCACTTCTGGCGCTGCTGGTACAGACGATCGAGCGCCGCGATGGCGCGCAGGTTCACGTCGTCGTCGGCGAGGATCTCGGAGTAGGTCTGGATCGCCTCGTCGGGCCGACCGAGCATCTCCTCCTGCAGGTGCGCGATCTTGAAGCGCAAGGCTTCGCGCTTCTCGAGATCGCCCTCGAGCTCCACCTTGCGGCGGTAGACGTCGAGCAGCTGCGCCCAGTTCTGATCGCGGGTGTAGAGCGCCTCGAGGGCGTCGAGCGCCGAGGCGTCCTCGGGATCGATGTCCGTCGCGCGCTGGTAGCACGCGATCGCCTTCTGCGGATCGCCGAGCTGCCCGTCGTAGAGATCCGCGAGCCGGGTCAGCAGCGTGCGCATCAGGTGGCTCGGCAGATCCTTCGCCACCGCTTCCTCGTAGAGCGCGGCGATGTCCTCCCAACGCGCCTCGATCGTCGCGATCGATTCGAGCTCGCGCTGCGCGACCGCACCCGTGGGATCCTCGCGGAACGCCCGCGCGTACACGTCGAACGCCGCCCCGGTGTCACCGAGGCGCTGCGCCGCTATCGCACCGATGTGCAAGAGGAGCTGCACCTTGTCGGAGCTGTTCGTCGCGGCCGCGGCCTGGATCTCCAGGCAGCGGATCACGGCCGGCCAGTCCTCGCTCTGCTGGTAGACGGGCAGCAGGATCCCGGCCACCTCGACCTGATGGTTCGCATCGTCGAGCCACGCCTCGAGGCGCTCGCGCGCCTGCGTGTTGATGGGCTGCAGCTCGAGCACGCGGCGCAGCAGATCGATCGCCTCGGTGCGGTTGTCGAGCCGGTCCTGCTGCAGGACCGCCTGACGCAACAAGAGCGTGCACCGCCCGTCGATGTCGCCTTCGGGGCGTACCGCGAGCTCGCGCGTGATGATGTCGGAGAGCTCGGGCCACCGGCCGAGGCCGAGGTAGATCCGATCGAGCGCCGCGAGGACCGTGGGATCCTCCACGCCGCTGGCGAGAACGGCTTCGTACGCGTCGATCGCCGCGTCGTTGTTGCCGAGCTGCTCGTGGATGCTGCCGATGCGCGTCTGGGTCGCACGCTTCTCGTCCTCGTCGGACGCGAGCGACAGCTTGGTGCGCAGCACCGACAGCAAGTCCTCCTCGCGGCCGAGCGCGAGGAACAGGCGCTCGAGCGATTCGAGCGCACCGGGCTGCTCGGGGTCGATCTCGAGGATCGCCTGGTTGATCTTCAGCGCCTGGTCGAGATCGACCAGCTTGCGCTCCTGCACCTCGGCGAGCTCGAGCCGCAGGGGCAGGCTCTCCGTGGTGGCGCCGTACTTGTCGATCGCGCGCTCGAGCGACTGCGCCAGCTCGCCCCATCCGGACGTCGGCGTGGCGAGTCGATGGAGCTCCGCGCGCGCGTCGGCGCCGGTGTGCTCCTCGTCGAATGCGCGGCGGTAGTACGCGAACGCGGCCGGCTGATCGCCGTGGATGCGCTCGGACAGATCGGCGAGCCGGCGGAACAACCGCTGGCGCTCCTCGGGGTCCTTGCTGTGCGCGAGCTTGATCTCGAGCGGCCGCGAGATGCTGCGCTCGTCGTTGGCCTGCTCGTACAGATCGATGAGCTTCTCGGCGACGGTGAGGTTGTCGGCGTCGTCACCGAGCGCCTTCTCCAGCGCTCGCATCGCGCGATCCGGCTTCGCGAGCTTGTCGCGATACAGGTCGGCGATCTTGAGCAAGAGGGCCATCTTGTGATCGCCCTCGGCCGTGTCGGCCTCGCGCTCGAGCACGCGGACGAACTCCCCCCACTTGTCCTGCTTCGCGTAGAACTGCTCGAGGGCGTCCATGCGGCCCTCTTGCAGGTAGAGCTTCTTCAGCGCGTCCTGGGCGCGACGGTTCTCCGGATCGATCTCGTACAGCTTCTCCCACGTGCGGATCGCCGCCTCGTTGTCGTTGAGCTTGTCCGAGTACAGCAGGCCCAGCTTGACGAGGTGGTTGCCGAGCGCGGCGTTGTCCGAGGTCGTGCCGATGAGCTTCTCGAGCGTCTCGGCGAGCTCGGGCCACGCCTTCTCGCGCTCCTGGAGCTGCTCGAGGTTGCCGAGCGCCTCGACGTTGCCGGGGTCGAGCGTGAGCAGCTGCGACCACAGCTCGATCGACAGCGACGGCTTCTTGATCTTCTGCCCCGCCGTGCGGGCGATGTCGAGCAGTCGCTCCTTGCGCTCGCTCGGATCCTCGACGAGGTGCAGCTCGCGCTGCTGCACGCTGATCTTGCGCTCCCAGTCGCGACGACGCTCGTAGAGATCCTTGAGCTTCGCGATCGCCTCGGGATCGTAGCCGTCGATCTCGAGCACGGCCTCGAAGCTCTTGATCGCCTCGGCCTGGTTGTTGAACTTCTCGAGGAACAGGTTGCCGACCTGCAGGTGCAGCGCCTTCTGCTGCTCGGGATCGGGCGACAGCTCCGCGCGCCGACGGATGCGCGCGATGAGGTCGGGCCACCGCTTCATCTGCTCGAACTGTTCCTGCTGGGCCTCGATGACCTTCAGCAGGTCGGTCGTCGCACCGGCGTCCTCGAGGATCTTCTCGAGGGCCGCGAGCGTGGTGACGACGAGACCGGGCTGACGCAGCTGATCGCGATAGACCTCGACGAGCTCCCAGTGCACGCGCTGCTTCGTGGCGACGTCGCCGTCGGGCACGTGCTTGAGCTGATCCTTGAGCACGTCGGCGACGTTGCTCCACTTGTTCTGCTCGGCGTAGATCTGCTTGAGGCGCGTGCGCGGGAACTGCTTGTCCGGCATCGCAGCGACGGCCTCGCGCCACAGATCGAGCGCACGCTTGCCGCCTTGCGCGTCGGCCTGCTGCGCCTTCTTGATCGTCGCGAGCTGGGCGGCCGTGAACGGCTCGCCCTCGATCTCGCCGTCCTCGCCGTCGTCGACCGGCGCAGCCGCCGGTGCGGGCGCGGGCTCGGGCGCACGCGCGGCCACCGGCTCGGGCGCACGCGCGACGACCGGCTCGGGCTCGGGTTCCGGCTCGGGCTCGGGCTCGGGCTCGGGCTCCGGCTCTGGTTGCGGCTCGGGCTCCGGCTCCGGCTCGGGCTCGGGCTCGACGTCCGCCTCGACCTCGACCTCGGTCGGCTCGGGCTCGACGACGACCTCGCGCTCCTCGGCCGCCTGCAGCTTGGTCGTCGGACGGTTCTCGACGCTGCGCGCCACGGTCTCGAAGTCGGGCTCGAGCTTGCGGAACTCGACGACGAGCGGGTGATCCGGCGCGAGTCGTGCGGCGTGACCGAGGAACTTGCGCGCCGTGTCGACGTCCTTGAACTTGCGCCACGCGAGCTCGCCGGCGGAGAGGGCGATGATGGCGGAGTCGACCTCGTCGAGCACGCCGATCGCTCGCTCCGCGAGCGGGATGAGCGAGTCCGCGTTGCCCGAGCTCTCGGCCGACTGCGCGACGCGACGGTACGCCGACAGATACCAGTGCGGTCCGTGACCCACCTCGAACGTGCCGATGGTGAACGCGAGATCGAGGGCCTGGTGATAGAAGTAATCGGCCATCTCCGGCTTCAGGAGCCGGACCTGCCAGACGTTCGCGAAGTCGAGCAGCAGCTTCAGCTTGTCGCGCGGATCGTCGGCGTTCGCGACGCGCCGATCCTGCAGCTTCTGCACGTGCTGCAGGTGACCCGACGCGGCCAGCATCGTCTCGGCGAGATAGCCGGCCTCGTCGTTGTTCGGATCGGCGTCGAGCGACTTGAACAGGAACGGCAACAAGCGCGGATCGTCGGGCGCCTGGATCTGCAGGATTCGGGCAGCACGCAGGTACAGCGCGCTGATCTGGTGGCCCCGACGAACGACCTCGGCGGCCAGCGGATCCTCCGAGCCGGTCAGCGCGCGCAGCTGCACGAGGACCGTCTCGAGACCGAGCTGCCAGTTCTTCTGATCGTAGAGGACTTCCTGGAAGCGATCGCTGTACACCTCGTTGTTCGGCTCGAGCGACTGCGCGACCTCGAGGAACGGACGCGCGGTGTCGATGTTGCGTTGGTTCAACTGCGCGCGCCCATACGCGTAGTTCAACGCGGCCTTCTGCGACTCGTCCTGATTGCGCTGCAGCTCGAGCCCCATCAAGCGCGTCACCATGTCGAGGTGCGCCATGTCTTGATAGATCTCGCGCGCGTGACGGAGCGCGGAGAGATTCGCTTGATCGCTCTTGAATGCCTGCTGGTAGCAGGTCATCGCGCGCGCTTTGTCGAGGAAGATGTCTTCGCAACCTCGCGCGAGCTCGTACAGCGCACGCGACTGCGTGGCTTTGTCCGAAGCTCGTGCGGCTTCCGCCTCGAGCTCTTCGACGACCGCGTTCCAGTCGTCGACTTCTCGAAGGCGTTGCTTGATCCGCTGCGTGAGTTCCATCTGGGCGCTATCCTTCGAGACTTACAGGGGATTTCGTCGCCGAACGCACTGGATATAACATGCGGCGCCGCTTCGCCACAACGGCCGAAGCGCGCCAGCGCGCGCGCGCGTGCACGACCGATGCGTGCAGCCGCGGCGCAGCGCCTCGCTCACCCACACCACACGCGCACGCCCCCCTCGGCACCTGTGCAGGTGCCCCGGTGGACGGGAGGTGACGCGCCGGCGTGGGCTGAAGGCCGCAACCCGCTCAAATCACGTCTTGCATGCGGGCCACGGTGTTCTGCGCGGCCTTCTTGCGGTCTTCGGGCGTGTCGTTGCCGGCCTTCTGCAGGAAGGCCTGCAGGTTCTCGACGGCTTCCTTGCGGTTGCGCACCTCGGCGTACGCCATGCCCAGGCCATACAGCACGTCGACCATGTCGGGGTCGATCGCCTTGGCCTTCTTGAACGACTCGATCGCCTCGTTGGGCTTGTTCAGGTTGTACTGCGCACGGCCGAGGCCGTTCCACATCGCAGCATCCTTGTCGTTGATCTTCGTCCCGATCTCGAGCACCGCCTGGCCCACGTTCGCGTGGCCGTAGTCGATGTACATGTTGCCGAGCGTGACGAACGACGGGCTGTAGTTGGGGCGCAGCTCGATGGCCTTGCGCAGCGCGGTATCGGCCTTCTGCGGCTGATCCAGCTTCTCGAACAGCACGCCTTGGCGGAAGTACGCCTTGTAGTGGTCCGGGTTGAGCTTGATCGCCTCTTGGAACTGGTTGATCGCTTCGTTGTACTTCGACTCGCGATCCGCCTGGCTCACGCCGGGAAGATCTCCTTGCGACGCGACCACCACGCCCAACTGGTACGGGTAGTCGGCGTTGGGCTGCTCCTTCATGTTGTCGATCGCACCGCGGAGCATCTTCTCCGCGTCGACCAGCTTGCCCTGCTTGCGGTAGAGCAGCGCGAGCGTCCAGTACGGCTGCGCGAAGCTGGGATCGATCTCGATCGCCTCCTTGAGCGCCTTCTCGGCACCCGACGTGTTGTTGCGCTTCTCGAGCGCAATGCCCTCGTTCAGGCGCGTGATGGCCTGGACGCGTTGCCGACTCGCCAGCTTGCAGGCGGGCTCGGTGAGCAGGAGGGGAGCGAGAATGGCGAGGAGCGTGACGACCCGGCGCATGACGTGTTCGGTGCCTCCGGAAGGAGCGCGAAACCGTCGCATGGTAGCGCCCGCATGGCTCCTGTGACAAGCGAAGGCCCCCGGCACTCGCCGGGGGCCTACTTGTAGGTGTCGGTTCGGGCGACCGGTCGCGTCAGCCGGGGCTCAGCACGAAGGGGTACGTGACGATGGTGCTGCCGCCGTTGTCGGGCTTGGGGAACTTCCAGCGCTTGACCGACTTCGCGACGCAGTTGCCGACGCCGGCGTCGTCGAGCGAGGTCTCCGCGACGACCGCGGCAGCGACGGAGCCGGTGGACCCGATGGTGAACTGGATCGCCACGCGTCCGTTCAGGTTCGGATCCCGCACCAGGCCCTGGTTGTAGCAACCGCGCACTTCCATGAGGTGCGAGCGGATCACGCGACGGATGATCTCCTTGTCGATGCCCGGGCTGGTCTCGACGTTGGCGATCCGGACCTTCGGCACGCGCGTGCCTCGACCGTCGAACTTCGTGCCGCCGCCGTCGCCGTGGTTGTAGCCGCCGCCGCGACCGTTCTTGCCGAAGTCGCCGATGGTCCCCACGCGACCCAGCCCGATGATCCCGCAGTTGCTGCCCTCGCAACCACCGCCGCGTCCGGTGCCGGCGAGGCCCATGCCGCCGAGCCCGTAGGACTCGCCGATGGTGGTGCCGGTCATGTTGCCCCACACATCCTCGTCGTCGTTGCCGATCGCGAACGCGGCACCGTCGGGCGACGACAGGAAGTGGCCCTGATCCTGTTGGATGAGGCCGAGCAACCCGGCGTTGCGCGCGGCCATGTCGGGATCGAAGTTGCGCGCGAGCTGGGGGACCGCGGTCTTCGGCCCCTTCATCGCGTAGATGTTCCCGCTCTTCTTGGAGCGGGGATCGCCCATCTTCCCCTCGGGACCGGCCGTGCGACTGCCCTGCTTGCCGCCCTGCGCCTCACCCTCGTGCTCGGCTTCCGTGGGCGGCGGCTCCGGCTCGTCGTCGGGCTGTTGGATGTAGCCGACGAAGCGATTGTCGGCGAGCGACTCGTCGTAGCTGAAGTCGGCGGCGGCCTCGGGGATCAGCTGCGAAAGGACGATGACGCCGCCGATCACCGCGGCCGCGCCGCCGCTCGCGATCCAGAACGGCTTGTCGGCCTCCTGCTTGCCCGCGAGCACGCGACCAGGCGGGACGGCGCGCACGTGGAACAGGTGATCGCCGAAGCCGACCTTCGCATGCGCGCCCGCGACGAGCGGGAGCTCGAACGCATCGCCGTCGAAGCGCGCGCGGCCGAGCGCGGTGGCTTCGCGCAGATCCATCGTGGTGCCGTCGACGGTGACGTCGCCGGCCATGCCGTCGGTGTAGCGCAGCGCGATGCCGTGCTCGCCGCGCCGCACGAGCGTGAAGGCGGTGGCGCCGGCGAGCGTGCTCGCGGCGACCGGGAAGCTCGCGCGCGGCGACTCGCCCAGCACGTAGCTCGTGCGCGGCTTGTCGTTGCGGCGCGTGAGGCCGAAGGCGAGCGGCGCGAGGCCCATCAGCGCGAGGCCGAGCCCGAGCCCGCCGAGACCCCAGCCGGGCGCGTCGGGGATCGGTCGGCCCTGCTCCGCAGCGGTGCGCGCCGTGGCCTGGTAGCTCGACCAGTCCTGCGAGATCTCGTGCGCGAAGACGCCGGCGCCGCCGCAGACGAGCAGCGCACCGAGAGCGATCCATGCGCTCGCGTCCGTGCGTCGAGCGGCGCCTTGGCCGATGTGCTGCACGTCGTGCACGCGCCCGCGCCACGTGCCGATCACCTCGGCCACGGGTGCGGCCGACTCGAGCTCGACCTCCGGCATGCGCACGAATGGCGGCGTCGACGGCCGTTCCGCGCGGACTTCGGTCGCGAGCGCAGGCGCAGCGCCGGGCACGGCGGGCGCGAGCGCGGCGGCGTGCTCGACGTCGACGAGCATCGTGTAGGGGCCCACCTCGATGCGATCGCCGGCCTGGATCGCCGCGGAGCGATCGACGGGCACGCCGTTCACGAGCGTGCCCGTGTGCGAGCCGAGATCGACGAGCCGGACCTCGCGCTCACCGACCTCGAGCACGGCGTGCATGCGTGCGATCGAGTCGTCGTCGAGCCGCACGTGGCTCGTGGCGAGTCGCCCGATCTTCACGAGCTCGCGGCTCACACGGTGGGTTGCGATGCACTCGGCACCAGAGAAGACCTTGAGGACGATCGTTGCGCTGGACATGGAACCTCCGCGTCCGGCCCCGCGAGCGATGCGAACGACTCCTCGCGCGAGGCCGTGCGCCGAAGGCACGGATCCGCGTTCCCTCGCCGCGCGCACGCTCGATGCGATTCATCGGTGCGCGAGGCCGAGCAGAGAGTCGATCATCGCCTGAAGAGACGGATCGATTTGCGTTGTCGAGACCACAGACAACGCACCTCCGCGAAGGTTCCCGAGGTGCGAACGCGCTTGCGCTGCGCGGCGATCGATCACACGAAACGCGAACGGGGCGCCAGCCTCTCGGCCGCGCCCCGTTTCGTCGTTCCGTGATGCTCGAGGTCAGCCCGCTTCGAGGACGAACGGGTAGGTGACCACCACGTTGCCACCGCCTTCGGGCTTCGGGAACTTCCAGCGCTTGACCGCCTTCGCGATGCACTGGCCGACCGAGCCGTCCTTCAGCGAGGTCTCCTGCACGACGGCGACGGGCACGTTGCCCGTGGGGCCGATCGTGAACTGCACCGACACGCGGCCCTTCAGGTTCGGATCGCGAACCAGGCCCTGGTTGTAGCAGTAGCGAACCTCGTTGATGTGCGCGCGGACGATACGACGAATGATGTCCTTGTCGAGCGCGCCCTTCACCTCGGCCTTCGCCTGACGCACGCGAGGCACTCGCGTACCGCGACCACCGAAGCCCGCGCCGGACCCACGGCCGTAGCCCGAGCCCGTACCGCCGCCGCCGCCCTTGCCGATGAGGCCGACGTTGCCGAGACCGATGGTGCCCTCGCCGGTACCACCACCGCCGCGACCGGTGCCGACCAGACCGAGGCCGCCGACGCCGTACGCCTCGCCGATCTCGGTGCCGGTCAAGCCGCCCCACACGTCTTCGTCGTCGTTGCCGACGGCGAACGCCGCACCGTACGGCGACGCGAGGAAGTGGCCGCTCTCCTGCTGGACCATGCCGAGAATACCGGCGTTGCGGGCCATCATGTCGGGGTCGAAGTTACGAGCCATCTGCGGGATGGCGTCCTTCGGGCCCTTCATCGCGTAGAGGCCGGACTTGTTCTTGGAGGTGGGCTTGCCCATCTTGCCCTCCTCGCCCTTGTGCCGCTGGCCCGTACCGCCGGCATCGTCGTCGCTGTTCTCCTGCTCCGGCGGCGGCTCCTCCTCGGGGATCTCGTCGGGCTGGTTCATGTAGCCCACGAAGCGGTTGTCCGCGGAGAGCTCGTCGTAGTTCATGTCCCCGATGTCGTCGGGGATGAGGTGCACGAGCACGAGCAGCGAGCCGATGACGGCGAGCGACGCAGCGTTGTACAGCCAGAACGGCTTGTCGGCCTCGCTCTTCGTCGCGACCACGCGACCGGGGGCGACCGAGTTCACGTGGAAGGTGAGGTCGCCGTACTGCACGCGCGCGTGGGCGCCGTGGGGCAGCGGGAAGCTGTACGCCGAGCCCATCGAGCCCGCGCGACCCGATGCGACGAGCTCGGCGAGCGTGATCTTCTGCCCGTCGAGCTGCACCTCGCCGGTCATCTCGCGGGTGAACTGCAGCTGGTAGTCGTGGTCGCCGCCGCGCACGAGCGGGAACGCGGTGCCGTCCGGCAGTCCCTGCGCCGTCAGGTGGAACGTCGCGTGGTGGCCTTCACCCAGGGTGTAGTTCTGCAGGCCCTTGTCGCCGAGGCGAATCACGCCGGCGGTGAACGGAATGAGGCCGAGCAGTGCGAGGCCCAGACCGAAACCGCCGAGGCCGGTGCCGGGCGGAACGGGCTGCGGACGACCAGCCTCGGCCGCCTTCACCTGCTCCTTCTCGTGCGCGTCCCAGTCCTGCGAGACGTCGGTGACGAAGATGCCCGCACCTGCGAGGAAGAGCGCCCCGCCGAGCACGAGGAAGATCGGCGCCGACGCGACGCGCGACTTCACTTGGCCGACGTGCTGCACGTCCATCACGTTGCGGCCGTACATCGTGACGACCTCGGTGACCCGACCGCCGCCCTGATCCTCGACCTCGCTCGCGTCGATCTGCATGACCGGGCGCTGCGCCTGCATCTGCGGCGCCGCCATCGGAGCTGCCATCGCAGCCGCGGGCGCGTGCTGCATGCCCTGGGGCTGCATCTGTTGCGCCTGCATCGCGGCCATCGGAGGCGCAGCGGCGGGCGCGGCCGAGACCACGGTGCCACCGGTCTGCGCGGGCACCATCGTCATCGACGCGGCGGAGAACTCCACCTCGATGCGGAACGGTCCGAACTCGAGCACGTCGCCCGACTTCAGCACGTCGTTCTTCTCGACGCGGCGACCGTTGAGGATCGTGCCGGTCGAGCTGCCGAGGTCGATCACGCGGACGTCGGACCCCGAGACCTCGATCACCGCGTGCATGCGCGCGACCGAGTCGTCCTCGAGGCAGAGATGGCTGCTCTTCAGCTTGCCGATCTTGATGACGTCCTGAGCCAGCGTCTTGGACTCGACGAGCTGGCCGTTCTGGAAGATCTTGAGCGTCAGTGTCTGGGACATGGCTCGGGTCCTGGCGAATCGGGTCGGAGGCGGGCGTCGCTCTCGGGGCCGGTCTGGGCGGCCGGGAGCTGGCTCGTGTGGGGGTCAGGACAGCTGGGCTGGGGCCGAGTTCCCGGGGGAGTTGCGAGGCCGCCGCGGGAACAGGTGAGTGATCGCACTATATAATTCAAGGGATTGCGCGAACTTGGCTGCGGCTGGGGTAGCCGACCACGGCCTTCGGGCGGGGTGCCCGGGAACGCGCGGCGGTCGCGGCCGTGAGGCCCGCGCTCAGACGTCGCGCGCCATGTTGATGAGCTCGCGCAGGAAGTGGGGCCGGATGTTGATCAAGCTGGCGTGCTTGACCCGCCCGCGGGAGGCCAGGTTGGCGCCTTCGGGGCGCAGGATCTCGCCGTCGACGCTGTCGTCGTCGAAGTCGTAGACCGTGACACCGCCCTTGTCGCCCTTGCGCGCAGCATCGTCGGCATCGCCGTCACCCGCGGCGGGCTCGGCGGAAGCCGTGGTGGCGAAGAGAGCAGCAGCGAGGAACGCGAAGATCGTGGAACGCATGACGGACCTCCGGATGCGCACGTCCGGTCGGACGTCCGCATCCACGCACGCATGTTAGCCGCACCTTCTGGGGCTTGTAAACCGCGGCGCGCAGACGGAGCGCACGGCGTGGCGGGGGCGCGCCCGAAACGCGAGCGGCGCAGCGCGCCCCGGGATGCCGGGTCGCGGTGCGCCGCTGGGGCGTCGTGCGCCCGAGACGAATTTGCGTCGGGACTACTTCGAGCCCGGCTTCTTGTCGGCCGGCTTGGCCGCGCCCTTGTCGGCGGGCTTGTCGGCAGGCTTGGCGTCCGCCGGCGGCGTGGCCGGCGTCTGCTGGTTGCGCATCTGCTCTTCCAGCTTGCGGAGGCGGTTCTTCTCCTCCTCCTCCTGCTTCTTCGCCTGCTCCTCGAGCTTCTTGGCCTCGGCCTCGAGCTTCTTCATGTCCTCGATGTTCTTGAAGTAGTCGCGGATGTTGCTGACGCGGTTCTTCGCATCGTCCGAGTACTTCGCGAGGTCCTTGTTGCCCGAGGACTGCGACACGAACTTGTCGAAGTACGAGATCGCG
>CAYXVR010000002.1:292063-388238 GCA_964468635.1 uncultured Nannocystaceae bacterium
TGCCCGACTCGTTCTTCTTCTCCGACTCGGGCCCGATGTGCTCGTGGTAGAGGATGCCGAGGTTGTAGAGCGCCCGCGGATCGGAGCCCTTCACCTCGATCGCCTTCTTGAACGACTTCTCGGCGTCGCCGTACTTGCGAAGGCCACGCTGTGCGACGCCCAGCCCCAGGAACGCCTCGACGTTCTTCTTCTGCCGGCGATCCTTGAGCGCGATGTTGATGCTCTCCTCCGCGCTCTTGTAGTCGCGGAAGCGGATCGCGATCATCGCGATGTTCATGTTGGCGTCGGTGTGGTTCTTGTCGATCTCCGTCGCCCGCTTGAACGCCTTGAGAGCATCCACCTGGTTGTCCTGCTGCATGAACAGCAGGCCCTTGATGTTGTAGATGTCCGGGCTCGCCGTGACGTCGCCCTTCTTCTCCTTGGCGATCGCCTGCGTCACCACGAGATCCGCGAGCAACAGGTACGACTTGTCCTTGAGCCGACCGCGGTCGTAGTAGAGCCGCGCGAGGTTCTCGTAGGCGAGCCGGTTGTTCGAGTCGACCGCGAGCACGCGCTGCAGCTCCGACTCGGCCTTGTTGAAGGTGTCCTGGTCGGGGCTGTCCGTGTACTTGTCCCGGAGCGCCGCGGCGAGGTTGTTGCGCGGAGCCTTGGTCGCCGAGTTGGCCTCGACGGCGCGCTTGAAGTAGTCGAGCGCCTTGCCCTCTTGGCGGCGGTTCCAGTAGATGACGCCGAGGTTGTTGTACGAGAGATCGTACTTGGGCACCTCCTGCACGAGCTGCTGGTAGATGTCCTCGGCCTTCTCTGCGTTGCCGCACTCCTCCCAGACCGCGCCCGCGTTGAACTTCGCGACCGCCATCTGAGCGCCGTAGTCCTTGTAGACCTTGAGGAAGGCCTTCGAGATGTCCTCGCAGGTCGCCGCGGACAACGAGCCGCGCTCCTTCGCCGTCTTGTAGCGCTGGGCGACCTCGTTGAACGAGGCCTTCGCCTCCGCGGAGGCCTTGGACGGATCCGTGACCGCCGCGGACGACTTGCCCGGCGTGTTCGTGTCGTCCTTGCCCTTCTTGCCGCACGCGGCGGTGCCGAGCGTGAGCCCGAAGAGCGCGAGTCCGATGAGGTGCTTGTTCGTGCGCATGGTGTTTCTCCGTTCGCCTCGCGCCCTCACAGGCCCGCAGCTCCCTCGGCGTCCTCGTCGCCGTCGGCCTTCTCGCCGTCGGCCTTCTCGCCGGCGGCCGGCTTCTTGACGTCCTTCTTCTTCTCGCCCTCGAGGTCGACCTGCACGCCCACGACGTCGAGTCGGCTGTCGGTGTAGATGGACTTGCCGAACAGCTCGTTCGTGGCCGGGAAGCTCTCGGCGTCGCCCTGCTGCAGCTCTTCCTCGCACATGCGCGAGAACTCGTTGAAGAACTGGAACTCGGTCGAGCGCTCGAGGCAGTAGCGCAGCGCCTCCTTCGCGGTGGCCACCAGCGGATCGGCCTGCTCGGCCAAGCCGTCGCAGTACGCGAACATCTGGTCCTCGGTCTTGATCACCTCGGGCACCGGCGCGCGATAGAGCTGGTCCGCGAAGTCCTGGTTCACGCGCGCGGTGCGAGCGGCTGCCGCGAGCACCCAGTACGGGCTGCCGCTGCCCTTCACCTTCGCGTACTGCTCGACGAGCTCGGAGCCGAGCTTCTTCTTCTTGGTGTACCAGTCCATGAATTTCTTCTTGGACTCGGTCTCCTTGGCCAGCGCTTCCTTGTACTCCTTCTCGAGCTTGGGGATGCCGCTGTCCTTCTTCCACTCCTCCGCCGACGCGCCGAACGACAGCTCGTCGGGGATGTTGATGGTGAGGTACTCCTCGTACTTCTTGTCGGCCGTGTAGACCATGGCCATACCGACCGCGTTCTTGTACGCGTCGGCGCGCTCCACCTCGTCCGCCGGGATGCTCGGCTTCTTCGTCGCGAGCTTCAGGACGGAGTCGAAGTGGCTCATCGCCTGCGCCGACTTCTTGCCGTCGCGCTTGTGGACGGTGATGAGGGCCTGCGTCTCCGCGCCGCAGAACTTCGGCAGCGCGTCCTTCTTCTTCTTGGCCTTGATCTTCGAGCGGATCTTGCCGGCCTTCTTCGCGACCTTCTCACCGGCGGTCGCCTTGCGGCGCTTCACCGAGATGCAGCTGTCGTACAGCATCGACTCGCCGCACGACTGGCGCCACAGGATCTGGCCCACCACGCCGTGCGCGACGGCTTGGCGGTCCGCGCCGCCCTTGCCGCCGTACTCCGAGAGGTACGCGTTCGCGTGGGCGAGCTGTTCGGCCTCGGTCTCGAGCAGGGCGTGCTTCGACCAGAAGATCTTCGCCGCCACCGCGACGTCCTTCTTCTTGTAGATCGCCTCGTACTTGTTGAGGTCCGCGGTGGCCTTGTCCTGCTGGCCGAGGCCGAGCCGGAAGAGGTACGCGTTCTGCAGCGCGTCCGAGGAGAACTTGTCCTTCGGATACTTCTCCGCGTACTTCTCGTAGCGATCCGCGGCCTCGCCGTAGTACGCGATGGCCTGGTAGTTGCCGCCGAGCTCCTGCAGCGTCTGCTGGTACTTGCTGCTGTCCGGATAGCGCGTGAGCAGCTCGTTGCGCATCTTGATCGACTGGCCGATGAGGTACGCGGCCTCGAAGCAGCGCGCGGCGTTGAACAGCAGGATGTCGGCCTTCGGGTGCGTCTCGAACTCGTTCCAGATCGTGACGTACTCCTTGCCGCACCGGACGTAGCCCTGCGGATCGCCGGCCTTGCCCTGCTCCTGGTACGCCTCGGCGCGCTTCCAGCCGATGCCCGCGAGCAGCGTGGGCAGAGCCTCGCGCACGCGGTCGGCCTCGTCGTGCTTGATCGACTTGGACTTCTTGAGCTTGTTCGCCCACTCCTCGAGCTCGTCGCTCGCCTTCACCGTGTCGTCGGGCGTGTTGTCCTTGTTCGTCCACTGGATCGTGAGGAGGTCGACGAGCATCTCCGAAGCCCAGGCGGCGTAGACCGTGCCGTCGAACCTGGTGATCAGGTCGATCGTCAGCGGCTTCGCCTCCTTGAACTTGTTGTGCTCCATCATGAGCTTGACCCGGTGGTACAGGATCTTCGGTAGCTCCTTGTCCTTCGGGTCCTTCACGTACTTCTGGTAGATGTCGTACGACTTCAACATCTCCGACTCGTCCGGCGTGTACTCCGAGACCGGGTAGTCCGTGTTCACGTCGGTCTTCGCGTCCTTCGACACGACCTTCTTCTTCTTCTCTTTCTCCTTGTAGACGCACACGCCTTCCGTGTTCGTCTTGCACGCCTTCGCGCGGCCGCCCGTCTCGTCGTACTCGAGGGCGTTCTTCATCGCGAGCATCTGCGCGTAGGCGGCATCCTTCGTGTACTTGCCGTCCGGCTTGCGCTCGAGGACCTTCACGAACTCGTCGTGCGCCTCGCGGAACTTCTTGAGGCCGGCGGCCTTCGACGCCTTGTCCTTGCTGTTGTAGGCGTGGTCCGCCTGCGTCCACAGGATCTCGGCGTAGTAGTAGTTCAGCTCGTAGGCGTCCTTGTCCTGCGGGAACGCCTCGAGGAACTTGCGGTACGCCTTCTCCGAGAGGTCGTACGTCTCGTTCTTGCGCGTCTTCTCGGCCTCGTCGTGCCAGACGGTGGCCATCTGCTTGATCGTGTCGCGCGCCTCGTCGCGACACTTGCGCTTGACCGGCTCCTTGAACTTGGAGTCCTTGTACGTGTTCCAGTACGAGCCGAGCTTCTCGGTCTCGATCCACTGGATCTGCTTGTCGTCGGTCGCGAGCGCGTTCACGACGATGCGCGCCTGCCACTCGCAGACGTCCGGATCGGCCTCGTAGACCTCCTGCAGCTTCTTGTAGGAGGCGGTCGACTCGATGTACATACCCTCGCCGAAGTACGCGACGGCGAGCAGCTCCATCATCTTGCGCGCCATGTCCTCGTCCTTCTTCGGACCGTTACCCACGGTCGTGAAGAAGTCCCAGGCCTTGGACGGCTTGCCGGCGTGGACGTACGCCTTCACCAGGTCGCGACGCGCGTCGCGACGCAGCTGCTTCGCGTTCGCCTCGTTGCCCGCGCGGCCCTCGAGCGTCGCCTTGATGGTCTCGACGAACTTGTTGAGGCTCGCGGTGTACTGCGGCTCGGCGGTGCCGATCGGGTTGAGATAGCACCACGCCATCTTGTAGAGGGCGTACGCGTAGACCGGGCTGTCCTTGTAGCCGTCGACGATCTTCTGATAGAGCTTCAGCGCGTCGGCGATCTGGTTCTGGCCGAAGTAGTAGTCCGCGAAGCTGAGGTACGCGTTCGGGATGTACTTGCTGGTCGGGTACTCGCGGATGAGGCGCAGGTACGCGTCCTTCATCTCGGCCTCGCGGTTGAGCTGGCCGAGCTCGAACGCGTAGAAGTAGATCGCTTCGTCGAGGCGCTTGTACTTGCCGAACTCCGGCTTGGTGACGAGCACCTTGTAGACGCTCACCGCCTGGGCGCTCGCGTCCTTCGACTGCTTCTCGAAGCGCTTCTGCTTCTCTTTGTACTGGTTGGCCTCGGCCTTCTTGCCGGCCTCTTCGGCCGCGTAGATCTTGTCGTACAGCGAGCCGGCCTGGCGCTCGAAGTAGGCCTTCTTCTCGAGGTGGTGGTCCGAGAGACGGAAGAGGAGATCGGGCATCTCCGGGTCGCTCGACTCGGTCGCCTTGATGAGCCGCTTGAGCTGCTCGATCTGCTGGTCGGCGATCTCCTGGCTGACCGCTTCGCGCTGGCGCGCGAACTGGTCGGCCGTCATCATCTGTTCCTTCTTGCCCTTGTTCTTCTCGGCGGTCTTCTGCGCCGTCTTGAACTTGGTGTCGAGCGTGTTCTTGGTCTGGACCTTGCCGGACTTGCGCTCGTAGCGGACGGCGTTGCCGTCGCTCGACTCCGCGGGCTCCTCGCCTCCGGCCGACGGCGCTGCACCCACGACCGGCGACGAGAACAAGAACGACGCGATGACGCCGCTCAGCACGCCGAGGCTACCCGCCCGGCGGATGACGTTGTTGGAACCTTGGAACCTGGTCATGGGACTTCACCTTCTCGGGGACGGGGACCGGCTCACCTGGGCGGGTGGGCCGGTCCGAAGAACGCATCGAATGGACGCCGGGCGCGCGCGCGTGCTCCCGATCGTCCTACTCCTTGCAGAGGCTCGTGACCTTGTAGCGGTAGTAGCCGAGCTCGTCCTGCCAGTACTCGCCGTTGTAGTTGTAGATCTCGTGCTCGGAGTCGATCTTCGGCTTCTGAGCCTTCTCGGGGTTGGCATCGAGAGCGCCCTGTTGCTTGCGCTTCTCGAGAATCTCGTACTCGACCTTGATCATCTCTTTGTTGAGCTCTTTGATCTCGCGGATCTGGCCGGTGATGCGCTCGCGCGCCTCGGCGCCGGTCGCCTCGCGTGCGGCGGAGAGCGCGAGGTCGAGATCCTCGGTGACGCGCTCGCCGACGCCGGCGCTCTTGAAGGCGGAGCTCATGTCGTCGAACTGCTGCTGCTCGCGCTCCAGCTCGTCGACGTACGCGAAGTACTTCGACAGCTGCTTGTCCTGGAGGGCCTTCTGCGCGACCTGTTCGACGAACGGATCGAGCCCGCTCTTCTCGTCGATGATCTTGCGCGCGAGCTCGTAGAGCTTGAAGTCCTCCGGCGCCTGGTCGAGGATGCTCTGGAGCTTCTCCATCGTGGTGGGATAGCGGCGGTTGAACTCGTCGACCGTGCGCTTCGCGGAGTCGTAGCGGCAGTTGAAGTAGTACGTCACCGCCTTGAGCTTGAGCGCGTCCGGGTAGAGGTAGTCCTCGAAGAACGGTGCGTTCAAGGTGTGCACGTAGCCGAGCGTGCGCTGGTAGTGGCGGTTGGCGTTCTGGTCGTCGATCTCCACCTTGCGGAACTCGGCCCACGCGGCCCAGTGCACCGCATCCAGGAAGTACGGCGACTCGAGCGGCACCTTGTCGAGGTACTTGATGGCGGTGTCGAACTTGCCGACCATGTAGAAGATGTTCGCGAGACCGAGCGCCGCGAGGTGCTCGTACTGGCGCATCTCCTCCTGGAACGACAGCTCCGTCGCCGTCTTGTCGCGACGGCCGCGGCGCTTCTTGTTCTTCTTGCTCTTCTGCTTGGCCTTGCGCGCGGCCTTCTTGTTCTTCTTCTTGTTCGCCTCTTCGCGCTTGCGCAGGTCGATGGAGTGGCGCAGGACGTTCTTGAACGCCTCCACCGCCGGCTCGCCTTGGAAGTTGCGCGTGTGCGCGACGCCGAGGAAGAACTGGGCCGGGATGTAGTAGTCGGAGCTGTTCGGCACCTGGTCGAGCAGCGCGACGCCCTGCGCGAGGTCGCCCTTCTCGTAGTAGAAGCGGCCGAGCAGGTAGTACAGCTCGTCGCGCACCTCGTCGAACGCCTCGTCCTCCAGATCGGTCGGCTTGTAGCGGCCGATCTTCTGGAGCACCTCGGCGCCCTCCGGCAGCTCGCGCGACAGCGACGCGAGCCACGGCAGCGTGAGCTTGTGGAACGGATGCGCGGGACCGGCCTGCACGATCTCGTCGAAGACCGCGAGCGACGCCGAGTAGAACTTCAGCTTGTAGAGCGTCTTGCCGAGCCAGAACTGCGCGCGCGGCTGATCGCCGGGCATCTCGCCGGAGTAGATCTTGTGGAACTGGATCGCGGCGGCTTCGTAGTCCTCGCCCTTGTACTGCGCTTCGCCTTGCGCGTTCGGTCCCGCGCTCGGTGCATCGGGCGCGATCGGAGGTGCGGTGGGCGGCGCGGCCGGAGCAGGTCCGGTCGCGGGCGGCGGCGTCGCGGGGGCCGTGCCCGACGGCGGCGGCGGCGGTGCGCCGCCGGGCGGAGGCGGCGGCGGCGGACCGGCGAGCAACGTCGGCGCCGCGAACAAGACGAGGCCCATCACCGACTTGGCGAGGACGGAAGAGGTGCGTGAGCGAGAGGTGATTCGCGAGATGCTCATCGGGATCGTCCTGGGTGTGCTGGTGCGAACCAGCGCGCCCGTGCACGCGTGCGTCGCCGCGTCGTCGCGGTCGCGATCGTGCTCGGGTCGAGGGCCTCCATCTGAAGGCCTAGGACATTACCAGTCGCGGCCTTCGAGCCGCAAGACCGGCCTCGGCCATCACAACCGCGTGGCGACTGCGGGTGCGCTGCGATCGAGCGTGCACGCAGCAGCGACCGAGCGGCGGTGCCGGGCGCAGGGCATGAGGGCATCGCCCGTTGCACGGCGACACCGCGGCGTTGTTCCGCGACCGTGAACGGCGATCGGATCGTGCTCGCGGCGCCGCAGAGGTTCCCCGGGCGCGCGTCGGCTTCACGCGTTCAACGCCGCACGCACGGTGCAGCTTCTGTGAGCGGCGGAACGTGCACCGCAGTGGCGCACGTTCAGCGCGAAGAGGTCGGAGGCGGACCTACTCGCTGGAGGCTCAGGTGCCGCACGCGGGCGACGGCTCGACGCCGGGCCCCATGCAGCAGCCCTCTTGGGTGCCGTTGAAGCAGGCGTCCTGGATCTCGTTCGCCGTCGCGAGGTCGAGGTCGTCGTTGCACACGCACAGCTTCTCGCAGCAGAACTTGCCCAGGGTCTGGATGCGCGCGCAGGAGAAGCCCGTGTTGCAGTTCGTGTTCTCGACGACGACCTTCTTGCCGACGCCGCCGTCCTTGCAGTCGCTGTCGCTGCTGCACTTCTTCGAGCACATCGAGCGCTCGAGCACGTACTCGATCTTGAGCTGGCAGTCGCCCGACGACTCCCCGGGCTCCGTGACGCACTGGAAGCGGTCCAGCGAGGGATCCGCCTCGTTGCACGCGGCGTGGTCGCCGGCCTCGCAGGCGTCCGCGGGCGCTTCGGCGATGTCCGCGTAGACGCACAGCAGCTCGTTGCAGCTGAGGGCCGGGAACGTCACCAGCTTGCTGTCCGGCGGCTCGGTGTCGCCGTGGTTGCACGGCGCGCCGACGTCACCCTTCGCGCAGCTGAGGAGCGCGACGAGCATCGTGGCGGTGGCCAGGGTGATTCGGCGAAGAGGGCGCGTCCGGATCCAGCGGTTCGTCATCGGCGGCTCGCCGGGGTTGAGGCCACCGACGGTGCGTCCGTCCGGTTCGGCGCAAGTCCCCAGGTGGGGCATCGTACACGGGTCGTCGGCTGGGTCAAGACTCATCGGAGCGGTTCCACGGGGCAGGCAGGGCAAAGGTTCAGCTGATGGTTGGCCGCGCCCACAGGACTAACCAAGCGAGTCGAACGCGCAGCGGATCCACGACACGCTCTCTTCACGGCGCTCCGCGCCTGAGGGGGGATCGCCACCGTCGCCCGTCAACACGCCGATCACGTCGAAGCGCACCGCGACCTTCTCCCACAGGTTTTCCCGCACGAGCCATGCTTTCGCGGCGCGGACGATCTTCCTTCGTTTCGTCGCGTCGACGGTCTCGAGCGGGTGGCCCAGGCGATCGTCGGCCCGGCTGCGGACCTCGACGAAGACGATCAAGGGCTCGCGCGACTCGAGCGTGTTCTCGGTCGTGGCGATCAAGTCGATCTCCGCGCCGGCGATCGCCACGTTGCGGGCGATGACCGCGAGGCCGTGACGGTCGAGCAGATCGGCGACGGTGGCTTCGACGAGCGCGCCGCGTTCACGGGTGGAGGGCGGTGCAGAGGGGGTCACCTCTGCTCAATCGACCACCGACTCAGGTCGTCTCGGCCGCGTCGGCGTTTTCGCCGTCGTCGCCCTTTTTCTTCTTCTCGCCGCCCTCGAGCTCCGCGCCCTCGGCGATCGCCACGTCGGCCTCGGCCACCGTGACGGGCGCTCCAGACAGCAGATCGGCGTAGTCACCGAGCTTCTCGCGGATGCGCGCCGCGTTGCCGCTGAGATCGCGCAGGTAGTACAGCTTGGCGCGCCGCACTCGACCGCGCGACACGAGCTCCACCTTCGTCACGCGCGGCGAGTTCTCGGGCCACACGCGCTCGACACCGACGCCGTGCGAGACCTTGCGGACCGTGAACGATCCACGCGCACCACCGCGCTTGCGATGGATGCACACGCCCTCGAACACCTGGACGCGCTCCTTGCCACCCTCGGAGATGAGCACGTGCACGCGAACGGTGTCTCCGGAGCGGAACAAGGGCAGGTCGCTCCGCTTGTAACCGCGTTCGATCGCCTCGATGGTGGGGCAGCTGTTGCTCATGACGTCACCGGGAAAGCCTCGCGAGCGCACGCGCGATCGATTCGAGTCGCGGGGGCGAGGGAGACGGAGGGTCGGCGATCCCGGCAGGCGGCGCAAGCACGGGGGCCGACGGGGAACCGTCCGAGGCGTGCGTCGGCGCACGCTCCGGGGCCCAGCGGACGTCGGCCTCGGCGGCGGCGGGGCCCTCGACGAGCACGAGCGCGGACGGCTGTGCACGCGTGCAGGTCCGCAGGGCGTCGAGCACCGCGTCGAGCTCCGCGAACGCCTCGGCGCCGGCGCCGATCCCGACGAAGCCGATTCCGACGACCCACGGCGCGCGGGCTGGGCCGCTCGCGGCCGCGCGCGACTTCATGCGGCGCCGCAGCGTGCGGAGATCCGCGAACGCGGTGAGCGGACAGCGGCCCGCGGTCGCGCGCGCCCAGGCTTCGAGCGCGTCGTCGCTCGCACCGAGGATCACGAGACCCGCGAGCCGATGCGCGCGCACGAGATCGACGAGCGCGACCGCGTCGTCGATCGCCGACGCATCGATCGCGAGATGCACCGGCACGTCGGCCGGCAGCGGCTCGCGCGGGCGCAGCTCGGGCCGCAGCGCCCACGTGCGACGCAGGGCGGCTTCCGTTCGCCAGCGCTCGATGGCGGCGTGATCGCCCCCGAGCAGCACCTCGGGCACCGCGTGATCGCGGAACACCGCGGGTCGCGTGTACTGCGGGTACTCGAGCAGCGGCGCGCCGGCGCGTTCGTGGGAGAAGGAGTCGCCGGCGATGCTGTCCGGATTGCCGACGACGCCGTCCAACAGCCGCGCGACCGCCTCGATCACGACGAGCGCCGCCACTTCGCCGCCGCCGAGCACGAAGTCGCCGAGCGAGATGCACTCGTCGACCCAGTGCTCGCGCACGCGATCGTCGATGCCCTCGTAGCGCCCGCACAACAGCGCGATGCGGGGCAAGCCCGCGAGTCGTTCGACGGTGCGCTGGTCCAACCTCGGCGCGGACGGCGTGAGGAGCACGCGATGCATCGGCCCCCGCGCCGCCTCGATGGACTCGAGCGCGAGCACGACGGGCTCTGCCTTGATCACCATGCCCGCGCCACCGCCGAACGGCGCGTCGTCGACCGTGCGGTGGCGATCGGTCGTGAACGCGCGGATGTCCGTGCAGTGCACGGCGACCAGGCCCTTCTCGATGGCCTTACCCAGCAGCCCGGCGGACACGAACGACTCGATCGCGGCGGGGAAGAGCGTGAGCACCTCGAACGCAATGCGCGGGTCGGCCGTCATGGCCGCCGCGCCTCGAGATCGTCGGGCAGGAATCCGTCCGGCAGATCGACGAGCACGACGTCGGTGACATCGACCACGAAGCCCGCCTCGATGGGCAGCAGCCACGTGCGCGCGCGTCCGTTGCGATCGCGATAACGGACCTCCAGCAGGTCCTGCGGGCCGCTCGTGACCAATCCGACGACCTTGCCGACGACCACGACGTCGCCGCCGTCGAGTTGCCGATGCACGAACTTGCCGATCGTGTCGGCGACGTAGAACTCGCCGTCGTCGAGCGCGGGCAGGTCGGCGCGTGCGACCTCGATGCCGCACCCGCGCAGCCGCTCGGCCGCGTCGCGATCGTCGATGCCCTCGAGCGTGAGGCGGACGCGGCCGGGCGATCCGGGCACGCCGGCGCTCTCGACGATGCGGAAGTCGTCGACGATCGCGCCCGCGCGCGGTCCGGACTTCAGGACCAGCGTGACGGTGCGGCCTTCGGCGAGCGCCGGCGACTCGGGATCGAACAGGTGCGCCTCGAGGCCGCCCCGGATCCCGTGCGGCTTCGTGATCACGCCGACTTCGAATCGCTCGTTCGCCATGGCGCAGGAGCGGGCGGCGCGAGGCCGCGGGCCTACTCGAGGATTTCCAGCTCGGCGCGCTTGCGGACCTTCGACGACGCGGCGCTGAGGATCGCGCGCATCGCCTTCACGGTGCGGCCTTGCTTGCCGATCACCTTGCCGAGGTCTTCCTTCGCGACGCGCAGCTCGAGCACGACGGTCTGCTCGCCGGAGATCTCGCTCACGACGACCTCGTCGGGCTGGTCGACCAATGCGCGAGCGATGAACTCGACGAGCTCCTTGAGAGAAATGGACGACATCGAATGGGCTCCGAGAGGGATCGAGAGTGGAGCGGGAGCGGGAGCGTGGAGGGCGAGTGCCCGGAGAATCGAGTGTCCCACACGGGGTGCGTGCACGCATCCCCGGGCGGCGAAGGACGCGTCAGCGCTTCGCCGGCGCGGCTGCGGCGGGAGCCGGCGCAGCTGCCGACTTCAGCAGACGCGCGACGGTCTCGGTCGGCAACGCGCCCACGGACAGCCAGTAGTCGACGCGAGGGCGATCGACTTCGACCTTCGACGGGTGCGCGTTCGGATCGTAGGTGCCGAGGCGCTCGAGGAATCGGCCGTCGCGGGGCGACTCCGAGTGGGAGGCCACGATGCGGTAGTAGGGGTGCTTCTTGGCGCCCGCGCGCGCGAGTCGGATCTTGACGGCCATGACGGGGTGAGAACCTTCGGAAGGGTCGCGAGGCTAACGGCGGGACCCCCCCGGGTCAAGCCGCAGGATCCGGCGAGGATCGCGGTCGGCGGGGGTGCTCGGCGATTCCGTGAGATCGGGCACGCCGAAGCGGCGCCCCCGACCAGAGCCTTCGTGCAAGAAGGCTGGGTCCTCGTGGCGCGCAAGGTCTACTTCGTCTCGCTCGGGTGCCCGAAGAACCAGGTCGACACCGAGGTGATGCTCGGCGTCGTCGCGCAGGGCGGGCATGCGCTCGTCGAGCGCCCCGAGGACGCCGACACGCTGGTCGTGAACACGTGCGGGTTCATCCAGGCGGCGAAGGAGGAGTCGATCTCGACGATCCTCGAGCTCGCGGAGCTCAAGCAGGGCGGGCGCAAGCTCGTCGTCGCGGGCTGCCTGAGCCAGCGCTATCCCGACGAGCTGGCGGCCGAGCTGCCCGAGGTCGATCACTTCCTGGGCTCGGCCGACATGCTGGGCCTCGCGAAGGTGCTCGACGGCGACGCGGTGCGGATGGGCGTGACGCCGTTCGGCGCGAAGGCGGACGGGCGGCCGTACCTCTACGATCACGCGACGCCGCGGCGGCTCTCGGGGGCACTGCACACCGCGTACGTGAAGATCGCCGAGGGCTGCGATCGGCCGTGCGGGTTCTGCATCATCCCGAAGCTGCGTGGGGCGCAGCGCAGTCGCACGATCTACTCGGTCGTCGAGGAGGTCTCGACGCTCGTGGCGGAGCACGGCACCCGCGAGGTGTGCCTGGTCGCGCAGGATCTCACGACGTACGGCAGCGATCTCGAGCCGGCCGCTTCGTTGGAGCTGTTGTTGGATGCGCTGTGTCGCATCGACGGGCTCGCGTGGATCCGGCTGCACTACGCGTATCCGACGGCGGTGACGGACGGCATCGTGCGGCGCATCGCGAGCGAGCCGAAGATCGCGACGTACCTCGACGTGCCGATGCAGCACGTCGACTCCGACGTGCTCAAGCGGATGCGTCGCGGCTACGGCGAGAAGCAGGTGCGATCGCTGGTGGAGGCGCTGCGCGATCCGGCGAGGGTCGGACGCGCACACGTCTGGCTGCGCACGACGATGCTCGTGGGCCATCCCGGCGAGACCGAGGAGGCATTCCGCCGCTTGGTGGATTTCGTCGAAGAGGGCCAGATCGATCACCTCGGCGTGTTCCCGTGGTCGCGCGAGGACGGCACGCCGTCGGCGCTGCTTCCGTTGCGCGTGCCGTCGCGCAAGGCGGAGGCCCGCGCCGCCGCGCTGATGGAGCTGCAAGAAGGCATCCGGGCGAAGAAGCACGCGGCGCTCGTCGGCACGACGCTGCCGGTGATCGTCGACGGCATCTCTTCGGAGAGCGACCTGCTGCTCGACGGCCGCCACGAGGGCCAGGCGCCGGGCATCGACGGCAAGGTCGTGCTGACCGACGGCACCGCGAAGGTCGGTGCAATCGTCTCGGCGATCGTGACGCAGGCGAGCGCGCACGATCTCGTCGCGTCGCTCGATCCGGAAGCCGCCGGCCTCACCCTCGCGTCGGCGTGATGCTGGAGGGAATAGGACCGGACGGCCCGTGCGTACGGCCCGCGATGCCACGCACCCCCCTCTGCGCCGCGCTCTTCCTCGTTGCGATGTCGTGCGAGCGCACGCCGACCTCGTCGCCGACCCCCGATCCCACCCCGCCCGCGCCGACGTCCGCGACCGCGCTGCCGGAGGTCGCGCTCGAGCATCCCGGGTGTTTCGAGATCGTCGCGCTCGATGGGGAGGCGAAGCCCGTGCGGCACGAAGGCAAGGCCGGCGAGTGCAGCGTGGGGACGGTACCGGCGTCGACGTTCAAGATTCCGCATGCGCTCGTCGCGTTGCAGACCGGGGTCGTCACCGATCCCGATGCGAAGGAGACATGGGACGGCAAGAAGCAGTGGATCGAGGCGTGCGCCGCCGATCAGTCGCTGCGCACCGCGATCCAGGAATCGTGCGTCTGGTTCTTCCAGCGCACCGCCGCGAAGATCGGTGAGGACCGCATGCGCACGCAGCTCGCGGCGATCGACTACGGCAATGCGAAGGTCGAGGGCCCCATCGGGATGTTCTGGCTCGCCGGCGGATCGCTGCAGGTGACGCCCGACGAGCAGCTCGACTTCGTCGTGCGCATGTTCGACGGGAAGCTCGACGCGATCGATCGTGCCCACGTCGCGACGGTGGAGTCGATCATGGAAAGCGACCTCGCGCGGTGGAAGCCGCGCGTGCCGCCCGACTTCACGATGCCGACGTCGAGCGCGACCGTGTGGGCGAAGACCGGCACCGACGAGGTCGATGGCCTGCGCATGACGTGGTGGATGGGCGCGATCGAAGGGCCGCGCGGTCGCTTCGCGTTCGTCAGCCGAGTGCGCGACCAGGGCGAGCTCGGCGCGATGTCGCCCGCGGTGCACGAAGGCGTGCGCGCGCTCGACCGACTCGGCGTGCTGTGATTCCGTCCGCAACGTCGGGCGCGAACAGGACCTGGTCGACCACGAAGTTGCGAAGAACGGAACTCCGCACCTTCACAGGCCCTGTTCGACCTCGAAGTTGCGACCCACGGAACTTCACGGGTTCGCAGGCCCTGTTCGACCTCGAAGTTGCGCGCGGTGGCGCGAACGAGCTCCGTGCAGCGATGACGGCCCGCGCGAGTCGCAACATGGCGCCGTCGAGGTGAGCACCCGTCGGCGCGCGATCGAGCGAGGCAGCGGCCGGCGTAGAGCGCCGCCGTCGCTGAAAGACTACTTCGGCGCGCGTCGGAAGCGAGAGCCGGACCACCAAGCGGCCGGACGTCGCGATCTTTGACCTTGGACGCGACCTCGACCCGCGAGCCTCGTCTGTGAACGCGTGGGGACTCGGCCTATGCTGCCCGGCGTCATGGGTGTGGCGTCGCGTCGATTCGTCGTGGTGCTGGGACTGCTCGCGGCCGCGTGCACGCAGGACGTCGAGGACAACCTCTTCGACACCGCGGGCGGCAGCGCGACGACACCGGTGAGCGCGGGTGTCGGCACCAACGCGAGCGCCGCCGACGACGACACCGGTCGCGACGGCAGCTCGAGCGAAGGTGACGCGACGGGCGCGGCCGAGGCCATGACGGGCGCCGTCGACGACGAGGGCTCGAGCGACGGCAACGCGAGCCCGACGATCGGCCCGCTCGACGACAGCGGCACGAGCGGCCCGGTCGATCCCACGATCGATCCCACCGTCGATCCCACGCTCGACGACGGCGGCGTGGACGACGGCGGCCTGCCCGGCGGCGATTGCTGCACGGCGCACGGCGGGCTCGGCTGCAACGACGCCGCGATCGAGACATGCGTCTGCGGCCTCGACGACATCTGCTGCTCGAGCGGCTGGGACTCCATCTGCGTCGACGAGGCCGCTCAGCTGTGCGGCGCCCCGTGCATGGGCGGCGGCGGGGGAGACGACGTGGGCGACTGCTGCACGCCGCACCTGAGCGTCGGTTGCACGAACCTCGAGATCGAGGGCTGCGTCTGCTCGCTCGACGACTTCTGCTGCTCGACCGAGTGGGACGACATCTGCGTGTCCGAGGTCGCCGACTGCGGCTACCTGTGCCCGTAGGTCACTTCGAGGCCACGATGTAGACGAGCCAGGATTCCTGGTTCTCCTCGCACTCGGTGGGCTCGAACTCGCCGTTGCCGTCGCCGTCCTCGTCCACGCCCTCCCACCACACCTCGACGTGGCGGAAGCCGACCTCGACGAGCAGCTCGCGGATCTCCGGCACCGTCCACAGCCGCCAGTCGTACGTGAACGCCTTCTCGATCCGCGACTTGTCGGGGAAGTCGAAGTGGATGTGGCACAGCGTCTCGTGCGTGATCGGGTTGTACTTCTCCTGATCCCACACGTACGTGAAGCCGTCGATGTCGCGCTCGTCCTCGATCTCGACGATCGCCTCCGTGCCGCCGTAGATCTCCGTGACGAACACGCCGTCGTCCCTCAACGACCGGTAGGCCGACGCGAAGTAGCGCTTCAAGAGCTCGCGCGTCTTGAACACGCAGAAGCTGAAGTTGAGTGCACAGGTGACGTCGGCCTGCTCGCCGACACCATCGAGCACGTCGGCCTGGTGCAGCGTGATGCGCTTCTTCGCCGCCGCCGACAGCTTGGACAGGTTGTGCGCGCGTCCCCAGTCGAGCGTGGGCCCGTCGAGATCGATGCCGATCGCGCGCCGCTTGGGGTGGCCCGCGACCCACGTGCTCGCCGTGAACGCGGTGCCGCAGAAATCCTCGCGCAGCACGAGCGGACGCTTGCCCCGCAGCCGCTTGTAGACCTTCTCGAAGAACTCGATGTCGCCCTCCGGCACCTGCACCGCGTCCTGGTACAGCGCGTGTCGATCGGCCAGCTGGGCCTGCTTGGGCTTCTTCGCCGCCTTGGGCTTCGCCTGCTCTCGTCCGCGCCGTGCCATCGCGGCCTCTCCTACCGCTCGGCGACGAGGTATGTCCACCACAATTCCTGGTCGTCGACGTGACGCGGCTCGAACCACGTGCCGGTGCCTTCGCCGTCCTCGTCGGTGCGCTCCCACAGCGCGTGCACGCGCGAGAACCCCGCCTCCACGAGCAGCTCGCGCAGCTCCTGCACCGACCAGTAGCGCCAGCGATACGTGAAGGCGCGATCGATGCGCGAGCCGTCCGCGAACGAGAAGTGGATGTGACACACGACGTCGTTGTTGAGCGGATCGAAGCGCTCGATCTGCCACTCGTACGTGAAGCCGTCGAGCTTGCGCTTGTCGTGATCGGGCCGCAGCGACTCCCAGCCGCCCCACGCGTCGAGGACGAACACGCCGTCGTCGGACAGCTTCTCGCGCGCCATCGCGAAGTAGCGCTTCATCTCGGCGCGCGTCTTGAACACGCTGTAGCTGAAGTTGAGCGCGCAGCCGATGTCGGTCTTCGGACCGAGCCCGTCGAGCACGTTGCCCTCGATGAGCTCCACGCGCTCGCGCACGTGCGGCGGTGCGGGCTCGATGCGATGGCTCAGGCCCCACGCGAGCGTCGGCACGTCGAGGTCGACGCCGACCGCCCATCGACCCTCGCGCGAGCTCGCCCACGCCACCGACAGCGTCGCGGTGCCGCAGAAGTCTTCGCGCATGCTGAGCGGCTCGCGTCCGCGAAAGCGCCGGAACAGGCGCGCCATCGTGGCGACGTCGTTCTCCGGATCCTGCACGGAGCGCTCGTACAGATCGTGTCTGTCCGCGCGCGCCGCTGCGGTGAGAGACTTGCGCTTCACCGCACGAGCCGCGGTCTTCTTCTTCGTCTTGGTTTTCGTCGTCACGCGCCGAGGTACCGGGAGAGCCCGTTGTACGCCTCGGTCAACTTTCGCGCCACATCGGTCGCAGCCTTCAGCTTCTCCGGATCGTCCGCGAACTTGTCGGGGTGATACTTCGCGATCAGTTTGCGGTACTGCTTGCGTACCGTCGGCAGGTCGGCCCCCGGCTCGAGCTCGAGGTCCTTGTACCACCGGCGCCGATCCGCCGCGGGATCGCTCGGCGGATCGCCGCGAACCCCGGCCCGCGCGCGGGCCTGCTCGAACGCCTTGTCCCACGCCTCTTCCGCCGCGTCCTTCACCCGCCGTGCGCGCCGACCGGCCTTGGCCCCGACGCTCTCGGACTCGTCGGGCGGCTCGCCCTGCGTCGTGCTCTCCTCGGCCGGCGGCGGCGTCTCGAGCAGCTCGCGATCCTCGTCGCGGACGAAGGCGCTGCGGAAGTCCGTGAGGTTCGAGCGCGCGATGTCCAACAGGCGCTTGGTGAAGCTCATGGGGGCCTCTTGCGACGCGCGCCGGTCTCGGCGTCCTCGTCGATGATCTCGACGTCCACGGCCTCGAGCTTCATCAGCGTCTTGCTGTCCTCGAACCGCGGATCCGAAGGATCCAATCCACGCCGCTCCGCGCCCGCGACGGGGGCTCGCACCACCTTCGTGCCCTCCGGCTCCGGGGCCGGCGCGGCGCCGCGGCGCTCGAGCTTGAGCCGTCCGATGCCCGCCACGCCCTTCTGGGGGCCGCTGGGCTCGCGCACGCCGGCGCCGACCTGGACCGGGTCGACGACGACCTTCTGCAACGGCGGGCCCAGGTCGCGGGGACGCCGGTGCGTGACGACGTCGTCGATGCGCAAGAGCATCTCGGGCGACAGCTCGACGAAGCGGATGCCGAGCCCGGGCGGCTCCTCCTGCCGACGCACCACCTCGCCGCGCGCGACGATGGAGACCGGATCGTCCAGCAGCACCGTGAAGCGCAGCGTGATCGGAGTGCCGATCGGCAGGTCCTGGCTCGTGTGCACGAACACGCCCGTCTGGGACAGATCGCTGACGTAGGTGGTGACCGCCTCGGTGAACTCGGCGTTGACCGGCACGCGCTCGGCGCGGCGACGTTCGCCCGGGCGGTCGTCGTTCGTCATCCGAGTGTCGACGCGGGCATCACTCCTCGTCGTCCTTCTGCTTGTGACCGCCGCCGCGCCCGGGCTGCTTGCCCTTCACCTCGAAGTGCTCGACGTGGAAGCCCTTGCGCGCGTGGATCTCGATCGCCCGCTGCACGCGCTTCACCGTCTCGTCGACGGCCGGCTGCTCGGCGCCGCGCATGAGGTCGGCGACCTCGGGGTTCGTGTGGATGAGGATCGCGTCGCCCGGGATGTGGGCGGCCTCTCGCCGGATGTGGCGCAGGATCTCGTACGCGACCGTGCTCGTGCTCTTCGTGTAGCCCTTGCCGTTGCACTGAGAGCACGGCGCGGTGAGCAGGCGCTGCAGGCTCTCGCGCGTGCGCTTGCGGCTCATCTCGACGAGACCCATCTCGGAGATCTTCGTGATGTGGGCCTTCGCGCGGTCCTTGCGGAGCGCGTCCTGCAGCTTGCGGTAGACCTTGCGACGGTTGGACTCGCGGTCCATGTCGATGAAGTCGATGATCACGAGGCCACCGAGGTTGCGCAGGCGCAGCTGCTCGGCGATCTCGTCGGCCGCCTCGATGTTCGTCTGCGTGATCGTCTCTTCGAGCGTCTTGCCCTTGCTGCCGACGAACTTGCCCGTGTTCACGTCGATCGCCGTGAGCGCCTCGCCCTGATCGAAGATGAGCGAGCCGCCGCTCTTGAGCGTCACCTGGCGCTCGAGCGCGCGGTCGATCTCCTGCTCGATGCCGTAGCCGTCGAAGATCGGCTCGCGGCCGTCGTACAGCTCGATCTTCTCGGCGTAGTCGGGCAAGAACGCCTTCACGAAGCGCTGCAGGCGATCGAACTGGGCGCGGTCGTCGGTGATGACGCGGTCGAGCTCGGGCGAGAGGTTGTCGCGCACGACTCGCAGCACGAGATCGAGATCGCGGTAGAGCAGCACCGGCGCGCGATGGAGGCGCTCGTTGGCCTTGATGTTGGCCCACAGCTTCAGGAGATAGTCCATGTCGGCCTTCACCTGACCGTTGCTCGCGTTCTCGGCGACGGTGCGGACGATGAAGCCGGCCCCCGGCGGACGCATCTGCTCCACCAAACGGCGCAGTCGTCGACGGTCGCGCTCCGCGGCGATGCGGCGCGAGATGCCGATGTGACTGACCGTGGGCATGAAGACGACGTTGCGGCCGGGCAGGGAGATATAGGACGTGATGCGGGCGCCCTTGTTCGAGATCGGATCCTTGACGACCTGGACCAGGATCTCCTGTCCGGGGCGCACGAGGGTGAGAATCTCGGGGGCTTTTCCGCCGCGACGTTGCGGAAGCGCGCCGTCGGTGTCCTCGTCGCTCTCGGACGGCGGACCTTCGGAGGGTCGCGCGATGTCGCCCGCGTAGAGGAACGCGGCCTTCTCTTCGCCGATGTCGACGAACGCGGCCTGCATGCCGGGCAGCACGCGGAGGATCTTGCCCTTGTACACGTTGCCCACGGTGCCGCGCGCACGTTCGCGCTCGACGTAGAGCTCGGAGAGGATGCCGTGCTCGATGAGCGCGACCCGCTTGTCGGGGCCGTCGGCGTTGACGACGATGACGGATTCAGCCAAGGGAGAGCCTTTTTCTGGGCACCGGCCGCGCCGGCGCGGCGGGAGTGTAGCTCGCCCGTTCGAGGGCGTCACCGCTCGCGTCCGCGCGCCGTCACATCCCGTCGGGCTCGTCTCGGACCCTGCGGAGACCCCGACCCATGGCCTGGACGAACCCCCGCCGCCCCCGCTCTTCGACCGCCTTCGCGCTCGCGCTCGCGCTGTCGGTGCCGGCGTCCGCGGTGCCCGACGCGTCGGCCGCCCCCTCGGTGCCGAGCTCGGGCCCCTTGCCGACGAGCCCGTCGGCGATGCCCGACATCTCCAAGCCGGTGCCGGTGCCGAAGGAGTACCGGCTGCGCATGCGGGTGACGATGATCGAGAGCGGCGATTCGAGCGAGGGGCCGGGCAACACCGAGGACGAGATCTACTTCAGCCTCGCCGGCATCCGCGAGCGCAACGGGGACGAGACGGTGATGAACCGCCGCACGGTGCGGCCGGGGATCTCGCGCGAGTTCTGGGAGATGGGCTCGCACTCGGCCGACGACTTCCAGGCGATCATCTTCGAGGGCGAGCTCGCGCAGAACGACAGCGCCGCGTTCGCGGTGCTCGTGCAGGAGCAGGACAACAAGCAGGCGGCTGCGCTCGCGGCCCTGTTCCTCGCGGCGTCGGGATCGATCATGGAAGCGATGGCGGTCGCGGGCAACGGTGCGAAGGACGACGCCGACTACACGGGCGCGCACATGGGTGCCTTGAAGAGCCAGGTGAACACGCTGCTCGACGAGATGAAGAGCCAGGGCGACGAGCTGATGGGGGCGGTGCGGGTGCGGGTGAACGGGGGCGTGCTCGACGTGAAGGCGCCGTCGGCCGCGAAGGCGATCTTGTTGTCGTCGACGTCGAAGACGGCGAAGGTGAAGCTGACCGGCGGTGGTGGGCACTACGAGCTGACGTTCGCGTTGGTGGATCCGAGCGAGGAGAAGCCAGTGCAGCAGACGTTCCTGAGCCACGAGCAGGATCAGTGCGGCGAAGAGAAGCTGTGGGTGGAGAAGCAGGGCGGCGGCAACAAGCTGATCCACAAGGGCGACGGCGGCGTGCAGGTGCGCGTGAAGGACGACGTCTTCCACTGGCACTGCGGCGACATGGACGAGGACGACCAGACGAACGCGCCGAACGAGACGAAGATGGTGGAGGTCACCCGCAACTCGACGGGCGGCACGATCCACTGGGACTGCTATCACGAGAAGCGCGCGTCGGCGCAGTACACCTGGTGAGACTCGCTAGGGCGGGGGGATCGGGACGCCGTCTTCGCGGGCGCAGGCGGTCTTCTTGATCGCCGTGCGCCCGCTGTCGTTGCAGTCGTTCGCATCGACGTGCTCGACGCTGTCGTCACAGCCGCACAGGATCACGGGCACGAGCGGCTCGCGATGGCAGGGGCTCTGGCCCTTCGCCCAGCGCGAGTAGTGCAGCTTGCCGCCGTACGGGCACGCCCAGAACGTGCGCGAGTAGGTCGCGCCGCCGCGCGCGTCGTCGGTGTCGACCGACTCGAGCTCGATCGCGACGGGCCTCGGTCCGTCGTCGCCGGGCACGAACGTCACCGCGACCTCGATGTGCCCGCGTGCCTTCGTGTCCTCGCGTTCCGCCTGCAACCCGAACACGAAGCGAGACGGCTCCTTCGCCGCCGGATCGAGCGTGTCGGCGCGCGTCGCTTCCATCCCGGCGGCCCCCGCCTCGATCGCCCGCCAACTCGTGCCGAGCGCCCCATCGCGCACCACGACGCGCTCCCCGATGATCGGCAACGCCCGCTCGGCCGCTGCGGCCGACTCGGCCGTGACGACCGGCTGCTCGACGCGCACCGGCGCCTGCCCGTCGCCGCCGCACGACGACCCGCACCCGCAGCCCGCGATCGCGAAGAGCACCCACGCACGGATCTCGCCGAGCACGGCGGGATTCTACGCCAAGCGCACGCGAGGTATCGAATCGTCACCCGACGACTCGAATCGACACCTTCGCAGCACCGTCGTCGCGATCGAGGTGAGAGCGCACACGATGTGACCGTGCATCCGCGCGCAACCGCGACGACGGCTCGCGTCCATCTCGATCGTGAGTCGGGCAACGGCGTGGTGGGTGGGCGCTTCGATCCTCTTTGCCTGCGGTGATTCGGGCGAAGGCTCACCCGCGGCCGAGGACGGCGACTCCACCGGCGAGGGCGTAGACGCGACCGGCGACGACGACGACGACGACGACGACAGCGCCGACGACCCGACGGGCGCCGACGATTCGAGCGGTGGCGACACGAGCGGCGACGACGGCCCGCACTCGGGCACGCGCCTCGAGCTGCGCTTCGGCCCGGGCGACACCGTGCTCGGCATCTGGGACAACGAGCTCGAGACCGAGTGCGCGTTCCGGACCGCCGCGGACGGCCGGCTGCGCTGCCTGCCGCTGCGCAGCGCGAACGGATCGGCGTGGCAGAGCGCGACGAACGAGTGGGTGCCGTTCGTGTCCGGCAACGAGGAGTGCGCGCCGCGATTCGTGCTCGTCGACGTCGGCGAGGGATCGTACTCGTGCACGCCGGACGGCTGGGCCGTGCACGAGCTGGCGACGCGCGTGGACGAGGTGTGCACCGGCATCACGAATGGCGCGTGCACGATCACGCAGAGCGTCGGCGATTCCGCCCCGGCGGGCGCGGGTTTCTGGCTCGCGGGCGACGAGCTGGACGCGACTGCATTCGTCGCGGGCGAGGTCGCGACCGACGACGGCGGCGGGCGCCTCGTTCGCCGCTGGCTCGACGGCGAGGACGGCTCGCGCGTGTCGTGGGACCTGTACGACACCGAGCGCGAGTGGCCGTGTGCATGGCGCGATGCCACGGACGGGACGCCGCGGTGTCTGCCGATCGCACCGTCGGAGGGCTTCGCGTTCGCGGCGAATCTCGTCGACACGATCGCGTATCGTCGAGGCAACGACGAGTGCCCACCCGAAGCGATCGAGTGGACGCACGATGGCTCCTCGTACGGTTGCGATCCCACCACGGTCGCGGTCCACGAAGTCGGTGAGGCCGTCGACGAGCTGTGCATCCAGACGACCAACGGCATCTGTTCCTCCACGATGAGCCCGTCCGACGACGCGCCGGCGGGCGCCACGTTCTGGCTCGCCGGCGTCGAGATGGCCGTGGACGACTTCGTCGAGGGCGAGCGCAGCACGACGGAGTCGTCCGAACGCCTCGAACGCCGCACGATCACGACGGCGGACGGTCTCGTCACCGAGGCCGGCACGTTCGACGACGAGCTCGGGATCGACTGCGTGTTCGCGGTCGCGACCGATGGGCACACCCGCTGCCTGCCCACGACGTTCGCGGACAGCGGCGATCTCGATCCCGCGACGGCCGAGCTCACGGTGGCCCGCCGGGGCAACGACGGGTGCCCGCCGGCGTTCCTCGTGCGTGCCCAGTCGGGCGACGCGTTCAGCTGCGAGGGCGCGCCGCTCGAGGTGTACGGCGTCACGGGCTCGACCGATCGCATCTGCAACTCGGTGTCCGCCGGCGAGTGCCTGTCGTGGACCGAGCCGAGCGACGAGGCGCCCGCCGGTGCGACGTTCTGGTTGGCGGGCGACGCGGTCGATCCTGCGACGTTCGTCGACGCGCAGTGACGCCCTGCTACGCCAACAGCTCGTCGATCACGCCGGTCGTGTCGCCGAACTCGTCGACCTCGGGGCCGTCGCAGCCCATCACCGTCATGATCGTGCGGTGCAGGTCGGCCAGCGGGCGATCGGCATCGATCGCGCGGCCGGGGGCGATCAGACCGCCGGCCGTGCCCGCGAGCACCACCGGCACGTCGAGGCGCGCGTGCGCGTTGCCGTCGTTGATGCCCGAGCACAGCATCATGATGCTGTTGTCGAGCATCGGCTGGCCGTTCAGATCCACCGCGTCCTTCATGCGCTGCACGAACGCGGCGAAGCGCGCGGCGTACCAGGCACCGTAGCCGCGCAGCTGATCGATCTTCCCCTGGTCGCCCTCGTGGTGCGACACGGTGTGGTGACCGCTCGTCACGCCCGGGATGCTCACCAGGCGATCGCTGAACTCGAAATCCATCATGAACGTCGCGACCGGCGTCAGGTCGCACTGGAACGCCAGGAAGATCATGTCCAGCATCAGCTGGTTGTGATCCTCGAAGTTCGCGTCCATCGACGGCGCGGGCGGCTCGTTGCACGCGTCGGGCAGCCCGCCGTTCATCTCGATCCGGCGTTCCACCTCGCGAATGGAGTCCAGGTAGTCCGACAGTCGCTGCTTGTCCTGCGCGCCGAGCTTCGCCGACAGCCGCGTGCCCTGCCCGTCCGCGAAGTCGAGGATGCTCTTGCGCTGCGCCAGCCGCAGCGCCGCCGCGGCGGCGCCCTCGGCCGTCGGATCCTCCGCGAAGATCTGGTCGAACAGCACGCGCGGGTCCTGGATCTTCGTCGCCGGCGTCGTGCCGCCGAGCCACGAGATGTTGTTCAGACAGATCTCCACGTGGTGGCAACAGCTGGCGGCCGGCTGGAACCCCGGCGCGCTCACGACCAGCGACGGGAAGCGATACCCACCGCCGATCTGCGTCGCCACGATCTGATCCGCCGACTTCTCGAGCACGGGGCCCGCCTCGATCATCGGCGCGCAGTTCAGGAACGTGCCGGCCGCCGTCTCGTGATCGCCGAAGCCCGGCTGCTGGTTGTCGAGCCGGTTGAGCCACACGAGATCGTCCACGATCCCGCCGAGCGCCGGCTGCAGGAACCCCGGCAGCTGGATCGGTCCACCCGCCGGCACGATCCAGTCGCCGTCGAAGCCGCCGTGCGGGAAGTAGAACACGCCCCACCGCAGCCCCTGATCCTCCGCCGCGCTCGAGCGCGCGGGCATCATGATATCGAGCATCGGCAACGGGATGAGCGCGCCGAGCCCCGTGAGCAGCGTGCGTCGGTGCAGTCTCATTCCGAGTCCTCCTCGGTCGGCTCTGCGCCCTGCCAGCGGAACGCATCGCTCACCACCACCTCCGCGACGACGTCGACGAGCGTCGAGTCGGGCGAGCCCGCGGCGGCGGTGACGACATCGAGCACGCACTGATCGCCCACGGTCGGGATGCGTCCGAGCCCGTACGACAGGAAGTTCTGCGCGATGCAGCGCGCGTACATCGGATCGGTCGCGAGCAAGTCCGCGAGCTCCATCGGGTTGCCGAACTCGCGCCCGTCGGGCAAGAGTCCCGACGAGTCGACCGCGATGCCGTTCTCCACGTCGCGCCACAGCCCCACCGCGTCGAAGTTCTCGAGCCCGAACCCGAGGTTGTCCATCGTGACGTGACAGCCCGCGCACGTCGGATCGACCCGGTGCTGCTCGAGCTTCTCGCGCTGCGTCGTGGGCGTCTCGTCGTCCTCGAAGCCGGACATGTCGATCTCCGGCGGAGGAGGAGGCGGCGGCGGCAGGCACAACAGGTTGTCCATCACCCACATGCCGCGCGAAGGGATCGACGTGCGATCGGGATGGGCGGTGGCCGCCAGCACGCTGCCGTGCGTCACCATGCCGCGCCGGCGATCCGCCGGCACGGGCGTGAGCTCGAGCGCATCGCCGGCGGGTCCGGCGACACCGTAGTGCGCAGCCAACCGCGCGTCGAGGAACGTGTACTGCGCCGTGAGCAGCTCGGACAGCGGCAGCTCGTTGCGCACCACGTGATCCACGAACGCCGCCGTCTCGGCCTGCATGCGCGCGAGCAGATCCGCATCCACCGTGGGGAACTGCGTCGCGTCGAACACCTTCGTGTGCAGCCCGCCGATGCCGAGCCACTGCCTCGTGAACGACGTGATGAACGCCGACGCGCGCGGATCCAGCAGCATGCGCCGGGTCTCCTCGCGCAGCACCTCGGGATCGCTCAGCTCGCCCGCGCGTGCGCGCTCGAACAGCGCGTCGTCCGGCATCGAGCTCCACACGAAGTACGACAGCCGAGACGCGAGATCGAAGTCGTCGAGCGGCTCCACGTCCTCGCCCGCGGCCTCGGGCAGCGCGGTTCGGTAGAGGAATGCGGGCGCGATGAGCACGCCCTCGAACGCGAGCACGACCGCCTCGTCGAACGTCTCGGTGTTCGCCGCCGCGGCGGTCCACAGCGCCTCGAGCTCCGTCGTGAGATCGTCGTCCAGCGTGCGTCGCCACGCCCGCTCCGCGAAGGGCACCAAGGTCGCCTGCACGCACGCGTCGTCGAACGCCTCGTTCGCCGGTGTGCACGACACGAAGCGATCCCGATCGGCCTCGATCGCGGCGGGGACCGCCGCTTCGGCGATCGCGAGGTAGCGCTCCGCGAGCTCGGGCGTGATGCCGAGCGCGCTCGCGTTGTTGTCGAAGCCACCCTTCGCGGCATCCAGCGGCAACGAGTCCGCGACGCTCGCGTCCACGCCGAGCAGATCGACGAGCGTGTTCGCGTACTCGCGGCGGTTGAGCCGGTGCATGCCCACCCAGCCCGGCGCGCACTCGAGCGCCGGATCTCCGCTCTCGCCCCCGTCGTCGTCGACCGTGCCGGCGTCGTCGCCGACGTCGTCCGCCGACGCGCCGTCGGCTCCGTCGCCCCCGCCTTTGCCGACGCCCTGGTAGCAGCTCGCAGTGCCGAGCGCGAGCACGAGCGCGGTCGTGGGTCGCGTCATCCTCACCCTCTTCCTTGGTACGCCGGTGCCGCACGAAGCGACAGCGCTATCTTCGTCGCCACGGCTACGCGATGGGCGAGCGGTATGGCCAACCGAGGGGAGGCTTGCTATGGCACTCGCCATGCCCACCGGCGCAGCGTTGCGACCCTCCGTGGCGGAATACGCCTTCGATCGCGAGACCTTCGACCGCCTGCGCGCCGCAGTGGTGACCGGCGCGCTCGATCCCGCGAGCAATCGCCTGCCGGCCCCGCCGACTCCGTTGCGCACGCCCCCGATCGATCTGCGTACGAAGGGTGCGGACACCGACGCTCGTTCCGCGCGCGGCATCGCGGCGCTGCGCGAGGGCAAGGTGGCGGTGCTCGTGCTCAACGGGGGCATGGCCACGCGCTTCGGCGGTGGAGCCAAGGGCATCGTGCCCGTGAGCGACGCGCATCCGCGCGCGAGCTTCCTCGCGATCAAGCTGGCCGAGGTGCGGCAGCGCGCGACCGAGCTCTCGACGCACATCCCGGTCGTGCTCATGCACAGCTTCGCGACCGAGACGACGAGTCGCGCCCACGTGGACTCGCTCGACTGGGCCGGGCTCGCGAAGGAGGACCGGCTCTGGTTCAGCCAGTCGATCATGCCGCGCGTGCTGCCCGACGGCACGCCGCTGTTCGAGCTCGACGGCGCCGACGCGCTCGACGACGCCACGCTGTTCGCCGCGCCGGGTCACGGCGACACGCTGAAGCGGCTGCGCGACAGCGGCACGCTCGCGACGCTGCGCGAGCGCGGCGTGCAGCACGTGCTCGTGTCGAACGTCGACAACGTCGGCGCGACGCTCGATCCCGTCGTGCTCGGCGCCCACCTCGAGAGCGGCGCATCCGTCTCGGTCGAAGTGGTGCGCCGCGAGAAGGGCGACGCCGGTGGTTGCGTCGCGGATCTTCCGGACGGTCGCCCCGCGATCATCGAGGGCTTCCGCCTCCCCGAAGGCGTGGACCTCGCCGACTTCCCCCACTTCAACACGAACACGCTGTGGCTGAAGCTCGACGCGATGGATCGCAGCTTCGATCTGAGCTGGTTCGCCGTGCGCAAGACCATCGCGTGGCCCGGCCGGCCCGCGGACGTGGCGGTGGTCCAGTTCGAACAATTGATCGGCCAAGTCACGGAGCTGGTGCCGAGCGCGTTCCTCGACGTGGAGCGCGGCGAGCGGTTCCTGCCGATCAAGACCCGCGAGGACCTGGCCGTGGCCGCCCCGGCGCTGGTGGAGTTCGCGCGGGACGTCGGCCTGGCCTGACGCCTTCCCCTGGGCCCGGGCGATCGTCTATCCTCCCGCACCGACGATGGCCTTCAAGTACGAGCCCGGCATCTACAGGACCAGCAAGTATCTCCCCGGATTCGAGGCGCAGGTCGGACCCGATCAGCTCGTGCTCATCCGGACCGACGGTGAATTCGCGCCGGCGTCCGTGCTCTTGCCGGTGAACAACAACCACAACCAGTGGCGCTTCCAGATGCCGGGCATCAAGATCCCGGCGACGTCGCTCAACTGGGGCGAGACGCTGAGCAAGCTCCCGCACGAGGGCTTCTATCGGCTCAAGCGCGAGTTCTCGTTCGGCGACTCCGGCAAGTGGATCCAGAACGCGATCATCCAGCTCGGCTACACGCGCCGCGGCGAGCCGATCCTCTTCATCGCGCAGCGCCGTGCACCGCTCACGAACAACGAGCTGTGGTTCTCGGACAAGGGCGTCAAGCTCGAGCTCGAGCGCGTCGACGAGCTCCTCGAGCCGCTCGCCTGGTATCAGGAGCCCGAGAAGAAGACCGAAGAGAAGAAAGGGAATTAGGCCTTCCCGCGCCGGCGCTTCGCGGCGTCGGCCACGAGGCGGCGCAGCGATTCCATGCCGAAGGGCTTGTCGAGGCGCTCGCTCGCGTGCTCTTCGAGGAAGCGCTCGGCTTCTTCGGTCGACGCTCCGCCGCTGATGAAGACGAAGCGCTCGGCGAGCTCGGGGCGCTTCGCGACCACCTCGTTGTAGACGTCCATGCCGCTCTTGCCCGGCATCATGAGGTCGCACAGCACGAGGTCGTAGTCGCCGGCGACGATCTTGTCGATTGCCGCGGCGCCGTCGGACTCGGTCGTGACGTCGTGCTTCGCGAGCACGCGGCGGACCGACGTGCGCACGAGCTCGTCGTCGTCGACGAGCAGGATGCCGAGGCGATCGTCGGGCGGCGCCTCGGAAGCGACAGGTACGGGCGGGGGCGCCGGCGGGGCCGCCGGGGCGGGCTCCGCCGCACCCTCGCTCGGCAGCTCGAATCGCGCGATCACGCGGACTCCGCTCGGCGTCGCGAAGAACGCCCCGCCGAGCGCCTTCATGCGCCGCTCGAAGTCGCGGACCTCGAGGCCCGCCAGCGCGCGCTGGGGCAGATCGAGCTCGATCGCGACGTTGCCCGTGCCGGCCTCCGTGGTCCTCACCGTGATCGACTCGGGGCCGGAGTCGGCGGACGAGTCGACGAGGAACGCACCGATGAGCAGCTCTTCCACCAGGCGCTGGACGAGCCCGTCGGGTGCGCGCGCATGCGGGACGCGATTCAGCGACAGCGCGACGCTCACCGAGTCACCCACGCGGAATCGCGTGGTCGCGAGCGCGGCATCCACGACCGCGTTCGGATCGAACGTGGCCGACGCCTCGCCCGACGGCGATCGCAGGTCCTGCACGGTGCCGCTCACCTTCGCGAGTCCCTGCAGCGCGTCCTCGATGAGGTGGATGTTGCTCGTCGCCGCCGTGGGGATCGGCGCCGACGCGCGCAGGCGTTCGGCGAGCAGCTGGAGGTTCGTGACGATCGCCGTGAGCGGGCTGTTGAGCTCGTGCGCGACGCCATGCGCCGCGCGATCGAACTGGGCCAAGCGGTGCGCGAGCCGGTGCAACCGATCGGAGTCGCTGTCGACGCGCGGCATCACGACCAGTCGCAGCCATGCGAGCAGTCCGAGCATGCCGAACGCGAGCGTGATGGCACCGCCGGCGACCACGTAGATCGCCTGCCAGTGCGAGCGCAGCTCGACCGAGATCGTCGACGTCTCCGTGCGGATCATCGGCGTCAGCTCGGCGAGCTGCGCCTCCACGTCGCGCTCCATCTCGGTCGACGGGGTGCCAGCGGCCCGCAGCGCCGCGATCTCGACGAGCCCTCGGCCGGCGCCGCGCAGCTCGTCGACGAAGTCGTCCTCGATGGGGCGCTCGCGCTCCAGCCCGTCCGCGAGCGCGACCAGCCGCTCCCCCGCCACCCGGGCCGGCCCCGCGGCCTCCGACCTCGCGACCGAGGCTTCGGCCTCTTCCACCATGCGCAGCCAGCCCACGTGGGCCTCGAGGTCGTTGCGCAGCCGCCCGACCCCGACCATCACCAACGCGGACCACACGGCGAACGCGACGAGCACGAGCCCCGCGGCCCCGAACCCGAGTGTCCACCCCCGTGCTCGCCGCCACGGCACGATCAAAGGTTAGCGCAGGCCGCCGATGACCCGAACAAAACCCGTTCCGAATGCGGAGGCGGGACGGCGACGCGGCCGCGCCCGCCGAATCGGCTAGTACCGCTGTCGACGGCCGCCGTCGCGGTCGCCACGTCCACGACGACCACCGTCGTCGCGTCCGCCGTCGCGATCGCGATCGCGATCGCGACCGTCACGATCGCCGCCGCGTCCACGATCGCCGCCGCCGAAGTCACGCGGCGGTCCGTCGTTGCGACCGGGTCCGGCACCCATGCGCGGCGGTCCACCGCCCCGTCGCGGCTGCTGGTTCTGCGCCTCGTTCACTCGGATCGTTCGCCCGTCCAGATCCTGGCCGTCGAGTCCGGCCATCGCCGCGTCGCCGTGCGTAGGATCCGCGAAGGTCACGAATCCGAAGCCGCGCGATCGTCCGGTCTCTCGATCCGTGATGATCTTCGCTTCGGTCACCTCACCGAAGCGCGCGAAGGCTTCACGCAGACGATCGTCGGTGGTGCCCCAGCTGAGACCACCAACAAACAGTTTCTTCGACATCTCTCTCTCTCTGACTTCCTCCCCGCTCTACGCCAAGCGCGGAATGCATGAAGGCGAACGGGACCGAGTCCAGTGTATACCACCGGCGCCGGAGTGCTCGCCACGCCCGCGACCATGGGTCGCCGACGAAGCCGTATCCGGGCTCACTGGTCGCCGAGACCGCGTTTGCGTCCTGACCGTCCATCGTCGGACGCCGACGCGCCGACGCAGCGGCGGACCGAACGATCGCGCGGCTTCGCACCGCCGGCCGGGCATGAGTGCAACGGTGGGGACGCGCCGAGGGCCTCGTTCACGGTATAGCCGCAGGTCCCGGGAGCGAGTTCCGATGCCAACCGAGTCGAGCACGAGCGCCATCACGAGCGTGTCCAAGGAGTCCCGCCTCTTCGAGCCGCCGGCCGAGTTCGCGGTGCGGGCGAAGATCGGATCGCGCGACGTGTACGACGGCATGTACCGGCGCAGCGTCGAGGACCCCGACGGCTTCTGGGGTGAGATGGCCGCAGAGCTCTACTGGTTCGATCCGCCACGGACGATCCGGCAGTGGGATCCGCCGAAGGCCCGATGGTTCGAGGGCGGCACCACGAACCTCGCCTACAACTGCCTCGATCGCCACGTCACCGCCGGCGCCGGGGACAAGCGCGCGATCGTCTGGGAGGGCGAGCCCGGCGAGATCCGGACGCTCACCTACGCGGAGCTGTTGCGCCAGACCTCGCGCTTCGCGAACGCGCTGCGCCGACTCGGCGTGGGCGCGGGCGATCGCGTCGTCATCTACATGGGCATGGTGCCCGAGGCCGCGATCGCGATGCTCGCGTGCGCGCGCATCGGTGCGATCCACAGCGTCATCTTCGGCGGCTTCGCGGCCGATGCCGTGCGCGACCGCGTCGTCGATGCCGGCGCCAAGCTGATCGTCACGCAGGACGGCGCGTGGCGGCGCGGCAAGATCGTGCCGCTCAAGCCCCAGGTCGACCGCGCGCTCCCGCAGTGCCCGTCGGTCGAGCACGTCGTGGTGCTGCGCCGCACCGGCGATCCCATCGAGATGCAGAAGGGCCGCGACCTCGACTGGGAGGAGGCGATCGGCGCCTCCTCGGAGCAGTGCGACGCCGTGCCCGTGGCCGCCGAGCACCCGCTCTTCATCCTGTACACGTCGGGCACCACCGGCAAGCCGAAGGGCGTGATGCACACGACCGCCGGCTACATGGTCGGCACGCACGTCACCACGAAGTACGTGTTCGACCTGCGCGACGACGACGTGTACTGGTGCACCGCCGACGTCGGCTGGGTCACCGGGCACAGCTACATCGTGTATGGACCCCTGTGCAACCGCGCGACCGTCGTGATGTACGAGGGCGCGCCGAACCATCCGAAGCCCGATCGCTTCTGGGACATCATCGAGCGCCACAAGGTGTCCGTGTTCTACACGGCACCCACCGCGATCCGTGCCTTCATCCGCTGGGGCGACGAGCACCCGAAGAAGCACGACATGTCCTCGTTGCGATTGCTCGGCTCCGTGGGCGAGCCGATCAACCCCGAGGCGTGGATGTGGTACCGCGACGTCATCGGCGGCGGTCGCTGTCCGATCGTCGACACGTGGTGGCAGACCGAGACCGGCGCGATCATGATGTCTCCGCTGCCCGGCGCCATCCCGACGAAGCCGGGCTCGTGCACGCTGCCATTCTTCGGCGTGGTGCCCAAGATCCTGCGCAACGACGGTACCGAAGCGGCGCCGAACGAAGGTGGCTACTTGGTGGTGGAGCAGCCGTGGCCGTCGATGATGCGCACGATCTGGGGCGACGACGAGCGCTTCCGCCAGACGTACTTCTCGCGATTTCCGGGGCGCTACTTCACCGGCGACGGAGCGCGCCGCGACGAGCACGGCTACTTCTGGGTGATGGGTCGCGTCGACGACGTCGTGAACGTCGCGGGCCATCGCCTCGGCACCGCGGAGATCGAGAGCATCCTCGTCGCCCACGCCGACGTGGCCGAGGCTGCGGTCGTCGGACGCCCCGACGAGCTCAAGGGCCAGGCGCTCGTCGCGTTCGTCACGATCAAGCAGGGCCGCGCGGCGGATACGAAGCTGCGCGAAGAGCTGGCCGACCTCGTCGCGGCCGAGATCGGCAAGTTCGCGCGGCCCGACTCCGTGCGCTTCGCCGATGCGCTGCCCAAGACCCGCAGCGGCAAGATCATGCGGCGCTTGTTGGCGGAGCTCGCGACGGGTGCTGCGCCGCAGGGCGACACGACGACGTTGGAGGACATCTCGGTGCTCGCGGCGTTGCGCGGCGACGAAGAGTGAGGGCGCGGTTTCGCCACGTCGGTGGCGAGCTGATAGGATCTGGGCGTGGGTGAAGCCATCGACTCCTCGCGCTCGGGCCCGGGCCCTGGGCTCGAAGACACGGTGGCGGAGTCCGGCACGCGCGCGAGCACGCTGCTCGAGCGCGGCCGCATCGTGGGGCGTTACGTCGTGCTCGATCTCGTCGGGGTCGGCGGGATGAGCCACGTCTACGCGGCGTTCGACCCCGAGCTCGACCGCCGCATCGCGCTCAAGGTGATGGCCACCACGGGCGCGAGCGAGGCGTCGATCGGCCGCGAGCGCGCCCGGTTACTCCGGGAAGCGCAAGCGATGGCCCGGCTCGCCCACCAGAACGTCGTGCCCGTGCACGACGTCGGCATGGTCGACGACCGCGTGTTCCTGGCGATGCACTTCGTCGAGGGGCAGACGCTCGGCGAGTGGATGAAGACCAAGCCCTCGCAGAACGAGGTGCTCGACACGTTCGTGCAGGCCGGCCGCGGGCTCGCGGCCGCACACGCGGTGGGTATCGTGCATCGCGACTTCAAGCCCGACAACGTGCTCATCGATCGCGAGGGCACGGTGCGCGTCACGGACTTCGGGCTCGCGCGCGCCGACGTGCGGCCGACGGCCGACTCCTCGGGCCAAGCGGCGGCCGCGGCCTCGAGCTCGCTGCTCGAGCTCGGCGCCGGCTCGACGAGCTCGCGCGTGCGCGCGCCGCTCGTCACGAACCCCGGGATCATCATGGGCACGCCCGCCTACATGCCGCCCGAGCAGCACGCGCTCGAGATGGTCGATGCGCGCGCCGATCAGTTCAGCTTCTGCGTCGCGCTGTGGGAGGCGCTGTTCGGCGAGCGACCGTTCGCGGGCGAGTCGGTCGCCGAGATCGCGTTCAACGTCAGTCAAGGCACGTTGCGGTCGTTCCCGCCCGGCAGCTCGGTGCCGCAGCGGATCCGACGCGCGCTCGTGCGCGGGCTCGCGCGTCGGCCCGGCGATCGCTTCGCGAGCATGGACGAGCTGCTCGCCGAGATCGTCGCGGCCCAGGGCGGACGCAAGCGCATGAAGCTCGCGCTCGCGGCCGTCGCCCTCGTGGCGCTCGGAGGGCTCGCGGTGCAGGTGGTCGCGCCCGAGCGCTCGCCGTGCGCAGGCGCGGACGCGGACGTGCGGGACGTGTGGAACGACGCGCGCGAGCGCACCCTGCGGAGCGCGTTCGCGGCGACCGAGCGCCACGACGCCGCGCAGGCGACCGAGCACGTCGTCCGCGCGCTCGGGGCCCAAGCCGACGCCATCGCGGCGAGTCGCCGGACGGCGTGCGAGGCCACGCGCGTGCACAACGAGGTGTCCGACGAGACCTACGACCTGCGGATGGCGTGCCTCGATCGCCGCACGATCGAGCTCGACGCCTTGGTGGACGCGTTCGCGCAGGCCGACGAGAAGGTGGTGGCCAACGCGTTGTCGTTCGACACGAGCTCGGTGCTCGCCGACGTCGAGGTATGCGACGACTTCGAGCGGCTGCGCACGAGCTATCCGCTGCCGGACGACGCCGCAGCCCGAGCCCGCATCGCGGAGCTCGAGCGCGCCGTCGACGACGTCGCGGTCGCCGACGCGGTGGGCGTGGTGAGCGAGCACGATGCCGCGCAGCTCGTGGCCGAGTGCGAGGCCACCGGGCACTGGCCGCTCGTCGCCTACGCGCGGCTGCAGAACGCCCATCAGCTCGAGGTGCACGGCGATCTCGCGGCCGCGGAGCGCGAGCTCTACTCCACGCTCGATGCGGCGGCGCGCGGCAACGTGCCCGATCTGACCGTGGCCGCGTGGACGGATCTGCTGTACCTGGTCGGCGCCGTGCAGCGGCGCTTCCCGGAGACGCGCGTGATCGCGGAAGCGGCTCGCGTCGCGCTGCTCGGGCTCCCCGAGCGTCCGGGTACGCGCGATCGCGAGTCGAACCTGCGCGTGGCGATGGGCGGCGTGCAGCAGATGGAGGGCGACTTCGCGGCTGCACGCGCGAGCTACGAGAGCGCGCTCGAGCTCACCCCTCCGGATGCGCCGGTGACACGGCGCATGGTGCTGCTCAACAACATCGGCTCGCTCAGCCTCTTGCAGCAGGACGTCGACGACGCCACGGCCCGCTTCGAGGCCGCGCTCGCGCTGGCCGAGGAGACGCTGGGTCCCGACTCGCTGTACACGATCGACTACCACTACAACCTCGCGCTCTCTTCGATCGCCACGGGCCGCTATCAGGCCGCGCTGAAGCGGATCGATCGCGGCAACGAGGTCATCGCGAAGTCGGGGCTGTCCGACGCGCCGCGCGAGGCGAACCTGCTCATTGCACGCGCGAGCGCGTTGACGGGGCTCGGCCAGTACGCCGAGGCGCGCGCCACCGCGGAGCGCGGGCTCGCGGCTGCGATCACGGCGTACGGTGACGAGAGCATCTCGGCCGCCGAGGCGCACACGTGCATGGGCACGGCGTTGCGCATGCTGGGCGAGTACGACGCGGCCGAGCGCGCATTCGTGCGGGCCGAGACGATCATGCGCGGCGATCCGGCGAACGAGGCCTTCGCGACCCCGCTGATCTACGAGCGCGGCCGGCTCGAGCTCGCACGCAATCGGCCGCTCGCGGCCCGCACGGAGTTCGAGCGCGCGCTCGCCCCCATCCCGGCCGAGTCGGCGAACCTCGCCGCGCGCGCCGTGCCGCCGCTGCTCGGGCTCGGGCTCGCCAAGCTCGCGCTCGAGGACGTGGCCGGGGCCGAGCTCGCGCTCGTGCGCGCGCGCGAGCTCGTCACCACGATCGACGTCGCGCCCGAGTTCCAGGCGGAGCTGGCGTTCGCGTCGTCTCGCGCGGTCGCGTCGTCCGATCACGTGCGCGCGCGGGAGCTGGCGGAGCAGGCCGTCGGTGCGCTCGCCCGCGCCGAGGGACCGGTCGCGTTCCGGCCCGAGCTGGAGGAGTGGTTGCGCTCCGGAATCGAGGCGGCGCGGTGAGTGGGCTCGACCTCGGACCCGGCGATCGATACGAGTCGTTCCAGATCATCGAGTTGATCGGGCGCGGTGCGTTCGCGTCGGTGTACCGGGTGCGCACGCCCGATCGCGCGAACGCGGCGCTGAAGCTGTCGCTGCGGCCCGTGGGGGACAGCGACGAGTCGCGCCGAGCTCTGCGCGAGATCGCGGTGCTGCAGACGCTGACGAACCATCACGTCGTGCGCGTGTTCGAGGCCGGGCAGGGCTCGGACGGGCGCGTGTACATCCTGATGGACTACCTCGAGGGCCAGCAGCTCGACGTGTTCCACGACTTCGACGTGCCGATGCCGGCGGCACAGGCGGTGTGGCTCGTGCACCAGGCATGTCTCGGGCTCGCCGAGGCGCACGCGCACGGCATCGTGCACCGCGACGTGAAGCCCGAGAACATCTGGGTCGAGCCGGATCACAACGTGCGGGTGATCGACTTCGGGCTCGCGCGTGCGTGGGACACTCCGGAGAAGATCGGCAGCGACGTCACGATCGGTCGCTTGCTCGTCGGCACGCCCCACTACATGCAGCCCGAGCAGCTGTTCACGCAGCGGCTGTCGCCGCAGAGCGACGTGTACAGCCTGGCGGTGGTGCTCTACGAGCTGCTCACAGGGCGCTGCATCTTCTTTCCGGAGAAGAAGTTCTCCGAGATGCGCGATCAGCTGCGCGACGACCCGGTGCCGTGGCTGTCGGCGCACCGCAGCAAGCCGCCGGAGCCGTTCTCGTCGTATCCCCACACGCGCGACCTGCCGCTCGCGCTCGGCGAGCTGGTGCTGCAGTGCCTGGAGAAGGTGCCGGATCTGCGGCCCGCGGACGCGGGTGTGCTCGCGAACCAGCTGGGCTCGATCCTCCACTACGAGTTCGGCGTCTTGGTGGCGGCGATGCTGCGGATCCAGCACCCGTGGGGCGGCTACGAGGACAAGCTCTTGTTGCCCGGCAGCCACCGCATCGGCTCGGGCCGCGACGCGGAGATCCAACTGCCCGAACGCGGCGTGAAGCCGGTGCACGCGATCCTCGAGTGGGGTGGGCTGCCCGATCTGCCGCAGCTGCGCCCGATGATCGGCGACGGCTCGGTACGCATCGACGGCGCGACGATCCTGCGCCGCACGGTGGTGCCGCGCGGCTCGGAGATCACGGTGGGCCCGTACAAGCTGGACATCACCTACCCCGAAGGGTGACCCGGCCCGGAACTGACCGATCGTCGTACATCGTTCCGAGCTTCGCGAAGGTCTCGCGCGGGTCGGAACGACGTATGACGATCAGTCAGTTCTGAGCGCGGGGCGTGGGCGTCAGCGCTTCTTCTTCGTGAGCACGCCGGCGACGAGGCCCGTCACCAGGCCGATGCCGCCGCAGAAGCCGACGAGCATCGCCCAGCCCGCGCCGGTGAGGCGTTCCTTCTCGCCGCCGATGTCCGGGCGGTTGTGCGCCATCAGGCTGCACGTGCCGCTCTCGGTGCGCAGCGGGCCCTCGCCCATCGCGGTGAACTCCCGCTTGGAGATCTCGCACGGGAAGAAATCGATGTGGGCGTTCGCGCAGACGAAGTACATGCCTGCGGACACGACGACGAACGCGATGATCATGACGAGCTTGTTCATGGGTGGTGCTCCTGTGTGCCCGGCTCACTCCAGCGCCAGGCCGGGCTTCCGCGAGACGTTCCGCGAGTAGAGAGTCGGATTAAGCCCGGTCGATCATTGCTGCAGGATGTCCCATTTCGCGCGCTCCCACGAGCGCAGGAAGGCGGCCTCGTCGGAGACGACCGCGCGGCGCTCCTTTTCGATCGCATCGAGGAACACGACGAACTCGAGCTGGGCGTCGGCGCGGCCGTGCTCGTCCGCGAACAGCTTCGCGATCGCGTTGGCGGGCAGCGTGCGGCGGCCGGCGAGCTGCTCGAGCGGGATGTCGAGGCCCGGGCCCTCGTCGCTCGGCCGATAACTGCGCCACACGAGCTCGGTGCACACGAGCGCGTGATCGGTCGCGAAGTCGAAGTCGAAGTCGTAGGGCTTGTCGAGGTGGCCGAACGCCTCCGCGATCGCGCGGGCCTTGTCGACCTTGCTCAGACGAGGGCGCATCGCCGCGAGGTAGTCGCCGGCGGCGTGGGTCATCGTGTTGAGGCTGACGCCCTCGCTGATCGCCTCCATCACGCGGTACGGGGCCTCGGGCGTGCCCGCCTGGTAGCGCAACCAGCCACTCGGTGAGAGCTCGGCGAGGTAGTCGGCGAAGCTCTGCTCGGTGCCGCTCTTCGCCTTCACCCACGCGCGCACCTCGGCATCGTCGAAGTAGGCCTCGAGCTTGTCCGGCGCGCCGAGATAGAGGATCGCGTGGGGCCAGAAGCCCGGCAGGCCGACGTTGCTGACGTACCAGTTCTTGCGCGACAGCATGACGTCGCCGGGCTCGAGCAGCGGATCGATCTCCGCTTGCTGCTCCTCGCTCACGAGGTACCAGCCTGGCCTGCGCACGCGCGTGTCGCCCATCCACTCGGCCACGCCGCTCTGCACGGGGTACCAGAGCTTGCGCGCGGTGCGTTGGACGAGCTCGAGATCGGCGGACACGGTGAGCGACGAGCGCTCGATCGCACCGACCTCTTCGAGCGCCTGCAGGTGGCTCTCGGTCGCGCGCCACAGCCAGCCCACCCCGAGCGCCTCGACCTCTTCGCGCGCATGGAACGTGGCGGCGATCGTCTGCAGGTAGCGCTCGCCGGCGACGACGCGCGCTTGATCGCGTGCACCGAGCAGCTCCTGCTCGAAGCGCGACAGCGAGCCGGCCTCGAGCCCGAGCGACGGATGCGGCGCGTCGAGGAACTTCACCGCATCGGGGTTGCCGCGCACGAGCCGGGTGAAGCGCGTGGCCTGCTCGAAGAGCGCGAGCTCGGCCGCGAACGTGAGCAGGTAGCTGCGCAGGAACCGATTGCGATCGGCGCGCGACGGATCGAAGCGATACCAGTCCTCGTAGAAGAGCCGGATCTGATCGAGCGCGAACGCGGTGTCGTGGAACGCCTGCCACGATTCCAAGAGCGCGCGCTCGTCGTCGGGCCCGAGCACGTGGGGCCCGCCGAAGACGTCCCGCTTGCGCTCGAGCACGTCGACGATGCCGCGCAGCGTGCTGTCGTAGTCGCGATACGCGGCGGCATCGGCCACGAACGCGCGATTGAAATCGTTCTCGGACAGCTCGGTGAGCGGAGAGGGCCGCTCGACCCAGAACAGACACAGGCGCCCGCCGAGCACGAGCGTGAGCAGTGCCCCGGCCGCGATGACCCGCCGACGCACGCGCTTGCCCTTCTCGGTGGGCGTCCACGTGTCGCCCATGAGAAACCGCCCCCCGATGATGGCGAGCGTGAACACGATGCACAGCCCGAACACGAGCGACAACATCGTGGGCAACCACCGCACGCCCCGATCGGCGAGCAAGAACCCACCCGCGAGCCCCACCGTCAACGGCAACCCGAACGCCCCGACGATCTCGAGGATCCGCCCGACCCGCCCGCGCTGCGCATCGGAGAGCACCCGCCGGTGATCATCGGAGCGAACAGGGTCGCGCGTCAACCATCGGCGCCGTCGACGTCATCGCGGACGACGGCGAGCTCGTACCAGTTCGCGGAGAACCCTTCGCAGTTGCCGTCGTCCCAGATCGCATCGCCGACTTGCATTCGCAGGTGCGCGAGCTCGCCCTCGTCGTGATCGAACACGACCGTCTCCCCGACGTCCTCGAGGGAGAACCGAAGCGCCGCGCGTCGGGTCTCTCCGATGCCGCACGAGCCGAGCTCGCTCTCGCACGTCGTGTCACCGACGACGTCGATCGCCGGTGTTCCGTCCGTCGGCGGCATGCCGCCGACGGTGGACGCGGCGATGAACGACGGGGCTTCGTCCGCGGACGGACGCAGCACGACCCAACGCGACCGCTCGAGGGAGACCCCGTCCTGCAGCGAAGCGAAGTAGCTCAGCTCGACTTGGGAGTCGACCACGAGATGACTCGGAAAGGGTAGCTGCAACCCCGATGCGCTCATCCGCCATTCGACGGGCGTCGATCCGGCCATGCACTGCAACACGAGCCGCTTGGGATCTCCGTCGTCCACCTCGCTCACGGTGCACGAGGCCTGCAGGTGCATCTGGGGCGACGGGAACGACTCGGGCTCGATCACCAGCGTCAGGTCCGGCTCGCTCGGCGCAACGCACTCGAGGCCCGTCGGGCCGGAGGAGCTCTCCGATGGATCGGTCGAGTCGCCCGCATCCGCACACGCGACGACGACGATCGTCCAAGCCACCCCCCACGTCCGCACCGTGACCATTGTGCCTCGTTGCCTGCGAATCGGCAGCGCGCGTGTCATCGCGTCACTCTGCAGGCTTCGGCGTCGCAGGATCAGCGACGACTCGCCAAGGCACGCGGCGTGCAGCAGGATAGGAGGCAGCGATGCTCGTCGATCCGTTGCTCAAGATCGTGCAGGACCAGGGGGCGCAGGGGCTCGTCGTGCGCGCGTCCGCGCCGCCGGCGCTCGACAAGCGGGGGAAGTCGACGCCGCTGTCCATGCCGAGCCTCGATGCCGAGATGTTGTCGATGGTGCTCGACGACGTCACCACCGCCGAGCAGCGCAAGGACGTCGACAACGGCGTCGCGATCGAGACGCAGTACCAGGCCGGCGACGGCAAGCGCTGGACCGTCATCGTCGATCGGCCCGGCGGTGAGCTGCGCATGCACTTCCGGCCGGTCGCGCCGCCCGGCGCCGCGAACACGCAGCCGCCCGCGAGCGCGCCGCGGCCCGTCGCCGTCGCGCCCGCTCCCAGCGCGCCGATTCCGATCGCGCCGGAGCACAGCGAGCCCATGCCGAGCACCATCGTCGTGCCCGACGGCGTCATCGCGCAGGCGCTGGCGCGCGCCGAGTACGAGCGCGCGTCCGACGTGCTGCTCTCCGCCGATCGCGCCATTCGCATGCGCGTCGGTGGCCTGCTCGTGGAGCTCGACAACCTCGTCGTCGACGGCGACTCGATCGCGCGCACGTTCCTGCCGTTGCTCGACGCGCCGCGTCGCGCCGAGCTCGAGCGTCGCGGCAGCACGGACGTCGCGCTCGATCTGCGCTCGGAAGGCGGGGGCCGACGCTGGCGCATCAACCTCTTCCGTCAGTTCGGCGGCCTCGCCGTCGCGCTGCGACCGATCCGCACCGACATCCCGAGCCTGCGCGAGCTCGGACTGCCCGACGATCTCCACGAGCTCACCGCGCATCGCTCGGGCCTCGTGCTCGTCACCGGCACCGCGGGCGCCGGCAAGTCGACCACGCTGGTCGCGCTCGTCGAGCACGTCAACCGCACGGCCGCGAAGCACGTCATCACGCTCGAGGATCCGATCGAGTACGAGTACGCGCGGGGCAAGGCGCTGATCCACCAGCGCGAGATCGGTCGCCACGTCGACGACTTCGCGTCGGGCCTGCGCGCCGCGCTGCGCGAGACGCCGGACATCATCATGGTCGGCGAGCTGCGCGATCGCGAAGCCATCTCCGCAGCGCTCACCGCCGCCGAGACCGGCCACCTCGTGCTCGCGACCCTGCACAGCGGCAGCGCGGCGATGGCCGTCGATCGCGTCGTCGACGTCTTCCCCGAGCACCAGCAGGCCCAGGTCCGCGCCCAGCTCGCCTCCGTGCTGCGCGCCGTCCTGACCCAGGTTCTCCTGACCTCGACGCGCCCGCCCCAGCGCGTGCCCGCGTACGAGAAGCTGCTCGTGACGACGGCCGTGGGCGCGAAGATCCGCGAGCTGCGTGGCCATCAGATCCAGAGCGAGATCCAGAAGGGCCGCGCCGAGGGCATGGTCTCGCTCGAGCTCTCGCTCGCGCGGCTGGTACGCGCGGGCAAGCTCGCGATGGAGGTCGCCATCGCCCACGCGAACGACCGTAATTTGTTCGGGGATCTGCTCCGCCAAGCCTAGACAGGGGCGAGCTGTTACCTTCCCCGGCAGGTGGAGACGGGCCCACGGACAGCGGGCGCTCCGGACCGGTTGTTGCCCAGGACGGAGCCCCTCTTCGAGACCGGCGACGGCGAGCCGGCCCCGATGACGCACGCCCACGCGCACGTCGACAGGCTCGGTCGTTACCTCGTCGACGAGTGCATCGGCACCGGCGGCATGGGCGAGGTGTTCCGCGGCTTCGACCCCGAGCTCGATCGCGCGGTCGCGATCAAGCGGCTCGTGGCGTTCGGCACCGACGACGAAGCGCGCATCCGCCTCCAACGCGAGGCCCAGGCGATCGCGCGCTTGAGCCATCCACACGTCGTGCAGGTGTTCGACGTCGGCCGCGACGGCCCCACCGGCGATCTCTTCATCGCGATGGAGCTCGTCGACGGCGTCACGTTGCGTCAGTGGCTGCGCCAGACGCCGCGCTCGTGGCGAGCGATCGCCGAGGTCTTCCGCCAGGCCGGTGAAGGGCTGCACGCCGCGCACCAGCAGGGCATCGTGCACCGCGACTTCAAGCCCGAGAACGTGCTGATCACATACGACGGCGTCGCGAAGGTCGTCGACTTCGGGCTCGCGAAGCCGGCCGGCGAGCACACCGAGGACGACGACGAGCCGCGCACGAGATCGCGCGCGAAGCTGCCGAAGGAATCCGCGGTCGATCCGTTCCAGCCCACGCCGCGCCGCACCACCGCGCGCTCGCGACCGTCGCAGAGCAACGCCGCCTTCAGCAGCGACATCACGCCGGCCGGCGCGCGGCTCGGCACGCCGGCGTACATGCCACCCGAGCAGGGCGCCGGCATGCCGTCCACGGCGCGCGCGGATCAGTTCTCCTTCTGCGTCGCGCTGTTCGAGGCGCTCGCCGGCTACCTGCCGTTCCCCGGCGAGAACCCGGCGGAGTATTCCGTGTCGGTGCTCGAGGGCCAGCTGCTCGAGTTCCCACGCGGCACCGCCGTGCCGCGCCGTCTGCAGGACGCGATCTATCGCGGGCTCGAGACCGATCCACGCGCGCGCTTCGTGTCGCTGCGACCGCTCCTGGACGAGCTCGGGCGCGATCCGATCGCCCGGCGGCGGCGGGCCCTCGCGCTCGGCGGCGCCGTCGTGATCGGCGGTGCCGCGGCGCTCGGCGTCTCGGCCGTGACGCCGCCGAAGGCCGACGAGCTGCGCAACCGGTGCGAGAGCGAGGCCGCCGTGATCGACACCGTGTGGACCGCGTCCACGCGCGCGGAGATCCTCGACGCGATTGCGGGCGTCGACGCACCCTTCGCAGCCGACACCGCCGAGCGCGTGGGCCCGGCGCTCGATCGGCTCGGCGAGGGCTGGCGAGCCGCACGCGTGCGCTGGTGCACCGCGCGCCCCGAGGCGGCCGCCTCCACTGCGACCGTGAGCGCGGCGATAGGACTCTGCCTCGACCGCGTGCTCATGCGCGAGCGCGAGCTCGTCGCGTCGCTGCGCCAGGCGGACACCGAGACGATCGCGCGGGCCGTCGATGCGATCGAACGACTCGATCGCGAGCTCGTGCGCTGTGACGAGCCGGCGTTCCTCAGCCAGCTCGTCTCGGACGGCACGCCCGACGCCGACGAGCAGGGCGCGCTCGAGCACATCGCCCACGCGCGCCAACGTCTCGAGCTCGGGCAAGCGCGCGAGGGCCTGCGCGCACTCGAACAGGTCGATCCCGAGGTGGCGCGTCGCGCCCCCATCGCGCTCGAGCGCGGCCTGCTGCACGGCACGCTCGAGCAACGGCGGGGCAACCTCGCGCTCGCACGCGCGTTGCTCGAGGACGCGGCGCGGGCCGGGCTGGGCGCGGAGGCCCCGCTGCTCGCCGCCGAGTGGCACGCGAACTACGGCGATCTCTTGTACGAGCTCGGCGAGCTCGACGAGATGGCCGGCCCCTACGAGCGCGCGTTCGAGCTGCGGCGCCGACACCTCGGGCCCGACGATCCCGAGACGCTCGTCGTGCAGGCTGCACGCGGCCACGTGCCCTACGCACGCGGCGACTATTCGGCGGCGCTCGCGATGTACCGCGAGGCGGCCGATCACGCGGCCGCCACTGCATCGGAGCTCGATCACGAGCGCATCTTGGTGGACGAGTGGGTCGCGCAGGCGCTCAGCCACACCGGGGACCTGGCGGAGGCCCGCGACCTCACGCTCGATCTCGTCGAACGATTGCGGCGCTCGCGAGGCGATCGCCACCCTCGCACGCTCGATCTGTTGCACACGCTCGGCACGATCGAGCTGCGGGCCGGTCGCGACGAGGACGCGCTCGCCCACCTCACCGAGTCGCTCGCCGGCCGCGGCACCGGATTGCAGGAGCGCGATCCGATCTCGCGTGCCACGGCGCTCGCGAACATCGGCGCGGCCCAGACCGCGCTGGCACGCCACGCCGAGGCCGAGGCGAGCCTGCGCGACGCGCTCGATCAGCTCTCGCAGGCCGGCTACGGCGTCGACCACGAGAACGTCATCGCGGTGTCGGCGAACCTCGGCTCCATCCTCGATCGGCAGGGCAAGCATGCCGAGGCGCTCGCGATGTTCGAGGACCTCGCCAGCCGCCTCTCGCGACAGGGGCTCGCCGCCACGGCCAACGGCATCATGGTGCGCTTCAACCTCGCGGCGTCGCTCACCACGGCGAAGCGACCGCGCGAGGCGCTCGACGTGCTGGACGGCGCCTTGGCGGACGCGCACAAGAGCGGGGACGACGTGCTGGTCGGCCGCGTCGAGCTCGAGCGCGCGGACGTCTACGAGGTGCTCGGCGACGACGCGCGCGCCGCCAAGGCGCTCGCCGCCGCGGCCGAGGCGTTCGAAGGGCAGCCCGCGGATGCGCCGTGGGTGCGAGACCTCGCGAAGCGCCGCGCGAACGCTAACCGCTGATCGCCTTGCGCACGTCGTCGATGATCTGCTGCTCGCCCGGATCGATCGTGCCGTCCACCTCGGCGGCGGCCTCGAGCTCGTCGAGCAATTCGTAGCGCGCCTGCTCGTCGAGCTTCGCGAGCTTGCCGTCGATGGGCTCGCCGATGTTCACGCCGTTGAACACGGCCTGCTTCTGCGCGGCATCGAAGCCGAAGCGATCCATCACGCGCTCGAGGAATGCCCGTTCCTCGTCGGTGACCGCGGCATCGGCGATGAGCAACTGCGCGACGATCTGGCAGTACAACAGATTGCGCTCGTACGCGTCCCCGGCGTCCATGGCGGCCAGAGACTAACAGGAAGCGTTCCGCGTCGTTGGGCAGATCGCCCACGGCGTGCCGGGCTACAGTCGGCGCGAATGGGAACGTGCGCGCGGATGTGCGCGCTCGCGGTCGCGGCCGCCAGCGCCGGTTGTGCCGAGGACGCCACCCCGCTCGCGATGGGGGAGGTGCACTTCGACGTGTCGGACGAGTCGAGCACACCGACGGGGCGACTCGTCGGGTGGAACATCGGGCGCGGCACGCTGTACGCGACCGAGGGCGACGAGGTGCACGCCGAGTGGCGCACGCCCGAGCGCGTCGCCGCGTTCGCCCGGCTCGCGGAGATCGTGAGCGGCACGGGCGAGCCGCCCCACGTGCGCTTCTCCGGCCTGCAGATCGACGGTGCACTCGGCGGGGACGGCTATCACTTCTGGGACTTCGCCGACCCCGCGCGCGAGATCGCGGCGGACGACAACATGGCGCCGTACCAGAGCATGACGATCGTCGACGAGATCGGCGGCACGCCGCTCGTCACGCTCAACTTCGGCTCGGGCACGGCCGACGAGGCGCGCCGCCACGTCGATCACCTCGTCGGGGACGGCGGCACCGCCGAGTCCGACGCGCGCGCGCACTGGGGCCGCGCCGCGCCGTGGCCGGTCGACACCTACGAGATCGGCAACGAGGTGTACGGCTTCTGGAACACCGCCTACAGCGGCGACGGGGCGTACTCGTACGCGAACCCCGACGCGCTGAACGGCGGCGATCCGGACTGGGTCGACCGCCCGGCCGCGGATCCGGCCGACTATGCCGCACGCGCGCTCGACTACCTCGACGCGATCACGAGCGTACAGCCCGACGCGCGGGCATGGGTGCCGCTCTCGCAGGCGTCGATGGATGCGTGGGGTGGCCTCGATGCCGCGCTCGCGAGACTCGAGCCGCTGATCACCGACGAGCGCGTGACCGCCGTCGTCGTCCACCACTATCAGGTCGACGACGTGGCGCCGCTCGGCGCGACGAACAAGGCCGCGCCCGAGCTCGCGCTCGCCGGCTCCGTGCTGTTGCGTCCGGGCTACGACGCGCTGCGCGAGCGGTTGGCCGCGGTGCCGCGCGCGACGCCGCTGCAGCTCGCGATCACGGAGTACCACGTGGCGGGTGCATTCACGCTCGGCGACTTCGATGCGCTCGCCGACACGCCGCTCGTCGGGCTCGGCGTCGCCGATGCGTTGCTGTCGTTCGCCGACCTCGGCGTCGAGCATGCCGCACAGCACATGGCGATCGCGTTCGGCGACGAGGCGACATCCGAGGCGCTGTTCGAGCCGTGGTACAACCCGCTGCGCGTCGTCGACGGCGAGGTGGTGCCGCGCCCGTCGTACGTCGCGACCGCGCTCGTGGCGGAGCACCTGCGCCGCGACACGGTGCGACCCGAGCCCGTGGTCATGCCGACGGGCACCTACGTCGAAGGCGCGCTCGAGCTCGAGTACCCGCTCGTCGCCGCGGTCGCGTTCGTGGACGACGAGAGCGCGACGATCGTGGGCCTGCACCGCGACCTCGCGGCGGCTCACCGCGTGACGTTCGACCTGCCTGCCGACTGGTCCGCCGTCTCGGCGCAGGTGTACGCGCCCGACGAGCCACTCGCCCCGATTGCGAACGCCCCGGTCGAGACCGAGGCGCTCCCGTTCGAGCAGCGAGGCAAAAGGCTCGCGCTCGAGCTCCCACCACACGCACTGTTCGCGGTGGTGCTCGAGCGCTGAGTCGCGAGAGCGACCGGAAGGGGGAAGGACCCGCGACGGCTCTGCCGGCGCGGGAGGGGGAAGCGGAGCTTCCCCCTCGAAGACTGAGCCGCGCTGCTTCAGTAACCCCAGCCTTCGGTGACCTCGCACGCCTCGCACTGCGGGCACGGGAAGATCGCGTCGAGGGCCGCGACCGCAGCCTCGAGCCCCGCGGCATCCGGAGCGGCATCGCCCGCCCAGATCGCGTTCAGGTCCGCCGCAGCCGCCGCGTCGCGCGTCTCCGCCTCCGGCGACAGCACCGGACCCGCGATCTGCAGGAAGGCCCAGTTCGCGTCGGCCTCCGTCGAGCAGACTCCCGGCGGCTGTCCCTCGAGGTAGGTGCGAACGAGCCGTGCCCAGCCGTACCACAGCGCGTTGTCGAGCTGCTCGTGCGCGCCCTCGAACGTGCCCTGCCCTTCCTCCGGCACCTCTTCCCACGACGGCGTGCCGTCGATGGGCGGATACAGATCGCGCCAGCAGAGCATCGCGAGCTCGGCGTCGTAGATCATGTCGTGCGCCATCTCGCTGATCTCCTGCACGTTGGCAGCGAAGCCCAACGGGTTCTCGCGATCGGTACCGCCACCGTAGTACGCCCACGACGAGTCGCAGTTGTCCGGGATCGCCACGCAGCTGCCGGCCTCCTTGTACGCGGAGACGAACAGGAACCACTGCAGCGTCGCGTCGATTCGCGCGGCATGGATCGCCGGCTCGCCCGTCTCGGTCATGCCGTCCGCGAACGCGGCTTCGATGATAGGCGCCATGCGGGCCGGACCCACGCAGCGATCCGGGTACATGTCGATGTTCTCGGTGATCGTGCACTGCTGGTCGAACGCGACCTTGGGATCCTGGTCCTTGTTCGGGATCGGCGGGTAGTGCAGGTCCTCGCGGCGGAGCACACGGGACTCGAGACCGCTCTCCGTGGCGTACAGTGCACGCGCCTCCGTGAACGCATCGGCGTCCGGCGGCGTGTCGCCACGCAACAGCGCGACAATGTCCTCGTACGCCTCGACGCGCGCCGCCGTCGACGGCGGTCCACCGATCAGCGTCCACTCGCCGCTGTCGGCCACGCACGCCGCGTAGGGATCGTCCGCCGAGTCCGGAACGAAGTCGGTCGCCAGCGGAGCGCACGGGGTCTCGTCGACGTCGCTGAGGCTCACGTCGCACTCGTCGGTGCCGGTCGAGCTGCCGCTGTCCTCGGGACCCGTGTCGTCGGGCCCGGTGTCGTCGGGACCGGTGTCCTCGGGTCCCGTGTCGTCGGGCGACGTCATCGAGTCGTCGTCGTCGTCGTCGTCGTCGTCGTCCTCGCCGGTCGAGCCCGTGTCCTCGTCGTCGTCACCACCGCCTTCGACGGCACAGCCCGCACCCGTCGCGGTCGCGGTGACCAGAATCCACGCCAAGCCAGTGATGCCTCTGCAATGCATGATGGTTCCCTCGCTCGCGCCCGTGCGCGGCGCATCGAGCCTGCACGCGTCCGACTGACCGCGCTAGCGTGGAGGCCCGAGCGCCACCCATGAAATCACCCGCATCGAAACCGGGTGGATCCACCCGGATCGATTTCAGTCGGGGCGGACGAGGCCGAGACGGATGGCATGACGGACGAGACCCGCCACGTTCTTCGCGTCGAGCTTCGCCATGATCCGTCCGCGATGCCCTTCGACCGTCTTCACACTGAGGTTCAGCTCGCGCGCGATCTCGGGGCTCGAACGTCCTTCGGCGACGAGCCGAAGGATCTCGCGCTCGCGCGGTGTGAGGTCCGCACCGACGCGCTCGTTCGTGCTGCCCGGACCGCGACGTGATTCCTCGAGCAGGATCTTCGCGATCTCGGGGCTGAAGAACGCGTTGCCGGCCGCCACCGCGCGGATGGCCGCCACGAGGTCGGAAAGCCCGGATCCCTTGAGCAAATACCCCTCTGCGCCCGCTCGGATCGCCGGGCGGACGTGCTCTTCGGTGCCGTACATCGACAGCACGAGCACGTGCGTCGCGGGCGAGTCCTTGCGAATCAGTCGCGTGGCCTCGACGCCGTCGATCCGCGGCAGGTGCAGGTCCATCACGACGACGTCGGGGCTCAGCCCCTTCGCGGATTCCACGGCGGCGCGACCGTCCTCGGCCTCGCCGACGACCTCGATGTCGTCGCGCCCCTCGAGGAGCGCGCGCAGTCCCTCGCGGACGATCGTGTGGTCCTCGGCCAGCAAGACTCGGATCGGTGCATCCATGGATCCACGCCAGTGTTGCTCACGGTCGCCGAATCGGCAACGTGGCCGCGACGCGCGCTCCGCCGCCCTTGCGCGTGCTGAGCTCCAACCGCCCACCGAGCAATTCCACGCGCTCGCGCATGCCGACGAGCCCTCGGCTGCGTCCGACGTCGACCTCCTGCGGCGTGAATCCGCGCCCGTCGTCGGCGATCGACACACGTAGATCGTCGTCGTCGATCTCGACGTCCACCTCGACGTGCGCGGCGCTCGCATGCCGGGTCACGTTCGTGAGCGCCTCTTGGACGATGCGGTAGCACGTGGTCTCGAGCACGGAGGGCAGCGCTCCGTCGAGCGCGATGTGACGCTCCACGACGACGCCGGTGCGATCGGCCATGTCGTCGCACATCCGCTCGATCGCGCGGACGAGCCCGACGTCCTCGAGCACGGACGCGCCCAGGCTCTGCACGGCGCGTCGGATCTCCTCGACCGTCTCGTCCACGAGCCCGGTCGAGCGGCGCGCCAGCTCCATCGCCCGCTCTGTGCCATCGGGGCGGGAGAGACCGTCGGCGAGCAGCTGGAGGTTGATGCGGATGGCGGTCAGGGTCTGGCCGGCGGCGTCGTGGAGGTCGCGCGCGATCTGGCGGCGCTCCTCCTCTTGCAGCTCGACGGCGCGGCTCGTCACCTCGCGAAGGTTGTGCTCCTTGGCCTGCAGCTCGGTGTACGCGGAGCTGAGCTCCGCCGAGCGCTCGATCACCTTGCGCTCGAGTCGCTCGTTCAGCCCCGCGAGCTCGCCCTGGGACGCGCGCAGACGATCGAGCAGCTCGCCGATCTCGGTCTGCGCGCGGCTGACCGAGCGCATCGACAGCGCGTACATCATCCCCGCCGTGCTCGCACCGAGCAGGCCGAACACCGCGAGCAGCAAGATGGTGTTGCTGCGCAGATCGGCCGTGGACATGGCCACCCACACCTCGGCGACGCGCTGGTTGTTCACGAGCACCGGCTCCGACTGCCACAGCAGCTGTTCGCGTCGCAGCTGCTCCACGACCTCGTCCGTCATCGGATCGATGGGCACACCGCGCGCGTCCACCACGTCGATGCGGACGATGCTGGCCTCCACTTCGTAGCTGCGCAGGTGTTGGATCAGCTTCTGCGCGTCGTACTTCCACAGCTTCGGCCGCAGCTCCGCATCGCTGCGCACGATGTCGGCGATCTGCCGCGCGGCCGCGGCGGTCTGGATCTCGAGCGCACGGCGACCGAGCAGGAACGATGCCGCCGGAGCAGCGGTGGCCACCACGGTTGCGATGAGCACCGCGAGCGGACGCAGGCGCGCGCCGAGATACGCGCGCAGGCGCAACGGCGGCGCCGCGAGATCCGTCACCGCGCCCCCGGCACGGCCGGCCCCTGGCCGCCGAGCGGCAGACACCCGTGCTCGCGCACGATCTCCTGCCCCGCGGGCGACATCACGAACCGGATGAACTCCCGCACGCGTGCGTCGGGCTCTCCGACCGTGACGAACGACAGATCCTTGCTGAAGGGATAGCTGCCGTCGCCGACGTGCTCGACCGTCGGCTCGATGCCGTCCACCGCGAGCGCACGGATGGCCAGCGCCGGATCGATGCGCCCGCTGCCGACCAGACCGACGCCACCTTCGGTGGTCGCGAGCGCCTCGTCCATCGCGTCGTCGGTGTAGAGCACGCGCCAGCGATGGGCTTGGTAGGCCTCGTCGTCGATGCGCGCGAACTCGGGCAGCACGCGCGCGACCGCCGTGTGCGACGAGTCGCCCTGCTCGCGCTGCAGCACCACGAGCGGCGTGCCGTCGTCCCACGTCGGGATGTCGCCCGACCAGATCGAGAGGAGCTTCTCGTGGGAGAGGTCGTGCTCGGGAACGGAGACGTGCGCGGCGAGGGCCACCGGCGCGCGAGCATACGGAACCGCGACGAAGCCCTGCGCGCGCTCGTCGGCCTTCAATGCCCGAGAGATCAACGCGATGTCGATGGCGCCGTCGCGCAGCGCCCGGATGCCGCCGCCCGATCCGATGCTCACGTGCACGACCGGCTGGGGCGCGCCGGTCGACGCGAAGGCGGCCGCGAGCTCGCGCGTGACCGGCAGGTTCGAACCGGAGCCCGCGAGCACGAGCGTCGCACCCGCCTCTTCGCGCGGCACGGACGTGTGGTCTGCCGTTCCCGCGAGGAACGGCGGCTCCTTGCCACTCGTGCCCCCGAGCACGAGTACACCGAGGGCGATCATCGCGAGCACGGGCACGATCGCGAGCGCGGCGGAGAGCCACGCCTCGGAGCGCGCCACGTCGTGATCGCCGGCCGTGATCGCCATCGCCTCCATCCTCTCAGAATCCGACCTGCATCTCGAACAAGAGGCCGCGGCCAGGGCCGTTGATCGCGGATCCGTGGACGCGATAGGCGGTGTCGGCGACGTTCTCGAACACGAGCCCGAGCAGCAGGTACGGATCGAAGCGATAGCCCGCGCGGAAGTCGACGACCACGTAGCCGGGCGTGCCGCCGGGCGGGATACGGACATCATTGCGATCCTGATCCGCGAGCCGGGTCTGCTCGCGAGCCCAGCGCATCGCTCCCACGAGGTAGACGCCCCAGTCGCTGCTGCGCCAACCGATCTCCGCGCCGCCGTGCAGCGGGGGCACGCGCGAGATCGGAGCGACCTCCTTCGCGGTCAGGTTCATGCCGTAGTTAGGGTTCGGTGTCTCGCCCCACACCCAGGAGACCGTCGCGGCTGCGCCCAGATCGTACGGCAGATACAGGCGCAACCCGCCCTCGACGCCGCGCATCACGGCGAGTCCGTCCGTGTTCACGAGCGCCTGGACGAACCGCGCGCCGCTGCAGTCGAGATCTCCCTCCGGACAATCGCCGCGATCACGGGCGCCGCGCTGAATGAAGTCCTTCAGCCACGTCTCGAAGTAGTAGGCCTCGAACTCGATCCACGGGTGGTTCACCTTCACTCCGGCCTCGATCATCGTGGCGCGCTCGAACTTCAGGTCGGGGTTCTCGAACTGGTACCCCGGCCCGATGATCTGGCGACTCGTGAGGTCGTCGAGGTTGGGTGCACGAAATCCCTCGTCGACGTTGAATGCGAGCGTCAGCCACGGCAGGGGCAGCACGGCGATGCCGCCGTGGCCGACGACGGCGTACCAGTGGCGCGCGAAGCCCTGCGTCTCGCGCTGGACGTCGTCGGGCGCCGCCGCGTACACGAAGGCGAACCGTCCACCGCCCCGCAGCCGCAGGTACTTCGTCAGCTGGGTCGTCGCGCCTGCCCACACACCCGCGGTGACGTAGCGCGCCCCGTCGACGTACTGCGAGTCGTCGTCGGTGACCGTGTCCGTGTCGACGAAGATCAGCTCGGCCTTGCTGCGGATCTTGTCGTGGTATACGTCGACACCGTAGTCGACACCCAGGTCGGCCCAGCGCGCGAGCTGGAATCGCTTGGTCTGCAGCGCGAGCGCCGTGCCGACGCTGTGGACCGTATCGCGTCCGGAGCGACGCGTGGACGACATCCCGCCACGCCGCAGATAGCGATCCTCGTACTGCCGCTGGTAGCTGACGGTCCACCTGACCTGTTCGGCGGCCGCCGGGCCTTCGTGCGCTTCGTACCTGCCGTAGACCAGCGTGCGGTCTTGATGCAGATACGTGAGGCACTCCTCCTCGGGTGCCTCGCGCGGTGGACACTGATCGGTGCGCGGCGCGTCGGACTGGCGGTAGTCGTAGTAGGCCACCGTCACACGGTGGCCGGGCGCGGGCTCGGCGACCGCACGCACGTCGCCGGTGAGCTCGTCGAACCCGGTGCCGAGCTGCGTCTTGCCGTCGGGGCCGATGCGTGGCGAGCCGACGTACGGCTCCCCGGTCTCGGGCGACTTCACCGGTCCGCCCGAGCGCAGCAGGCCGAAGTGGCGATAGCCGACACCGCCGACGACGCCGAACTTGTTCATCACCGACAGGCCGAGCTGCCCCCGTCCGCCGAGCCCCGAGTCCGCCGTGGTCGTCAAGAACAGACCGCGGCCGTGCGCGACCACCTTCTTCGTGCCGGTCTCGAGCAGCGGCTCGACGGGGGTCGTGAGGATCGCACCCCCCATCGCGTCGGCGCCGTAGCGGGTCGACGCGGCACCGCGCACCACTTCGATCTGTTGCACCGAGCGCGAGTCGACCGTGAAGAAGTACTGGTTCGGGCCCTGGCGGAACGTGCTGTTGTTGAGACGCACGCCGTCGAACATCATCACCGTCTGCTGGCCGGTGAGACCGCGGAGGTACGGTGAGGCCTGCGCATGCGCGGTCTGTTGCACGTACACGCCGGGCTCGTTGCGCAGCGCATCGGGGGCGGATCGCGGCAGCATCTCGTCCAGGTCGCGACGCGTCACGATGCTGCCCGCGCGATCCGGCTCGCTGAGCGACGGGCGGCGGGCCGGCACACGCACGCGGCGGTATTCGGTCTCGCCGTCGACGACCGGCTCGACGACCGGCTCGGGCGCGACGGGATCGGTCACGCGCACCGGATCGGTCACGGGCTCCGGCGTGGATCCATCGGCCGAAACCTGGCGCACACCCTCGTAGGCGCGCGGCGACGCGGGCCGCTCGGCCGCCGAAGGTGCGAGCGCGAGCACGAGAGCGGCAGCGAGCACGTCCATCGATGGTCGCCGAGCGGGGCGCTCGTTGTCGGCGCGTAGATCCCCCGCCGGAGCGTGAGGGGATCCACGCGCCCCGTCAACGGCCGCCGCGAACGAGCCACGCGTCGATCTCGGCCTTCATCTCCGCACTCTCCACGCCCTCGCGTGCCGCGAGGGCCAGCGTCCGCGCCCGCGACCGCGCGCCGGTCGTCGCGAGCGCACGCGCCAGCGCCCACCGGGTCTCGCCGAGCAGCACGGGGTCGTGATCGGCGAGGGCCTCCCGCAGCGCGAGCGCTCGCTCGAGCACCGGCACGGCTGCGCGTGGGTCGTCACGCGCGAGCTCGAGCCGCCCGAGCTGCAGGAGCGCCATCGACAGGCTCGGCGAGTCGGTGGCCTCGCCGATCGCGATCGCGCGGTGGAAGTGCTCCGCCGCGCGCTCGAGCTCGCCCACCTGTTGCTCGGCGAAGCCGAGATGATCGTGCAGCACGAGCAGATCGGGATGGTCGGCGCCGAGGCGGGCACTCATGCGCGCGAGCGCGTCTTCCAGCAGCGGGATCGCGTCCTTCGGGCGGTCGAGATCGACGAGCACCGCCGCGAGGTTCGTGGCGGACACCGACGTGCTCGGATGATCGGCACCGAGCACGTCGCGCTCGAGCTCGAGCGCGGCCGCGAAGCGCTCCCGCGCGAGCTCGAGATCACCGGTGGCATACGCGACGCCGCCGCTGCCCTTCCACGCGCGCGCGAGATCGGGATGCCGCGGGCCGCCGGCGCCCGCGATGATCCGTTCGGCGCGCGAGAAGCTCGCGAGTGCGTCGGCTTCCTCCCCCATGTCCGCCTGCACGGTGCCGAGGTTGAGCAGCGCGCGACCGACCGCCAGATCGTCCGCTCCGTGGGCGCGCTCGAAGATCCCGATGACCCGCTCGAACGTCGCGCGCGCGGCCGTGAGATCGCCGAGCGTACGCTGGGCGCTGCCGATGTTGTTCAGTGCGACCGCGAGATCCGGGTGATCGGGGCCGAGCCAGGCCTCGGTCGTGCGGCGCACCGCTTCGAAGGCCGCCATCGCGTCCTCCCACCGACCGAGCTGGGCGAGCGCGCCGCCGAGATCGTTGCGCAAGAGCAGCGCGTCGCGGCTCTCGTTCGCGCCCACGCGCTGCAGCTCGGCCAGCGCCTCTTCGAAGCGATCGATCGCGATCTTCGGCTCTCCGCGGCGCGCCGCGGTCCAGCCGACGTTGCGCAGCCGCACGGCCTCGAGCCGCGGATCGCCACCGGCACGCTCGATCGCCGCGCGAGCATGGGCCGCGCTCCGCTCTGCGCGCTCGAACGCCATGCGGTGGTAGCCGTCGAGCCACACGAGCTCGTTCCAGGCCTCGGCCGCGCCGCGATCGTCGCGTCCGTCCTCGGCCGCCCACAGCGCGTCGTACAGATCGTCCTCCGCGCCGTCGAGCTCGCCGGCCCCCATCCGCAATCGGCCGCGCACGCGCAACACCTCGGCGAGCGTGCCGGGGTGCTCGGCCCTGCGCGCCAGCTCGAGCGCGGTCTCGACGTGCTCGCGCGCGACGTCCTCGTGGGCCAGTCGCTCTCGCACGTGCGCCTGCGCGAGCTCGGCGTGCACGAGCGCGATGGTCTCTCGCGCGCGCGGATCCGCGGGGAGCTCCGCGGGCGCCGCGAGTCGCTGCACGTCGCGACACCGCGCGAGGTCGGGGAGATCGTCGACCGCTTCGGCCGCGTGACCCACCTCGTCCTCGTCGGCGCGCTCGAACGCGGCGACCACCGCAGCGAGCTCTCCGCGCGCGCGATCGAGGCACGCCATGCGCACGTCGAGGTGCTGCTCGGATTGCTCCGCCCACACGCGCGTCGCCCGGCAGGCCTCGGTGTACTCGTCGACCCACGCCGACGACCACGCGTCGAGGCCCACGAGCGCGCGGGTGCTGCTCTGCTCGTTCCACGGCCGGGCCGCTGCCGCAAATGCGCTCGTCACCGCCTCGCGACGCTCGGGCGACCACGTCTCGGCCAACCTTCGCTCACCTCCCGTGCACGGCTCGTCGCCGGTCGCGTTCGTCCGAGCCCACGCGAGCGCGCCGATGCCCGTGACGAGCGCGAGCGCACCGGTGGCCACGACGACGCGGCGGCGTCGTCCGAGCACGTCCTCGATCGCCGCGAGCACCTGGTTCATGTCGGGGAAGCGATCGGAGGGGCGCTCGGCGAGGCCGCGCGCCAGCACGCGACGCAGCGGCAACGGCACGCGGACGCGTGCCACGACGCGATCGAGCGCTTCGTCGGGTCGATCGAGCACCGGGTGCTCGCCGAGCAGGGCCTCGGCGAGCGCGAGGCAGAACGCGTATTGATCGCTGCGCACGTCGGCGAGCTCGCCGGCGCGCTGCTCCGGCGCCATGTAGGCCGGCGTGCCGAGCACCGAGTGCGGGCGTGTGACCGTCGCGTGTCGGTTCGCCGGTCGCGACGCGAGCATCGGCGCCTGCTCGAGCGGCAGGTCGGCGCGATCGAGCTCTTCGACGATGCGCGCGAGCCCGAAGTCGAGCACCACGACGCGATCGTCCGGCGTGACGAGCACGTTGCCGGGCTTGAAGTCGCGATGGACGATGCCGGCCGCATGGGCGGCCGCGAGCCCCCGCCCGGCCTCGAGATACGTGGCCACGATCTCGCGCCACGATCGCGGCGCGCGTGCGACCCATCGCCGCAACGTGACGCCGTCGACCAGCTCCATGGCGACGAAGACGACCGGCGCTTCGTCATCCGTCTCGACGCCGACGTCGTACACCGCCACGACGTTGCGATGCGACAGCCGTGCGATCGCCCGCGCCTCGCGGAGCAGGCGGGCCTCGGCGCCGGGCGTCTGGCGAGCGCGCGCGCGCAGGAGCTTGAGCGCCACGCGACGATCGAGCTCGGGATCGTAGGCCGCGTACACGACCCCCATGCCGCCGCTGCCGATCTCCTCGGTGACGAGGTAGCGCCCGACGACCGTGCCGCGCGCGAGCCGACCGACACCGACGACGAGGCCGTCGGCGAACGATCGATCGAGATCGCCATCGGGCGCGGTGAGGGCCTCGCCCGACGGACCGCTGCTCTTGTGCGCGCCGGCGAGCGGCGAGCGTGCGAGCGCCGCGACGAGCTCGCAGCACGCCGCGCATCCGTCGACGTGCTGTTCGAGCACGAACGTCTCGCCCTCGTCGAGCTCGCCCGCGAGAAACGCGACGAACTGCTCCGGGTCCGGACAAGCGACGAGATCCATGGACCGGCCCCTCGCAGTCTAGAATGACGAGCACTCGCGCGCGCGACCGCGCGTGGCCGTCGTCGTTGCGCGCACGCACGTGGTGGGGCAGCCTCGACCGACATGGTGGAGGCCGGCGAGCGCACCGAGCCCCCGACGCCCCGCGGGCTCGCGGCGTGCGGGTCGCTGCTCGACGCGCGGCCACGCACGGTCGACCCGGAGGCCCGCGACGCGATCGCACGCCTGCTCGAGCTGCGACTGCGCGAGGCCGAGGAGCGATGGCCGCGTATGCGCATGGACGATCGGCGCTTCGCGGCGTCGATCGCCCGGTTCGTGCCCGACGATGCCGACGTGCCCGCCGCGCTCGCGCGGCTCCACGCCGTCGATCTGCTGCTCGCGGACGCGTGCCTGGCCGGCGACGCGATCGCGCTCGCGGCGTTCGACGCCGAGGCCATCGAGCCGATCGACCGGGTGCTCGCGCACATGCGGCTGTCGGGCGCGACGGTGGACGAGGTGAAGCAGCTCGTGCGCACGAAGCTGCTCGTCCCCGACGGCGAGCGTGCGCCTCGGCTCGCGGAGTACTCCGGGCGCGGCGACCTGCGCAGCTGGGTGGGCGTCGTCGCCACGCGCGAGGCGTTGTCGCTCCTGCGCAAGGACGCGAAGACGCCGACGCCCGCGGAGGACGTGCTGGTCGCCGCCGCGTCGCCGCTCACCGGCCCCGAGCTCGGCTTCCTGAAGGACCACTACCGTGACGAGTTCCGCACCGCGTTCGGCGACGCGCTCGGCGAGCTCGCGCCGCGCGACCGCAACGTGCTGCGCCACCACTACGTGCACGGGCTCACGATCGACGAGATCGGCACGATGTACGGCATCCACCGCTCGAACGCCGCGCGTCGGATCGCGAAGGCCCGTGAACAGCTGCTCACGGGCACGCGCCGCCGGCTGGTGCTCGGCCTGAAGGTGGACCGTCGCGAATTCGAGAGCATCATGCGGCTCATCGAGAGCCGCATCGACGTGAGCATCCAGCGCATGCTCGGCCCTGACGACGCGCACGACCCCGAGACGCGGTAGCCCGGTCGAAGTCGCGAATTTTCTCAGGGAGGCGGAGGGCGGCGCACTCGGGCGAGCAGGGCGGCCTCGGGCGTGCCCGGTGCCGGCTCTTCGGCGTAGCCCCAACGCACGTCCGGTGGCAGCGACATGAGGATCGATTCCGTGCGGCCGCCGGTGCGCAGGCCGAACGTCGTGCCGCGGTCGTAGAGCAGGTTGAACTCGACGTAGCGGCCGCGCCGCAGCTTCTGCCACTGTCGTTCGCGATCGCCCCAGGCGGTGTGCATCCGCTTGCGCACGATCGGCGCGTACGCATCGAGGAAGCGCTGACCCCCGTCGAGCACGAACGCGAGCAGGCGATCGGCGTGGCCGGGCACGGTCTCGTCCACGCGCAGGTCGTCGAAGAAGATGCCGCCCACGCCGCGTCGCTCGCCGCGGTGCGGCAGGAAGAAGTAGCGATCGCACCAGTCGCGGAAGCGCGGATGATCGGCGACGCCCTCGTGCGCGGCGCACAGCGACTTCCACACGCCGTGGAAGTGCTCCTCGTCCTCGGCGAAGTGGTAGTACGGCGTGAGATCGGCGCCGCCGCCGAACCATCGGCGATCACCGTGCTCGATATGGCGGAAGTTCGCGTGCACCGTGGGCACGTACGGATTGCGCGGGTGGATGACGAGGGACACGCCACATGCCCAGAAATCGCTGCCGCTGCCGGGCAGCTCCTTCGCGAAGTTCTCCGACAACGCGCCGTGCACGGTCGACACGTTCACGCCGCCCTTCTCGAACAACGCGCCGTCTTGCAGCACGCGGGTCGTGCCGCCGCCGCCGCCCTCGCGCTCCCACGTGTCCGCCACGAACTGCGCATCGCCACCGGCCTCGCGCTCGATCGCCTCGAGGCCGGCACAGATGACGCCCTGGATCGCCGCCATCCCCTCCTCGACGCGACGACGGAGCTCGGCTCGTGCGGGATCGATCGACATCCGCCCGAGCATCGCCCCAAGCCGCTGCGCCGGGCACGCGCAACGACTGCGCGAGACCGGCGCCGACCGACCGCCAGGGCGCGCCCCGGCGTCGCGATCGGCCCCCAGGGGCGGCGGTCGGGGCGACGCTGGTGGATCGGCGCGCTGCCCTCACACTTTTCTTCGGTGCGTGGAGCAGCGTTCCTGCGCGCAGGGGCGATGGTGGCGGTGATGGCTGCTGGCATCGGCGCGTCGTGTGACGACGATGCCGTCTGCCTGGGGACGTTCACACCGCGCGTCGCCGCGTGGGTCGACGCGGCACCCGCCGATGCGGGACCGCTGCTGTATCGACGCGAGCTCGCGGGTGACGAGCCGTTCGCGTCGCCGTGGGTCGATCTCGGCGGCGTGTCACCCGTGCCGCGCTCGCGCGTCGCCCGAGGCGCGCGCTTCGATGCCGACGCCGGCGGCCGGATCCGCTTTCGTCCCGAGGACGGTCTGCCGATCGCGCGAGCACGTCGCGCGGTGCTCGAGCTGCGAGCGATCGGCAGCTCGCCCGCGCCGATCCACGTCGAGCTCGAGCTCTTCGACGAAGCGACCGGCGGCCGGCTCGTCGCGCCGTTCGAGCTGCACGGCGGTCCCCAGCGCGTCGAGATCCCGCTGCAGTTCCTCCGTTACGACCGCGGGCGGATTCCGAAGGCGGAACGCGTCACGAGCTGGGGGCTGCGCTTCGTCGACGCCGCCGTGATCGACATCGTCGCGTTCGAGCTGTGGCGCGACAACGCGTTCGTGGGGCCCGAGCTCGTCACCGAAGATCTCGTGAACGCGTTCCCCGACCCGGACCGCGTGCGCGTGTACGAGCGTGGGCCGTTCGTGCTCCTCACGGACGCACCGCGGCTCGACGCGGAGCCGGTGCTGGATGCGATCGACACGATGCACGCGCGCACGCGCGAGCTCCTGCCGCACATGCCGACGCCCACGGTCGCGGTGCCGCTGCTCGTGTTCGCCGACGAGCGCGAGTACCGATCGTTCTGGGAGGGCTTCTCGGCGCGGTTCGGCATGCACGTGGTGCCGAACCGCGAGGACGAGGGCTACACATGGCAGGGCGTCGCCACGGCGTGGTTCAGCGATCGCTACGGCGCCGTGCGACCGACCTACGTGCACGAGGCCCATCACGCGCTGCTCGAGCGCGCGTACGGGCTCGCGGCGCAGCGCAGCTGGTTGTTCGAGGGGCTCGCGAACCTCGAGCAGCTCGAGATCTCGCACCAGGAGCTCGACTCCGTGTATCGCCAAGGCCTGCGGCGGGCGGACACGACGTCGTCGTTGTCGGAGTTGCTCGACGGGCGACCGATTCCCACCGATCGCTACTGGCAGGTCACGCTGTTCGCGGAGTGGCTGGTCGCCGAGGCGCCGAGGCGTGCGGCGCTCGACTCGGCGCTGTTCGAGATGGCGCAGCGCGGATCCAGCGACCTGCGTCCGGTCGTGCGTCGACACTTCGGCAGCGATCTCGACGCCCTCTCCGTCGCGTTCTGGTCGTGGGCGTGGACGACCTACGGCGGCTGACGGCCGCGTGGTAGGCTCCGCGCATGGCGGATCCGGGAGCGCTGCTCGCGTTCCTGCCCGGTCAGGCGATGTCGACCGAGCAGCTGCGCGACGCCGTGCCTGGGCTCGCGGGCATCACCGGATTCCTGCTCTTGCCGATGCTCGGCGCGTGGCTGCGCTTGATGGTGCAGTCGCTCGAGCGCAACCGGCCCGGGTTGACGCGTCCGCGTGCGATGTCGAGCCTCGGCGCGCTGCGAGCGATCGCGTTCACGCTGTTGTTCGGCTTCTTCCTCGTCACGACGATCCGCGCCGGTGACGAGCTGCGCGACATCCAGACCGAAGCTCCGGTCGTGGGCTCGAGCGTGCAGGGCCTCGTCGTGGGCATGACGATCTGGGCGATCTACGCGGTGGGCCTGTCCGCGCTGCGCCGCGGCGCGGGCCAGCGCCGCCGCAAGGAACCGCGCCTCGGCGGGCTGAGATAGCCCTCAGCTCGGCTTCGCGAGCGTCAGCTCCGACACGAGGTCGTCGAGCTGGATGCCGGCCTCGAGGCGTTTCGCTTCGAGGTCGCTCACCTGCGCGGCGACCTCGTCGAGCTTGTCGCCCACCGTGCGCATGCGCTTCGCGAGGTGGCCCGAGAGCGCCTGCGCGCGGCCGACCTTGCGCAGCTCGACGAGCTGGTTGGACAGCTCGTTCACGCGCTCGCGCAGTGCGACCGCGTGGGCGCGGCGGCTCGCGATCGTGTCGTCGAGCCGCACGACCTCGCGCTGGGCGGCCAGCACCGCCTCGAGATCGCGCTTCAGCTCCGGTGCGACCGTGTGCGCCTTCAGGAACACCGCGATCGCACGCAGCCCCGATTCCGAGCGCAGGTCGATCGTCGTGCTGATCGGCATCGACTCCTCGATCACGAGCTGCGCCGCCGAGCCGGCGCCCACGCTCACCGGCAGCAGCACGTCGCCGCGCATGCGCTCGATCCCCTTGGGTGGGTCCTTCAGCGTCCAGCCGGTGGGCACCCGGTGGCGGATGAACAATCGCGCGTCGGCGTGGCCGCGATTCGCGATGTCGAGCTCCGTGCGGCGGATCCGTCGCGTCTCCGTGGTCGCGATGCCGCGCTCGATCGTCTGCAGCACTTCGACCTCCTCGCGCGTGTCGCTCTTCGGATCGATCACGAGCGATCGATCGAGCGCGTACGGCACGAGCGCCGCCGACTTCGGCGGAATCGGCTCGGTCAGCCCCTCGCCGAGGAACTGCTGCTTCGCGTAGACCGTGATCGGACCGCTGTCGAGCGTGTTCTCGCTCGGGTTCACCACGCGCACCGCGTTGAACGCGTATCGCTTCGAGCCGCGGTCGGACACCGGGTCGTACAGGTACACGCGGTCCGCCTTCGTCTTCTCGTCGAACAGCGTGACCATCGCGGAGTGACCGGCCTCCACCGTCATCGGCGCGTCCGCGAGGAAGTGGGCGACGCCGCGCGGCTGGCCCTCGTCGTCGTCGTCGCGCGCCTGCACCGGCTGGTTCGCGTCGTCGATCGCGACGACGCGCACGAGGTTGTCGTCGCCCGCCGCTTCGGCGTGGCCGACCACCTCGATGCGATCCTCCGCGATGCCGCGCGCCTTCAGCTGCTCGCGCAGCGTGTTCGCGCGGCGCAGCGCCTCGTCGCCCGGGGTGGCCTCGCCGAACCGCGCCCAGCCCTCGACGCGCACGCGCTGCGTGTTGCCGGTCAGCTGCGCGACGAGCCCTTCGAACGGGTCCGGCGCCGCCGCGACGCCGCCCGCGACGCCACCGGGCACGCCGCCCGCGACTCCGTTCGCGGCCGCGCTCTCGACGACGGCCGTGAAATCGCGAGACGACTTCGCCGCACGTCGACCGCCGCGCCCGCGTTTGCGCGCCCCGAAGCGCGGATTGTCGACCGACGCGCCCTCCATGGTGTATTTCGCCTCGGCGCTCGTGGTGCCCGCGAGCGAGATCCCAGCCGCTTCGACCGGGATGTTGCGGAACTCCTCGAGCTGCGTGTTCGACAGCCCGGCGAGCACGCGCGCGTTGCCGGACTCCACCGCGTAGGGGCTGCCGCCCTGCGGAGGCGCGGACGCCAGCTTCACGCCGCTGTCGATCGTCTCGCGATCCACGGTCTGCACGCTGTGCAGGTCGTAGCGGAACGACAACGCCGACGTCGATCCCACGCCCACGCGCACGCGATCCCAGCGCTCGCCCGACACGTTGTCGACGATCGCCCATGACTGCAGCCGCGCCGATCCGCCGTCGGCCAGCATGATGCGATACGACGGCTTCCACGCCGGACTCTCGGTGACGTACGCGATCCGGACGTCACGCGCGCCCTTGGGCAGCTCGATCGTCATGGGCACCATGGTGGCGCCGGACGTATCCCCGGTCTGATACGACACGGGCAGCGACTTGCCGGTGCGCGCATCCACGACGGTGAGCGACTTGAGGAAGTCGTCGACGCGATCGCGCGGCACGTGCAGCGTGAGATGGTCCTCCACCAGCGCACGCCGCTCGAAGTACGCGACCCCGTTGCGATAGATGATGACGCGCCCGAGCGGCGCATCGGGAGCATTGATCTGCTCGCGACGCTTGCAGCCGCTACTCGCGGCGAGCGTCCCGACGAGCAACCCGAGGATCGACAGCTTGCGAGGAGTGAGCATGCGCGTGCCCGTCCCAACGCACGCGCCGTGCTCGACTGACAGTCGAGCACGAACATGCTCCAGCAATCCCTCCCTTCAGCCGCTCGGTGCACCCACGGAGCTGAGCGCAAAGCCGGTCATGTCGCTGTACGTGTACGCGCCCACGAGGCCGTTGTACGTGTCCACGCCCATCGTGACCGGGTCGACGCGGAACGCCCGTGTGCCGCTGAATTCCACGCCCCAGACGTAGCCGTCGAAGTCGATGCTGATGCCGTGCACGTACGCCGGGATCGGGATCGTCTGCACGACGGACACCGTCTCGGTGTCGATGCCGACGAGCGACGCATCGGGGTACGGGCTGTGCCACAGCGTGCCCTCGCCGTCCGTCATGCACCCGCCGAGCGCGCTCGGCTGCCCGTTCGACGGCAGGTGCGTCCACGTCTCGCCGATCGGATCGAAGCGCGACGCTCCGCCGCTGCCACACAACCATGCGCGCCCTTCCGGGTCGACCGTCATGCCGTAGTGGACGCCGCCGGTGACCGGCCACGTGTCGTAGCTGAAGTCCGATCGGTTCACGCGGATGAGCGTGCTCGCCCCGTTCCAGTTGTGGTCGACGGTCCAGAAGTTGCCGTCGCTGTCGACCGCGCCGCCGTACAGCTGCGCCCAGCCGATCACGTTCGGGATCATCACGGTCTGCTCGACGACGCCGGTGTCACCGTCCATGAGCACGACTTCGGCGACGCCCGCATTCCACCCGCCGGCGCTCCACAGCTTCTCGTTGTCGTACTTGCACGTGCCGGGATTGAGCTCGCCGGCCGCCCACGCGACGGGTCGCTGCGTCGTGTACGTGAACGACGTGTACCAGGCACGGCACTCCTCGACGTCCCACGGCAGGATGTCCGCGGCACCGGACGACGTCTGGATGCCCGGCATGCCGTTGCTCTCCTCGCAGTCGTCGGGATTCGCGTAGATCTTCACGACGCCGCCGGAGCGATTCGCGACCGCGACGTTGCCCGACAACGCGACCGACGTGCGCGACGGGTTGCCCGCCGAATCGGGGCGCACGATGTAGCGCGCCTCTTCGATGATCGTCTGCGTGTTGATCTTCGAGACCGTGCCTTGGCCGCTGTTCGCGATCCAGATGTACGAGTGCGTGCCGTCGCCGGGACCTACGCCTTCGCCACACGCGGGCGGTCCACCGTCGGGCGAGCCCACGTCGAACTTCGGACCGTCGGCCATGTCGTCGGCCGCGTCGTCGTCGGCCGTGCCGTCTACGCCCGTGTCCGAGTTCGAGTTGGATGCGGAGCCGGTGCCGGGTCCGGTGGCGTCGTCGTCGACGCCGGTGCCGTCGTCGAGCGACGCGGAGGCGATCCCACTGTCCTCGCCCCCGTCACCGCGATTGGACGAGGAGCCGCAGGCAACGAGCGCGAACGACAAGAAGCTGGCAATGCCGAGATGATCGCGAAGCATGAGTCCCCCCGAACCCGCCCCCGGAGCAGCCCCCAGCCTCGCACGGGTGAAACTCCCCTGTCGAGTCACGGGACGGACGGGAGCGCGGCCAGGCGGGCGTCGATGTCGTCCACTTGCGCCGTGTCGTCCAGCGCGACGTACTGCGAGCGCGCCTGTTGTAGGAGTGCACGGGCGCGCTCGGGCTCTCGTTGCACCTCGCCCAGCACGTCCGCGAGCTCCACCTGCAGCTCCGCGATCTCGGCCGCGTCGATGCGCTCCGCCGCCTCGCGCAGGCGCAGCGCCCGTTCGACCACCGGCACCGCCTCGTCCGCGCGGCCGGCCGCCCGCAGCGCGACCGCCAGCGGATGCAGCGAGCGGGCGACCTCGACGTTGTCCTCCCCGAATGCGCGCTCGCGCACCGCGACGCTGCGACGCGCCGTCGCGATCGCCGACGCGTGCTCGCCCTCCTCGGACAAGACGAGCGCGAGATTCGACAGGCTCGCCGCGAGCTCGGGGTGCTCGGCCCCCTGCGCGCGCTCGCGGATCTCGATGCCGCGCCGGAACAGCGACACCGCCTCGGTGCGCCGTCCCTGCTTCCACGCCGAGAACGCGAGCCCGGCGAGGGACATCGCGACGTCCGTGTGATCCGGCCCGAGCGCCTGCTCGCGGATCTCCAGCGTGCGGCGCTCCAGCGCGTCGGACGCCGCATAGTTCCCGCGATCGCGCTCGAGCACCGCGAGGTTCGTGAGCGGCGTCGCGAGCCGCGGATGCTCCGGCCCGAGCGCGCGCTCCCAGATCGCCACGACCTCGCGCAGCCGACGTTCGCCGTCCTCGTCGTTGCCGAGGCGGATGTCGGAGGTCGCGAGGTTGTTCAGCGGCAGCGCGATGTCGGGATGATCCGGCCCCAGCGTCGCGACGAACGTCTCGTGCGCCGACGTCCACAGCGCACGCGCTCGGTCCACGTCGCCCTGGCGGAACACCACGTTGCCGAGGCTGTTCTTCACGCGCGCGGCGTCGGGCAACGACTCGCCCGCGAGCTCGATCCACGTCTGCAACGCGAGCTCGTCGTGCTCCACCGCCGCCGGATAGTCGCCCGCGCGCTCGTACACGAGGCCGAGATGACCGAGCAGCACCGCACGCCGCAAGCGATCGTCACCCAGGCGATCGAGCGCCGCGCTCGCGTGCTCGCCCCACGCGAGCGCCTCGTCGCGGCGCGCGAGCGTGAAGCCGAGCACGTACACGAGCGCCGTCGCGGCGTCGGCCACCACCTCGTCGTGCCGATGGGCCTGCGCGAGCAGAGCGGCCTCTTCGTGCGCACGCGCGCCCTCTTCCGCGCGGCCGAGCGCGACCTCCACGACCCCGAGCCGGTGCAGCACCTCCGCGTGGACGGGCGCGTAACCCAGCGTGCGCGCGACCGGCTCGATCTCCGCGACGATCGCGTGCGCGCGCTCGTAGCGGCCCGCATCCGCGAGCGCCTTCGCATCGGCCGACGCCGCACGCAGCCGCTCGACCTCCGCGGCGATCGACGGATCGGGCGGCGCGACCTCGCCGGCCGTCGCATCGACGTCGGCGCAGCGCGAGATCGGCGACAGGCGCAGCGCCGATCCGAATGCGCGATCCACCACGTCACCGTCGGCCGACGCGAGCACGTCGACGAGCGCACGCAGCTCCTCCCTGCGCCGCTCGAGGCACGTCATGCGCAGATCGAGCGCGACCTCGTCGGGGGCCGCCCGATTGCGCTCGCACACGTCGCGATGCATCGACGTCCACGCATCGCGATGGCCGTCGAGTCGCTCGCGCACGCGTGCCCACGAATCGGTCGCGTGCCTGCGATCGGTGGCGAGGAACGCCGACTCGACCGCGCCGCGCCGCGCGTCGTCCCACACGTCGACCATGCGGGCCTCGCCACCGCCGCACGGCGGCTCGCGCTCGTCGAGCCAGATCGCGAGCCCGCCGACGACACCGACGACACCGGCCAGGCCGGCGAGCAGGCGCACCGGTGAGCGCCGCCGCGCGGGCGAGAGCTCGGCCACGAGCGCGTGCATGTCGGGCCACCGCGCCGACGGCTCGCGCGCGAGCCCTCGCACGATCGCCGCGTGCACCGTGGGCGATACGCCGCGATCCGAGGGCGGCCGGGGCAGCTCGCCCTTCACGACGGTGCGCGCGAGATCCTCGCGACGCTCGCCCGCGAACGGACGCCGCCCGTACAGCGCCTCCCACAACGCGATGCAGAACGCGAACTGATCCGACCACGCATCCGCGACCGCGCCGAGGTGCTGCTCGGGAGCCATGTACGCGGGCGTGCCGACCACCATCCCGGTCGTCGTCACGCGCACGTCGCGACTCGCGGAGCTCGACGACGCGCCTTCACCGGTGGCCTCGTCGAGCGTGTCCCCCAAGGCCAGCGCGAGCCCGAAGTCGACGACGCGAGGATTGCCGGCCTCGTCGACGAGCACGTTGCTCGGCTTGAAGTCGCGATGCACGATGCCCGCGGCGTGCGCGGCCGCGAGCGCACGGCCGGCCGCCGCGAACACCTCGACGATCGCCGTGGCATCGGGCTTCGCGTGCGCGATCCAGTCGGACAACGTGATCCCGCGGACGAGCTCCATCGCGAGCCACACGCGCGCTCGCGCATCGCCTTCGACGACGCCGACGTCGAAGATCCGCACGATGTTGGGATGCGACACCCGAGCGAGCGCCCGCGCCTCGCGGAGCATCCGCTGCTGCACGGCCTCGGCCGGCTCGCGCGTGTCGGTGCGCAGCACCTTCAGCGCGATCGTGCGATCGAGGTCCGGATCGCGGGCCGCGTAGACGACCCCCATGCCGCCGCGACCGATGCGCTCGCCCACGACGTAGCGACCCACGCGGGCCCCGGGCGCGAGCGGTTCCACGATGGCGCCCGGCATCGCATGGTTGCCGGGGATCGTGCCGCCGCGCACGAACGCGATCGTCGACTCGTCGCGGCTGTGGACCACGGGATCACCAGCATGACGCCCCGAGCGACGTTCGTCACCAGCGCGCTTCGAGGATCGCGTAACCCTCGACCATCGTCTCGCGCACGGCGGCTCCTGCCGCGCGCAACACGTCGCGCGCCGTACCGGCTCGCGAGACCACCACGAACGCCGGTGCATCCTTCGCGAGCCACTCGCGCAGGCCCCCGAGCAACGTGGCGAGCTGACCTCGTTCCGCGTGCGTCGGTGGATTCACGAGCGCCAGCTCGACCTGGCCGCGGCGTGCGTCCCACGGCGGGGGCGGCTCTTGCGGCAACCCGTCGCTCGCGACGACCGTGACGGGCGCCGACGCGGCGAGCACGTTCCTACGCAATAGATCGTAGGCGAGCAGATTGCTGTCGACCGCGAGCACCTCGAGCCCGGGCCAGCGCCGCGTGGCCCACAGCCCGAGCGGCCCGATGCCCGCGCACAGATCGATCGCCGTGCGCGGCACGAACGATCGCGCGCTCGCCCAGCCATCGACGTGATCCATCAACGCCGCCGTTCCGGCATCGAGCTCGCGCCGCGAGAACACGCCCGGCGCGCTCGCGAGCACGAGCCCGGGCAGCCGCGGATCCTCCACCTCGTAGCGCCGCTCGATCGTCGCGCGCGCGAGCGTCTCGTCGCGCGTGCCCTCGTGCACGCTCGCGAGCAGGCGGTAGCCGCTGTCGCGCTCCAGCGTCTCGACGTTGCCGAGCAGCGCCGCCATGAAATCCGCGAGGCTCTCGGCGCCCTTGTGCTTGCGCACCGCGCACAGGAGCCGGCCGCCGTCCGCGAGCGCGAGCGCCCCACGGGCGAGACACAGCTGGGTGAAGTCCTTGCCGAGGTGCGCGCGCGGCCACACGACCGCGTGCTCCATCGGCGGCAGCGCGTCGATCGCCGCCGCATCGTTCATCGCGATCGCGCGACTGCGACCGCCGCCGAGCTCGCGCACGTCCGTCACCAACCGAACCGCGCCGGCGCGGAGGCCAGGCAGCTCACCGCCTCCACAGAGGAGCACGCGCGCCGGGTCGGCGTGCGCGACGGCACGTGCCAGAAGGAGCACGCCCGGATCGTCGCTGCGCAGTCCCTCGCTCACCCCGGCTCGCGACGAGGAGAGGGCCCTGGCGGGCGGGGTTTGTCAAGCGGGCGACGGCGTGTTAGACCCCCACGAAGGTCGAACGAGGACGCGGAGCCTTCTGTGTGAAGGGAGTTCGCGCCGGCGTTCGAGGTCGGTGATCTCGCCTCTCGCGTTTCGACGTGGCGACACCGACGACCTGCGGGGGTGCGGAGCGAACGCGTCCGCACCGCGCGACGACGACCTCGCGCCCTTGGGTGGCACGTGACTCAAATCGAAAGCTTCCTTCCGCTCATCGAGCCCGAGGCGCTGGCCAAGATCGCCAGCAGCAAGGCCTTCAAGGCCGGTCAAGAGTTGTTCGACGCCAAGGGCGTCGGCGACCTCGTCTACTCCGGCGACGCCGTGTCCGGCCGCGTGCGCGGCTCCACCGCGATGCCGCACACCACGACGATCAAGCTCGAGGCCCCGGGCAAGCTCGTCGCGGTCTGCACCTGTCCCACGTTCGCCGACGGCTGGGAGAAGTTCTGCCACCACGCGGTCGCGCTCGCGCTCTCGCTGCGCCAGCAGTACCGCTCGGGCGGCGAGATCACCACGACGCAGAACCCGTGGATCGCCGACGTCGGCACCGAGGGTGCCGCCTCCGCCGCGCGCTACACCATCGCGCCGCGCGCCGCGAACTGGCTCGTCAACGTCTACCAGACGGGCGCCTCGGTCGAGGGACGCAAGGGCAAGGGCGGCAAGGAGGGCCTCATGCCCGCCGACCGCATGATCCGGCACTACCTCGCGCAGGAGATCGATCGCGCCGACGACGGTGCGCGCGAGCTCGACGATGCGGCGCTCGCCGGCCTGCTCTACTTCGGCCGCTACGCGCAGGTCAGCCTCAAGGGCGTCGGCAAGCTCAAGTTCGCGGTCGAGCCCGTGGTGCTGCGCGTGCGCGCCGAGCCGCGCGAGGACAACAACATCGACCTGCACGCGTTCCTCGAGCACGAGGCGAGCGCGCGCACGTTCGAGGTCGACAAGGGCCGCGTCATCGCCGGCGCGCCCACGTGGTTCCTCAATCCCGAGACGAGCGAGGTGTTCATGGTGGCCGACACGCCGCCGTGGGTGCTCGAGGCGATCGGCAAGCAGCCGCGCATCGTCATGGACGCGCGCGTCGACGCGGACGCGATGGACTCGCTGTCGGAGCGCCTGCAGACCGTCGGCGTGCCGCGCTCCGACCTGTTCGCGCTCGCCTCGGACGCGCGTCAGATCGAGCGCGTCGTCGTCACCATCGAGGGCGACCCCAGCCGCGTGCGCGTGCAGCTGGCCGCGCGCTACGGCCACGTCACGCTCGCGATCGGCGGCGAGGATCCGGAGTCGGCCCGCTACTCGGTCACGGTGGGCGGCGAGTCGATCTCCTTCTATCGCGACCTCGACGGCGAAGCGGCTGCGCGCAAGGCCCTCACGGATCTCAAGCTGAAGTGGGAGACGTCCGAGGACGCGTTCATCGCGACCGGCGACGAAGCGATCGAGTTCCTGATCGCCGGCGTGCCGCTCCTCCCCGAGACCTGGGAGAAGCGCGTGCCCAAGCTGCCGAAGATCCGCAGCAAGGCCCCGCAGCCGCGCGTGTCGGTGTCGGCCGGCGACGGCTCGGTACTCGACGTCGAGGCGATCGTCGACGTCGAGGGCGAGGAGAACCTCATCTCGTTCCGCGATCTGCTGCGCTGGCTGCACGAAGGCCGGCGCTGGGTCACGCTCGCCGACGGCAGCGTCGTCAAGCTCGACGCCAAGGTGCTCGCACCGGTCGCGGAAGCGACCGGCGACATGCAGTTCGACAAGGACGGCCACGCGCAGGTGTCCACGCTCGAGCTCGGCAACCTCTCGCGCCTGCTCACCGAGATCCCCACCGCCGAGGTCGCCCGCGAGGTCCGCAAGCTGCTCGACGGCATGACGGGCGATCGGTCGGGCAAGGCCCCCCGCAAGGCCAAGGCGCTCAACGCCAAGCTGCGCGAGTACCAGAAGTCCGGCTTCGCGTGGCTGTGGCAGCTCCACGAGAACCGGATGACCGGAATCCTCGCGGACGACATGGGCCTCGGCAAGACGGTGCAGGCGCTCGCGCTGCTCACGAAGGCCAAGGAAGAGGAGGGCGCCGCGCCCTCGCTCATCGTGTGCCCCACGTCGGTGCTGCTCGTGTGGAAGCAGGAGGTCGCGAAGTGGGCCCCGAGCCTCTCGTTCCTCGTGTGGCACGGTGCAGACCGCAACGAGAACGCGCGCCTCTTGAAGAAGAGCGACGTCATCGTCACGAGCTACGCCATCTTGCGCCGTGACATCGACGAATTGGCGAAGATCCGCTTCCGCTACGTGATCCTCGACGAGGCCCAGTACATCAAGAACTGGACGACCTCCACGGCGAAGAGCGCGAAGATGCTCAAGTCGGATCACCGCCTCGCGATGAGCGGCACGCCGGTCGAGAACCACCTGCTCGATCTCTGGGCCGTGTTCGACTTCCTCGCGCCCGGCTTCCTCGGCAAGCTGACCGACTTCCAGAAGAACTACGTCAAGCCGATCGAGGACCACGACCTGAAGGCGCTGGAGCAGCTGCGCGTGCGCGTGCGCCCGTTCGTGATGCGCCGCAAGAAGGAAGACGTCGCGTCCGAGCTGCCGCCGAAGACCGAGCAGGTGATCCTGTGCCACTTCGGGCGCACGCAGCTCGGCCTGTACAACCGCATCCTCAAGGCGGCGAAGGACGAGATCACCGGCCGCATCGCCGAGGTCGGCGTCGAGAAGGCGCAGATGACGATCCTCGCCGCGCTCACGCGCCTGCGGCAGGTGTGCTGCGACCCGCATCTGCTCGGCCTGCCCGAGGGCACGCCCATCCCGCCGTCGTGCAAGCTCGAGGCGTTCGAGGAGCTCATCGCCGACGCGGTGGGCTCGGGCCGCAAGACGCTCGTCTTCTCGCAGTTCGTCGAGATGCAGAAGATCATCGGCGCCTCGCTCGAGAAGCTCGGCATCGAGTACCTCTGGCTGCATGGCGCGACGAAGAACCGCGAGGAGCTCGTCAACAAGTTCCAGCAGCCGAGCGGCCCGCCGGTCTTCCTCATCAGTCTCAAGGCGGGGGGCAGCGGCCTCACCCTCACCGAGGCGGACACCGTCATCCACTTCGATCCGTGGTGGAACCCGGCCGTCGAGGATCAGGCCACCGACCGCGCCCACCGCATCGGGCAGGACAAACCTGTCATGGTCTACCGCATGGTCGTCGAGGACACCGTCGAGCAGAAGATGGTCGATCTCGGGCAGCGCAAGCGGGAGATCGCCGAGAGCGCCCTCGGTCGCGACGCGAGCCTGGGCAAGTCGCTCACCCGCGAAGACGTGGAAGAGCTGCTGCGGACGCCCGCGATCAACCCGTGGGATTGAGCCTCCGCACGCGTGTACGGGGCGGAATCCGCGATGTACGTGAAGGAACGGTGGGCAGCGGGCATCCACCCATCAGCGACCTCGACGCTGCCGTGACACGGGGACTTGCCGGCGGGCGCGCCTGCCGGCGCACGCGCGCTATCACGCCGCGATGCCTTGCCGATGGGTCCCGTCGCTCTCGTGTTTCCGGTATCGTGAGGGCCGCGGGGCAGTCGGCCATGGACCTGCCGACGACGGGGTGAAGACCATGATCCGTGATTCGGTTGTCTTTCGATCCATTCCTTTCGTGACCACTGGGCTCGCCTTCCTGCCCGCCTGCGGCGGCGACGACGGCAACGTCACCGGCGACGACGACGGCTCCTCGGGCGACCCGACGATGACGGTCAGCGCGACCGATCCGTCGGCCGACGACGACGACGACGACGGCAGCGAGACGAGCAACGTCGACGCGACTGCGACGCTCGACGACACGGGCTCGTCGTCCGAAGACGGCTCGTCCTCCGACAGCGGCGATCCGCTGTGCGGCGGCGGCTCGTGCGGTGCGGTCGCGCCGGTCGGCTGGTTCGGCCCCGTGACGTACGCGCGCGTCGAGCCCGGCGGCAACATCCCGTCGTGCCCGGCCGACATCCTCTCGCCGGGCCCCACCGTGCTCGACGGCTTCGAGGATCCGGGCCCCGCGACCTGCTCGTGCACGTGCGAGCTCTCGGCACCGCTCACGTGCAACTCGTGCATGGAGACGAGCGCGACGCAGAACTGCCAGGGCGGCGGCTACTACTACGGTGGTTGTCCCTACAACGCGACGGTCGTCACCGACAACTGCACGAACGTCGACATCCTGGGCTTCCTCAGCTTCACGTCGACCGATCAGGGCTACTACGGCATGCCCGTCGCGATGTGCGAAGAGGAGTCGGAAGAGCTCGTTCCGCCGTTCCAGTGGGACGCGACGATCGTGACGTGCAAGGTGCCGGACACGGCGCTCGCGTGCGCCGACGGCATCTGCGTGCCGCCGGCCCCCGAGGGCTTCGAGGCCAAGTGGTGCATCTACCAGACCGGCGATCTCGAGTGCACCGACGCGAACTACCCGGCGAAGACCGTGTTCTGGAGCGACGTCGACGACACGCGCGGTTGCACGAACTGTCAGTGCGGCTCGGCGGCCTCGTCGTGCGAAGAGCAGCAGCTCATGGTGTTCGACGGTGAGGACTGCGCGGGCGAGCCGATCGCCCTGCTCGACGCGACCGGCTCGTGCGTCGCCGGCACCGGTGGCTCGGTCGCGGGCACCGGCACCGAGGCCGCGTGCCCGGTGACGGATCCCCCGATCGCCCAGGGTGCGATCGCACCGACGGGTCCGTTCACGTTCTGCTGCAGCGAGTGAGATCGCCGGGGGGCCGAGCGCTTCGCCACCCCCCGGTCATCGTTCCGCCCGGCGGCGCGCGCTCCCGCGCGAGACCGCGTCGTCGGCGTCGCGCGGGCGCGCGTCGGCTCGTTTGCGGGGGCCGCGAAACTGGGTATCGTGTGGGCTGTTCCAACTGGCCGGGGGGATACCCCGTGGGGACCCACCATGACGCGCGATAACCTGGTCTTTCGTTCGATCCCGCTGTTCACCGGCAGCCTCGCCTTCGTTCCTGCGTGCGGCGACGACGGCAACGTGAGCCCCGACGACGACGGCTCGTCGTCCTCGTCCGAGACCGTCAGCGCGAGCGACACGTCGAGCGACGGCGCGAACGAGAGCTCGACCGAGGACACGATCGATCCCGACTCGTCGTCGTCGGCCGCCGACGAGTCCTCGTCCTCGTCGGACTCCGGCGATCCCGTCTGTGGCGACGGCACCTGTGGCGCGACCGCACCGATCGGCTGGTTCGGCCCCGTCGTGTACGCGCGCGGCGAGGTCGGCGTGCCCCCGCCGGCCTGTCCCGCGGGCATCGACGATCCCGGCCCGACCGTGCTCGACGGCTTCTTCGATCCGGGCCCGGCGGTGTGCAGCTGCTCGTGCGAGCTGTCGATGCCGCTCAACTGCAACGCCCGCATGACCGCGAGCGACGACGCGGCGTGCACCCCGGTCTGCGACTACTACAGCCCGTACAACCCGCAGTACTGCTACGGGTACAGCGGCAACGACACCGTCACGGAGAACTGCCTCAACATCGACGTGCCGGGCTTCGTGCGGTTCACCGCGAACCAGTACTACTACTACGGCGGCTACGGAGCGGTCTGCGAGCAGGAGGAAGAGGAGACCATCCCGCCGTTCTCGTGGGACGCCGCGATCTCCACGTGCCGCATCCCGGACACCGCGCTCGCGTGTGCCGAGGGCGTGTGCCTGCCGCCGATCCCGCCGGGCTTCGAGTCGAAGTGGTGCATCTACCAGACCGGCGATCTCGAGTGCACCGACGCGAACTTCCCGGTGAAGTCGACGTTCTGGAGCGACGTCGAGGACACGCGCGCGTGCACGAACTGCCAGTGCGGCACCGCCGATCAGAGCTGCGACGGCATCGGCCTGCAGGTCTTCGGCGGGCCCGACTGCGCCGGTGAGCCGGTCGCGGTCGTCGCGTCCGACAACGTCTGCACCGCCGCGCTCGGCCAATCGGTCGCCGGCGACTTCGGTGAAGACGGGGGCTGCCCCGTCGTCGAGGCTCCCGTCGCGCAGGGAACGATCGCGCCGACGGGTCCTTTCACATTCTGCTGTACGGAATGAGCCCGTCGGGGAAAGAACGCGAAAGCGTTCTCCCCTCGCCCTGCTAGACTTGCAGTCGCGCCCCCATCGGGGCGCGTTGCTGCCGCCCATGCACGGGCGAAGAGGAGGTAGGTGGTCGCGATGCGCGATGTAGATTGGGTGCGTTCGATTCCACTGTTCACTGGCGGCCTCGCCTTCTTGCCCGCATGCAACGGCGACGGCACCGTCGCGACGAACGGCGACGACGACACGACCACGGCGAGCTCCGACTCGACGATGGACGCGACGGAGACGTTCGACACCGGCTCGAGCGACGACGGACCGCCCGGCACCGAGTCGTCGACGGGCGACACGGTCGACACCGGCAACCTCGAGTGCGGTGGCGCAGGCACGTGCGGCGTGGCGGCACCGACGGGATGGTTCGGTCCGCTCGTGTACGCGCGCGTCGAAGGCGGTGCGACGGCACCCGCGTGTCCGCCCGAGGTCGGCGACCCCGGCCCCACGGTCGTCGACGGCTTCGTCGATCCGGGCGCGGCCGTGTGCGAGTGCTCGTGCTCGCCGTCGATGCCGCTCAACTGCAACGCGTACTTGATCGACGGCAACGGCGGCGGCTACGACGACACCGGCTACGCGTTCATCGGCTCGGATGTCGACGATGGAGACGACGACGAAGGCTACGTGACGTCGGGCTACGGCTACACGACGGGCTACGGCGGCACGGGGGGCTACGCGACCTCGGGCGGCTACTACTACGGCACGACGCGCGGCTACAGCGAGACCGGCTACTACTACGAAGAGAGCGGCGGGAACTACTGCGGCGGCAACTGGGAGAACGTCGGCGAGACGTGCATGAACGTGTCGATCGACGGGCCCGTGCGCTTCAACGTGTCCGAGGACTATTACTACTACTATTACGGCGGCGCGAACATGTGCGAGAAGACCGAGAACGAGGTCATCCCGCCGTTCGCATGGGCCGCGTCGATCACGACGTGTCGGATCCCCGAGACCGCGCCCGCGTGTGACGATGGCGTGTGCTTGCCGGAGATCCCCGCGGGCTTCGAGAACAAGTGGTGCATCTACCAACAGGGCGATCTCGAGTGCCCGTCGGCGTTCCCCGAGAAGACCGTGTTCTGGAGCGACGTCGAGGACACACGCCAGTGCAGCACGTGCCAGTGCGGCGCGCTCGCGTCGTGCGAGGACGCCGAGCTGCTCGTGTACGAGGCCGAGGACTGCGCGGGCGAGCCCATCGCGGTCCTCACCGACAGCTCGGAGTGCACCGAGCTGAGCGGCGCGTCGGTCATCGCGGACTACGGCGGCGAGGAGTGTCCGGTGACGCAGGCGGCCGAGCCGCAGGGCACGATCGAGCCCACCGGGGAGTTCACGTTCTGTTGCGACGGCTGAGCGGAAGCGCTGCGCATGACCGCGTGCTAACCTGCGGCGGTCATGCGCATTGTCTCTCCCGGCGGTGTCGACCGCCTCGTCGACCGTTGATCCTGAGCCCCGCTGGCCGCGCACGCCGACGTCCGGGTGGACGTCGGCACCGGTGACGCCGCGCTGCCCTACCGGCTCGCGCGCGCGTGTCCTTCGGCGTGGTTCGTCGGCATCGACGCGAACGCCGACGGTCTGCGCGCCACCGCCGTTCGAGCGGCCCGCAAGCCGGCGAAGGGCGGCGTGGAGAACCTGCTGCTCGTGCAGGCGGCCGTCGAATCGCTGCCCGAGGAGCTCGTCGGCGTCGCGACCCGCGTGACGGTGTACTTCCCGTGGGCGAGCCTCATGCATGCGGTCGTCGGTGCGAACACCGACGGCCTCGCAGGTCTCGCTGCGCTCGCGCGCCCGGGCGCGTCATTCGAGGCCGTGATCTCGCACGACCCCGCGCGCGACCTCGCGGTGACGGGCATGCCGTCCTTGACGGAGGCCTTCTTCGCCGACGAGCTCGCGCCCCGCTATCGCGCGGTGGGCTTCGATCTCGTCGACGCGTCGCTGCTCTCGCGCGACGACGTGCGCGCACTGCCGACCGCATGGGCGAAGCGACTGGGCTGGGGCGCACCCCGCCCGGTGTGGCGCATCCTCGCGCGGCGATGCTAGGATCAGTGCGTGGATCCTCTTCGCGCCGACGACCTTGCGCGTGCGCGGGCGACCTCGCCCGGGGAGAAGCTCGTGCAGGCGTTGGACATGATGCGCGCCGGTTTTGCCCTCAAGCGAGCCGCACTGCGCGTCCGTTTTCCGTCGGCGAGGCAGGAAGAGATCGACGCTCGCTTCCGCCGCTGGCTCGAAGCCGACGAGGTGATTGAGCCGCCACTCGTCGCCTCTCGGCGGACGCTTGCCCGCATTCTCGCTGTCGTCGCCGAGTGAGCGTCAGCCCTCGTCATCGAGCGCGCCGATGACGTGCGCGAGGTCTCGGTCGTCCGTGCGCGCTGCGATCGCGGCGAGGGCCGTGCGGACCGATTCGTCCTTCGCGTGGATCGCGATCGTCGTCGCCATCGCGCGGTCGATGCGGGCGTTGTACTGGCCCGTTCGGGCGCGCTCGATCAAGTTCGGATCGGCCTCGCCCTCGAAGTGACGCTCGCGCAGCACCGTGAGGGCTCGCGCTGCGACGCCGCGGTCCTCGTCGGCGAGCGCGGCGAGCAAGCTCGCGGTGGTCTCGGGCGCCACGTGCGTGCGCAGGGCCGCGACGGCCTCGGTGCGCACGCCGGCGTCGGGGTCGTGGGTCGCGACCAGGATGCGGGCGACGTCGTCCTTGCGGCGCGCGTTGCCGAGGCCCGAGATCGCGGCGGCGCGGATCTCCGTGTCCTCGTCGGCGGCGGCCTCGACGAGCGCGACGTGCATGCGCTCGGCCAGCGCGACATCGGTGATGCGGCCCGCGACCGTGCCGAGCGGATGCAGCACCGCGGCGACGACGAGCAGATCGTGCTTCGCGCGCGCGTGGGCGAGGCGATCGAGCAGGAACTCGCCGCTCTTCGCGTCGGGAGCCGCGACGAACGCGAAGCGCTGCAACAGCAGCGGATACTCGGCGCGCCCGTCGGCGCCGTCCTCGAGCAGCAGCCGTCGCATCGCGTCCTGGGCCTCGGCGTTGCCGGTGGCGGCGAGCAGGTCGAAGCCGAGCTGCCGCCCACCGTCGCCCGCCGCCCGCACGAGGCCGACCAGGATCTCGATCTGCTCGGGCCAGCCGCGCAGCAGCGCGACGGAGCGCGACACCTCGCCTTGGCGGGGCAGCACGCCGCCGTCCATCGTGTTCATCACGATCTGCACGTCGGTGAGCGACCAGTCGGCCGCGTACTGGCGATCGAGCTCGCGCTCGATGGCCACGCGATCGAGCTCCGCGGTGGGGTCGAGGTCGACGCCGTCCTCGATGGCCTTCGGCACGGTCGCACGATCGACGCGCATGCGAGCGAGCGAGAAGCGATCGTCCGCCGTGAAGCCGTCGTCGCCGAGCAACGCGGCGTCGTGCAGCTCGATCGCCACGGGCACGCGCGCGTCGTCGAGCTCGATGCGGCCCGTGCCGATCAGATCGTCCGCGTCGACCTCGAGGCCCGGTGCGCTGTCGAAGCGCACGACGTCCGCGAGCGTGCGAGCGACCGAGCCGTCCTCGCGCCGGTCGTAGGTGACGTCCACGAGCCCGTGGCCGCTGCGCACGCGATGCGGTGCCCCGTCGGTGGCGGCGGCGCGCAGATCGATGCGCGCGATCACACCGGTCATCAGCTCCCGGAAGATCGGCGAGCTCGCGCTCGTGAAGCGGGCGCTTCGCACGTCGCCGTCGTCGTCCACGACGATCTCCGCCTGCGTGCCGACGAGCAGCGCCGCATCGATCGGCAGCGGCTGCCCCTGCACGTCGAGCGTGTGCAGCTCGAGCGCCGAGAACCACACGGCCACGCGCAAGCCATCGGGCTCGCGGGCGATCGCCCCGACGGACAGCTCGCCCTGGAGCGACACGCCCCCCTCGACCTGCGCACCGCCGACCTGTCGCGTCGCCTCGGTGTGCCAGTCGAGCGCGTACACGTGGACGTCACCCGGCACGAGCACCGGCGCCACCGGAGTGCGCGCGGCCTCGACGTCCGGCATCGCGACCGGCGGGCGATCGCCACAGGCGGAGAGCAACGAGACGAGCGCGAGTGCGAGTGCGGTGCGCATCAGTCGATCCCCGAGAGCGGCACGTCCACGTTGATGCGCGGCATGAGCGGGACATCCGCGGGTCCGATGCCCTTCCACCGGAACATCTCGAACTCCTCCTCGAACGTCAGGAACTCGACGTACAGCGACAAGCGACCCGACAGCGTGGCGAGCATGAGCGACAGGCCGGAGTTGAACGTGAGCTTCTGCGACCCGTTCTTCTTCTGCGCCTTCATCACCATGTCCACCGGCAACGAGATCATCACGAGCGTGACCGCGGCCCTGACGCCCGCGCTCGCGACCCCGGCGATGCCGACCCCGACCTTTCCGACCCCGAACGCGCCGAAGAACGGGGCGTACTTGGCGGCCACCGAGAACTCGGGGCTCGTCTTGTTGCAGCCGCCGGCCTTGCCGGTCAGCGACAGCGAGGAGCCGAACAACAGCTCGCCCCAGAGCTGGCCGGAGATCGGCACGCCGACGTAGATGTCGAAGCGCGGCTTCGGGTTGGGCAGCTGCACGCCGAAGTTGCCCGCGGGGTCGTCACCGAAGGTGGTCGCCACCTTCCAGCCGCCGGTGGAGAACACCGACTGATCGAACATCTCGAGGTGGCCCTTGAAGCGCACCTCGCCCGAGCTCCCGACGTTCGACTCTGCAGTCACCGATCCGTCCACCACCTCGACCTTGCCGCCGACGATCCACGCATCGAAGCCGGTCTTCGCGTGGATCGTGCCGCCGAGCTCGCAGATGTAGCCGTCGTCCTTCCCGGTGGGCTGCACGTCCCAGCCGGTGTCGTAGTCGTAGCCCGCGGCGAACCAGAACTTGTCGCCGAGGTAGTCGCCACCGGTCCAGTCCTTGCCGAACTTGTGACCGTGCGTGCCGGCGCCGCGATCGTACGCCTTGATGATCGGCCAGATCTCCTCGAAGGCGGTCTGGTTCTCTTCGAGCTCGGTCTGCACGGACGCGACCGAGTTCTTCGGGAACGTGCCGCCGTCCGACCACGCCTTGCAGAACGTCTCGTCCTGCAGCTGCTTGTCGAGCAGCGGCACCTTCGCGAGGATCGCCGCCTCGAACATCTCGTGGCGCCAGTCACAGTGGTCGTTGTTCAGGTCGAGGCAGCTCTTGTACCCGGCCTTCTTGCGCATCCACTCGGCGCGCAGGAACTCGCCGATGCGGCAGCTGATGGGGCCGCCGTAGTCCATCTCGAGGCTCCAGTCGGTCGTGCGCAGGCACTGCGACGAGTTGTAGCTCGGCCCGGCAGCCTGACCCGGCACGATGTCCGCGGACACGCCGGGCTCACCCATCTGGAACCCGGTCGGCTTCGCGGCCTCCGCCGGCGGGAGTGCCCACAGCGCTGCGTTGCGCTGCGACGCGCTCGGCATCGCGAGGACGGCGGCCGGTGAGACGCCCCCGCGGCTGCCGTGCACCTGCTTCATCGCCTGCTCGAGCGACTTGTTCAGGATCCCGGCGCCCCACTTCGCCTTCGTCTGTTGCCGGTACGTCCGCACCTCCTCGATGTACTCGTTCACGCGCTCGTAGCGGTCCCACGGGTTCTGCGCGCGCATGTCGTACGGCAGCACGATCTCCTGGATCGTCTGCTGGTGGAGCATCGCCTGCTCGCGACCGGCCGCGGCGCTCCACTGCTCGATGAGCGCGCGGAACTGGGCCCGGCGCCGCTCGTACTCCTCCGCCTCGGAGATCGACACGTTCTCGGTGCGATCGTGCAACCGCTTGTGGAACTTCCACTCGTCGTCGAACTTGCGCGTGTTGTTGCACGCCGCGCCGTCGCACAGGTCGATGGAGTAGTAGGCCTTCCCCGTCTCCAGCGCCGTTTCCAGCGCGACCATGTCGGGGGTCACCTCCATCTCGCGCGTGCCGTTGGACCGCACGAAGCTCTTGCCGAACTGGAACATGTCGTTCTTCGGCTTCGTGCCCTTCGTGAGCTGGAGGCTCGCGAGCGATCGCGTGCCGGTGTCCTTCAACGTTCGCGACGCGATGCCCGGTTTGCCGGCCATGTACGTGATGTCGAAGACGCACTCGCGGTCGCCTTTGCATGCCGACGCCGCGTCGATGTAGCGCGTGACGTCGTAGCTGCGCTCGTACGCGAACTCGGCACAGCTCTCCACGCGATCGCCGTTCGCGTCCCACGCGGGCGTGCGGTGGTAGTTCTTCGCGACGTCGGGATCGACGCCCGCCACCAGCGACATCGGGGCGATCCTCGCCATGTCCATGCCGGTGCGCTTGCGCATCACGTCGCCGGCCTTGCGGTACGAATTCGCAGTCGCGCCGGCGTGAATCGTCGCGACGCTCGCACCCGGCACGTACGCCTCGTACTTGCCCTGGCGGACGTCGGCGGGGATCTGCGATCGACCCGGCCGCAGCATCTTGATCTTCGGAGCGTCGCTGGCGTTGTAGTGCTTCTCGAGCGCCGCGATCGCGTAGGGCTTGCAGACCGCCTTGTGCTTCGACCCGCAGTAGCTGTCGAGGTAGCCCTTCTTCAGGCACGTGGCCTTGTCCGGGGTCGGACAGCTCTCGCTCACCGGGGGCCCGCCCCCGGTCGAGGTGGGTGCGGCCACGGCCACGCCGATGCCGAGGGAGAGCGCGAGCAACAGCAGGGTCGAGGTGCGAACGATCGTCATGGCGTGTCGGGTGACCGTTCTTCGATAGAGAACCGACCCCGCGGTTGTGACCGCGGAAATCGTGCATGACGAGCGCGCGCGCGATCACGCGCCGAGGCGCAGGCCGGCGGGCAGGCTGTCGCCGAAGATGCGGCCGCGGTCGCCCTCGGAGAGCTCCGTCGGGCGCGTCACCATGTCGATCCACGTGGCCGGGGCCTTCGCCTTCTTCAGGCGTTCGGCGATCTGCGAGCGCAGCTTCGCGCCGACGTCGAGGCTCGGGTCGCCCGTCATCCGCGCGATCGAGGCGAGTGCGAACGAGGCCCCCTCCGCCTTGTCGAGATCGAGCGCGAGGAGCCGCTCGATCCACGCCTCGGCGATCGGAGGTGCGACCACGTTCGTGCGATCGCCGTGGAACGGCACGCGCGCGCCCACGCGCCCGAGCGGCCAGTACGTGCCCATCTTGTCGGCGCGCTCGAGCAGCAGCTCGCCGAGCGCCTGCTTGTCGGCCGCCTCGATGCGCTCGAGCACGGCCGCGAGCTGCATCACCTCGACGCTGCGCCCCAGGGATGGACGCAGCTCGGCGAACAGCGCGGCCTGCCGTGGGGCGTCGAGGCCCGCCGCGATCCGACGCCACAGGATCCACCACTCCGCCCAGTTCGCCTTGCTGCTGCGATGGCGCACGCCCGCGTCGCGCAGCGACCACATCGCGGCGAGTCGGCGCTCGTCGTCGGGCATGCCGAAGCCCGGGCGCAGACACCAGCCCACGAGCCGCATCCAATGGAGCTCGACGAGCTCTGCGGATGCGCACGCGGCCGCGCGTTCCAGCGTCGCGTCGGCGAGCGCACGGCACGTCGCGCCGGACCACTGGCCGCGCGGGCCCAGCACCTTCTCGAGCGCGGCACGGATCTGCTTGGCCTCCGCGACATCACCCTTGCCGAACGCGCGCTCGACGAGTGCGAGTGCCTTGGGCAGCTCCGGGTGCGGCGGTGCGAGAACCGGCTCCGCGCTCACCGGTGCAGGCGTGTCGTGCTTCAGCGCGAAGTCGAGGCGATAGCGGCGCGGCGGCAGGTCGACCGTGAGCAGCGAGATCTCGAGCGCACCCGTCTCGGTGAGCGTCGTGCTGATCGTCACCGGCATCGTGGCACCGCTCTTCGCGGTGGAGTCGCGCATGAGCGTCTCGAGCGGCGGCAACGGCTCCAGCTCGTCGGTCGGCTCGACGATCGCACCGGGCGCGTCGACACGATCACCGGTGTACGCGAACAACGGGAACGCGACCGGCTGATCGAGCACGAGCTCGAACACGCGATCGGGCACCGTCGCGCTCGCACCGGGCTCGAGCCCGCGCGGCGCGACGCACAGCGCCTTGCGTCCGCTCGCGCTGTCGATGCCGACGTAGTAGGCGCGCGCCGTGCCGCCGCCGATCGCCTCGCCGATGCCGCGCCGTGCGAGTGCCGAGCGCACCGCACCGTGGGCGACCGCGAGATCGAGCGACGTGTGATCGAGCCGCGCGACCGGCCCGCCGTACCAGCCTGCGAGCACCTCCATCAAGCGCTCGACGAGCGCAGGCGCATTGAACACGCCGCCGTTCAAGAGCACCCGATCGGGCCGCGGCAGTCCGTCCTCGACGCGCGCGCCCGCCTCGCTCGCGGCGTCGGCGTGCCGGCGCAAGAACGTGCACACGTGACGCACGATCGCGGTGTCGCTCGTGTACGGCAGGCCGAGCGTCGTGAGCCCGGCCCGGCCCACGCGTGCGGCGATCTCCGCGGGCCCGGTGCGGGGCAGGAAGCCGTCGAGCAGCACCTGCTCCGCTTCGGCGCGCGCGATCGGGATCGACTTGGTGCCGCCGATCAGCCTCGAGCCGCGGCTCTGCACCGAGATCACGACCTGCTCGGGCGCATCGGCGGCGAGTAATCGCTCCTTCGCCTGGCGGGCCGACTGCACGAGCGCCGACCACACGCTCGCGTCCTCGGGTCGCGGCACGCCGGCCTTCTCGAGCGCGAACACGGCGAGCGCCGCATCCATGTTGTCGCCGCCGAGCATGAGGTGGCCGCCGACCGCGATGCGCTCGATCTTCGGCGCACCGTCGTCGTCACGCACGCGCAAGAGCGTGAGATCGGTGGTGCCGCCGCCGACGTCGACGACGAGGATCAGCCGCACGTCCGCGAGCTGGCGCGCGAGCGCATCCGCGTGCGCACCGAGCCAGTCGTAGAACGCGGCCTGCGGCTCTTCCAGCAGGAACACCTCGCCGAGCCCGGCCTCGCGGGCCGCGGCGCTCGTCAGCTCGCGCGCGCCCTCGTCGAACGACGCGGGTACGGTGACGACGACGTCCTGCTCGGCGAGCGGCGCGTGCGGATGCGCGGCCTCCCACGCGGCCCGCATGTGCGCGAGGTACTCGACCTGCGCCGCGAACGGCGACACGTGGGGCTCGGACTCCGGCGAGTTCCACGGCAGGATCGGCGCGCGCCGATCGACGGCGCCGTGACACACCCAGCTCTTCGCCGACGCGACGAGTCGATTCGGCGACTTCGCACCGAGCATGCGCGCGGCCTCGCCGACGACGTGGGCGCTGTCGCCCCACGGCAGTCGGCGATCGACCTCGGTGAGCTCGCCGGGCGCCGCCAGATACAAGAAGGACGGCAGCAGGGCGCGCGCGGCGAGCTCGCCCGGCGCGACGAGCTGGGGGATCTCCATCGAGCGCACGACCGGGTGATCGAGGCGCGCGGACGACAACGCGCAGTGCGTCGTGCCGAGATCGATGCCGACGACGTACTCGCTCATCGCGAGGCCCCGCGCACGTCGAAGCTCAGCTTCCAGCGCTGCCCGCTGGCCTCCTCGACGGCGGCGAGCTCGAGCGTGCCGATCTCGGTGATGCTCGCGTGCAGGCGCACGTGCACGATCGATCCGACGCGGTCGTCCGGCGCGGGCATCGTCGTCTCGATGGGCGACAGCTCGGTGAGCTCGCCCGGCGGCACGACGGCCCCGACCGCGTCGTCCTTTCGCGTCGACGAGCCGAAGAAGCGGAACGCCACCTCCTCGCCGAGCACGAGCCCGAACGCTTGCGGCAGCGCGACGTCGCTGCCCTCCTCCATCCCGAACGGAGCGACGCACACGGCATCGATGCGCGGCGGCACACCGGGCACAGCGAGCTCGTTGCGCTCGATGCCGATGTAGTACGCCTGCGCGGTGCCGCCCTTGATGCGCACGCCGCCGCGCTTGCGCAGCCGCGCGTAGTGGGCAGCGCCGCGGCACACGGCGAGCTCGGGATCCGTGCCGGCGAGCAGCTTGGGCGCGGGCCGCCCGGCGGCCGCGGCCCACTGCCCGAGTAGCTCCTGAATGCGCGCGCGGATCGGGGCGGCATGGGTCACGCCGCCGTTGAAGAGGATCGCCGTGGGATGCACGAAGCCGCCGCCGCGTCCGAGGAACGCGGCGAGGTGGCGCGTGATCGCGGCATCGCTCGGGTAGGGCAGGCCGATCGTCGTGAGCCCGGCGCGACGCGGCGTGGCCGGTCGCGCGTCGGCGTCGACGAGCGGGAAGAAGCCCTCGACGAGCACCGCGTCGACCTCGGCGCGCCCGAGCGTGGTGCGCAGCGTGTTGCCGACGAGCTTGCTGCCGCGGCCCGGGATCGCGAGCGGCATCTCGGCCGGGGCATCGGCGCCGAGCAGGCGCTCCTTCGCGACCCGACACGCATGGGCGAGCGCGCGCGCCTGCCAGTCGTCGATCGTCGTGCCCTCCCCCTCGAGCCGCGCGCGCACGCCGTACGCGAGCGCGAGGTCCATGTTGTCGCCGCCGAGCAGGATGTGATCACCGACGGCGACACGCTCGAGCGCGAGCAGCCCGCCGTCGTCGCGCACCGCGATGAGCGAGAAGTCCGTGGTGCCGCCGCCGATGTCGACGACGAGCACGACGTCGTCGACCACGAGCTCGCGCCGCCACGCCTCGCCGTGTTGCGCGAGCCAGTCGTACATCGCGCCCTGCGGCTCTTCGAGCAGCGTGAGCGCGTCGAAGCCGGCGAGCGCCGCCGCCTCCATGGTGAGCTCGCGCGCGACCGCGTCGAACGACGCCGGCACCGTGAGCACGACGTCCTGCTCCGCCAGCGGCGAGTCCGGATGCGCCTCCTCCCACGCGGCGCGCAAGTGACCGAGGTAGCGCGCCGACGCCTGCACGGGCGACAGGCGCGGCACCTCCGCGGGTGCATCCCACGGCAGGATCTCGGCCTGGCGATCGACGCCGCGGTGCGAGAGCCAGCTCTTCGCCGACGACACGAGCCGCGCCGGCGACATCGCGCCCTGGCTGCTCGCGAACACGCCGACGACGTCGCGCGCGTTCGGATACCACGGCAACGCGAGCGCACCCGCGGCGAACTGGCCCTCCGCGGGCAGGAAGAGGAACGACGGCAACAGCGGACGCGGACCGATCTCGCCCGGTGCCACGATCTGCGGGACCGCGAGCGGCGCGGGCCGGTCGTGTGCCTCGGCACACGACGCCAGCGAGCAGTTCGTCGTGCCGAGATCGATGCCGACGGCGAACTCGCTCATGACAGCTCGACTTCGGCGGGCGCGACGAGCTTCGGATCGTGGCCCGCATTCGTCTTGGGCATGCGGATCGTGGTGACGAGCCAGCCATGGTGCGCGAGCGTGCCTTTGAACGGCGGCTCGCCGCGCACGTTGCCGGTGACCCGGATGCGCGCGGCATCGAAGCCGACCGGCAGCTCGATCGCCGCACCCTCCGACTCGCTGCGCACGGCCGCGAGCTCCACCACCTGCGCGAGCGCGCGACGACAGCCGTCGTGCACTACGCGGGCGGCCGCGCCGATGTCCGCGTCGGAGAACGTGGACACGTCCTCCTGCAGGAAGTCGACGAACCGACCTTCGCGCTGCAGGATCGCGAGCAGCTGCAGCGCTGCACCGTGATCGGGCTCGGCCGCGACGGCGGTGGTCTCGCGCACGGGCGCCGGGGTCGGCGGCAGCGCGGGCGCACCGTCGGCGGCCGCCTGCACGCGCCGCGCGAACGCGGCGTCGAACAGCACCTTCCACGGCACGAGGAACGCGAGCCACAAGCGCGTCAGCAATCCGAGCGATTCCTCCACGTCCGAGACCTCCCGCGTCGGGGGATCTGATAGCCCTCCCCGGCCGCGGGCGTCAAGGCGTCAGGCCCGCCTCGTCGGCTTTCGCGTCGATGTACTCGGTGACGACGGGGCGATCGACGAAGTCGTAGTAGTCGACGACGTCCGAGTCGTTCGGGTCGTGGGGCCGCTGGTTGATCACGACCATGTGCAGGCACCACGGCGCGCCGGCGTTGCAGCCGGACGCGCTCGCCTCGATCTCGACGTACCCGCCCGCGAACGACCACATGTCGCCGGCGTACTGCATCGCGTCGCGATTCGCAGCGCCCGTGCCGGTGCTGCCGTCGAACGCGCTCACGAAGTAGGTGCGGCGCAGGTGGGCGAGGATCGCGTCGTCGATGCCGGCGAGCCCACCATCGAGGTTGAAGTAGACCACCGCATCGGCCGTGACGCCGTCGGGATCGAAGCCGCCCACGAGCTGACCGAACAACTCGTGGGCGACGTACGTGCCCGACGAGTGGGCCGCGACGAGCACGAACGCACCGGGCTCGAGCTGGGTCCCGAGCGCGGTGGCGATGTGCGAGTTGCCGATCTCGAGCTGCGAGTACGGCACGTCGGCGGGGCCTTGCACCGCGTACACGTGGCGCACGCCGAGCTCGCGCAGACGCGCGTGATAGAGCTCCGTGACCCACGACTGCGACGCGTCGAGCGGGAACGGGTAGCCCGCGTAGCCGATGAAGACGTTGCGCGCGCCGGGGTCCTGCGAGTCCTTGTAGGCGATGCCGAAGCCGATGTCGTCGCCCGTCTGCCATGGGATCGAGTCGAAGTCGGGAACTTCGACCCCGGTGCTGCTGTCCTCGGATCCACCGGCGGTGCTCGCGTCGCCGATGTCCTCGTCGCCCGCGCTCGACGTGGTGGCTGCGGCGCCGCTCGTCTCGCCGTCGTCGCTCGGCGTGCTCGTCGGCGTGTCGCCGCTCGTCGTCGGTGCATCCGACGTGGTGCCCGCGGACTCGGGCTCGCTGCCGCCGCACGCCACGACGACGAGCGCCGCGAGGATCGGAATGCGGGGTGCGACCATCGTCGTCCACGCTACCACGCACACCATACGCATCGGCGCGTAGGCAGGTCCGCGGAACTTCGCCGCGCAGCGGCTGTCGCAGCGTCCATGCTGCAACTGTGGCGGTTGTGCCTCGCGGTGGCGTTCGTCGGGCTCGCGTACTTCTTCGTCGCCGACGTGCTCGTGATGCGACCGACGTCGTACCCGTCCGAGCTCACGGGCGGGGAGATCCTGCTCGACTCGTTCGGCGAGGCGTGGACGGCGTCGTGGGAATTCGTCGGCGACGTGTTCGACGAGCTCGGCCGCTTGGTGCAGATGCAGCCGAACGCCGAGGTGTGGATCGCGGTCGGCACCGCGGTCGCGCTCGTCGCTCCGCTCGCGCTGCGCAACCGCCCGGGCCCGCGCGCACGGGTGCTGCTCCTCGTCGTCTGCGGCGTCGTGCTGTTCGTGTTCGCCGTCGTGACGACCGGCTTCCTGCGCTTCGGCGAGCGCTCGAGCCCGGGCTTCGCGTACTGGGTGTGGTGCGGCTCGATTGCGCTCCTGTGTGCGAGCCCGTGGCTGCGTCGTCGCGACCAGTTCGAGCTGCTCGCGCTGTGGGAGCGACGCCCGAGCCCGCCGCGCGAGGACCTGCCGTCGTTGCAACACATGCCGGCCGCGTTCGCCGTGCTCGTGGAGCAGACCCGCGCCGCCAGGGTGACGTTCGACGTGCTCGCCGGCCTCGATCGCGACACGCGTCAGCTCCTGTGGGAGTGGTGTGCCCACGTCGACACGTGCGGCCCGCAGGAGGCGGCGTTGCTCGCCGAGCTCGGGCTCGGCAGCGCACCGGTTCGCGAAATCACGCAGGGGCTCGGCCCCACCGGCCCGACCGCGCTGTTCGGCATCGATGCGGCGCTGGCTCGCTTCGAGCGGACGTTGATCGACTACCGCTCGTACGCGTTCCGCTGATCACTCGAGCTCGCGCTTCGCCGCGGCGGCACGCTCGCGCCACTTCGCATCGAGCGGCTCGGCGAGCGCGGTGGCGCGCTCCACCAGCGTCCGGGCCTCGCTGCGGCGTCCGAGGCCGGCCAGCGCCTCCGCCTTCATGAGCAGCGCGTCGACGACCTGCTCCGGATCCTCGCTGGCGTGCTTCTCCCGGATCGGAACGAGCTCCTCGCACAGCGCGAATGCCTCGGCGAACTGTTTCTGGTCGAGCCGCAGCGAAGTGAGGTTGTCGAGCGTCATCGCGAGCTCGGGGTGATCCGGTGGCAGTCCCTTGCGACGGATCCGCAGCGCCTCGAGATGGTGCTCGATCGCGGCGTCCATGTTGCCCTCGCTCGACTCCACGAGCGCGAGGTCGTTGTGGACGCGCGCCACGTTGTTGTGATCCGGACCCAGGGCCTTCTCGAAGATCTCCAGCGCGCGCACGTGGTGCTCGCGCGCTTCTTCGTCGCGCCCGAGCTTGTGCAGCACGATGCCCATCGAGGCCTCGTACTCCGCGACGAGCGGATGATCGTCGCCGAGCCGCGGCAGCTCGCGCTCGCGCGCCTTCTCGAAGTAGGCGAGCGCGTCCTCGTAGCGCTCCATTCGATCCGAGATCCAACCCATGTTGAACAGCACCTCGCCCACCGCGGGGTGGTTCGGACCGAACGCCTCCTCGAGGATGGAGAGCGCTTCCTTCGCCTTCGCGAGCCCCTCTTCGGGGTGCCCCATCACCATCTGCATGTTGCCGATGTTCTGGATGGCCTTCGCGACGCTCGGATGGCGCGGACCGACGACCTGCTCGAGCACCGCGCGGCCCTGCTCGTAGTAGCCGAGCGCCTCCTCGGCGCGGCCGAGGTGGTAGAGCGCGTTGCCGATCGACAGATACGAGTTGCCCACGTCGACGTGGAGCTCGCCGTACGCCTCCACGAGCAGACGATGGGCCTCCTGGTGATCCGCGAGCCCGCGCTCGTACTCGCCCCGCTGGAGGTACAACGACGCGCGATTGTCGAGCACGTCCGCGACGAGCTCGGGGCGACTACCCGCACGCAACGCCGCCGCCTCGGCGCGGATCACCGCGGCATCGCCGGCCTCGCGGTCGGCGAGGGTGTAGCCCTGCACGTGCACGAGCATGCTCCACGCTCGCACGGCGATCTCGTCGTTCTTGCCGGCCTCGGCCTCGAAACACGCGCGCTGCAGGAGGGTCACCGATTCCTCGACGTCGCCGGAGTCGAACACGAGCACGCCGAGCACGAACAGCGCCTCGGCCGTGAGCGCACGATGGCCGAGCGCCTCGACCTCTTCGGCGAGCGGCCGCGCGACTTCGAGGCCCTCTTCGATCCGGCGCGCGCGCAGCAGTGCACGCGCGCGCGCGAGCCGGGGCCGCAGCGCGTCGATCGCCGCCGCGGTGGCGACGTCGAGCGTCTCTTCGCCGCCCACGAGCAGCCGCTCCGCATCGCTGCACTCGGCGAGGCTCGGCAGCGCCGCGACCACGTCGGCGGCGCGCATCACCGCGTCGCGATCCGCTTCGCCGAGCACGGCCGTGGTCGCATCGAGCTCGGTGACGCGCCGCTGTAGGCACGTCATGCGCAGGTCGAGCAGCAGGTCGGACTGCTCGCCGCGTCGGCTCGCCTCGCACGCCTCGAGGTGCACGCCCGCCCATGCATCCGCATAGCCGTCGAGCGCGGCGATCGTGCGCTCCGCGGTGTCTTCGGCCTGGGCTGCCCCCGAGCCGACGAACGCGTCGCGCACCGCATCGCGGCGCTCGGAGCCCCACGCGCCCTCGAGCTTCTCTCGTCCGTCGGTGCACCGGGGTCGCGCGTACGTGACCCATCCGAGTCCGATCACCGCCCCGCCCGCGACCACGAGCGATGCAGCGACGATGCGACCGCGGCGTCGTCGACCCGCGTCGAGCGCGAGCAACAGGTCGTCCATCGTGGCGAAGCGCTTGGTGGCATCGGGCGCGAGCCCGCGGCGCACCGCGGATGCGAGCCAGTGAGGGACGCGCACGCCGATCGGCCCGCTCGCGATCCGACCCGACGACACCTCGGCGAAGAGCGCCGCGAGCGTGTCGCCGGCAAACGGCGCGTTCCCGTACAACGCGCGATGGAGCGCCACGCAGAACGCGAACTGATCCGAGCGAGGCTCCGCCGCGCCGCCGCCGAGGAGCTCGGGTGCCATGTACGCCGGCGTGCCGACGAGCGCGCCGGTGCGCGTGAGTCGATCGACGTCGGAGAGCGCGATCGAGCTGGCCGCGACGTCGACGACGTCACCGGTGATCTCCGCGGCCGTGCGCGCGAGCCCGAAGTCCATCACGCGCACGCGACCATCGGCACCGATCATCACGTTGTCGGGCTTGAAGTCGCGATGCACCAGCCCGACGGCGTGCGCGGCCGCGAGCCCGCGGCCCGCCGCCTCGAAGATCGGCAGCACCTTCGCCCACGGCTTGGGCCCGTTCGCGATGAACGCCCCGAGCGTCTCGCCCTCGACGAACTCCATGGCGACGAAGAGCGTGTCCTCGACGACGCCGACGTCGTGGACCGCCACGACGTTGGGGTGGGAGAGCCGCGCCATCGCCTGCGCCTCGCGGAGGATCCGCGTGCGCCCGCCGGTGCCGCCGTCCCGATCCTCGCGGCCGTGCAGGAGCTTGAGCGCAACCTTGCGATCGAGCTGAGGATCGTACGCCGCGTACACGACGCCCATGCCGCCGGCGCCGATGCGCTCGAGCACGACGTAGCGCCCGAGCGTCGTACCACGGGCGAGCCGCGTCTCGTCGACCGGCCGCGTGCCACTGCCCGTGACGGACGGATCCACCAACGTCGGCGCCTCGCCGGACTTGCCGGCCACGACATCGACGGGCGTCTCCTTGTCGAGGTGCTGCTGCGAACGATCGCTCACGCGGGACCGGCCGCGCCCGAGGATACACCTCCTGCGGCGGGTCCTCGCGGCCGCGAGCCGAGGCTCACAGGCTCTCGAGGTACGCGAGCATCGCCACGAGATCGTCGGGCGTCAGCGTCGTATCGGGGGCCGTGGTCGCGATCATGTCGAGCACGGCCTCCTCCAGGTCGGCGGAACGGCCGTCGTGCATGTACGGCGGGCGCAACGCGATGCCGCGCAGCGGCGGCACCTGGAGGTCCTTGCCCCGGATCTCGGCGGTCTTTCCGGCAGCGAGTTGGACGTCGCTGTGGCAGCTGTCGCAATTCGCGGCGACGAACACCTCCGCGCCGCGCACGACCAGCGGGTCCTCCGGCGAGCGCTCGGGGTTCGTCGTCGGGATCGCGAACACGTAGTCCGCGAACGCGGCCGTGCGCTCCTCCGACTGGAACGCCGCACCCATGCGATGCGTGTGCACCTCACCCGCGAGCATCGCGAAGTCGTCGAGATCGCCGACCCAGTGGAACGGCTCGGTGCCCGCGATGGAGGCCCGCAGCGACTGCGTGCGGCGCTCGATCGCATGCGGATCGAACACCCACACGCGCCCGTCGTCGCCGCCCTCGGGGTGACACGACGCGCACGCGAGGCCCACGCCGGCGTCCTGGTGGAACAGATCGTGCCCGGTGTCCTGCACGCTCGCGCCTTCGAGCTCGATGCGCTCGAAGCTGCGGTCGGCGACGTTCACGACGTACAGCTCGGCGGGCTCGCGGCTCTGCGCGATCACGACGTCGTCGCTCGCGTACTTCACCGCGACGACGTGGCCCGGCAGCGGCAGGTCCTCGGGATCGTGGCAGTCCGAATCCGGCAGTTCGGAGAGCATCGCCGTGTTGACCAGCACGAGGCCGCGTTGCCGCCGCATCGTGGGCGACTCGTCGTCGTGCTGCCCGGCCACCGCGATCGCGATGCGCCGCCCGTCGGGCGACAGCGCAGCGTCGACCGCGAGCGTGGAGAACGTGAGCCCCTCGGAGCTCGCGATCGTCCCGTCGGGCCTCTGCATCGACACGACCGCCGCGACCGGACCGTCGCAGCCGTCGGACGTGGGCCCTCCGCCGCTCGGTCCGCCGTACGACGACTCGCCGCTCGGCGGCTCGAGATCGATGGGCTCCGTGATCGCCGACTGGTGGATCATCATCCAACCGCCGTCCGGCGTCGGCTGGGTGTGCCAGGCGACGCCGGCCTCGCGCGAGCCGCTCATCGTGCGTGGCACGGCCGTGGACAGGACGTCGCCGTGCTCGTCGACGGCCAGCACCTCCGCGGATCGGAAGCGCGAGACCTGCACCGCGCCGTCGTGGACGATCACGTCGCGGAGATCCGGCGCGACCAGGTTGCGCTCCGCGATCGCTCCGCCCGGCGTGTGCGCGACGAGCTCGCCGCCGGCACACGCGACGAGCACGAGCCCGCGATCGTCGTCGAACGCGACACCTCGGGGGTTCGCGCACGTGCTCGTGCGCGCTGCGATCGTCCAGTCGCTCGTGGAGATCGACACGATTGCGGCGCCGCGACGCAACGCGACGTGCACGAGCCCACCATCGTCGGCGACGAGGCGGCCGGGCTCGTCACCGGGCTCGAGCTCGATCGTGGCGACGCTGCGCATGTCGGAGATCGTCGCGACGTGCACGACGTCGCGATCGGGATCCGACGCGACCACGGTGTTGCCGTCGTCGAGCACGATCATCGTGCCGCCGGTGATCGGCGGCGGCGCGGTGCCGGATCGATCGACGGGGCGTTCGTCGAAGCCACCACCGCCGACTTCCCCACCCGCCGTCGCGCTCGTCGCGAAGCCGCCGTCACCATCGGCGTGCGGAGGCCTGAAGCGGTCGCCGTTCTCACAGCCCACGCCCCCGAGCATCACCAGCCACATCCATCGTCGCATCATGACCTCCCGATCTTCCCCTCGGGCCCCTCCACTTTCCCGGACGAAGGGACGATTTGTGCCCGAATCTGCAAAGTCGGCGAGAATCGCCGTTCAACGCGGTCTCCCGCCCCGGGGCGCCCCGCCCGCGCTCGACCGGTCACGCGCTCAGAAATGCTCGGGGCACGGGATCGGCTGCCAGTGCTCGAGCGCTTCGAAGTCGAGCGCGCTCGAGGTCGGATTCCCGAACACGACCCAATGCGGCGCGATGTCCTCGAGCTTCTCACCGCTCTTGTCCTCGATCGTCGGCTCGTCCGCCGCCGAGAAGAACACGTGGATCCCCGCGGAGATGTCGACGTAGTCGAGACGCAGGCACGTGTCCTGCTGCACCGGCGGTGCGATGCGCAGCCGCAACAGCGTCTCGTCGTCCTCGTCGAGCTCGAGCGACGTCACGCGCGTCGCATCGTCGTCGTTGCCGTACGAGTAGCCGCCGTATCCGCACCCATACTCCGTGATCTGCGTCGAGATCTCGCAGTACGAGACGGCCCGCTCGCACTGACCGCGATGCTTCTCGGTGACGAGCGTGACCATCCCGAGCCGAAACTTCTCGGGATCCACCGCGTCGACCGGGGCGAGCGCCTCGCTGAAGGTCAGCTCGACGACGTCGGCCTGCGCGAAGCGGCCCTCGATCATCACGGGCGGCTCGCCCTTCCCGGTCTCGTCGTCGTCCTGCTCGGGCGGCAGCCGCTCGCACTTGGTCCGCTCGCATCCCTGCGCGAGCGGCAGCAGCCCCATCAGCGTGCGCAGGAGCGCGGTGCGTGGGCGCATCATCGCCTACCAGACCACTCCGATGCCGCCGCTCACGTCCCACCGGAAGCGGACGTAGAGCTGGTTGCCGTAGGCCGGCCCCACGAGGTTCGGCGCGATCGGCCGGAACGAGAGCAGCAATCGCTCGAGCAGGATCATCTTCACGCCCCAGCCGATGCCGAACAATGCGCTCGGCAGGCCGGGATAGAGGTACCCCGCGCGCCCGATCGGCACGTTGAGGCCGAACGTGAAGTCGGTGGAGCTGTAGATCGCGAACGCCTTCGACAACGGCTTGTCCCACACGAGCCGGCCCGCGAACGACATCTCCGTCGTGAATCCCTTGCGGAACTGCACGAGGAACGCTCCGCCGAAGTTGGGGAACATCTTCGTGTGCGACCCGATCATGGCTTCGATCTGGAAGTCCATCGGGCTGCCGCCGTAGTACTGATAGACGCCGTTCGCCGAGGCACCGCCCGCCGTCATGTGGAAGAAGCGGCGCCGATCGGTCGGCATCAGCACGCGCTCTTTCTTGCTCGGCTCCTTCTCCTCGTCGTCCGCGCGCGGTGCCGTCTCGTCGTCGGTCGCCTGCGGAGCCGGCGGGGCCTCGAACGGCGTCGGCGACGGCGCGGGCGCGGGCTCGGCCGGCACCACCGCATCCTCGGGCGGCAGCTCGGGCGGTGCCGGCTCGTCGACCGGCGTGTCGCTCGTCGTCGGTGCGGGCTCCGTCTTCGGCGGGTCGGTCGTGCGCGGCCCCTGCTGGCCCGGACGCTGCACCGGCGCATCGGGTGCGAGCATCACCGGCACGCCCGGCGTGAACGACACCGCGAGCACCCCCGCGACCTCCGACAGCGGGATCGTCCATGCCATGATCGCACGATAGCACCTGCTCGTGCACCGCGGCAACGATGTATCGTCTCTTCACCGCGATGAGGTCCAGTTGATCATCGTCACCGGCACCCGCCGATCGGGCACTTCGATGTGGATGCAGATCCTCGCGGCGGCCGGACTGCCGGTCGTGGGCGAGCCGTTCCCACTCGACTGGGAGCAGACGATCGGCGCGGTGAACCCCCACGGGTTCTACGAGTCCACGCTGCGCGACGGCATCTACTACGCGACGAATCCCGATCCGCGCAGCGGATCGTATCTGCACCCCGTGGACACACGGATGCACGTCGTGAAGGTGTTCTCCGAGGGACTCGTGCGCAGCGACCTCGTGTTCCTCGATCGCGTGCTCGTCACCGTCCGACCGTGGCGCGAGTACGCGGCGTCGATGGATCGTCTGCTCGCGATCGAGTCGCAGGCGCGCGGCATCACGAGCGACGAACGCCTTCCGCGACTGCCCGGCAGCCTCGAGTGGTGGGCCGCGAACTTCTCGGTGGTCCGCGACGTGGTGATGCGCCGTTATGCCGTGCACATGCAGACCTTCGCCGGCGTGCTGGCGAATCCGAGCGAGGTAGTCCCGAAAGTGCTCGCGTGGATCGCCGACGCGGCGGGTGTCCCCGTCGAGCTCGACGTCCGCGCTGCCATCGCGTCAGTGCACCCCGAGGCCCGGACGATCACGCGCGCCGCACCGGCCACGGTCGCGACGGGCGACGACGAGGTCGATTCCGCGACTGCCGCCGTCTTCGACGCGTTCTACGCCGCCGTCCACGAGGGCCGCGGGCTCGATGCCGCGCTCCTCGAGCAGATGAACGCCGTCCACTTGCAACTCACGCCGCGCTTCAAGGAGCACGAGCAGAAGGTCGCGGACTGGATCCTCGCGCACGCATCGCAACCGAGTCGCGAGCCGCTCGCACTCGCGCCGTGACCGGCCGCCGATTGGCAATCCGCCGCGTCTCTTGCGATGCTGGTGCGTCCTCGATGCGCGGAACGATCCTGTTGATGTCGGTGCTGCTCGCGGCGGGATGCGGCGGCGAAGAGACGTACGTGGACGACGCCGACGCGAGCGACCCTTCGAGCAGCGGCGCGTCCGAGACGAGCGGCACCGCGCCGGTGGCGGACACGAGCGCCGCCGTCGAGTCCAGCGAGTCCGCGGCGCCCGACACGTCGACGTCGGGCCCGTCCACCACGACGGGCGAGCCGCTCGAGACCGAGGGCTCGACGACGGGTATGCCCGCGAGCGACGAGACGACGACGACCGGCACCGACACCTCGACCGGCACCGACACCTCGACCGGCACCGACACCTCGACCAGCACCGACACCTCGATCGGCACCGACACCTCGACCAGCACCGACACCTCGACCAGCACCGACACCTCGACCAGCACCGACACCTCGACGACGACGAGCGAGAGCTCTTCGGACACGTCGTCGTCGGACGGCGAGAGCAGCTCCACGGGCGACGGGTTGCCGGAGCCGATCTACGAGGAACACTTCGACGGCGCCGACGACGGCCCATGGCCCGCCCCTTGGGCGCCCGTGAGCGAGTGGGTGATCGAGACCGAGCTCGACGGCGGCGAGGGCCGGCTCTCGGGCGAGATGGGATTCGTCGGACGCATGGCGCTGCCCGGCTTCTCGGTCGTCGACGTGGACGTCACGCTCGTCGTCGCGTTCGACGAT
>CAYXVR010000003.1:0-92970 GCA_964468635.1 uncultured Nannocystaceae bacterium
GCAAGACCATCGAAGCGGGCATCCGCATCACGGACGACGAGGTCCGCATCGAGGGCGACATGCCGTTCCTCTTCCGCCCGTTCCAGGGCAAGGTGGAGAAGGTTCTCGGCAGCGAGATCGAGAAGTGGCTGGAGAAGGCGCGCGCCGGCGAGATCTAGCCTTCACGCGGCTTCGCACACCGCGGGCACGGTCGGGAGCTGCTCGGCGGTGTGCTCGACCCAGCCTTCGCCGTCGATCGCGACCGTGCCGCCCTCGCCGGCGTGCTCGCCGATGATGAAGGTGGCAGCGAGATCGATGCCTGCGTCTGCGTACGCGCCGATGTCGGTCGTCGCGTTGCCGTACGCGTAGTCGAAGCGCCAGCCCATCGCTTGCTGGTCCATGAGAGCACCGGCCTTGTACGCCTGCGTCGCGTCGCCGACCACGACGTTCGGCGACAGCACCACCACCGTGGTGTCCGGATCCATGGGATAGGCGTGCTCCTCGAGCCACCGCACGGTGGCCTCGCGCCCCGTCTCGTTCGTGCCCATCGTCATGAACGTCTCGGAGCGCGCGGTGAGGTACATGATGCGATAGCCGAGGTCCGCGTAGCCGGTGATCAACGCGGCCCCGCCCTCGCGCTCGACGGGATCGTAGTTCCCGTCCTGCAGCTGCATGAGGAACTCCGCGTCGGACAGCGTGAGCGTCTCGTCGATGTCGGTGACGATCGCCGGGAGCTCGTCGACACACGCGCCACCCGTGGAATCGACACCGGCAGTCGTGGAGTCCGCGACGCCGCTCGAGGACTCGACGACTCCGATCGTGCTCGAATCGCCGTCGCCGTCCGCGCTCGTCGAGGCGGCGGAGGTATCGACATCGGTGTCGGCGCCCGTATCGGTACCGCCGTCGTCACCGGCGCACGCGATGCCGAGCAGGAGGAGCGCGACGAAGGACGGGACGCGAGGGCCGTAGGTCATCGCGGCGATGATGCCACGCTATGCTGGCACGCGGTGGCAACCGAGCCAGGGCAGCGGGGATTCGCGATCGCGGTCGCGGCCTGCTGCGTCGTCGCAATCGTCGGACTCGTCTCGCCCGAGGTGCTCGAGCGCGCGTCGATCGGCGCCGTCGCGTTCGTGTTGCGCTGGCTGGACTGGTTCTACCTCGGCGTCGTCGGGCTGTTCGTCGTGTTGTCCGTGTGGCTCGCGCTCGGGCGCCATGGCAAACGCACCCTCGGCGACGATCCCCCCGAGTTCTCGCGCTTCGGATGGTGGGCGATGCTGTTCGCGGCCGGCATGGGCTCGGGGCTGATGTTCTGGGGGATGGCCGAGCCCATCAGGCACTACACCGCACCGCCCGTCGCGGCCCCACGATCCGTGGACGCGGCTCGGCATGCGCTCGTGCTCAGCGACTTCCACTGGGGGCTGCACGCGTGGGCGATCTACTGCATCGCCGCCCTCGTGCTCGCGTGGTTCCGCTTCCGCCACGATGCGCCGTACGTGCCCGGCGCGCCGCTGCGCATCGCCTTTCGCGGGCGCTGGGTGGAGCCGGTCGCGCGTGCGTCCGACGTGATCGGTCTGCTCGCCGTGGCGTTCGGGGTGGCCGGTGCGATGGGCATGGGCGTGCTGCAGATGAAGAGCGGGCTCGGCATCGTGCTCGGGCACGCATTCGACGGCACCACCGTCGCGTTCCTGATCCTGCTCGCGCTCGCGTGCGCGTACTTGGCGTCCGCATCGGGGCCGATCGAGCGCGGCATCCAGTGGCTGTCCACGATCAACGTGTTCCTCGCGATCGCGTTCGTGCTCGCGCTCCTCGTGATGGGACCCACGGGCGTCATCGTGGAGGAGCTCGCCGCGTCGAGCGTCGACTACGTGCGCGAGCTCTTCTCGCTCACGCTGTTGCTCGAGCCGTGGAACGACCTCGGCGCATGGGTACACGAGTGGACGCTCGGCTACATGATCTGGTGGGTCGCGTGGGCGCCGTTCGTGGGTGTGTTCGTCGCGCGCATCAGCCGTGGCCGCAGCATCCGCGAGTTCGTCGCGGGCGTGGTGTTCGTGCCGACGCTCGTGTCGCTCGTGTGGTTCGCGGTGCTGGGCTGCACCGCGATCGAGCTCCAGCGAGAAGGCACCGAGCTCGCGCCGCTGCTCGCCACCGATGTCACGCGCGTGCTGTTCGTCGTGCTCGCGCAGCTGCCGTTTGCGCAGGTCACCTCGTGGCTCGCGCTCGTGCTCGTCTTCGTCTTCCTCGTCACCAGCGTCGACTCGGCCACGTACGTGCTCGCGATGATCACGAGCGGCGGCGCGAGCAAGCCCCCGCTCGGCCAGAAGATCGCGTGGGGCGTCACCATGGCCGTCGTCGCAGCGGCCTTGGTGGCCGCGCGTCATGTCGGCGTGATCAAGGCCGTCGCGATCCTCGGCGCCATCCCGTTCACCGTCGTGCTGCTCCTGCAGACAGTCGCATTCCTCCGCGTGCTCGCGCGTCCTCCTACGTAGATCGCTGCATCGATCTACGTACTTCGGGAAGCAACTCGTGCATGGATTCCCGCGCGCAGATGCGCGATGGTGTGCATGGCCAAGTGCGTCGGCAGGGGTGTGGGGAGCAGACGCCAGCGTGAGACATGAACGGGTTCGGACGAAAGCGGTGCTCACCGTTGCTGCCTTGATGGCGGCGGTGATCGGGTGCGCAGAGGACGATTCGGGCCGCGGGATGGACTCACCCGCCGGTCCTTGGCAGGACGACGAGCGCGACATCGGTGATCCCGGACCGTCGCTCGGCAACTATCAGCTGACCTACTACTGGGTCGCTTCCGAGACGTCGTACAACGGCCCGAAGAACACGACGTTCTACACGAAGCAGTGCACGGCGATCGCCACGATCCCGAGCCAGTTCTGGAGCGCGATCAAGCTCGAGGGCACCGGTCGGCTCGCCGACGGCCGCATGGTGAACTATGCGGGCTCGTGCAACTGCAATCGCTCGCCGTGCTTCGAGGTGCTCGACGACGATCACCCGTGGGGCAAGGGCGTGCAGAACCGGGCGCTCGAGCCGTTCCGATCGATCGCGGTGGATCCGAACCGCATCACCTACGGCGACTGGGTGTACGTGCCGGATCTCGACGGCGTCGAGATGCCGGGCGATGCGCCGTGGGGGAACTTCGTGCACGACGGCTGTCTGCGTGCCGACGACACCGGCAGCGCGATCATCGGCAAGCACTTCGACTTCTTCGTCGCGTTCAAGAGCCACTACCAGACGCTCGTGAACGATCTCGACGACAGCGTCGAGGTGCGTGCCGCGGGCGATCGCTGCCCGGTGCTCACGGGCGATCCCGAGGAGCCGGAGGAGCCCGCCGACGAGGATCCGCCGGACGACGGCTCGCCGACGGTGTGCTACCCGGGCGCGAACAACGACTGGTCGACGTGCTTGCCGCTGTCGTTCCCCGGCGAGCCGAGCGGCTACGACTACCCCGGTCTGCTCAACGGCAACGCGAACTATCGCGCTCCGATCGCGTACCTCGATCTGCAGGCGATCCCGAGCGACACCAAGCTCGCGCCGAACTTCACGCTCGGCGAGCTCGCCCAGGCGTCGAAGGGACGCTGGGGCGTCGTGCAGCCGCATGCGGTCGATCGCTTGCAGAAGATCCGGGGCGCGCTCGGCGCGGTGAAGATCAACTCGGGCTATCGCTCGCCCGGCTACAACGCGGGCATCAGCGGCAGCGCCACGTGGTCGCGTCACATGTACGGCGACGGCTACGACTTCGCGCCGACGTCGGCGAGCATCAACAGCGGCGAGTCGCAGTGCACGAGCAAGGGCGGCACGCTGGTCGAGTACACGAGCCACGTGCACTGCGACTGGCGCTCGATCGCGAACGATGCGGCCTTCTACGGCGCGGTCGCGCTTGGCGACGACGCGCCGGAGCTGCCGTTCGCGATGGAGACCGCGGTGCTCGAGGTGCACGACGGCGTGTGGACCGCGCCCGCCGAGGGCTTCGACGAGGGCGAGCCGCTGCGTCGGTGGACCGCGCTCGATGCCGACGGCGAGGTGCTCGCGAGCGAGATCGGCGAGAGCTTCGTCGCGCCCGAGGGCACCGACCGCGTGGAAGTGCTCGTCGGCGCCGTGGTCGCGCTCGCGCAGGACGTCGAATGAGCTAGCCGGGAACGGGCGACTCGATGTCGCCCGTTCCCCCTATACTCGCGCGGATGATCGCGTCGACCGCATCGATCGCCGAGCGGCTCGCGGCCGTTCGCGATCTCGGCGAAGGCGCCTGGATCGCGCACGTGCATGCATTCGTCGACGACGCGTGGATGCACCCGCTGCGCGACGAGCTGCCGCTGCGACAGGAGTCGCTCGTGATCTTCGGCCGCGAGATCGACACGCCGCGCCTCACGAGCTGGCACGGCGATCCGCACGCGCGCTACCGCTACTCGGGCCGCACGTTCGATCCGCACCCGTGGACCCCGACGCTCGCGCGCGTCCGCGAGCGTCTCGCCGAGACCCTCGGCGTGCACTTCGACGGCGTGCTCGCGAACTGGTACCGCGACGGCACGGACTCGATGGGCTGGCACTCCGACGACGAGCTCGAGCTGGGCCCCGCCGCACCGCACGACGTGCTCGTCGCGTCGGTCTCGCTCGGCGCGACTCGACGCTTCCTCTTGCGAGCGAAACACGGCGACGCCCGCCTCGAGCTCGGCCTCGGCGGCGGCGACCTGCTCGTGATGGGCGGCACCACCCAACGACGCTGGCGCCACTCGGTCCCGCGCGAGCGAACGATCACGACCCCCCGCCTGAACCTGACCTTCCGCCTGCTGAGAGACCGACCTACTTCGCCGTGAGTGCGCGAGATCTCGGCGCAGTTGCCCCGCGTCGTCGAGGTCGTTCACGCGACGCTCCGACGTCGATGGCGAGATCGAGGCGACCGCGTAACGTCAGGGCCTTCGCGTACGCGCGACGGTGGACGATGGCGAAGAGCCCCTCGACGATCGTCTCGGTGATCCCGCCCGCCGTCACGGCCCTGGCATCGGCAAGCAGTCGGGCCGGCAGGTTCACCGTGACGCGCTTGATCGCGGCCTGCGGCATACGACGATACTGACCGCTGCACGCCGTCGCGTCGAGGCCCGTGCCGTCCCTGCTACGCTCGCGCTCGTTCGTGGCCACGCCGACGCAGCTGCCGCGGCGGCCGGACACCGGGCCGGGCGCCGATGATCTGTCCACCGAGGATGGGTTCGCGCGCGTGGCTGCGCGCGCGTATCCGCAGTCCGAACGATACACGCGGCTCGAGAAACTCGGCGAAGGCGGGATGGGCATCGTGTTCGCGGCGATCGATCGCAGGCTCGATCGCAAGGTCGCGCTCAAGTGGGTTCGCGCGGGCACCACCGGCGAGCAGGCGCAGCGCCGGCGCATGCGGCTGCTCCGCGAGGCGCGGGCCATCGCGGCGCTCTCGCATCCGAACATCGTCGCCGTCTACGACGTGGGCACCGTGGGCGACGACGTCTACGTCGCCATGGAGTGGATCGACGGCGTCGATCTACGGCGATGGCTCGCCGCAGAGCGCCGAGGCTGGCGCGAGGCGCTCGACGTGTTCCTGCAGGCCGCACGCGGGCTCGCGGCCGCGCACGCGGCCGGCATCGTGCACCGCGACTTCAAGCCCGCGAACGTCATGATCGGCAAGGACGGCCGCGCACGCGTGCTCGACTTCGGGCTCGCCCGCGCGGCGAACAGCGGGGACGAGCCCACCGACACGCCGATGCCCCAGTCGGACGCCACGCTCACGCGCACCGGTGATCGCCTCGGCACGCCCGCGTACATGAGCCCGGAGCAGCACCTCGGCCACGACACCGGGCCGGCCACCGATCAGTTCTCGTTCTGCGTCGCGCTGCACCACGCGATCTACGGCACGCGTCCGTTCCGCGGCGACACCGGTCCGTCGATCGCGGCCGCGGTGCTCGCCGACGAGCGCACGCCGATCCCCGCGCGCACGGACGTGCCACCGTGGCTCCGCGACCTCGTGCGCCGCGGCACCGCCCGCGAGCCCGCCGACCGCTTCCCGAGCATGGACGCGCTCGTCGCGTTCGCGGAGCGCGGCGGTCGACGACGACGTGCGCCGGTGCTCGCCGCCACGATCGCCGTCGCCGCGATCGCGGGCGCGACCGTCGTCGCCACCGGATCGAAGGAGCGCGACTGCACCGACGCACCACCGCAGGCCTCGAGCTGGCCCGATCGGCGCGACGACGTGCGCGCCGCGTTCGTCGCCGCCGACGCGCCGTCGGGTGCCAGCACGTTCACGGCGATCGATCGCGCCACCGTCCGCTACGAGGACGACCTGCGCGCCGCCTGGACCGACGCGTGCACGCGCGACGAAGTCGACGAGATCCACGCGTGCCTCGGCACCCGCGCGAACGAGCTCGCCGCGCTGCTCGACGTGCTCGCCCACGCCGACGCCGCCACCGTCGAGCTCGCGCCCATCGCGTTCGCCGAGCTGCCGCGCGTCGCCGACTGTCGCGACGTCGCGCGCCTCCGGACTCGCACCCCGCGTCCCGACGACGCCGGGTTGGCCGAGCGCGTCGCGATCCTGCGCACCCGCATGGCGGAGGCCGAGGCGTATCGCAAGCTCGGGCGCATCGATGCCGCGCTCGCGGGTGCCCACGCGCTCGTCGCCGAGGCCGCAGCCGTGGGCTATCCACCGGTGCACGCCGAAGCGCTCGCCGCCCTCGGCACCGCGCAGTCGGAGGACGGCGATCTCGAGGCGGCGGAAGCGATGCTGCGCGAGGCGGCGTGGCTCGCCGAGAGCATCGGACACGACGCCGTCGTCGCGGATGCGAGCGCCGAGCTCGCGTGGTTGCGACTCCTCGCCGATGCACCCGATCACGAGATCGCCGCGCTGCTCGCGAGTGCCGAGGCCGCGGCCCGACGCGCCGACGACCTCGATCACTACGCGCCGATCCTCGTGAACGTGGACGGTCGCCGCCTGCTCGATCGGGGCCAGCCACGACAGGCGGCCGAAAAATTCCGCGAGGCGCTCGCGCTCCAGCTCGCGCACGGCGATCCGAGCGACCCCAACCTGCCGGCGCTGCTGCACAACATCGGCAACGCACAGATCCTCGCCGGCGCGCCCGAGCTCGCCGCATGGTCGTACGCGCAGGCGCTCGAGCTGCAGCTGCGCCACCTCGGCGCCGATCACCCCGCGGCGTACGGCGAGCGTCAGGGCCTCGCGGATGCGCTCGCCGAATCGGGAAGACCCGCCGAAGCGATCCCGCTCTACGACGCGGTGCTCGCCCATCGCGAGTCCATGTTGGGGCCCTACGATCCGCGGCTCGCTTCCACGCTCGCGAACTCCGGCAAGGCGCTCGTCGCCGTGGGCCGCGACGACGAGGCGATCGCACGCCTCGATCGATCGCTCGCGCTCAAGCGGAGCAGCGGTTTCGGGCCGGCCTCGCTCGCGCGGACGCTCCGCGACCTCGCCCGTGCACACGACCGACAGGGCCGACATGCCGACGCACTCTCGCTCGTCGACGAGGCACTCGGCCTTCTCGACCCGGCACGCGCAGATCAACGCGCCGAGATCGTGAACACGCTCGCGCTGCTCGCCGAGCTCCTCCCGCATGCCACGACCGACGCGACCACGCGTCGGATCGCAGCGACGGGCGAGCGCATCGCCCTCGCGATCGAGGACGACGCGCTCGGGCGCACGCTCGCCACCTTCCGATAGAAGGCGAGCGCGGCGCCTCTCAACCCTTGCCGCCGGCCTGCGCGGCCATGCGCCGCTGCATCTCCTCCGGCGCCACGTCCTCCACGTGGGTCGCGAGCTGCCATTGATTGCCGAACGGGTCTTCGACCATACCCCAGCGATCGCCCCAGAACATGTCGGCCACGGGTTGGACGACCTTACAACCGGCCTTCGTCGCGCGCGCGAACGCGGCGTCGACGTCGGCGACGTAGAGGAACAGGTTCGTCGACGTGGGCTTCGCGAACTCGCCCGCGTCCGACAGGAACAGCGTGCTGTCGCCCAAGCGAAGCGCAGCGTGCATGATCGTCTTGCCGTCGGGACCCGGCATCGAGTGCATGTGCTCGGCGCCGAGCGCTTCCTTCGCGAACGCGATGAACTTCTGGGCGCCCGCGACGACGAGCTGCGGCGTGATGGTGTGGAAACCGTCGGGGATGGACTTGGTGGACTTGGACTTGGCCATGCCGCCACGACGACGGAGCCCCCCGTCGGATCGACATGGCCTCGATGTGCGTCAACGCTCGCTCTTGTCCGCCGCGCGCGTCCGCGCTATGAGGCGCCATGCGCCGACCGCTCTTCATCCCCGTCGCCGCCGCCGCGCTCCTGTCGCTGGCGTGCACCGTCCGGACCTCCACGTCCTCGTCGTCGTCCGCGAACAACGACGGCAAGCCGATCCCCTCCGACGACGCGTCGAACGATGGCAAGCCGATCCCGAAGGGTGACGACGCCGGCAAGCCGACCGACGGCGGCACGGCGAAGGGCGATCCGGCGAAGGACCCGAAGGCGGCCCAGCGCGAGCGCATGGAGAAGGCGCTCGCCGAGCTCGAGGCCGAGTACGCGAAGGATGCGGCCCGCTGGACGCCCGAGCTGAAGGCCGAGGCCACCAAGCTCACCTCCACGAAGTGGCGCGGCACCGCGGTCGCGCTCGCGACGATCCTGAAGAGCGACATCCGCAAGGCTGAGAACAAGTCGCGAGATCAGTTCCGTCACCCCAAGGAGACGCTGCTGTTCTTCGGCATCAAGCCGACGATGACCGTCTTCGAGGTGGGCCCCGGCAAGGGCTGGTGGACGGAGATCCTCGCGCCGCTGCTGGGCGCGAGCGGCAAGCTGAAGATCGCGTCGTACGACGCGGCGTCCGAGGATCCGATGCTCGCGTACTTCGCCAAGGGCATCAAGCTGATGCTCGACAGCGCGCCGGAGCTGTACGGCAAGATCGAGACGGTGATGAACCCGACGATGGACGCGTTCGAGATGGGCGAGCCCGAGTCGCTCGATGCGATCCTCGTCATGCGGATGACCCACAACCTCGTGCGCTTCAAGGGCTTCGACAAGTTCCTCGGCGAGGCCCACGAGACGCTGAAGGTCGGCGGCATCCTGGCGATCGAGCAACACCGTGCGCCGGCCGATGCGGATCCGATGGCGAGCGCGGAGAAGGGCTACGTGCCCGAGAAGTGGCTCATCGAGCAGGTCACCGCGGCGGGCTTCAAGCTCGAGAAGAAGTCCGAGATCAACGCGAACAAGAAGGACACCAAGGACTACGAGAAGGGCGTCTGGACCCTGCCGCCGACCTACGCCGAGGGTGACAAGGACAAGGCGAAGTACGACGCGATCGGCGAGAGCGATCGCATGACGCTGAAGTTCGTGAAGCCGAAGCCGAAGGCCTCGGGCGCGGATCGCAAGAAGCCCGCGGACCCGGCGACCGACCCGAAGGCACCGAAGACGCCCGGCGACAGCGGCAACCTCAAGGCGCCGGCCGCCGACCCGAAGAAGGCGCCGACGGACGGCGGCAACATCAAGGCGCCGGGCAACTGACGAATCAGCGCAGCGCGTCGGTGTCGAACTCGGCGTCGTAGTCGACGCCGCTGACCTCGAAGCCCCGCGTGCGCGCATAGTCGGTCATGAACCGGTCGTAGAGGTCGACCGGGAAGGGCTCGCCGGGTTTCGAGGTCTCGAACCGGCGAGCCATCTCCGTCTGTACGTCGGGCGCGAGCTCGCGATCGTCCATGCGCAGCAGGCCCTCCGCGTCGAGCTGCGGGCCCGCGGCACCGAAGTGCTCGTCGAACATGCGCTGCATCGACGCGAGCGGATCCTCGTGGCGCGCACCCATCGTGCCGTACAGGTGCGCCATGTAGAACGGCACGCCCGGGATTCCACCCGACGCCTCGGTGACGACCGCTGGTCCCTCCACCGTGATCGCCCTGCCCTGCACGCGCGTCGCGAGCACCTTGTCGATCGCGCGCGTCTCGAACTCGAGGTCGGCCTTCGCGAGCCCGATGAGCCCCTTGCGATAGACCGCCTCGTTCAGCGGACATCCGCGGTAGCTGATCGTCAACAGCGTGGCCCCGGGCGCGAGCACGTCGGCCTCAAGCAGCGCGTCAATCCAGGTCGCGACGATGCGACCGCCCATCACGAAGATCGTGTTGATCGCCTCCTCGGGGCTCCCGGGGCCGAGCTCGACCTCGGCGACCTGCGGACCGGTGTCGCCGTCGCGACCGCTGAACGTCTTGATTCGCACCGTGCCGCCCAGCGGACGCAGCGCGCTGGTGACCGCGTTGCCGGTGCGCGGATCGACCGCGCGGGGGGTGGCGAGCGCCCAGATCACGCCGTCGATCTTCCCGTCGAAGTGCGCCCGGATCTCGTCGATCACGCGCGTGCGCAGTCCGGGATCGAACGCATCGCCGTCGAGCGAGCGCGCCACGACACCGCGCGTGCGCAGCCCCGCCTCGATCGCCGCGTTGCGATGGAAGCCGGGCGAGCCGATCTTGCGGATCTTGTTCGAGCTCTCGGGGTTCGGCTGGGCATCGAGCGACACGCCGAGCGTATGCGCACCGCGTCGCGCCCCGAGCACGACCCGCGCCGCGCTGCCGAACCCGCCCGACGCTCCGACCACCAGCCACCGGCCCCCGTCGCCCGGCCGAGGCGCGATTCCGGTCGCCGCGCGTTCGATCATCTGCTCGGCCGCGCGCCGCGTGCCGACCGGATGGAAGTTGCCGGGATGGATGACGTGGCCCATCGCGGGCACGAACCGGAACTGGAACTTCGGGATCGCGAGCAACATGAGGGCCTCGTGCGTACCACATTACGCGCCCACGGGCGGCGAAGGCCGGCGTCCGGACGTCAGTCCGTGGCGGCGACGGCCGTAAGGCCACTATGCTCGTGGAGGTGGCCCGAGCCGTCGCCCGTGCGCCCCTCGAGGCGTTCGTCGAGAAGACGATCGCACCGTTCGTCGGGGTCTCGCTCGCGCGCGCGTCGATCAAGGCGCATGCGGAACGCCTGGGCATCGTCGGTGCGGACCTCACCGCGGAGCAAGTGGAGGAATTGCTCGAACGACTCGAGAAGGGCCTGCGAGTGTTCGTGGGCACGCCGAAGGCCCAGGCACTCATCACGACGATCCGCGACGCCTTGATCCGAGGAGCGATCGAGTGAGCGACTTCGTCTTCCCACTCGCATCGATCGCCAAGCTCGGGCTGCAGCTGCTCGCGGCGCGCGGTGCCTTCGCCGTGGCGAGTGCGTTCCGCAGTGGCGATCGCACGCGCCGCAGCTGGGGCCTGCTCGGCATCGCGATGGCGATGTTCGCCGGCGGTCAGCTCGTGCTCGCGTGGTGGCACGTCGTGCAGCGCACGCAGGCGCCGTTCCCCTCCCCTGCCGACGCGCTGTTCGTGCCCGCGACGCTCGTGCTCGCGATCGCACTGTTCGACTTCGCGGCCGCGCATGCGCGCTCCGGGCTCTCGATGGGTGGTCGCCGCGAATCCGCGCGCACCGCAGTGCTCGCGACTTCGGTGCTCGGCCTGCTCGTCGCGCTGCTCACCGTGCGAGTGCTGGCCGCCGATGCGCCGCTCGGTCAGCGGCTGCTCGCAGTGAGCTATCCGCTGCTCGACCTCGCACTGCTCGTGCCCACGGTCGTCGTGCTGCGCCAGGTCTGGCATCTGCGCGGGGGCTCGTTGTGGCGCTGTTGGGTGCGCCTATTGGCTGGGATCGCCTGCCTCGCCGCCGGCGACGTGGCCTTCGCGTACTTTGCGACGCTCGGCCTCGATGCGCTCGATCCCCTCCTCGACCTCACCTTCCTCTCCGGCTATCTGCTGATCGCCTCGGGCACCCACGTGCAGCGCGACGCATTGCGGGTCTGATGCATTTCGCCCCAGGAGCGGCGGAACCTCGGCGGCACGCCGCTGTCCGTTCGACGCATGCGAACGGCGCTCGGCGGCCTCGCGCTCCTGGTCCTCGGTTGCACCCCGCCGGCCCGCTCGACCGCCGAGCCGTCGCGCGCGACCGCATCGTCCATCGAGGTCGATCGCGCCGCCGAGCCGGCCGACGACCCCGTCGCGGCGGCCGAGACGATCCTCGTGCGCGCGCAGATGGAGGACCCGCAGCACCGCGAGCACGACGACGCCAAGGCGCTGCAGCGCGCCGGCATGACCGAGTCGATCGCGATCGCGGCACTCGGCGCTTGCATCGGTGGAACCACCGCGCCCCGCTGTCTGTCGAGCGATCAGGCGGAATCGATCGTCGAGTGGCTCGCGGTGCACGGCACGATGCGCTCCGCGGCCGTGCTCTACGCCCGCGATCACCTGGGACTGCTCGCGGCCCATCGCGCGCTCGACCGGGTGCTCGCGCGGCGCATGCTCGCCGATGCCGGGCCCTGCTCACCGCCGGATGCGGACGAGCTGGCGCGCGCCCGCGAGGATCTCGCCGACTTCGTCGTCGTCGATCGCGGTCGCGACGACCGCCTCGTCGCGCGCGCACCCACGGCGGGAGAGCTCGACGATCTCTCCTACTTCATGGCCGCCGTGCGCTTCGTCGGGCCGGAGATCACCGGATCGCACGCCGATCATCGCTCCGGCATCGTGCCGGAAGAGGACGAGCTCGAGCGCCGCGCGACGTGGCTCGCCGAGATCGAGCGCGCACGTGCGGCCGGCGATCTCGCGACGGTCCAGTCGCGCGGCTACGCGTACATCGAGAGCCTCGGCTACCCCGGCCAGCTCGACATGAGCCGAGAGGCCGACATGACGTGGGGCGGAGCCCGCGGCTCGCAGCTGATGCGCGAGGTCGCGCTCACGAGCGAGATCGTCGGCGAGCTCGACGTCGCAGCGGCACTGTGGCAGCGAGCGAACCCCGGCGGTGGCATGTGCGGGACGAGCGTCGGCTATCGCTGGTCCCAACAGGTCGAAGGGTTCATCCGCGCACGCGAGCGCAGCGAGGGATGTCGCGCCGTCGTGGCCGAGCGCATGCTCGACATCGACGGCGACTGGAACGCCGACTCGCCGTACGGGCCCGCGCGGCTCGTCGACGCGGGCTTCGATCTCGCGAAGCTCTTTCGTGGCGCGCTGCTCACCCGCAACCGCGACCTCGACCCGGCCGAGGTGCGCGACGCGATCGATCGCGCGCCGGCGACGATTCGCACCGCGGCCCAGGCCCGGTGGGCCGCGCGCGGGCCCGAGGCGTGGGAGGCCCGCGTGCGCGCCGTCGAAGGCGTGGCCGACGAGCTGGGTCGCGTCGGCGTCGATCTCCTGCTCGCGCACCACGAGTCGTTCGCGCCACCGATGCGTGCGCGCGCGCTCGAGGCGATTGGTCGCGCCGCAGGGCGCACGTCGACCGGTCCGTGTGCGGACGGATGGATCCATCTGAGCGGGATCTCCATCGGCGGACCGTGGGAGCGCACCGTCCATCGCTTCGGCAACGAGTGCGCCACACGACTCACCGATGCCGAGGCGGCCGCGCTCACGAAGCGACTGCGTGCACATCTCGACGCGGAGCCTGCGATCCATGCCGCGGCCCTGTTCGCGATCGGCGAGCTCGCGGCCCCCCGCGCGCTCCAGCTGCTGCGGCGCGAGCTCGCGAGCGCGAAGGCCGAGGTCGCGCGCTGCCGCGCGAAGGATCCGGACGAGTGCGACGAGCTCGATCGCGTGCGCGACGCGGCGCAATCCGCCATCGAGCACGTCGTCGAGGTCATCGCGCGGCGTTGACTCAGAACCGCCACGCGAACCCGTCGAGGCGCATCCTCGCCCGGCCCGGCCGTGATTGCATGCGGGCCCGCGTGATGCCGATGACCGTGGCGCCCGCGGCGACGAGCGCGATGCCGACGGCCGTCGCGATCGCACCCCCCGTGAGCGTCTCGTAGCGGAACTGGCAGTCCCCGTCGGCGTCGCCGTTGCAGTCCCGTCGATAGTCGCGGCCGTCGATCGCGATCAACGGGATCCCGGTTCCGATCGCGAGCACGCCCGCGGCCACCGACGCACCGCCGAGGCCGAACGCGAGTCGACGCTTGCGCCGGTCGGACGCGAGCTCGGGCTGGGGTGTCAGCTCGACCGCGATGGACTCGTGCACGCCCGCCTGCGACATCACGACGCGTTCCTGCGCGGTGTAGCCCGGTTGCTCCACGCGCACGACGTGGCGCCCCTCCGCGAGCCGATGACGAAGCGGTGCGCGGCCCACGACGCGGCCGTCCACGAGCACGAGCGCGTCCTCCGGATCGGCGCGCACGCTGAGCACCGGAGGCACCGACACGATCGCGCGCGTGCGCTCGGCGAGCCCTGCTGCCCGCGCGGTGACGAGCTCGCCCACCTCCTGGGCACCGCAGATCTCGCACGTGTCCGCGACGCTCGCCTCGACCTCACCGGTGCGACCGTCGACGAGATCGATCGCGATGTTCCACACCGTGTCGTCGACGTCGATCTTCGTGCGAACGATTCGCTGCGACTTCGTCGCGGTGGCGATCGCCTTCATGCACGCGGCGTCACACGCCGCGTCACCGTGCTCGGTCCACGCCGCGCTCGCGTCGACGACCTCGAGTCGCGCACGCTCGAGCCCCGCCTCGAGCCGCCGACGCATCTCGAGGTCCGTACCGGGCGGAGCGGTTCCGACCTCCACGGGGACGACGGCGACGCGGGGTCGCGCACCCTCGACCGCGGTCGGACCGACCACGACGAGCACGCACCAAAGCCCCGCCTCGAGCCCCACGCCCACGCGACCCGATCTAGCAACTCGCGGGGCCGGCGGCGGAAGCGTCGACGCACGCGCGCGCGCGACCGACCGAGGGTTGACGGCCACGTTTCGTTTCCTAGGCTGCCGCCCGCGTGGAGGCCGAGCCGATCGACGACGCGCAGGACGGTTCGGAGGCACCTGCGAAGGGAGCCACCCAGGTCTGGGTCCCGGGTGCGCCGCGTCGTCCGCTCACGGCGGTCGGCAGTGGGCCGATCGGCGAGTCGCAGCGACCGACCTGGATCGAAGCGTTGCTCGGCAAGGACGAGCCGCAAGGCGAGTCGGTGCGCCTCGCCGCGGGCGATCTCGTCGCGGGCACGCGTTACCGCATCGTGCGGTGGATCGGCGAGGGCGGCATGGGCGTGGTCTACGAGGCCGAGCACGTCGACCTCGAGCGACGCGTCGCGCTCAAGCTGTTGCGCTCCGAGTACTGCCGTCGCCCCGAGACGGTGCGGCTGTTCCGCGACGAGGCGCGTGCGACGAGCCGCATCGGCTCCGACAACATCGTCGAGATCTACGACTTCGCGGAGCTCCCGGACGGTCGGCTCGCGATCGCGATGGAGCTGCTGCACGGACACGACCTCACTAGGTTCCGCGGGCAGGCGATGCCGCCCGTGCGTGTGGTCGGCATCCTGCGCCAGGTGTGCCGCGGGCTCGCGGCAGCGCACGCCGCCGGCATCGTCCACCGCGACGTGAAGCCGGAGAACGTCTACCTCCACACGCGACGCGGCCGCGCCGACGCGGTGAAGCTCGTCGACTTCGGCATCGCGGCGTTCATGTCGACCGAGGGTCGCCCGGTCGTGCCGGCGGGCACGCCCTACTACGTCGCGCCGGAGACGATCGTGTTCGGCGCGGTGAGCACCCGCGTCGACATGTACGCGCTCGGCTGTCTCGCGTACGAGCTGCTCAGCGGACGCGTGCCATTCGAGGCCGGCGATCTGCAACGCGTGCTGCAGATGCACGTGAGCGAGCCACCGCCGCCGCTCACCGATCTCGTGCCCGAGTGTCCGCCCGCCCTCGCGGCGGTCGTGATGCGCTGTCTCGCCAAGGATCCCGACGCCCGGTTCGCGGACATGACGGATCTCGAGGCGGCCCTGTGCGAGGCGCAGATCACCGCGAACCTGCGCTCGTCGTGGGACGACCTCACGCTGCCGGACGTCGAACCGATGCGGCGCGAGAAGTTGATGCCGCTGCTCGTCGATCCCAGGGATCGCGCGCGGGCGCGCCCGAGCTGGTTCGCGAGCGCCGTCGCCGGCATCGCGCTCCTGCTCGTCGGGGGCATCGGTGCGACGTGGCTATCGGAGCGCGCGAGCGAGCCGTCCGCCATCCACGATGCGGCCCTCGGTGCCCGCGCGGCGGCGGCTCGCGCGTCGTTCGTGTACCCCCCGGCGGACGCGCCCGACGAGCCCACCGCATACCGCTTCATCTCGGAGCTCGAGACGATCGTGGGGCCCGATGCACCGGCCGCGCGCGAGGAGGCGAGTCGCCTGCGCGGCGAGCTGTCCGCGACGCTCGTACGGCTCGGCGACGAGTACTGGGATCGGCCCGGTGGCCGCGACTTCGCCCGCTCCTACTACGCGCAGGCCCTGCTCTTCGCGCCGTCCCACGCGCATGCGCGTGCACGAGCCAGCGCGACCGACGAGGAGATCGAAGCGCTCGCCGCCAAGTCGAGCACCGCGGGATTCACGGGCGACGAGCTGCTCGCGGCCGAGCCGTTGCAGGTGCTCGCGGAAACCGACGAGCAGCTGCGCGAGCGCAAGCTCGACGACTACCAGGAACGACGACGACAGCGCATGGCGCAGATCGATCGCGACCTCTCGCAGCTGACGCTGCCCGACGCCGTCGAAGAGCCCCCGCGCCCGGCCGCGGCCGCACGCGCGCCGCGGCCGACGGCGCCTCCGGTCGCGGCCGCGGGCATCGTCGTGCCGGCGGAGCCACCCACCCAGCCCAAGGCGATCGCGCGTGATCCCCAGACAGCGAGCCGCCGCGCGAGCGCCGGGGTGGCTGCGCGTCGCCGTGGACACCTCGCGGAGGCGCAGCGCTCGTTCGAGCAGGCGCTGGCGCACGACCGCAAGAACCTCGTCGCGATGGCGGGCCTGCGCGACGTCTTCTTCGATCGCGGGGACTACGGTCGCGCGGTCCAGTACGGAGAGAAGGCGATCGATCTCGCACCGCGGTCGGCCGCTCATCATCTGCGTCTCGGCGACGCGTACTACAAGGTGTTGCGCACCGCGGATGCTCGCAAGCAGTACGAGAAGGCGCTCGCGCTGGGGGACGAGCGCGCACGCTGGCGGCTGGAGAAGGTCGCCGCGTCGCTCGCGAAGTGAGCGTTGCCACCGCCGCGAACAGCACCTATCGTGGTGCGCCGTGGCGGAGCCCACCGACGAAGAGCTGCTGTACGCGTGGCGTGCGGGGGATCGCGCCGCGGGCGATCAGCTCATGCGGATCCACTACGCGGCGATCCGTCGGTTCTTCCAGCTCCGCGCCGCCGACGTGGCCGACGATCTGACGCAGCGGACGTTCCTCGCGTGCACCGAGGGTCGTGAGCGCGTCGCCGTCACGGTGCGCGCGTACCTGTTCGGCATCGCGCGGCACATGCTGCTCAAGCACCTCGAGGACGCGAGCCGCCGCGAGCTGCCGTTCGACTTCGACGCTCCCGCCGCGCCCAGCGTCTTCAACCCCAGTCGCGTGGTGGGGCTGCGTCAGGAGCACTGGCTCCTGCTCCGCGCGCTCGACAACCTCGGGGTCGAGATCCAGCAACTCATCGCGCTCTTCTACGTCGAAGAGCTGCGCGTGCGCGAGATCGGCGACGTGCTCGGGTTGTCGACCACTGCGGTCACCACTCGCCTCACACGCGCGCGCGAGTCGCTGCGCGAGCAAGTGGCGGCCTTGCCGGCGCCCACGCAGGTGCGGGCGAACGTACTCGCGGATCTCGAAGCATGGGCGCGTACGCTCGTGCCGGTGCTCTCGGAACTGCCGAGCTCGAGTTGACCCGCTCGCGCTCGCGCTTTGATAGGATCGGCGACTTCGATGCAGGAGTCGGCGAAACGACGCAGCGTCCGCACGACGCTGCCGGCGGGCACGCGGGTCGGCCGCTACACGATCGTCGATCGCATCGGGGCCGGCGGCATGGCCGAGCTGTTCCTCGCGCGCCAGGACGGGCCGCGCGGATTCGCGAAGCCGATCGCCCTGAAGCTGCTGCACGCGCACATCGCCGAGGACCCGGAGTTCGTCGCGATGTTCGAGCGCGAGGCTCGGGTGGCGGCTGCACTCGTCCATCCCCACATCGTGCAAGTGCTCGACATCGGCGTGGCCGAGGACGAGCACTTCCTCGCGCTCGAGTTCGTGCACGGCCGTGACCTGCGGCGGATCCTCGTCGCCCAGCGCGCGCCGCTGCCCCTCGGTCGTGCGATCCGCGTGGTCGTCGACGTCGCGAAGGCGCTGCACTACGTACACACGCGCTGCGATCCCCACGGGCGTCCGCTCGACCTCGTGCATCGCGACGTCTCGCCCGCGAACGTGCTCGTCGGCTTCGCCGGCTCGGTGAAGCTCGCGGACTTCGGCATCGCGAAAGCGGCCGACCAGACGGCCCACACGCGCACGGGCACGCTCAAGGGCAAGTTCGGGTACATGGCGCCCGAGCAGTGCATGCAGCAGCGCGTCGATCCGCGCAGCGATCTGTTCTCGCTCGGCGTCGTCCTGTACGAGGCCACGACCGGCCGGCGCGCGTTCGGGGGATCGCAGACGTTCTCGATCATGAACCGCGTGCTCGCCGGCGACTACGCGGCACCGTCCACGGTGATCCCGGACTATCCACCCGCGCTCGAGGAGATCGTCGCGCGGATGATGGCCGTCGATCCGACGCGTCGACCCGAGAGCGCGCAAGCGGTGGTCGACGAGCTCGAGGCGTTCGCGCAGGCCGCCGGTCTCGACGTGCGGGAAGACACGCTCGCGGCCCACGTCTCCGCGTTGTTCGATCATCCCGCTGAGCCGAGCCTCGTCACGCCGGAAACACCGTCGACGTCGTCCGTCGCCGAGACGATCCCCGACGGGCTGCCCACCACCGCGACGCGCAAGTCGCCGAGGCTGTCGCGCATGGCCGCGCTCGCGACGATCGGCGTCGTCGGCATCGTGGTCGGCGGCGTCGGAGGGTGGAGGATGGCGCGCGGCGAGGACACCGAGAACGCCGCGGCGCGGGCGAGCGTCGCGGAACCCGTGGTCGTGCCCGCGACCGAAGAGCCGCCCGCACCACGCATCGAGCCGAGCGTGCAGCCCCCCGCGACCGCCCCCGTGTCCGCGCCCGTCGTGCAGCCCGCAGCGAAGCCCGCCGCCGAGCCGCGTCGCGCGAGCCCCAAGCGAGCGCGTCGGCGCACCGATGACGCGCGTCGGCGCGAGTCCGACGACGACGAGGCCCTGTCCGAGATGTTCCCGAAGGCGATGCAGTGATCACGCTCGCGCTGTGCCTCGCGCTCGTCCGTGCACCCGAGCCCGAGGGTGCCGACGACAATCCGCACTTCGCGACGGCGAAGGCCGCGTGGAAGGAGAAGCGCTGGGACGCGGCCGCCGACGCCTTCGAACAGGCCTACGCGCTCGATCCTCGCCCGGAGTACGTGTTCGCGAAGGCACAAGCGCGTCGCTTCGCCGGCGACTGCGAGCGCGCGATCGCGGGCTATCGCGAGTTCATCGAGCTCGCACCTCCGCCGGCGGCGATCGAGGAGGCGCGCGGCCACATCGCGACGTGCGGCGGCGAGGCCGAGCCCGCGCCCACACCCGCCCCGGCGCCACGCGTGGAGCCGCCCCCGGCACCCGTCGTCCATCCACCGGCTCCGGCTCCGCAGCCGCGTCCATGGTTCCGCGATCCGGCCGGCCACGCGCTGTTGTGGTCGGGCGTCGCCCTCGCGGCGACCGGCGGCGGTCTGCTCGGCGAAGGCCTCGCGCGGCGACAACGGGCCGAAGACGCCGACAGCGAAGAGGAGTATCGCGATGCACGGCGCGGCGGCGAGACGCTCTACCTCGTCGGCATCCCGCTCTTGTCGGTGGGCGGTGCGCTCGTGATCGCATCCATCGTTCGCTTCGCCGTCGTCGCGCGCAAGCAACCGAAGCGCGAGCGCGCACGCACCAGCGCGCGCGTGCAGTACGGGGTCGTGCCCTTCGGTGTCGGCATCGCGTGGTCGCCTTGACCCTCGCGAGGCCCGCGGCGAAACTGAACGCGTGCGAAGGATGGGCGCGGTCTCGCGTCTGCGCATCGCGATGATCGCGTTGCCGACGACGTCGTGCTTCGGCGCGCCCGACTACCAGTGCACCGCGAGCAGCGAATGCGTGCGCGGCGAGCTGCAAGGCACCTGCGAACCGAGCACGAGCCGCTGTAGCTATCCCGATGCCGAGTGCCCGTCGGGCGCCCGATACAGCGACCAGGCCGGCGAGCTCGCGAACGCATGCGTGGACGGCGATGCGCCGACCGACACGACGACGGCAGAGACGAGCTCGTCGAGCTCGTCCGGATCGACCGCACCCGCGTCCACCGACGAGTCGACCTCGTCCGCGCCGATCCCCGAGTGCGGCAACTCGATTCCCGAGCCGGGCGAGGCGTGCGACGACGGCAACGCGATCGACGGCGACGGATGCAACGTCGATTGCCGTACGTCGGGCTCGCCCCGGTGGGATCCGCCCGAACGGGTGCACTCGGGGGCCGACGATGCGGACGCCCAGTTCTGGGACGTCGACGTGCGACCGGACGACACGATCGTCGCCGTCGGTCTCGAAGAGGTGACCGACCGCGACGCGCTCTTCGTGCTGTACTCCGCAGACGGCGACGTCGTGTGGGCGCGGCAGTACGATCGCGGCACCGGGGACGACACGGCGTTCGCAGTCACGTCGGCGGTCGGCTCCGAGATCTACGCGATCGGATCGTCGCCGAACCCCACCGAGCAAGCGGGATGGCTCGCCACGATCGAGCCCGCCGACGGCGACGTCGAGGAGTTCGCGTTCACCGGCCGCACGTTCGCGACCGGGCTCGCGCACATGCACCCGTCGCGTTTCGTCGTCGGCGGGTACGGCGGGGGATTCGTGGGCGCCCGCGCGTTCTCCGACGATCTCACGCCGGTGTGGACCGCCGAGTCGGCCGCGTCCGGCAGCATCTCGGCTGCAGCCGCGGACGGCGTCGCAGACATCGCGTGGACGGTCGGCAACGTCGACGGACATGCACGCCTCCACCGACTCGCGCCCGGCGAGGCGGAGCCCATCGTCGTCGTCTACGACGGCCCCGAGGGGAGCGGCTCACAGGGGCTCGCGTATGCGGCGGATGCCTTGTTCATCGGCGGATACGTGGGACTCGGCATGCGCGACGGATGGGTGCAACGCATCGCCACCGACGGCTCCGAAGCGTGGTCGTGGTCGAGCGCGGAGCCCGGCGAGGACGAGGTCGAGGACGTGACGCTCGCCCCGACCGGCCACATCGTCGCGGTGGGGTTCGGCACCGAGCACGCCCAGGACACCCGCGTGTGGAAGCTGACTCCCGATGGCGAGCTGTCGTGGACGTGGACGTGGGCCGAGCCGGTGCCCGACGACGACGTCGCGCGCGGCGTCGCGGTGCACCCGGACGGTGACGTCATCGTGGTGGGAGGTCGCACCGCAGACGACGGAGCGACAGACGCTTGGGTGGTCCGCCTCACGCCATGATCGCGGGCACCGGCGCTCGAACTTTTTCGGTGACAAGCAGGACCGTGGCCGGACTGCAGGCGCCGGGGACAGGGCGATGCGACGGACCTCGACGAGACGGACCGAAGTGGCCGCGATCGCGCTCAGCGCGGTGTGCGGGTGTTACTCGGGGCTGTCGGGTGCAGACTCGGCGGGCGACGGGGCGGACGACGACGACGCTGGCTCGGCGGACGACGACGACGCTGGCTCGGCCGACGACGACGGCGGCTCGGACGACGACGGCACGCCGACCGAGTGCGACGGTGTCGTCGACGTCGGCGCGACGCCGCTGCGTCGGTTGACGCGGCGCGAATACGCAAATGCGGTGCGTGATCTCTTGGGCATCGATGCGAACGTATCGACGCTGGATCCCGACGAGAAGCTCGCGGCGTTCGACAGCAACATCGCGGCACCGGTGTCGCCGTCCATCGTGACGCAGTATCGCGCGCTGGCGGAGGATGTCGCGAGCACGGCGGTGGCGGATCTCGCCACGGTCGTGCCGTGCGACCCCGTGGCAGCCGAGAGCGATCCCGCGATCGCGAGCGAATGTCGCACGGCGTTCGTGGAGAGCTTCGGACGTCGCGCGTTCCGGCGGCCGCTCACCGCTGCGGAGCTGCAGACGTACGGCGATCTGGCCGCGAGCGGGTCCGACTTCTCCGACGGGATCCGACTCGCCATCGCGGGCGCGTTGCAGTCGGTGCACTTCCTCTACCACCTCGAGCTCGCACCGAGCGAGGGCGAAGTCGTGGCGCTCGACGACTTCCAGCTCGCTGCGCGGCTGTCGTTCTTCTTCTGGGGGTCGATCCCCGACGACACGTTGCTCGACGCCGCCGCAGCGGGTGAGCTCGGCGACCCCGCGCGGCTGCGGGCGGAGGCCGAGCGCCTGCTCGACAGCGAGCGCGCCGCGGATGCGGTGAAGAGCTTCCACGTGCAGTGGCTCGCGCTCGACGATCGCGAGTCGGTGATCAAGTCCACCGAGATGTACCCGGCGTTCGATCCGGCGCTACGCGACGCGATGTGGGAGGAGACGGAGCGGTTCGTCGCGCACGTCGTGCTCGAGGGTGACGGGCGGCTCGCGACGCTGATGACGTCGTCGGAGTCGTTCGTGGAGGGCCCGCTCGCGGATCTCTACGGCGTCACGGTGCCTGCGGATCACGACCCGCAGGAGCCCGTCGCACTCGATCCGAACGAGCGCGCCGGCCTGCTCACGCAGGCGAGCTTCATGTCCGCGCACGCGCATACGGACTCGTCGGGGCCGATCCAGCGCGGCGTGGTGGTGCGCAGCAACGTGCTGTGCCAACCGCCACCGCCACCACCCAACGACGTGCCCGACCTCCCGCCCATCGATCCGAACGCCACGACGCGCGAGCGGTTCGAGCAGCACTCCACCGATCCGTCGTGCTCGGGCTGTCACTCGCTCATCGACGGCATCGGGCTCGCGCTCGAGAACTACGATGGCATGGGCGTGTATCGCACGGAGGAGAACGGCAACGCGGTGGACGCGAGCGGCACGCTGCTCGGCACGGACGTGGACGGAGAGTTCGTGGGCGCCGTGGAGCTGGCCCACAAGCTCGCGGACAGCACGACGCTGCGGGAGTGCGTGACGACGCAATGGTTCCGCTTCGCGTTCGGGCGCGGAGAGCAGACACGCGACGAGTGCGAGATGGCGGCGCTCCGCGCCGCGTTCGCGGAGAGCGACGGGGACGTGCGCGAGTTGATGATCGCGATCGCGACCGGCGACGCGTTCCGCAACCTGAGGATTCAGTGAGGACGACGATCATGCCACGACGCATTGCATCACCCACGAAGCTCAGCCGTCGCAGCGTGCTCGCCGGGCTCGGAGTGAGCGCCGCGGCGGCACCGTTCCTGCCCGTGCTGGAGAGCGCGGCCGGCGGGGCCGAGGCGCCACCGATGCGGTTCATCGTGTTCTACCACCCGCACGGCGTGGTGCGAGACCAGTGGCTGCCCAGCGGCACGAGCACGGACTTCACGCTGCCGACGATCCTCGCGCCGCTCTCGGCGTTCCAGGATCGCCTCGTCGTGATGGATGGACTCGACGTGAAGCCCACCGGGCCGCTCGGCGGACCACATACGGTGGGGCCCGCGTTCGTGTTCACGGGATCGCCGATGGAAGAGGGCACCGAGTTCGATCACGGGTGCTGCACGCCGCACGGGTGGAACACGCATGCGTCGATCGATCAGGTGATCGCGGAGGCGATCGGGGCCGAGACTCCGTTCAAGTCGGTGGAGGCGGGCGTGCAGACCGGCGGCAACCATCCGGGCAGCCGCATCAGCTACGCCGGGCCGGGCCAGCCGCTCGCGCCCGAGCGCAACCCGGCGGCGCTGTTCGAGCGGTTGTTCGGCGAGTTCGGGGTGGACGAGGCGGTGGCCGCCAAGCGGCGCGCGGATCGACTGAGCGTGATCGACGTGGTGGCGCCCGAGCTCGAGAGCGTGCAGAGCAAGGTGGGCACGAACGACCGGCTGAAGATCGAGGCGCACCTCGATGCGTTGCGCGACATGGAGAAGCAGCTGCAGACGGAGTACGTGTGCGCGGCTCCGCCGGCGCCGGACACGGTGCCGTACGACGACGTCGGGAACGTGGGCACGATCTCGCGCCAACAGCTCGACATCGTGGCGGAGACGCTCGCGTGCGACATGACGCGCGTGGCGAGCATCATGTACCGCCGCGGCGAGAACGACGGGCAGCCGTATCCGCACCTCGGCGTGGATTTCGAGCACCACCTGACGTCGCACGAGCAGCTGAACACGAACGCCGAGGCCAAGGCCGACCTCGTCGCGATCTACGAGTTCTACGCGCAGGAGCTCGCGTACCTCGCGGGGCGCCTGGACGGCATGGTGGAAACGGACGGCACGACGGTGCTCGACAACACGGTGGTGCTGTGGGCGAGCGAGATCGCGGTGGGCATCACGCACGCGTGGGAGAACATCCCGTTCGTGCTGCTGGGCGGCGCGCAGGGCAAGCTGCAGACGGGCCGGTTCCACCAGTTCGGCGGCGAGAACCACTGCCGCATGCTGGTGTCGCTGTGCAACGCCTTCGGCATCGACGTCGACACCTTCGGCGGCTTCGACACCGGCGGCGGCGCGCTCCCGGGTCTGCTCGCCTGACGCGATCGCGCCCGCGATCGCCAACCGCGTTGCCACTCGAGCGCCTCGCGCCCGCGCGACCGCTACGACTCGCCACGGCACACCTGTTGCACCGCTCACGCACGTGCGCGCGCGCGTCCTCCTGTGCTCGGCGGCCCTCTCTTGCGGCGGCTCTGCCGACGTCGAGTCGGTGGAAATGCAGGACGACGGCGGCGGCGAGTGCCTCGAGCGCGGCGACGAGGAGCTCGACTTCCGCTGCAAGTACCCACAGATCGTGCGGTCGCGCGTCGTCGACGTGCTCTTCGTGATCGACGACGGCCCCGAAGCCGGTGCCCTCCAGGCCCGCCTCGCCGATGCGATGGACGAGCTCGCCAGCGGCATCGGCGAGCTCGAGATCCAGCCCGAGCTGCGCATCGGATTCACGACGTCCAAGGCACCGAACCCAGGGTGCCCCGACACGGATCGCATCCCCGGCCAGCTGGAGCTCGCGAGCTGCCTCGAACGCCGCGACGCATTCGTCGACGCCGACGGCACCGATCGATTCGCAGAGCTGTGCGAATCGAGGTGCGAGCTCGGCGAGATCGCGACGACGCCGACCTTCTTGGACCCCGGCGGCCCCGTCGCTCCGCGACCCTGGCTCGAGACGTTCGAAGGCGCTCCGAATCTCTCCGATGGTGTCGAGCTCGGCGACGCGTTGCGCTGTGCATCGTTGGTCGGCGTCGACGGCTGTTCGCTCGCTGCGCCGTTCGAAGCGACGCGCTTGGCGTTCTTGCGCGCGGATCTCGAGGACGAAGCGCAGAGCGGCTTCTTCCGCAGGCACGCACCGACGATCCTCGTGTGGGTCGGCTCGGGCACGGAGTGCTCGATGGGGCCGAACGGTGCCCTCGCCTTCGACGCCGACGGATCGCGCGAGCTGTGGACCGACCCCGAGCGCCCGACGCCCGGCCTGTGCTGGAGCGGCGGCGTCGCATGCACGGGCCCTGATGCCGAGGGATCGCGCGCGTGCGAGGTGATGGACGTGGCGGAGGACGGCACGGTCGCGACGCCCGATGTGGCCGTGCTCCAACCCGTATCGGAGATCGCCGAGTTCCTCGAAGAGGTGCACGCGCGTCACAGCGAGTACAGCCCGATCACGACGCTGCGCGTGCTTTCGATCGGCGGCCTACCGCCCGATTGGACCGAGGGTCCGATCCCCGTGCACGCGGCGGCCGACGACCCCACCGTGATGGCGTACGCGGTGGAACCGACCTGTACGATCGACGGCGACGCGATGCTCCCACCGCTGCGGCAAGCCGCTGCTCTCGCGACGACGGAGCTCGCGGACACAGGGGAGCATGCGCTCGTGTCCGCGTGTACCGACGACTTCGGCCCGTACATGTCGAAGGTGGTCGAAGCAATCGGCGACTCGATGATCCCGGCGTGCAATCCGTCGTGCGTCGCCGACGTCGATCCGGACGTCGACGGCTTGCAGGTCGATTGCAGGCTGGAAGCCGAGTACTTCGCAGACGGCGAGGTGGAGCGCTTCAACCTGGCCGATTGCGACGAGGGCGACGGTGTCCCCGTGCTGCCCGCCGGCGAGATCGCCTGCTACGCAACGCGCACCGGCGAAGCCATGAGCGAGCTGTGTCGCATCGAGGGCTGGAACCTCGAGTTCGACATCTTGTGGAACGGCCCGATGCCGCTCGGCACGAGCTTCATCCCGACGTGCAAACGCTCGCAGGACAAGGAGCGCGATTGCCCCGATCTCTAGGTGGGCACCGGCCCCTGCCCTTCGCGCAGCACTTCGATCTCGTCGTCGACCAGTCGCAGCACCGTCGAGGGGTTGGGCCACGAGGGGCCGCCGTCGATCACGATGCGGACGTCGCGGGCGTAGGTCTGCTCGAGCTCGTCCGGATCCTCGAGGCGGAACTCCGCGTCCGCCGGCGACACCGAGCCCGTCAACAGCGGCTGCTCGAGCAGCTCCACCAACATGCGGCACACCGGATGATCCGGCACGCGCAGCCCCACCTCGTGCAGGCGGTTCTTCATGCCGCGCGGCACGTCGCCCGTCGCGCGCAGCACCAGCGTGTACGGCCCGGGCAACAGCCGCCTCACCACGCGGAACGCCTGGTTGCCGAGGTGACCGTACTTCGCGACCTCCGCGAGATCCTTCACCAGCATCGTCAGCGGCTTCGGATGCTTCTCCGGGATCCCCTTCAGCCGCCGCAATCGCTCGATGCCCCGCGCCGACGACAACATGCAGCCGAACGCGTAGCCCGTGTCCGTCGGGTAGATCACCACCTCGTGATCGAGCAGCGCGTCGATCGCCGGCCGCAAGCTGCGGGGCGCGGGGCGCAGGGCGTCGATGCGGAGGAGCACGGCGCCGGCGACATGCCACGGAACGCCGTCAAGGTCCAGCGTTCGCGGGCCTCCGGGCGCGGCGCGCGAGCCACCAGCCCAGCAGCATCCCCCAGGCCTCGGCCGCCAGGATGATCGCGTACGGGTCGTAGGGCGTGCGCAGGCGGATCGCGCCGAAGAACAGCCCCGCCACGAACAAGTAGTTGACCTGCTGCCAGGCGACGATCGCGAACGCCGGCCGCTGGCGAATGCGCGCGATCGCGATCCACATCCCCACCAGCGACGGCCCGAGGATGCACAGCTGATACGCGTGCTTGTACCCCTCGATGATCGGCAGGAACGTCGCGCGCCCCTTCTCCACCTCGGGCCACTGGTGATCGACGAACCACGACAGGAGCAGGTTGATCGCCGTGATGCGCAGCTGTCCGATCACGCCCGTGCGCGCGTAGCACTCGCGGCGGATCTCCCGGTGGATGTCCGGATCGCCCACGTACCCGACGAACTTGATCGACTCGTGCCCCATCACCGGCCGCAACGCCAGCGGATGGCCGTCCGGTAGATTCCACGCGATGCGGTAGTTCGGCACGCTCACGCGTCGCCCATCGCGCGTGTTGTCCTTGCGATCACTGCGCGCCAGATCGGCGTCCGTCCTGAACGCCTGCGTCACCACGTTGTGACAACGCCCGGCGGTGAGGTTCATGTTCGCGTTCTCCGCGATCCCGGGCCCGTATCCGGTGTGCGCGTGGAATCGCCACACCGAGAACGACAGCATCACGAGCAACGGCGCGCACACGATCGCGATGTGCACGAGCTTCACGTGCGGCACGCGTCGACGCACGATCAGCCACGTGAGGAACGCCAGCGCGAAGAACATCGCCGACTGCGGACGCACCACGAACGCCACCGCGCCGGCGAGCCCGGCGAGCAGCGCCGGCTTCCACCCGCCGTCCTGCAGGAGGACGACGAGTCCGAGCGTGGACGCGAGCGCGAAGCACAGGAAGGGCGTCTCCGACAGGAAGTAGCCCGCATTCGACATGTTCGGATGCCACACGAGCACCGCGAGTCCGACCACCTCGGGCACGCGGCGGATCGCGCTCGTGCGCGCAGCCAGCAGATATGCGAGCGGCACGGCGGCCGCCGCCATGAGCCCCCACATCAACGCCGCGACGCCGAATGCATCCGCCCCGAACAAGCGCAGCGGAATCGACAGGATCGCGTGGGTACCATACGCCTGCCACGCCCACTCGCGACGCGACGCGTCCTCCAGCGGCGCGGGCGCCCAACCGGTGATCGCGACGTCGCGCGCCCGGTCGACGTACTTGCCCATGTCGCTGAACACGTAGTCGCCCGGCGGATGGATGACGAGCACCCAGAGCAGCCGCGACGCGAGGGCCGCGATCACGAGCGCGACGAGCCAGCGCCGGTCGGCGCGGAGCATCGGCCCCGTGACGCGATTCACCGCCGGAGGGTCACCCCCTGCCCCGCGCGTGTCAAACCGCGCCGGGACCATTGGCCCGCGCGCGAGCCAGCGGTAGAACCGAAGCCATCATGTCCGCGCCCATGCCCGATTCCTCGGCCTCCGTGTTCCAACGGCGTCGACGCGAGCTCGCGGCTCGACTGGGCCAACGCGCGGCGATCGTGTTCGCTGGCGGCGCGCGCCCGCGCAACTACGCCGCGAATCCCTACCCGTACCGCGCGGATAGCCACTTCCTCTACCTCGCCGGCGTCGCGCTCCCGGACGCGGCGTTGCTCGTCCACGGCTCGCGTCACGAGCTCTTCCTCGTGCCGAACGCGCCCGACGACGCGCTGTGGCACGGCACGCTGCCGGCCGCCGACGCGATCGCCCGCGCGACCGGAGTCGATCGCGTGCGCAACATCGACGACCTCGCCCGCGTGATCGTCGAGCTCGAAGGCCCGCACCACATCGCCACGCTGCCGTCGCTCGACCCGCTCACGCGTGCGCGCCAGCGCACCACGTTCGGTCGACGCTGGCCCGAGGACGCCACGCCGCGCGTGAGCGAGCTCGATCACATCGATCTCGAGCTCGCCGACGCGATGATCGACATCCGCCTCGCGCACGACGATCACGCGCAGGCGAGCATCCGCACCGCGGTCGAGGGCACCACCGCGGCGCACCTCGCAGGCATGGCGGTGACGAAGCCGGGGATCCTCGAGCACGACGTCCGCGCCGCGATGGAGCGCGAGCTGCTCGCGCGCGGCATGGAGCCCGCCTACAACAGCATCGTCACCGTGCACGGCGAGATCCTGCACAACAACACCTATCACCGCCGGCTCGCGCCCGGCGATCTCCTGCTCGCCGACGTGGGCGGCGAGCACCATGGCTGGGCGAGCGACGTCACGCGCACGTGGCCGGTGTCGCGCACGTGGAGCGCGACGCAGCGGACGTTCTACGACCTCGTGCTCGCGGCGATCGAGGCCGCGATCGCGCTCGTGCGTCCGGGCGTGCGCTATCGCGACGTCCACCTGCGCGCGGCGGTCGTGCTCGCGCGCGGCTTGGTGGACGAGGGCATCCTGAAGGGCGATCCCGAAGGGCTCGTCGAGCGCGGCGCCCATGCGCTCTTGTTCCCGCACGGCGTGGGCCACCTGCTCGGGCTCGACGTGCACGACATGGAAGATCTCGGCGATCGGGCCGGATACGCCGCTGGACGCACGCGCAGCGGCCAATTCGGGCTCGGCTACCTCCGCCTCGATCGCGATCTGAAGCCGGGCATGGTCGTCACGATCGAGCCCGGCTTGTACATCGTCCCGGCCATCCTCGACGACGATGCGCTCGCCGGTCCGTTCGTGCGCGACGGCTCGTTCGATCGCGAGCGACTGCAGCGGTTCGCGGACGTGCGAGGCATTCGCGTCGAAGACGATGTGCTCTGCACACCCACCGAACCGGTCGTGCTGACGGCCGCGATCCCGAAGGGCGCCGACGAGGTCGCGGCGCGCGTCGGGACGGCGTGATAGGCTCGACGCCGTGCGAGCCCATCCTTGCATCTGCGGCTCGGTCGCCATCGCGCTCGCGCTCGCGGGCTGCACCGACGATCTGGACGCTCCCTACAATTACAAGTCCGACACCAGCGACAGCGGCTCGGAGTCGGGCGGCGACGTGCTCGCGGTCGACTGCGGCGGCGACATGCTGCGCGCGGCCATCGGCGGCGCGTTCACGACGACGATCACCGCGACGGGCGGCGACGAGAACTACACGTTCGGCGGCACGCTGCCGATGGGCCTCGCGATCGACCCGATGACGGGCGTCGTCACCGGCATGCCCCTCGTCGAGGGCGCGACGATGCTCGAGATCACCGTCACCGACGGCAGCGGCCTGTCGGGCTCCGCGATCTGCCCGCTCGAGGTCTCGCCGCAGCTGGGCATCGACCTCGATCTCGATACGGTGCCGTACTGCCTCACCGGCACCCCCGGCGACACGCTGCGCGACCTCGTGGTGCCGGGCACCGGCGACGGCTCGCCGATCATGTGCGAGCACGCCAACGGCAGCGGCAGTGGCCACCTGCCGGAGGGCATCACCGTCGATCCCGCGACCTGCGAGCTCCAGGGCTTCGTCACCGAGAACCGCTACGGCACGTGGGCGTTCATCGTGCGCGGCACGCAGTCCGGCGCCGAGGTGTTCATCCCGTATTGCGTCACCAACGACGAGCAGGGCGCCTTCACGATCACCGCCGATCACTCCGGTCGCGTCGACAACGCGCTCGAGCCGAAGCTCGTCACGTTCGATCCCACCGAGCCCGCGTTCGCGGGCGATCCGGGCGACCCGGTGATCCGGGCGGTCGACCCGAACGAGTGCGGCGACGGCACGTGCAACTTCTATGGCTACTCGTTCTTCATCTACTCGTCCGCGTTCGATCTCGAGCCCGACATCTACGACGAGGACAACGACGGGATGACCGACGACGGCAAGCCGGTCGTCGTCGACGATTCCGCCTTCGACGACGCGGACGGCGATCCCGTGGGCATCCAGCACGGGCTCCGGCTGTCCAGCAACGGACCGCCCGCGGCGCCGCTCGATGCACGGCCGTGGGTCGCCACGCTGCACCTCGACTACTGCTTGGGCGACAACGGGATGGACTGCCCGTCGGACGACATCAGCGCGAACGCCGACGGCTTCTTCGTCTTCTCGACCATCATGGTGCCGCGGCCCTGAACGCGGCATAGTCAGTCCCGCAGTGGCCCAGACGCTCCGCGACGAACGACTCGCCCGCGTCATCGACCGCGAGGTCGCGCCGCTGTGGCACGACCGCTTCGCGCGGATGCTGTGGCGTCACCTGCCCGCGGAGCCGCCCGACCTCGTGCTCGACGTGCACTGTGGTGGTGGGCGCACGACGGCGGAGCTGCTCGAGCGCCTGCCCGGCAATGCGAAGGTGATCGCGATCGAGCCCGATCACATGCTGCGCGAGCTCGCCAAGTCGCGGCTCGCGGAGTGGAAGGACCGCGTGTACCTGCGTGCCGGCGATCTCGGCGACGTCGCGGACATGCCGGCGGCGTCCTACGACCTCGTGCTCGCGAACCTCGTGCTCGGCGAGGCGCACAACCTGGTCGAGGCGCTGCGCGAGCTCGTGCGCGTCGCAAAGCCCGGTGCGCGCATCCTCGCCACGCTGCCGCTCGACGGCACCTGGACCGAGGCGGAAGACCTCTATCGCGAAGTGCTGCGCGAGGGCGGCTTGACGGACGCGGTGCGACGCCTGCGTCGGCTCGGGCATCTGCGTCCGACCGGGCACGAGCTCGCGAAGGCGGCGGGCGAGGCCGGCATCCCGCCGCACCACTTCGTGATCGAGCAGGAACGCTTCGAGCTCCTGTTCCCTTCGGGCCGCGAGTTCCTGTTCTCGCCGCTCGTCGAGCTGGGTCCCCTGCGCCTGTGGAAGGCGATCCTCGGCCAGCAGGGCACGCCGCAAGAGGTGTTCTGGCGGCTGAAGGAATCGGTCGACACGTACTTCGAAGGCCGCGTCTTCTCCGTCACCGTCGTGGCCGGCGTGCTGCTGCTGCGCGTCGCGGAGCCCGGCGCCGCGGCAGCCCACGCGGCGGCCGAGATCGCCGGCGAGTACTGGGCGCGCTGGCCCGAGCTCGATGCGCTGTGGCAGGCCCAGGAGCGCCGCGATCTGGCTGCGAATGTCGCCGCCGATCTCGAGATGGAGATCGATCTCGATCAGGACGCACCGAGCGCGGAGCAGCCCGCCGTGGCGCTCGCCACCACCACGCCGAGCGCGTCGCCGCCCGCGTCGGCCTCCATGAGCGCGATGGCGCTCACCGCCGAGGACGAGGCGATCTTCGCGTTGCTCGAGCAGCCGGTCCCCGGCGCGCAGAACGAAGAGCTCGACGCGTTGCTCGATCAGGTGCTCGAGTTCGCGGGCCCGCGCGACGACGTCGAGGAGCTCGAGGACGGCGAACTGGAAGAGATCGATCCGCACCCGAAGAAGCCGGGCGACACGCTGCAGCGCATCAAGGCGCTCTTGCCCCCGCCGCCGGGCACCAACCTCGCGCCGCCGCCTCCACCCGGTCGGCGCCGGCGTTAGCGCGGCTTCGCGTAGCCGGCGGCCGTCGCCGTCTCGGACCACTGCGGCGTCGCGTCGGCCTGCGCGAGGCGCCACGTGACACGCGCGACCGCCTTCACGATCGGCACCATGCGATCGTACTCGAGCCGCGCGGGCTCGTCGTCGACGTGGTGGTAGTAGGCGTCGAGTGCGCCCGTCGAGATCGAGTGCGCCACGACGCCGCTGCGCGCGAGCGGATAATTGTCGGAGCGCTCGAACACGCCTCCCTCGGTGGGGCCGACGACCGCGCCGTCGACGAACTCGACGCCGAGCTCCTTGCCCACGACGACCGCGGCGTCGCCGAACGTCGACAGCGGCATGCCGGTGATCCACGCGCGCTTCGGCGTCGTCGCGCCCGGGCGGCCCAGCATCTCGAGGTTCAGGTCCACGACGACGTTCCGCAGCGGCACCACGGGGTCCTCGGCAAAGTGCGTGGAGCCGCGCAGGCCCACCTCCTCGCCGCAGAACGCGACGAACAGCACGCTGCGCCGCGGACGATCGTCGAGCGCCGAGAACACCTCCGCGATCGCGAGCATCGCGGCCACGCCGCTCGCGTTGTCGTTCGCGCCGTTGAAGATCGTGTCGTCACCCGCGTCGGTCGTGCCGATGTGATCGTAGTGCGCCGACACGATCACGAACTCCTCGTGCAGCCGCACGTCCTTGCCGGGATAGAGCGCCACGACGTTCGCGGACTCCCCCGCTCCCGGCGCGCCGCACTCGAAGCGCTGGCGGTAGTCGGGCGCGCGCGACGGCACCTCGAGCACGAGTCGCGCGTACTCCTTCGCGATGTGATCCGCGGCGCGATCGAGCTCGGCCGACGGCGTGGGCCGGCCCTTCAGATCGTCGCTCGCCAGCGCCTCCACGTGCCCGCGCAGGAGCTCGGCGGTCACGCGCGCCGCGGCGCGGTCGAACACGGCGGCCTCCGCCGACGGCGTCGCCCACGGATCCGGGGGCGGATCGACATGCGCTGCCGGCTTCGTCGGCTCGGCCGGCTTCGTCGGCTCGGCTGCCTTCGTCGGCTCGGCCGCCTTCGCCGGCTCGGCCGGCTTCTCGTCCTTCGTGAGGAAGAGATCGGTGATCTGCCGGCACGACGCGAGCGACCCGATCGCCACCGCCGCGGCACCGATCGCGATCGTTCGTCGCATGGCGTCTTCTAACACGCCCGCCGCCGCGGTAGATCTGGTTCCGTGACTCGGATCCACGCGCTCGCGGCGTTGTGCACCGTCGTCGCGCTCGCGTGCGGAGGCGACGACGCGAAGCCGCGTGACGCCGAGCCGCTCGCAACGACGCCCGACGCGAAGCCGACGCCCGCCGGCGAAGCGCCGCCGGTGCGCAAGGACGGCACGATCTTCGCCGACGGCGTGCTGATGGGCACGAGCGTCTCGCTCAACGTGTGGCTCGACCCCGGCAAGGATCCGCGCGACGCGGGCGACGCGATGCAGGCCGCGTTCGCCGAGATCGCGCGCATCGAGTCGATCATGAGCGAGTGGCAGCCGCAGAGCGAGCTCTCGCGGTGGAACGCCGCCGCCGGCGGCGAGCCCGTCGCGCTGTCACCCGAGCTCTTCACCGTCCTGAAACGCAGCCGCGAGATCAGCGAGATCACCGGCGGTGTCTTCGACATCACCTTCTACGGCGTGGGCCAGCTGTGGAAGTTCGATCGCGGCGCGAAGCCGCCCAGCGCCGAGGCCATCGCCGCGAAGCTCGACCTCGTCGACTGGCGCGGGATCGAGCTCCACGAGGACGGCACGGGTCGTCTGACCAGGCCCGGCATGAAGGTCGGGCTCGGCGCGATCGCGAAGGGCTACGCCGTCGACCGAGCGTCGGCCGTGCTGCGTGAGCGCGGCTTCGCCAACCACGTCGTCGAGGGCGGCGGCGACACCTACGTCTCGGGCACGAAGGCCGGCAAGCCGTGGATGGTCGGCATCCAGAACCCGGGGGCCAAGCTCCAGCGCGAGGATGGGTTGCAACCAGGGGCCAAAGAGGCCGTCGTTCTCGGTGCGCTGCCCAGCAGCGATCGCTCGGTCGTCACCTCGGGCGACTACGAACGGTTCTTCGAGTACGAAGGCAAACGCTACGCGCACATCCTCGACCCCCGCACGGGCCATCCGGTCGAGGCGTCCCGATCCCCGCAGAGCGTGACCTTGGTCGCAGCGAACGCCATGGACGCCGACGCCTACTGCACGGCCGTCGCGGTGATGGGCCCGGACACGGGGATGGCATTCGTCGAGGCGCACCCGGAGCTCGGCGCGATCATCATCGACGCGGCGGGCAAGATGACGATCTCGAGCAATCTCGTGCACGAGTTCGTCCCAGCGCCTACGCAATCGGCCGGGACCAATGCGCCGAAATAACTGCTCCTGACGCCGCTTGCGTGCGTTTGCACGAGGGGGGTAGTGTCTGAAGCTGGGCGTGTCTGCGGCTTCCCCCCAACCCGAGGACAAAGCGCCATGCGACGGATCTCTTCAAACGAACACTCCGCTCATCGCTCCCATCGCGGTGCGGGTCTCGCGGTCGCTGCTCTCGCGCTGAGCAGCTCGCCCGCGCTCGCCGACGACGGCGAACGGCTCGGCGCCTTGCAGGCCGTCGGGCTCGGACAGAGCCGTGGCGATCCCATCCCCGTGCCCGCAGACGCGCCACGGCTGCGTGCGCACCAACAACCGCAAGCCGGCGGTGGATCCGGCGGGCGCGTCTTCATCAACTTCGACGGCGCGAACCTCAGCTCCGGGTACGACGACTCGATCAACAACACCACGCAGATCGGCGAGTGTGCCGGCAGCTTCTCCGCGTACGGCGACGGCGCGAAGAAGGACGCGGTGATGCAAGCGGTCCAAGACGACTGGGCCGCGTACAACGTCATCATCGTCCAGGATCGACCCGACTCGGGCGACTACACGATGTGCATGGTCGGGCCGAGCAATCCGTTCGGCGGCGGTGTGCTCGGCATCGCGCCGCTCGACTGCGAAGACCAGCAGACGCACAACAACATCACGTACGCGTTCCACAGCGTGAACGACGGGTTCGACGCGTCCACCACCGCCACCACGATCGGCCAGGAGGTGGCGCACTCGTACGGACTCGAGCACGTCGACGAAGAAGGCGACATCATGAATCCGTACAACGCGGGCGGAGACCCGTCGTTCACGGATCAGTGCATCGGCATCGTCGGCGGCGGCATCGTCTGCGGCGGACAGCATGCGGCGGAGTGCGGCTCGTCGAGCCAGCAGAACTCCCACCAGGAGCTGTTGACGCTCTTCGGCCCGTCGACCCCGGACAACGCCTCGCCGACGGTCAGCATCACGTATCCGGCAGACGGCGAGGAGTTCGACGCCGGTGCCGACTTCGAGATCACCGTGATGGCGAGCGACGACGTCGCGATCGAGAGCGTCACGCTGTTCAACAACGGCAACGAGCAGTCGTCGGATTCGTCGTCCCCGTACGGCTGGGCCGTCAACGACATCCCCGAGGGCACCTACGAGTTCTACGTGGAAGCCTCCGATCCCTCCGGCAACGTGTCGATGAGCGCGACCGTGACGATCGGCGTGGGTGGAGCGCCCGCGACGACGGCCTCCGACGACGGCGGCAGCGATGGCGCCGACGATGGAGCCGACGACGGAACCGACGACGGTGACGACGGCGGCAACGACAGCGCCGACGACGACGACGGCGACGACGACGGCGGCGTGGACACGGAGAACGACGGCCTGCCGCCGGGCTACGGGCTCGATCGCGACGCCCAGGGCTGCGCCTGCACGGCCGAACGTGTAGGCCCAGGTGGGCCGCGATCGCTGCCAATCTGGTTGGCGGCGGTCGTCGTGCTCGGTCTCGTGCGTCGTCGAAGCTAGTCGCCTGCAGCAAGTGCGCGCGTGCGACCCGGTGGGGAACACCTTTCGGGCGCACGCGCGTTGCTGTTGCTTGTGATCGACTGGGCCCGGTCCGTAGACTGAAGTGCGGACGATCGGCTCATGCCCAAGACGCCTCTGGCGAACGCGTTCGAACCAGCCCAGCCGCCGGACCCACCAGTGAAGCGCGATCCACGGGCCACCCGCATCGCCGCAGGCGGTGTCGTGCCGCCCCCGCCTCCGGGGCAGCGCACACCGTCGGGGCCAGCGCGCACCGTCGGCGCCACGCCGGGCACGCAGCCGGATCTGTCGCGCGATCGCAACCATCGCGTCGGCACGCGCATGCAGGGCGCCGACCTGTTGCAGGAACCGGGCGCCGACTCGCCGAAGGTGCGGCTCACCGCCGGCAAGGTCGTGCCGGGCACGCGCTACCGGATCCTGCGCTGGCTCGGCGAGGGCGGCATGGGCGTCGTCTACGAGGCCGAGCACATCGACATCGAGCGCAAGGTGGCGCTCAAGATCCTGCGCTTCGATCTCAGCAAGCAGCCGAAGATGGCGCAGGTGTTCCGCGACGAGGCGCGCGCGGCCAGCCGCCTGGGTTCGCCGCACATCGTCGAGATCTACGACTTCGGCGAGCTGCCCGACGGGCGCCTGTTCTTCGCGATGCAGCTGCTCGACGGCTTCGACCTCGTGCCGCTCGACGCCACGTCCGCGATGGAGCCCGGGCGGCTCATCGGCATCCTCCGTCAGGTCTGCAAGGGGCTGCACGTCGCCCACCGCGCGGGCGTGGTGCACCGCGACGTGAAGCCCGAGAACCTGATCGCCACCGTCGAGAACGGCCGGGCCGATCGCATCAAGATCGTCGACTTCGGCATCTCGTCGATGTTGGCGGTGGGCACGAACGCCGAGGGCAGCATCGCGGGCACGCCCCACTACATGGCGCCGGAGCAGATCGCGGGCAACCCGTTCGACGGTCGACTCGACGTCTACGCGCTCGGGTGCACCGCGTACGAGCTGCTCACCGGATCGCCGCCGTTCGACGGCGACTCGATCGAGGACCTGCTGCAGAAGCAGCTGTACGAGCCGCCCGTGCCGCCGAGCCGTGTGCGCGCCGATCTGACGATCCCGCCCGCGCTCGAGAAGGTCGTGCTCAAGGCGCTCGCGAAGGATCCCGCGCACCGCCATGTCGACATGGCCGACTTCGAGGCGGCGCTGTGCGAGGCGCAGATCGCCGACAAGCTGAGCACGCCGTGGGACGACCTGCCGCTGCCGGATCTCGCCGACATCGATCGGCGCGAGCGACTCTTGCGCGACATGCCGTCGCCGCTCGCGATCGGCATGCCGTCGAAGCGGCGGTGGGTGTGGCCCGTGATCGCCGGCGCGAGCACGCTGGCGGCCGCGCTGTTCGGGCTGTTCCTCGCGTTCGCGCCACCGGCCGAGCTGCCGACGGACAGCGTGGTCGAGACGCTCACGAACGAAGCGCGCGGCGCCGCAGCGCGCCTGCACTGGGTCGTGCCGCCGCAGAGCGATCCCAGCGCGCCCACGGCCTACGCGAAGGTGCGCGAGCTCGAGTCCGTGGACGGCCAGGAGGCCTCGGCCGCCGACGATCGCGGCGGCGAGCTGCGCAAGGAGTTCGCCACGACGCTGTCGGACCAGGGCGACACGCTCGCGCAGCAGGGCGCAAAGGGAGCCGCGAAGCAGCACTACCTGTGGGCGCTCGCGTTCGATCCCTCGCACGCGCACGCGAAGGAGCAGGCGGGGCTGCCGGAGGTGCTCATCGGTGACTTCATCGCGCGTGCGGATCGAGGCGACTTCTCGCTCGTGGAGCAGGTGATGGCGGAGTGGTCGGCGGCCGAGGCCGAGGCGGATCCGAGCGTGCGCGACGAGAAGCGCAACGCCGCTGCGGGGGTCGTGGCCGGGCTCGCGCCCGAAGAAGCCGAGCTCGTCGTGATGGCCGTGCCGGAGATGGGCGACAGCGTGAAGAAGAAGCGCGTCGCGCCGAAGCCCGACCGGCCCGACGACGACGACGTGGTCGCGATCGTCGAGCCGACGCCGGTCGGAGACACGCCGGTCGGCACGCCCACGGCGGCGGGCACCACCGTGCCGCCCGCGCCCCCGCTCGCGGAGATCAAGAAGCGCAAGAAGCTCGACGCGAACCCGCGTGCGCTGCTCGGCGATGCCGAGCGCGATCCGGACAAGGCCAAGCAGCTCGCGGAGTCGGGCCAGTCGGCGCTGCGAGCGGGCCGACGCAACGAGGCGTCGTCGCTGTTCAACCAGGCGCTCGCGCACGATCACACGAACGCGATGGCGCTGATGGGCCTGTCGGACGTCTACTTCGACACGGGCGCCGATCAGAAGGCGGTCGTGTTCGCGGAGAAGGCCGTGTCGGCCTCGCCGGCGAACGAGAAGTACCGCCTCAAGCTGGGCGACGCGTACTACAAGGTGCTGCGCTACCAGGACGCGCTCAAGCAGTACGAGCAGGCCAAGAAGCTGGGCTCCTCGAAGGCCGACGAGCGCATCAGTCGCGTGAAGGCGAAGCTCGGGGGGTAGCCTTGCCGCGCCGCGCGTCGGCGAGGTCTTCGCTGAACTCGGTGATGCGCTGTGGGTCGCCGCCGCTCGATTTCAAGAGATCGATCGCGCGCTCGAGGGTCGGGATTGCGTCGTCGAAGCGACCGAGCCGCGCGTAGGAGCGGCCGAGCGCCGCGTGGGCGAGCGCCGCCGTCGCGCTGCCCGTGTCGTCGCCGATCTTCGCCGCGCGCTCGAGCAGCGGGATCGCCTCTTCGACGTCGCCGTGGGCGAAGAGCGCTTCGCCGAGGTTCGCGAGCGCCGACGCGAGGTTCGGGTGATCGGGGCCGAGCTTCGCCTCCATGACCGCCAGCGAACGGCGGTGCTGCTCGATCGCGCCTTCCAGGTCGCCCACCATGTCGAGCGCGAGGCCGAGGTTCGTGCGCGTCGACGCCACCATCGGGTGGTCCTCGCCGAGCGCGGCCACCTGCACGGCGATCGCGGCCTCGCAGGCCGCGCGCGCCTCCTCGCCCTTGCGCTGCAGGTACAGCGCGAAGCACAGGCCGTTGCGCACGGTGCCGACGTGGCCGTGCTGTTCGCCGTAGATCGCGACGAGCAGCGCTTCCGCGCGCCGGAAGCTGTCGGCCGCGCCCTCGTAGTCGCCGCGATCGATCGCGAGCGTGCCGAGGTTGTGATACGAGCCCGCGACCTCGGGGTTGCGCTCGCCGGTCGTCGCAATGCGAATCGCGAGCCCGCGCCGGTGGGCCGCCTCGGACTCGTCGAGCTTGCCGCGTGCGCGCAACAGGTTGCCCAGGTTCGCGAGCACCGTCGCGTTCTGCGGGTGCTCGGGCCCCACGGTGCGACGCAAGAGCTCGAGCGTGCGTGCGAACACCTCGGCGGAGCGGTCGTACTCGCCCATGTTCTTCAGCGTCATCGCGAGGCCGTTGAGGGGCTGGGCCAGGCGCGGATCGTCGGGGCCGAGCGTCTGCTCCGCGAGCGCGAGCGAGGCCTCGAAGCTCGCGACCGCGTCCTCGTAGGCGCCCGACGCCTCGAGCACGTAGCCGAGGGTGCCGAGCCGCTTGGCCTCGAGCTCCGGATCGCCGCCGCTGCGGCGCAGCGCGTTCGCGGCGTGCTGCGCCGCGCGTTCGCCCGCGCTGCGATCGCTGCGTTGGAAGCCGATCATCCACGCGAGGTCGGTCCACACCTCGGCGATCTCGTGGTCCGCTCGAACGCGCTGGGCCGTCCACAAGCCTTCGAGCGCGGTGCGCTCGGCGATCTCCTGGGCACCGACGCGGTCCTCCAGATCCGCGAGGAGGATCTGCCCGCGCGCGAGCAACAGCCCGTCGCCGAGCACGTGCGCGGCCGCGACCCACGGCGCCGCGATCACGAGCGCACGCGGCACCTCGCCTGCGTCGCGCAGCGCTCGCGCACGCGCCAGGCCGATCGCGATGGCCTCGGCGCGCTCGGGATCCGGCGACGCGTCCCGGCCACCGAGCGCGTCGACGTCGGCACACTCGCGCAGATCCGCGAGACCTGCCGCCGCATCGTGACCGCGCGAGAGCACGGCGGCATCGGCCTCCACGAGCGTGTCGACGAGCGCCTGCAGCTCCACGCGATGGCGCTGCAAGCACGCCATGCGCAGCTCGAGCGCAGCCTCGCTCTGCGTGCGATCGATCCGCGTCGCGCGACACGCCTCGCCGTGTTGCTCGACCCAAGCGTCGGCGACCTCGTCCAGTCGTGCATTCACGAGCCGCTCGACGTCGGCCGCCCACGGCGCGCCGGTGGTCTCGTACGCGCCGCCGAGCACCGCCTTGCGATCGTCGTCCCACACGCCCGCGAGATGACGCGCCGCGCCCGTGCACGCAAGCGATTCGGCGGGAGCCGCCCGCACCGTGAGCACACCGGCCACCGCCGCCACTGCCACGCCCCCGACGACGAGACGAGACGCTCGGCGCTCGCGGGCCGCCGCACGATCGAGCATCGTCGCCAGATCCATGCGGCGCTGCTGCAGCGCGCGCACGAGACCGGCCGAGGCCCCGCTGCGCTCGAGCAGATCGATCGCCAGCGTCGCGAACGCGCGCACGTCGTCGTCGATCGTCGGCGTCGCCGTGATGGCGAAATCCACGATGCACACGCGCCCGTCGTCCACGCGAATCGACGCGGGGCCCAGGGCTCCGTGCGCCACCCCCAGCGCGTGCGCGCTCGCGAGCCCGCGTCCGGCCGCCGCGATCAGCCGCCACGTCGTGCGTCCGTCGAGACGCCGCGTCATCACGTGCTCGGCGAGCGACTCGCCGTCGACGAGCTCCGTCGCGATGTGGATGGAGTCCGCGTCCGACCCGACGTCGAGCACCGCGGCGACGTTGCGATGCGCAATCGCAGCCAGCGCGCGCGCCCGCGCCATCACGGCGTCGCGTCGTTCGTCGCCGCCCTTGGCCACGACGCCGAGCTGCACGCGACGCGTCAGCTCCGGATCGTAGGCCGTGAAGCGCTGCACCCCCAGCTCGCCGCCCTCGCGCGCCTCGAGCACGAGGTATCGCCCTCGCACGCTCGTGCTCGCGGCGAACGGACCGGTGCCCATGCGAGGCCCCTCAGAAGCGGCCGTGCACGACGAGCGCGCCCGGGCCGAAGCCGACCTTCGCCTCGCTCTTCGACTTGCGCTGGCGCTTCGATGCCCGCTTGCCGCGCTTGCCCGACGTCGTGAGCAGCACGGCGATGCCGAGCGTGAGCAGGGCGGCGCCCGCGAGCGCGGTGCCGTAGACGATCCACTCGGTGTCCCACAGACGCCGGCAGTCGCCGTCCTGATCGACGTTGTCGCCCTCGCACGCGCCGCCGACCTTGTACGGCCGGCTCGCGAGCACCGCGAAACCGGTGGCGACACCGATCGACGCGATGCCGAACGACAGCGAGACGAAGCCCCACGGGCGCTTGGGCAGGCGCGTGGGCACCTTCTCCAGCTCGAACGAGAGCTCCTCCGCCACGCCCTCGACGACGGTGACCTCGCGCTCGACCGCGATGAAGCCCTCCTTGCTCGCACGGACGAGGCGCTTGCCCACGATCACCTGACGCGAGACCGGCGTGACGCCGACGAGCACACCGTCGACGGTGACCTCGGCACCCTCGGGCGTGCTCGTGACGCGCAGCGTGGACGGGCCCTTCGCGAGCGCGTCGAGCTTCGTGCGCAGCGTCGCCGCCGCGGAGGCCATGAGACTCCCGGCGTCCACGATGCCGCAGATCTCGCAGCCTTCTTCGCTCGTCGCGATGCTCTTGCCGGAGCCGCCGTCGATGAGCTCGACGGCGACGTCGAAGTCGCGATCGCGCACCGTCACCTTCGCGCGCACGACGTGCGTCGACTTCGTCGCCTTCGCGACCTTCACGTAGCACTTCTCGTCCTTGCAATCGCTCGCCGCCGAGTCCTTGGCGACGACCTCGGTGGGATTCACGACCGCGAATGCGCCGCGCTGCAATCCGCCCACGAGCTCGGACGTGAGCGCCTCGCGGTCGACGTCGCTCAGCTCGCCCTCCACGGCGAGCGGCAGGATCGCGGCTCGAGCCGCGCTGCTGGGGGCCGCCTCGCCCTTCGCCGGCGCGGCGGCGGCGGCCACCGGCACGTCCATGACCCACAGGCAGAACGACAGCACGATGCACAAGCACCGCGCGAACGTCCCGTAGACCAAGCGAAATCGGAGCCTCGGCACCGAACTCGGATCGTATCACGCCGCCCTGCCCGGCGCGACGCCCGCAATCGAGCCCCGATCACTCGTCGTCGTCGACCGACCCGGCCGCGGACCCGTCCCCCACGGCACCGCGCCGCTGATACAGCGTGACCGCGGCCTCGTGCTCTTCTTCGGTCTTGCTGAACTGGTGCGTGCCGTCGTTGCGCGCGACGAAGTAGAGGAACTTCGATTTCTTGGGCGCGAACACGGCCTCGAGCGCGGCCTTGCCCGGATTCGAGATGGGGCCGGGCGGCAGGCCCTCGTGCGCGTAGGTGCTGTACGGGTTGTCCTGGTCACGCAGGTGGATCGTGCGGATGCGGCCCTCGAACTTCTGGCACGCGACCGACTTCTGCGCGGGCACTGTGCAACCGTACACGATCGTCGGATCGGTCTGCAGCAGCTTGGGCTTGAAGCTCTTGAACTCGAGGCGGTTGAGGAAGACGCCGGCGATGAGCGGGCGCTCGTGCTTGGCCCCCGTCTCCTTCTCGACGATCGACGCGAGCGTGACGATGTCGTGATCGTCGAACTGCAGGTCGTCGGCGAGGTCCTGGGCCTCTTCACGGTAGCGGCGACGAAGATCCGCGTACACCTCGCGATGGCGCGACACCATCTTGCCGATGACCACGGCGGGCTCGTCGTCCACGTTGAAGCTGTACGTGTCCGGGAACAGGTAGCCCTCGGCGGTGGGGCCCGGGATCGCGAGCTCGGCGAGCAGCTTGGGGTCGCGCATCGCAGCCTCGATGGTCGCGGCGTCCGAGATGCCGGCAGCCGCGATGATCTGCGCGATCTCGAGGATGTTCTTGCCCTCGGGCACGGTGATGCGCACGGCCTTGCGCTGCTGCTTGCGCTGCAGCTCGTCGAGCACCTCGACCGGGGTCATGTCGCCGCGGAACTTGTGCGGCCCGGCGGTGACCTTGCGCGCGGCCCCCTTGTGCAGCACGAACAGGCGAAAGCTCGTGGCGTCCGCCTCGGGCACGACGCCGTTGTCGACGAGCAGCGCGAGCACTTCGGGGAACGACGCGCCCTGCGGCACGACGAATTCGATCGGATCGCTCGTGCCCGGTGCTGGCCGATCGGGATACGTGATGAGTCGATCCCACGTCGTGCGCGCGAACCAGACCGCGCCGACGAGCGTGATCACGACGGCCGCGAGTGCCCAACGCTGGGCGCGGCGCGACCTTCGGAGCTGCCACCAGCGGCGCTTCTTCATCCCACGTCTCCCGGGCGACGCGAGTCGAGCCAGCCCTGCAGGATGAACTGGGCCGCGACCGCATCGATGTGGCGCTTGCGTTCGGCCCGCGATGCGTCCGCTTCGATCATCGTGCGCTCCGCGGCAGCGGTGGAGAACCGCTCGTCCCACGCGACGAGCTCGACCGCGTCGTCGAGCTCGCGCGCGAGCACGTCGATGAAGGCGCGAACCGTGCGGGCCCGGCGACCCTCGCGCCCGTCGAGCTCCAGCGGCAGGCCGAACACGACGTGACCGGCTGCGCGATCGCGAACGCGCGCGGCGACGGCGGCCGCGTCGTCGTCGTGCCCACGGCGCGTCAACACCTCGCACGCCGTCGCGATCAACCCGTCTTCGTCGGAGACCGCGACGCCGATGGTCTTGCTGCCGACGTCGATGCCGAGAGCCCGCATCGCGAGCAGGTTGTAGCATGGTCGACCGCCTCTCGGTAGATTCGCGAGGCTGGCTGGCTGGCTGGGGCCATGGAGTCACTCACCGGAGCCCACACCTTCGAGCGCTACGAGATGGGCGCCGAGATCGGCAGCGGGGCGATCGCGGCCGTGGTCCGCGTGCGTGACACCGTGGGCGGTGCCACCTACGCGGCGAAGCTGCTCCACCCCCGGCACGAGCGCGACGCCACCGCGCGCGCACGATTCCAGCGCGAGGCGGAGCTCGCGAGCCGGCTCGTCCACCCGAACCTCGTGCGCGTGTGGGGCATCGACACGATCGCGGGCCGCACCGCGCTCGTGATGGAGCTCGTCGAGGGCTCCACGCTCGCGCGCTTCGTCGCCCAGCGCGGCGCGCTCGCCGAGCCCGAGCTGCTCGATCTGGCCGAACAGATCGCGTCCGGCCTCGCCTACGCGCACTCGTGCGGCGTGATCCACCGCGACCTCAAGCCGGCGAACGTGTTGCTCGCGTTCGCCGAGGGCCGCCCCCTCGCGAAGATCGCCGATTTCGGCATGGCGCGCGCGTCGTCGTTCGCAGACGCCGACAAGGGCGCGCTCACGGTGCTCGGCACGCCGCCGTACATGGCTCCGGAGTGTCTCGATCCGCTCGCCGTCGATCCGCGCACCGACCTGTACGCGTTCGGCTGCATGCTCGTCGAGCTCGCGACGGGCTCGCCCCCCTACTCCGGGCCCACGCCGTTCGCGATCCTCGAGGCCCATCGCAGCGCGGAGATTCCCGCGCTCCCGCCGACGTACTCGAGCGGACTGCGCGAGCTCGTCGGGCGGCTGCTCGCGAAGACGCCGGGCGAGCGCCCGCAATCGGCGAGCGCGGTGTTGTCCACGATCGCGGAGCTACGCGATCCGACGAGCGCGGCCCTCGTGCCCGTGTCGACGTCGGTGGCGATCGCATCGGGCCGCTGTGCGGGGTGCGGTGCGACGGTGCTCACCGACGTCGCCGTGTGCTTCCGCTGCGGCCTCGCCCCCGTCGTGCTCGAGCCCGGTCCCTGCTCCGTGCTCGTCGTGGGACCGGGCCGATTGTCCGACAAGCTCGACAGCGCTCGACGTGCGCGGCTCGTCGACTGGCTGCACGCGAACAAGAGCGTGGGCCTCGACCCGTCGCCGCTCGGCCAACGCATCCCGCGGATCCCGTTCGTGCTCGTCACCGGGGTCTCGGCTGCGAGCGCGCAGTCGATCGTGGCGTCGCTCGCCCGCCTCGAGCTGCAGGCGCAGAGCTTCGTCGGCGGTCGGTTCGGCCACGCGCTCGTGCGCAAGCACGCCAACAGCATGGCGAAGCGTGGCTTGGCACTGAGTGCCGCGATCGCCGTGGTGCCCACGATGATCGTGCCGTTCGGGTTCTTCGTCACGGCACCGCTGCTCGTGTTGTCCACCATCGCCGCCTTCGGGATCTCCTACGCGTCGGTCGGGCGCCCGATCATCGATGCGCGGGCCGTGCAGAGCACCGAGCTGCCCGCCGGCCTCGAACGCCGCCTCCGTGCGCTGCCGCAGCTCGTGGCGGCGATCGAGCAACGTCGACATCGCGAGGCACTCGGTGCCGTGGTGCTGCGCGTCGTCACGCTCACGCGCGCGATCCCTGCGGAGGGGCGCGGGGAGATCGGACCGGAGATGGAGCACGCCGTGAACGTCGCCGCCGTCGCGGCGCGCCGAATGGACGAGCTCGACGCGATGATGCAGCGCCGCGACTTCGATCCGTCCCACCCCGAGCACCGCGCCGCGATGCACGAACGCGACATGTGGGGGGCGCGTCTGCTCGAGCTCACGGCCACGCTCGATGCACTCGCGGCCCGCCGCGCCGCCGCGGGAGCGAACGCGGGCGTGCAACGCATGGACGAGACCCTCGGCTCGCTGCGCGCCACCGTCGAAGCGCTCGAAGAGGTGCAGCGACTGTGACCACGCTGCCGTTCCTGCCGATGCCGCACACCGTGGTGCGCGAGGCCGAGGACGTGGGCACCGAGACGCGTTGGCGCGTGCGCACGGCCGACGGCACGATGCACGTGGTCGGGCAGCTCGCCCCCGATCTCGCGCGCGACGAGTCGATCCGCCGCCGTTATGTCCGGGACGTCGAGCGTGTGAAGCGGCTGCAGGTGTACAGCCTGGCCCCCACCGTCGCGCTCGGACCCATGCCCGATCCGCGCGATCCGAAGGCCGAGCCGCCGTGGCGCATGCGGATCGATCCCGACGGCGAGACGCTGGCGGACCGACTCGCGCGCGCTCCGTTGCCGCTCGAGGAGACGTCGGCGGTGTTCGCCGCGATCGCCGATGCAGTTCACGCCGTGCACGCGACGGGTGCCGTGCTGCTGGATCTGCGGCCGGATCAGGTCGTGCGGATCGAGAGCGGGCGCTACGTGCTCACCGACGTCGGCCTCGCGCGCGTCGACGTGCTGTCGAGCCACACCGCGTCCAGCCTGCTCTTGCGCGGCTCCACCTACGTGGCGCCCGAGCAGCTCATGCGCACGGCGGTCGATCAGCGCTCCGATCTGTGGAGCATCGGCGTGATGATGTGGCAGGCGCTCACGGGCTCGCTGCCGTTCGGCGAGGGGCCGCCGATCCTGGCCGATCACCACGCGCTGCCTCCACTGTCGCAGGTTCGAGCCGACGTACCCCCGGTGCTCGACGATCTCGTGCGTCGGTGCCTGGAGATCGACGTGGGCAAGCGGCCGAGCAGCGCGAGCGAGATCGCGTGGGTGCTGCGCGGCGGACACGGACAGTGGGAGGCCCACGAGACGACGGTGTGCCAGCACTGCCAGACCCGGTTGAGGGTCGGGCAGCGGCTGTGTCTCGCATGCGGCCGACTCGCGGTGCGATTCCAGCATGCGAGCGGAGGCAATGGTTGGTCGCTCGACCTGCTCGCGCTGAGCGAAGAGGCCGAGCCGCTGCGCTGGTTGCAGTCGTTCATCGAGGACGTGTCCGCCGGACCGGTCGCGAAGCCGGAGTTCGTGATCGGATCGGTGCACATGTACTCGGAGGAGGAGCGCGCGGGCCGGATCCGGTTGCCCGTGCGGCTCTACGACAACCTCACGCACGACACGGCGCTCGCACTGGAACGGGCGGCGCGCGATCATGGCTTGCGCGTGCGCGTGGTGTCGCCCAGGGCGGTGACGCACGCGGGCACGCTGTTGCTCGGTTGGCTCGGGATCAACCTCGTCGTCGGCGCGCTGCTGGAGTTGGTCGGGATCACCGGCTGGTGGGTGTTGTGCCTCACGATCCCGGGGCTCATCGCGCTGCTCGTACGGCTCAACGACTCGATCACCGAGCGCACTCGGTTGCCGCGCTATCGGCTGCGCGCGGCTCCGGCTGCGCTGCCGGCCTCGGATCCGTTCGTCGCACGGCTCGCCGCGCTGCTGGCCGACGATCCGCCGGGCGACGTCCGCCAGGTGGTGGGCGAGCTCGCGCTGCTCGTGCAGCGTCTCGTCGATCATCGCGGCAGCTTCTTGGGCGACACACGCGAAATCGACGCGCTCACCGCTCCGATCGAGCCCTTGGTGGCGGCGATCGAGTCGCATGCCCTGGAGCTGCGACGCACGACGGCCGAGCTCGCGACGCTCGACGAGAGCGCGATGGTCCGCGCGCTGGCAGCGAGCGAGGCACGCGACGATCCGCCGCAGAAGCGCACGCCGATCCTCGAGGGCCTCGATCGCCTGCGTGCGCTCGAGGACGGACGCGCCGCGCTGTTCCACCGCCTGCTCGAGGCACGCTCGCTCCTCGAGCGCACCGTCCGGCTCGGGCTGCAAGTGCACGACCCCGCGCGCGAGCAGGAGCGCCAGGTCGCGCTCGCGCTGGCGACTCTGCGCGGTTAGAGCGACTTCTTCTTCCAGGCTCTTAGCGCGGCGAGCTCGGGCGCGCCGCGGGGCGCGAGCACTTCGAGCTCGCCCTCGGCTTCGCCCGCGAGCGTACGACCGCGCTCGCTGTCTCCCGTCGCGACGAGGGCGCGGGCGAGCGCGAACCGTGTGCGCGCGACGTCGACGGGATCGACCTTGCGCTCCAGGCGGATCCGCAGCGTCTGCTCGAGCGGCTCGATCGCCCGCTCGGGGCGGCCCGCCCCCAGCTCGGCCTCGCCGAGGCTGAAGAGCGCGAATCCGAGGTTCGGGTGATCCGGGCCGAGTCGGTTGCGCAGCGTATCGACCGCACGCTCGAGGTAGGGGATCGCTTCTTCGTGGCGCCTCTCCAGCACGAGCGCGTCGCCGATGTTGCTCTCCGTGATCGCCGTGCTCGGATGCTCCGGCCCGAGCGTGGCCTGCTTGATCGTCAGCGCACGCGCGTACAGCTCGAGCGCCTCCTTGCTCCGCCCGAGATTCGACAGGATCGATCCCAGGTTGTGCAGGGCCACCGCGACCTCGGCGTGATCGGGCCCGAACGCCTGCGAGCGGATCTCCACGACGTTGCGGTAGAGCTGCAACGCGCGCTCGTTGTCACCCAGTCGCTCGTACGTGACGGCGAGATTGCTCATGCACGTCGCGGTGTCGGGGTGCTCGTCGCCCAGCGCATCGTGCTTGAGCACGTACGCGCGCTGGAAGTACTCGAGCGCCCGCTCGTGGTCACCGCGGCTGCCATACACCGCGCCGAGGTTGTTGAGCATGCCGGCGATGCGACCGTCGTCGGCCGAGAGCACGCGCTCGCCGAGCTCGAGGCCGCGTTCGAACTCCGCGATCGCGGCGTCGTACTCGGCTTCGGCGAGCAACAGGCCCGCGGTGTTCATGTGCACGGCCACCTCGATGCGATCATCGCCGCCGGCGCGACCGATCAACGCCATGGCTTGCCGCGAGTAGCGATGGGCGTCCGGGTAGCGCGCGGTCACGGTGGCGACGCGCACGAGGTTGGCCCACGCCTCGCGCTCGACCGCCGTGTGCTTCGCGGCGGCGGCGACCTCGATCGCGTCGAAGTAGGCGGGCTCCGCATCGGCCGTGTTGCCGCTCAGATCCAGCGCGGTCGCGAGGGTGAGCCGCGCCTCCGCGTCGATCGACGTGCCCGGGAACGCAGCCGCGGCTTCGACGACCGGGCGCGAGCGTTTCACTGCTTCCTCGAACTTCGCCGCGCGCGTGAGCGCACGGATCTCCGCGATCTCCTGGCGCACGTGCGCGACCACGGTGGCGGACGCGGGGTCCGTCGGCTCGACGATGTCGGTGGCCGTCGCGTCGCCGCACGCCGCGGGATCGGGCAACCGTGCCACGGCATGCAGGGCCTCGCGCGCGACGACCGAGTCGGCGGCCGCGAGCAGATCCGCGGTGGCGCCGAGCTCGAGCATCGCCTCGGACAAGCACGCCATGCCACCGTCGAGCTCCGCGCTGGGCACGTCGTCCGTGCGCGCGCGCTCGCACACGTCGCGATACGCATCGGACCACCGCGTCGCGTACTCGTCCATGCGCGCCACCACGCGCACGCCGGCCTCGTCGGCGAACGCCTTGCCCACCGCCGCGAACGCGGTGCGAACCGCCTCGCGACGGGGCTCGTCCCACACCTTCGCGACGCGTTCCTCCGCCGCGGCACACGGCGACGTTCGCTCGCCGGCGACCAGGGCTCCACCGAGCAACGCGAGCCCGGGCACCAACACCGCGACCGCGAGCGCTGCACGGCGACGGCGACCGAGCACGCGCTCGAGCGCGTCAAGTAGCTGCGGCATGTCGGCGAAGCGCTTCCACACGTGGACCTGCAGCCCGCGCATGACGATGCGTCGCAGCGCCGCGGGCACGTCGGCGGACGGCGGCTCGCGCACGTTGCCGGCCTGCACGTTCGCGCGCAGCTCTTTGACGTGCTCGCCGGCGAACGGCCGCTGGCCCCACAGTGCCTCGTACAGCGCGACGCAGAACGCGAACTGATCGGCGGCCGGATGGGCGACGCCGTCGCGGAACAGCTCGGGCGCCATGTATCCCGGCGTGCCCCGCACTGTCGTGACGGTGAGACGATGCGCGCCCGACGAGCGCCCGTCGAGGCTCGTGAGCAGATCGGCGCCTTCGGCGGTGGAGCGCGCGACGCCGAAGTCGAAGACGCGTGCGCGTCCATCGGCGCCCACCATCACGTTGGTGGGCTTGAAGTCGCCGTGGACCATCCCCGCCGCGTGTGCGGCCGCGAGCCCGCGGCCCGCCTCGATGAACATCGCCACGATCTCGCGCCAACGCCTCGCGCCGTCGGCCCGAAGCCACGCGAGGAACGTGGTGCCCTCGACGAACTCCATCGCGACGTACACACGCCCGTCGTGCGTGCCGGCATCGAAGACGTGCACGACGTTCGGATGGGACAGCCGGGCGAGCGCATTCGCCTCGGCGACGAGGTTGAGCTGTGCGTCGGGGTCCGCGGCCGCGCGCGTGTGGACGATCTTGATCGCGATCCTTCGATCGAGGTCGGGGTCGAACGCCTCGTACACCTCGCCCATCGCGCCCGCACCGACCCGTCCGCGGATCAGATAGCGACCGAATCGCGCCCCGGCCTCGAGCGGCACGACAATCCCGAGCGAGGTCGAGCTGCGCTCACCCAGGAGCTGCGTGTCTTCGTCCGTGATCTCGGACGCGGTCGGCGGTTGCACCAAACGAGCACGATCGTAGCAGTCGGCCACGCGCGCAGGGCGAGCGCGACGGCACGTCACGTGGTCGCGCGTGCGTTGCCGACGATGCGACGTCGGCGTGCGCGTCCGGGCGAGTGCGACACGACCTCAGAAGAGCACCGCTCGATCGGGGGCGACCAGCCTCGCTCGATCGCGTTCACGCGCTCTTGCGCGCGCCGTGGCACTTCTTGTAGCGCTTGCCCGATCCGCACGGACACGGGTCGTTCGCGCCGACTTCGGGCACCGCCGGCGGTGCCTTCTTCGCCGGCGCCGCGGCCTGAGCTGCGGCCGGTGCCGCACCACCGCCTGCACGAGCGGCAGCCGAGAGCTGATCGGCCGCACGTCGGGCCGCATCCTGCAGCTTGCTCACCTGTGTGCGCGCGGCCGCGGCGCGCTGCTGGGCCGCCGGCGTGCCGCGCTGACGAGCGCTCGCGCGCGTCAGCGCCGTCTCGTACTCGGCGCCCTCTTCCGCCTGGCGGCGCTGCTCGTCCGTGAGCCGCATGTTGATGACCTTGTCGAGCACCGTCTGCTCGATGCCTTCCCACATCTCGCGGAAGAGGTTGTAGCCGCGGATCTTGTACTCGTTCTTCGGGTTGCGCGTGGCGTACCCGACGAGGCCGATGCCCGTGCGCAGGTGCTCGATGTTCTTGAGGTGCGCGATCCACTGCGCATCGATCTCGCCGAGCCAGATCTGCCGGATGTGGAACAGGTAGACGTACAGGCCGTACTCGGTCTCGCGCGCGAGCAGCAGCTTCTCGACCGCGGCCCAGCAGAGATCGATCAAGTCGTCGAGGTTCGGCGGGACGTCGCGGATCTCGAGCGTGGCGCCGTAGCGCGTCTTGATCTCCTGCTCGAGCCGATCGATCTCCCACTCGTCGGGGTGCTGATCGGGCGGGCACGTCTGCTCGACGACCTTGCTGAGATTCGCGTACGCGAGATCGTGCAGGCGCTCGCGCTGCTGGATGAGCGCGCTGGCGACTTCTCGCGCGCCGACCTGCAGGATGGCCTGGTAGTCGTTCTTCACGGCGACGAACGACACCATCGCGCCGAAGTGGCGGTACATCTCGTGCGTGAGCGCCTCGGGCTCGACGCCGCCCTTCGGGAACGTCGCGTCGCCCTCGGACGGCTCGGCGCCGGCCTCGATGCGGCCCGCACAGTAGCCGTCGACGATCGCCTTCACGCGATCCTGGATCTGCTTGGCCAGCGACGCGACCGTGTGCGGCCCCGACTTGTCCGGCGCCGGCGGCAGCTTCTGCGGCACCGGCTGCTCCTTGCGCGGATCGTCGACGATGACCTCCGGACGATAGCGGCCCTCGAGGATCTGCTTGCGCAGGGCGTAGATCGCCTTGCGCTGCTCGTTCATGACGTTGTCGTACTCGAAGAGGTTCTTGCGCGTGTCGAAGTGCATCGCTTCGACCTTCTGCTGCGCGTTCTCGATGGCGCGGTTCACGAGCGGCGCCTCGATCGGCACGTCGTCCTCCATGCCGAGCCGCTCCATCAGGCCGGTGATGCGATCGGCGCCGAAGATGCGCATGAGATCGTCTTCGAGCGACAGATAGAACGCCGACGAGCCGGGGTCGCCCTGACGACCCGCGCGACCGCGCAGCTGGTTGTCGATGCGGCGGCTCTCGTGGCGCTCGGTGCCGAGGATGTGCAGGCCACCGAGTGACACGACCTCCTTGCGCTCCTCGTCGCACTGCTTCTTGAGCCCGTCGTACAGCTTCTTGTACTCGGCCGGCTTCTCGTCGGGATCGAAGTGCTCGCGCGCCATCATCTCCGCATTGCCGCCGAGGATGATGTCGGTGCCGCGGCCGGCCATGTTCGTGGCCACCGTGACGCCGTACTTGCGACCGGCCTGCGCGACGATGAGCGCCTCGCGCTCGTGCTGCTTCGCGTTGAGCACGTTGTGCGGGATGCCCTCGCGCTCGAGCAGCGTGTGGATGACCTGCGACTTCTCGACGCTCGTGGTGCCCACGAGGATCGGCTGGCCCTTCTTGTTGCGATCGCGGATCTCCGCGACGATCGCCCGGAACTTGCCGCGCTCGTTCTTGTAGACGAGGTCGTGGGCGTCGGCGCGCACGACGGGCCGGTTCGGCGGGATGACCATCACGTCGAGGCCGTAGATCTTGTGGAACTCCTCCGCCTCGGTGTCGGCGGTGCCGGTCATGCCCGCGAGCTTGCGGTACATGCGGAAGTAGTTCTGGTACGTGATGGTGGCGAGCGTCTGGCTCTCGGGCTGGATCGGGACGTTCTCCTTCGCCTCGATCGCCTGGTGCAGACCGTCGCTCCACCGCCGGCCCTCCATCTTACGGCCGGTGAACTCGTCGACGATGATCACCTCGGTGCCCTCGACGAGGTAGTTCACGTCCTTCTTGTAGAGCGTGTGCGCGCGCAGGGCCTGGTTGACGTGATGCAGCGTCTCGTTGTTCTCGGGCGAGTACAGGTTGCCGCACTTGAGCAGCTTCTCGACGCGATCGACACCGGCGTCGGTGAGCTGCGAGCTGTGGGCCTTCTCGTCGACGACGTAGTCGAGGTCGCGCCGGAGCGACGGCATGATGCGATCGACCTTCACGTACAGCTCGGCCGGCTTGTCGGACTCGCCGGAGATGATGAGCGGCGTACGAGCCTCGTCGATGAGGATGGAGTCGACCTCGTCGACGATCGCGTAGTGCAGGTCGCGCTGCACGTACTTCTCGATCGTCTCCTTCATGTTGTCGCGCAGGTAGTCGAAGCCGAACTCGTTGTTCGTGCCGTACGTGATGTCGCACCGGTACGAGCGCTGGCGCTCGCCGTGGAACAGGCCGTGTACGATCACGCCGACCGACATGCCGAGGAACTTGTAGATCTGCCCCATCCACTCGGCGTCGCGACGCGCGAGGTAGTCGTTCACCGTGATGAGGTGCGCGCCCTTGCCGGGCAGGGCGTTGAGGTAGAGCGCGCTCGTGGCGGTGAGCGTCTTGCCTTCACCGGTGCGCATCTCGGCGATGGTGCCGCGGTGCAGCGCGATCGCGCCGATCATCTGCACGTCGTAGTGCCGCATGCCGAGCGTGCGGCGTGACGCCTCGCGCACGGTGGCGAACGCCTCGGGCAAGAGGTCGTCGAGCGACGCTCCGTTGTCGAGCTTCTGGCGGAAGTCGGCGGTCTTGCCGCGCAGCGCGTCGTCGGAGAGCTTCTCGAGCTTCGGCTCGAACGCTGCGATGGCCTCGATCGTCGGCCGCAGCTTCTTCATCTGCCGCTCGAACTTCGTGCCGAAGACCTTCTTGACGATGCTGTCGATACCGAACATGGGAAACCGCGCGATCGGGCCGGAAGCCGCACCCTAGCACGGGCCGGACGCGGATCTGACCCGTCCGACGGCCGGCGCGCCGACCGGCCGAAACCCGCCGATTCGCGGCCCCGGCGGTATGATCCGAGGGCGATGCGCATCGTCACGAACCCGGGCGCGAACCTGCCGGCGGTGATGCTCGCGCACTATGGAATCGCGCTGGCGCCCCAGCAGATCGTGGTCGACGGGACGTCGCACGACACGCGCGAGGACGTGACGCTCGCGCAGGTGGACGAGTGGGTGCGCACGGCGAAGGAGCACCCGTACGTGATCGGCACGACGGCGGCCGAGTTCGCGACGCTGTTCACGGAGATCGGGCGCGACGACGAGGACATCTTGTGCATCAACTCCTCGCGCAAGATCATCTCGAGCTACGACGCGGCGGTGAGTGCCTCGCGCACGCTCGCGAAGCACCCGCGACACTCGAAGCTGCGCATCCGCGTGGTCGACACGACGGTGAGCGACCTCGGGGCGGGGATGATCTGCGTGCTCGCGGCCGAGGCAGTGCGCGCGGGGCTCGAGCCCGACGCGATCGAAGCGCTCGCAAAGGCCGCGGCACGGCACTCGCACGCGCTCTTGTACGTGCACGAGCTCGACAACCTGGTGAAGGGCGGGCGCGCGAGCTTCTTGCGCGTCATGTTCGCGAACCTGCTCGGTGTGCGGCCCGTGCTCGCGATGCGCGAGGGGGAGCTCGTCTCCGTGGGCACGATCAAGCGCCGCACGGATCCGATCGAGGATCTCGTGCAGCTGATGCAGAAGGAAGTCGCCCCCGGCAGCGCGATCTGGCTCGGCGTCGCGCAAGCGGGCTCCGATGCGACGCCGCGCGCGATCGTGGCCGCGATGCGCGAGCACTACAACGTGCGGTGGCATCGCGTCAGCGCGCCGGCCTCGTCGATCCACCTGCACACGGGTCCCGGGGCGATCGGCGTGTTCGCGCTGCGCGTCGATCGACTGCCGTGGACGCCGATGGCACCACCATCGTTCGCGTGAAGCGGATCAGGGCACGGCGATCGAGTGGCTCGCCTGGCGACACGTCGGCTCGCAGCTCGGGCCGTTGGGTTGCAGCGTGCGGTAGACGGGATCGAATTCGCCGGTGTGCAGCACCGCGCCGCCCTGCTGGATCGTCATCTTCACGTGCGCAGGCTCGCCCTCGATGTGCACGTCGCCCCAGCCGTGCTGCGCGGCCGGCAGCGCACAGCCGGACTCGGTCACCTGCACGCGGCCGGCGGGATCACAGACGAGCGCAGGCGATTGCTCGCACGCCGGCAGCGGCAGCGCGCCCTTGCAGGTCACGGCGGTGCCGTCGAGGTCGAAGAGGAACTCGTAGTCGCCCGGGGCCCACGGCGTGGGCTTCTGCACCTGCACGTTCAGCCCGTTCATGCATCCGATCTCCGTGCATGCGTGTGGTGGCGGCGGTGCATCGGGCTGCGGCGGCTTGGGCTGGCAGGCGGCGATCAGACACAGGACGACGGCGGTGCGCACGACCGACAGCTTGGCACACCCGATTCGGGCGTCCACGTGGACTGGACACGGTTGTATAACCGTGTTATACCAGGCCTCGATGGGTCGAGCCCGCACCTCCAGCGCCCCCAGGGGCGCCCGCCGGTCGTCGCCGCGCGGTCGGGCCGCCGCGGCTCGCACCGCGGCGCGGGTGGACCTGCGCCGCGACATGATCGAGGCCGTCGCGCGCGTGCTCGCCGACGAGGGGCTGGGCGCGCTGTCGGTGCGCCGCGTCGCCGCCGAGGTCGGCGCGTCGACGATGGTCGTGTACACGCACTTCCGCGACAAGGACGGCCTCGTCGATGCGGCGGTCGCGGAGGCGTTCGATCGCTTTGCGAGCGCGCTCGCGGCGGTGCACCACGAGGACCCATTCGAGCACCTGCGGCTGCTGGGCCGGGCCTATCGGGGCTTCGCGCTGGGCAGCCCGGCGTGGTATCGGCTCTTGTTCTGGCGCACCGGCGAGCGCCGCGAGATGCCGCCGGCCGCACCGCGCGCCTTCGATGCGCTCACCCGCGTGATCGGTCGCGTGCTCGCACAGCTCGATCGCCCTGCTCGCGACATCGAGCCGGCAGCGATGAACGTCTGGGCGATCACGCACGGACTCGTGTCGCTCGAGCTCTCCGGCGGTTGCCCGCCCGAGCGCAGCGACGAAGCGTTCGAATCGATGGTCGCGTTCATCGAAGCCGGCCTGCGCGGCGGGTGACGCCTCGCGTCGTGCGGCATGAATAACAAGGTTATCAAACCCGGGAGATCCACCATGCAACCGCTCGTTCGCTCCACTCTCCTCGTCCTGGCGCGTCGTCGCGACGTCCGATGGCTCGCCGTCCTCGCCGCGGCGCTCGTCGGCTCGGGACTCCTGCACCTGATCGTGTGGGCCGTCGACGGCGGTGCGTGGGCCGGCCCCGTGTCGTGGCGCAAGCCGATCGTGTTCGGCCTCTCGGGTGGCATCACCACCGCGTCGCTCGCGTGGGTGCTCGCGCAGCTGCCCGAGGATCGCCGGGGACACCGCCTCGCGAAGATCTACGCCGTGTCGATGGCGCTCGAGGTCGGCCTCATCACGATGCAGCGCTGGCGCGGCGTGGGCTCGCACTTCAACACGGCCACGGCGTTCGACGGGCTCGTGTTCACCGCGATGGGCATCCTCATCCTGGTCGCGTCGTGGCCGATCGTCGCGTGGACGATAGACGTCGCACGCGCGCGTCACATCGCCGCGGATCGCCGCGCTGCGATCCTCGGTGGCCTGCTGCTGCTGGACCTGAGCCTGCTCGTGGGGATCGGGATGGCCGTGTGGGGCAGCAATGGGCTGGGCGGCGCCGCTGCGTCGACGCCCGGCTTCGGCGCGCTCAAGCTGGCGCACGCGATCGCGCTGCACGGGATCCAGGTGTTGCCGGCGGGCCGATGGCTGCTCGAGCGCATCGGCGTCGGCCAAGCGGGTCGCACGTGGACCCTTTCTCGCCTCGCGATCGTGCAGGGCGCAATCGTGCTCGCTGCGCTCGCCCAGGCGATCGTCTCGACCGTGGCGGAGGTGTCGCCGTGAATCTCGTCTTCTCGCTGCTCTTCCTGCCGGTGGCGCCGCTGTGGCTCGCGATGATGCTCGCGCCGCGGGCCTCCTTCACGCGTCGCTTGGTGGCGTCGCCGTGGTGCGTCGTGCCGGTCGCGCTCGCCTACGTCGCGCTCGTCGCCCCGGAGATCGCATCCGTGCTGCCGCTCGTCATGCGCCCCGAGCTGCCGGAGATCGCCGCGCTGCTCGGCACACCGCGCGGAGCGACCATCGCATGGGCACACTTCCTCGTGTTCGACGCGTTCGTCGGCCGCTGGATCCACGCGGACGCGCTCGAGCGTGGTGCATCCGCGTGGCTGCTCGCGCCGATCCTCTTCGTCACGCTGATGCTCGGCCCACTCGGCTTCACGGCGTGGCTGTTGCTGCGGCCGCGCAGCGCGTCAGTTCGGTAGACAACCGCGCGGGACGTCGCGGGCGAGCGGCGCAGCCGGAGCGAAGTCACCCGGGCTCTGTCCGAGTGCATCGAGCGCGGGCGCGATGTCCTCGAGATCGCCCTCGCGTCGACGGAGCAGCGCGACGAGCCGGCGACACTCGTCGTAGGCACGCGCCATCAGCTCGAACGCGAGCGCCAGCGTGCGCGGATCCTCGGCGCGGGGCTCGTTCGACATCAACACGAAGAGATCGAGCCCGATCGCGGTCGAGCGCGCGAGCTCCGAGGCCGGCAGCCCGAGCGGCTCGCACTGCGGCCACGCCTCGGTGAGCCATTCGGCGAGCGTGACGAGGTCGTGCGCGAGCGGGCGCGGCGCTTCGGCGTTGCCGATCCGCTGGGGTGGCTCGCGGCGGATCCACCCGAGCTGCGCGAGTCGACGCGCCCACGCCGACATCGTGCGATGCACGGGAATCGCCTCGCGGAACAACGCCTGCGCGACGAACTGACTTGCAGGCGTCGTGCGCACGAGCGCGTGCCAGGTCGCCGCGGCGTAGAGCCGCAGGCGCGTGACGTTGCGGAGATCGAACGACGCAGGCACGCGAGCGCGGGCTGCTTCGACGGTCTCCTCGATGCGTGGCGCCGACATGACGATGGCGAGCACGACCAACCCGACGTTCACGTCGCCGGGCACGTCTTCCGGGTCCCTGATCGCCTCGCGCTCGACTCGCGTCTCCTCGAACGCGGCCCGACTCCCGGCGATGAGCGCCTCGATGATGTCCCTGGTCTCTGGGGAAGGGTTTTCTGGTGGCACCCCACCTCAATCGACCACCGAGCGCGATCGTTGCACGGTCCATGGAACAGAACGGTCGCGCGGGCGATAGTACTGCGCGCGTGGTCCTGTACTACTTCGTCGTCGGCGCGTTCCTCCTCGCATCGGCGACCGGGTGGTGGGTCATGAACCGCCGATTCCGCGCGGGCGAGCACCTCGACCACGCCTGTGCCGCGTGCGGATCGGCGGCGCTGCAGTGGTTGGCCGTGGGCGCGTACCGGTGCGGAGGCTGCGGACACGAAGGCGGATGGGGGTGGGCGGCGTATCGCGACGCGCTGCGGACGTCGGAGCTCGCGCGTCTCGATCCGACGACGCGCCTCGCGGGGATCCGCGCGGACCTGCAGACAGCCTATGACGCGTTGCTCGCGGCCGTCGACGAGTTCGATCGCGCGGGGCAGCTCGCGTCGTCGATCGTGGCGAACCTCGGCGAGAAGTTCTACGTCGATCTGCTCGTCGACGACGACGCGCCCGACGTCCAACGCACGGTGCTCGACGGCACCGCACGGATGTACGCCGCGCAACAGTCGATTCACGAAGCGCGCTTGAAGCTGGCGTCGGGGCCGGTGCCGATGACCATCGAGCTGCCCCACGTCACGTGGCAGGACGACGAAGCGGCGCTCCCGGTCCTTCGCGTGCGTGCGGCTCGCGAGGCCGCGCTGGCGATGCTCGCGACGGTCGACGCCGCCCGGACGCGCGCCGGCGGCGAGTGAGACCTCGCCGCTGCGGACGGCGTGAGTCAGTACGGCGCCTCGAGGTCGATGCCGTTCGCTGCGAGCCACGCGACGAACGGCGCGGGGTCGAGCTCGTGCACCGTCGAGCCGTCGACGCGATCGGGGTGCGTGCGAATCAGCTCGTTCGCCGTCGCCTCGTCGCCGGCACGGAGCGCCTGACAGATCGGGCAGTCGTCGAAGTGACCGTGCTCGTCGGCCTTGCCCTCGAACCCGGGCAGAGGGATGGTGAGCACGCGGGCGTGGCGTCGTTCTCGTTTGATCCGTGATTGTCGTCCCAAGGGTCGTCTCCTCGGAGAGCACTCATCGACCACGGCCGCCGAGCCGTTGCACGCCGCGCCGTCGGTTCCACCCAGCAGCCCCCCGGTCCAAAGGATCAGCCGGGGCGGCGCGCGAAGAGCGGATCCCCCCGTTCTCGTCTTTTCTGCGCGAGGCCGTGCAACGGTTCGCCGCGGTGGTCGACAATCGGTGCATGGGCCCAGGCTCGACAGCTGGCCGCGGCGGCGCGTTGCGCTCCATCTCGTCCGCACGGCCACCCGGAGACGATGTTCAGGCGACAGGACGTCTCCCCGATCCCCCGTGCCGCGCGGTTCTGGCTCGGACCCGCCAAAACGTCGATGATCCGCGAGTCTCCCCTCCGCGCCGGGGTCACGCTCGTCCGTGACGGTTCCGATGTCTTCTGCCCCGCCCCACGAGATGCGCGTCGTCGGCCACGAGCTGTTGGCACCGGGCACCGTCGTGGGGCGGCATCGCATCGCGGGCAAGCTCGCCGAGGGCACGCACGCGATCATCTACATGGGCGAGCACGTCGAGACGTCCTCGCGTGTCGCGGTGAAGGTGTTGCGGTGGTCCTTCGCGAGCCACCCGGAAGCCATCGCTCGGTTCAACCGCGAGGCCCACGTCATGGGCCGCCTCGCACACGCGACGAACGTGGTCCACGTGCACGACATCGGCAACTCGCCCGACGGTCGTCGATACCTCGTGATGGAGTTCGTCCGGGGTCGCGAGCTGTCGCTGGTGCTCGCGAACTCGCGACACCGCAGCGAGCCGATGGATCCCACGCGCGCGTGCCTGCTCGCGCGTGATGTCGCGGCAGCGCTGCGGGACGCGCACGGCAAGGGGATCGTCCATCGCGACGTCAAGCCGAGCAACATCATGATCCTCCGAGAGCCCGACGGTCGCGAGCAGGCGAAGCTCGTCGACTTCGGTGTGTCGGCGGATCTCGACAGCAAGGGCATCGAGCCGGATCTCACCATCGCGGGCTCGGTGATCGGCACCGCGGAGTACATGGCGCCGGAGCAGGCCGCCGGTCTGCCGGCGGTGCCGGCGATGGACATCTTCGCGCTCGGCGTCGTGCTGTTCGAGATGCTGTCGAACCAGCTGCCGCCCATCGACGCGCTGCGCAGCGGCCTCGTGCCGCCGGTGTCGACGCTGCGCCCGGGATTGCCGGCGGCGCTCGACGAGCTCGTGCGCGATTGCCTGAACTACGACCCGAGCCGAAGGCCGTCGACGGCGATCGAAGTGATCACCCGGTTGGGGATCGTGCTCGACGAGTTGCGCGGGCGTCACTCGGGCCCCACGAAGTGGGTCGAGGGCCGGCCCGTGAAAGCCGCGGGGGCGATCGGATCGGACCCCGACGATCCGGAGCTCGAGGCGGTTGCGAACGCGCCCGCGAGACGGGACGTCGTCGTGCGCCGCGAGCCGTCGACGCGTCGCTCGATGATCGTCGTGTCGTCGTTGGTGGTGATCGCGGTGCTGGGGCTGGGCGCGTTCGCGGCGTGGAAGCTGGGCGAGCTCGACACGCATGGCGAGGCGAGCGACGGCGACGCGACGGTGCACGGCAGCGAGCCCGAGACCCCGCCACCACCCACCGCAGCACCTTCGGAGCCGCGGCCCGAGAGCCCGCCGCGTCCCGTCCCGACGGAGACGAAGACGGAGCCGCCGGTCGCTCCGGTGGAGCCGGTGCCGTCGGAGCCGAAGCCGGTCGAGCCGGGCAAGTCGGACACGCCGCGCAAGCCCACGCCGTCGTCGGTGCCGCCGAAGCCGGCGACGCCAGCCGCGGACTCGCCGGCGTGCGTCGCGTTGCGCGAGGCGACGAAGCGTGCCGCCGGGTCGCTGTCGTGGAGCGACGTCGTGCGCGACACGTCGGATGCGAGCTGTTGGCCGAGCTCGACGGAGCGGTTGCGACTGCGCGTGGAAGCGCTCGCGGAGCTCGGGCGCTTCGCGGATTGCGTGCGCGCGGGTGGGTCGTCGAAGGACAAGAAGATCTCCGAGTCCGTGGAGTGGTGCCGCAAGCGGCTCGATCGATGAAACGGTTCAGGCGAACGATGAGACTCGAGCATCCTCTTCACTTCTTCCTCGCGACGGCGTTGGTGTCGTCGTCGGCTTCCGCGGCGGCGCCCGAGGGCGGCCCGGTGGTGAAGGTGGAGGTCGACGGGTCGATCGATCGCGCGGAGCAGGTGCGCGAGCGGATCACGACCGATGCGGAGAAGGTGCTGCGCGATCACGACGTGGCGACCACGGTGGATCCGAAAGCGCCGCGATCGCTGACGATCGAGATCGGCGGCGAGCGCTACGACTACGCGATCGAGCTGGTGGTCGAGCGCGCGGGCAAGGCGGACGAGCCCGTGCGATTGCGGTGCGAGTGCAACTACGACGAGCTGTTCGCGAAGGTCAGCGAAGGCGTGCGCGAGAGCGTGCCGGCGCTGCAGAAGGCGGACGACGAACCGGTCCCGCCGTCGACGACGCCGCCCGCGACGAACGGCCAGCCCGCGGCTCCACCCGTGGAGCCGGATCGCGGACCCACGCCGCTGGGCGGCATGGGCAAGGGCGGCATCGCGGCGCTGGTCGTGGGCACGGCAGCGCTCGGGACCGGGATCGCGCTCGCGGTGATCGGCGAGCCGGAGCGCGAGGGGGAGTCCGAGCGAAGCGTCGAGACGACGGACTTCGGACCGGCTGGCTATGCGCTGATCGGTGTCGGTGCTGCGGCGGTGATCACGGGTGCCGTGCTGATCGCGGTCGATCGCAAGCGGGCCCGCAAGCGTGCTGTGAGCTTCTCACCCTGGGCCGGCGTTGGTCTCGCTGGCATCACGGTCTTTCGGCGGTTCTGAGGAGAAAGTGAACGTCATGGATTCTCGATTCCTTCGTCCCATCCTGATCGGTGTCGCGTTCACGAGTGGGCTGATGCTGGCCGACGCGTGCAAGTCGTCGGAGGCGAACTCGAACCACTGCTCGTTCCTCGAGGGTGACGCCACTTGTGCGGACCGATACCCGGGCGAGTTCGAGCACTGCGGTGGCGACTGCGTCGACTCCGAGCACAACGACGGTTGCGTGGCGGAGGTGCCGGTCGATTGCTACTACCCGTGCGGCGGCGACATGCTCGCCGAGGACGACATGAGCTGCCTGGGCATGACGATGACGGACACCGTCGCATCGACGATGGACAGCTCGGGCGATCCGAGCGGCGATCCGACGACGGCGGATGACTCGTCGTCCGTGACGATGACGATGACGGGGGACGAGACCGAGACGGACACCGATCCGACGGAGACGACGGGGCCGACGGACTGCCAGGTGAGCGCGGATTGTACGGATCCGAACCGGCCGGTGTGCTTCGACAACGACTGCGTACCGTGCACGGAGACGCCGGACGGAGACATGGCGTGCAACGCGAAGGACGAGGCACTGCCGGTGTGCCGCGACGACGGCCACTGCGTGCAGTGCTCCGCGAGCGCCGCGGAACAGTGTGACGGCGACACGCCGATCTGCGATGACGAGATGAGCGTGTGCGTCGCGTGCACGTACCACGAGCAGTGCCCGGAGAGCGCCTGCCGCATCGCGACGGGAGGGTGCTTCGACACGGCGGAGGTCTATGACGTCGGACCGGGTGAGATCTACACGACGATCAGCGGAGCACATGATGATCTCGGCGATGGTGGTGAGATCGTTCTACTGTTGCACGGGAACACAAACTTTGACGAGAGCCTGTCGCTGAGCGGGGCTGGTACCGCGTACGCCATCCTGCGCGCTGATGGGACCGCAGCCTGGTACAACGGTGGAGGTGGAGAGCCAACCGTAGAGGTCGATTCTGGTGCAGAACTGTATCTTCAGGATGTGTCTCTCACCCTCAACGCGGATTCGGTCTCGCTCTCTATCGACGATGCCTCGCTCTACATGGATCGCGTCAGCGCCATGAATAACTCGAATGGCACCGTAGTGCTTGCGGGCGGCGCCGAAGCTCTCATCCGTAGTTCCTTCCTGGGCGGTGGGAACTTCAACGATGTCATTCCTCTAAACGTAAACGAGTCGACCGCGGAGATCATCTACACGTCCATTCTCGGTGGCACCGGCACAGCGCGCGCGCTCACGTGTACTACAGGATCGACGGTCACTATCCGCAACAGCCTCCTGGCAGCCAACACGACCTCGAATCCCGAGATCAACTGCGATGTCGCAGCGGTGAGCTACACCGCCACCGAGATCGACATCCCGGGTACCGGCAATGTGATGCTCGGCGAGATGATGACGAACTGGTTCGTCGCGGTGAATACCAACCTCCGTCTCACCGGGCTGGCACCTGACGAAATCCTCTCTGCGGCGCAGTGGCGCACTGGAGATCCGGCGATGGACATCGATGGGGCCGCACGGCCCTTGGTCGACGGCACCGCGGATGTCGCGGGTGCGCACATCCCTTGATCGCAAGCGTCTTCCGATCCCATGCTCCCGTGGGCGGTGCCGCGTTGGTGACGGGCGCTGTGTTGCTCGGCGTCGATCGTGCGCGCGCGCGCAAGCGTGCGACTGCCTTCGCGCCTTGGTTCGGACCCCGCTCGGCGGGTGTCAGCTTCTCCACTCGGTTCTGATGTCGTTCGGAGGTCTTGCCATGAAAGCGGTTCCTACTCGCGTCTTCCTGTTCGGCTCGGCGTTCGCGGTCAGCTTCGCCGCCGGCTTGTCGTGCAAGTACGACGACAAGAACGAGGACCACTGCGTCCGCAAGGAGGGCGACGCGTACTGCGTGGAGAAGCACGGCGAGGAGCGAGGCTTCTGCGGCGGCAGCTGCGTGGACAGCGAGGACAACGACGGATGCGTCGAGGAAGCGCCGTCCGATCCGTCGTGCTACAGCCCGTGCGGAGACGACAAGTACGCAGACGAGGACGACTCGTGCCTCGACACGTCGACGATGACCGAGACGAACGCGTCGACGATGGACAGCTCGGGCGATCCGAGCGGCGATCCCACGACGATGGACGACTCGTCGTCCGTGACGATGACGATGACGGGCGACGAGACGGAGACGGATCCGACGGAAACGACGGGCCCGACCGACTGCCAGGTGAGCGAAGACTGCACGGACCCGAACCGGCCGGTGTGCCTGGACAACGACTGCGTACCGTGCACGGAGACGCCGGATGGAGACATGGCGTGTAACGCGAAGGACGAGGCGTTGCCCGTGTGCAGGGACGACGGGCACTGCGTGCAGTGCACGGGGGGGAACGCGGCGGCGTGCGGGGACATGACGCCGGTGTGTGACGATGGCACGAGCACGTGCGTGGGATGCACGTATCACGAGCAGTGCGCGGCCACGGCGTGCGACATCGCGACGGGGGCGTGCTTCGATGACGGTTGCGTGATCGACGTGGAGGACGGCGAGAGCATCGGCGCCGCGGTTGCGAATGAGTGCGTGCTGATCGTGCACGCCGGTGCGTTCGCAGAGAGCGTGCAGATCAGCGGAGAGAAGGTCGCTATCCTCGCGGCCGAGGGGGACTCACCAACGGTGGCAGGAGAGGTCGCAGACGGTCAGCCCGCGTTCAACATCTCCGGTGGCGCGGTCGTCTACATTCAAGGTCTGCGCGTCAACGGCAACGATGGCAGTGGCCTCGGAATCGACGTCGACGGCTCGACGCTCTACATCGATCGCACCGAAGTCGTCGCAAACAGCGGCGGCGGGATCAACCTGACGAACGCCGCCGTTGGCTGGATCCGCAGCAGCATCGTCGGTGCCAACGGTGGGAGCAGCTTTACTGGGCTGTTCGGCGTGTCAGCCGACGAGTCCACACTGACCATCGAAGGCTCGACTGTCGCGCTCAACGACACGCAAGGTGCTGCGCCGGCGTCGCTCCTGTGCAACGGCGGAACGGTCACGGTTCGCAACAGCATCATCGTCGCGGAGGCCGTGCCGTCGATCTCGTGCGACGGAGACTTCTCGTACAGCGCGGTGGACACCGACGTGGGTGGAGCGACGAATGTCGTGCTGGATACGTTCGACTTCGGATGGTTCGACAGCCTCGGCCCCGGCGGCTTCCATCTCGGAGCGAGCGGCGATGCCTTCGAGGACATCGCGCTCGTCGAGGCCGGCGACTACCCCTTCGACTTCGACGGCGACCCGCGTCCCGCGGCAGGGGCGATGGACCACGCCGGTGCCGACACGCCGTAGGTAGCGATGCTTTGTCGTTCTCGTCTGCGTTGCGCCGCCGTCGTCGTGCTCTTGCTTGGGTGTGGCAGCGAGGACTCCCCCGCTGACGACGAATCGAGCACGGGCGACGACTCGGTCACGTCGACGACTGACAGCTCGGGCGATCCGAGCGGCGATCGGACGACGCTCGAAGACTCGTCATCGCTGACGATGACGGGCGACGAGACGGCGAGCGGGACCGATCCTACCGAGACGACCGGGCCCTCCGATTGCCAGGTGAGCGCTGATTGTACCGATCCGAACCATCCGGTGTGCTTAGACCACGAGTGCGTGCCGTGCACGGAGACGTTCGACGGTGACATGGCGTGCAACGCGAAGAACGAAGCACGACCGGTGTGTCTGGGCGACGGGCACTGCGTGCAGTGTGCGAGAGGTAACGCGGCGGCATGCGGCGACACGACTCCAGTGTGCGACGAGGGAACGAGCACATGCGTGGGCTGCACTTATCACGAGCAATGCGCGGCGACGGCGTGCGACATCGCGACGGGGGCGTGCTTCGATGACGGTTGCGTGATCGACGTGGAGGATGGCGAAAGCATCGGCACCGCGGTGACGAACGAGTGTGTGTTGATCGTGCATGCAGGCGGGTTCGCTGAGAGGGTGCAGATCAACGGAGAGAAGATCGCGCTCCTGGGGGCCGAAGGCGACTCTCCCTATGTCGGCGGAGAGGCGGGCAACGGTCAGCCTTCTTTTGACATCTCGGGCGGCGCGGTCGTCTACATTCAGGGCCTGCGAATCAACGGCAACGATGGCAGTGGCCTCGGCATCGACGTCGACGGCTCGACGCTCTACCTCGATCGCACCGAAGTCGTCGAGAACACGGGTGGTGGCATTACGCTCTCGAACGCCGCCAATGCACAGGTCCGCAACTCCTTCGTCGGAGGTGCCATCGGAATACCGGCTCTGGAGGTCGCTTCGGGCAGCAGCGCCTCCGTGCTCTACACGACGCTCGGCGGAAGCTTCAGCACCTCGCCGGCCCTCACGTGTATCGCTCCCGGCGACGTGCTCGTGCGCAACTCGATCCTCGTGGCTCGCAGCGGGAACCCGGAGGTCGCGTGCGCAGCGGCTTCGATCAGCTACAGCGCGACCGAGAGCACGCCCGGGACCGGCAACGTCATGCTCGGCGTAATGGGTGACCCCGAGGCCATGGACTGGTTCGATGACTACGACAACGGCGGATTCGAACTCGCCAACCCGCCCGCGGCAGTCCTCACCGCCGCACAATGGCGCGTGGCCGATCCCGTGGCGGACCCACCCCGTCTCGCCGACGATCCGGCCGTGGACATCGGAGGCAGCGACCTGCGTCCGACCGAGGACATGGCCGCCGACGTTGCTGGTGCCGACGTCCCATAGGCGGCACGCGCTGACTCGTCGCTTTGTGTTCGGTCCGTCGCGGACCCTGGAAGGGCGTCGAGGTTTGTGGATGCGAGCGGGAGGCCGACGGCCGAGGTCTTTGGGTGCAGAGCCGAGACCACGGACGCCGACCGTTCGACGTGCGGCGTTCTCGCGACCTACTCGCGACACGCGGTGCAACGATTGCCTCCCGCGGCCGACTGTACGGGGACCCGTGCCACGTCCTCGTCGTCCCCTTTGCCGTGTCCCCGAGGCGCCGCCGTTAGGAACAGCCCGATCCGTCCGTGAGCGCACGCCGCCCGCAGCGTCCCGCCGGGCCCACGACGGACGCGCCCGCATCTTGTCGGGCGCACGTGGACGCGGGACCTTACGGGTGTCCGCGTGACGTCTCGACTCGACATGCTCTGGGGCGTCGGTGTCGACTACGAGCTGGTCGTGCCGCCCCTCGGCGCGTCGCGGCCGATCGTCCCTGCGGCGTTCCATCTCGAGCTTCTGCGTACGCTGCTGGATGCCTACCCCGGCAACGCGATCACGCTGCGCGACGTCATCGCGCGCCGTGTGTCGACCGACGCATTCTCGAGCGAAGATCTGATCGCCACCGCAGCCGAGCTCATCACGCATGGTGAGCTCGCGCTGCGCGAGCACCCGCGTCCCGAATCCGCCGCCGCAGGGAGGGACCGTGCACCGCGGGAGTCGCCCGGTATTCCCTTGCGGTTGCTCGCGAAGGATCGCCCGTACGAACCGCCTCCCACCACGTTCGTGGCATTCATCGTGGTCGATCAGGACGGGCGACCGCTGTCGGGCCGATTCCACTGCCGCATCGATGGCAAGCCCCACGATGGCGAGCTCCCGGGCGACGTCGTCGAGTTCACCGAGATTCGTTCGGCCGCCCGCGCGGACGTGTCGTTCGACGATCTGGCCATGCCCGACGACGCGGAGAACGCATCGTGAGCACACCACCTCGTCCGGGATTCGACGTGCGCATCGATGCGCGCATGCCCCCCGACGGATCGCTCACTCCGATCGCGCTCGAGACGGGCAGGCGCCACGAGATCGTCGTGCACGTCCCCGGCGGCGAGCCACCGCAGGCCACCGTGCCGGAGCTTTCCAAGGCTGTCGGCGGGCTCTCGCTGCCGAAGCTCGGAGAGAAGTGGAGCACCAGCGCCCCGACCGGTCAGGGCGGCGTGAGTGTGGCGGTGCCGCTGCCTGCCGCGCGCGGCATCTCGCCTGCGCTCGCGATCGGCTACGGCACGCAGGGCGGCAACGGCCCGTTCGGCTGGGGCTGGCGGCTGTCGCTCCCGTACTTCGTGCGCTCGTCGACGAAGGCGATCGTGCGCGAGCACGGCCGGGGCTTGCCCGAGTACGACGATGCGAACGAGAGCGACGTGTTCGTGTTCTCCGACTCCGACGATCTCGTCGCAGTCGACGAAGGACTCGATCCCAAGACCGGCGAGGTCGTCATCGTCTATCGCGCGCGGACCGAGGGCGGGTTCGCGCGGATCGAACGGCGCGAGAAGGCCGGGGTCTCCCACTTCGTGGTGCGGAGTCGTGACAACGTGCTCTCGATCTTCGGCCGCACCGACGAGGCGCAGATCGTCGATCCGGATGATCCCAAGCGCGTCTATCAATGGCTGTTGCAGGAACAGCGAGACGAGCTCGGTAACGTCGTGGTGTATCGCTACAAGCGCGAGGATATCGTCGGCGTGGACGTCGACTCCGCACTCGAGCGCGGACGCGACGGCGTGCAGCCGCAGCGCTATCTGAAGCGCGTCCTGTACGGCAATCGCGACGCCTCCGACGGACCGATCGAGCCCGCCACGCTGGACGATCCCGCGGCGCGCGAGCGCTTCATGTTCGAGGTCGTGCTCGACTACGGCGAGCACCTCGAAGGTGCCGACGCCGGTGTCGACGACGATCGCGGCTGGCCCGTGCGTCGCGACGTCTTCTCCTGCTGTCGAGCCACCTTCGACGTGCGCACGCGTCGCCTGTGCCGCCGTGTGCTCGTCTACCACCGCTTCACCGCGCTGAATGCCGACGGTGGCCTGGGTCCCGTACTCGTCCGTGCGCTGGAGCTCGAGTACCAGGAAGATCGCGTCGCTTCTCGCTTGGTCGGTGCGACCGTGTGCGGCTACGACGGCAAGCGCAGTGCCGCGCTGCCCCAGCGGCGATTCGAGTACAGCCCGCGCGTCGTCGTCGCGAACCAGCGGCAATTCGCCGAGGACGTCCTCCACGACCTCGATCTGAGTGCACCCCGCACAGATGCCGAGCTGCTCGATCTCGACGGAACGGGCCTCGCCGATCTCGTCACGCGGGAATCGGGTCGGTTCATCGTGCGCGCCGCGGGCGATGTGCCCGGGACGTTCGCGAAACCAAAGCCCATCCCGTTCGGAGCCTCGCCGTCGACCGACCCGGCCATCCACCAGCAGCGCTTCCTCGACCTCGGCCCGCACGGGCGTCCGGCCCTCGTCGAGTTCGGACCCTCGACGGCGACCGTGTTCGAGCGCGACGAGACGACCGGCGTCTGGAAGCCCGGCGAGACGATCGCAGCGGGCAACACACCGCCGGTCGCGAAGGATCCGATCGCGGAGCAACATCGCGTGTACGTCGTGGATCTCGACGGCGACGGGATCGCCGACGTGCTCGTCGCGAAGGACGGCCAGTACACCTGGTGGCGCCGCATGGGCACCGCGAGCAAGGACGGCTGGATCGAACAGCCCCCGATCGCCCACGATGGTGACGAAGACGCGGGACCGGGGCCGGTCCTGTTCGATGCTGCGCGCGACCTCGATCCGGAGCTCCCGCGCACCGAGGCGATAGTCTTCGCCGACATGACGGGCGACGGCCTCGCCGACGTCGTGCGACTGCGCGCCGACGAGGTCGCGTACTGGCCGAACCTCGGTCGAGGTCGGTTCGGGCGCAAGGTGGTCATGGACGCGCCCGGTCTCGGCGAGCCTGTCGACGTGGATCGCGTACGGCTGTGCGACGTCGACGGGCTCGGTCCGATCGACGTGCTCTACCTCGGGAAGAACGGAGCGACGCTGTGGCTCAACGAGTCCGGCAATCGTCTCGTCGCCGGTTCGTCACCTGCGCTGCCCCCCTTCGAATCGCTCCGCCTCTCAAGCTTGGTTCGCATGGACGGCCGCACGACTGGATCGTTCGCGTTCGCGGAGGAGGGCAAGCCCGCCGCCCTCAACGTCGTCGACTTCATGCAGGAGCACCCGTTCCTGCTCGTGCGCGACAGCAACGGATTCGGGCTGCGCACCTCGATCGAGTACGCGACGAGCACGTCGTTCTTCGTCGCGGATCGTGCCCGTGGCACGCCGTGGGAAACTCGAATGCCGCTGGCGATTCCGGTCGTCGCCAAGGTCGTCGTGCAGGACCTCGTCGCGGGCACCCGATTCACTTCCAGCTATTCGTACGCGCATGGCCACTACGATCCGCGCGAGCGCGAACTCCGGGGATTCGGCCGCGTGGAACAGGTCGACAGCGAGCGATTCGAGGAGCTCGAGATCTCCTCGTCGGCACTGCAGAGCGCGGCCGCCGAACACTTCGTCGCGCCGCTGCGCACCCGATCATGGTTCCACGTGGGCGCCGACGTCTCGTTCGTCGGCGAGTACGACACGAGCGATGCGGACGCCGCTGTCTTGCGACACGTCGACCCCGCCGCACTCGGCGCGGGGGACGATGCCCGCGAAGCACTGCGAGCGCTCCGTGGCCGTCCGCTACGGACGGAGAGCTATGGCGAGGCGGGCGACGACGAGACGCGCGCGCGACCGATCGCGGTGACCCATCACACCCACGCAGTGAAGTCGCGCGAGCAAGGCAAGCACCACACGAGCGTGCTCGTCTTCGCCGAGCAGTCGCTCACGTATACGCACGAGCGGCAGTCCGTTCCCGATCCTCGACTGCTGCAGACCGCGGTGCTCGAGGTCGACGACTTCGGTCATCCGCTCACCACCGCGACGGTGGCGTACCCGAGGCGCACCGCAGTGCCCGAGCCGAAGGCGACGCCGCCGAAGGACGAGCCCGATCCGCCGGAGGTCGTGCTCGCGCGTGTCACGGGATTCCTGTTCGACGAGGCGAAGAGCTTCGTGCTGCCGGGCGCACGCGCGAGCCTGCGGTCACTGGCCGAGCTGTACGCCGAGCACGCGGGATTTCGGCTGCTCGTCGTGGGCCATACAGATCGCGAAGGCAAGGTCGCCGACAACGACGCGTTGTCGCTCTTGCGTGCGAAGAGTGTCGCCCAGTTCCTGCGCGACGACGTCGATGCGTGGCTCGCGATGTACGAGGTCAGTGTCGCGAAGGAGCATCGCTTCGGGGCGGCCGAGGATGCCCAGATGCTCGCGGCGCTCGGCTTCCCGGGAGACGTCGTGGGATTCCAGTCCGCGTCGGGTCTGGATCCCGACGGCGATCTCGGACCGTTCACGCGTCGCGAGCTCGTCCGCCAGTACATGGGGCTCGACGGCACGTCGCTCCCGACCGGCACGGAAGTGACGGCGGTCGGCGCGGGCGAGCACTATCCGGCGGTCGCCACTGCCGACGGCGCGGCGGAGGCCGCAAATCGACGCACCGAGCTGCTTCTGTTCGCGGAGGCGATCGAGCCCGCACCGCCGGGCCTTCTGCTCGGTCCTGGTGGCTCGCAGTATCCGACGTGGATCGCTCGTGCGACGGCGATGCTCGACGTCGATGCGACGACCGGCATCGCGCGACGCGTGGGGGAGAGCACGGCCGAGCCAGCGCGTCCCGAGGAGGTGGATCCGGAGGCGTGTACCTCCGATGGACCACCCGAGGATCCTCAGCTGCGCACGAGCATCGTCGTCACGCATGTGAAAGTGGTGAATCAGGTCGGAGGATCCGTCCACCGCCTCGGCACGGCGTACGAATCGTCCACCTTCGCCGTCAGCGGCAAGCCGGGTGATCCGCGTGCGCCGATGACGATGGCCGCGCTGCGATCGGCCGCGAGCAGCGGGACGGAGATCCCGTTCGAGCAGCGGCCGGACGGCAGCCATCAACGCCGGCTGCTGAGTCGATCGCGCACGCTCTTCTACGACGACGCGCTCTCCGACACTCCCCTGCCCCTCGGTGTGGTCGGCGCGCGAGCCCTGCCGTTCGAGACGCGGCAGATGGCCATGAGCGTCGCACAGGTCGACCGCCTGTTCGCCGACGCATTCGCGGCGATCGGGGCCGACGGCGACGCGTTCTTGAAGACCGCTGGATACGTCCACGATGGCGACGGTTGGTGGACGCACTCCGGTCGCGCCGAGCTCGCGCCCGACCGCTTCTTCCTGCCGGTCGCGACCATCGATCCGTTCGGGAAGCGAACGGGCACCATCGAGTACGACGGCGACCACTTCCTCGTGGTCGCAAACAACGAGGTCATCGTGGGTGCGGACGGAGCTCACAACCGTACCGACTACCGCAACGACTATCGCGTACTGGCGGCCGCGGCCACGAACGACCCGAACAACACGACCGTGGCACGAACATTCGACGCACTCGGCATGGTGACGACCGAGGTCACTCGGGGCTCCCGCAAGCCGAAGCTCGACTCGGCCCCTTTCCCGAAGGACCCGTTCACGGCCGGCGACGAGGGAGACGACGCGGACCATCCCACGCGTCGCTACGAGTACGACCTCCACGCGTTCACCGAGCGTGGCGGCCCGACGGTCCAGCGCGCGTTCGTGCGGTTGGAGCACGGCCGCGCGAGCGTGCGCGTCTCGCTGTCGGCCACGTACTTCTCGGGCAGCGGCGCGCCGCTGCAGGAGAAGGTCCGAGACGGGACCGGTCGGTTTCGCACCAGCGGCCGCACGGTGGTGAACAACAAGGGGTTGCCGGTCCTGCGGTACGCGCCGTACGTGTCGGGCTCGATCGGCTACGACGCGGGCGGTGCGACGAAGCTCGTCGCGTCGATGTCGTACGACGCGCTCGGCCGACTCGTGCGGACCGACCATCCCGACGGCACCGTGGAGCGGGTGGAGTTCGACGCGTGGCATGCCGAGCTCTTCGATCGCAACGACACCGTCGAGGACAGCGAGTGGCTCGCCACCCACGAGCACGGCAGCAGCGAGGCGATGCGGGCCGCGGCGCGCATGACGAAGACGCACGCGAACACGCCGACGCACGTGCGCCTCGACGTCCTGGGGCGACCGGTCGCGACGTTCGCCCGGCTGCGCGATGATGCTGGTGAGGTGCAGGTGCTCGCGACGCGCCAGGTGATCGACGCGCGTGGCAACGTCGCCGAGAAGCGCGAGCACGCCATGCTCGGCCAAGTGCTGCGCGTGCTGTCGGTCGATGCCGGCGAGCGACGGGCGTTGACGGACGCGAGCGGTGCGCCGCTGGTGGCCGCGAACGACCGCGGCAATGTGTTCCGGTGGACGTACGACGATCTGCGTCGTCCGCTCGAGGACTACGTGATCGCTCCGGGCGAGCCCGAGGTGCTCGTGTGCAAGCGGATCTACGGCGACGGAAAGAATGCCGAGGCCGCCGCAAACGCATCGCTCTCCGAAGCGGAGCCGCGGGGACGGCATCGGGGCCGGTTGTTTCGCGTCTACGACGGGGGCGGTCAGCTCACCGTGCTGGGGTACGACCTCGACGGCAACGTCGAGCTCACCGAACGCCGGCTGTGCAACCTGCCGAAGACGATTGCCGAGGCAGAGGCTGCGGGGGTGGCGACCCGCCTCACCGACTGGTCGCGGATCGCCGGCTTCGAGCACGTGGAGGACATCGACGCGGTCGTCGCGGACGAGCGATTGCTCGACGAGCGCGATCCGTTCGTCACGTTCGCGGACTACGACGCGCACGGGCGCGCGATCCTGCAGGCGTCGCCCAGCGGCGCGGTGCAGCGCTCGCACTACAGCGAGGACGGGTTGCTCGACCGGGTGGAGCGTGACGACTCGAGCGGGACGTCGCTCGCCTACGCGGTGGACTCGTTCGATCCGCTCGGCCGGCCGCTGGACGTGCGTCATGGCGAGGCGGCACGGACGCAATACAGCTACGACGCGGTCACCGAGCGCTTGGTTCGACTCCGTACGACGAGTCCCGGCGGCAAGACGCTGCAGGATCTGCACTACGCGTACGACCCGATCGGCAACATCACGCGCATCCGCGATCTCGCACAGCCTGACGTGTTCTTCGCCAACGCGAAGGTCGAGGCGGTGAACGACTACCGCTACGACGCGCTCTATCGCCTGGTGGAGGCGACCGGCCGCGAGCACGAGGGCCAGTCGGACGCGGCCGATGCGTCGTCGCGTGCACCGGTTCGGTCGGTGCATCCGAACGACCCGACGGCGATGCGTCGGTACGTGCAACGATATCGCTACGACGTCTGCGGGAACCTGACGGCGTTGGTCCACGAGGCGGGGGCCGGATCGTTCCGGCGGCACTACGAGTACTCTGCGTTCGGAAATCGCCTGCGTGCCACCGGCCGGCGTTCGGACGACTTGCCCGAGCGCTACGAGTACGACGCGCACGGCAACATGACCGCAATGCCGCACCTCGGCGCGCTGGCCTGGAACGAGCACGACCAGCTCGAGCGGGTGCAGGCAGGCACGCAGAGGGTGTACCTGCAGTACGCGGGGGGCGTGCGCATCCGCAAGCTGGTGTGCAACGGCGAGGCGGTCGTGGAAGACCGCATCTACCTCGGCGACGAGGAGCACTACGAGAAGCGCCGCAAGGGCGTGTTGGTGGAGCGGACGATCACGGAGCACGTCGCCGGCGGCGCGCTGAGGATCGAGACGAAGGACATCGAGGACGGCAAGTCGCTCGCGGTGCCGCGGCGACTGAATCGTCACCAGCTGACGAACCACTTGGGCTCGACGACGCTGGAGGTCGACGAGGGCGGTCGGGTGATCTCGTATGAGGAGTACCACCCGTTCGGCACGACGGCGTACCGCGCGACGACGAGCGAGATCGACGTACCGCCGAACCGCTACCGCTACACGTCGATGGAGCGCGACGAGGAGACCGGCTTGTCGCTGCACGGCGCGCGCTACTACGCGCCGTGGCTGGGGCGGTGGACGGCGGCGGATCCGAGCGGCCTCGCAGACGGCGTGAATCGCTTCGCGTACGCGGGCAACCGACCGATCGGCTCACGGGACACGAGCGGGCTGTTCGAGGAACGGATGTACGGCCTGAAGCGCGTGACGACCGGCCGGGGAAGCGGAGGGCGAGGGGCGAGTGTCTACGAGGACGACGAAGACTTCATCGGCACGCGAGCGAACCGAGCGCGTGGTGCGATCAACGCTGTGGAGACGACGGTCGAGCACGAAACGCGCCTCGCTGAGCAGCAGCATCGTAGGGATGAGTGGAGCCGCAAGCTGATCCACGGGCGGGGGCTCGAAACCCTCATCAACGCACAGCGTGCTCGCTCAGCACGCTTTTCCGCGACCTACTTCTCGATCTTGATGCTCCCGGCCGCTGTAGGCGAGTCGGTCATTGCCGCGACATTGGGATCTCGGTTGTTCTTTGGAGTGGCCGCTGCGTATGACGCAGACCAGGCTCAGGCCGGTGTTCGCGAGCTCGCGTCGGGACAGGCGACCCCGACGGCATACCATTCACTCGTATCGTCCGTGGCGTCATCCGCAGGCTGCGATGAGTCCGAGAGTGAGACAGCCGCATCGTACGCTGAAGTCCTTACGAGCGCGGTTTTTCTTCTCGGCGGAATCTTCCTCGGCAGTTCCGGGCGCGCGGTCAATCAAGCGGCAGAAGGTGGAACCAACATCCGTCGACTCCGAACAGCATCGCCGGAGACCGAAGCCCCACCGATTTCCTCAGCAGCGAGTTCACCGGCGACCACAGCGCTGACACCCTACTGGCCCGCCAATCGTGGGTTCGAAGACGTGTCTCGGGCCACGCTGCTGCCGGGGACACGGGTAGACCGCTACGGCGCAGAGGCCGGGACGTTTGTGTCGCCCGAAGGAACGCCCCTCGGGATGCGGGCCCTCAGCCCGGAGTCCCGCAAAAAGGTCTACCTCGTCTACGAGGTGCTCATGCCCATCGAAGTAGACGTCGGGCTCGTTACGCCGTGGTTCGGCCAGCCAGGCTTCGGATTGCAATTCGAACTGCCAAATACTGTCGACTACCTCGTACGCTGGGGGTATCTCAGGAGGGTGACGCAATGACAAGAGACGAATTGAAGCAACGCCTCGGCTCCGAGGGCTTTCGCGATCAGCTCTACTTCTTCGATGACGAGACGCCGGACTATGACGGATACATTCTCCGAAAAGTCTACGATCGCTGGCTCATCGAGTACTTTGAGCGAGGTATCAGGACCGAACTTGGCAACTACAGTTCCGAGGAGGAGGCGTGTCAACGATTCTACGACATCCTGAACTCTGAGTATACAGCTAAGTTGCGATGAACTGGGGTTATCATGATGACTCAGACATCAGGGTGTCTCTGGAAACAAGAACCGCCGTCATCGACGTCTGGCACGATGCATTCGGACCCGGAAGCGAGAGAACACGCACTATCATCTTGTAACAGGTTGTCGATTTTGTTCACCTCGCGTTCGAGCAGGTCGGCAAGGGATCTGGAGACGCAGTCACCGTGGATTTCGAATTTGACTCGGATGAGCAGGTCAGAAAAGACTAATGGCAGTAGCGTCCTTCACTCGAGGCCCCAGATGTGTAGAACGTCTTCGTCCTCGCGGCGGACGATGCCGAAGGCGACGCGCGCGCGTGGGTTCACCCAGAGGCGTCCGTTGGCTGCACTGCCGTTGGTGGCAGGGAGTCGCCAGCGCTTTTTCTCTATCCCGTCGAACACCTCGGACCAGAGCATCCGATCGCTCCGATCGGAGCACGTCACTGCCCACCAGCGCCCGTCCCCGTACGTCGCGTCGAGGTACTCACACTCCGGTGCCGAGAACACGTGCGACACCACTTCTTTTTCGAGATCCAGGACCCACATACTGCCGGGCTGCGATCGAGGCGCGAGAATGATGGTTTCTCCGGCGATATGCGTACTGTACTGGAACGTGGGAGGAGTTCGGAAGAGCTTGCGATGGGCCAGGTCGAGGTACCGTGTTGGCGAGCCGTGCCCGTCGGGCGACTCATCCTGATCCTTTCGCGGGTCCGTGACGACCCAACCGTTGGCCGTCCTCTGGGGAGGGCCTCCTTCGAGCCGATCCACGCTCTCGATACGTCCAGGCGACCATAGGATTTCGGGTCCTAGTTCGTGACACCCGAAGAGCACTCGCGGCGGATACAGCGTGATGCTCTCATCGATGTCTCGATCATCGCGGGCGAACCCCGTGGCGTCGCCACACTGCTCCAAGTCGAGCCGCTGCACCTCGCGGGTGTCGTCGTTCGCGAACACTATCTCGTTGCCACGCGTCGTCATTCGCCATCCGCCACCGAGAAACCTCGTGTTCACGGCGCAGCGATAGCTTCCGTCCGGCAGCATCTGAGCGGAGGCGCATCCGCGGGACGAGTCGGGAGTTCGCGCAACGACGAGCACCGGGAGCTCGAAGCCCGGAAGTGGGGTTAGGTAGTCGCCCCACAAGCCGGTTCCTTCTCGATTCGGGTTCCATGGCTGGAAGGGCAGCTCGCGATCGGGTGCGGGAGGCGGCTCCCGGAGGTTCGTCCAGTGCGCGTACCGAGCGCGCGCCCCCTTGGGATAGCTGACGTCTATCTCGAATACCCAGCCATCTCCGAGGGCAGCGTTCACCACGACGTCCAAATTGCCCCCTGCGGCCGGCACCATCTGCACCTCGCGAAGATCGCTCAAGTGAACAAGCGATATAGGTCTCGCTCCGGAGCGATCGAGCTCCGCTTCGACGATGTCGAGCTCCGGATAGACGGCAGCCAGCTGTCGAACCTCGAGTACAGGGCCCTTCTCGAGGTCGACGATCCAGGCCTGCGGCGTCTCGTCGTCCAGTTGGGCGGGCGCGGTGGAGACGAACACGTGGTTGCGCGCACTGAGCATCGAGCCTGCGAGCCGCAAGAACGGTCCACGCATGAGAGAGTCGTCTGACGTCGGCTCGCGCCGCTCGAACGATGGTGAGCGCTTCGGGAACTCGATCGTCACCTCGCGGATTGGATGCAGGTCGTTCGGTCCGAGACGGGACACCGTCTTCGGATCGGCCATGACCGAGGGCTCCACCTGGACACGGTCCAGATCCTCGAAGGCACGTCGGAACTCACGCACGCCGCCGTTCGGCGACGGCGCGCACGCGCCGAACGCGAGGACTGCGGTCATCAGCTCTCTCGTTCGGGCGAGGTCTCGCGGGCGCATAGCAGTAGCTGGGGAGATCATCGACCATGGGAGGGCCCGTGTTGCAAGAGATCCGAGCGTCGCGCCACCGGCGCCCTCGACGCTCGGGTGTGGCCCCGACTTGCGAGCCCGTCCTCGTGTCGCGAACGATTCCCGTCGGCTTGTCGCGGCAACGAACGCGGCCGGCGGACGATCATGGGTCGAGCGCGACGGTTGCGGCGCGCCGAGGTTACGGCGTCATGACCACCCGGCTCTCTTCGCCGGCTTGCCCTACTCTTCTCGTTCCCATATCCACAGTCCTCTACCGGGAGGCCGGAGTGTTCTACCCCCACGCGCGAGGGGCGAAGGCGGGGACGTACACGCCTTGGGGCGACATCTTGCTCGCCGACGTCATCACTTGGCACTCATGAAGTGACAGCGTCACGCTTGCGCGTCATCTTGTAGTGCAGGCGCACGATCGTCATCCCCATGAAGCGCACGCGATGATCGCAGCGCAGCACGTCGTGCTCGTCCACGTACACCCAGAAGTGTTCGTGCAGCGAGCGGAACTTGATCACGCGCCAGTGGTCCGAGTCCACCTCCAGCACGCGATAGAAGCCCGCGTCACCGAAGCGGCGTTCGCCGTGCGAGACCAACGTGAAGCGTCCGCACCCGGGCTCGGGCTCCCCGTTCGTGCGGTCGATGCCGGGCTCGAGGAGCACCGTCGCGTTGCCGCGCGGCAGCGGGAACACGACCTTCACGCACGGCGACGAGGACTCCGGAACCCGCGCGACGCTGTAGAAGCCGGTGTAGATCACTCGACCGCTCGCTCGATCGCGGCGCAGCCATCCGGTGTGCACCGCCTGTCCGCTCGCGTCGCGCAGCGGTATCACTTCGCTTCCCATCCCGCGCGACAGGTCGAGCCCGTGGATCGGGAAGTTCAGCTGGTTCATGTATCGGCTCACCGTCGACACGAGCAGCCACAGGAACAGCCGGCCCGGGAACGGCGCTTCGCTCCACGCCTCGAGATCGTAGTCGCTCGTGTGCTCGTAGAAGCGACGCACTTCCGGATGCACGAGTGCCGGATCGAACGTCTCGCTCGCCAGCTGATCGAAGTCCGGCACGAGTCCCGCCGACGCGGCCGCACGATCGATCGTGAGCCCCTCGCGCTCCGCCACCAGCTCGTATGGGCGCGTGCCGATCGGTCCCGACGGCCCGATCGGTCCGAGCAGCCACTCGACCGAGTCCTTGCGGACGCGCCGGCCGAGCAACCGGATGAACGCGCGGATGAGCGCCGCCCCCATGATCCCGAGCGAGCGCTGCACGAACTGAGCGACAGGGTGCACGCCGAACTCAACTCAGCGGGCCGCGTAGCGGGTGCCGCGGCGCTCGCCCGTGATTTTCACGTTGCCGCTCTTCGCGAGCTTCTGCAGTGCCGCACGCACCTGCGGGACGCTGCCGCCGGTTCGCGCGCGCACGTCCTCGAGCTTCGCCGGGCCGCCGACCGACACCAGGCTCGCCAGCACGCGATCCAGCCGCAACCCACCGCGCGTCACCTTGCCGGGCGGCGACGACGTCTCGCGCCGCTTCGAATCGACCGCGCCGCCGTTCGCCGCCGATCCACGCAGAACCGCGCCCACGATCGCTTCCACGCTCGTGTTCGCGAAGCGAGCGAGCTCGGCGAGCGTCATGTTCCCCACGAGAGCCTCGATTGCGCTCATGCGGCGAATCCTCTCACGAATCGGGCATTGTCTCACCGACGCCGAGCACCTGGCGCCACGTCAGCGCTTGCGCCCGCGCTGCGGCGTCGGCGGGATCACCGGGGGCACGTCGTCGAACGGGTCGTCCTCGAGGGGATCGTCGTACGGGACGCTCGGCCAGCCCCGGGCGGCGTTGCGTCGTCGGATCGCTTCCTCCTTCTCGGGGCGCGCCATCATCATCTCTTGCAGGACGAAGATGAAGTCGGTCTCTTCCAACGCGAGCGCTGCGTCGAGCACTTCGGACCACGTGCTCAATCGCGGGGGCGGTGGGGGTGTACGGGAGGGCTGCGCCTTCGTGGCTCGTCGCTTTGCGGGAGGCATGCTCGCACTCAGCGCTTGCGTGCGCGGCTGCGCTTGGGGGTCATCGGGATCACGGGCGAGGCGAGGTCGTACGAGTCGTCCTCGAGGAAATCGTCGTACGGGATGTCGCCGCACATGGACTCGTGGCGGCGGCGCTCGGTCTCTTCCCGCTCGTGACGCACGATCAGCAGGTCGCACAGCAACGCGAGGAAGTCGCGCTCGCTCAGCATCAGCGCTGCGTCGAGCACCTCGAGCCATGTCATCGGTCGAGGCGCCGGCTTCGGTGGTTGCGGTGGGGCGGTTCGTCGCTTCGTCGGAGGCATGCGATCGCACTGTGCGATCGTCGTGCCGCACGACATGCACGCATCATCGCGGACTTGCGTCACCGATGGTGGCCAGCATGGCCCGCCCACGGGCCACCTGGCCGGCCCATCGGGCCAGGCTCACAGCTTCGGGAACAGCTCGAGCTGTTCTTCCGTCAGCATCCCCTGCAGCTCCTCCGCGTACGGCCCCACGATCTCGACGATCGTCGCGACGTCGTTCGGCCAGTCCTCCGAATCGCCGCGGATGATCTCGATCACCTTCGCGAGCTCGGCCTCGCCGATCATCGCGCCGATCGTCTTGTACTGATCCTCCCTCAGCATCTCGACCAGCTTGCGCGCGTTCTGCTGCGCCTGGGACATCGGAGCCTTGTCCCAGTAGGGCCCTTCGATCTCGAACTTCTCCTCCCAGTACTTCTGCTGATACGCCTCCGCCTTGTCGTGGACGGTCTGGCACTGGCCGTCCTCGATGAGGTCGGTGTCGACGCCTGCTTCCTGCATGAGGTTGCCGGGGGCGTCGGTGTGAAAGAGGCCGAGTATGTGGCCGAGCTCGTGGGCGAGCGTGTTCTGGTCGGCGAACATGTTCGTGATGAAGACGTTGTCGTCCTTGTGGGCGCCCTGGACGACACCTGGGACGCAGTTGTTGCCGCCCAGGCTGCCGACGAAGATCACGCGAGGAATGCCATCGTTCGGCACCCCACACTCGTTGTCCACGTGGATGTTGACCGTGTTGACGTGCCCGGTGCTACCGATCTCACCATTGCATTCCGAGTCGTAGAGGATCTCCGGCGGCGCCGCGCACGAGTGGTAGCTGACCTGGCGGAACTGCACGTCGCATTGTTCGAAGATGCGGTCGGGCTGGAACCATCGACCGCTGCCCGGAGCGGGAAATCCCGCGACGTAGCCGGTGCCAGGACGAATCCTCCACTCGCTGACGACGCTGTCGGGAGACGGGTACTCGTCCGCGACCCACTCGTCGTCGAACAACGCCGTCGTGTCGTTCTCCGAGATCCACTGGGGATCGAGATCCGAGCCGACGAACAGGCCGTCCTCCAGCCCTTCGCCGTGGAGGACCACGACGTGCAGGGGCACGAGCGCGACCGCGGGATCGAGCTCGAACCTGCCTTCACTGAGGCCGAGCGGATCCTCGAACAGCAACTCCGCACCGTACCAGGTGTAGTACGCGCGCGCCGTCGAGGCGGTCGCGAGCGGATCTCCTTCGATCCCGGGCGCAAGCTTGATGCCGTGCCCTTCGAAGAAGAACTTGTCCTCGTCGTTGCCGTAGAAACCGGATTGCTCCGGCCACGTGAGTAGCCGGTACTGGCCCACCGCGTCGTTGACTTCGAGCTCCAAGTCGAACTGGTAGTACTCCCACGCCCAGTCCGATCGCTCCGCGTACATCTGGTCGTACAGCGTGAACAGGCTGCCGATCGGCGGGTTGTCGATCTTCACGCGCCAGATCGACTGGCCGTCCTGCTCGACGACGACACCCGGCGTCGTGCCCGCGGGGTCGATGCCCTGGTTGTCGAGCTCGAGCCCGCAGGCGCTCGCGAGCATCGCGACGCACGCGACGCACGTACGCGACGGTTGGAAGTTCGACGATCGGACCGAGGGTGTCGCCTTCATGCACGAGTGCGAGACCGACCAACCTCGGATGTGACACGTGCGCCGACGAATGTCGGCGTGGCCGATCGATCGGGCCGCGTCGGCCCATGCGCGCGACTACGCGGACGACGACGCCGGATCGTCGGCAACCGTCAGCTGCTGGATGCGCTCGCTGCGGGCGGGGCGACCGAGGCCGCCTTCGATCACGTCGCGTTCCGATACCCAGACGTCGTATTCGGACATCGTGCGAACGACGTGCTTGCTGCGCCGCAGCCCGCGGCCGCACGCCACCCAGCCGAGGAGCGAGGGAGAGCGAGGGACGGACATGAATGCCTCCTTTGAATTCGACGATCGAGAATCGGAGGTGGCCGGCCCGGCCCTGTCGGGCCTGACGAATGTCCCGCGATGCACCGTGGGACTCGGTCGTGCCAACCGTCGAAGCTTGCCCCGGACGCAGGGCCGGCCACCTCCGGACGACAACGAAGACTACGAACCGATCGCGCCCGCGAGACCTGCGAGCACGACGGCGAGCAACCATGCCGCGCCGCCGCAACCCCGCGTCAGTCCAGTCGATGCGCGTGTGAGCCTCGCCGTGGTCATGCGCCCCTCGTCGCGGGCGCGGGCGCGGGCTCGGCGAGTCGGAGATCGCAGCGCACGTGCTGCGGGACGCGTGGCGAGCACAGCGTCTTTCCGAACACGGTCAGCACACCGGGCGTCGGTTGCGTCGGCGGCGGCTCGCTGGGCGGCGGCATCGGCAGCCGCACGTCGCACGACTGCACATCCGCGGGCGCTCCGATGCACACGTCGAGGCCGAAGAGGGAGTAGCGCGCGCTGCCACCGGGTCCGGGCGCCGAGTCGGTCGGCGCGACCAGTCCGGCGAGCAACGCGAGGGGCGCGATGGTCGACAGCATGGTGAACCTCCTGATGTCAGTCCGGGGGCGGTGCCCTCGGTGCGGGTAACGTTGAGATCGGGCCTCGGCCGTGTCAACGGGGGCGCCACGCGTCCGGCGAAAAAAAAATCTCGACTGAACGGTCGGCCGAAGGGGGCTGGTCGCCCGGTGCGCATCCGCGCGTCAGCCGGAGGGCAGTGCCTTGGGCGCTTCGTCGAGCTCGGTCGCGTCCGGGTGGATGGCTTCGGCGATGACGCGGTCGGTGACCTCGAGCAGGTAGCCCTGCAGCGTACCGAACAGCTCGTTCATCTCCGGCCACAGCGTCTCGTCGAAGAACTTCTGCGGCACCATGGCCATGACGGTGGTGCGTCGTTGTCCGCGGTGTCGATACGGTCGCAGGCCGTATCGCCGCAACAGTGCGACGAACAGCTTGGTGGACCAGATGTCCGGCAGCGTGACGCGCTGCTCGCGAGGAGGATCGAGCTTCGTGAGCTCGGCGAGCTTCGCTCGCAGCTTCTCGCGCGCCGTCGCGGCCGCGATGCGCTCGCCCTCGAACGTGGTGCCGGCGAACAGCGCCTCGATCCGCTGCAGCTTCTCGAGCAACTCGGCCTCGGTCATCGCGCGCGCATCGTAGCGCGAATGCGGTGTGTCGGTCTCGACTGGCCCCCTGGACAGCGCGCGCGAGAGATCGTATCCGAGGTCGTGCCCGACGCGCACGACCTGTTCGAACGAGCCGACGGCTCGGATCACCGACGATACGAGGCTGGAATGCTGGTGCTGGCCACCGGCGCGATCGCGGCCTGTGATCCGCTCACGACCAGTCGGCCCCTCGCATTCGTGCGACGCGTTCACCCTGGTCGCTACCCCGTCGAGCTGATCCTCCAGAGCTCGCGTGGCGATGTCCGCGTCGCACTGTCCCGCGTACGCGTCGCGGAGGGTCGGCCGACGCGCTGGGAGCTCGCCGTGCAGCAAGGCCAGGATCCACGCACGCTCGCGCCCGGCGAGCGGTTCGGCTACGGCGTCGATGCGGGCATCGGCTGCTTCGCAGACCCCGCGGGGCTCTCGGCCTATCTCGAGCTCCGCGATCGACTCGCGGTGCTCGAGGACCAAGGCCCCACCTGGAGCGTCGGTGTGTTCGAGCAAGACGGCGGCTCGGCCGTGCTCTTCTCGTCGGGCTACGGCGATGGGTTCTACTCGTCGTGGTGGGGAGTCGACGATGCCGGCGAGCCCCTCGTGCTCGTCACCGATTTCGGGGTGCTCGACGTCGACTGGCCCGAGCTGCCGGACGATCCGGATCATCGGCGTCGGCACGCGGACGCGCAGCTGGCACGGCTGCAGCGTGCGTTGCCCGAGTTGGTGGCCGCTCCGGACGGGCCGGCGCGCGCCGAGGCGTACAACGCCGCCGCCCAGCTGGCCACGCGGGCGGGGGACCAGCCGCAGCTCACGCGCGCCATCGTCGACCTGCTGTTGCAGTGGAGCGATGTCGACCAGGCCGTCGACTGCATCGCGGTCGCGGCGATTGCCTGCTTCGTGCCCGACGACATGCAATCGCAGCTCGTCGAGCTTCTCGCACGGTGCAGCGCGACCCAGCGCAGCCGGATCCTGCGCAAGCTCGTGCGCCGGCTGCGATGGCAGGAAATCTCTGCACCGCTCGCCGCCGCCCTGCTCGCAGCGGCGCGGGCCGACTCGACGCTATGGGAGCCGGTGCTGACGCTCGTGAGCACGGCGCGTCGCGGACGTGAACCGTTCCACGAGGCGGCGCGCCAGGTCGTCGAGGCCGATTTCCCGCGCAGGATCTCCGCGGCTGCCCCGGCCGATCGGCTGCGCGGCGCATTGGGCAAGGTGTCGCGCCTCGTGCTGGCCGCAATCCGCGTGCTCGGCGATGTCGAGCCGCTACCCGAGGCGACACTGGCGAGCCTGCAGGTGCTGCTCGTCGAGTTCGGCGATGGTCCGTGGCGCGAGCCGGCGGCGAAGTTGCTGGCGCAGCGCGATCCGGATCGCTTGCGTTCGCTGCTCGAGAGTCCGGTGCCGAGGTTGCGGCTGTGGTGCGCCAGCTTGCTCCGCGCGCATCCGGACCACGGCGCGGCCGCGATCACCACGTTGCGATCGCTCGCCGCCGACGCGTCGCTGCCCGCCGAGGAGATCCGCACCGCCGCGGTCGCCGATCTGCCCGATCGCGACGAGCGGATCGCGGCTCTGGGGCCGCTCGCCATCGAGGGCAGCTACCTCGCGCTCGCGCATCTCGTGCACCTCCGGAGCGCACCCGAGGCCGTCGCGTGGCTCGAGCGCATCGCCGCCGAAGCGCGCCACCCGACGATCGTCGCAGAGGCGCGCCGCCGACTCGCCGGCGCGCGCGCCAGGGCCGACGAGCCCGCGTGATGTCCTTCTCGCCCATTCGGAGTGGCTCGAGCGAGCTCGTCACATCGGAGGCATCGCCACGGGAAGTGGCTCGAGGCTGCCGATGAGGCCGTTGCCGAGCTCACCGCCGGCGCCGTAGCCCCAGCACCAGAGCGTTCCCTCCGTCGTCGTCGCGCAGGTGTGGGAAGCGACGGCGATCTCCGACCAACTCTCTTCCGGACCGACGCGCTCCGGCTCGTGGAAGTCGGGATCCGTGCTGCCGATCCCCAGACCACCATCGCCGTTCCAGCCCCAGCACCACAGCTCGCCCGTGCTGTCGATCGCGCATCCTCGCGACGGGCCGAGCGACAACGTCATCCAATCGCTCTTCGTGCCGGCCTGCCGTGGTGAGACGACATTCACGTCGTCGCCATCACCGAGCAGTGCGCCGCTTCCCCAGCAGAACAGACGACCGCCCGACGGTCCATCGTCTCGGATTCCGCACGAGTGCGCGGTGGAGGAGTCGCCCACGACCGCGACGGATCGCCACGTACCGCCGCCGTCGACCTCGACCGGCGTCGGCTCGTTCGCGCCCGCGCTGCCGATGCCGAGCTGTCCGCGCCCGTTCTCGCCCCAGCACAGCAACGCGCCCGTGCTCGCGATGCCGCAGAAATGTGAAATCGATCCCGACGCGATGCGAATCCACGTCGGCTCGAACAGGTGCGTGGACGGACTGTTGTTGAACGCGTCGCCGAAGCACCATGGCGTTCGATCGGTCTCGAGCGCACACCTGTCCGACAGACCATCGGCGGCGAATGTAATGCCGGCGCGCAGCTGCGTGGGCTCGGGATCGGTGTTGCCCCAACACCACCAACCGAACGCGTCGTCGATTGCGCAGATCGAGCTGTCGCTCGCGCGCAACGCCGTCCACGATCCATCCAACGCGATGGGGTTCGAATGGACCTCTCCGCCAGCGGAGCCGAGCTGACCGAAGCGGTTCCGGCCCCAGCACTTCCACGTCGCGTCGTCGTTCGCGCACGACAGCGCGGACCCGAGCGATGGCGCGGACCAGCTGCTCGATTCGCCGACACGCGTGGGCACTGTGCGCTGGGGCAGGTCACCGGCACCGAGCTCCCCTCCGCCGTTCCCACCCCAGCACCAGAGTGCGCCGTCACGAACCCCGCAGCTGTGACGGTAGCCGGCGGACAGTGCGGTCCATCCGAGCTCGTCGCCCACACGCGTCGGTGTCTCCGGCGCATCGAGTGTTCCGATGCCGAGCTGCCCGAAGTCGTTGCGGCCCCAGCACCACGATGATCCGTCGGCCTTCGTGGCGCACGCGTGATAGCTCACCGCGATCGCATCGCCCCAGTCGTCGTCGGTGCCGACCTGCGTCTCCTCTGCGGCATCGTCCCATGCGCACGCGAGCGTGCCGTTCGTGCGGATGCCACAGACCTCGCTGATTCCCGAGGCCATCACGCGCCACGTCGCGCTGCCGACCTGCGTGATCGGTTGGAACGGCGGTGCCTCGCCCCACGGTGCATCGATCATGCGCCACAGGGTGCCGTCCGATCGCAACGCGTGGATGGAGTACCAGTTCGCCGAGACGTCGGACCACGTGCCCTCGACGAGCGTCGGCGACAGGCTCGGCATCTCGTCGCATCCTTGGTTCTGTCCGTAGTCGAGCCCGCCCCAGCAGGTGAGCGCGCCGGTGTCGTCGATGGCGCAGGAATGGCCGCCACCGGCGGCGACATCGATCCAACTCGTCGCGTCGCCGACCTGGATCGGCGTGGCGCTGGTCTCTCGCGTGCCGTCGCCGAGCTGACCGGCGCAGTTGCTTCCCCAGCACCACAGCGTGCCGTCGTCACGGACGGCGCAGCCGTGGCGCTGACCGATCGAGTGAGCGCGCCATCGATCCGGACCGAGCGAGGTCGGCGTCGCGGCGGATGCGGAGAACGATCCACCGGGCAGCGGCGGGCCCCAGCAGAAGAGCTCGCCAGCGTCGTCGCGCGCGCAGGTATGCTCCCATGCGCCGCTCAGCGAGTCGGCGGAGAACGTCCACGTTCCGGAGGGCGCGTCGCCGGAGCTGCTGTCGGCGGTGGTGGTTTCGGTGATCGTGGAGTCGCTCGTGGTGTCGCTCGATGCGGTGGTGTCGTCGTCGTTCGACGGCACGGGTGTCGAGTCGCCGCATGCGAGCAGGCACGCGAGGGGGGCGAGGACGATTGCGCGCGGGAACGCGCGCAGCGAGTGATCGCTCGGGAGCACCGAAGGGGGGTGTCGCTGGGAGGGCGATCGATTCCCGGCGCGTGCGCGGGGGCCGGCGTCGTCGGAACGAGTAGGTTCACGTTCATCGTCGTTCGTGCGCCTTTGACGCTCCTGCCCGTCGGCTCCCTCAGAACTCGGGCGTTCGGACCCAGAGGTCGGCGCCGTCTGGAGATACAGCGTGCTCGAGGGGGAGACGGCGATGGAGCAGAAGCGGAAGCCGAAGGTCGCGTTCCTCCTCCTATCGTTGTATCTGCACCTGAAGCGATTGCGGAGCCACACCACGAACGAACCGGATCTCCACGTCCGTCATGGTCGGAACGCTCGCGAAGAGCGCGAGGATCTCTTCGTCGGAGGTCAGATCTCGTCCATTGATCCGTGTGACGACATCGCCGTCAGCGAACCCTGCCCGCGCAAGGAGACCGTCGAGCGGCACGTCGTATAGCTGCCAGCCTTGCAGATCAGCGTGAAAACGAGCCTTTCCGTACTTCGACGCTCGCGTCGCGAAGATATCTCCAGGCTCCGACATGATGAGGTCGACGACGTTGCCGGGAATGACGCAGCTCGTATCGGAATCGCATTCGAGCGCCGCAACGACATCCTCATCCGAGATCGTCGAATAGGAGCACGTCGACTCGTAGGGAACATCTTCGCCGAAGAGGTCCGCCCACTCTGCCTGCAGAGAGGATGGCCATGCGGCACCACAGCCTTGTTCGACCAAGCGGTCACGCGCGACATCCCAGAGCTCCACTTGATGCGCGGTCGCGCCGAGTATGAACTCACCGTCCGCACTCCAGTCGACCGACACGACTGGCAAGCTGCGATCCATCGCGAAGTGCGCGGGATCGCCACCAGCCAGAGGATCGACTTGGACTTCACCCAAGGCGTCTCCGGATACCACGAACTCGCCCCCCGGACTCCATGCCACGGAGTGGACAGCGCTCGCCCGTTCGACGCTGCGGATGCGCATCGCTCGCTCGAGGTCCCAGACCTTGAGACTTCGATCGACGGACACCGCTGCGGATGTGCGGCCGGCGTTCAACCACACGCGATCGATCCCAATCTCCGCAAGGGTGCGTACTACCTCGCCGCGTCCAGCAGTTCGGACCTGGACGCCCTCCATCGTCACGATCAGAACCTCGCCGGCCGCGGTGAACCATGCGGATCTTGGCGCCTGCGGTAGGTGCCAGTCACCCAACAGCGCTCCATCTGGCTCCCACAATCGGATCCGATTGTCGTCGAGCCCGAGGACCCGACCGCTCGCGTCGACATCCACTTGGTCGACGCGCACATCGCTCATGGTGAGCGGCGATGCGTTCGTCTGCGAGTTCCAGAGCATCAGCTCTCCAGCTGAAGAGCGCGCAACCAGGGTTGGCCCACCAAAGCCCAATTGCTGTGTGCCAGAAGAGATCGGCAGATCAACGACGTGTTGCGCCGCCACGGATTCCGAAGCAAACTGCCACACCCCTACAGCGCTGGCGCCATCGCCTCCAAAGGCAATCATCCCGGCGGGACTCACCGCAACGTCGCGCAGCGCAACCGTACTGCTCTTCGGGAATCCGAACCCGTTGCCGATCTCGTTCTCGGTGCCGATTCGTACGACCGGTCCACTCCATACGACGAACTGATCGCCTGCTCCGACGAACTTTGCCCCGCCGATCGGTTTCCCAAATCGATAGGAGGCATTTGCCGAGGACCAGCGGCGCAGACGCCCCGACACGTCCACCGTATATACGGCCACCAATCCGGTCGCCGGCGCGGGGTCCCCTTTCTTCGCTGATTTGCACAGCGGCACAAAATCATAAGCTGCTCGATCGACTCGAACGGAGACACGCGACCCACAAGACGGGCAGCTCAAGCTGTACTCGTGGATGTAGGCGGTGTTTTCGTCAGCATTGACGAGAGCCAGCACGGAGTCTCCGCATCTGCGCAACACATGCGGCTGAGAGGGTACTTCAAAGAGGTAGTCGCGCTCGCGAATCCGATCTTGATGGAGGCGCCCCATGTAAACACGCGACTTGTGCGATTGAAGTGATTCTTCCGCCCAAAGGACAGTGTTGTTCTGTACGCGAACAGCGACCACTCGATTGTCCCCCAACGTCGCGCCATCTCCCTGCGGCCCCTGAATGACGACGCCCTCATCGGAGGGAAGGATGAGCAGCTTGCCCGCCCATGTCGGTTCACTCCCCCGACGCCATTCGGATCCCTTCGCCGAGAATTTCTCGACGGGCCGTAGTCTGTCACCGGCGGCGGAAGCAGCTCGGGTCGTGAGCCGCTCGTGCCAACTTCCTTTCGAAAGTCCCGGACGGTCATAGACCATGACCTCTGCTGAACTGGCGATGATCAAGCGCGAGCAATCGGGGCTGAACGCGGCCTGTGTGGGTCCCGGCGGGAGTTCGACATCGACCGCGAGGGAGACCTGATTATAAATCGACGCAACGTGCAATGCGTCGTCATATACGATGGCAACATCGTCCTCGCAGACGCTTACGCCGCGCACCGGCTTCGTCTCTGAGTGAAGCTCGAAAAGCGGCTTACGCGCCTGAACGTTCCAAACGATCACTTTGCCCGAGGCGGCGCCCGTTGCGATGATGCGTTGACTACCACGGTTGACCCCTTGTGTCATTACGGTGATTGGGCTTCCGAGTTTTCCCGCCAGCTCGGAGTGCTCACGCTTGGCGTCGAAAAATCCAACCTGTCCGTCACTGCCACCACTCACGAACGTCGAGCCGCTGGGGTAGTCGTAGGCAAACAGAAAGTACGCGGGCGCAATATGACGAAGTACGGTTTCGGATACGGCCGGTTGCAGGGTCTCATGAACAAGGGCGGCGCTCCGCAGCTCGGTTGCTTTGTCTGCACTAGTGCGCAGGAGCTGCGTCGCCAGCAGGGTGGCTGGACCGACTCGTCCGGAGTCCAGGTAGGCTCGAGCCAACTCCGTGAGCCGTCGCTCGGTATCTCGTAACGCCCGTGCCTCCTGCTCCTGGCGCGCCCGATAGAATCGCAAACCACCGACAGAGATCCCTACGAGGAGGACAAGAAGTCCAAAGCGACCGATCCATGCGCGATTTCTTCGCTTACTCTCCTGGATCTCTGCCGCGACCGCGAGTGCGCGCTCCCTCTCTGTTGCCGCGGCCGCGAGCGCATCTGCTACGTCCGCGCGTGCGTTGGCGGCGTCTTCCCGTGCACGAGCCTCACTCTCGAACCGCTCACGGGCTTCTCTTGCTCGCGCTTCGATTTCCTCGATCTCCACCTCGCGAGCCGCGACGGACCGCATGAGGAAGTCGCGGTGAGCCTCCGGCAGAGATGGTTCCGAACACAGCGGCTCGTACTTGAGGAGTGCTGCCTCGCGGAGCAACACGCCCTCCGCGGCTTGCCGCCCTAGACCCGCCACGAGCCTCAGCACGTCCTTGCGCCGCACGATCGCGTCCGCAAGACGCACCCAAGCGGTCAGCACGACTTCATGTGCGAGCTGCCAGCCGGCCCTTCCCACGGGATCATCCGCAGTCGCCTCGGTGACACGCCCAACGACAATCCGCGCGTCGACCAAGGCGTCCAGATCAGCACGGAGACGAGAGCGAGCGGGGTGGCCGTCTACCTCGCTCCGCGGGAGCCACCGCCGCCTGGGGGCGTTGCGGTCGTCGAACTCGACCAGCGCCATGACCAGCGCGTCGAGGCGTTGGTCATCGAGCGGGTCGCTCGTACGCGACTGCTGCGCCTCGATGTATTTCCCGATGACGTTCTCGAGCGGTGGATCACCGATCGATTTCCGGCGAATCTGTCTGCCAATGGCGCTTGCGTTCCGCCATGCCTCCTGAAGCACGAACTGCAGCAATGGCAATCCATGCTCGCGGCCGCGGGCCGCGAGCAGCAAGGCCGCGACCGCTTCGTCCTCGACACCTCCACCCGCGCGCCTCGCGGGGATGACGATCGCATCGCGCACATGCGCGTCCTCCATGCCGGGGAGAGTGACCTGTGTATTCGAGTCTGCGAAAATGGATGCGAGGGCAGGCTCGTTGAGTGCCCGATGCAGCCAGTCTGCACGAAGGACGACGAGCACAGCGACATCGAGGGCGTCGTCCCGAGACAGCTCGTGGAGCGCAGACAGCATCTCCGCATTGGTGCCCCGCAGCCCGCGCTCGGCGAAGATCTGCTCCGCTTGGTCGATGACCACGAGGACCGGTGTGCGCCGTTGGGAGCCGCCGAAACGCGCTCGCAGTTCCAGACTCCATCGAGCCGGGTCCTCGGCGAGCGGCACGAGGTCGAGTGGGCTCGGGTCGGCCTGTTTGCAAGCGCGGCTCAGCGCGCCTGCAAGATCCTCGGTGGCCTTCGCGGAGGGCTCGAAGACGCAGGAGACCCCGATTTCGTCGTGCGCCGCAGGCCACCAGGCCATGACACCGGCACGAGCGAGGGAGGATTTTCCAGAGCCGGAGTTGCCGACGAGCCAAACCCAACGCCGCCCTCGAAGAGCACGCAGAAGCTCGGCAGTCTTGTGCTCGCGTCCGAAGAACCACGCTGCGTGCTCTGGTTCGAAGATGTGATCGATGCCCGGATAGGGGCTCCCGTTGAATGGCCCTTGGTCGGCATCCGGGGGGGCATCTTCGCGCTGTGCGGGCGCGCGAAGTCGGAGTGCGCCGGCAAGCGTCTCGATCCCTGTTTCCCAATCGACGTGCAAGGAGTCGGTGACGCGGTCTTCCAAGCCCAGGCGCCCGTGCTGCGGCGACCATCCGGGAAGGCACACGACGCGGACATCCTTACCAGCCGAGCGTGCGAGTTCGAGCTCTCGGTCGTGCCACGGACCCTTGCCGTGCTCACCGATGCAAGCAAGCACGACCTCTGCCTGAGTAACTGCCGCGGCCAGCTTCGGCCCAAACCAGTCCCCGGGTGCAAGCTCGAAGATGTCGAGCCAGACGTTGACCTGCTGGCTCAGTGCACGCGCGAGCCGGATCACTTGCGGCTTGTCCGCGCTGTTGTGACTGAGGAAGACGTGCGTCATCTGACAACTCGCTGCTTCATCGCGCGCGGTCGCGAAGAGTCTCCTCCCGGAGTGACGCTGCGCTGGCAAACGATCCCTGCCGGCGCTCTCGATCGAAGGATCACTCGCGCCAGCGGGCTCGCCGCGGATGATCGATGGCGACATCGCCCCGTCGCGCGAACCGCACCGCATCGACCGCGACTCAACCCGACAGGAGCTCGAGCAGATCGTCCAGGTCCAGCGCACCTGCCCGGTCGAGACCGGCGAGCAGGTCGTCGGCCAGCTCGCGCTTGTGCTCGTGCAGCGCGAGGATCTTCTCCTCGATCGTCCCCTCCGTCACGAGCCGGTAGATCGTGACCGGTCGCGATTGCCCGATGCGGTGCGCGCGGTCGGATGCCTGATCCTCGACGGCCGGGTTCCACCACGGATCCAGGTGGAACACGTAGTCGGCTCCCGTCAGGTTCACGCCCGTGCCGCCGGCCCGCAGACTGAGCAGGAACACCTCGCCCTCGCCGGCCTGGAACGCCGCAATTCGGCGCGCTCGCTCGGCCGCCGGCGTCGCACCA
>CAYXVR010000003.1:92980-317234 GCA_964468635.1 uncultured Nannocystaceae bacterium
CCATCGATCTCGAAGTGCTCGACGCCGTCCGCGACGAGTCGCTCGCGCACCGCTGCGAGACTGCCGAGGAACTGCGTGAACACCAGCGCGCGGTGCCCCTCGGCGCGCAGCTCGTGCAGGCGCTCGACGAGCACGTCGATCTTCGCGCCCTTCGGAGCTGCCTCCGCGTCGAGCAGCCGGGGATCGATCGCCGCCTGTCTCAACTTGGTGATCTCGGCGAGCACGCGGAATCGCTTCTTCTTCGCGTCGATCGCTGCCGTGCGCTCCACGGCCTCCCGACGCACGGCCTCGTAGAACGCGACCTGTTCGGGATACGGAGCGATTCGAAGTGTGATCTCGGTGCGCGGCGGCAGCTCGTCGAGCACTTGGGATTTCAGGCGGCGCATCACGAACGGGCGCACGATGGCGCGCAGCCGAGCGCTCCGTTCGCGCTCACCCACCGTCATCGCACCGAAGCGCTCGTCGAACTCGCCCTCGCTGCCGAGCAGGCCGGGCACGATGCAGGCGAACAGACTCCACAGCTCTCGCACGTGGTTCTCGATCGGCGTGCCCGTGAGCGCGAGCCGAAAACCGGCACGCAGCCGGCGAGCCGCAGTGGCGCGCTGGGTGCGTGCGTTCTTGAGCGCGTGGGCCTCGTCGAACACGACGGTCGCGAGCTCGAGCGCGGACAAGAGCTCGATCTCGCCGGCCATCAGCGAATGACTGCACACGAGCACGTCACGCGCCCCCGCATCGCGCACGAGCTCCGCGCGCTCGGTGGCATCGGCGAGGGCACGGAATCGAAGCATCGGGCAGAACCGACGGGCCTCGTCGATCCAGTGCGAGACCACGGATGTCGGACAGACCACGAGCGCCGGTCCCCGCTTCGCACGATGGGCGAGCAACGCGAGCGCCTGGATCGTCTTGCCGAGGCCCATGTCGTCCGCCAGGCACGCGCCGAGGCCGGCCTCCGCGAGCCTCGCGATCCACTCGAATCCTTCTCGTTGATAGTCGCGCAACGTCGCACCGAAGCCCCGCGGCATCCGTGGCACGAACGTCGCGAGCGCACGCAGCTCCTCCAGGCGCGTGCGCGCCTTCGCGTCGAAGGTGACGTGCTCGAGACCCGCCGCGAGCTCGTCCACGAGACCGAGTGCCGCCGGCGACGCGCGCAGGCCCTCTTCGTGGGGGCGGCCGAGGGTCGCGAGGCGATCGAGGTGTCGGCGGAGTCGCTCCGACAGCGCGACGAACGAGCCCTTCGGCAACGCGACGAACCGATCGCCTTCGCGGTGACGCATCAGATCGCGGAAGCGCATCACGGTGCGCTCGTCCACGGCGATCGACACGTCGAGATCCAGCCATGCAGCCCCGCTGCCGACCGCGAGCCGCATGGCGTCGATGTCGACGTGCTTCGGCACCTCGAGACGTCGGCCGGCCTGCCAGGCGAGCACGACCGAATCCCCGAGCGCGTCGATCTCGAGCATGACCGCGAGCGCGTCGGCGAGGCTCGGCACGGTCCAGTGCATCTCGGCGTCGAGGAACCCGCACAGCGTGGGACACGCGTCGAGCACGGCCTCGCAGCGACGGCGCTCCTCGGCGAGGTCGCGCGTGCATCGATGCAGCTCCACTGCCCCATCACGACGCACCTCGCCCACCAGCTGAACGCCGCCAGCTCCCGGCAAGAGCGCCGGTCCTTCGAGGCCGAGGGGCGCGACCTTGGCCGCGACGACGAGCCGATCGCCGTCCCAGTGCAACCGCAGCACGGGTCGGGAATCCGCGACGACCTCGACCGCTCCGATCGCCAGCTCGCCGTGCACGTCGACGTCCGTCGCCGCCGCGAGCCGGCCGAGCGCACGCGCGAGTCGATCGCGTGCCGCATCGGGCACGGCCAGGCCGCCACCGCGCGCCAGGATTTCTGCGAGTCGATCGAGCGCCGCCGAGCGCTCGAAGACGACGATTCGATCGTGCGCCGGAACGTCGACGACGATGTCGTGATCGACGAGCTGAGGCGGCTCGAGCTCCACGAGGGTCTTGTCCCCCCGCCGCACGGTACGCAACCGGGGCCGGCCGCGCTCGATCGAGACGGGTGCGCCGCTCGGCCCCAGGACCCGTGGATGTCCGACGAGCGCCGGCCAGATGCGCGCCGTGAGCTCGGCGACACCGAAGCCGAATCCGCGTCCCCACGGATCGCGTTCGGCGGTCGCGAGCACGCGACGATCGAAGTCGTCGAGCAGCTCGTCGTGGTCGCCCGCGAGCAAGCGCGACAGGGAGACCGTCGCTCCCTTCTTTGCCCGGGAGCCGCCGCGAACGCGCGGCTGCACGGTCAACGCGCCGTCGCGCTCGATCACTTCCCACACGAGCGTGCGCGCGTCGGCGGCTCGACCACGCGCGCCTGCCTCTTCCGCGACGCTCTCGAGGCTCGCGAGCGCGGCCTCCCACGCCGCCGGAGGCTGGAACGCGGCCGCGAGCCCACGCGGCGCTCCGTCGAAGGACGCCACGAGCGACTCGAGCTCGTCCGCGACCGAGTCGTAGCCGCCGGCGCGCGCGCGGACGCTCCACACCGAGGCGAGCTCGCGCGCACGCGCCCACGCGCTCACGCGTACGTCGGGCAGCCAGACGTCGTGCAGCACATGGACGATCGCCACGATCCAGCTGCCGTCGCGGTCGTGCTCGTTGCACGCTGGCAGCACCCGCTTCGTCTCGCCGACGAGAGCCGACAGCACGTCCGCCAGGGGATAGAGCGCCGCGAACGACTTCGGTAGCTGCCCCATCGCGTCGAACAGATCGACGGCGACGTCGACCAGCTCGGGGCGCGTGCAGCTCGCCACGATCGCCGCGAGCAGGTGGCACGCGCCCTCGAGATCGGGCAGCGCAGGGTGCTTGCGCGTGGTCATTCCGGCGCGTGCGCGTTCACCGACGGCGAGTGCGCCATCCCGATCTCCCCGCCAGAAGGCGTCGAGCAGCGCGATGCCTTCGCGGCCCCACTTCGGCAGATTCGACAGCGCGAGCGCCTTCTCCGAGTCGCCGCGCACCGCGAGCACGCGACCGACCTGCAGTGCGAGCGCTCGGTCCCCCGTGGCGAGCGCGTCCGCCAGGACGTGATCCGCGATGGGTTCCAGCATGTCGAAGCGCGCACGGATGGCGAGAGCCAGGTAGTCCGTGCGGACGGACTCGGGCAACCGCGCGATCCATCCCGGCTGCGGCGCGGTACCGATCGCCGCCATGAAGAAGGAAGCGACATCGGCCTGCGCGACGTAGTAGCCGCCGGGCGGCAGGACGTTCATGGACGTTCCGCGGACGACGGCGAGTCGCACGTCGAGGATGAAATCGAAGTGCGAGTAGCTGCCGCGACGCATCCTCGTCCCGATCGGCGCGATTCGATCGAGTCGTCCGCGCTCGTGGACGAGCTGCAGCGCTTGCATCGCGATGGACGCGGGCACGCGATACCCGGTGTAGTTGGGTCGTTCGTGGATCTCGACGAGCTTCGCGGCGGAGAGGCGCGCGGCGACGTCCTCGAGATCCTTCGGCGCGAGCGCACGGCCACCGGGCGCAGTGAGCCCGTGTTTCTGTGCGTGCTCGCTCCACCGGCTGCGAGCGAGGACATCGGAGGTCAGCGAAAGGACGGCGAGCAGATCGAGGTCGTGGGGATCGAGCGCTTCGAGTCGGGCGCGCTCGGGTGCGTGCTGCGGCACGGCTGTGCTCGTCGCGGGGCGTTGCGCGCCGCGACCGGCGGTGGGCGTGCTCGCGGCGCGGGCCATGGGCGGGCGAGGATAGCGTGGGACGGGCGCGTGGCCATAGGGTTGCTGTTTGCCAGCGCGCGCCAGTCGATCGATGCTGTCGGCCATGAGATCCCTCGAGCATGCGCTCGCGCAGTTGCGACGCACCGGCGTCCACTTGTCCTCCGCGTTGCGCAGCGAGCTCGTCGGCGCGGGCGAGGCCGCGGTAGCTGCTCTGGTGGAGCTCGTGCAGGACCGGGCCGGGTGGCACGACGATGCGCCTGGCGAGGGGTGGCCGCCGATCCACGCCGTGGAGATCCTCGGCGAGATCGGTGATCCGCGAGCCATCGACACCTTGCTCGCCGCGCTGCCCGACACGGAGCCGCTCGATGTCCTGCGCGACAAGATCTGGCTCGCGTTGCCCAAGTTCGGCCCGATTGCGCTCGAGCCGTTGCTGGCAGCTCACGACGGCACCGACGACGACGACGACCGCAAAGATCTCTGCGCAGCGATGGCCAGTCTCGGCGTTCGCGACGACCGTGTGCTTGCGCGCTTGTTGGCAGCCCTCGAGGAGCACCCGGAGCGGATCGCCGGCGCGCTCGGCGAGTACGGTGATCCGCTCGCCCTACCCTATCTGCAGAAGGTGCTCGACGCCCGCTCGGTCGACTCGACGAATCCGATGTGGAACATGGGCCTGTACGAATTCGCGGACGCGATCGAGCGGCTCGGGGGAGAGCTGACGGCGGAGCAGCAGGCGAAGATCGCCGAAGCGCGTGGGATCGCACACGGACATCGGCGATTCCTCGGCGGGACGACGGGCGGTGGGCGACGTCAGCCCGCGCGACGTCCGACGCGACCCGGACGGAACGAGCCCTGTTGGTGTGGCAGCGGGAAGAAGTACAAGCGCTGCCACCTGGATGCCGACGAGCACGGCGAACGAGAGCGCGACACGGCGGAGAACGGCAGCGATTCGTTGAAGCTCTCCGCCGCGCTGTTGGCCGTTGCCGAGCCGCTGCTCGACGATGCAGCCGACGACGAGGCCCAGCAGCGCACGGTGATCGAGACCGTGACGTTGGCGTGGAACGTCGCGGTGATGGAGTCGTTCGGCGAGCCTGGGGCGCTCGAGCGCGCGCTCGCGAAGATTCCGCCTTCCGCCGAGCGCGACGAGCTCGAGGAGGAGCTCGGCATGCTGATCGAGCGCAAGGACATGCTGTTCCCGCACGACGACCGCATCGTGGAAGCGGCTACCCTTCGTAACGGGCCGGAGGGGCCGTCGCTGATCGTGAAGTTCGCTACCGGCACGTGACAGGACGGCGCGTCACGCGGTACGCTCGCATGGCGTCGTGGATCTGGAGGCGCTCGTCGTTCGGCTCGGACAGCAGGACTCGCCTGCGCACGCGTCGGTGCGCAGCGAGATCGACGATGCCCGCATCGACCTGCATCGTCCGCTCGCCACCTTCGATCTCTCGACGCGGGCGCAACGCGTCCTGCTGAACCTCGGCATCGTCGACTTCGCCGGACTGGTCGCGATCAGTGCCGCGCAGCTGCGCGCCGTGCCGAACTGCGGGCGGGTCACCGTGCAGGAGCTCCGACGGCTCGCGGCCGCTCGCGGGCTGCGGCTGCGTGACGACGAGGACGCCGCAGTGCCGCCACGAGAAGCTCTCGACGCGCCCCTCGACGAGGCTCTGTCGCTTCGGCTCGACAGCGTGCCGATGTCATTGCGGGCGCGTCGCGTGCTCGCGAACGCGAAGGCCATCACGCTGCGCGACCTCGTGCGCCGTCCCGCCGACGTTTGGCGGATGATCGACGGATGCGGCCCCGGCACGCTCGCGGAGCTCACATCGATCGCGCGTCGTGAAGGATTCGGGCTCGGATCGACGACACCCCGTCATCGGCCCACGAGGACTGCGAAGGCGACGCCGGTCGATCCCAGCCAGCGCGTCGATTCGAGCGCCGGCCTCGCGCGCGAGATCGAGACGGCGGTGCGCGCCTGCTTCCCGGCCGCCGTCGAGCGGGTGTGTGCGCGCATCGGGCTCGACGTCGAGGACGCGCCCACGCTCCTCGACGTCGGCAACCGCTACGGGTGCACGCGCGAGCGCGTGCGCCAGGTGGTGCAGCGTTGCGGCCTGCGAGCCCAGCGGCTCGCCCTGCCGATGCCGGTGTTGCGCACGGTCGTCGCGCGCCTCGAGGGAGCCCCGTCGGGATCCATGGAAGCGAGTCGCGCTGCGCTGGTCGACGGCGGCCTGATCGATGCCGGCGTCACCGTGGCCGGAGTGATCCGCGCCGCGGAGCTCTTCGGCGTCGAGCACGGGTTGTCGAGCGTTCGGACAGCGGTGGGCAGGATCGTCGGGCGGCCCGACGAGCTCGTCGCGTTCGATGCGATCCGCGCCACACTGCGCCGGACCGTCGAGCACCACGGCTGCACGTCGATCGCACAGGTGCTGCGCGCCGTCGGAGATCGACCTGCGGTGACGCTCGACCTCGTGCGTAGGATGGTGGATGTCGACGCTGGCGTGCGGTGGCTCGACCGCGACGCGGGATGGTTCTGGCGACCGGGTGCGAAGCGCAATCGACTGGTGGCACGGCTGCAGAAGATCCTGACGGTCGCCGAGGGGCTCGACGTCGTCTCGCTTCGCGCCGCCCTGCTCCGCGACCCGCGTCTCGAACACCAGGTACCGCCGGGTCCCGTGCTCGCCGAGCTCTGCCGTGCGCTCGACGGCATGCAGGTCGAGCGCGGCGGAAGTCGAGTGCGCGCGATCCGTCGGCGACCCGAGTTTCTCTCTCCCGTCGAGCGTGCAGTGGTGGACGTCCTGCGACGACACGGGCCCGTCGTGCCCACGCCGCTCGCGACGAGCCTCGTCGTGCGCGCGGGTGTCAACGAGAACACGGTGAGTGTGATCTTCGCGAACAGCCCGCTCGTGCGACGCGTCGGGCAGGACGCCATCGCGCTCGTCGGCACCGTGCGTGGAGCCGAGGCGCCACGCGGCACGCATCGAGCGACGCAGGGGCGCGTCGTGGGGCACATGACCGTCGGCGAGCTGGCCCGCATCGCGCGGATGAGCGTGCACGACGTGGTCGCCCTCGCGATGGGCGACGTCGCTCGGCCTTCGCGAAGGTGATACCGTGCGCGCGATGTCACGGGGTTCCCACGCTCGAGCATCGCGCGTCGATCTCTCGCCCATGCCGGGGGTGTGGTGCGTCGACGTGCCGACGTTGCCGACGTACATCGACGAGGGCGACGACCCCTACCGTCCCCAAGTCTGCATGTTCGTCGACGGTGCCACCGGCCTGGCGCTGCCGCCCCGGGTGCAGCGTCGCGTCGACGCGGCGTCGCTCGCTGCCGCGTTCGACGAGGCGGTCGCGGGCGCCCGAGCGCTGCGCATCGAGCCGCCCACGGCGCTGCACGCCGAGAGCGAACAGGTGGCGGAGCTGTGCCGTGCGGCGTTCAGCGATCGTCTGCCGATCGTGGTGGCTCCGCATCCGGCTCTGGCCGAGCTCCGGCACGCGCTCTGTGAGCACCTGGGCGCGGCCGGTTGTCCATCGTATCGGATCGGTCGCGTGGGCAAGTCGGTCTTGCAGGCGTTCTTCGGCGCCGCTGCGGTGTACCAGAAAGCCCGGCCCTGGGAGATCTTCGAAGATGCCGACGTCCCCCTCTGTCTGACGATCCGCGCGCTCGAATACATCGACGTCGCGTGCTGCGTGATCACGGACGACGGGATGGGCGGCCTCGCGATCTATCGCGATCCAGCACAGCTGCTCCGCGCGGTCCATGCGGACGACCGAAGTGCGACGGGACGCATCGAGATGCTGGCCGTGGCCTACTACGACAAGGTCGATCTGCCACCGCCGCTGGCCAACGAGCTTCGCCGCCTCACGTTCGCACCGCGGCGTGGCCCGTATCCCGCGGTCCTTCCGTTGGACGCAGATGGCATCCCTCGCCCCCCGCTCGCTCGTGACTTCTCCGTCGCCGCGCTGGCGCTGCGGGCGATCGCCCAGTTCGCCGAAGATGTCGCGTCGGATCCCGATGTACAGGCGGCGACGATCCGCGTGCCGCTGGGCGCCGACCTGCTCGAGGTCGGATTGCAGTGGCCACATCCGATGTTCGCGTCGTGACGGGTCGCGGGAAGGATATTGCGACGAACGAAAGACACCCATCGCGTCGTGGGCTCTACGGCAGTGTCGATCGCCACACGCCTGCATCCGGGCCGTCTGCGACGCCGAAGAGCACTTCGGCATCCACGGCCGTCCGCGGGATGCCCTGGTCGAGGAAGAACCGCACTACGCCGTCCGTCGCTCGACGAAACGGTCCTCGAGGCTCGCGGCGGCGAAAGCCAACGCTTGCTGGAGGTCTTCCGGCTCGAGCTCGGGGTACTCGCGGAACAACTCGACGCGATCGGGGTAGGTCGCGATCGCCTCGAGCACTCGACGCACCGTGAGCCGCATGCCGCGGATGCACGGCTGGCCGCTCATCACCTCGGGATCACGCGTGATGCGGTCGAAGGTGTCCATCGTCGCAGCGCCTCGTGGACCCATCGTAGCACGCTTCCGCGGCGGGGTCGGCGGTGCTGCACGCTCAGACCGCCCACGGCTGCTGGGCCGCGATCGCGAGCAGTCGTGCGAGCAGGCGGTGCAGTGATCGAGCTCGGGCCATGGGGTGAGGTCGAGGCCGTCGATGTGGAATCGTTGACGAGGGCACCACGAGAACGATGAGCTAGCCGCGGCTCATCGCCGGGTATGCCGCATCAGCCGCGAGGACGGCGTCGAGCGTGTCGGCGGAGAGGATGCGTTCGAGCGCGCGCTCAAGCTCGTCCGGCGTCGCCCCTTCGATGCGCTCGACCACGTCGGTGTCGAGCGGGCCGAACTTCAGGGTGAGCAGCTTGGTCAGCGTCTCGCGTTGGACCTCGGTGCGGCCCTGCTGGCGGCCCTGCTCGATGACGTAGTCGTGGTAGTTCATCGCGGCCTCCTCGGTCGCCGGAGCGAGCTGTTTCATCTTGTCACGGAACCCTTCGAAGCGCTCGCGTTCCAGCACGAGGCTCAGGTAGCGCACCAGAATCGCGAGCGCGCGCAGACCGTCGGGTGCGACGACGTCGTCGTCATTCGAGGATCGCGATGGCTCGCGCCGCGACATCGAGACGTCGGTTCGGCCGTCGATGTGGATCGTGTTGGCGCCGTCGAGGACGACGAGGGGGTGTGGGGGATCGCGGATGTCGGGGTTGAGCAGCACCGCGTGGTGCAGGCGGAGGGCGCGGGCGTAGGCGAGTGCTCAAGGTCGCGTGAACTCGCGGCACGGTCCGCCGCCGATGACGATGAACTCGCGAGGCGAATTGCGGGGCCGGGCGATGACGCGGTTCGACATCCTTGCTCCTGGCTCAGCGTCCGGCGCGGGAGGACTTCAGCTTCGCAGGTGAACGTCGCGGTTGACGGTGCGCGCTGCAGAACTCGCCGGACTCGACCACGCTCACACTCCCATCGGGACACGTCGCACCCAGCCACGTTCCGGAGAGCGCGCTCTCGATGACCGCGCCTCGGAGATCGGCCCCGTCGAACCGGACGTCTGCGAGGCCGACGTCACCCATGTGGACCTCGCGCAGGTTGGCGCGGCGGAACGACGTGCCATCGAACGTCGTCCCCGCGAATCCGCCGCTCTCGAGGTCGACCTCCACCATCACGCAGTCGCGGAACTGCGAGCCAGCGGCGCCGAAGTCACGCATGTTCGCGCGCGTGAAATCGGAACCCGAGAAGTCGACGCCCGTCGCGTCGACGTCGTGCAGATCGGCGTCGACGAACCGCGCCCGCCGGAAGGATGCGTGCTCGATCACCGCGTTCGCGAGCTGGGCCCCCTCGAAGTCCAGCCCATCGAAGTTGCGGCCCGAGAGGTCGCATCCGCGCAGGTCCACTCCTCGGTAGGAGTCCAGCGAGAGGAGCACGTCGCAGCGGCGCTGGGTCTCGGCCGCTGGATCGAGCTTCGGTTTCGGATCCCACGCACCGCAATCGCAAGCGGGCAACGTGACCGTCGCCGCCAACACGAGGAGTCGGATCCGGAGACGTTCAGGCATCGGTTCGAGCCTTCGCGATTGCGGCGTACGACTTCCTGCTGCACGTCCTCGGCGGAGCCTGTCGGGTCGAGTACGTTGTCATGCTGGAATCGTCGGATCGCCCAGTCGTCATCCCCCGGGTCGGCTCGACCCAGCGGCGTCGGCGTTTGCAGGCATGACCACGACATCGTAGCGCTGCAGGAGCTCGGCGCGGAGCTCCGTGCGCGCCCGTTCGAAGCGAGCATGTTCCGCGTGACGACGGAACGCCCGGAAGTCATCGTCGTCGGTCGGTAGCGTGCCCACGGGCCAGGTGCGCAGCAACTGCACGAGCTCGGCTCCTTCGTCGACCACGAGCACCCGCGACGGTCGGCCGTGCACGCCCGCTGTTGCACGACTCGTTGCCGAACCGTCGCGACCGCGCGATCCCGGCGCGGTAGAGCCCGATGCCGGTGGGGCCGATGCTGCACCACATGACGCGAGTTGCCCCAGCGACGCAGGTGGTCGAGGACCTTCGCGAGGTACCCACCCCCGGCGGCTCGTTTCACTCGCCGACGCGACCCCGGACGGTGTTCGCGGTCCACGGAGGAATCGATTCCATTGCGAGACACACTCCGAGACACGGATGTCCCCCACCCATCGACGAGCTCACCTCGCCGTTCTCGCCGCGCTCGGGCTCGCGTGTGGGCCGGCCGTGGTCGCGCCCGCGGAGGACGACACGTCCGGCGGAGACGACAGCACCTCGATCCCGCCGCCGCCGTCCAGTGACGTCGACGTGTCCACGACGCCGCTGGACGACGGATCCGACGACGGCCTCGACGACGCGCCGCCGATCCCGGACATGCCGCAGGGGGACGACGAAACCGGTGGCACGATGACGATTCCGGACTGCCCGAGCTTCGATCCGACGCGCGTCTATCTGCACGGCACCCTGCAGGAAGGTGCCGCCTACGCCGAAGCCATCACGGACGTGCTCGATCCGAACAACTTCTGCGTGGGGTTCTTCCTCACCACGGATTTCGGCATCCGACCGAGCGATGGTCGGGTCGTCTTCATCGAGGTGGATCAAGACAACAAGATGCGGGAGTTCGAGCCGGATCCGGTCGGGATCAACGAGTATGGCTACTGGGACTACCCGCAGGATCCGTACGGAAACGATCTGGTGGTGCTCGAGAGCCCATGCGTCGGCCAGACGTCGCTGTGGGGGCTGAAGATGTCGCCGCAGGGCGGCACGTTCTACTCGTGTGCATACCACTGGTTCGATCCCAACGGGGTCGCGCTCCCGGACCCGAAGGCGATTCGCATGGCCGCGATCACGGCGGAGGGCGACGCGGTGATGTTCGACGAGGCCACGCGCGACCTCTACGTCGTGACGCCCGGCGAGCTCCTCGGAGTCCCGCTCGTGCTTCCTCGGGAAGTGGAGTCGGTGTACACTGGGCGCACGTACGATGGCGGTCTGTGGCTGGTCGTGTCGTCGTTCGACTCGCTGTACCGATGGACGCTCGCCGACGGCGTGCTCGTCGAGGACGGGATCTACTCGGACAACCCGGACGGAGAAGGGGAGTCCTACTGGAGTGGCGCGATCGATGCCGGGGGCGACTTCTGGCACACGGTGTACTTCGTCACGAACGCGCTCGTCGACGGCATCGCGCGACGACGGCTCGCGCCCGACGAGTCCGAGATGGTGTATCGCGAGGATCAGCAACCGACGCCGGCGGTGAAGATCCACGGCTCGCGGCTCTTCACCGGGCCCTGACGACGTCGTCGCTCACGGGACCGGGTCGTCCTCGCGGACGATCTCGTGTGACCGTAGCACTCGTGCTCGGAAGGCATCACGTGCGGCCGGCAGCGCCTTGTTCTGGAGCTTTCGGACGATCTGGCGTCGGCGTGCCTCGAGCGGCAACGTGCCCGCCGGCCATCGTTCGCTCACTTGGACGAGCCAGAAGGAGCCGCCATCGTCGACGACGGTCGAGAGGTCTCCCAGTGGGATCGTCTGTACCAACTTGGCGATGCGTGGCGGCGACGACGGTGACGGCTCCGGCGGCGCATCGCGATCGGAGCGACGCTTCCACCCGAGCTCGATCGCCGCTTCGATGAGTGTCCCGCCTTGCTCCGAGGCGCGGGCTCGCAGCTCCTGTGCATCGCGGCGCACGCGTTTCTTCTCCGCGGCGAGCTCGGCTTTGGTCACGACCTTCGGCGAGTCGCAGCCCAACGCTTCGTGGGGCGAGCGAGCGAACGCGATGGACTCCCGGCATGCCGCCGCGTTGGCAGAAGCGTCAGCACTCGTGGCATTCCGCCACAGGTCGGCTACCGCATCCAACGCCTCGCGCCGTTGCGCGCGAAAGCGGAGATCCATGTGCAAGTCGAGGCAGCGTCGCTCCGCGTAGAACGACACGTCGCAGTCCGGCACTCCGGTGCGACGGTCCCACGAGAGCCGCACGACGTGACCGCGGATCCACGGAACGTCACTCACGAACTTGCCTTTCGTCCTTTCGAACTCGCGCTGGACTTCGGCCTCCGAGATGTCGAGCATCCCCTGCCGTCGCAGAAGCGCGATCTCGGTCCATTTGTCGTTGACCTCCGTCCATCGGTTCCGAACGAGGCCCTGCTGTGGATCGCCGGACAGCCGAAAATCCTCGGCAGCAAGCTCGATCTCCTCGGGGGACAGGCTCCGGCTCCCTTCGAGAGCCAGGAGGCGGTGGTAGATCAGCGCGTCGAGGAGCTCGGCTCGTGTCGGAGGACGAAGCTCTCGACCTGCGTGCAGGGCCTCGGCGTGCTTGCGCAGCTGCTCCACTTCCCCCTCCCGGATCGGATCCCCATCGACCCTTGCGACGGTTCCGGCCGGCAATCGCGGCCAACCTTCACCACGCGTGATCGTTGGCGTGGAAACCGCTGTCGGCGTCTCGGGCGGCGGGGACGAAGGTGCCGGCCTACACGCCGACGCGGCGACGAGCGCCGCAACGACGCACCTGCGCGCGTTCTCGAAGAGCATGTCGAGGTTGGCCATGGGTCCTGTGCGCTCCCGTGATGGGACGCTAGCGGGATCATCGGCCGCGCAGGGGAGTCGTTGCAGATGCCCGGACTGATTCCGACAGAGGGCGGGAATCAGCCGGCCGAGGACGCCAGCGCCGAGCCTTCGCGCAGCCGTTCCCAGGCCGCGTGGATGTGCTCGGGACGGATTCGCGACTTCCGCTCGCTCCACTCGTGTACGGCTCGCACGACCGCGCCCGGGTCGGCGGCGATCTCGGGTCGCTCTCGCATCACCCAATGCGTCGTCGACAGCAGCTCCAGACCGTACGGATCCTGGAAACCTTCGATGAGCCGAAGCACCTCGTCGATCGCACGACGGGTCTCGGGCCGCTCTCGCAGCAGTCGATCGGCGCTCTGCGTCGCGCCTTCCAGCAGACGGATCCCGATGTCTGGACGACTCGTGTCGTCGCCGAGCCCGGTGATGTAGTGGCCTTCCATGACCTCGAGCACCTTGCGCAGCGCATCCGCGTAGGGACCGTAGTGATGAGCGACGAACTTCAGGTTCAGCCGTTCGCCAGCAGCCTGCATGAAGTAAGCGAGCTTCTGCATCTCGAGCGTCGTGAGCTCACCGCCGAGGCCGGCATCCAAGTACGCGCTCGCGACGGCGAGAAGAGCCGCGCGTCCGGGTGTCATCGGCGGCTTCGACGTCCGATTCGGCATCGCGTCGGCGGCCGGCGTGCCACCGGGTGCGAACAGCATCACCTCGACGTCGGAGAGCTCGCGCAGCGCAACTTCCAACAGCGGGCGCACGACGTCCCAAGAGAGTCCGCCGGCGCCGCAGCCGAGCGGCGGAACCGCAACGGATCGAATACCAAGGCGGCGGATGATCGCGACGAGCGCGTCGATGCCGCGGCGCACGTCGTCGAGGCGCGATGGATTTCGCCAGTCGCGCTTCGTGGGGACGTTGAGGATCCAGCGCGGCTGGAGCTCGCCGGTCTCGAACACAAAGACGCGGCCGATCTCCACCTCGCCGGCTTTGCACGCGCGCTCGTAGGCAGTGAAGTTCGCCGGGAAAGCTCGCTTGAACTGCAGAGCGATCCCCTTCCCCATCACACCGACGGTGTTGACAGAGTTGACGAGGGCCTCGACCGGCGCCTCGAGCAGATTGCCGCGTGCGAGCTGCAACATCGTCGCCCTCATGGGTAGTACCACGTCGGATCGATCTCGACGATGGGGGTAGGCGCGCCGGCGAGCGCGGCGCGGGCGCGCCTCGCCGCGACGGGATCGATCACGACGATCCGCTCGAACGCCGACCAAGGCACGGAGTCCGCGACGAGGAACTCGGCCTGGCGCGGCCCGAAGGGGGCACCCGACCATTGGGTGAGAGGCATCACCGCCCAGTCGATCTTGGTGGCGAGCTCGGCGAGATCTTCGGATGCATAGGCGTACGAGGACGCGGCGTTGGCATTCGTGAACGCCAGCCGCTGACTCGTCGCACGAAGCCGCGACACGCGAGTGACGAGATGCGCGACCGCGTCCTGGCCTCCCGGCCAACCCGGGTGGCCGCGATGGATGCTGTACAGCATGATCGAGCGCGGGCAGAAGTAGAACGGCACGAATGCGCCGACGACCGGACGACCCGGAACGCGAAGCTGCCATCGCAGCCGACGAGCCTTGATGGTGGGGTCACCGATGGTCACGGCGGCGACCGTCCCGCCAGCCACGCGCGCATCACAGTGAAGCCCGTGCGCGGTGATCGACGGGAGGTTGTCGAGGTGCGTGATGTGGAAGACCTCGGGGTCCGAAGGGTTGGGATGCCAGGAGAGCATCGTCTTGCGGCGTATCGGGGGAACTCTGGTCTACGGTGCCACGGAACTCGATGGCTACCACTGCGTCATCGCGCTGGCATCCCGGTTTGTGCCCTGCTGCGTCGTGGACTCGCTGCATCCACCGGTCGAGCGACGTCGAGTCGGTCGTCCTCCGGCGGGTCGCTCTTGAAGTGGTCGGGTGTCGGCGGCGGGGCGGGTGGGGTCTTCGGTTTCGACGCTCGTCGCGTAGCGGGAGACATGCTCATGCTCCGTGCGATCGTCGTGCCGTTCGAGATGCACGCAGAGTCGCGCAGTTCGCCGCGACGCGTGGCCAGCGTGGCCCACCCACGGGCCACCCTGGCCGGCCCGCGGGCCACTCGGCATCACGCGGACGTGGGTCCGCGCCGCGCGATGCCGATCGACTGTGCGTACACCATGATGCCGGCGTAGCTCCACAGCACGAGGACGACGCCGATCCACAAGAGCCGCAGCTCGGGGAGCCCCGGCGTCACCGCGAGCATCGTCGCCGGCGTCGCAGCGATCATCGGCACGAGGTAGCGCCCACGCCCGAACTTGCCAGGTACCTGCGGCGACCCGAGTGGCCGCATGCTGGACCACCTGGCCGATCAAGCTAGCCACGTTGCGGGGCTGGCATCACGCTGCCGAGAGCTGTTGGGTCGCGATCGCGAGCAGTCGTGCGAGCAGGCGGTGCAGTGATGCTTCGAGCTCGGGCCACGGGTGGGTGAGGTCGAGGCCGTCGATGTGGATCGTGTTGGCGCCGTCGCGGACGACGAGGGGGTGTGGGGGATCGCGGATGTCGGGGTAGAGCAGCACCGCGTGGTGCAGGCGGAGGGCGCGGGCGTAGGCGAGGACTTGGTAGAGCTCGGCGTCGATCGGTTTGCCGGTGGAGAGGCGGTACTTCGTGTCGGCGAGGATGCGGGGCTCGCCGTGGTGGACGAGTACGAGGTCGGCGCGGAGGCGCTTGGTTGCGGTGCGATCGAAGACGACGGGGTGTTGGCGGGAGAGATCGAACGACGGGGGGAGGTGGGCGGTGAGCCATGCGGCGACGAAGCGCTCGAAGAGTGCGTTCATGTCGACGGAAGCTGCCGAGTGGGTGGGGGCCTTGCGCGTCGTCGGCTCCGAGGGCGTCGAGGAGGATCCGGCACAGGCGGTGGATCGGGCGGTAGTGGGCGGTGAGGCGGTCGTAGGTGAAGGCGTCGAGATCGGTGGGGCGGAACGGGTGGCGCGAGGCGATCGCGAAGGTGTGACGCAGGCGGCGGAGGCGGGTGTCGATGGGGGGATCGCCGAAGGCGCCCAGGCGCTCGAGCGTGTGGCCGGGAGCGTGGGGGCGCTGTAGAGTCGGCGGCGACGTGGGGTACTTCCTCGCCGTGTTCTCGCCCGAGACGCATGCGGCGTTTTCGGCGTCGTCGCGCAGCGTGATGGGGTTTCGCGAGCGGCATCGCAAGGCGGCCGCGAAGGTGGCGGTCGGGGATCTGCTCGTCTGCTATCTGACCGGCGTGTCGCGGTGGGTCGGGGTGTTGAGGATCGAAGGGGCGGCGTACGAGGACGCGACGCCGGTGTTCGTCGAGCGGGAGGATCCGTTCGTCGTGCGGATGAAGGCGACGCCGGTGGTTTGGCTCGCGGTCGGCGATGGGGTGGAGATCCGAGACGACGAGATGTGGAGCGGGTTGAGCTTCACGCGGGAGCACGAGAAGCGCGGGTCGAAGTGGACCGGGGCGTTGCGGACGAGTCTTGCGCCGATGAAGACGGAGGACGGGGAGTTGATCGAGCGGGTATTGCGGTGTCGGTCCGGATGACCGTGCAGTGCGATCCAGACCCGACGAGGAGTTCGTTCCATGGACGAGATGACGGACGATGACTGGCACGCGTTGAGCGACGCCATCGTGAGCTGGACCGGGCACGGGCAGAGTCCTCACCCCGTTCGTGACGATTCGACCGTCGAGCGACAACTCGGTGGACCGGACACGAAGCTGCGCGCCGCATTTCGGACCCTTGTCCAGGAGTTCTATGCCTCCGATGCTCGCCTCACCGCCGTCGACCTCCAGGAGATGGGCAGTGTCGCGATGGCTGAGTTTCGCGCTCGGCATCCCCGTGTCTCGGAGGACGCGTTGCAAGCACTCGCGTGGTGCTACACCTACGACTTCAAGTAGACGCGCGCGAGTCGCCGCTCGCGTCACTCGTCGAAGTAGTCGCGGTTGATCCGCGGGATCGCGAGCGCCTTGTGCTCGACGCCGACCCCGTGATCCATCATGAGGCGGGTGAGCTGGGCGCCGTCGACGAGTACCAACGAGTCCGACACCGAGGCTGCGAACTCCTTCGCCTCGCGCGTGTAGCTCGACGTCGTCATGAACACGCCCTTCTTCGCGCGGCGTCCCGCCAGCGCGCCGAAGAACCCCTGGATCTCCGGCCGACCGACGGTGCCTTGCCAGCGTTTCGCTTGGACGTAGACCTTCTCGAGGCCGAGTCGATCCAACGAGATGATGCCGTCGATCCCGCCGTCGCCCGAGCCGCCGACGGACTCCAGCGACTCTCGGCCCAGGCCGTAGCCCATCGCGTGCAACAGATCGAGCACGACCTTCTCGAAGAAGGCCGGAGGAGCGGCTCGTAGCGCACCGAGCAACTCCTGAGATACGGCAGCGCGCACCTCGGAGACCGCGACGTCGATGCGCTCATCGGGCGTCAGCTCGTCGTCATCGTCCCGGTGTCGCGCGGAGGTCAGGCTCGGCACGGACGCCCCCTCGTCCTCCTCGGTCGCCGCCTGCCCTGCCTTCATCAGCCGTTGGAGCTCTGCGAGCTCGGTCTTGCCGAATGGACCCGGATGCGCCGTGACGAACCTTCGACCCTCAGCCGTGAGTGCGCGGACACCCGAGCTCGGGGTCTCGACGAGCCCGGCATGGGCGAGCGAAAGAGCGGCCCACCCACTACGGTGGACGTACCGCGGACTCAGGCCGCTCGGAATTCGCTGCTGTCGCGCGTCATCATCGAGCCGAAGCAGATCGGCGACGCGCTCCGCCAGCTCGCGTCGGCGGACCGGTCCGTCGGCCGCCGCGAGAGCGCGGAGGATCGGCTCGTAGAACTCTCGAAGGGTCGGGACACCGGCCACGCTCCGACGATGTTCGCCGAACCCGCGTGCAGATCCAACGACGCCTCGGAACGCGCGAACCGCTGGATGCTTCAGGTCGTCGGCGCGAGGCGGGGCGGTGTGCGCGTCACCGGCACTCTGCCCGCGAGAGGAATCGAGGCGGGGTCGCCGTGCAGGCACTCGAGCAGGCGGCTCGTCACGTCCGACACGTCGCCACGAAGGAGCAGCCTCGACTCCGGTACGAGCAGGAAGTCGTCGGGAGAGAGTCGCTCGAGACAGTCGGCCGGATCCGCGATGAACGACAGCACGAACCACCGCACACAGTACGTCGTCGGTCGACCCGCGACGGAGCGCGAGGCGACGGGTCCCCATGAGGTCGCCGTCGTGCCCATCGGCTCGACCTCGAAGTCCACACCGTGGCGCAGGGGCTCGAGCTCTTCCTCGGCCTCGCGACGTGCGGCGTGTAGCCAGTCGTCGCGTTCGTCGTCTTCGACGTGGCCGCCGACGAGGCTCCAGTCGCCCCACTTCGCGTGACGGCGCAGGAGCCAGTGGGGCTCGCGATCGACCGCGATGCGCGCGACGACGAACGCGAGATCGGAGTGGCGCGGGGTGGTCACGTCGTCGGCCATCCGGTCGCGAGTATCGCACGGGACCAGGTCTCGAGCGCGTGTTCGTCGGGCTTGTCGCGGAGCTCGCGTACGGGCACGAACCGGCCGGTCTTCGGCGCGCGCGAGCACTCAGAGCTTCAGCGGTTGATCGAGGCCCATCGGGGCGAGAACGGCCTTGCCGCCTCCGCCCTCGCTCTGTGGATCCAAGTCGTAGTAGAGGGACTCGTAGAACCCGTCGGTGAACGTTACGCGCTTGAACCCGGCTTTCTCGGCGTTCTCCAGGAAGCCGGTGCCGCTCGTCATCGCATGGACGGCCGCCCGACCCATCAGGACCCATTTTATTCGCAGTTGGTCCTTGTGCTTCCCCTTCAGAGTGACCTCGAAGTCGATCCCGTCGTCCAGAAACGCGACCTCGATCCGCTCGGCGAAGTTCTTGCGCTGCTGGATCATGACGTCGCGCAGGCCCTTGTCGAGCTGCTTCTCGACCTGCTTGCGGCACTCCTCGAGCTTCGCGGCAGCCTTCACCGCGTGCTTGTGGATGGAGTCGTTCTTGCGGATCTTCTTCAGCTCGTCCCACGCCTGCTGGATCTCCAGGGGCGTGTCGCACTTGCTCGCGTCGCTGGCCACGGCGAGCGCGTCTTCGACGGCACGGGCACGGTTCAGCTTGCCCACCTCATCGCGCACGGGAGCACAGAGCTCGGCGAGCCCGTCGTAGTCCGCTTGGATCGCGGTTGCCTCCGTGCAGCTCGCGTGCGCTTCGGACCACGCCGCCTTCTGCGACAGCGTCCTGATCGTCTCGAGCCGGGTCGGCATCGACGCGAGCGCTTGTTCATGCCGCACACGCTCTAGCGCGTCGCTGGCACCGCGCAGACGCTCGTGGTCGGCGTCGAGTTCCTGAGCCTCTCCGAGCTTCGACTGTGCCGCCGAGACGTCGCCGGACGCGATCAGTCCCTCGGCTTCGACCACGAGTGCCGCCGCACGATCCTCCCGGTCGCGCGCCGCTTCTGCGGCGACACGGGCAGTCTCTGCACGCGCGGCCTCTTCGCGTTCGGCGTTCCTGTCATCGTCCAGCTTCGACTTGATCCCCATGCCCGCGCATGTCGAGACCAGCAGACCGATCGCGAGAGAAGCCATCGCGAGAAGGGAGGGGTTCGATCTCGTGAAGAGGAACCTGAAGGGGGCCCCGACTTTTCCTGCGAGCGCGGCCACGGCCCATCCGATGAGACCGATTCCGAGGAGCAGGCCGAGCTTCGGGACCACCCACGCGAACGTGCAGGTCGCGACGATCGCGATCGCGATGTTCCGCGCACGATTGTCCTGCGTCGCACCCTGCGATGCTGCGGGCGGGGCGACGCTCGCTGCGTAGCTGCACGGCCGGTGACACGACGGGCACGTGAACACGCCGCCGGTGTACGCGACCCCGTCCGGCAGGGTCATGGGCAGACGACAGAAATGGCAACTCGCGAGCACGTGGTGTCCTCCTTGGATGCCGACGCTGCGCCGCGCATTGCATCCTCGCCATCGCCCGAATCCGCGCGATCGATCCCGCTCCGGCGCTCGAAAGGACACGTAACGCGGGAGCCAGCCGGAGCCACGCAAGCGGCCCAAGCTGGACCGGCGAGACGTCAGCGCCGAGCGAGTCCCTGCGGACGATGAAGTAGCGCCGTTCTGTAGCTGTCCGTACGCACACTCCATCTTGCCAGCGGCAAGACACGTAGGTAGGCCAGCTTCGTTGGTGGGATTTGCGATCTTGTAGGTCGGATGGCCGCGGCGATGTCACACCGGCGCGTCTTCCCGGCGAAGCGAGGCGAGCAAGCCCGCGTACGCCGCGAGGACAACCTTCAGGTCCTCCACCGTCGACGCCTCGTCAGGCATTTCCGCGCGCGTGTAGAGCTTGTGGGCGATCGTACTCGCCGCGTACTGCTTGGCGGCGGGCTGCTCGCTCCGCAGGTCGATGGCAACGCGTCTCTCGAATCCCGCCATCTCCAGCGAGACGACCTTCTCGCGTAGCACCGCCGCGCGCTGCCGTACGTGATCGGTTCCCGCGAGCACGCCGAGGCGGCGGATCGGCTCGGTCACGCCCTGGTTCAGGGTCAGGTACACGCCGGACATGTCTTCCCGGAACAGGAAGATGACGTAGATCCCGTCGCGAGTCGTCGACGTCGCGTCCGCGTGGAGGAGCGCGACCCATGGAATCCTCGCCCAACCGCCCTGCCCTGCGGATGCCCGGACTTGGATCCGCGGGTGCGCCCGCACGACCGAGGTCGCCGCCAGCGTCGGCGGGATCGACATCAAGCGCTGCCAGGTCGAGCTGGACTTGCCGATCCGCTCGCTGGTTCGAGCGGCGACGTAGTGGTCGAGAACGTACGCGAACGCGTCGTGCAGCGCCCTTGCCATCGAGGACGCTGCGAGCATACCCAGACGCACGCCATCATCACAACTCTTGGATCTGCGTACCCGAGACGAGGAAGCACCTGATCCGCGACTCCTTCGCGAAGGTCAACGCGTCCTGCGTGAACCGAACCGTCGACGCGAACCATACGTCGTGGGGCGCCCACGTGTTGGTCGCCTCCGCACGCACCTTCTCGATCGTGCAACGAAGCTTGAAGATGTCGCTGCGGTTGACCGGGGTCTTGCGGTCCTTGCACTCGACCCAGATGTGCTGATGCGTCCTGAACGCCGCCCACAGTGCCGCGAGGCCAGCGACCACAGCGAGCACGTACGTCGTCATGAGGCCGTAGCCGGCGAGATGCGGGCTGAGAGACGCAGCGGCGTTCTCGATCGTCTGCTGCGCCGGACGAAGGTCCTCGAGCTCCGGCATGAACAGAGCCGCGGCGGTCATGCCGAGCCCGCCGAGGAACAAGAGAAGTCCGGCGTGCTTCATCACATCGGCGAAGGGCGAGTAGACCATGCCATGAATGTCGCACTCGAACGCGTCGACTGCTTGCTCGCCACGTACCTTCTGGTTGACCTCGGTCTTGTCGACCTTGAGCTGTCGTTGCATCGCCTGTGCAAAGCTACGTTCGAACTCGCGCCCATCGTTACGTGCCATGCGGGTTCCGACGACGCGCACCCACGTCTGATGCAACGCGATCGCATCCCAACTTGGGCTTCTCGTCACGCCGAAATCCGTGAACCTCTCCGGCTCGAAGGCTACGCAAGCGAGTGGATCACGCGGCGCGCTCCGAGCCAGTCCACCGTCATCGTCGCCTGCAAGCGCGCGAGCTCGCTCTCGGGCAGGCACGGCTCGAACTTGGACAACCGCGTTCGTGCGGCGAGCGGAGCGAATCGGGCCGCATCCGCGACGTTCGGCCGATCGTTCGATCGCAGCTCTTCGAGGTACGCGCGGACCCGCACCGTGGACGTTCCGGCCTCGTCCTTGAGCGTGAGCGACTCGTTCCGCGCGGTCACGGTGCCGCCCAGCTCGGCCTCGAGCATCTTGGCCAGGAGCACGTTCGCGCGGCCGCCGGCGAACGTCCACCACGTGATCTCCTTCGCCCCCTGCAGCATCGGGCTTCGCTCGTCGCGCAGGAACGAGTGCTCCGCGCGCAGCGTCGCGATCGTCTCTTTCATGCGCGACGACCAGCTCGAGTCGGCGTCGTCGTCCACGAGGACCTCGCGTATGGCCTGGCACAGCTCGTAGTCGAGGTGCACGGGTGCACCCGCCCAGCGAGTGCCCCGCGCATGCTCCGTCGGTCGCACCACGCACACGGCCTTCGGCCAGTCGACGTGCTCCACCTGCCATGGGCGACCCGCCAGCGTGAACGCTGCTCGCTCGGGCTCGTCGAGCAGGCCCTGCAGGAACTGGGCATCGATCGTTCCGACGTCCTGCGCGCCCCAGCGCACGGTCACGAGGCGCGGCGACGAGAACACCGCGTAGAGCTCGCCGAAGTTGCGACGACCGTACAACCGTTCGCCCCGCGGCCCCAACCAGAGCTTGCCGTCCGTGTCCGTGAGGATCTCCTGCGCGAGCATGTGCGCGACGATCGACTGACGCGTCTCGTCGTCCAACCGCGCGAATGCTGTCGCCCCACGAAGCCATGCCCACCACTCGTCGCGCGCGACGCCCTGCAGCTGGATCGCGAGCGCCATGATCTGGTGCGCCAGGATGTGGCTCGCGGCCCAGTGCGGCTGGACGTCCTCGACGAACCCGCGCCGGTACAGGCGAACGATTGCAGCTGCCTGCAGGGCGAGGTTGTCCTTCGTGCACAAGAACGTGCAGTTGGGGATCGTCTCCGCACGTCGACCCGTGCGACCCATGCGTTGCATGAAGCTCGCGACCCCGGGCGGACTGTCGAGCTGCAGGACGTGGTCGAGATCGCCGACATCGATGCCGAGCTCGAGCGCGCTCGTGGCCGCGATCACGCAGTCCGAGCCCTCTTCGAACGCCCGCTCCGCATCGTGCCGTTGCGACGCCGACAGGGAGCCATGGATCACATACGTGGCAACCCCGGCCTGGTTCAGCAAGCTGCCCATCTCCTCCACACCGCGCCGGCTGTCGACGAACAGCAGCCGCTTCTTGCCCGGATGCAGGTGCTTGATCATCGTGGCAGCGTTCGCGGGCGATGCCACGAAGTCGATCGTGATCTTCGGCTCCGCCTTGGGCTTGGGCGGCGAGACGATCGCGCTCTCGCGCTGCGAGCTCCCCTGCAGCCACCGCAGGATCTCCTCCGGGTTGCCGACCGTCGCGGACAAGCCGATGCGCTGCACGTCGTTGCCGCAGAAGCGAGTCAGTCGCTCCAGCACCGCACTCAAGTGCGCGCCACGGTCATCGTCGGCGAACGCGTGGACCTCGTCGATGATGACGGCCTGCAGACCGGCGAACAGCCGCCGCGCAGGCACATGTGCACTCATCATCATCGCTTCGAGGGACTCCGGCGTGGTGAGCAGGATGTCCGCCGGGTCGCCGATGAAGGCCTTGCGCTGGGACGGTCCGGTATCCCCGTGCCACTTGAATGCACGCCGCGAGATCAGCGACGCGTAGCTCGTGACGCGCGTCTCCTGGTTGTTCAAGAGCGCCCGGATCGGCGAGAGGTAGAGCGTCGACACGGGCCGCCAGTCGCGGTCGTTCATTGCCGACAGCACGGGGAAGAACGCCGCCTCGGTCTTGCCGCCCGCCGTGGGCGCCAGCACCACACAGTTCTTGCCGTCGAGCACCGCATCGATCGTCAGCTGCTGGACGGGTCGAAGCGATCCGAAGCCGAGCGTGTTGACGATTTGGTACTGCAATGCAGCGGACAGCCGATCGAACCCGGGCATTGGGTCACTCCTGCCCGCGATCGAAGTCGATGTCCTCGACAGAGCGCTCGACACCGGCAGCCGCTCGTTCTTCGGCGCTCAACTGGTCGGCCTCGACGACGGGCCGATAATCCGTCCGCGGATCGAAGTCCGCGTGGATGTCGACGCGCTCGAGGATGTCCCCGACGAGGATGCGCAGGAAGATCCGCGGCGCGACGCCGACTTTCCCACCGAGCTGTCCCGCGACCGCGTCGGCGAGCGTTCCGAGCAGCGCGTCGTCCACCTTGGCGGACACGCGGTCCGGATGCGCCGCAGGATAGAGATCACGCACCCGCTGACCGACTTCGATCAGCCGATCGCGTGTGAACGCGCTGAGCCGGATCTGCACGGCCTTCGGGTTGTCGTACTTCTCGGCCGCCGCGCCGAAGTTCACGTGCAAGCGCTGATTGAGCGCAGGCAGGCGCTTCACGCCCTGCGGTCCGTCGAAGAACTGGGGGGTGCCCGTCATGAGCACGTACATCCCTGGATAGACGCCGGCATCCAGATCGTCGATCAGCTGTCGGATCGCATTGAGGCTCTTCTCGCGACTGTCGGCGCGCACCCGCTGGATCGTCTCGACCTCGTCCAGCACGAGGACGAGTCCCGCTCGTCCCAGCTGTCGCAGCATCGCCAGCAGGCCCCGGAAGAACCCCCCTGCCCCGAAGTGATCGAGGTCCCCCTTGATGCTCGCCGCACGCTTGATGCCGGCGCCGACGTTCGGCTGGCCCATCAACCAGGCGAGCAGACCATCGGCCGTGGCGGGGTCGTCGCGCAGTCGCGCCGTATGGGACGCGCGCAGGGCCGCGGCGAACTGCGGGTGCGTGGCACTCACCGCCGCCAGCCGCTGTTCGAGCAACTCCCCAACCGCGACGGCCACCCGCTCGGGGTCGTCCCCCGAGACGTCCGGCCGCGCGAGCGCCTCCTCCTCCAGCTCGTAGAACCACTTGTCCACGAGGTTGCGGAACGCCCCCTGACTCCACTCCGCAGTCTGCAACGACTCCAGCGCACGCCGGTAGATCGTCTCCATGCGGTAGAGCGGCGTCTCGGTCTCCGAGATCTGGACGAGGGCCGTCGCGAACCCCATCGCCCTCGCCCGATGCTCGAGCCATCGCGAGAAGAACGTCTTGCCCGTGCCGTACTCCCCGCGCACGGCCTTGAACACCCCGGCACCCGACTTCGCCCGCTGCAGCTCCTCGTCGATCGCCGCCTCGAAGCGATCGAGGCCGACCGCGAACACCTCGAGCCCACGCTGCGGCACGGTGCCGTTGCGCAGGGCAGCGATGATGTCGCGGCGTTTGAGCAGGGTCGGCTCGGTCACGGCGTCACAGTCCGAAGCCCATCTTGAGTGCTTCGACGTTGAGTGTCACCTGCTTCGCGAGCGCGTCGCGCTCGAGCAGCGGGTAGCCGTCGACGTTGAGGACCTCGGAGAGGCTCGCCACCAGGCCCGCCACCCGGAAGACCGGGGCCCCCATGTGCGCGGAGAACAGCGCCTCGGGTGCAGGATTGCGCTCGAGCAGGAACTCGAGCGCGCGCACGACCTCTTGCCTGCGCTTGGGTTTCTCCGTGCGTGCGGCGAACAGCGGATTGGCCACGAGCTTGGCGAGCAGCTCCCGCATGGCGTTCGACAGCTCGTCGATCGCGTCCGTCTTCGAGGGCGCAGCGACAGACGCGGTGGCGGGCTCGATCGCGATCTGCCCGGCCTTCTCCCGCTCGATCGACAGCTTCGTCTTCGCCGTCGGTTTCACGGCGGGGATCGACGTGCCCGACTTGCGGCCAGCCGGCCGGACCTCGAGGTGCCACCAGTCCGGCGCCCGGACATGACGAAGCTCGAGCGCGCGATCGGCCTCGCCAGCCTGCGGACCCGCGAGGTGCTCGCATCCGATCATGAACGTCGGTGCGACGACCTCGGACAGCGTGGCGCCGCCGTGCTCTCCGTAGTGCACCTGCGTCGCGTAGCTGTGCTCGTCGTCGGCGAGACAGATGACGCCCTTCACGCCGTCGCCCTTGGGACCCCACGTATGCGCGTGCGCGACGGCGATCTCGTACTCGTGGACGGGATCGCCCTCCTTCCACGCGCGCCAGCGTGAGCTGCCCGATCCGCCGGTGAAGCCGGTCCATTGCAACCGCTGGCCGGAGACATGCCCGTGATCGGCGGCGATGAAGACGGCGCGTCCCGCGGCCCGCGCCGCTTGCAGCAGCTCGCGCAACGGCCCGATCTGATCCGCAGTCCACGCCCCATGCGCTTGCGTGTCGGCTTTGAGCGTCTCGTCGATGGCATTGATCACGAGCGCGACGATTCGCTGGCTCGTGTCCGCGACGAGCGTGAGCGCTTCCGGAGCGGCGGCCCCATCGGAGGTGAATCCATCTCCGCGCAGCAGCAACTTCGGGACCGCGACTCCGGAGAAGAACTTCGCGATCGACTTGTTCGCCTGCCAGTGCTTGGCGTTGCCGCTCGCACTCGGTTCCTTGCCCGGCTCCATGGGCTTGCCGGCGAAGAACGCCGAGCGACTCACGTTCGTCACCGACGGCAGGCTCGCGAGCACCGGGGTGAACATCGCCGTCTGACCGGGGAATGCCTCGACGTTCCACGCCAACGGACACCACGGCACGGCGCCGGCGTCGAGCGAGTGCAGCATCGCGACCGCTTGCGCCCACGCCATCCCATCGATCAAGAGCACGAGCACGCGGTGCTCTGGATCTCGATCGAGGAACCTGGCCGCGAACGCCTCGACGGCCCGATCGATCGGGAGCATCGACCCGCTCGGGCGACCGGCCTCGAGCCAGGCGGCGAGCCCCCGAGCGAAACGACGATCCTGCTCGACCCGAATCGCATCGACCCTCGCGAGCATCCTGGCGATGCCCTTGCCATGGGCGGGATCACCCATCCCACGGCATCGGTGGCGGGCCCAGTCCACATAGCCGCCCTCCTGCGCGTACCAGCCCGCGAGCGCCTCGGCGTCGGCGTGCGGCTGATGTCCCTTCGGCAGTCGCTGGTCGGTGCGCGCGACGAGCCACGCGAGCAGACGCGTCGCCATCTCGGCCAGCTCGATGCGCCGCCGCTGATCCTCTTTCTGGAAGTGCTCGTGCCGCTCGAGCGCCCGCAGATCGTCGCGCGCCTGCTCGACCGTCGCCGGCGTGGGATGGTCCGCGCCCGAGGCGAGGGTCTGCCCGAGTCGTCCGAGGCGCAGCTCCCACGCAATGGGCAGCCGACGGCTCGCGGCCAGCTGCTCCTGCTCCGAACCGTCGAGATGATGCTGGGCGTCGAGCAGGAGCTGGCGCACGAACGACTCGTCCACCGTGCGCCTCAGCTCGCGCAGCGCCGGCTCGACCACCCGTCCGAGCGGCCGCCACGCGTTCTCGAACGCCGGGCCCGCGAGCCCCAGTGCGAACTTCGAGGCTGTGCGAATGGCGGCCATCGGCCCCGCACCGTCCGCATCGACGAGCGACTCGAACAAGACGGCGAACTCGAGCAGCGTGCGCCCCTTTCCCTGCGCCCACAGGTCCCAGACGAGACCAGCGACCTCGCTGACCCTGGCCTCGAGAAACGACCTCAGTTCATCCTGCACGCCCTCCGCGGAGGGCTCGGCCATGCGTTTCGCGAAGTCGTCGACGCGCCCATGCGTCGCCGCCCAAGCGAGCAACGTGTCGAGCCCGAGCGAGCTGTCGGTGCCCACGCCCCACGCGTGCCGCAGCCACAGCTCGTACGCGAGCTCGAGCGTGACGCGACCGGCATTCGTGCGCAGCGTGATCCCGTCGGCGAGCAGGACGTTCGCGAGTTTCGATTTGCCGAGACTCGCATCCACGGTGACGAGCGAGCCCGTGTCGCCGAAGATCCGCCGCAGCCGATCGGCCTTGCCGATGCGAAAGATCTTGCCGTCCTTCGCGAAGCGCCACGACAGGTCGACCGGCACCTCGGTCTGCGGCCAGCCGACGAGCACGGCCATCCGCTCGGTCTCCGCGTGCAGGTCGGGAAGTACTCGGCGCAGCTCGTACTCGCTACGGACCGATCGCACGAGCACGGTGCCGAACGTCTTGGTCTCGACCGAGTCGCATGACGCCCTGCCGAACAGCGCGACGAGCGGCCGCGTACGATCACCCGCGTTCGCGAAGAGGCGATCGAGCTCCGCGCGGAGCTCATCGGGCTCGAATTCGGGGATGGTCATGGATCAGACTCCTGCCCGCCGATCGGTAGCCGGTGGACTCGGATCCCGGCCGCCGTGACGGTGACCGCCGCCCCTCCGAGCAGGTCCGTCTCGGCTGCCTGGAGGACTTCGCCGAGGGTACGAGCCACGTCCGGCCCCTTCAGCCGTTCGATTCGCAACCGAATCACCGATGGACGCAGGGCACGACCGAGTGCGAGCAGGGTGTGGAAGTCCCCGTCGAGCGTGACGATCACGGCGTCCCGCGCCGAGGCGGCAGCCAGAATCTCGTCGTCCGCTGCGCGCGACATCCCGAGGTCGCCGACGTGCTCGGCGACGTGGCCGGCTTCGGCCAGCGCATCCGCGGCGGTCCGCGGCACCCCCTGGTCCAGCAAGAACCGCACTCAGGCCGTCCGTCGCGCGACGAAGCGGTCTTCCAAGCTCGCGGCCGCGAAGGCCAGCGCTTGCTGGAGATCCTCCGGCTCGAGCTCGGGGTACTCCCGGAACAGCTCGGTGCGATCGGGATAGGTCGCGATCGCCTCGAGCACCCGACGCACCGTCAACCGCATGCCGCGGATGCACGGTTGCCCGTTCATCACCTTCGGGTCGTGCGTGATGCGATCGAACTCGTGCGTCATGGCGAATGCGCCTTCCATGCCCATCGTACCACGATTCACTCGTCCTCCCCGTGGGCGCCGGTGGTGACGCGGATCGAGCCCGTCAGCACCACATCCGCACCGCTCTCGAGGGCGCGCCGGACCGCCTCGAGCGCTTCGGTCATCGCGGCGAGCGCTGCCGTACGTCCGTGCGCTTGGAGCACTTGATCGAGCACCACCTTGCCGGTGGAGCTCGGCTTCGCCGTGCCCGCCGGCAACGCCGGGATGGCGGGCGTCATCACGAGCCGCTGCCCCTCCTCCGCGAGCTGGCGGATCCGGCTCGACAGCGTCTCGTTCACCTCGTCTTTGCGCAGCGCGATGCGGGCCTGCTCGAGCAGGTGCACCGCTTCGGGATTGCCGGGCATGCCCGCCAGTTGCTGGAAGACGCCGAGCACGAGCGAGGCGTCCAGCACGTCGTGGGTCTGCTTGCCGTGCGCGAGGCTGCGGCCCACCGCGGCCCGGCTCGTCTTGGCCTCGTACTGCGCGAGCGCACGGATCTGCGCGACCGCGGGCTGCCCCTGCAGTGTCGCGACGAGCGTTTCGGCCGACAGCGCGGTCGTGCGGCGTGGGCTGTCGTCGGGCACGCCGAGCGCCTGGTACCAGCGGCCGAGCACGCCGACGAGCTTGCCCGCCCAGGGGCCGAGCGCATCGAGCTGCTCGCGCAGCTTGGCGTGCAAGAGCTTGAGGTTGTCGCCGTGCAGCGCCTTGCCGGGCAGCGTGAGGCCGAACAGGTGCCCGACCTCCTCGAGCGCGGCCGACCACTCGGCGGCCGAGGGCAGCTCGGGCTTCTCGAGCACGACGCCGCCGGGGATCGGCTTGCCGGGCTTGAACGGGAACGGTCCCCCGCCGTGCACGAGCGTGCGCGACATGGCGCGCGCGTAGGCCCGCACGACGACGGCCATCACCTCGGGCATGAGCCCGCTCTTGCCGTCGGGGTCGTACCAGGCCGCGACGTCGGCGGCCGTGGGGTGATCGATCGCCTTCTGCAGACGGCGCTGCTCGATGTCCTGCAGGGTGCCGTCGGTGCGCAGGATCGCGGCGGTCTCGGTGGTGCGCACGAACCCGAGCTCGCCGAGCACGCCGCGCATGTCCTCGAGGCCGTCCTTGTCGAGCGGCAGCTTGCGGTCGTCGCGGTCGACGAGGTCGTCGAAGAATCGCAGCACCCGGTCGAGCCGCTGCGAGGACAACGGCACGCGGAAATCGGGGTGCCGGGGATAGCGCTCCTCCAACGAGGCCGGGACGTAGCGCTCGAGCGCCTTGGCGAGGTCGGAGGCAAGCGTCGGCTGGATGTCGAGGCCCGCCTGCAGGGTGTGCAGGTGCTTGTCGACCCGCTGCGAGGGGTCGAGGTCGCGGTCGTCGGGCTTGCTCGAATCGAGGCCGTAGGCCTTGCGCATGGCCGCGAACACCTGGGCGCGCTTCTGGCTCTGCAGGTTGCGCATGGAGGTGATCGCCATGTCCTGCTGCTCGAGGCTGAGATGGCCGATGTAGTTCTGCAGCTGGGCCTTGCCGGCATCGAGGATGTGGCCGAGCACGACGAGCTCGCCGAGCGTGTCGTTGACGGCCTTGGAGAAGAAGGTCGGCAGCCACACGAGGGTCCAGCTGCTCTCGTGCTCGCGGAACTCCTCGAGCACGCCCTCGTCCTCCTTGGGCCCGTGGCCGGGCTCGTCGAACGGGAAGTCGACGACGAGCCGCCAGTCGTGGCCCTCGGGGCACCGCAGGACGTCGGCGCTCATGCGCCGGACGTTGCCGAAACGGACGTGGCCGACCCGCTTGCTCTGCCGCCAGGTGACGGTGGTGTCCACGCCGGACTCGGAGTCCTTGCCGACGCCCATGGCCTCGAACAGCAGGTCGCGCACGTAGAGCTGGCGCTTCGCGAGCGAGTCGGCGCTGCGCGCCTGCTCGAAGATCGGCTTGAGGTCGACGCCGTGCAGCTCGATCGAGACCTGCGGATCGGCCTGCTCGCCGACGTGGAGCTGGCCGAGCTGGCCGGCCCAGCGGCGCAGCTTGCCGGCGGCGATCTTCCACTCCTGTCCGGGGATCGGGGTCTTGAGCTTGCCGTGGTTGAGCTCGACGAGCCGCTTGGCGGTGAGGTCGCGCAGGACGTTCGAGTTGGGCACGAGCGCCCCGACGAGCAGGGTCTTCACGAGCCGGTTGTCGTTGCGACAGGCGAGCTGCGGGCAGTTCGAGCACCCGAGCCGCACGGGATGATCGTCACGCAGGCGCTGGCAGACGGCGGGGGTGGTGGTGCCGTTGGTCTCCTGGATCATGGGCAGGAGCTCGTGGCGATAGAGGTGCAACGCGGCCCGGAAGCGCTCGCGCATGATCCCCTGGGCCGACTCGTCGCCGGTGGCGAGCACGTCGAAGAGATCGCCGACACCGACGAGGTCACCGAGCTCGAGATCCTCGATGTGCTCGACGAGGATCTCGGTGAGCAGCTTGATGGAGGTGCGCTGGCGCTGCAGCGAGCTCGAGAGGGCGACGAGGGCCTCGACGAGCGCGGGGCTGAACGGGTAGAGCTTGCGGAACTCGGCGGCGTCGTAGCTGCCGGCGGTGAGGGTGTTCCAGGCGTTGCCGGCGGCCCGCTTCATCTCGTCGAAGGCGGTGGTGATCTGCTTGGCCGCGGCGGCGTCCTTGGCCTTGAGGACGCGCTTCTCGACGATGGCGGGGAGATCCTCGTTGTGGAGATCGATCTGGCCGATGCGGCCTTGGGCGTGGTTGAGCATGTCCCGCAGCCGGGCGTTCTCCGCACCCGCGAGTTGATCACCGACCATCTCGGAGAGGTCGCGCTGGCGCGCGATGAAGGACACGACGGGGAGGGGGCGATCGCTGTGGGTGCTCTCGACGAGCTTGACCATCCCCTGGACCATTTCGGCCAGCCACTTGGGATCGGAGGCGCCCATCGACATGCGCAGGATGAGCTCGTCGAGGTAGAGGACGACGGCGCCGTAGCCGAGCGAGGCGGCGTGGCGCGTGAGCTCGTGCAGGCCTTCGTCGAGATCCTTGAACGAGCGTGCCGAGGTCCTGAATGCCTTGAAGTGCGTGCGCAAGAGGACATCGAGCAGCTCGCGACGGCGTGCGGGGTCGGTGCTCTTGCGTGCGTCGTCGAAGGCGACGCGATCCCAGCGTCCCGAGGCGACGGCGGTGCCCCAGTCGGCGTCGTCGTCGGCGGCGAGGCCGGCGTTCATGGGGGCGAAGAAGGCGGCATCGCCCATGGACGCGAGGGTGTCGGCGGCGTTGTCGAAGAGGTCGGCGTCGGCGAAGAGGCCGGGGACGGGGGCACCGGGGTGGTGCTTGTCGAGGTACTCGAGGTAGGCGGGGTAGATGGCGCCCTCGAGGGACTCCTTGCCGAGCATGTGCAGTTGGAGCTGCAGGGGCTTCTTGGTGCCGATCCAGTCGTACTTGGCGCGTAGGTGGTGGAGCTCGGGGCGTGACCACGCGGTCTCGTCGTCGGCGAGGAGGAGCGAGAGCAGGGCCATGAAGTGGGACTTGCCGCTGCCGAAGCTGCCGTGGAGGTAGCTGGCCTGCGAGCGGGCGTCTCGCATGGCGCCGTGGACGAGGCCGATCGCGTGGTCGAAGGCGTCCGCGAGGCGCGGGGTGACGACGTAGGAGGAGACGGTCTGCTGGGGATGGGCGACACCCTCGGTGAGGGTGACGGTGAAGTCCATCTTGCGGACCTGGTCGGGGATGTCGAGGAGGGTTCGGACTTTGGTCATGGGTCTGTGACCGCGCCCGCATCAGCCGCGGCGGAAAAGCCTGCAGCCTGCAGTGCGCTGAGAAGGCCTCAGCAAGCATACGCGTGCGAAGGTTGAGGACGCCACGCGAGCCGCGCTCCACGTGCAAGTCGTGGTCTCCGGCTTCGCATCAACGGGGTGAAATGGGGTGAGGATACCAGTCATGCCCTTACCGAGAGATACCGTAAGCTGAAGCCTCCAGCTGGAGTTCGACGGAGCCCACGGCCGCTATACGCCCGGTATCGTCGCGGCATGTCGCCGACAAATCAATCTGCTTCCCACGGTATTCGCGCAGTGCGGACAACTCCGAACGCGACACTGACCTCGTGACATTTAGCACGCCGTTTTCATGTCTTGTACCGACACCTCGTTTGCCGGAGCGCCCCTGGACAGTCGAGACCAATTCCGCCAACACCTCGTTGACGACACGACAAGAAAGATTTGGGGAGCCGTACCACTGGATAACTTCCTCAAGCCGGGCTGAAAGCGCGGTACCGAGCGCGCTGCACTCGCTCATGGTCAGTGAACCACACCGCACATAGATCACGTGATTCTCCGGCATGACCCTGCTCGAGGCACTCAGCGGCGCCCAATCGATATGCCAATCGCCGGGTCCGCCGCGAAGAGTCCGCCTCAGCAAGATCGCGGGACCTCTCAGTGTCGCCCCGGTTACAACTCGCTTCAGACACGCAAATTTGCGCTTCCTGTACCTCGCGAAATCGAAGCGCAGCTTGTGCTGTGCGGTTATGCAGCCACCGTAAACCACGCGCACAGCTCCAGCATGCGCACGACTTGTCAATGAGCTTCGCTCCCGATTCCATACGAACGCACCGACTGACGCCTTAACCGATTCTGCAAGCGGCGCCGGCTGCAACTTCTTCGATGCGCCCATGGAGACCGACACTCTGTTCCGACGCATCGCAATCACGGCCACATCCTGAGACGCACCGCGGAACGCATTGCGCCCAATCCACGGCCACACGCGCATCTCCTCCGCCCTTCGCAAGACCTCCTCGCGAAATGCACGAGCGGATGGTGCGCGGAGCCAGGCAAAAGGCGCGACGAACAAGAGAACTCCTCCCGGCCGAACCAAATCAACGCACTTTAGCATTCCAAGTTGGTACAGATTTGGCGTCGCCGAAACCGTATCCCACGAGAACCCGAATGCTGCCGCGCGCGCCCGGGTTAGAGCAAGAAACGGAGGATTCGCCACAACGATATCGAACTGCCGTCGGCATTGCCAAGCGAAAGCGTTGGCAACAACGAATCGCGCGCGACTTGCGGACGGCCCGACGCGCCGTGGATCCACCTCGACGAACGTTCCCCTGACGCGCGGACCGAGGTTACGCATCAGCTCTAGCCCGAGTCGCCCGTCCCCCGCAAACAGCTCAAGCAGGCGCGTCCCCGCAAATCCTTGAAGGTACACGCTCGCGATCCGACCGAACTGCCGCAGTAGTCCTTCGGGCGTGTCGTGGCAACCGAGCCCGATCCAGCGGCCGGTCGACAAGTTTGGCCTCATCTTAGCTGATCCCGAGAGTATGGGGTTAGCGCCCGCAGTTCACTCAATATAGCTGATATTCCGCTGTGGACGCGCAAGAGTGTGGAAGCAACTGACGCTTCACCTACTTTGCCAGCGCCCCCCGAAAACACAGACTCCAAGGCGACCATCGCGCCTCTCCACCGTCGATGGAATCTCTCAAGTCGTCGCTCCTGCAGCATGTGCGGGCGGTTGAGATGAAGTCGCGCAATCATATAGCGTCCTGCAACGACATCGGAGGTGACCAGCCCGCTCTGATCAACGGCGAAGACGACACCATAGTCAATGACACATGGATCCAGGTAACCTGCGGTTTCAGCTGTATCTCCCTCCAGCCAGTCCTCGCCCTTATAGGCGTTGCACACGCAGCACGCGTAGTAGAGATTGGGATAATGCTGACGAAGATCAGGAAAATGCTTTTTTGGTCGGAAATGTTCAACATGATAATTGCGCATTCCACCAAAAACCGCATCATGAAGATCGCAGTAAATACATTGATGCGCGGCCTCATCAGCGAGACACTCCTTCCACGCGGAGTAGTCCGCGACGCTTGGTGGCACAGGGAAGCGCTTCACCAGTTTGGACCGTCGCATGACTCACTCACCCTCCGAAGACTGCAGCCTGGCCAGAAGGTTCTCAAGCTCACCTGCGTAGTCTTCCAATCGGCTGATCAGATGAGCGCGAGTTTCCAACTGCAGATGAGAGAACGGGAGGTTCAGCTCCTCTTGCAGCGCGCTCAGCACTGTCTGATCCTCATGCGAAATCACCCCCCTTGCAGCCAAAACGCTAAGTGACGAATAGCGCGCCAGCTTCTCGATGCGTCTGTCAACAAACCGCCCGACCGCTCTCTCCATGCGGGGCGCCATGATCTCCACATCGAGAAAATCCTCCCGCGAGTACACGAATTCGACATCACGCTTGCGGGCGTGCTCCACATCCTGCCGCCACGCGGTCACAATCCAGATCGGCAAGTCTGGAAGGATCGCGCGGACCTGGGTGGCCAGCAAATCTCCGGAGTATTCGAGATGCGCGGTGCCGGAGAGGCGTTGATCAACGATTAGAAGTGCGACGCCCTGCGCAATGAGCATTGGACCATAATCATTGATGTCGACGAGAGGCTCCTTGGTCGTGAACGCCACGTTGTGCCCAAAAGGCGCATCCCGGAACACACGCGCGATCGTGCCACGTTGACTCTCTTCATCATCGATGTACATGATGGTGTGCATCGCTTTCTCACCTCTTAGTCACGTCTGGAAAGGCCTGTGGGAAGCCAGACATGAAACCGCGCCCCGCCCAGCGCATCATCCTTGCCTACCCCGCGACTCCCGTTGTGCTCACGCACAACAGAATCGACGATGCTCAGCCCCAGTCCAATGCCGCTTGGGCGGCCTGCCGTCTCGCGCTTCGTGGTCACGAGCGGAATCCAAATCGAGGACCGCAGCTCCTTAGGCACGCCCGGTCCCGTATCTGATACGCTCAGCACGAAGCCAGCGCTCTCCCCCTCGTCCTGCTCCGCTACTCGCACACTCACGCAGCGGCGGGGCCGCCCACGCATACATGCCGAGTGCGCATTAGTCAGCAAATTCACAAGTACGGCCTCATAGTCAAGGGCAATAATCCTCGCTTCCACAGGTGCAATATCGTCGCGCACTTCAATGGAGCTGGAGGCAAACACAGGCTGGAGCTCCGCAAGCACCTCGTGGGTCAATGCTTGAATATCGTGTTTTCTGCGCTTTCGCTTGTCCTTCCGAGCTCGGGCCAAGGCGAAGTTCGCCCATGCAAGCACCTTCTCAATTCCTTGTTGCGCCTTGAGGAGCTCTTCGAGTGCGCCTTGCACCTCAGGTTCCTTGCGTCGCAACTCGCTGCGAGCCGCGAGTACGGCTCCACCCGCGTGCATGATTGCGCTCTGGGTTTCGTGGGCAAAAACCGTCGCAGCGATCCCCACGGTTGCCATGCCGCGAAGCATGCTAAGTTGGCCAGCAACGTCCTCAATCTCTTGAGTGACTGCACGAAGCTCCTTCCGCACGGACCGTAGGTCCGCGACGCTTTCGGACTCGACGCCGCCCCGCTTGGCGGCACGCTCGAGCCCCTCCAGCGCGCGTGCGGCGGCTTCGATGCGCTCCGCGATGCGTTCGGGAGCGGGCGGCTCGGATTCGTTAGCCAGCTCGCGAGCCGCGGTGGTGTAGTCGCGTTCGAGCTCCTGAATTGCGCGGCGCGCGACGACGCACAGCTGTCGAAACGCATCATTGTCGACTAAGCCTTCTCGGGCGGTGCTGTCTACCAATGCCGGGTTGCGGTCGCGTCCGATCAGCACGTACCCAACGAGCTGATTTGGTGCGATTCGAAAGCCTGTTCGTGTCTTCGCGGCGGGGTTCTGGGTTTTTCGCGCGGCAAGTTGCAGCCAGTCTCCCTGCGCGTCGTCGGCCGACCCATACGGTCGAACTCGCACATTATCGCGGTAGACGCGAACACCGGCGTTCACGTCCAGAAACTTGCGCAAATCAGATAGCGTTAGAGATGTATCTGCGATTGTTTGTGCAGTCCGAGGATAGAACATAAGTTTGATGCGCAGCGGGCCAAGGATATATCGCGTCTCGCCATCTTGATTGCCGGATGCGGCCTGACCGCGAATGTCAGTCCATGACAGGTCGAATTCGCGAGATTTGCGACGCTGCTGCGCGGCGGCTCGATTGACGATGGTGAAGTGTGTGCGGCCGCTGCGCGACACGACGGCATCAACGAGGATGAGACTCGTTTCCTCTGCTAGGGCGGAGATTGGGCCGTTAAATTCCTCAGCTATATCATTGTGAAAACGGATAGAAAAGTCTGACTGCCCAGCGCTGGGAGGCAGTAGCAAGCTCAGCTCTGAGTGGAGTGCTTCAATATCGCTCTTTCGCCAATGCTCGCGGAGATTGCGGATCTCAAGAAGCGTACCCGTTGTCGTTTCGAGCTCCGCTGGAGGAGTGCATTCTTCGGCGGATACAGGGATTGAGGCTAGGTCTTTTCCGTCCACCTCGAATGCGGTCCAGTCCACGGCAACCTGAAGGCACTTCTTCCTGGTTGCGCGCGTGAACATCAGAAGATGGCTGCCCAGGCGATCTGCAGAGAGTCGGCCGATTCCCTTTTCTCCCGTCACTCTGCGGGAGCGCTGCGACTGTGGCGCGCGACGCTTTGTGGAGGCTCCTATGCGCAACCAAGACTCTCTGAATGCGTCGGCGGTCATGCCGGACCCGTTGTCAGCGATCCTGATGCACCGTGTTTCGGGTGCTTTACCGGATACGCGCAACTCTACGCTGACGGATGTGGCGTCCGCGTCATACGAGTTCTTCACCAGTTCAAGAACAGCGGTTACATTGTCCTTGATGCTGTCTCGGCCGAGGGTGAGAAGCGCGCGGGCATCGACTGAAAAATGATGCGTGCTCATGGGGTCGGACGCTCAGGGTCAGGTCGCCATCTCGTGCGGCTCCGTGCCAAGGGCGCGAAGCTCCTCGTTGAGCCATGTCTCAAAGAACTCGGCGTGCTCCCCCCCCGGTTCGTCCCCGCGGAACCTCTTCAAAGCGGGGATCGTCTCCTGAATACCACGGAGCATGGGGACTAGCGCGTCCGACGTCCAGCCTTCGCGGTCCTTTCGCTCGATGTAGAGCGCGACAAGTGCTTGTGCCTCCGCCAGAGGTGTCCAGCCACGCCACCCGAACACGGGTGAGCTGTCGCCTCCGGACGTGCAGCCAGGATATGAAATGAACCTTTCAGCGGGAATGTCGAGCTTGCCACGCAGTCGCATGTACTGAGGACTACGGTAGTCGGAGGGCATGTATCGCGGAGGTGGCGGGGCGACGTCCACCGTAGCGCCCTGGTCCGATCTCGCTTGCTGCTGCCAGGCGCCCTGCCAATGACGGTGCTTCGCGATGCCGTCGGCCGAGAAGCGAAGGGCGCTCAGGAATGGCACAGACTCTCGTTCTAGCAACGCCAGAAACTGGCGCTGTGACATGTCCAAAAGCTGGAGTGCAGCGCGTCCAGCAACATCTGCTTGCAGCTGGGTGAACAGCTGGGTGGAAGTTTGGGTGCAATTGAGTGCGAAGCAGTGCTCGGCTCGGCTCAGGAGTAGCTCAACGAGCGCCTGCGTCCGCAAGTCCGCGTACGATTGTTCGTCTCTGTGAAATACTCCCTGAACACCGAGCCAGGGCCGCTTGTAGAGGGGAGTCTCGATGATCGCGGCAAGAGATTCACGGACAGCTTCCGTCGAGTGGCAATGCGTGGGCCGCCTGGTGGGGGCGTCTCCGACGCACGCGGATGGGCCAGTGGAGTGATGGGGCAAGGCGGCCAGAAGATCAAAAAGCTCGTAGACCGCCTGGTCCAGCCGATCTTGCAGCTCCACCATCGAGCTTTTTGCCCTCAACGATTCGCGCTCGGCGTCCTTGAGGAGCTGCTCAATCCGATCGTAGTCCACGCAGTTTTCGATGACCCTCGATGGCACTACGGAAACACGCGTCATCCCAAGTTCATGGAGCTTGCGCCCAAAATCTGACAGGGAGCTCAGGTTCGGCGGTAGCGGCAGTCGTAGCAGCGGAGTTCCTGCAAATTCATAGTGGATACGCTCAGGTTTATCTTTTACGTCGCCAACGTAGTTCTGTGAGCTCTTTACGAAGAGAACTTGCTTCATCCAGAAGCAAGCTGTTGAGCTGTTGAGGAAGGCGAGAAGCGCGAAGTGGTCGTCCTTTGAGGCAGTTGCGGGTAGCTTGATAATGGGCGCGGAGCGACCGAAGACGCTGCCCTCTTCCACATACACGAAGTGATTGTGAGTGGCGACGAAGGCAAAGGCGATACAGGGGCCCACGGCACGAGACGCGGTTACTTGATGCCATTTCCACCACGGCAGGCCCTCGCTGAAATACGTTCCTCCTCCGAACGTCGCACGGCTGCCTAGGAGACTTCGAAAGGGCCAAAGGTACCGGAACACCCCAGGGGCTTCCTCGGTCTCGATTAGGTCGTCTGGCCAGTTGTACGGGTACAACGCGGCAAGGTCGGTGCCCCACGCCCAGTCTCGAATTTCCTCCCCAATCGCGATAGGGCGTAGAAAGGTAGATTCGACTTGCGTTCGGGACCACTCGTGACGGTTTCGAACGAAGATTTCATCGGCGTTGGTCATTCCAAATACACCAATTGTGCAGATGTCGCCCAGCACCTTGTCGCCGCGCTCCTCGAGCAACGCTTTCAACGCCGCCGCCCCGCCCCCTTCCAAGCTCCACGGGTGCTTCGCCAGCTTCTCCCGCTCGACCTTCTCCACCGTGATGTACTCGTTCTCGAACCCTTCCTCCCCCCACCGATCCCGAATACTCCCCCACACCTTCCCCTGCGCCGGGTCTTCAGGCGTGCTCGGCTCCCCCCGTCTCGCCAGCACCGCATGCACCCGCGGATCCTCCGGCGCCCGATGCCGCCCGAAGATCAACACCGTCGGCGTCCCGTGCCCCGGGATGTACGCCCCCGCCGTGTTCACGATCAGCTGCACGTCCTCCTTCGGCAACACCCGCTCCACGAGCCCCTTGCCGAACTCGCGCTTCATGAACGAGTTCGCCGTGATCTGCCCGACGAACCCCCCCGCCCGCGCCAGCTGGAAGAACCGCTCCATGAACGGAGCCGACAGCGCGTACTTGCCCCCGGCCGCCTCGTACATCGCCCGGTAGCGCTCGCGCAGCGCCTCGTCCTTCACCGTGATGTACGGCGGATTCCCGACGACCGCCTCGTAGCTCCGCCGCAGCACCTCCTTCGCCGCCCGCTCGTCGACGAAGTCGAACGCCACCCCCCAGTCCCCCGCCGCCACCTCCGGCAGATCCGCGAACGTCCCGTCGGACAACGAGTCCGCGACCACCACCGAGAGCGGCAGCTTCGGCGCCGCCGCCAACGACTGCACCCCGAGCTTCTCGAGCGCCGCCAGCGTCAGCCGGAACCTCGCGATCGACACCGCGTACGGGTTGATGTCCACCCCGACCACGGCCGACAACGCCTTCTCCACCGCGCTCGCCACCGGAGCCCCCGGCTCTGCCGCGCACCACTTCTCGAACAGCCGCTCGAACGCCCCGAGCAAGAAGTGCCCGCTGCCGCACGTCGGATCGATCACCGACGTCTCCGACAGCCCGAACTCCTCCACCGCCGGCTCGAGCGTCCGATCCAGGATGAACGACTCGATGAAGTCCGGCGTCTGCAACAGCGCGAACCGCTTGCGGACCTCCTCGCTCAGATCCTGGTAGAGGTCCCCGAGAAACCGCGTGCTCGACTGCCCGAAGCGAAACGCCGGCGCCGATGCCTCGGGCGCGCGGAACAACCCGAGCAGCGCCTTCGTCGCCTCGGCCGACGGTGCCAGCCGCCAGATCAGGTTGTGCTCGCGGTCGAACAGCGCCTTCACCACCGGCACGTGCTCGAGCTCCGCGAACACCGTGCGCAGGTAGTCGCGCTCGTTCAGGTACGGGGCGATCTGCGAGAACTGGTGCTGGGCGTCCGTCGCCCCCGGCCCCGCGATGCGGTTGTGCGGCAAGAGCCCCCGGTCCTCCAGCGTCCGCACGAACACGCACGACAACAACCACCCCGCCGCGATCTGCACGACGATGTTCCGGCGCCAGATCTCGAGCTTGTCCGCCGTCAGCTTGTTCTCGATCTCGTAGCGGTGGCGAGCCGCCAGTGCGCGCGCGATGCCGGGAGACTCCTCCGCGCGCTGCAGCAGATCCTTCGTCAGGATCTCCAGCACCGGCTGCGCCGCCTTGAGGAACGCCGCCGCGTCGAGCGGCGCCGTCGGGTCGGTCTGCGTCGGCAGCTCCGTCGCCTTCTTCGACTTGCGTGCGCGCGTCTTCGCCATCACGCAGCCCCCCCGGCCGGATGGTTCGTGGCCGCACGATGCCGGTTCTCGATCCACTCCCTCGGCACTTCGCCGAACTGCCCGGGCAACAGCCCCGTGATCGGCATCGACCCGTTCAGCACGTCCGCCCGATTGCCCACCGGCGTCGCGTTCACGAGCACGATCGCGGCGCTGCGATCGTCCTGCGACGCCGCGACCATCCGCTCGACGAAGCGCTTCAACCGGTAGCGCGCGACCAGCCCCGCCTGCGTGAGCAACAGGGGCTCCTTCGTCGGGAACAGCTCGTCCGCCAGTGCCTCCGCTGCCTGCTCGGCCACCGCGACCAGCTTCGCCCAGTTCGGACCCTCGGGTCCATCGACATCCGTACGCTCGAGCACCGCCCGGTTGCCGCCCTTGCTCGCGAGTAACGACTCCATACGAGCGATGATCCTTCGATCCAGCGCAACCGCTTGCACACCGAGCGCGTCCTCGAGCGCGCGCAGGGCGTGCGAGAGCCGGTGGGGATTCACCCCCCACACGCGCAACTTCCGTTCCTGCACCACCGCGCGCAGCGAGTCGTCGAAGTCGCGGGCGCGCAGTGACGCTTCCGAGCGCGACGACGGCTGCCCCGGCATCGCCGTCGGCTCGCGGACGAAGCTCGGCCCCGTCGAGTGCAGGCTCGTCGCGATCGACTCGTCCGGCCGGACGTAGCCGCCCCGGGCCTCGTCCCACTGCAGCTTGAGCGGCTGCAGCAGCCGATCGAGGCCCTCGGCCCGCGATGGCAGCGGTGCGGCCTCGGGGTAGCGCGCCATCACGCGAGTGCGCAGCACCTCTTCCGACATGGCACCCGTGAGCGCCTGGGCAGAGAGATCGAGCGCGCGCTCGGCCTCCATTCCGACGGGGTAGATCTCGAGGCGCGACGAGGCGGCCGCGCGGCGACTCGCGGCGGCGGCGAGCTGCACCAGCCGTTGCTTGCCGATCTTGTCGGCGGCGAGCGACGAGTCGCCCACCGCCTCGGCGAGCATGCGCTCCGTCTCCCCCGATGCGGCGATGACGGGCCGGCGCGCGAGATCGTCGGCGAGCTCGCCGAGTCGCTGCACCGACAACCACAGATCCTCGTCGGCACACAGCGCCCAGCTCGTCGCGGTCTCCACCGCGGCACCGGTCTGCGCGTCGATGGCGTCACGTGGGGTCTTGCGGAGCTGCAGTCGGCGCTCGGCATCGTCGCCGCCGAGCTCGGTCGCCACGCGCACGATCGCCGCGAGCTCGCGGGCGATCTCGTCGGGCGCCCGGTCGGTGTCGTGCCCGAGCCGCGCGCGCAGGCTCGCGGTGACCTCGGTCAGCGTCGCGACGCCGCCCATCGACTCCACGATGCCGATGCAGAGTTCGCGCAGCGCATCGGCCCAGGGCGCGTGCCGCCAGCGCACGATCGCCTGGGCCCACACCTGCTGGCGGCGTTGCGACGCCCGCTTGCGCTCCGCAGCAGCACCCTCGGAGATCGGCTCGGGCGAGAGGCCCAGGTGTTGGCGGAGCGCGTCGGCGTCGGCACCACGATCGGGTGCGGCGGTCTCGAGCACGGCGGTGAGCCATCCTTCGACCGTCGTGGACACGGTCGGGGCCGCCGTCGCCGCACCGAGGCCGAGCAGGGTCGTGCGCACCCGCCCGGGGTCGCAGCCGCTCCGACGCAGCACCGCTTCGACCTGTCCGCTGGCTGCTCGCGCGAGCGCTGTGCTCGTGGGCAACCCCGCGTCCTGCAGCGTCGACGCCACTGCACTCTCGAGACCGATCCGCTCGAGGTACAGCTCGGGTCCGGTGAAGTCCGGCACGAACGCGGCCGCTGCGGGCGGCTGCACCTCGCCGAGTTGCGCTTGCCAGCGGTCGCGCAGGTCGAGGATCTCGCGCGCGACCTTGCTGCCGATCCCGCGGATCGCCGACAGTCGGTTGTTCGGCAACGCGAGCAACTCGCCGGCTTGCGTGAGGCCTGCGCGATCGAGGGCATTGAGCGCTCGAGACGACAAGGGCAGCGCCCGGATCTGTGTCGTCGGCTGAATCTCGGCGATCTCGGCGTCGGTCACCGTGCCCAGCGCGACGCCGGTGCCGCGGCGCTCGGCTGCATCGTCGGACTCGTGCGCCGGCTCGCCCGCTCGCTCGACCCTGCGCGAATCGGCGGTTTGCGCCGAGAGACAGGCTGCCCACGCGCGTGCCATTGCGGCGCCGGACTCGAACCGCTCCTCGGGGGCTCGGGCGAGTGCTTGCGTGAAGAAGGCCGTCAGGCGATCGCGCACCGCGGCGTCGAATCGCTCGGCGGCGACGACCAGCGTCGCCTCGGGATCGAGTGGTGACGTGCCTGGACGACCGTGGCGCGGCCGCACGCCGGTGAGCATCTCGTGCAGGATCACCGCGGCGCTCCAGCGATCCGCATGCGCATCCCAGCGCCCGCGCAGCGGCAGGAAAGGATCGCGGTACGGGGCCGTGCCGACCTCGAGGTCCTCGAGCGGCGCGGCGGCCAGCGAGAAGTCGAAGAGGGTCAGGTGCTTCTCGAGCTTCTTGCGGGTGCCGACACCGAGGTTCGCAGGCTTGAGATCGCGGTGCAGGATCCCTTCGTCCTCGAGTGCCTTCAGCGCTTCGAGTAGATCTTCGCCGTACCGGCCGGCGAGATCGAGGTCGAGGCTGCCCTCGGCAGCGATGCGGTTCTGTAGCGTGTAGTTGCCGGCGAGCGACAACAGTAGGCACACGCGTCCGTCGATCTCGAGGATCTCGTGGCACTGCACGATTCGCGGGTGACGCAGGCGCTCGATCTGCTCGCCTTCGCGACGCACGCGGCCGTCGTGCTCCTCGCTGCGGGCCACCTTGAGCGCGTACTCGCGGCGGTCGTCGTCCTCGACGTGCAGCACCCGCGCGCTCGCGCCGTGGCCGAGGAGGGCCTTGACGGTGAAGCGCTCGAGCAGGATGTCGCCCTGATCGGCCTCGAGCACCGGCTTCGTGCTCTCGGGCTGGGTCGGCGCCCTCGCCTGCAGCTCCGAGACGAGCAGCTCGACCCAGTACTTGGCGTCGTCGATGCGCTCGTCGACGGCGAGCCGCGTCGCCTCGATGACCGCATCCACCACGACGTCCGGCAGATCGTCGGCGACGCTCGCGGGATCGAGCCAGCGGTCGCGCTGTAGCCGAACCAGCAGATCGGTCGTGCTCTGCGCGGGGGCCTGCCCGGTGAACAGGAAGTACGCGAGCGCGCCCAAGCTGAACGTGTCGGAGGCCGAGGTCATCGCGCGGGGATCGGCCGCGAGCTCGGGCGCCTGATAGACGCCCGCGGGCTGCGCATCGAGAGCCGAGCGGTGGACCGTCGCGGACGCCTCCTCGCTGCGACCGAGCTGGAAGTTGAAGAGACGGGTCTCGATCTTTCCGTCGCGCTCGCGAACGAGGACGGCCTGCGGGCTCAGACTGCCGTGCACGACGTTGCGTCGATGGCAGTGGTGCAATGCGTGGCCGACCTGGCGGACGATCTCGACGCGCGTCTCGAACGCGAGGTCTGGATGGCGCTGCACGTAGCGGTCGAGCCGCAGCGCCTCGGCGAAGTCCTCGAACACGAGCGTGGGGCCGAGCGGCGCGTCGGCGGCGTAGTACGTGCTCGTCAGGATGTTCTCCTGCTCGCGCACGCTCCACAGGAGCTGCACCTCGCGCTCGGCGGCACGCTTCAACCGTTGCCGCTCCTCGACGCTCGTCTGCTCGGGCACGAGGTACACGCGCGCGCGGTGCTGCATGTGCTCGAAGTGCGCGTGGGTGGCGGTGCGGTCCTGGTAGCCGGTGCCTTCCTCGACCACGGGGCCGAGCACGTAGTCGCCGACGCGCAAGAGGCCCTTGCGTGGCTTGAGGCCGAGCTCGTCGAACGCCTTCTTGATCGCGCGCATCGTCGGGCGATCGATCTTCGTGCGGAAGCGCCGTTCGTCCGCCCCCGGGAACTGGGAGAACTGCAGTGCGCGGATCAGCGTGTCGCGCGTGACGACGGCCATGCGTCCCATCGGCGACAGCTTGTCCTCGAGCTTGCTCGCGCTGAGGAACACGAGCGGCTGCACCCACGGCGTCTGCACGCCGACCCGCGTGAGCCGGCGTTCCAGCAGATCATGAAGGACCTTGCACTTGTGGTTCGCGAGCCGCAGCGGGTTGTCGAGGTAGCGCGGGCGATCGTCGTCGGGCGGCGTCCATATCCAGCCCTGCTCGTCGCCTTCCATGCGACCGGGATGGCTCTTGATCTCGACCAGGTAGATCGCCGAGTACCCGATGACGAGGAGATCGATCTCGTACAGCGCTCCGCGGCCGGGCACCAGGAGATCGACGAGCCCGCGCGCGTGGAACGGATCGGAGTTGGGCAGGTGGTCGCGGACGAAGTCCAGCGCCTCCTTCTCGTGGGGGTGCTCGGTCGTGCCAAGCAGTACGAATCGATCGGACAAGCCCACCATTGCGCTACGTCGTGCGCTCCTCGATGGCGCGCCGCACCTCGGCAGAGGCGTCGGGTGAGAAGATCGCGAGCGGTCGCGCGCCCTTCTTGGTCTCGGGCATCGCGTCGTCGGACGCGAGCAAGACCGTTGCCTTCGTGGTGTTCAACAGCATCGCTGCGGCCGCGGCCAGCTGGCGCTCGGCGGGACGGTCCGCGACGACGACGATCTGGGTCGGCCACGAGAGATCGGTGTGGCTCGCGAATGCATGGATCGTCGCGACGATCGCCGATGCTCCGCCGACGATTGCACGCGTCGATGGCGTGATCTTCGGCAGTTCGAAGGGGTGGGTGGTCAGCTCCCAACCGCTGCACAGCTGGACGATCGCTTCCGCGGGATCAGAAGGGACCGCTGCCTTGGCGGCGTCCTTCCACACGCGCTCGCCGTCGATGGCGGGCAAGGACTCCCAGTCCGCACCGAACGCGTCGTCCTCTGCGACTGCGCGCAGCCCGTAGGTCGCGCGCGCGCCGAAGGCACCCGGCCACTCCGTGTCCGCGTCGCGGAGGAGCAGGTCGATGCGATCGCTGGTCTTGAGTCCGCCGGCGAAGTCCTTCCACAGCGCATCCGCGTCGGCCCCGAAGCGGCGCTTCGTCGGCGACCGCTGCTCGGCGAACCTGAGCAGGCGCAGCGCCCCGAGGTAGTAGACGGCTCGCTCAGAAGAGGTGACGTGAAGTTTCATTCGCGCGCGGCCTTCTCGTACCCACCGAAGTGGTACACGTGCATCGCGGGGTCCACGGTACGCCGACGCAGGATCTCGTCCATCGTGCGCTCGAACGCAAGCGCCTCCGCGCCCGCATCGAGCGCCCACTCTGCGGCATAGCCGTCGCGCCCGTCCTCGACCCACGAGCGCCCGAACAGGTACTCCCGCCCGCCGGGCTCGACGAACGGGTCCGCCTCGAGATCGAGGAAGAGATCTCCCGCGCTGGGCGCAGGCAACAGCGCCAGCCCGAAGCGCCCATCCACCGGCAAGATCTCGTGCACCGGCTGCCCAGCGTCGCGCCCGCGCACGAGGATCGCCGCCTGCCGGTGCAGCGCCCGATAGCTGTCGGCGTGCCCGCGCTTGGGCGGCTCGGGCAGCGTGGGCGTGCGGGCGAGCGCCATCGTCGTGTGCACGCCCTGCCGCCGCAGCTCCACGCGCTGCGCGGACGAGATGCCGGCGACGAAGCTCAGGTGATCGACCTCGCGTCGCGCGTCGTCGCAGTCCTTCCACCACCTGCAGACGTCGCAGTGCGCACACGGCTCGGGCTCGGCGGTCAACCGCTCTTCGATCGAGCGCGCTGCATCGACCTCGAACCGCCGCCGCGCCGCTCGCACGTACGCAGCGCAGTCCTTCATCCGCCACGGCTGGGGCGTGATCGGATCCCCGGGCGGCACGACCCAGAACCGCTCCGGCATCCGCCCCTGCAGTGCGCCGAGCATCTCCGAGTACATCGCGAGCTGCACGATCGTGCCGACCTTCGTCTCGCGCGCGAGCTTCGTGTCGTGCACCTCGTACGACCACGCCCCGAGCTCGCTCGCCGTCTCGACCCGCATGAGCACGTCGGCGATCCCGCTCCAACCGAGGTCCGTCTTCACGGCGCTTCGCGCCTGAATCGCAAGCGTCGCCTGCACGATCGCCGCCGCCCCGTCGCGCATCGCTGCCATCGTCGCTTCGACGTCACGCCCCGCCGGCGTGACGACATCGATCCCCCGCTCGCGCAGCGACTCGACGTAGCGCGCCTCGTGCCTCAGCCCGCGCTCGACGAGCAGGTCCTTCGTCGGATCGAACCCCGTCGGCCCGGGCACGCGCCCGATCCGTCGCGCCGCCTCCAGTGCACTCGAGCGACGACACGCGAGCCACGTCGAGAGCTCCGTCGGCGATCGCGTGGGCTCCTGCACCATCGCCGACTCTACGATCCCGGCCGTGCTCGGTCCGTGAGCTGCACTTCGTTCGAGCACATGAAGCCGAGCCCCTTGTGCACGCGGCGGTGAAGCGTCGTTCATCCTCACGAAGCGCGCATGCGCCCGCCGACTCGTGATCGAACGGCCGACGCGATCACGCGAAGTGGGCAGGCCTCGACGTCACGTTTCGTTCCACGGGCTCGTCGACGACGACCTACACGAGCATCCACGGCAGAATCCGCCGATCGGCACGCGCGATGGATCGGATCGCGAGCACGACGTCACCAACACGAGGGCTCTCTTTGCCCGGGGATCGACGCCGGGTCGCGATCCCGCGCGACGTCGCAGCGTCCCGATCCGGCACCGCCGCCCGCCACGGCGAACCTTACCTTCAAAAGACGGCCCCGCGCTGTCTCGGCGGCCGATGGAAGGATCCACGTCATGAACGGCTTGCTCGACGCGCGGCTCATCGCCGCGGCGTGTCTCGGTGTCGCCCTCGTCGTCGTCGTGCTGCTCCTCGTTGCGAAGTCGAAGCAGGCCCGAGCCCTCACATCTCGCCTCGCCGAGACGGACGCGCAAGCTCGTGCCGCGCTCGAGCGCATGTCCCAGCAGCTCGCACGCTACCAGCCGCTCATCGACGCCGAGGCCGAGCTCGCACGCATCCGCCACGAGGCCGCGACGCTGCACGGCCAGGTGGAGACGACGCGATGGGCTGCCCACGCCGAGGTGCAGTCGCTCCAGACGCGCATCGCCGAGCTGCGCCGCGAGCTCGGTATCCTCGAGGCGGAGGCGTACTTCCAGTCCTACGGCCTCTACTCGTCGAAGTACGACTTCGAGAGCTCCGCGCAGTACAAGCAACGCCTCGACTGGATCCGAGAGCAGCAGAAGCAGCTCGTCAAGGACGGACACGCGGCGATCTGCAGGACCGAGTGGATCGTCGGCGGCAGCGAGAAGGACGGCAAGAAGATGGCGAACGACGCGCTCAAGCTCATGCTACGCGCGTTCAACGGGGAGTGCGACGCCGCGATCGCCAAGGTGAAACACAACAACTTCGCCGCGCTCGCCGAGCGCATCCAGAAGGCGTTCGAGGCGCTCAACAAGCTCGGCTCGGTGAACACCTGCGAGCTCACCCACCGCTACATGGGCCTGAAGATGGAGGAGCTCACGCTCTTCCACGAGTACCAGCAGAAGATCCAGGACGAGCGCGAGGAGCAGCGCGCGATCCAGGAACAGATCCGCGAGGAGAAGAAGGCCGTCGAGGAGATGGAGCGCGCCAAGCGAAAGGCGGAGGAAGAAGAGGCCCGGTACGCCGACGCGCTCGAGAAGGCGCGCGCGGACGTGGAGCGCACCACGGGTGCGAAGCACGACAGGCTGATGCGTCAGATCGCCGAGCTCGAGGGCCGCCTCGCGGAGGCGCAGGAGAACAAGCGCACGATCTCGCTGGCCGAGCAGACCCGCGCGGGGCACGTGTACGTGATCTCGAACGTCGGGTCCTTCGGCGAGGACGTGTACAAGATCGGCATGACGCGTCGACTCGACCCGATGGATCGGATCCGCGAGCTCGGCGACGCCTCGGTCCCCTTCCCCTTCGATGTCCACGCCGTCATCTCCACGACCGACGCACCGAAGCTCGAGAACGAGCTCCACCGGATGTTCGCCGCGCGACGCCTGAACGCCGTGAACCTCCGCAAGGAGTTCTTCGCGGTCGGCCTCGCCGAGATCGAAGCCGCCGTGCACCGCCACCACGGCACCATCGAATTCACGAAGCTCGCCGAGGCGACCGAATGGCGTACCTCCGTGGCCACGAGGGAGCAGCAGAAGGCGCGCCCGGTGGAGTCAGCCTCCGTCGTCTCTGCGCCGCCGCTCGCGGTCGCCGGGTGAGGCGCGCGCTGCGGTCACCGAGCAACCGAGTTGGCGTCCGCCGATGCAGGCATCCGGCAAGCCAACGACGTCGCACGACCCACCGCGCGTCCCGAATCTTGCACCCCACATCCGCGATGCCGCCTCGTCGCGCCGCGCTCGTCGCGATCACGCTCGCCGCGTGCACCGACCCGACCACCGCCGAGCCCCCCGCGACGAGCTACGACGCCCTCTTCGCCACGCGCGAGCTGACCGCGCTCGTCGCATTGCCGAACGGCGAGGCCTTCGCCGCGGGCAACGAGGGTCACCCTGACCAGAACTGGGTCGCCTTCGTGCGCCCCGGCGAATCACCTTTCGCACCGCATCGCCCCGGCCACCGAATCGGCGCGACCGCGATCGACGATCGCATCATCGCGATCGGCGACGGCCTCGAGACGTCCCCATTCGGCCGCGACCAGCCCGCGTGGCTCGAGCACATCGACGAAGAGCCAGGCAACACGAACCGCATCGACCTCGATCCCAGCATCGAACGGATCGACGCCGTCGCCCCCACACCTCGTGGCGATCTACTCGTCACGTCGTGGCATCGCGGCGTCCACGTCGTGAGCCCGGACGGAGATCTCGTCGGACAGTGGCTCGACGACGGGGTGATCGCCGCAGGCACGCTCGACGACGAGATCCTCGTCGCCCGCCACGGCCCGGGCGACGAGGAATCCGCGCCGATCGAGATCCAGTGGCTCACCCACGATGCCCGCCCCATCGAGGTCTCCCAGGCGGACATCCGCAAACGATCGGCGCTCCTCGCAATCGTCGACGCCGGCCCGCACGCGCTCGCGACCGCGGCCGCCTTGCACGTACCGTGGTTCCGCACGTCCGTCGGCCTGCTCGCGCGCGATGGATCATGGACGGAGCTGGTGAACTCGGACGACTCGGGCGCGAACTGGTACGCCGCGATCGCCGTGGGCCCGAGTGGTGACCTCTTCGCCGTCGGCCGCTTGCCGCACCGTCGCGGCCTCGAGCTCCGCGCCTGGTCGAACGACGGCGATCCGCTGTGGCGCCTCGAATTCATACCACCGACGTTGGACGGCGCGCCGACCTACGACGACGCCTGCGGCGGTGATGGAGGTGTGCGCGTCGCCGTCGCGACGGATGGCGGCATCGCGGTCGGCGGCCACGACGGCTGCTCGTTCTCGTGGGTGCGCGTGTTCCCGCCGTGAACCATCGCCTCGTCCACGGATTCTTCGTAGACGCGGGAGTGGCCGAGGTGGCCAACGGTGGCCCATCCACGGGCCAGGAGTGGCCCATCCACGGGCCACCCTGGCCAGCTCGTCATCGCATCGTCGCGGAATCACCTCCGTCGATCTCGGCACCGCGCTCGCAAAGCGCACGGACGTGACCCCGCGACCCCACGACGCGCTCTTCCGTCGCGCGTTCGAGCGGCCCGCCGATGCGGCGGCCGAGCTGCGTCACGTGCTCCCGCGCGCCATCGCCGATGCGATCGACGCATCGAGCCTGCACCTCGAGCCCGGCTCGTACGTCGACCCCGAGCTCGCGGACTGCTACAGCGACCTGCTCTTCTCCGCGCGCATCGGCAGCGAACGCACGCTCGTGTACTTGCTGCTCGAGCACCAGAGCACGCTGGATCCTCTGATGCCGCTGCGCATGCTGGCCTACCTGGTGCGGGTCTGGGAGCGCCACGTCGGCAACCCGCCGAAGTGCACGACACTGCCGCCGGTGGTCGGCGTGCTCGTGACGCACGCCCCAGGTGCGCGGACCGTGCCCGCCGAGCTGCACGCGCTCGTGCGACCGCCACCGCACGCGATCCCCGAGCTCGTCCCGCTCGTGCCGAACCTGCGCATCATCGTCGACGATCTCGCCCGCACCTCGAACGCGGAGCTCCACGCGCGTGCGCTCGCGCCGTTCCCGAAGGTCGCGCTGTGGCTGCTCCGCGACGGCCGCCGACCGAAGGCCTTGATGGCAAACCTCGTCCAGTGGGCATCGGCGTTCGCCGACGTGTTGCGCGCCCCTGACGGCTGGCGGGCGATGCTCAGTCTCCTGCACTACCTGAACGCAGTCCTGAAACGCGAGCGCTTCGTCGACTTTCGTGCCAAGATGGTGGCGCTCGCTCCATCGACGGAGGAGGCAGTCATGCGATACAGCGACGCGATGATCGAACAAGGCCGCACCGAGGGCCAACGCGCCGCGCTGACCAAGCTGCTCACGCTGAAGTTCGGCGAGCTCGATCCCGCGATCGCAGCCCGCATCGACACCGCGACCCCCACCGAGCTCGACCGCGCCCTCGAGCGCCTCCTCGCCGCCGAATCGCCCGCCTCCGTCTTCGATCCCTGATCGAGCGACGCGCACGCGGCTACGGCCCGACGGGGCGCACCGACCCGGCGCCCGGCCATCCAATCGATCACCGACGCCCCCACCCGAGTCCGCGTGCAACACTCGGCGGCGGCGGCCGATTAGACTGGTTCGAGCGTCGTGTCGTCCTCTCCTTCCATACGTTTGGGCGCGGGCCAACGCGCGATCCTGGTCCCCTGGCACGCCCTCGTGCGCGGTCTGGACCTCCCGCGGGCCCGTGAGCTCGTGCGGGCGGCGTTCGAGGATCCCGAGGCACTCGCTCGGTTGCGTGAGCTCGCATCCGTCCCGACGCCGGCTTCCTCCGACGACGAAGCCGTGATCGATCGCGTCGCGACGATGATCGCCGCCGGCGATCTCGTGATCGTCGAGCTTCCGAGCAAGCAGCGTTTCTACCCCCCACCCGCGCCCGGCACGAACCACGCCCCGCGCCTGGCGGACCTCGCGACCGACCTCGACGTCCTGCCGGTCTCGTTGCAACTGCTCGATCACGATGGTGTCGCCTACGTCGACCAACGGCTCGAGCTCGAGCTGCCGAACGGCGAGCGCTCGACCATCACGCTCGATGGCGCCGGCCGCTTCTCACTCGACGCCGTGCGCGGACCGGGCTCGTGTCGTCTCTGGTTTCCCGACGCGCTCTCGCTGCCCCAACGCGAGCGCCGCCGCGACGCCATGCAGGGATTTCGACGATCTCCCGAGGACGCGACGATCGCTCGCAGGCACCCGCGGCCGGTCAACCTACCCAGGGGGCGCTTCACACGGATCGTCGTCGAGCCTCCGCCGGCACAAACGACGCGCAGCCTGCCGGGCACGCTCTTCGGATTCGCCTCTTCGTGTCCGACCGCTGGCGTCGCGCATTTCGTCGGCGTCGCGAAGGAGGCGATTGCAGCGGATCCCCGCAATCGCATCGGCGTGTTCGGGCACGCCGATGCGAAGGGGAGCGACGCCGACAACAAGCTGTTGTCGGATCGCCGCGCCGACATCGCGTTCGCGCTGCTCACGGGCGACTTCCAGATGTTCCGGACGGCAGCCACCGAAGAGACGTGGGAGGACGCCGACTGGCAAGCGTTGTTGCGTGCGCTCGGGTGTAATCCCGGAGCGATCGACGGCGAGCCGGGCGTGCTCACTGCAGATGCGATTCGAGCGTTCCGACGCGACTACAACGAGGGCTTCTTCCATCGGGACTCGACGCGCACGCCGGCATTCGGCGAGCTTGCGGACGGGGACGCACTCGACGACGCCACGTGCGATGCCATCCTCGATGCTTTCCACGCGCATCACGCCGTCGAGATCGCGCCCGATCGTTTCCTCGGGCCGGGCCGCGCCGGATGCGGAGAATTCAATCCCAGGAGCGCCGAACATGTCGACAACCGCCGCGTGTCGCTCGCGATCTATCGCGACGACGCCCCAGAATCAGCGGAATTTCCGTGCCGCCGCGGCGATGCGAGCTCGTGTGACGTCGACGATCTCGGTGCGATGCGGTGCCGCTTCTATCGCGAACGGATCGGCAAGGACGAAATCCCCGAGGAAGTCGTCACGTTCTGGGACTTCGAGTGGCTCGCCACGCCGACGGGCAAGGCACACCTCAGCGCGCTCACCTCGTTGCCGGACAGCAACGAGGTCGAGATCGTCGTGCAACGAATCGCGGGCGGCGAACCGGAGTGCTGCGAGGGCGAGGGTGGCGTTCCTGCGCTCGGACCCGTGCTCGGTCGGATCGAAGGCCTGGTCCGCCGCGGCGTCCTCTACGGTCTGTGGCAACCGCCCGAGGGCTACGATCCGTTCTCGCGCGAGCACTGGTTCCGCGGTCCCGGAGAGCAGGAAGGCGATCCGTGGCAGCCCCGCTTCCAACCTCCGGTCTTCGCAGTCGCGTCGGGCGGTCGATGGGCATTCGGTGCCGCACCGGGTCACCGCGCCGATCGGATCGCTTTCGAACAGCCGCCGGCAGCCCCCGTTCTCGTCTTCACGAGCGACGGGAAGCTGCGGATGATCACGAACCCGGACGCGCTGCGCGAGCTCGGCACGCGGCACGTCGACGGGGCGATCCTGCCGAGACGGTGAGCCATGGACATCTACGACATCGGCACGAAGGTGAGCGAGAGCGCGATCGCGCTGCACCTGTACAACTTCGAGACGAAGTCGATCACTCCTGCGTGGCTACACGACAGGCTCGGCCTCCGCGTCGAGGAGCAGTGGCAGGCCTTGCAGTGGCCGACGAACGAGCGGGTGCTGGCGGGTGTGTACGAGACCAAGCGGGCGGATTGGAGCGGATCGATCCCGCGGGTTCTCGCGGACGGCAGCGTCGAGAACCTGGAGATGAGACCGAGCACGGACGTCTCGGCGGAGGAACAGATCGATCTGCTGCTCGAAGGCGAAGCATCCTACTCGCTGCCGTTCGCGAGCTGGTTCCTGCCGGAGGAGGATTTCGTCGTGCCGCTGTCCGGCTCCCTGCTCGGCAGCATGTGCGGGCTCGTGCGCGGCGAGTCGCAGTCGTGCGTCACGCTGAGCGAGGAGAAGTTCGTCTTCCCGGCCGAGGCGATTGCCGAGCTCCAGGACCGGGTGCAATCGCTGCAGAAGAAAATCGACGCACGCGAAGCAGGTTGGAGGCGTGTCGCGAAGTCGTTGGCTGCGTCCGACCGCGCGATCAACGTGCTCCGATTGGTAGAGCGGGCGTGGGGACTCATCGAAGGCGAGAAGGCAGCCTCGTACCGCGAGCACATCGAGGGCCTGCGCCAGGAGATCGAGACGACGCGGGCCGACGTGATCGACGACTTGCACGGCGACGAGTCCGAGGCTGCCGACGCGGTCCTGGACATGTTCGAACGCGGCGAGCTCGTGAACGCGGTCGACAAGCTGGCGTTCGATCCTCTGGCGATCGACTCGGACGAGGCCGACGAGCTGACGACGGCGGTGAAATTCGCGTGCGACGCGTTGGCTCGCTCGTCGAGAGCCGATCGCCTGCTTCGCGATCACGCGTGGCCCGCGGTCGCGGAGGTGTGTCGCAACCCGCCCTACGCGTTCGACCGCGTGGTCGCGGACCTGGGCTCCGCGGAGTTGCGCGAGGAGCTGTCCTCGGGTTGGGAACGAACCCACGAGGAGGTGCAGAAGCACTTCGGGGCGCCCACCGGCGAGAGCCTCCTGAAGAAGCTCGCCCAGGGCGCCAAGCTCTATCGCAGTGGCACGACGGTGATCGGCTCGGCGCTGAGCGAAGGCGTGCTGGTCGAGCTGTGGAGCAGCATCGACGGCACCGCGCGGTATCGTGGGCGGCGGCTGGCAGCGCTGATGCTGCGCTTCGTGATCTCGAGCGGGATTCCCGATCCGCAGAACGTCGGGCTGATGGTCGGGGGGAGGCTCGACTTCGCGAAAGTACTTCGTCACGTGGACGAGCTGGGCCGCGCGAAGGACATCGATGTATTCACCAAGCGCCTCGATCGTCTCAAGGGTCTGAAGCTGAGGGATCAGTTCGCTCGAACTCCATCCATCACGTGTCTCCGGCTGATCGCATCGGTCGCGATGCTCTGGAGCGTGGCGTCCGACGATGATCTCGACGGTCAGCTTCGCGCGTGGATGCTCGCGACCTCGATCACACAGGTCGTCGAGGACGGTGTGCAAGCTGCGATCATCCTCAAGGCCTACCAAGGAGAGATGCAGTTCGTGACGCTGTCCGGAGACGGGTCGAAGGTCTTCGGCCGGCTCGCCGTCCTGCTCTCGCTCATGACCTCGATCTACAAGGTACGATCGGACAACGCGAAGCTCTCGGACAAGTTTGGCCTGTTGGCCACATCGATGCGCGTTTCTAGTTGGCCGACGATGTGGCTCGCCGAGTACTACGGACTTCGCACCGCATCAGGGGCCGCACTCCGCATCGTCAGCTGTTGGCTCGCGTTCTACGGCGCTCTGCTCGGCAACGTCATCCTCATCTGGGCTTTGTTGCCGTCCGTGGAGATCCCAAAGCAGGGAACGCAGTTGATCTTCGAGCGATACTTCGACGTCATGCTCGAGGACGATGGTGCCTTCACGGCGCAAGCAAAGAACCTTCGGCTCGCGTACGCACGCGTGCCCGTCAACGCGATGCGCCTTCGTTTCTCACGGTATGCATTTCCTGGACTTCACGACATCGCAGGCAAGCCGGGCGAGTGGGCGTCCGAGGAGCCGCCGACGTGGCATGCGGCCCGCATGCTGGGTTTCGACGCACACGAAATTGCGGAGATGTTCGACGCCCCCTTCGAAGACATCGTCGCTCAGGGCATTCCAGAGACGCTCCGCGGGCGTCGGCCGCCTTCCGAGATCTGAGGGAGCTCGAGTGACACTATCCCCTGTCTTCAAGATCGGCATGCTCTTCACGTCCTTCCTGCTGGGCTTGATGGTCCTGCATCAGTTCAGGACGAGGCGGAGGCACCCGATCCCTCGAGATGCTCCCGTCGCCGGAGCTTCGGCACTTCGTGGGCGAGTCGTCGCCGTCGGAGACGAGCTCGCGGGTCCCGTGAGCGGGTCTTCAGCGGCGGTGTGGCTCGCTCTAGAGGAGGATGGCGAGGATGGGACCACCACCATCCGTGCGCGTGACTGGGCCGATGACCTGATGCTCCTGCTCGCCGATGGCGCATCCATCCGACTGCGTGTCGATGGACCACCCGACATCAGCGGCGCTCATGTCGTTCGTGGAGACGTTCGCTCGGACCTCGCCGAGCAGGGGCATCCCTTCAAAGAAGGAAAGTTGATACCAAGCCAACGCCTGATCGAGAGGAGCGTGCGTATCGGTGACGAGGTCTACGTCACCGGTTGGTTCGTCCACGATCCGGCTGACGCCACCGAAGACCCCATGCGCAGGGTGGAACAGCCGCAGCCGGCGACGTGGCGAGTGGCGAAGGACGACGCCGGTGCTCCGCCCCTGATCCATGTCGGGACGCATCGCGACTTCGCGTTCCTACGTCGAGCGTGGCGGGAGTACTACGGCGGAGCCGCGAAGATCTACCTGTGGATGCTGGGGCTGTTCATGCTCATCGAGATCGTGATCGCGACGGCGGAATGATCGTGACCGTGCCTTCGCCCGACGGCGACGGGTCCTGCGTTTTCTGGTGCCACGTCGACAGCGCCGCGCCCGACTGAACGGAGCAACCGTGTTGGCGCGCGACCGAGCGCGGGTCGCCCTAACGCGACTGCTCGCCGGCTGCGCCGCTGTCGAGCACGAACCCTAGCAGTCGCATCGTCGCGACGACCGTCGAGGATCAGGTCTTCGTGCTCGGCGACCGTCTCGAAGGATCTCCGCTCGGCCGCGATCAGCCGGCATGCATCGAGCGCCGCGGCGAAGAGCTCGAGTCGAGCGATCGCGCCGACGTCGATCCGAGTGTCCACAGCGACGCTTGCATTCGCGATCACGCGCTGCTCGTGTCGGTCGCGATCGACGGCGGGGGTCGCCGTCATCGCGAACGACCACTGCTCGTTCTCGTGGATCGAACGACGCGCTACCAACACAGGCCCGAGTCTGGTTCCGACGTGTACGTGTCGTAGTACCAGAAGCGACGCCCACCGGCCGACAACACACCGAGGTGGATCGTCACCCCCCCGAGCCCGACCGACATGTTGAGCCGCGGATCGAGATCACTGCCGGGCAAGATCTGCTCGGGCGCCACGATGTCCATCTCCCAGTACGTCTCGCACAAGAACTGCTGCGCCAGCGCGCGCGACGACGCCGACGAGAAATCGAGGTCGACCGCGTCGGCGTCCGGGTGATCGCCGCCGGCCGCTCCGCCCACGGCCTCGTTGTAGCAGTCCGGCCGCCACCAGTTGCGCAGGAAGATCGGCTCGCCGACGAGCTCGGTCAGCGCGTCGGTGAAGAGCGCGAGCGCGGCCCCCTTCTCCCACTGATCCTGCTCGGGCAAGAGCAGGTCGAACCCACACATCGCCGCGGCGTCCGCATTGTACGGCTCGACGAGATCGGGCGCACTGACGTGCTGCACCCCGACCGCATCGAGATAGAGCTGCAAGCCGTCGATGTCTGCAACGAAGTCGAACGCATCCACGGTGGGGTCGCCACCGAAGTGCTCGATCAGGAACTCGTGATCGATCTCGTCGACGAACTCCCCGCCCGAGTCGAACTCCGCGGGAATGCACACGTCGGCGACGTCGCTTCCGTCGACGCGGGCGAGCACGTTGCACACGTAGCCGTCGCGGCAGCCCTCGCTGCCCGGCAGGGCGTCGTCGCACTGCGACACGCAGTACCCCGCGTCGTCGAGCCCGACGTCGGTGCCGGCGATGCAGTACGTGACGGGCGTCCCATCGATGTCGGGGCACAGCGACGTGCAGGCGAGGCTGCAGGTGCCGCACGGAAAGCCCTCGTCTTCGCGCAGGCAGATGCCGCCGTCGTACGTGCAGTCGCCGTCGGCCACGCACGGCGAGCCGATCCACGACTCGGGCCACGCGGGCGTGCAGTCGATCGGCACGCCGCCGCTCTCTTCGCTGTCGCCGTCGTCGACACCGTCGTCACCGTCGTCGCCGTCGTCGACACCATCGTCACCGTCGTCGCCGTCGTCGTCGATGTCGCCCGAGTCCGCGCTGTCGTCCGCGCCGTCGTCCGCGGTCCCGTCCGCGCCGCTCGTGTCGTCGGGTGACCACGCGCCGCGGGCTTCCTCGACGTCACGGCAGCCGGACGTGGCGACCACGCAGCCGAGTCCGAGCACGATCGACGTCCGCGTCATGATCTCCACTGCAGCGTAGCCGCCCTGCGAAGCACGCATGAGGGTGTTCCGATCGAGGGCGTCGTGGTTCCCGCCGGAGGACTCGAGAGCGAGTCCGCTCGGGCGATGGATCCGACGATACGCAGGCTCGCGTAGAGCTTTCCTCGGCGGCCCGGCCCCCGTGCGACACTCCCTTCGATGTCCGCCAGCTCGAACGCCGGCAAGCTCTCCGATCACCTCCTCGATCTCGCACGCCCACTCTTCGACGCCCTCGGTCGCGAGCCCACCGCGGACGATGCCGAGCAGATCCTCCCGATCGCGATCACGATCTGGAACGCCGCCGTCCTCGATCGCTGGGGCCTCACTCCCGATCTCGTCGAACGCTCGCGAGCCACACTCGCCGCGCTCCCCTCCGAGCTGCAGCCCCTCGTCGATCACCTGCTCGCGCGCAAGTCGGAGCTGTTCCCCGACGATCTCCGCGCCATCGGCGACTGGGAAGTCCTGCGCACCGAGGGCGGCGAGTGGGGACTCCGCGTCGACGCGCACGTGCGTCCCTGATCACGCGTAGACTCCTCTCGTGGCGCTCCGTGCACATGCACTCGTGCTCGCGCTCTGCCCCTGCGCGTCCGAGTCGGCCTCGTACTCCGCCGACTACATCACCCGCGTCGCGACGGAATCCTGCTACGAGCCCACGCAATCACTGCACGAAGACGCCGGCCACGGCGAAGTCACGATCACGATCGACCACACTCCCGACACGATCACCCTCGAGCTTCCCTCGATCGCCTGCCCGCTCACCGCCACCGCCGACGGCGACGACTACGTCTTCGACGATCGCGACTGCGACGCCGGCCGGTACGACGAGCGCGACATCCACGGCACGGCGACCGAAGCCGGCGGCGAGCTCATGATCGACCTCACCAGCATCGAGCTCTGGCCGCCACTCGCCGACCCCACCGCACGCCCGCTCGTCGCGACCTGCGAGCACACCTACGCGCTCGTCCCCGTCGACTGATCCGACACGCGCGGTGGCCAAGGGTGGCCCGTCCACGGGCCACGAGTGGCCCATCCGCGGGCCATGCTGGCCACGTGCGTCACGCAAGTCGGCGAGATCGGCGGGATCCGATCGCGGCACGTCGATCGCAGTCTCGGCCTGCCGATGGAGGCAGATCCATGACACGACGAACGATCGACCCCGACAAGCTGCGCAAGGAGTGCGAAGAGACGACGAGACGCTCGCACGCCGGCGGCGACACGGACGACTGCGAGATCTGTCGCGCGCTGCGCGAGGGCGACGAGGACGGCGCGCTCGAGCTCATCCGCGCGGACCCGGTCCACAACGAGCTGGTGCGCCTGATGAGCCTCGACGAGGACGAGTTCGACGCATGGCTGCAGTCCCAGCGCGCCGCCCTCGACGGTGCGCACTGAAAGCACCCCGTGACGACGCGCCCCCACGACGCGCTCTTCCGCAGCGCATTCGAGCATCCCGAAGCCGCGGCCGCCGAGCTGCGCCACGTGTTGCCGCGCGAGCTCGTCGAGGCGATCGACTTCACGACGCTGCGCCTCGAGCCGGGCTCGTTCGTCGATCCCCACCTCGCGGATCGTCACACCGACCTCCTCTTCTCCACCTCGATCGCCGGTCGCCCCGCGCACGTGTACCTGCTGCTCGAGCACCAGAGCACACCCGATCCTCGCATGCCGCTGCGATTGCTCGTCTACATGGTGCGGATCTGGGAACGATGGACGGACACGAACCCCGAGGATCCCCTGCCCCCGATCATCCCCGTCGTCGTGATGCACCCGACCCACGGCCCTCCGATGCCGACGCGCCTGCACGACCTCGTCGCGCCGCCGCCGGCGAGCATTCCTGGCCTCGCGCACTCGGTGCCGGACTTTCGCATCACGATCGACGACATCTCGTTCGCCACCGACGGTGAGCTGCGCTCGCGATCGCTCGCCGCGTTTCCGATGCTCGCGCTGTCTCTGCTGCGGGACGGGCGTGACGAAGCATCGCTCTTCGCGAACCTCGAAACGTGGGCCGCTGCGTACGCGGCGGTGGCAGCCGCGCCCTCCGGCATCCACGCATTCGAGCGCCTGATGCGGTACGTCGAGCTCCGGCTGTCCGACGAGCAACTCGCGACGTTCCATGCCAGACTGATCGAGCTGGCCCCCACCACGGAGTCCATGGTCATGCGATACAGCGAGCGATTGATCGCCGAAGGCGAAGCGAAGGGCGAAGCGAAGGGCGAAGCCAGAGGGCTGCTTCAGGGCCGTCTCGAGACGCAGCGGGACATCCTGCGTCGACTGCTCGCGCGCAGGTTCGGCACGCTCGACCTCTCGACCCTCGCGCGCGTCGATACTGCCGAGTCGGCCGAGCTCGAGGTCTGGCTCGATCGCATCGTGCTGGCCGCCGACCTCGACGCGGTGTTCCGCGACGACCGGCACTGAGCGGACTTTCGATGGGCGTCCGCGTATATCTCGCCCTCGTCGCGCCTCGCGTGGACGATGCGGCGTGGTCCGCCATCTACGCCGATGCACGCCGCGTCGCGGAGCGCTGGACTCCGCGACCTCTCGCGGCCCAATGGCGTCGCGTAGGTGCGGAGAAGGTCGTGCAGTACAGCACCGACGTCGAGCACCGGGATGGCTTCCACATCGTCGGCGATGCCGTGTCGAAGACGACCGCGGAGAGCTTCGTGTTCCCCTCGACGCTCGGGTCGGATTTCGGCCCCCCTCGACAGCGTTCGTGCCCGGACGGCGACATCCTCGTCGATATCGCTCGCTATCACGAAGGGGTGCCCGCGACGCTGCCCTGGCGCGAGCTGTTCGGCAACAAGACCCAGGGATTTCCGTATCACACGCTCGTCGTCGCACTCGGACTGCTGGTGGAGCACCGACTGCCTTCGACCGCACTCCTCTATGGTGATCTCTCGTCGACGGACGGCGAGACGGCCCGAGGCCGACTCGGGGAGATCCTCGAAGAGGAATTCGAGCTGCCGGTCGTCGCCGATCCCGCGCGCCTCCGAGCTCGACTCGCGGCCGAGCTCGAGGGCGAGGTGTTGGAGAGGGCGGCTCGCGACTTCGCACCGACTCACTGGCTCGGTGAAGGGCTCGCTGACGACTTGCTCGGCGCCATGTTGGACGGCGCGAGCACCTCGCGGGTGCACCACGATCTCGAGCACGTCGCGCGCTCGTGCCAGTCGCCCGCGCGTCTCCACGAGTCGACGCGGCAGTTCCTCGGCGCAGTCCTCGGCAACGTCCGCGGATACGTGCAGTCCGCCGAGCTGCGCGAACAACTCGCGCAGCGGGATGCCGTGGACGTGCACGAAGAGATCGCGCGCTCCCTCTCGAAGAGCGGTCTTCGGCTGACCGCCGACGCATGGGACGCGATCGAGACCGCCGACGTCGACGAGCTCGCCTTTACGCTCGGCGTTGCCCGCGTGGACGCTCGAGAGTTCGCGATCCACCACGCCCTGCGCGCGCTGCTCGAGAACCGCCGGCTCCGGGATCTGTGAGCGAACGGAAGAGCTCGCCCGTCACACGCCGCGGGCCGACGGCATCGGGCGCTGCGTGTCCGGCTTCTTCTTGCCTCGCGCGAGTCGCAGCAGCACCAAAGAGGTCGCGGCCACGACCACGGTGATCACGGAGGTCGCGATCATGATCTCGCCCTGGCGCACGAACTCGCGGTAGAGCGCGTAGCGGCCGTCGACGTCGGAGGGTTCCGTGCGGATGAACTCGTCGCGTGCGCGGTACATCAGCAAGCTGCTGCGGATCGCGAAGACGAGCGGCACCACGCTGGCGAAGGCCAACGTCGTGCCGGCGATCAAGAGGCTGCGGTGCCGCTTCGTGTACGCCGGCGGGACGGGATACGGGCGCGGATAGGCGAGCGTTTCCGCGGGCGGCGGCGGGGCGGTCGTGATCGAGCGGGTCGGATGCGGCGTCGCGCTGCCACGCGGCGCGGGGAGCTGGGCGAGCGGCGATCGAGGCGCGGGTGCGGGCGCGCTCGGCAAGAGCGAGAGCGACGCGGGCAACGACGTCGGCATCAGCGCGGCGGTCGTGACCGGCGGCGCAGCCTCCGGCGCGGACGGGGTGGCCGGCCACGGCGACAGCGCGAGCGTCGTGCACACGAGCAGGCTGGTGAGGGAGGCGAGCACGGGACCACCGATGGTCTCAGGGAGTGCGGCGCGGAAGCGTTTCGATCCCCGGACGCGAAAAAACACCGGGTCCCTGCAACGATCGGCGACGGCGGCCGAGAGTAGGAAGCGAGCGGGCAATGGTGCCCGTTTCACCCGGGGCGGCCTGCCGGGCGGACGAGATCGACCATCAGGCCGAGCATCGGTGGGCGCCGTGGCCTCGGGAATCGGCCACGGCGCCCATCTCTTCGAAACGCGGCCCGCCGGGCCGGCTCTTCTGGCCTCGCCCCGTGAAACCCGTCTTCTGCATCCTGGCCCTGATCCTCTCGGCGTCGTGCACGAGCAGCGCAACGAACGAGGAAGCTCCCTGGAGGAGCGAAGACGCCGAGTCCAAACCGTTCCAACCCACGTGGCACGTCGGTGACGCGTGGACTGTGCGGTATCCGGGGGTCGAGAGACGCTACGGTGACGAGATCCGACAGCGCACCGAGCGAGGGCGCGACGGCTGGCGAGCGGTCGTCGAACGGACGGGGGACTTCCATGGCGAGCCGCTGACGAAGATCTTGGAGCAGACGTGGAGGCCCGGCCGCCCGTGGTGGACGACGATGTCGATCCGCACTCGACTCGAGGACGGCTCGTCGGGACTCGAGGCACACGGCGAGCTGCTCCCGCCCGCGCCACCGGACCTGAAGCGCGACTACGAGTGGTTGGAACGCGAGGCCTCGCGCTAGACTGGCCGCCAACGCGCGGTGATCGCATGCCCGTCGTCGCTCCCAACGTCCTGAACACGATCCGAGCCGCGCGCACGCTGCTGCTCATGGAGAACGAAGACGACGCGAAGGTCTTCGAGACCTCACTGGATTGGTTCGAGATCTACGTCCCGTCCGACCATGGTGGGCGCCTCCGCGTCGGCTTCGGTCGTCGGTTCCACGACGACGCGCACGCGCTGGTGCTCGAAGGCTCCAACGGCGTCACCGCTCGAACGGATTCCACGACGCAGGAGGCTCACGTCGACTTCGAGCCGGGTGCCCGCGGCGACGGCGTCTGCAAGGTCTACGTCTCCGCCCCGCTCGGCAAGTTCTCGATCTACGCGCTGTTCGACGAGGTCGGCTTCGCCCGCGACACCGATGGCTCGCCACTCATCCCGTGGAACTTCTGGTACTTCCCGTACTCGAACAAGCAGAAGGACACCGCCTGGGGCAGCGACGTCATGTCGCCGCTCCGACGCTACATGGAGGCGTTCGACGTCACGAACGCGCTCGCCTGGGAGCTCGAGCACCACGGCGATCCGGACGGCACCAGGCAATCATGGGAGGGGCATTGCGACGATGCTGCTGCCGCGTCCATCCTCTTCGTTGCGCCGCCAGACGATGGGTTGACGCACAACGGCGTGCGCTTCAAAGCGGAAGACCTCAAGTTCTACGCGGTCGAGTATTTCGGGCGCTTCGGCTCGCTCGATCGGGTTTGGACGTTGAAGGAGGAGCATCGCGGCATACGTGAGGGGTTCTTCCATCAGTTCAAACCCAACGACGATCCTGCACAGTTCGGTCAAGTCATCGCAGTGTTCATCGACCATCTGCGCCGACACATCCGCGACCTCGGCGCGCCTCTTCGTATGGACCTCCGGGACGGGAACGGTGGCGACTACCGGCAGTTGTGGAATCACGCGGTGTACAAGTACGCGGCGCGTTACTGGCAGCGCGATCCCACTGATCCGCGGAGAACCGAGGGCCAGCTGATCCTGAGCGCCAACGGCGACTTCATCCCGCAAGACGGCCGCAGCTCCGGAGTGCCGGCGAAGGTACGTCTGGTTCGAGGGGAGCGGGTCGTCGAGCCGAATGGCACGGGACGCGATCTCCGAATCGAGTTCGGTCTTCGATTCCGCGGCACAGGAGAGATGGACGCGGCCTCGGAGGACAACGAGTGGTGGTCGGTCCGAAACTGGAATCCCGTCACCAACTCGGAGTTCGGCGAACTGCTGCACGCACCGCGGGATGTGAACATCGTGCTGCGGTCCTGGGATCTCGACTTCGAACGGCCGGCCTCGCGCGGCAATCCCCATATCAAACGAGAGCACGTGGAGAACTTGCTACTCATCCGCGAGAGGTTCCGATGAAGTGGCGCTCGCTTGCTTTTGTCGGTTTGTTGCTCGCGTGCACCTCGTCGAGCCCGGATGTCGCGTCCTCGGACGGAGCGAGCGCGATTGCCAAGCGTCTCGTCCCGCGCTGGCGCACGGGAGACTGGTGGGTCGTCCGCTACAAGGGCAAGGTCGACATGGGGTTCGCGCGGCGCGAGGATCCGCTCGTCATGTGGGAGTACGAGTGGCACTACCGCGTCACGAGCATCGACGACGACGGCGTACACGTCACTGCCCGTACGGTATTCCCCCCCGGTCACGAGCGCGAAGCCACGATGACGTTCGCGCCCGAGGGACGCTTGATCACGGCCGAGTACGGATCCGAGATCGAGAAGGGAGAGCTGGGCGGCGCGTACTATTTCCCGCTGTTTCCGCAGCGCTACTCTCCGGTCGCGTTCGAGTGGCCGGCGTTTCCCCTCACGGAGGGTGGCGAACGTCCCTCGCTGGACGGCGCCACGGAAAAGGTCGAACACACCGGAACCACCTGGCGGGTCGAGATGAGACGGCAAGGGAAGTTTCCCCACGGCGAGGGCGTGCATCGGGAGAACACGATGGAACAGCTCTGGGAGGTCGACCGGCCGTGGTGGACATCGCTGACGATCCGTTTCCACATCGAGAAACCCGGCTACGTCACGGACGACGTCGACGTCGAAGGGCGCGTCACGGAGTGGCATCTCGTGGAGTGATTCCATGCCGCGTGCTCATGTGATCGAGGCAGGTGACTGGCTCGGCGATCTCGCCGAGCGCTTCGGTGTCGGTCACTGGTCGCACATCTGGAACGATCCAGCGAACGCCGAGCTCCGCGAGCGCCGCGCTTCACCGGATCTCGTGATGATCGGTGACGTCGTGCAGATCCCCGACGCAGCACCGCACGACGTCGAGGTCGCGGCGGGGCAACGCGCCGTGTTCGTCGCGAGCGGAGCACCGGCGGTACTCAAGCTCCGCATCTCGGGGCTCGGTCGTTGTCTCGAGTTCTTCGGACCGATCGAATACGAGCTCGTCGCGGGTGACGTGGTCGTGTCGGGCACGATCACGGCGAACGATCAGGTGCTGGAAGTCCCTCTCCACCCCTCCGTCCGGCAGGCCGTCCTCACGCTTGCGAAAGAGCGCTACGAGCTCGACATCGGCGGTCTCGGTCCGGCGTCCGAGCATCGCGGCGCGCTCGCACGGCTCGAGGCTCTCGGCTTCGCAGTCGACGTCGGCACGCCGACATCGGACCGTCCCGGACGCGTGCAAGCGGTCGATCCGCTGAAAGCTGCGTTGCTCGCATTCCAGTCGCGCATGGGGCTCGAACGAACGGGCGAGCTGGACGACACCACCCGCGACGCGCTCGAGACGATGTACGGGGTCTGAGATGCGACACACGCGACTGCGTTCAGGCTTCGGTGAAGAGATCCTGCTCGTGCCGAGTCACGCCGTGCGGCGGCTCGACTCCGGCACCGCCGAGGTGATCGCGCGGCGCTTGCTCGAGGAGGATCCCACGGCCGTGCGCGACCTTCTCGGCGCAAACGACGAGGCGGGACCCGACACGCTGATCGCCCGTCTCGTCGAGCGACTCGCATCTGGTGACCTCCTGCTGGTCGAGATCGAGGACGAGCACCGCGCCTGGCATCCGCCACCCGCACCGTCCGCACGGCCGCTGTCCGACCTCGTCGAGCCCGCGCCCATCCGCCCTCCACCCGCGCATGCGCACGACGACGAGCCCGAGCTCCTCCGGCTCGAGCTCGGTGCACTCGGCTTCCCGCCGCTCGGTGTCCTCACGCTTCCACGTGCGGATGGTGCTCGCCGCCATCCCTGGGCCGCACTCGTGACCGTGCTGAAGTACGCGAACGCGAATCCCGGCATGCGTCTCGTCATGGCGGGCCACAGCGATGCGGACGAGCCCGAAGCGCACGCGCGACTGCGCGGCGACGCACTCGTCGCGTTCCTCGAGGACGATCGTTCCACGTGGCTGACGATCGCGAGCAAGTGGGGACGCGTCGTCGACACGCAGCTCTTTCTCACCGCGCTCTCGCACGAGGAGGGTTGGGCGATCACGGCGCCGCCACCCACCGACCTCGCCGACGAGCCCACCGCTCGAGCGGTGCTCGAGTTCCAGCGTGCGGTGAATGCCCGGCGCAGCGCGGCGGAGCCGATCTTCGAGGATGGTGTGATCGGCGAGCAGACGCTCGCGGCCATCTACGACGCGGCTCGTGCAAGCTTCTTGCGCTGGTCGGACGCGAACCGCGTCCGCCTGGGCGCGATCCCTTGGCTCGATGCGCAGCGTCCCACCATCGCATGTGCGAGCCGCTTCAAGCCGCACGGCAGGATGCCGCCCTTGCCCGCGCATCACGGCGGTCGGTTCGTGGATCTGCTGCTCGTGCCACCCGACGCGGCACCGAAGGTCGCGCTCGGGCGCTCGCCGGAAGGGGCAGGCATCTACGACGTCCTCGAGATCCGCACGCTCGTGCTCGGCGGCAGCGTGACGCCGAGGTCCGGCCTCGGGCTCGAGATCGTGCTGCGCGACGATCGCGACGCGCCGGTCCCGAACGCGAAGTTCGAAGTGGTCGACGCGTCCGGCCGCCGCTACGCAGGCGTGCTCGACGATCGCGGCGAAGCGCGCCTCGACGCGCTTCCCCCGGGCAACTGCAAGGTGTCGTTTCCCGAGCTGCAGCCCGGCCGCTGGTTCCTCGTGCGCGCGACGCCACTGTGAGCCCGGCCTCGTCGCCGAAGAAAACCTGCAACGGTCCGGCGCGGCGGCCGATAGAAGGAGAGACGGCGATGGTGCCGTCGAGGTCCGAGAGCTTGCCTCATGGGCGCCGCGGTCCGGTCAAAGCCGCGGCGCCCATGCTTTCCGCGCAGCGGCCCTGTCCCGGCGCTGGCTTCCGTTACGCTGTCTCCACTCGTGCCGAGGTTGCGCCAGCGCTCGGAGAAGAAGGTCCGTCTTCGGCCCGCGGATCCGTTCCAGCTCATTCGTTGGCTCGCGCGCAGTCAGCCCGATCCCCGCAAGGCCGTCGCCGAGCTCGTGCAGAACTCGCTCGATGCCGCCGCTCGGCATGTCTCCGTCGAGCGTCGAACCATCCGCGGGCGTCGTTGTCTCGTGGTACGCGACGACGGCGACGGCGTGCTGCCCACGATGGAGCGCGCCGCGGCGCTCGACTACCTCGCGACCCACGTCGGACACTCGCGCAAGATGGGGCTCGACCCGGCCGAGCGCGCCGAGCGAGTGATCGCCGGCAAGTACGGCGTCGGGCTGCTCGGCTTCTGGGCGCTCGGACGCCATCTCGAGCTGCGCACGCGCGTGGCCGGGTCGCGCACGATGGCGCTCCTGTTGGAAGAGGACTCGCCGCGCGCCGAGATCGTCGAGCTCGCGCCGCGCACCGATTCACCCGACACATTCACGGAAGCCGTCGTGATCGACGTGCACGAGGCCGCCGAGCGCGTGCTCTCCGGCCGGCGGCTTTCGGACTACCTCGCCGCCGAGCTGCGCGGACAACTGCTCGCGCGCGAGGTGGAGCTCACCGTGCACGATCACGTGGCACGCGGCCTCGCGCAGAAGCTGTTCCACGTCGTGCCGCGCAAGTTCATGGGCGAGCCGCTCGACGTGCCCGAGCGCGTCGAGGTGCCTGGGTTCTCGCCCATTCGCGTGGAGCTGCACGTCGCGCGCGGCCTCGAGCGCGCCGCGATCCAGGTCGCATGCGCAGGCACGCTCGTCGCCGACGACATCGCCGAGCTCGGAGCGCTCGAGCTCGCGCATCATCCGTGGGTCGGTCGCGATCTGGTCGGGCTCTTCGACTTCGCCGACTTCCAGGTCCCACCCGGCACCCGGCGCGGCGTCATGCCCGATGCCGCCGCGTCGGCGTTTGCGGCCGCGCTCGCGACGTTGCAGCCCATCGTCGAGGCCCGACTCGCGGCGCTCGACGACGCGCGACGCGAAGCGGTCGATCGCAACGTCGTGAAGGAGCTTCGCCGCGCGCTCAAGGGCTTCCGGCAGCGGCTACCGCACTACGATCTCCCGCACGTCGAGGGTCGAGCGCAGCCGGACGGTGCACCCGATCCCGGCGCCGCGATGGCGGAGGAGACGACGAGCGACGGCGACGCCCCCGCCGCGCCGCAGATCGAGCTGCTTCCCCCGGGCCCGCTCGCACGCGTGCGCATCGTGCCGCCCAGCCTCACGATCGCGCCCGGTGGGGAACGTCGACTGCGGGCGATCGCGAGCGATGCCGACGGTCGTCGCATCGCGGACGCCGAGCTCGCATGGACGCTGCCCACGGTCGACGACGACGCGATCGAGATCGATCCGAGCGGTCCGCGACCCGCGGTGCGTGTGCACCCCGACGCGCTGCTGGGGCGAACCATCGAGGTTCGCGTCGATGCGACACAAGGGGATGCGAACGCGTACGCCACCGCCACGATCACGATCGCCGCACCCGAAGAGAACGACAGTGCCTCGCTCGGCATCCCCGATCCGCGGCTCGTGAGCGATCCGCAGGGCGGCTGGCGCAGCCGCATGCTCGGCGATGTCTGGGAGGTGAACGACGCCCACGAGGACTACCTCGCGTTGCGCGACAACGCGAAGAGCCGCCTTCGCTACCTGCTCGCACTGTTGTCGAAGGAGATCGTGCTACGCACGAGCGGTCGCGCCGATGCGACCGATGTCCTCGACTCGCTCGTCGAGGTGCTCGCCCACGCCGAGCGCAACCTCACCCGTGAGTGACGACGCGTCCGCCGCCTCCAGCAACTGAAAGCCTCTCGCGGCGTCGCGCGTTTCCAGGCGCATGCAGAAGCACTTGCTCCTCGGCGCTGCGATCGTGATCGCCGCCTGCGGTCCGCGCGGTGGCAACGCCACCGCTCCGAAGGATGATGCGCCGCTCTACGAGGCCGACGTCACCGTGCTCGAGGCGCCCGGCAAGCCCGCGATGTTGTGCTGGAGCGTCGCGACGTCGTTGCCGCCGCAGTGCGGCGACATCCCCACGCGTGGTTGGTCGTGGGACGAGGTCGACGGCGAAGAGCACGCGTCCGGCGTGACGTGGGGCAGCTATCACGTCGTCGGCCACTACGACGGCGACGTCTTCGCCGTCGTCGATGCCGGCCCCCCGCAACGGCAGCCGCCGCGCGAGAGCGACGCGATCACGTCGCCGTGCGAGGCGCCGAAGGATGGGTGGAAGGCCTCCGATCCCGCGCGCGCTTCCCAGGAGCACGTCGACGTCGCGGTGGAGCGTGCCCGCACGGCGCCCGATCACGCCGGTGTGTGGATCACCTATCTCGACGGACCGCCCAGCGAGCGCCCCGTCGCGCCCGGCGGGATCCTGCTCAACGCCGCGTTCACGGGCGACGTCGAGCGCCATCGTGCCGAGCTCGCCGAAGTGTGGGGCGGACCGCTGTGCGTCGTCGAGCACGAGCACACGCTCGCCGAGCTCACGCAGATCCAAACCGACCTGCTCGCCGAGCAGAAATCGCTCGGCATGCTCTCGTCGAGCACCGACGAGGTACGCAACCGCGTCGTGGTGGACGTGATCTTCGCCGACGCGAAGACCCAAGCCGCGATGGACGCCCGCTACGGCAAGGACACCGTGCACCTGTCCTCCGCGCTGCGGCCGGCAGACTGACGCAGGCGAGAAAAATGACGGGTCGAGTGATCGTTCGCCCGGTTCGCGCGTCTGTGCGACATGACATATGTGCGGCCCATGATGGTGGCCCTGTTCCTGGCGCCGTCCGCGTGCGGTTCCGACGATGATGCCGTCGAGCCGACCGGCGATTCGTCGGGAGGCGGCGACTCGTCCGACACCGGTGACGACACTCCCGACACCTCGTCGAGCGGGGCCGACCCGGACAGCACGGGGGAATCCGATCCGACGGGCGAGTCCACGGGCCAGCCCGCGGACGCGCCCGAGGCCGTCGGCGACGAGTACTTCGTCCAGCAAGACGGCCACCTCGTCGTCGGCGAGTCCGAGTCGTTGCTCCTCAACGACATCGACGACGACGCGCTCACGGTGATCTCTGCCGACCCACTCAGCGAGGCTGGCGCGACGATCACCGTGATGCCCGACGGCCAGTTCGAGTACACGCCGCCGGCAGGCTTCTGGGGGCGCGACCACTTCGCGTACACGATCGAGGACGCGGACGGCAACGACGCTGTCGGCGAAGTGACGATCCACGTCGCGCCGGCGAGTATACCGCTCGTCGACGTCGCGGCAGGCATGGGCGGCTTCACGATCGATGCCGAGGAATCCGGCGACCAGCTCGGGTACGCGATGTCCAGCGGTGGAGACTTCGACGGTGACGGTGTCCAGGACCTCCTGTTCGGAGCACCCGGCAGTCCCGCTGCGTACCTCCTGCTCGGCAATGCGCTGGGTCGGTCGGGATCACTCTCCGAGCTCGTCGCGTCCGGCGACGCCATTCGCTTCGAGGGCGAGACGGGCCTGAGCTCCACGGGCGCCTCCGTGGATTTCGCCGGCGACGTGAACGGCGACGGGCTCGACGATCTCGTGATCGGGGCCCACGGCGCATTCGACGAGGGTCGGGTGTACATCGTGTTCGGGTCCGGCGATCCGGTGTCCACGCCGCTGTCTTCGATCGGCGGTGCGCTGAGCGGCTTCGCGATCGTACCCAGCGCGGCCGACCACGACCTCGGCAGGAGCGTGAGCCGTGCCGGCGACGTGAACGGCGACGGGCTCGCCGATCTGGTGGTCGGCACACTCGGAGAGGCCGGCGCGACCGAGAACGACAACGCGTACGTCGTCTTCGGAAAAGCGGACACCGAAGCCGTGGAAATCGACGACGTCCTCGCGGGCGCGGGCGGCTTCGCAATCGTCGGCGAGGCTCCGCACGTCGGCACGCTCGTGAGCGATGCGGGCGACCTCGACAGCGACGGGCTCGCCGACCTGCTCGTTGCGTCCTCGCGCCTCTCCGACTATTCGGGTCGGGCCTACGTGATCTTCGGGAAGAGCGACGCCGATCCGGTTCTGCTGAGCGACGTCGTCGACGGCGCGGGCGGCTTCGCGTTGGATCCGGAAGGCGCGGGCGGATTCGGCGTGTCGCTCGGCGAGACAGTCGATGCGGTCGGCGACGTGAACGGCGACGGCCTACTCGATGTCGCGATCGCTGCACAGACGTATCCGGCCTCGAGTGGACGCACCTACGTGCTGTTCGGCACCGGGACTCGCAATGCGATCGATCTCGACGACATCGCCGATGGGATCGGTGGCTTCGTCGTCGACGGAGCGCAAGAGATGGACAACTCCTTTCTCGTCGCGGCGGCTGGTGATGTCGACGGGGACGGACTCGACGACCTTGCCATCGGAGCGCAGCAGGCACTCACGACGCCCGTGTACGTCGTCTACGGCAAGCCCGACACCTCGCCCGTGGACCTCGGCGACGTCGCACTCGGCATCGGCGGCTACGCGATGGTGCCGGAACCGAAGTCGAGCCTGCGCCGCACCGGTGGCGCCGCGGGCGACGTCGATGGGGACGGCGTCGGCGACGTGCTCGTCGACGTTCCTTCGGGGCCAGCGGAGGGCGGACGCGTCTACGTCGTCTACGGCGTGCGCACGTCCCAACGTTGATGCCACACACCCTCCTCGGCGTGCGGAAGGCCGTGCTACCGTCGAGACGGATCGGTTGTCGGAGGGAGCACGACACGAATCCCGACGACGGCCTCGAGCACGCCGTGCACATCCGCCCGCTCGACACGTCGCCATGATCCGTCGTCGCACGCTCCTCGCCCTCGCCTTCTTCCTCGCGTGCAAGAAGGACGCGGGCACGCTGCACGTGCTCGCGGCCGCGAGTCTCACCGACGTGCTGCCCGAGGTCGCCGCGACGTTCGACGACGCGAAGGTCGAGCTCGTGTTCGATGCTACCTCGCGCCTCGCCGCCCAGATCGAGGCAGGCGCCCCCGCCGACGTGTTCGTCTCCGCCGACGCCGAGTGGATGGACACGCTCGCGAGCAAGCACCTGGTGCTCGAGGACACGCGCCACGATCTGCTCGGCAATCGCCTCGTCGTCGTCGTGCCGAAGGACGCGAGCGATCCACCGAAGGACGCGAGCGGCCTGCGCACGACGAAGCGCCTCGCGCTCGCCGGCGCCAACGTGCCCGCCGGTAAGTACGCCCGCGCCGCGCTCGCGCACGAGGGCGTGCTCGCCGACGTCGAGTCGAAGGTCGTCGAGGGCGACAGCGTCCGCACCGCGCTCGCCTGGGTGGCCAAGGGCGAAGCCGACGCGGCGATCGTCTACGCCACCGACGCGAAGGTCGAGCCCGCGGTGAAGGTCGCGTTCGAGCTCCCCGCCGCCAGCCATCCGCCCATCGTCTATCCCATCGCCGCGCTCGCCGAGCGCGCTCACGAGGCCGCCGCGCGCCGCTTCGTCGATCACGCGCGCAGCGACGCGAGCCGTGCCATCTTCGAGCGCGCCGGCTTCGCGCCTCCTCCATGACGGGCATCGATCCCTTCGCCGCCGTTCGCCTCTCGCTCGTCGTCGCGCTGTGGTGCACCGTGCTCGGCCTGCCCGTCGCGGTCGCGTTGGGCTGGCTGCTCGCGCGCAAGCGGTTCTTCGGCAAGACGCTCGTCACCGCGCTCGTGATGGCGCCGATGGTGTTGCCGCCCGTGGTAACGGGCCTCCTGCTGCTCTCCACGTTCGGCAAGCGCGGCATCTTCGGGCCCGCGCTCGCGAGCCTCGGCATCGAGGTGCCGTTCACGATCGTCGGTGCCGTGATCGCAGCCGCCGTCGTCGGCCTGCCGCTCTACGTCATGTCCGCGCGCGCCGCCTTCGAGGCGATCGATCCCGCCTACGAAGAGCTGTCCGCCACGCTGGGCGACTCGCCGTGGCGCACGTTCGTGCGCGTCACCTTGCCGCTCGCGATCCCCGGCATCGCCGGCGGCGCGGTGTTGTCGTTCGCGCGCTCGCTCGGCGAGTTCGGAGCGACGATCGTGCTCGCGGGCAACACCGACGACACCCGCACCATCGCCATCGCGATCTACGCGATGCTCGATCGCCCCGGTGATCACGCGAGCGTCGTGTGGCTGTCCGCCGCGAGCGTCGTCCTCTCGCTCGCCGCGCTCGTCGGCTACGAGCTGCTCGTCCGCCGCCAACGCTCGCGACTGGAGCTCGATCGTGGCCGCTGACGCGTGGCTCGAGCTCGACGTCGTGCTGCCGGTGGCCGAGCGCCGCATCCGGCTCGCCGCGACGACGCGCAGGCTCGCGTTCGTGGGCCCGTCGGGCGTCGGCAAGTCGACGCTGTTGCGCGCGCTCGCGGGCGTCGACCGTCGCACCAGCGGCCGCATCGCGTTCGCGGGCACCACGTGGCAGGACGCGAGCACGTTCGTGCCGCCGTGGCAGCGCGAGGTCGGCTGGGTCGCCCAGGACGCGCGCCTGTTCCCCCACGCCGACGTCGCCCGCAACATCGCGTGGAACCACGCGGATGCCGACGTGAACGCGCTCGCGCGCGAGCTCGGCGTCGACGCACTGTTGCACCGCATGCCGCGACATCTGTCGGGCGGCGAGCGCCAACGCGTCGCGCTCGCGCGCGCACTCGCGAGCCGCCCCCGCCTGCTCGTGCTCGACGAGCCGTTCTCCGCGCTCGACCGCCCGCTGCGCGAGCGCACGATCGCCTGGCTCGCGGAGCGATGCGACGCTGCGACGCTCCCGCTCGTCGTCGTCTCCCACGACGAACGCGACCTCGCCGGCCTCGACGTCGAGGCCCACGCGCTCTGACGTCAGAGCTGGCGAAACAAGCGCTGCACGTCGACGACGAGCCCCGGCAACTCGTTACGCGGTGCGATCGCTTCGCCGACCGCGAACCGGGATTCACCCGCGCGATCGATCACGACGACGATGCGCGAGGCCGGCAGCACGAGCCACACGATCTCGACTCCGCGGGCGAGATACCACTGCGCCTTCTCGCGAAGCGCATCTTCCGGCTCGTCGCGACCCGCGATCTCCACCGCGAGGACCGGCGCCGTCCGTCGATAACCGCCGCTGCGAGGACCCGCCTCGCTGCGCCGCCATACCGCCGCATCGGCGGCCCTCACCTCGCCCGCGAGGATCATCCCCGCTTCGTTGGCGCCGACCACGAAGTCGTCGTGCGCGACCGACCACGGCTCGAGCACACCGACGAGACTCGCTGCGACATCCTGTTGATCGTCGCCACACGGTGGCATCAGCCAGAGCCTCCCACTCGTGAACTCGAGTCGCCCTGCGACCGACGGCCACGTCGTGGGATCGTCGGCACGGAACGCCTCCGGCAACGCCAGCTCGAGCGGAAACCGCACGCCACCGCGCGGCACCGGCACCGGCTCGCTGTACTGGTCGAGATCCACCAGACCCGATCCTAGCACGGAAGGGTCCCGGGCGCCGCCCGCACCAGGCTCACAGGCAGGCCGCGTTGAGCGGTCCGATGCACGCGTTCTCCTGCGAGATCGTCGTCGATCCGAAGAAGCCGCTCGTGAACGTCGTGTCGGCGACGGCGAACATCGCGATCTGCGTGTCGTCGCTGACGCGCGTCACCGTCACCGTGCTGCCCGTCGTGAGGAAGTCGATCGCGACGAGGTACTCCTCGCCTTCTTCCCAGCCGTCGGTCGTCGTCATCGTGGGATCGAGCAGCAGCTCCGAATTCGCCGTGTCCGCCGCGCAGTAGACGTCGGCGCCCTCGAGCGCCAGGAAATCGTCCGCATCGACGCGCTTCACCACGATGCCCGAGGGCACCGTGCACCCGAAGAAGTCCTGCGCGACTCGCTTCCAGGTCATCGAATAGAACGCCGAGGAGTCCTGTGCGCCCCACACGAGGCCGACGGCGTCGTCGTCGTTGCCGTCGTTCGTCACCTCGAGGATCCCCTCGATGCGCACGTCCTCGAGCACGACGCTGTCGCACAGGTGCAGCCCGAAGTCGTTGTTGCCCTGCTCGCACGCGACCGTGCCGCCCTGCGAGTACGTGATCGTCGCGAGATTCGTATTGCCGAGGAACGCGCCCTGGTAGAGGCTGCAGTTGTCCTGCAGGTCGGCCGGGCTCACGTCGACCACCGTGCCGCTGTCGGCGGCCTGCGCGAGGCCATCGTCGACCGTGACGGTGTACGTGGCGAAGCCCGTCGGCGAGGCCATCGGATTCGCGATCGTCGGGTCGTCGAGACCCTCGGTCGGCGTCCACGAGTACGTGTACGTACCGGTGCCGCCCGACGCGGTGGCGTTGAGCTGCACCGGCGCACCCGTGAAGTCCACGCACGTCGGTGCGACATCGACCATCAGCGCCTCGAGACACGTCATCGCGTCGGGATCGCACTCGCCGGAGATGCAGTCCGCACCCGTCTCGCAGCCGTCGCCGGGATCGCACGTGGCACCACAGCTGCCGCCGCAATCCACATCCGTCTCGTCGCCGTTCTGCACCCCGTCGTCGCACGACGGCGGCGTGCACGTGAGGTCGTCGGGATCGCACACCATCGAGATGCAATCGTCGCCGTCCTCGCAGCCGTCGCCGTCGTCGCACTTCGTCGAGCACGAGCCGCCGCAGTCCACGTCGGTCTCGTCGCCGTTCTGCATGCCGTCGTTGCAGTCGACGCACGCATCCGGGCACGAGCCGCCACAGTCCACGCCGGTCTCGTCGCCGTTCTGGAACCCGTCGGAGCACGTGGGCGTGGGCGGCAGGCACATGCCGGTGCCCTCGTCGCAGTTCATCGACTCGCAGTCCGCATCGGAGGTGCAACCGTCGCCGTCGTCGCACTTCGTCGAGCACGAGCCGCCGCAGTCCACGTCGGTCTCGTCGCCGTTCTGCACGCCGTCGTCGCACGTCGGCGTCGCGCACGTGCCGTCGTCGAGGCACACGCCGGACGTGCAGTCCTGCGCCGCGCCGCAACCCTGCCCGTTGCCGCAGTCCGCCATGCACGAGCCGCCGCAGTCCACGTCGGTCTCGTCGCCGTCCTGCACCCCGTTCGCGCAGTCGCCGTTGCCGTCGGAGTCGGTGACCGTGATCGTCTCGGTCTCGCTCTCGCTCTCCGTCTCCGACGCGGTGCCGTCGTTGCTCGCGATCGCCGGACAGTCCTGGTCGTCGCCCGGGTCCTGCAGCAAGCCGTCGTCCACACAGGGCTCGGCACACCCTTGCGCGACGCAGAACGTCAGCGCGCTCGCTCCCAGAACCGCTCGCTTGCCCGAAGCCATGGTCTCTCCCGAACGACGATCATCGCACGGGTGGCACCTGCACAAAAAACTTCAGGAATAGGCCCGAACGGGCCGCCCAAAAAAACTCGCCGTCCGGCGGCGGGACCGGGTCCCGGCGGGCGCGCGGCGGCGAGGCCGGCCGGAGGATCGCCGGCGAGCGGTCCCGCCCTTCGCGGCGGGCCGGGCCTACGCACTTCCTTCTAACCCGACCGCCCGAGCGACACCCGGGGTCGCCTTCGTCATGATGGACGGACGTGTCCGCGTGCCGCTCGCTCGTCGCGTCGATGATGGTGCTCGCCGTCGGGTGCCAGTTCGAGAGCCAGGGCACGCAGGGCAGCGGCGAGCCGGGCCCGGCGGAGGAGAGCGACGACGACGGCAGCGACGTCGCGGATTCGGGCGAGTCCTCGAGCGCGGACCCGTCGTTCGGTGACTCGAGCGAGGGCTCGATCGACGACGGCGGATCGACGGGTGCCATGAGCGACACCGGCGTCGAGCCCGACGACACGTGCCCGCGCCTGCAGGTGGACGTGAGCGTCGGCGGATCGCTGAACGTGCGCGAGGCTCCGAACACGGTCGGCGAGCCGATCGCGGAGCTCCCGAACAACGGCATCGTCGATCGCATCGCCGACGTGCAGGGCGAATCGATCGACGGCAACTCGCTCTGGTATCAGATCGCGTCCGACGACTACGACGTCATGGGCTTCGTGTTCTCGGGGTACGTGACGTGCACGATGGAGCTCGCGCCCGATCTCGTTCCGCCCGCCGGCTACTACCTGCCGCTCGCGTGCGGCACCACCTCCACGATCAGCCAGGGCAACGACGGCGACTTCAGCCACCAGGGCAACGCGTTCTATGCGTTCGATTTCTCCGTCGACATCGGCACGCCGCTCGTCGCGATGGCCGACGGCATCGTGATCCATCGCTACGCGGAGACGATGCCGGGCGACCCCTGCTACGACGGCGGTGACGAGGACTGCTTCCCGTACGCGAACCTCGTCGTGCTGCTGCACGGCGACGGACAGGCGAGCATCTACAAGCACCTGTCCGAGGTGCTCGTGTCCGACGGCGAGCTCGTGCCGCGCGGCGAGGCCGTGGGCCTGTCGGGCTCCACCGGCTACTCCACCGGCCCGCACGCGCACGTGATGCTCGAAGAGAACTGCGGCCAGGCGAACTGCCAGTCCGTGCCGCTCGAGTTCGTCGAGATCGGCGTGCCCGTGACCGATCAGGAAGTCACGTCGAACAATTGCCCTTGATCAGCCCTGCGGCATCGGCATGTGGCCGGCGTTCTTCAGCGCGAAGCCGGTCATGTCGCTGTACGTGTACGGCATCGTGAGGCCGGTGAACGTGTCGACCATCATCGTCGCCGGATCCACGCGATACGCGTAGGGCTCGTACAGCGACACGCCCCAGACGTAGCCGTAGAAGTCGATGCTCACGCCGTGCGCGTAGCTCGGGATCGGGATCGTCTGCACGACCTGCAGCGTCTGCGTGTCGACCGCGACGAGCGGATTGCTCGCCATCCAGATCTTGCCGTTGCCGTCGCCCATGCAGCCGCCGCTGCCGTTCACCGTGTTCGTCTGCCACGTCTCCGTCTGCGGATCGAAACGCGCGATGTCGTACGAGCACACCCAGACGTAGCCGTCGGAGTCCACCGTCATGCCGTAGCCGCTGATCGGCACCGGCCACACCCGGTACTCGAGCGTCTCCTTGTTCACGTACGCGAGGAAACCGCCGCCGAGGTTCGAGCCCCAGAAGTTGCCCTCGCTGTCCACCGCGCCGCCGTAGATGCCGTAGCCGTCGAACGTCATCTCGGGGATCGGGACCGTGCCCAGCACCGCACCGGTGTCGCCGTCGAGCAGGTGCACCTCGATGCCCGTCGCGTTCGTGCCCGTGGCCGTCCACAGGTCCTCGTTGTCGTACGCGCAGGTCGACGGGTTCCACGTGCCGGGGGCCCACGCCACCGGTCGCTGCGACTCGACCATGAACGGGGTGTGCCACGCGACGCACTCGTCCATGCCCCACGGCAGGAACGTGCCGTTGGTGGACGTCTCGATCGTGCCGTTGCCGTTCGCGTCGACGCAGCGATCCTCGACCGCGAACACCTTCGTGACACCGCCGGCTCGGTTCGCGATCGCGACGTCGCCCGACAGGTTCACCGACGTGCGCGACGGGTTGCCGAGCGAGTCGGGCCGCACGATGAAGCGGCCCTTCTCCTCGAGCGTGACGGTGTCGATCTTCGACATCGTTCCTTCGCCACTGTTGGCGATCCAGATGTACGAGAAGTCGACCTCGGTGCCCTCGGTGTCTTCCGCACTGTCGGCCCCGCCTTCGCCGCCGCAGCCCTCGAGCCCGAGGTCGTTGTTCGACGCCGCGTCGAGCTTCACGTCCTCGTCGCCGACGCCATCGCCGTCGTCGACGATGCCGGTGCCGTCGCCGGTCGCGGTGATCGAGCCGATGCCGTCGTCGGCGCTCGCCGATCCGGATCCGCTGCTGCGCCCCCCGTCGCCACCGCAGCTCGCGACCACGAACAGAGAGGGGGCGACCACGGTTGCAAGACGGCTCATGACATCATCCTACCAGGGTGAACCCCGCCAGGGACGCGGATGGAAGCCCTCTTCTGAGGTTCCGTTTTCGCGGCGGCGGTTCCACGTAATCACCCCCGGCGACCCCACGGCAGGATCCGCCGCCGTCGAGCGGGAAACGACGGAAACGCCGGCCGGCCGCCCTCGCTCGGCGATTGTCTCAGCGCTCAGCGCCGCGGGGCTATAGTCGCGCGCGGTTCCATGGCCTCCGCGCACGAAGTCTCCGTCCACTATCGCCACATCGAGCTGCAACCGGCGGCGACCCTGCGCGACGCCGACGGCGGTGAGCTGTTCCTCGAGCTCGCGGAACCGCCCCCGGTTCGCACGGTGCTCGAGCTGCGGGACGGCGCGAGCGCACGCGCGTTCGAGGTCACCGCGGTCGTCGAGGTCGATGCGGCCGGCACCACTCGTGGTTGTCGTGTGCGCGAGATCGATGCCGAGCAGCTGCGCGATCGCAAGGTCGGCAGCGAGCGGCTCGCCGATGCCTCCGCCGGCAGCGCGACCGCCGGCGCGGCCGCGGATCCGTCGCACGCGTCGTCGAGCGCGGAGGGCGACGAGAGCTGGTCCGACGACTACGGCGCGCACATGGCCGTGCCGGCGCCGGTGATCGATCCGGATGGGAGCGACGAGAGCGAAGCGATCGACGTGAACGCCGACGACGCGGACGACGCGTCGGCGAGCGAGAGCGGCGAGACGACCGACTCCGCCGAGTCGAGCCGCCCGGGCAAGAAGCGCCGCGGGCGAAGGCGCAAGTGAGCGCGAGGCCCAGACCGATCACCGCGGGCGCGCGCGTCCACGTCATCGCGCCGTCGGGCCCCGTGCCGATGGAGCGCTTCGATCGCGGCCTGCGAGTGCTGCGACGCGCGATGCAGTCGAGCCTCGACGTGGTCCTGGCGCCGAACCTCACCGAGCAGGTCGGCTACTTCGCGGGTGACGACGGTCAGCGATTGCACGCGACCCAGGACGCCCTCGCGGATCCCGAAGCGGCGGCGGTGCTGTGCGCCCGCGGTGGCTACGGCGCCACGCGTTTGCTCGGCGCCCTCGATCCCGAGCGGCTGCGCGCGCATCCGAAGCTGCTCGTCGGCTTCTCGGACATCACCGCGCTCCTGTGCTGGGCCTGGGTGCGGTGCGGGCTGCCGAGCATCCACGGGCCCGTCGTCGCGCAGCTGTCCACGCTGGCCGACGACGACGTGGCGCGGCTCGTCGATCTCATGCGCGGCGACGTGCCCACGCCGCTGCAGGCCGAAGAGGGCACCGCGATCGTCGGAGGCACGGTCGAGGGCACGCTCGTCGTGGGCAACCTCGAGGTGTTGCGCTCGCTCGTGGGCACGCGCGCGATGCCGTCGCTCTCGGGTGCGATCCTCGCGATCGAAGAGGTGGGCGAGCGACCGTATCGGATCGATCGAGCGCTCACGCACTTGCTCTCGTGCGGTGCGTTGCGCGGCGTGCGAGGCGTGGTGGTGGGTCAGCTCGTCGGATGCGAGGAGCCGCCGGACGGCAACCTCGGACCCACCGCGGCGCAGGTCGTGGTGGAGCGGCTCGGCACGCTCGGCGTGCCCGTCGTCACGGGCTTCCTGTTCGGCCACGATCCCAACCACAACGCAGCGCTGCCGTTCGGCACGCGCGTGCGTTTGGCGGCCGACGACTGCACACTGGAGTTCCTCGAGCCGGTGGCGCAATCGTGAGCGCCGCGCTCGAGACGCGCACGATCGTCCTGCTCGCGGTGCTCGGTGTGCTCGTGCTCGCGTGGATCGTCGTGCGCCTGCGCGCGCCCGATCCCGAGCGAGTCATGCGCGATCGACTCGAGGCCGACGCGCGCGATCCGTTCAAGCGCTGGGTGCAGTCGGCGTTCCTCGTGGTCACCGGCAACTGCGACTACGCGCACCTCCCTCGCGGCGAGGCGATCCGGATCCTCGCGCGCTGGTGGGAGGTGCACGGCCCGGTCGAGCACGCGCGCACGCTCGTCTCGCTCGCGAGCTCGGGACGGCCCGACAACGCGTGGGACCTCGTGCGCTTCGTGCTCGTCGCGCGCCTCGGTGTCGCGGCGGGATGGATCGACGACGCGCGCTCGTGGGCGGCGATCGGGCCCATCGCGCGTCGCTTGCAGCAGGCGTATCCCGACTGGTCCGCGATGGCGCAGGGCTACCTGCTCGCGCGCCGGCAATCGCGGGGTCTCGCGCCCGACGGCACCGAGGACGACGAGGCGATGGCGGCGATCCGCGACAACATCGCGCACCTGTCCGACGGGCGCTGGCGCGAGCTGCCGTATCGCGCCGAGCTCGGGGTGCTCGATGGATGAGGAGATCGTCGAGGTCGAGCTCGTCGATCTCGCGCCGCGTGGCGACGCGATCGGCATGGGGCCCGACGGCAAGCCCGTGTACGTAGCGTACGGGATCCCCGGCGAGCGCGTGCGCGCGCGGGTGTACAAGCGCGGACGACTGTATGCCGGCGCCGATCTCGTCGAGGTGTTGAGAGCCTCGCCGGCGCGCGTGGAGCCGCCGTGCCCGCTGTTCGGCACGTGCAACGGCTGCCAGCTCCAGCACGTGGCGGCGGATCACCAGCTCGTGCTCAAGCGCAGCCTCGTCGTGCGTGCACTCGCGGAGTTCGGCGGCTTCACGGATCCACCGGTGGCACCGGTGATCGGCATGCACCACCCCTGGCAGTACCGCAATCACGCGCGCTTCACCGTGCGGCGCGGACGGCTCGGTTTCGTGCGCCGTCATCGACGGCAGTTCTTCGAGGTGCCGAGCTGCCGCTTGATGGAGCCGCGCATCGACGCGCTGCTCGCCCGTCTCCAAGGGCGTTTGCACGAGACGACGCAGTGCAACATCCGCGTCGGCGCGGGCGAGACCGACGTGATGATCCAGCCGAAGCTCGAGCTGCCCGACGTCGACAGCGGACAGGCGTCGTTGAACGAGCGGCTCGGCGGCCGCTCGTTCCGCGTGTCGGCGGCCGCGTTCTTCCAGGTGAACCGCGCGCAGGCCGAGCGCATGGCGGAGCTCGTGTGCGAAGGCGTGGGCGATGCGGGGATCGTCGTGGACGCCTACGCGGGCGTCGGCACGTTCGCGGTGCTGATGGCCGCGCGCGCCGGCAAGGTGATCGCGATCGAGGAGTCGGGCCCCGCCGTGCGCGACGCGAAAGTGAACGTCGAAGGCCTGCCGAACGTCGAGCTGCGGCTCGGCAAGACCGAGGCGATGCTCGCGGAGATGGTGGGCAAGGCCGAGCACGTCGACGCGATCGTGCTCGATCCTCCACGATCCGGATGTCATGCGGATGCGCTCGCCGCCGTCGCTCGCCTCGCGCCGCGCACCGTGATCTACGTGTCGTGCGACCCCGCGAGCATGGCCCGCGACCTGCGAATCCTGGTGGACGCCGGCTTCACGCTCGCGCGCGTGCAGCCGCTCGACATGTTCCCGCAGACGGTGCACGTCGAGTGCATCGCCACACTGGTGCGCTGATTACTCTCCGTCAGGCGTCTTCAATGACCGCGTCCACGCGTCGAGATCGCGGATCGCGGACTCGCGCGTCTCGGGCGCGAGCGCCATCGCGGCGATCTGTTCGCGCAACATCTCTCTCGCGCGCGCCAGCCGGCTCTTCACGGTGCCCGGCGCGACTTGGAGGACCTCGGCGATCTCCGCGGTCGCCAGATCCTCCCAGTAGTACAGCTCGATCGTGATCTGGAAGTCGAGCGGCAACCTCCGCAACGCGTGGAGTACGACGCGCTGCTCCTCGCGGGCCGCGACGATCCGCGACGGGCTGCCGAGCAGCTGCTCCACCGTCGCGTTCGGCACGTCGAGTGCCCGGTTCTCGCGATGGACCTTGCGGTAGTACTCGAGCAGCTTGTTGCGGGCGATGCCGAGCAGGTAGCCGCGCAGGCTCCCGTCGTCGCGGGCACGATCGCGCGACTCGACGCAGCCGAGGAACGTCTGCTGCGTCAGATCGTCGGCACCTTCGCCGACCTTGCCGTTGAAGAACCGGTACACCATCCAGAAGTAGCGCTGCACGAGCGCATTCCCGGCGTCCTTGTCACCGGCCTTCCATGCGCGCAGGAGCTCACCGTCGTCCGGCATCGGTCGGGTCGGACCGCCAGGAGAGTACCAATGGATCGACCCGTGCGTGGGTCGGATCAACCGGCCGGCTCCGGCGGCGGCGATGCATCGCCGGGCAGCGGGATCTCGACGTCACCCATGACGCCGTAGTTCTGCGTGCTGACCTCGCCGTCGTAGTCGATGATGGTGCTCTCCTCCACGGTGCCACCGCCGTACGGCGTACCTTGGATCCCGAACACCCAGTCGGGCGTCGCGACGTCGAGCGAGTCGCCGGTCATCCACACGTACCCGCCCTCGGCGAAGTCGTGATCGACTCCGCCCGCGGCGCTGTTCGGCGACTCGCCCACGACGTACGTCGTGCCCACGACCTCCCACTCGCCGTCCACCTGTTGCAGCTCGTAGGTCGTGGACTGCTGGCCCATCGTCATGTCGTCGTCGATCATCGTGCGCTGCGCCACGAGCATCCATCCGCTGGCGGCGAAGCTGATGTCGGATACGGGGCTCGAGAAGATCTGGCCATCGAGCGCGGGGATCGTCGCCTCGCGTCTCGCCGTCGCGGGGTCGGGCACGCCTTCGTCGTCGACGTACGCGACGGACCAGATCTCGTTGTCCTCGGTCGCGGATTGTCGGCCGTAGTCCTCGCGCCACACGCTGTAGTAGAGCCGGCCGTAGTGCGATTGCACCGCCCACACGCGATCGCCGAGCGGACAGAACTCGCCGTCCGGCTCGTCGGGATCGCCGGCGGGCCCGAGCGTGACGTCGCCCGAGCCGTGGTGGTACGTGCTCACCACGTCGCCCTCCATGTCGAGTTGGTAGATGCGGCAGTCGTCGTGGTCGACCGCGTAGATCGTCTCGCTCACGCAGTCGTAGTTGAGGTTGCCGAGCGCGGGCCCTTCGTTGGGAACTGTCGCGAACACGGTGACCTGGCCCGTCACGCCGTCGACTCGATAGATCGTGTCGGGCGTGATCGTGTCGTTGCCGAAGTTGCCGAACACCGTGGACGCGGCCGCGTACACGTTGCCTGCCGAGTCGAGGGTGAGCCCGAACAGCCCGCCGCCGAACGTCTCGCGCGTCCACGACGGATCGCTGTAGGTCGGGGCGGCGTACTGCACGTTGGGCGGCGGCGGATCGCCGGAGATGTCGAACACACGCAGCGCGTACTCGCTCCACGCGAGCACGCCGGGGTTGCCGGTCATCAGCAGCACTTGACGGTCGAGGAAGTCCTCGTAGGCCTCGTCGGCGAACTGCGGATAGCCGCCGGCCGCTCCGTACATCTCCGACGCGCGGCAGGAGCCGGGCAACACCACGCCGGTCTCCGTGCCCTCGCCGGTGTCGTTCATGCCGACGTCGAAGACGAACCCGCTCGTTCCACCGCCGGTGTCGGGCCCGGAGTCGTGGCCGGTGACGTCGCCGTCGTCGCCGCCACCACCCGACGAGGTCGTGTCGTCTGCCCCGCTCGAGTCGACGGGGCCCTCGCCGAAGGGCGACGCGGTCGTGTCGTCGCCGCATGCCGACGACAGGACACCGATGAGCGATAGCGAACCGGCCGTGCGCGCAGTGAGTCCATGCATCGCCCTCGTTTGCCGATCGGGCCCGGTCGGTTCCCGAGAAAGCGACGTCGGGGTCAACCGCCCGGACAGCTCAGGACGATGCCCCCCTCCGGCGTCGTCTCGCACAGATCGAACTCGGCGCACGGCTCGCTCGCGAGACACTCGCACGAGCCGCCACCGTCGCATCCGAGCGGCAGCGGCGCGCACGCATAGACATGCTCGCCGCCGAAGTCGGACAGCTGCTCGCGACAGTACTCGGCGTCGAGATCACACAGCAGCGCGTCGCCACACGCGAAGACTCCGTCTCCGGTGTCGCCCGCGTCGCTCGTCGTCTCGCCGTCGTCCGCACCCGTGCTCGTGGAGCCCGCGCTCGTTCCCGAGCCCGTGGAGCTGGTGTCCCCGGATCCCGAGGAGCTGCCTGCGCTCGCGCTCTCGCCCGTGCTGGTCTCCTCGTTCGACCCCGCGCTCGTGCCCGCATCCGTGCTCGTGTCGTCGGCCGCACTCGTGCCGTCGCTCTCCGACGATCCGGTTCCCCCGGGATCGTCGGGGCATCCGAGCGAGGGCGCGGTGATCAGCCACACCGCGAGCAGCACGTCGTATCGGTTCGAAGGGAATCCATGCATCGCCCTCGTTTGCCGATCGGGTCCCGTCGGTTCCCGACCTTCGAGCGCGTCAGTCGGTCGTGTCCGCGCCCGGGCGTGCCGCGCTCACGGCGGCCGACTCCTCGTCGCGTCGGCGCGCCTCCTCGGTGCGACCGACGGCCCGCAACGATGCCGCGAGGCTCGACAGGCTCAGCGCGCGCTCCGGATGAGCCGTGTCCATGCCCTCGAAGATCGCGAGCGCACGCTCGTGGTGCGCGATGGCCTGCTCGTGCTCGTGCAGTCCGGCCAGCGCCGCGGCGACGCGCACGTGCGCGCGCCCGATCTCGGGGTGGTCGGGCGGCAGGTTGCGTTCCGCGAACGCGAGCGCCTCGGTCAACGGCGGCAACGCCTCCGCGAACCGATCGCGCACGAGCATCGCGACACCGATGTTCGTGATGCACTGGCCCACCGTCGGATGCTCGGGCCCGAGCGACGCGCGGGCGAGCGCGAGTGCGCGCTCGAACATCGCCTGCGCGCGGTCGTCCTCTCCCAGGCTCCACAACGTGGCGCCGAGGTTGGTCAGCGACGCCGCGAGATGCGGGTGCTGCGGCCCCAGCACCCGTTCTCGCACCTCGAGCGCCTGCTCGTGGTATCGGCGCGCCTCTTCGAAGTCGCCCAGGCTCTCGCTCGCGGTACCGAGGTTGTTGAGCGACACCGCCACGTTGGGGTGATCGGGGCCGAGCAGGCGTGTCCGGATCTCGAGCGCGCGTCGGAGATCCTCGATCGCGAGACGGGTCTCTCCCCGATCGAACAGCACGATGCCACGGTTACCGCGCCAGCGCGCCTCTTCCAGGCCGCCCGGCCCGATACGCTCGATCGCCGCCTCGGCGTGTCGCGCCCACGTCATCGCCTCGTCCGTGCGGGCGAGCTGCGCACCGAGGACGAAGACGAGCTGCGCGGACGCGGACGCGACGATCTCGTCGTGACCGATCTCGAGGGCGCCGAGCGCCGCTTCCGACAGGTGTCGGACGGCGTCCTCGTTCTGCGCCACCTTCCCCTCCAGCTCGCCGAGTCGGTACAGGACCTCGGCAACGACCCACGGATCGGCCAGCGTCTCGCTCTGGATCTGCGCCGCGCGGGCGAGCGCGAGCCCGTCCGAGTAGCGCCCGGCCTCGGTCATGATGTACGCGGCGGCGAGCCGATCGCGGATCGCTTCGCCCTGCGGGCTCGATGACGGCTGCGAGGCCGCGAGCCTCGCATCGTCGGCGCACTGCTCGATCGGCGCGGGCCCCAGCGCGACCTCGATCGCGTGCTCGACGACGTTCGTGTCGGCGTTCTCGAGGATCTCGGTGGCCGCGTGCAGCTCCGCCAGCCGCCGTCGCAGGCACACCATGCGCCGATCGACGATCGCATCGGACACGGATCCGTCGCGCAACGCGTCGCACACCGCACGATGCATGCGCGCGCCCGCGTCCGCGTAGGCGTCGAGATGTTGCTGCACGCGAGTCGCTGCATCGTCCCCGAGCGGCGATCCGACCGAGAGCAACGCGGCGCGGACCTCCCGTCGATCGTCCTCGTCCCAGCTCGCGTGCCAATCCGCCTCGCCGGGGCACCCGGACGCCGGAGGATCGAGCGCGAGCGCGCCGACGACGATGCCACCACCGATCACACCGGCAACCGCCCACGTTCGTCGGCGCTGTCGGTTCGACGCGCGCGCCAGCTCGGCGAGCAACGTCGTCATGTCGGGGAACCGATCGTCGGGCCGCGCCGCGAGGCCACGCACCAACACGCGTCGGATCCACGCGGGTACCCGTGTGTGCGGCGCGTCCGCGATCGCGCCCGTGCGCTTGGCTCGCTCGAGCTCCTGCGCTGTCTCGCCCGCGAACGGCAAGCCACCGTACAGCCCGCGAAACAGCGACACGCACCACGCGAACTGATCCGCACGCGCGTCGATCGCCTCACCGCGGTGTTGCTCGGGTGCCATGAACGCCGGCGTTCCCGTCACGACGCGGCGCGCCTCGACGGTGCTGCGATCGAGCGCGGCCGCGCGCGCGAGCCCGAAGTCGAGCAGGCGCACGCGAGCGTCGTCACCGACCACGACGTTGCTCGGCTTGACGTCACCGTGCACGAGCTCGGCCGCGTGCACGGCCGCGAGCCCATGTCCCGCCTGCACGAAGGCATCGAGCACCTCCCTCCACGTGCGCTGGCCGGATTGCAGCCACGTGTCGGCATCCACGCCTTCGACCAGCTCCATCACCATGAACAGCCCGGCGCCGTCCGGATCCGTGTCGACCTCGCCGTACGTGCCGACGTCGTAGACCGCGACGACGTTCGGATGCGACACACCCGCGACGGCGCGGGCCTCCGCGAGCAGCCGCGCCGCGCCCATCGCATCGGCGCGTGTCGGGAGGATCTTGATCGCGACCCTGCGATCCATCTCGGGGTCGTACGCGCGGTAGACGACGCCCATCCCACCGGCGCCGATCTTGTCGACGACGAGGTATCGCCCCAGTGCGACCGACTCGCGCGGTCGGTCGAACAAATTGCTGCAGAGCTCGGCGAGGGCGATCCACCCGCCCAACGACTGCCCCGGTCGGGCGTGCGCCAGCTCGCGCGTCGAATCCGGTGGAATCGACTCCACTGACCCTCTAGCTAAGCACGTCCGCGAACCCTGCGCGACCGCACTGGTCGGCAACGGTTGCACTGCTACGCTCGGGCCCGCCACGCGATGGAATGCCTCGGCAGCGAGACGGTCGCGCTGTACATCACCGGGGACCTCGCACCGGCGATGCGCGCACGCGCCGATGCCCACGTCGATCGCTGCCCATCCTGCCGCACGTGGATCGCACGCGCCGCTCGCTTGCGGACGCGTGATGCGGCGCAGACCACCGCGCCGGAGAGTCCCCCGCTCGCCTGGCCGCTGCGCGGCACGAGGATCGGCCGCTACGTCGTGGGCCCGGTGGTCGGCCGTGGTGCGATGGGCGTGGTACTGCGCGCCGAGGATCCGATCCTCGGTCGCTCCGTTGCGCTGAAGCTGTTGCATCGCGCGGCCGACGGCGCGACGGCGCATGCGATGCTGTCGGCCGAGGCGCGCAACCTCGCGCGGCTGTCCGATCCGCACGTCGTGCGGATCTTCGACGTCGAGACCTGGTGTGGACGGCTCGTGATCGCGATGGAGCTCGTCGAGGGCACCTCGCTGCGCCGCGCCACCGAGCACGCGACGCGCAGCGAACGTCTACGCATGCTGTTGCTCGCGGCGCGCGGGCTCGCGGCGGCCCATGCCGCCGGTGTGGTGCACCGCGACTTCAAGCCCGACAACGTGCTCGTGGCCGACGATGGCCGCGTACTCGTGGGTGACTTCGGGCTCGCGGTGCTGGCCGACGTCGAGCGCAGCGAAGAGGAGCAACTCGTGGGCACGCCGGCCTACATGCCCCCCGAACAACGGGCCGGACGTGCCGTCGACGCGCGCGCCGATCAGTTCGCGTTCTGCGTGACGGCGGTGGAGATCCTGCTCGGATGGCGGCCCGCTGCGATCGAGAGCGCCCGCGACGCAGTGCGACTCACCCGTGCGCTCGCCAGTCTGCCGCGGCGCCTGGCGCTCGCACTCGTGCGCGGACTCGCAGCCACTCCCGACCGACGAGCGGCCACGATGGATGTCATCGTCTCGGCGCTCGAGCGCGGCGCACGGCCACCATGGGGACTGCTCGCCGCGACCGCTGCGCTCGCCGCCCCGCTCGTGCTCTCGGTGACGCTCGTCGACCGAGCACGTGGTCCTGGCGAGCGCGAGGTCGAGGAGCAGCGCGGCGATCCGGTCGCGCTCGGCCTGGTGCACGCATACCAGGGCGCGAGCACGGCCCACTACGTCGCCGGCGACGTCCGAGCCGCACGCGCGGCCGCCCACGAAGCGGTGCGAACGGCGGAGGCCAGCGAGGATCCGGCGGCACTGGTGCGCGCGCTCGTGGGCCGCGCGGAGCTGTCCAATCGCGACGGCGATGTGAACGCTTCGCACGCGGACTTCGAACAGGCGTACATGCTGGCTCGGCGCGAGCGGCTCGACGACGATGCCGCCGCCATCGCGCTGGCGCTCGCGCGCTCGATCGATCGCGACGCCGATCGCACCGACGCGGCGATCGAATGGCTGCGTCTGGCGGAGACCGTCGCGCACGACCCCTTGCGTCGCGCCCGTGTCGCGAGCACGCGCGCGCGACTCGAGCTCGATCGCGACGAGCTCGAAGCAGCGAAGCAGCAGTGCGACGTGGCGATCGCGGCGCTGGCGGGCGAGGAGATCGACGGGTCCGGCGACGTGGCCGCCCTCCTCCGCGGCGCGGGCCGGCCGGAGCACGCGGTCGATCGCTACGCCATGCTCGGCGTCGTCGACGACATCGCGGAGGTGTGGTGTCGGACCGGGCGTTGCCGAGACAGCGTGACGGCCAGCCGATTCGTGCTCGACCAGCTCGTCGCCCAGTTCGGGCCCGAGCACATCGAGGTCGCGTTGGCGCGCGTGAACGTGGCGTCGTATCTCGGTCGCGCGCGCGATGCCGCGGGTGCGCGCGTGGAGCTGGAAGCCGCGATCGCGGTGCTGGAGCGCGAGCCCGTGGCGGATCCGTACGCGCTCGCCGTGGCCACGTTCAACCTCGCGACCGACTTGCATGCGCTCGGCGAGCTCGATCGCGCCCTCGAGGTCGCCTTGGTAGCGGTGGCGCGCACCGAGCGAGCCGCTGGTCCGAACTCCGCGAACCTCGTGGAGCCGTTCGTAAGGCTCGCGAACATCGAGCGGGCGCTCGGCGAGGATGCGGCCGCGCGCCGTCATCTCGAGCGGGCACTCGTCGCCGCGGAGCAGACGTATGGCAGCCACGGCGGGATCACGGCGTACGTTCTCACCGAGCTGGCGCTGCACGCTCGCGCCGCAGCCGATGTCGAGCGCGCGAGAGCGCTGGGCGAACGCGCGACGGCGCTGTTCGAGCGACTCGGGTACGCGGGGGACGGCTACGCAACTTCGCTGGGCGTCGTAGGCTGGTCGTTCTTGCGCCGCGATCCTCGGCGCGCGCGCGAGCTGCTCCTCCGCGAGATCACGGTCTTGTCCGACCTCCGCGAGCGGGGCGAGGGGGATGCCACCCTGGCCGCGCGAGAAGAGGCCATCGCGTGGCGAACCCTCGCAGAGGCCGAGCACCGGCTCGGCAGCGACGCCATCGCGGAAGCGCTGCGGCAACGCGCGATCGAAGGCTTGATCGCGCTCGAAGGCGCCGAGTCGGAGCGGGTCGCGTTCGCCCGCCTTCCACTCGGCGAGCTGCCATAGCGAACGCACGGAATGACTGCGGTCCCGCGCGGGTCGAAAAGTCCCAGGGACGGCTCGACGCGACGCGTCCGGCCACGTTACTGTCGCGTCCCGCAGGCTCGGCCACCCGCGGACGGAGGACCACGATGATCTTCGCGAAGTTCTTTGGTGCAATCCGGGCCCAGCTGAACAAGCTGGCGAACATCTTCTGGGAAGCCGATCCGATCGCGCAGATGCAGTACGAGTACGACTCCGCGGTCGAGCAGCTCAAGGAGGGCCGCCAGGGCCTCGAGCAGTACCGCGGGCTCGTCGAGCGGCTCACGCGGCAGGTGAAGGACGGCGAGGCGCACGTCGCCAAGCTCACCGCGCAGGCCAAGGCGTACCTGAAGGCCGGCGATCGCGAGACGGCGGCGAAGTTCGCCCTCGAGATCCAGAAGGCCAAGAGCGCGCTCGAGCAGAACCAGGCCAACCTGGCGCAGCACGAGACCGCGTACCAGAACAACCTCAAGAAGATCCAGCACGCGAACAAGAAGCTGGTCGAGGTCCGCGAGAAGATCCAGAAGTACGACGCGGAGATCAAGATGAGCTCCGCCGAGGCGGAGATCGCCGCGCTCTCGCAGACCTTCGAGATGGACGTCACCACCGACTTCGGTCAGCTCGAGACGATCATCCAGGGCAAGATCGACGCGAACCGCGGCAAGGCCCGCGTCGCGGCCGACCTCTCGTCGCAGGGCATCGCGGCGATCGAGGCCGAGGAGCGCATGGAGAAGTCGATGGCCGAGGACGCCCTCAAGGATCTCGAGGTCGAGCTCGGCATGCGCGCGCCGGAAGTCGTGCCCGTCGTCGACACCCAGAAGGATCTCGGACCCGCCGAACGTGCGACCGAGACGAACAAGTCCTAGCCGGATCGAAGGAGCAGACCGATGACCAATGGTGGTGGTGGTGGGCCCAAGCCCTCGTTCTTCATCGTCGCGGCAGTCGTGATCGTCGGCCTCCTCGGGCTCGCCTTCTGGCGGTGCTCGGTGAAGACCGACCCGGACTCCGACAAGAAAACCGCGGACGCGAAGGCCAAGGCCGACGACATCGACATCAACAAGGTGCGCCAGGAGGCGATGGGCGACTTCGTCGCGGAGAAGGTCGACGACCTCACCGCGAAGGAGTTCAAGGAGGTCGAGGCGCGACCCCTGCCCCCGGTCACCGGCGCGTCGACGTACCAGGCGCTCGGGCCCAAGCGGAAGGTCCGCATGGCCATCAACATCTGGGCCGGCTGGGCGCCGATCATCTACGCCAACGAAGGCGCGGGCCCGAAGAAGGTGTGGAAGGACGCCGCGGGCAAGGAGTTCCAGCTCGAGCTCGTGCTCATGGACGATCCCACCTCGATGGCCGACAAGCTCGCCGCCGGCGAGGTGCACATCGGGTGGGCCACCGTCGACATGCTGCCGCTGCTCGTGCAGCGCCTGAACCGCGACCCTCGCACGCTGCCGCGCGTGTTCCACCAGGTCGACTGGTCGAACGGCGGTGACGGCATCGTCGTGCGCTCGGAGATCACCGAGGTCGCGGACCTGCGCGGCAAGGAGATCGCGCTCGCCCAGAACTCGCCGTCGCACTACTTCCTCTTGAACGTGCTCTTGAACGCCGGCATCCAGCCGAGCGAGGTCAAGATGCGGTTCTACGGCGACGCGTTCCAGGCGGCGCAGGCGTTCAACCAGACGCCGAGCATCGCGGCCGCCGTCACGTGGGCACCGGACATCTACAAGCTCGCGGATGCCAAGGGCAACAAGATGCTCATCACCACGCAGACGGCGAACAAGCTGATCGGCGACGTGTGGTTCGCGCGTGCCGACTTCGCGCGCGATCAGATGGACATCCTCGAGGGCCTCACGCGCGGCTTCCTCGACGCGCAGATCGCCCTCACCGATCCCGACGAGGCGAAGGCGCAGGCGGCCAAGACGGACGCGGGCGCGTTCATGGACGACGTGTACGGCTTCCCCAAGGGCGAGTCGTTCAAGATGCTCGGTGACGCGCACTGGACGAACTACGCGGAGAACCGCGACTTCTTCCTCAACGCGAACAACCCGGCGAACTTCGAGCGCACGTACAACACCGCGTTCCTCCTCTATAGGGCGGCCCGCATCGTCGACACGAAGTTCGCGCCCGAGGACATCGCCGACGGCTCGATCATCAAGAAGCTCGAGAGCGAGCCCAAGTACGCGAGCCAGAAGAACGAGTACGACTACAAGTTCACGCCGGTGGCCGGTGTGGACATCAACGTCGAGTCGTCGGTGATGACGAAGCGCGTGGTCATCGAGTTCTGCCCGAACAAGAGCGACCCCATGCAGATCGACGAGAAGAGCGGCTTGCCGTGCGATCCGAACGCGGGCTCCACCATCGAGGAGATCGCGAAGCTCGCGGCGCAGTACGGGCGCGCGCACATCCAGATCGAGGGCCACGCGGACTCGTCGATGAAGGGCGAGGCGCGCGGCCAGCAGTTCGAGGCGAACGTGCGGCGGCTGTCGCAGGATCGAGCGGCGGGCGTGAAGCAGGCGCTCGTGAACAAGTTCAAGACGCTGTCGCCCGATCAGTTCGTCACGGCCGGGTTCGGCTGGGATCGCCCGGCGGATCCCGACGATCCCATGAACCAGCGCAAGAACCGGCGCGTGGAGATCAAGGTCATCCCGGTGGAGGCGCAGTGAGCGAAGCGGCGCCGCCCGAGACACCACGGCCACCGCCGTGGTGGCGCACGCTCCGGTCGGATCCGCCGGTCGCCCTGCGCTTCGCGCTCGGCGGCACCATGGTCGCGCTCGTCCTCTTCACGTGGTGGTTGCTCACGCGCGGTGATCCGACGGAGGCGATCGTCTCGCCCGGCCGGCTTCCGTCGCCCGGCGGCGTGCTCGGGTCCACGGGCAAGCTCGTCGAGAACGACCTGGAGATGCACATCTGGGCCACGATGAAGCGCATCCTCACCGGCGTCGCGGCGGCATCGATCGTGGGCATCGGGCTCGGCGTGCTCGCCTCTTCGTATCGCGCGATCGCGGCGGCGGTGGCTCCCATCGTGGTGTTCCTGCGCTCGATCCCGATGGGCGCCCTGTTCCCGCTCGTGCTGCTCGTGGCGGCCGGCGACGCCGAGCGCCAGAAGACCGCGTTCGTGTTCCTCGCCGTCGTACCGTTCGTCTTCTCCGACACGTTCGCGTCGATCTCGAGCGTGCCGCAGCGCTACGTCGAGACGGCGGAGACGCTCGGCGCGTCGCGCTTCCAGATCATCCGCAAGGTGCTCTTCCCCCTCGCGCTGCCCGACATCATCACGAGCCTGCGCTTCCAGTTCGGGCTCGCGCTCGGCTACATCATGCTGGTCGAGACCAACGAGATGCAGCAGGGCGGGCTCGGGGCCCTGCTCTGGACGACGCAGCGGTCGTACGCCGCCGACAGCATGGAGCGCGTGTACATGCTGCTCTTCATCATCACGGGCATCGCGTTCGGGCTCGACCACCTCATCCGCTTCTTCCAGCGCGGGTTCTTCCCGTATCGTTCGGATCTGTGACGATGGCGGACGACCCGAAGACGAAGCCCGAGGAGGGCGCCAAGCCGCTGCTCGAGCCGCTCGCACCCGCGAAGCCGGTGCCCGTCGTGCAGTTCGAGAAGGTGACGAAGTCGTTCGGCGGCTTCACGGCGATCAAGGACGTCAGCTTCTGCATCGACGACCACCCTGGCCGCGGCGAGTTCGTGTGCATCCTCGGCCCTTCCGGCTGCGGCAAGTCCACGGTGATCCGGCTCATCGCCGGCCTCACACCCCAGTTCCCCGCCACGAGCGGCAGCGTGCTGGTCGACGGCAAGGCGGTGCTCGGGCCCGGCCCGGATCGCGGCATGGTGTTCCAGGACTACACCTCGTTCGACAACCGCACGGTGCTCGAGAACGTCGCGTTCGGGCTCGAGTGCCGCGGCGTCGCGAAGGCCGAGCGCAACGATCTCGCGCGGCTGTGGATCGACAAGGTGGGCCTGTCGGTGAAGAAGGACGCCGACAAGTTCCCGCACCAGCTGTCGGGCGGCATGCGGCAGCGCGTCGCGATCGCACGCACGCTGATCCTCGAGCCGCGCATCATCCTCATGGACGAGCCGTTCGGCGCGCTCGATCCACCCACGCGCAGCCGCATGCAGGAGCTCATGATCAAGCTGTGGCGCGAGCAGTCGCCCACGATCTTCTTGATCACGCACTCCATCGAGGAGGCCGTGTACCTCGCGGACACGATCATCATCTTCTCGTCGTCGCCGGGCACGGTGCTGAAGGAGATGAAGCTCGAGCCCCCGTACAAGCCCGCGCTCGAGACCCAGCGCGACCCGCAGTTCCTCGACACGGTCTTCGAGATCCGGGCGATGATCGAGAAGCTCGAGTCCTCCACGAGGGCCGGAGATTGAGCGACCCATGGCCGAGGCACCCAAGCGCAAGGCCGGGCTGTGGCGGTACCTGAGCGCCGCGTTCACGTTCAAGTGGAACCTGCTCTTTTTCGGCGGCGCGCTCGCGGCTGCGGCGATGCTGCCCAGCCCCGACATCGTCGTGCCGATCGTCGCGGCGGGTGAGCTCGCGTATCTCGCGGCGCTGTCCAGCATGCCGCGCTTCCAGGCCGCCATCGACGCGAAGGCCCACGCGCAGGGCAAGCCCATCGAGGACGCTCCCGCGCAACGCGACGCGCAGCTCAAATTGCAGGAGGTGCTCGGCGGGCTGGAGAACGAGCGCCGCAATCGCTTCATCCGCCTGCGTGCGCGCTGCCTCGAGATGCAGCGCATCGCGGATGCGGTCCGCGGCGACACCCACGATCCGTCGGGTGCGTCGAAGGACCTGCGCGCGCCCGCGCTCGATCGGCTGCTGTGGATGTTCCTGCGCCTGCTCCTGTCGCAGCAGGCGGTCGAGCGCTTCCTGCGGGCCACCGACGCGAACGCGCTCGCGCAGAGCGTCGCCGCCCTGAAGGCGAAGCAGGCCGACGCGCAGGCGCGCGGCGACGAGCGCATCATCCGCTCCGTCACCGACGCCATGGCCACCGCGGAGCTGCGCATGACCAACCACGAGAAGGCGCGCAGCAACTACGAGTTCATCACGCTCGAGCTCGATCGCATCGAGCAGAAGATCCATGCGCTCACCGAGATGGCGGTGAGCGCCCAGGATCCCGACCAGCTGTCCGTGCAGGTCGACGCCGTCGCCGAGGGCATGCAGCAGACCGAGGCGACGATCCGCGAGCTGCAGTCGATCACCGGCCTCGGCGTCGACGTGGCCACCACGCCGCGGATCCTCGACGCCGAACCCCAGCAGATGGTGAGATCATGAGCGACGATCCCAAGGTGCTCGCGGGTGCGGAGGGCGTCACGAAGGTCGCGGCGCTGCCGGCCCACTTCCCGCCGTGGGCCACGCGACTCGCCGAGCTGTACTTCTCGGGCACGACGTCGATGTTCGTGCTGCACGGCAACGTGTTCGACGTCGTGCGCTCGGGCGCCGACACGGACGCGCGCTGGGCCGGCCTGTCCGAGTTCCTCGCCGAGCAGGTGTTCGGCCGGTGGGACCTCGTGCTGCACTACGACCTCGCCCGCGGCCTGCGTTGTCTCGCCGGCTCGGACGCCAAGCGCCTGCAGAAGATGGTGGAGACCGTCAACCGCTGGCTCGGCGATCTCACGAAGATCCCGCGCGACCCCACCAACGGCCTCGCTGCACTGGATCTGTTCGTGCGCAAGAACGTGATGGCCGACCCGGACGACCGCGTGCGCGCGGCGATCGTGATCGATCACGCGTCGTACGTCGCGTCGCGCGGCGATCGCCTCGGCCTCGCAGACCAGACCCACCTCGTCACGCTGCTCAACTGGGCCACGAGCCCGTACGTGAAGCGCCTGAACCTCGCGTTCGTGCTCGTCGACGGCCGGCTGTCGGACATCAACGAGCGACTGGCCGGCAACCCGCACGTCGCGTCGATCGAGGTGCCGCTGCCCGACGAGACCCAGCGCGCGTCGTTCCTGACGGCGACCAGCGGCCAGCGCGAGGTCGCGAGCTTCTCGGACTACTCGATCGCCGAGCTCGCCAAGCTCACCGCGGGCATCTCGCTCACGGATCTCGAGGTGCTCGTGCGCTCGTCCATCGAAGGCGGGCGCAGGCTGGATCAGAAGTACTTCAAGGAGCTCAAGAAGCGCCTGATCGAGCGCCAGGCCCAGGGCATGCTCGAGTTCATCGAGCCCAAGTGGGCGCTCGACACCGTCGTGGGCCACGAGGCGGCGAAGCGCAGGCTCGCCGAGGACGCCGAGCTCATCCGCCGCGGCGAGCTCGAGTCCGTGCCGATGGGCTACCTGTTCTGCGGCCCGGTGGGCACGGGCAAGTCGTTCCTCGCCACGTGCGTCGCGGGCTCCATCGGCATCCCGTGCGTGATGCTGAAGAACTTCCGCAGCAAGTTCGTGGGCGAGACCGAGGGCAACCTCGAGCGCGTGCTCGGCGTCTTGCGCTCGATGGGACCGGTGGTCGTCATCATCGACGAAGCCGACGCGATGCTCGGCGATCGCGATCAGGGTGGCGACAGCGGCGTCTCGGGCCGGGTGTTCGGCATGATCGCGGCGCAGATGGGCGACACCGCATATCGCGGGAAGATCGTGTGGATGCTGCTCACCGCGCGCCCGGATCAGCTGCCCATCGACCTCAAGCGCCAGGGTCGCGCCGAGATCCACGTGCCGCTGTTCTACCCGCACGAAGACTCCGAGCTGCACCTCATGTTCACGATGCTGGCGAAGAAGGCTGGCACCACGCTCGCCGACGAGGACATCCCGAAGACGATCGAGCACAAGGGCAACCTGTCGGGCGCGGACATCGAAGGCATCATCGGCCGCGCGTGGCGAGCCTCGCTGTTGTCCGGCTCGAAGTCGATCACGCGCGAAGCGTTGGCCGCCGCGATCGCCGGCTTCATGCCCTCCACGCAGACGCTCGAGCGCGAGGCCCAGGAGCTCGCGGCGATCATCGAGTGCACCGATCTCGAGTTCCTCCCGCCCGCCAAGCGCAAGAAGATGGACGAGCTCGGCGGCCGCGAACGGCTGCAAGAACGACTCACCGCGATCAAACAGATCCTCGAAGGAAGGTAGCCATGGCCCGCGCCAACTGGATCAGCGACGACAACCACCCCGCCATCGACGCGCACATGCACCAGCTCGAGCACTTCACCAAGTCGATCGCCGACGGCGTGGTGGACAAGCAGGAGCTCGCCACGCAGAACGACAAGCTGATCGCGGCGATGAAGGCCGCCGAGGCGGTGCTGAACGACGATCAGCACGCGAAGGTCACCGCGCTGCTCGCCGAGCTCGCGGCGTACACGGTGATGGAGATGCTGCACGGCATGACGCAGGCGCGCGTCGCTGCGGCGATTCGCTAGCCATGACCGCGATCGCGCCGGACCGCTTCCGCGAGGTGTTCGACCTCGCGGTCGCGAGAGTGGAGAAACGCTGGGGCATCCCGGTGCGGGTGAGAGACGTGCCGAACCCGTTCACCGGCGATCTCGACGGCGCCGAGATCCACGTGGACTACGACCTCGAGGCCGAGGACGCGCTCTTCATCCTCGTGCACCTCTTCGGCCACACGGTGCAGTGGAACGTGGACCCCGCGCTGCGCAAGCTCGGCGAGCTGCGCGGGGCGGGCCATCCTCCGGAAACGATCGCGGCGCTCGCGGAGTACGAGCGGCAGGCGTGTCGCTACAGCTTGCAGCTCTTGCACGAGCTCGGCGTGCACGACCTCGACCAGTGGCTCGCGGACTTCGCCGCGTGCGACCTCGAGTACCTCGTGCACTTCTATCGCAATGGTGACAAGCCGCCGTTCCGCTCGTTCTGGCGCGACGGCCAGCCGCTGTTGGAGCCGCTGCCGATCCCCGACTTCGAGCCGACCCGCTGGGTCACGCGCTACGAGGGCATCGTCATATAGCGTTCGCTGTAGAGCGATCTTTTTCGCATGCGAGCGTGCGACCGGGGACGCGGGGCGCCTCTCCCTCCGTGTCATGAGCACTTCCCGCTTCCCCGCCCTCGCCCTCGTCGTCGCGCTCTTCGCCGCCTGTGGCGGCGAGGACGACGGCGAGTCCCCTGCGCAGCGCTACTGCGCCGCCGTGGAGCTCCAACAGACCACCTGCGGCATGGTGTCGTCGTGCGACGAAGCCATCCTCACCGATTGCAGCGGCGTCACGTCGCTGCTCAACGACGCGTACGTCGACGAGTCCGCCACGTGCGTGGAGTCCGGCGGAGGCGCGCTCGAGTGCCTCGTCGACTCGCGCGGCGCCGTGGCGCCGTCGTCGGCTCACCAGTCGTTCGCGGCCGCGTTCTGCGACAACTGCGGGCTCGGCATCGACGGCTGTCAGGAGACGCTCTTCGACACCGAGAGCAGCGACCTCGCCGTCGCCGGCGCGATCATCCTGCCGCTCGGCGACTCGCTCGTGAAGAAGCTGCAGGACGAGTGCACGAGCGGCCTCACCTGCCTCGCCACGTTCTCGAGCTGCGCCCAGGGCGTGCTCGCCCAAGAAGCCATTCCCACGGAGACGCTGCAGTGCGTCCTCGACGGCTGGATCTCCGGCAGCACCGAAGCCTCGATGTGCGGCATGACGAGCGGCTGAGCTCATCGTTGACGCCGGAGCAAGCGCCGGTCCTCCGGCGCAATGCCCAGGCCGAGCAACATGCCGACGTACACGCCGAGCGCCACGACGACCGCTGCGACGCGGGCCGGGGCTGCGTCGGGCAGGACGAGCCCGAGCGCGACCAGGACGAGCGCAGCGATCGCGCCGGCGGCCAGCGGCTTGTAGAGCAGGCGCAGCGCCACGCCGACGCCGACGAGCACCCTCACCTCGATGACCTGCAGCGCGGTGACGAGCACCGCCACGAACACCGAGGCCGACGCAGCGCCCATCAGCCCGTACCGCGGCACCAGTATCGTCGCGACGACGAGCGTCAGCACGACCGTCACCAGGCTGTTGAACAGGTTCCACCGCGAGTGGCCCGTCATCACGATCACGTTGCCGGCGATCCCGAACACGCATGACAACAGGGGCATGACGGCGAGCAGCAGCATGAACGTCGTGTCGTAGGTGTAGCTCTCGTCGAAGAACCACATCAGCTCGCGACGCAGACCGACCACGACGATCAGAGCAGGCAGCGCCAGCGTCGTCGACCAGCGCGCGACGGTGGCGGCCTGCTCCTCGAGCTCGACCTTCTTGCCCTCGGCGTACAAGCGCGCGATGACGGGTGCGAACGCGCCGCTGAACGTGAGCTTCGCCTGCCGCACGCTGCGGAGGATCCGGGCGGCCGTGCCGTAGAACGCGATGAACGCCGGCGCGACGCCGAAGTAGCCGAGCACGAACTGGTCGAGGTTCGTCATGAAGACGTTGAGCGACATGTTGAGGCTCTGCGGCACGGCGAAGCCCAACAGATCGCGCTCGTATCGGGGTCGCACCGCGGCCCGGGCGAGCTCGCGCAGATCGTAGTGCCGCGCGAGCGCCCACAGTGCCGCGAGCGCGAGACAGGCGTGAGTCACGACGAAGCCCCACGCGAGACCCACCACGTCCGGTCGCACGAACACGCCGATCAACGCCGTCACGATCAGGATCGCGGGCTTGCCGAACCCGAGGATGATCGTGTCGTACTCCATGATCATCAGCGCCTTGGTCGCCGCGATCGCGAGATCCGCGATCACGATGCACGGCAGCGCCCACACCACGATGGGCACGAGCGCCGCGAGCTCGCGACCGCTCGCGCGTGCCACCTCGTCTCGCGAGAAGATCAGGAGCAGCCCGTCGTCACCCGCGACGAGCGCGGCCGCCACGAGCAGCGCGCAACCGAGCAGTGCGTACTGGAACGCCGTGCCGATCAAGCGGTGCACGAACACGCGGTGGTCCGGATCGACGGCGGGATCGCGGCGACCAGCGAAGACCACCACCCCGTCGCGCAATCCGCCGGCCAGGAGCGAGCCGCACAGATCGACGACGGCCGTGACGATGAGGTAGAGCCCGAACGCCGACGGCCCATACAGGCGCGTCGCCGGGATCATGAACAGCGGGTGCAGGACCTTCGCGACGGTGCCGAGTGCGGTGGTCCGCACACCACGGAAGAGCTGGCGTTCGTAGCGGGCCGAGCGCTGGGGGTCGCTCTCCACTCGAGCCGACAGCGTACTTGGTCGATGGGCCCGCGGCACGAGGAGCGGACGCACGGCAGCGTGGTGCGGTTACGCGCGGACGGCGCTCCTGCTTCCCTCTTGTCTCGGCCCGGCGCCAGTGTTAGCGCACCACCCGTGGATCAAGACCGCATCGAAGTCCCTCCGCATCGCGGCCGATTGCTCGTGCTGACTCCGGGGCTCGGGGCCGTCGCCACCACGTTCATCGCCGGCATCGAGGCGGTTCGCCGCGGCATGGCGCGCCCGATCGGATCCCTCACGCAGCTGCAGACCGTTCGCTTGGGACCACGGTCGACCGGCAGCAGCCCGCTCGTGCGCGAGCTGGTCAGCCTCGCGCCGCTCGAGGACCTGCGTTTCGCGGGCTGGGACATCTTCCCCGACGACGCGTACGACGCTGCGGTGCGTGCAGCGGTGCTGTCGAAGGAGCACCTCGAGCCGCTCGCGGCTGCGCTGCGCGAGGTCCGGCCGATGCCGGCGGCATTCTCCACCGACTACGTCAAGCGACTCGACGGGCCCAACGTCAAGAAGGGCAAGAACAAGCTCGAGCTCGCCGAGCAGCTGCGCCAGGACATCCGCGACGCGCTGAAGGCCCACAAGGCCGACCGCGCCGTGATGGTGTGGTGCGCGTCGACGGAGGTCCATCTCGTGCCCGCGCCGTGTCATCGCGACCTCGCGTCGTTCGAGAAGGGCATGCGCGAGAACGATCCGGCGATCTCGCCGGCTCAGCTCTACGCCTACGCGGCGATCATGGAAGGCGTGCCGTACGCCAACGGTGCGCCCAACCTGTCATGCGACTTCCCGGCGCTCGAAGAGCTCGCGATCGAGCGCCACGTGCCGATCGCCGGCAAGGACTTCAAGACCGGCCAGACGCTGATGAAGACCGCGCTGGCGCCGATGTTCAAGGCCCGCATGATCGGCGTCGCGGGCTGGTACTCCACGAACATCCTCGGCAACCGCGACGGCGAGGTGCTCGACGACCCCGAGAGCTTCCGCGCGAAGGAAGTCACGAAGTCCGGCGTGCTCGAGTCGATCCTGCAGCCCGACCTGTATCCCGAGCTCTACAAGGAGCTCTACCACAAGGTCCGGATCAACTATTACCCGCCGCGCGGCGACGCCAAAGAGGGCTGGGACAACATCGACATCTTCGGGTGGCTGGGCTACCCGATGCAGATCAAGGTCGACTTCCTGTGCCGCGACTCGATCCTCGCGGCGCCGATCGTGCTCGACCTCGCGCTGCTCATGGACCTCGCGGGCCGAGCGGGCCGCGGCGGCGTGCAGGAGTGGCTGTCGTTCTACTTCAAGAGCCCCCACGTCTACGGCAAGCACGTGCAGGAGAACGACCTGTTCATCCAGCACATGCGGCTCAAGAACACGCTGCGCGTGCTCGCCGGCCACGAGCCCCTGACGCACTTGTCCGAGAACTTCGACGACGAGGGATGACGCGACGCATCCTGATCTGGGCCACGACGTTCGGCGCGGATCTGTGGAGCCTCGTGCGCTGGCTCGACCAGCGGGACGATGTCGACCTCCGCGTCGTCCTCGACGATCCCGAGTTGTTCGCGCGTCAGCCCATCGCGCGCCTGTATCCGCTGCGTTGTCCGTTGATCCGCCGCCGCAAGTGGCACGGCCGTCTCGGCCTCGTCGGGTTCCGTCCGCACGTCACGATCCTCGACAACTGGGTGCCGGCTCGCGCGACGTCGAAGGCCGGGCTCGTGCTGTGGCACGGCTTCGGCTGGAAAGGCCCGAACGATCGCGAGGAGTTCGCGACGCTGCATCGCCAGCTCACGCGCTGCTGGGGCGATCCGCTGACACCGAATCCGCGGTTTCGCTGGAGCTGCTTCGGGCCATCGGACTTCGTCCATCGCACGACCGTCAGCGGCTTCGCGCCCGAGAATTGCAGCATCGTCGGCGCCGCGAGCCACGACGACCTGGTGCGTCCGTTCGACCGCGCTCGTGTCGCCCGCGACTATCCGTTCGACGTCGTGAACAAGAAGACGGTCTTGTTCGCGCCGACGTGGCACTACGGCGAGGTGTTCGCGCACTGGGGTACCGATCGCGAGCTCCTCGATGCATTCGTCGCGCGCGTACACCACCACGGCGCCAACCTGGTGTTCCGTCTCCACGACAAGTTCCGGTTCCCGCCCGAGTACGTCGCGCTTCTCGAGGACATGGCGCGGCGTTGGGGCAACGTGAGGCTCGAGTTCAAGAACGAGGCGCCGGACAACTTCGTCACCATGCAGATCGCCGACGTGCTGGTCACCAACTTCAGCAGCATCGCCAACCTGTTCTACGCGACGCGACGTCCGACGATCCACGCCTACCCCGTTCGTTCCGAGGACGAGGCGTTCACCTGGCGAACGTACGGACGCAAGGGCACCACCACGCACACGGTGTCCTCGGTGAAGTACGTATGGAAGTTCCCGCCCGAGCAGAACGGCGGCCTGCTCGCGTGCAGCTTCGCCGACCTGCTGACGCAGCTCGATCAGGCGCTCGAGGATCCGGACTGCTGCCGCGCGCGCGCCGACGCGTTCCTCGCCGAGCACATGCTGGGTGCGGACGGGCGCGCCTGCGAGCGCGTCTGGACTGCGCTCGACGAGATCATCGAGCGACGATCGCCGTGATCGCGGCGACGAGCCCGTCGCGGCGCTCGTGGGGGAGGAACACGACGTTGCGCACGTATCGGGTCGCGCACGTCTGCGCCTGGTGCTCGGTGAGATCGAAGCGTTCGAGGTCCTCGAGCGCGCGATCGCAGATGCCGTACGCGGCGTAGCCCTGTTCGCGCATCCACATGATCACGCGGGCGACGCTGCCCGGATTGTGGCGGTCCTCGACCTCGGCGATCACATTGGGGCGACAGCGTGCGAGCGTCGCCTCGGCGCCGCGCAGCACCGCTTCCTCGTGGCCTTCGACGTCGACCTTGATGAAGCCGACGTCACCGAGGGCGAAGTCGTCGAGCCGCGCCATCGGCACGTGCAGCCGGTCGATCGGGACCGAGCTCCGGGTCGACAGTCGGTTCGCGGGGTCGATCGTCGCGTAGCCGGTGTCGAGGTCGGGCACGCGCAGCTCCACCGTGCCGGTGCGATCCGACAGCGCGACGCCGTGGACGTCGACGGCCGCGCGGAAGCCCCGCGCGAGCATGCGCGCGAACGCGGGGATCGGCTCGAACGCGACACAGCGGCGCGACAGCCCGATCATCCGCGAGGTGTACATGCCGAAGTTCGCCCCGACGTCGACCGACACGCGCGTCGGCGAGCACAAGATCGGCAGCAGCGCGAGCTCGGGCTCCTCGTCACCCCGCCGCCAGCGGCGAAAGCCCCAGTACGCGCAGGGCGCGAGGCCGATCAGCGCACGGCGCAACGTCTGGCGGATTCGCCGACGCAAGAGAGGCGACGAAAAGGACGCCACGGGCCCCGCATCATGGTGGGCACGGCGCGCCGCTGTCAAACACTCCAATCGCAACCCCCGCTCAGCGAGAAAAATCGCCGGTCTTCCCCCGAGCGCCGTCTACACACGCGCTGCTCTCGATACGGAGCTCATGGGTTCCGTCGTTCGCCCCTGTTCATTCGAACGACGGACCTTGGGGGAAAACCGGCGACGCACACAGCGGACCAGTTGGGAGAGAGGGCCTGCCACCAGGCACTCGAGCATCCATGGTGCATCGCCGGCTCGGCCTTCACGGGCCTGGGACGGTTCAGTTCGACGTCGTGCCGGTCGACGTCCCGCCGCCGTCGCTGCTCGTGCCCTCTTCGTCGCCGGTCGTGCCACCGCCACACGACAGACACCCGAGCGCGATGCCGGTGTCGATGCAGACCTGATCCCATTCCACCAAGCAGCAGAAGGCATCCGCATCACACACGCACTCGGACGCGGTCTCGTCCGGACAGCCCGGCATGTCGCTGGGCTCGCAGCAGTCGATGCCGAAGTCGGTCGAGCTCGGTCCGAACGTGCAGCCGCCGCACAAGGCATCTTCCACATGGTTCACGCAGAGCTCGTCCCACGCGGTCTCGCAGCAGTACGGATCGACGGCGCACACGCACGCCTCGACGCCGTCGTCCGCACAGCCGATGCCCATCGCGACTTCGCAGCAGTCGCCGTCGTTCACCGGCGGCGGCGCGCGGCCGTCGTCACGACCGCCCTCGCCCGTCTCCGCACCGCCGAGATCGAACGCGACACCGCCGTCTCCACGGTTGCCGTCCGTCTCGCCGCCGTCGACCTCCGCACCGCCGACCTCGCCGCCGTCGACCTCGCTCGCGTCCTTCGGCTCCGGCTCGTCGACGCCGGTGGTCGTCGCGGCCTCGGGACCGAGGCTGTCGATCTGCTCACCGCCGATCTCGTCGGCACCCTCGTCGAGCGCAGGTGGTCCGAAGGCCGCCTCGCAGCCACTCGAGAGCACCGCAAGGACGACGACGAGCGCGCGCGCCGACTCAGCCGGCGGGCGTGGTGAACGGGGGCGCACCACTGCAGGTCCACTCGAAGTGATCGAGGATCGTCATCGAATCGAAGCTCGAGTCCATGTTGTCGAAGATGGCGAAGATGAGCGTGATGTCCTCGCCCGGGCGGACCGGCGCGGAGCTCGTCAGCCACTTCGTGCCGCCGTGGTCCTGCGCGGCGAACCCGTGCAGCTGCGGCGCGATGCAGGGGCCGACGCAGCCGCCATCGCCCGGATCGTCGGCGTCCTTGTAGTCGAAGAACACCGACTTCACGGAGATCGGATCGCCGGACTCGTCGAACGAGATGTTGCCCGTCCACCGCTCCGACTCGAGCCACGTCAGGTAGACGTCGTTGATCGCCTCGGGGTGCGCGGCGTACAGCGGGTACTCGATCGAGAAGAACGCGAAGTCGAACGAGAAGCCGTTCATGCCCTCGGGCACCGTCGCGCTCATGCGCAGCTCACCGTAGTCGTACGCGCGTCCGCCCTTGAGCCACGGCGAGTACAACGTGTTCGAGCAATCCCCGGTGCCGACGAGTCCGGGATCCTCCCAGCAATTCTCGCCGACGTCGGACACCGGGCGCAGGTCGATGGGCTCGGGCAGCGAGAACAGCGGCGTGTCGACGAGCGGATCCATGAACTGCGTGCTCGGGCACGCGTCGTTCGTGTCGCACTCCACCGGGTACGCGTTCTTGAGCTGGACGGGCGACATCGTGAAGTCGGCGGCACGACCCGTCGACAGCACCACGAACTTGTCGCCCTCGCGGGGCAGGAACGCATCGGAGAAGCCGGGCTTGCCCGAGTGCACCGTCATCGCTTCGTCGAAGCCGGTGAACTCGACATCGACGAACCCGTCGTCTCCTGCGTTCGCACCGCAGTTCAAGCCCATCGCGTTCGCGACGTCGACGCTCTGCGAGTCGCACGACGGCAACGGACGCGGGTCCTCGCAGACCGGTGTCGCGTCCGGCTGACCGAGGTCGAAGCGGATGCCGCTGTCGTCGGCACCGTCGTCGGCGTCGTCGTCCTGCCCGTCGTCACCCTGCGTGTCGGCGGAGTCGTCCGCGCTGACGTTGCTGGTGCCGTCGTCGTCGAGCGAGACGCCGCCCGTCGATTCCGCGCTCGCGTCGTCGCCCGCCGAGTCGGCGCTCGCGTTCGAGCCGATGAACCCGTGCACCTCGCAGCCGCACGCGATCGTCACGATCAGCGTCGCGGCCCGAGACCGGCCGAGTCCAACCAGCAAGACCATCGCCTCCTACGATAGCGCACAGTCGAGGGGGGGCGCCAGCGCGCGGCCCGTCGCGCACTCACGCGCCGGAGCGGGTCCAAACCCCCAACCGGGCCCTCCCGCGCCGGTCACGGACGGATGCGTGCCACCGGGTGCGAACCGCAGTGCACGTCACCAATCCCGTCGCGATCGACCGCGAAGACTACCGGTCGGCACTATTCGGCGTCGTCGCCGATCGCCCGACGGACGGCGGCGGCGTGCGGGCCCTTCGCATGATCGGCGAGGAATCCCGCCGCGCGCGACCTGGCCTCGTCGTCGCGGCCGAGCCGCGCGAGCGCGCGGATCTCCAGCGCACGGCGCTCCTCGACGAGCTGGCCGGCGGGGAACTCCTTCGCGATCTGCTGGGTCAGCTGGAGCGTCGCCTTCGCGTCGTACGCGAGGGCCTTGCGCGCACGCGCGACCAGCATCGCTTCCTGGAGATACTTGTCGTCGGCGGCGTCCGTGGCGGGCACCGGCTTCGTCGCATCGACGGTCGCGTCCTTGCGTCGATCGCTGCGATCGTCGCGCTTGGTCGCGGCCGGCTCGACGTCGTCGAGATCGATCTCGATCTCCTCTTCGGGCTCCGCGGCGACGGCCGGCTCCACGCCCCTCTGCTCTTCCGGGATGGCGGGCGGCGTCGAAGCGGCGACGGGCTCGCGCGGCTCGATCGACGCGGGCGCGACCGCGACGGCCTCGGTCGTCGTGTCGTCGTTCTGCGTCGCCTTCCACAGACCGATCGCACCACCGATCGCGATCACACCGACGACCGCCTTGAGCCCGATCGAGCTCGAGGCTGCCGCGGGCGCGAGCGATCCGGTCTGCGCTGCGATCGCACCGCGCAACGCAGCGAGCCCCGCCGTCGTGTCGAGCCCACTCACCGTCGCGGCGGCGCCGTGATGGAGGTCGGCCTTCAACGACGCGGAGAGCGTCGGATCGTCGAGCCAACGCGTCGGCTCTTCGGTGGACAGTTCAGTCATGCTCCTGCTCCGACCACGGCTTTGCTCGTCGGTTCGGCCACGACGGGCTCGGCCTGCAGCTGGGCGTGCACGCGGGCGAATTCACGTCGCGCGGCGTGCAGCCGGGAATACACGGTGCCCACGGGGATGCCGAGGGCGCGCGCGATCGCGTCGCACGACTCCCCCTCGAGCTCGAACAACACGAAGACGACGCGCTTCTCGGCCGTGAGGGCGTCGAGGGCCATCTGGACACGACCCAACGCCTGACGGGCCTCGGCCGTGTCCCCGGGCGTGGCCCCGGGACCTGCGGCGAGCGCGATGGAGTCGGTGTCGGCATCTTCGAGCTTTCGCTTGGTCTTCTTGCGGCGGTCGGAAGCGACCCGGAACGCGATCTCGGCCAACCAGGTGGTCGGCTTGGCAGAACCCATGACGAAACCGCCGCGGCGGTGAGCGACCAGAAAGACCTCTTGGAGAAGATCGGGCACGTCTTGCCCCTGGGCCCCCAATCGCAGCAGGAATCGCGCGACGAAGTCCGCATGAGCGCGATAGAGCGCCTCCGCGTCCAGGTGCTGTCCGGTCACCGCGAAGGTCGAGGGTCCCACGGTCTGCATGGCTGTACCAGGCCTTTTCCTTCACGGCGCGATTCACCACACGAGGATCGACAGGCCCGCCTCGACGGCGAGGCCGACCGTCGGAAAACGGCGTACGACGCGTTGGTCGTCGAGCGTCACCGCTTCGAACACGGGTCGCACGACGGCGGCGAGACCGTCGACGCCGAGGGTGAACGCCACCCGCTGCGCGAGGCGCACGCGCACGTCCGCCCCGAAGGGGATCACCACCCATGCGACCCGTGAGGTCTGATCCACCATGAACCCGCGGCCGGCCGCGACCGCCGCGCCGGCGATCACGCCGACACACCCGCGCGGTCGCCACGCCTTCCACGGCGGTCCGGCGCAGAACTGCGCGAGCCCTCCGGCGACGGCGAAGGTCGCCGACTCGTCGCCGACGGGCTCGAGCCCCGACGAGGCCGCCATCGCACCGAACCCGACCTCGAGCATCTCGCGCCACGCGAACCCGAGCTCGAGCCTGCCGCCTCCGCCCGCGCCGGGCGGGTGACCGTAGGTGAACATGCCGGTGAGATCGATGCGCATCCGCCACGCCCGCGGCTTCGCGCGCGGCACCGTGGGCGGCACGCGCGGCGGCGGCTTCGGGCGATCGGTCGTCGGGGGCTTCACGGGCGGCTTGCCCGGCTCGACGCCGACCGACTCGAGCACCGTCGCATCGATCGCGAGCGCGATCGCGAGGCCGACGACGGCGTGCAGATCGGTGCATCGCTCGGGCGCCGGATCGAACTCGCGGACCGCGATGATCTCGTCGCCACGCCGCAGCGTGAACGACAAGCGCAGCGGAGACTCGTCGTCACCGACGACCTGGATCCGCAGGCGCGCGTCGACGCGCGGGTCCTCGAGCCAGGTGCGCACCTGCGTCGCGAGCCGATCGTGCTCGATGCAGGTCGCGCCCGCGGTCACCTCGAGCGCGCTGACGATGTCGACGCGATCGATCGGGACGGGGACTTCGTCGACCGGCAGCGCGCTCGTCGACGGCGCGTCTCCGGGCGCCGGATCGGGGATCACCGGAGGAGATCCAGCGATCCACGCCCCGCACGCGAGGCCGAGAGCGAGCGCCGACATGCAGTTCCACGATCGCCGCGGTCACGCCTGCCCGCGGGTCCCGTCCCGCATCGAAGGTACCCCAGGCCGCGAGGCTGGAAAAGCCGCAACGAGGTCGGTCTCACCGGCTCAGATGGGACACGCGAAGGCGCACGCCGCCACCTGGTCGACGCACGCCTTGGTCCATCCTTCCTCGCAACACTGCGGCAACGACTCGCAGACGCACGCGGCGGCCTTGTCGTCCGAGCACCCGGGGTCGTCGTGGGTGGTGCAACAATCGCCATCGACCGTGGTCCCGGTGGAGCTGCCGCCGTCCGACGTCGACGTCGAGCCGTCGGTCGCCGAATCGCTGTCGTCGCTCGTCATCGGGGGAATCGAAGTGCTCTCCTCGAGCGGGCCATCGTCGACGACTCCACAGGCGCCGCCGCATTCGCGCGCCTTCTGGGAGCAGTGATCGTTCCACTCGACGGCGCAGCAGTCGGGCACCTGACTGCACACGCACTCCTCGACGCTGGCGTCCTCGCAACCGATCCCGGAGTGCGGCACGCAGCACGGTCGCGCGTTGCCGCCGGTCTCGGTGCCGTCGAGACCCGAGTCGGGGTTCGCGTCGTCGTCTGCACTGGCGCTCATGCTGGCGCTGCCGTCGTCGTCGTCGTCCGCGCTCGCGCTCGCGCTCGCGCTCGCCGACGGGTCGTCGTCGTTCGACGTGCCGCCCCCGGTGCTGCCGCCATCGCCGTAGGAGGGGTTCAACCGCGTGCACGCAGCCGTGGCCACGATGCCCATGAAGACAAGCCAGCGCATTCCACCAGCCTACGGCACGGCCTGCGCTTCGTCACTCGAACGGATCCGCGCACGCGCTCGCATGGCTATAGTCGCCCCGCCGTGGTCCACGAATCCACCTCGCCGGCGACGCCGGGACCGCTCGGCCTCGCCGCGGCCGTCATCGCGCTCGCGAGTGTGGGCTGTGGACATCCGTTTCCCACGCCGTTCGAGTCGGATCGGGCCGTGTACGCCGAGTTCCTCCGCTACGACGAGGTCGAAGTCGAGCTCGACGCGCTCGAGCGCTCGCAGACGGAGCTCATCGTGGCCATCCAACCCCACGACGTCGGCACGGGGGCGCTCGAGAGCCTGCTGCTCGCCGCGCGACGCCACGGCGTGCCGGTCCGCGCGTGGCTGCTGCTCGACGACGCGCTCGGCTACTGGCCCAACGAGAACAACCTGGAGGACTTCCGCGCGCACGTCGACGCGTTCTGGCGGTGGAACGAGAGGGGAGCGCTCGGGGTCGAGCGCATCGTCGTCGACATGGAGCCGCCGCTCGACGACAGCACGCAGCTCGCCATGGCGATCGAGAGCGGACAGCTCGCCGATGCGATCCCGGTGCTCGTCGACAACCAGGACCCCGAGTCGTTCGCCGCCGCGCAGGCGGACTGGGCCGCGGCGGTGGACGAGTGGCACGACGACGGCATGCTGGTGGACGTCGTCGCCCTGCCCCACCTGCTCGACGACTTCGGCGACGAGGACCTCGACCTGCAGGACATGTTCGAGAGCCCGATCGACGGCATCGAGTGGGACGAGGTCGGATTCCTCGTCTACCAGAACCTCTACGGCACCGCGGACGCGCGGCTCGGGCCCGACCTCGTGCGCAGCTATTCGAGCACCGCGGTCGAGCGGTACGGCGAGCGGGCCGCGGTCGGGCTCGGCACCATCGGCGACATCGGCAAGAACACGAGCTCGGTCGGCTACGCCGACGCAGAGGCGCTGCACCTCGACGCGTCGGCGGCCGCCACCGCGGGCATCGGGCGCGTGCACGTGTTCTCGCTCGACGGTGCGCTCGACAACGGCGGCAGCGCGGCGTGGCTCGACGGCCTCGCGCTCGTGCCCGGCGAGATCGAGCCCAACCCCGCCGTGCAACAGGCCCGCGACACGATCGCGGCGCTGGATTGACCGATCACTCGTCCACCAGGTGCTCGGCGGGTAGCGGGTGCGAGATGAACATGGTGGGGCTCGACGTGAGCCCGTACGCGCCGCTCGGTGCGATCGCGACGACGTCGCCGGGCGCGAGCGGGCCGACCTTCACGTCCTTGCCGAAGCTGTCGAGTGTCGTGCACAGCGGGCCCGCGAGCAGCACGGAGCTGCCCTCGCCCGTGGCGCCCAGCTTGCGCACGCGGTACGGACGGCGCACGACCATGCCGAGCAGACCGGCGGCGGCGAGGTGATGGTTCATGCCGCCGTCGCACACCGCCACGTCGACCCCGCGCGAGCGCTTCGTCGTGACGACCGACGTGAGGTACACGCCGGCCTCGCCGACGAGGTAGCGCCCGGTCTCGAGCACGAGCTGCGCGCCGGCACAGCGCGGATCGGCGGCGAGCTCCGCGAACATCTCGTGCGTGCCGCTCTCGACCTCGGCGAGGTCCAGCGGCGTCTGCCCGTCGTGGTAGACGATGCCCAGGCCCGCGCCGAACACGAGGCGGACGGGTCGCAGATCGTGACGCTCGGCGGTACGACGGAAGAGCGTCGCGAAATTCCGCCAGTTCTCGGCGATCGCCGACGCCTTGAGCGACTGCGTGCCCGCGTACGCGTGCAGGCCGACGCAGCGCAGTCGCGGCAACGCGAGGATGTCGCGCATCGCGTCGTCGATCTCGTCCTCGTCGATGCCGAACGCCGTGGGACGACCCGCCATGTGATCGCCGAAGCCCGCCGGCACGTGGGCGGGCGCGATGCGGACCATCACGTCGACGTCACGCGCGAGCCGCTCGGCGATCGCGGACAGACGGCGCGCTTCGGGCACCGACTCCAGCACGAGCTCGCCGACGCCGGATCGCACGGCGAGATCGAGCTCGTCGTCGCGCTTGGCGGGTCCGGTGAAGCCGATGAGCTCCGCGCTCCAGCCGAGCTCGAGCGCACGCGCGAGCTCGCCGCCCGACGACACGTCGAGTCGATCGACGACGCCGACGAGCGCACGCAAGAGCGCGGGGTTGGGGTTCGCCTTCACCGCGTAGCTCACGGCGAAGCGCTCGGCGAACGCCGCGCGCAGCGCGTTCACGCGCTCGCGGATGTCCGCGAGGAACACGACGTAGCACGGCGTCCCGCGGGCTCCGGCGAGCTCGAGCAGGAAGCGATCGCGCCCCGCATCCATGACCGATCAGCCGGCCGCGCGGCTCGCGACGAAAGCGAGGATGCGCGAGACGTTGTCGAGGTTCTCGAGTGTCACGTCGTCGTGCTGGATCTCGATGCCGGATTCGGTCTCGAGGAATGCGATGAGATCGATCATGCCCACCGAGTCGACGGTGCCGTCGGAGAAGAGCGCGGTCGTCGAGTCGAGGTCCTCGATGCCGGTCTTCTGCCGGAGGTACTCGACCAGGCGTGCTTCGCTGAGTTCCATCGCCACGGTGCAACCTCTGAATCAGTCGCGCGAGCGACCGAAGGAGTCGCGGCAGTCGGCGACGACGGCGGGGCGATCGATCTTGCCGCTCGCGGTGCGCGGCATCGCTGCGCGCACGTGGATCGCCCTCGGCACCATGTAGTGCGGCATGTGCGACCGAAAGTAACGTTCGAGCGCCGGGATGTCGACCTCGGCAGAATTCGCCGCCGCAGCGGTGGATGCTGCGGGCGTGACGACGACGTGCACCGCCTCGCCCAGCGCTTCGTCCTCCACACCGAATGCCACGACTTCGCCGACCAGCGCGCTCGCGTGAGCGATCTCCTCGACTTCGGTGGGGCTCAACCGGAACCCGCTGCACTTGATCATGCCGTCGCGCCGACCGACGAACCAGAAGTCACCGTCGTCGTCGATGCGCACGATGTCGCCGCTCCACACGACCGGCTCGTCGCCGATGAGGCCCGCCAGCTGCGGACACGGGCGGATCTTCGCGGCGGTGTCCGCGGGTCGTCCCCAGTAACCGAGGCTCACGAGCGCGCCGCGATGCACGAGCTCGCCCTCTTGCCCGGGCCCGCACACGCCGAGGTCCGGATCGACGACCCAGCACTCCGCATTCGGGATCGCCTGGCCCATCGAACCGGGCTTGGCGGCGAACTTCTCCGGCGGCAGCCAGGTCGAGCGGAAGGCCTCGGTGAGGCCGTACATCAGCACGATGTCGACGCCGCGAAACACCTCGGGCATCCGCTCGAGCACCGACTGCGGGATCTTGCCGCCCGAGTTGGTGACGTAGCGCAGGCTCGGCAGCTGCGTGCGCGTCTCGGCGAGGTACGGCACGAGCTGCACCCACGTGGGCGGCACCGCGGCGAGGCCGGTGACCCGCTCGTTCGCGACCGTCTTCGCGATCTCCGACGCCATGGGGACCGCCTGCAGCACGACCGACGCGCCGACGAGCGCGGCCGTGGTCAGCTGGTTGAGGCCGTAGTCGAAACACAGCGGCAGGAGGCTCAGCAGGCGATCGTCGGGCGCGATGCGGAGGTACTGCGCGACGCTGCGGGCACCGAGCACCAGGTTCTGGTGCGAGAGCATCACGCCCTTCGGCATGCCGGTGGAGCCCGACGTGTACATGATCGCCGCGAGATCGCGATCGATCGTGCGCACGGGCGGCTGCGTGGACTCGGGCAGCGCCGAGCTTTCTCCACCGCCCGCCGGGCCTGCGCCGACCACGAGCACGGCGGCGAGCGAGTCCGGCATGCCGCGCGTTTCCAGATCGCGCGCCCGGCGAGCATCGGTGACGAGCGCCTTCACGCCGCAGTCGCGCAGCACGTAGTCCAGCTGGGCCGCCGTCCATTGGTGGCTCACGTTCACCGCCACCGCGCCGGCGCGCCACGCCGCGAACATCCCGACGACCTCTTCGAGGCTCTTGCGCAGGTGGATTCCCACGCGGTCGCCTCGTCGTACGCCTCGACTCACGAGCCACGCGGACATCGCCGCCGCGCGGCGCTCGAGCTCGCCGTACGTACATCGACGCTCGCCGTCCACCACCGCCACGCGGTCGGCTCCGGCGGGGAGGTTGCCCGAGAGCAGCTCCCAGGTCGTGTTCGCGAGGTTCACGGCACCACGAAGTCCGGGCCCCACCGGGTCGAGAACGCGTCGGCGAGCCCCGCGAGATGGTGTGCGAGCTCGGGACGCCGGATCAAGTTGTCGCGCAGGAAGCCCCACTCGAACAGCTTGAAGGCGTCCTTTCCGCTCTTCGCCTTGTCCGCGGCGATCCCCGCGGCGACGTGGGCCTTCGTGATGCGATACGCCTCGAGCTGGAAGAGCCACATCGGCGAGCGCGCGAGCACGGCGCAGAAGCTCAGGAACACGCCGAGCTGCTGCACGGGGATCTCCCGGATCGCGCACGCCGGCTCGATCTGCTCGATGCGCTCGAGCACCTCGAACACGCCGAAGTCCTCGATTCCGACGAGCTTGCCGTCGGGCGCGAACACGGGCAGCAGAGGATAGAGGCGGCACACGACCGGCCGCGTCGCGTGGTTGCACGCGCAGCCGGCCCGCCGGCTCACAATCGACTCGGCCCGCACGACGCGCCCGTCGCCGAGCGGCAGCTCCACGGCCTTGTGCTCGTGATCGCCGAACTGCTCGAGCCAGCCGCGGTCGCGCAGGTACTCGTACTCGCCGTGCAAGAGCGGCAGCTCCTGGAAGTGCTGCCGCGCCATGATGGTGAAGCGCTTCTTGTGGCGCGCGAAGCTGCAGCAGTGCGCATCGCCGCACATCGTCCAGCAATCGCGCACGTAGACGAGATCCGTCGCGTACAGCTCGTCGAGCGCGGCGTGCAGCGAGTCCACTTCGTCAGGGATTCTTCGCCCGGCGCCCGAGCCCGGGATACACGCGCGCCGGCACACCGACCGCGACGTGGTTGGGCGGCACGTCCGAGATGACGAGGCTGTTCGCAGCGATCTGCGCGCCCGCCCCCACATGCACGTTGCCGATGATCACCGCGCCGACGCCGATGAAGACGTCGTCGTCGATCGTCGGGACACCGCCGTCCGGCGTCTCACCGATGGTGACGTTGTGCATGATGCCCACGCGCTTGCCGATCTTCGCGCGCGGGTGGATCGAAATGGGGCCTTCGCAGTGGATGAGGTGCACGTCGGCGCCCACGTCCGTGAGCCGGTCGAGCGTGACCCCCGTGACGAAGCGCGAGACCGGGCTGAGCGCCCCGTAGAGCTTCGAGCTCACCCACCGCAGCGCGGGCTTCTGGTCGAGCGACCACCGTCCGAATCGATAGACCGCCATCGCCCACAGCGCACGATTCGCGATCTTGCGGCCGTGATTCACGTAGTCGCGGCGGAGCAGCTCGAGCGTGGATTCACGCTCGGCGGGCGCGGGCGTCTCTTCGACGGCCTGCGTCTCCTCGGGGCGAGACGACCCGCCCCGTCCATCCATCGCGAACAGTCGGCCTGACATTCGCCCGGTGGAAAAAGTAGCGTGTGCACCGGCCATGCGTCCAGTCAGCTCCCGTCGATCGAGCCCGCGTGGGTCTCTCCGACAGGCTGACGTGCCGAGTTTCGCGTGCAACCGGACCCACGTCCCAGTCGCCAGCCCCACCACACCCACACGAGCGCGAGCGGAGTGAACGCCCAGAGCAGGGAGGAAACGCCGGCGACGACCTCGGCAATCCCACGGACCAGCCAAGCGGCCGCTGCATCGCAAGCGCGGTAGACCACCGTATCAACGGCGTTCTGTCCCTTGAACTTGGATTCACGATCGAGGCGCGCGTAGAGCAGCTCGCGACCCGGCTTCGCGACGGCGTGCTCGCCCGCGCGGCGGATCGTCTGCGCGATCGCGAGCAGGCCCACTGTGGGCCACGCACCCAGCAGCAACAGTGCAGCGACCGTAACGATCGGTAACAGGATCAGGACCGCCGACAGCGCCATGCGCCGCAGGAGCGCGCCGGTGAGCGCGAGCTGGGCGCACAGGGCCAGCACGTTGGCGGCGAAGTCGATGCTCGCGAACCACGCCGTGCGTGCGTCCGAGTCGGTGAAGGCGGACTCGACGATCTCCGCCTGCACGACGTAGAGCACCGTGGAGGTCGTCGTGTAGAGCGCGATGTAGATCGCGATGCCGCGCAGCGGAGCCGACACTGCGACGACGCGCAGGCCCTCGAGCACCGAGCCGCCCACCGGTCGTGTGCCCGACACGACACCAGTCCGGCCCTCGACGGATCGATCGAGTCGGACCGCACAGACCGCGGCGGCGACGAACGCCACCGCGCTCAGGCCGAAGAGCGCGTCGGTGCCGATGATCGCGGGCAAAGACACCGCGAGCGCGGGTCCGACGAGCGCGCCCACGGTGCCGCCGGCTGCGACCAGGCCGAACGTGCGACGTCCCTCTTCGGGCGTGAAGATGTCGACGATCGCCGACCAGAACGTCGCGACGGCGATCATGTTGATCACCGACAGCCACACGAACGCTGCGCGCCCCAGCCACAGTACGAGGCTCGTCGGCGCGACCGCGAACGCGAGCCACGCGAGCAGCATCGTCGCCGCGAACGCGACGTAGATCGCGACGCTCAGCGCTCTGCGGCCCAGTCGCTTGGCCGCCCATCCGTACAGCGGCACGACGGCGATCGTCACGACGAACGTGGCGCTGAACATCCACGCGAGCTCCTTCACGCCGCCGCGGATCCCCATCTCGTCGCGCACGGCTCGCAGCACGAACGTCGCGGTCAGCACGCACGCGAACTGCACGAACGCCCACGCCACCGGAGCCCGCTCACCGGGCTGCAGGGCCGCGATGCGCTCGGCCAGCGCGCGCCACGGCGCGAAGCGACGATCGGTCACGGCACCCTTGGACCACGTTTCGCGCCCGATGGTTTGCGAAACCGACGAGGCCTGCGGCGGGTCGAAGCGCGCATGCGCAGACTCGGCTCCCGGCGGCGTTTCCTCTTCCAGACGGCCGGCGGGCTCGTCTGGGCGAGCGGGCTCTCGGCGTGCGGCAAGCCGCGCGGCGCGGCGACCACGACGCCCGCGACGCCCGCCCCCGTCACGTCGAAGCCGGACGTGCGCGCGTCCGAGGGGCCCCGCACGCTGCTCGTGCTCGGGGGCACGGGCTTCATCGGCCCGCACCTCGTCGAGGGCGCGATCGCCCGCGGGTGGAAGGTCACCCTGTTCAACCGCGGCAAGACGCGGCCCGAGCTGTTCCCGGACGTGGAGAAGCTGAGGGGCGATCGCGACGGCGACCTGAAGGCGCTCGAGGGCCGGCAGTGGGACGCGGTGATCGACACGTCCGGCTATGTCCCGCGCATCGTGAAGGCGTCGGCCGAGCTGCTCGCCGAGAACGTGAAGCAGTACGTGTTCGTGTCGTCGGTGTCCGCGTACGGCGACTTCGGCAAGCCGAACATCGCCGAGGATCATCCGGTCGCGACGATGGAGGATCCGACCAACGAAGAGGTGATGAAGAACTACGGCGCGCTCAAGGCGTTGTGCGAGCAGGCCGCCGAGAAGGCGCTACCGGGCCGCACGACGAACGTGCGGCCGGGCTACATCGTGGGGCCGCTCGATCCCACCGACCGCTTCACGTACTGGCCGGTGCGCGTGGCGAAGGGCGGCGAGATGATCGCGCCCGGCAAGCCCGACGACGTGATCCAGTTCATCGACGCGCGCGACCTCGCGGCGTGGATGCTCGGCGCGATCGAGAAGCGCCACGTCGGCATCTACAACCTGGTCGGCCCCGCCGCGCCGATGCCGATGGGCGACTTCCTGCAGACGTGCATCGACGCCGCGAAGGCCGACACGAAGCTCGTGTGGGTCGACACGAAGTTCCTCGTCGACAAGGGCTCGGGGCCGGGCGCGGATCTGCCGATCTGGGTGCCGAGCGACGATCCGGAGTGGGTCGGGTTCGCGCGGATCTCGAACGCGAAGGCGGTCGCGACGGGCCTGACGTATCGCTCGGTGCACGACACCGTCGTCGACACGCTCGCGTACTGGAACTCGCTGCCGGAGGAGCGGCGCGCCAAGATGCGCGCGGGCTGGCCCGTCGAGAAGGAGGCCGAGGTGCTCGCGGCCTGGCGCGCGAAGGACAAGCCGGCGAAGAAGGGCAAGAAGCCCAGGCCGAAGGCGGCGACGGGCTGACTATGGGAGGATCAGCCCGCGGGGGCGTTCTTCGTCTTCAGCAGATCGCGGATCTCGGTGAGCAGCACCTGATCGGGCGTGGGCCCGGGCGCCGCGGGCGGCTTCTCGGGCGCCTTGAGCTTGTTGATGAGCTTCACGAGCAGGAAGATCGCCCACGCGACGATGATGAAGTCGAAGACGGTCTGCAGGAAGTGACCGTACTTCCACACGACCGCGGGCTTGTCTCCCACGGCATCCTTCAGCGTGACCGCGAGATTCGAGAAGTCGACGCCGCCGATCAGCAGGCCGAGCGGCGGCATGACGAGATCCTCGACGGATGCCGACACGATCTTGCCGAACGCGGCACCGATGACGACGCCGACGGCCATGTCGACGACGTTGCCGCGCATCGCGAACGTCTTGAACTCTTGCAGAAGCGCCATGGTTCGTTCCTTCAGGGGCGAGCGAGCACGCGGGCCGAGCGGGGAGCGACGGTGAGGCTCGGGCCCTCGAGCGCATCACCGGTGAGCTCGTCGACGAGCGATTCGGACGGCAGCCCGTCGACGTCGCGCGCCACGTCACCGCGGTTCACCGCGACCCACAGCGCGTCGCCGCCGTACTCGACGGAGTAGACCATCGTGTCGGCGTCGGCGGCGATCGTCGTGCGAGTGCCGCGGCGAGTCGCGGGGTGATCCTTGCGGATCGCGATGAGCCGCTTGAGATGCTCGTACAGCGCCTGCTGCCCCGCGCTGTAGCCGTCCCACTGCATGAAGCGCCGGTTGTCGGGGTCGCCCGCGCCGGGCATGCCCACCTCGTCGCCGTAGTACACGAGCGGTGCACCGGCAGTGGTCATGAGGATCGTGAACGCGTTGCCGAGCCGCTCGAACGCCGACGTGCCGCCCGGCAGCCCCGGCTGGTTGCTCCACGCGCGATCCTTGCCGTCGGCCCACTGGTCGTTCCACACCGGGGTGTCCTGCGCCAGATGGATCGCGCGCGGGATGTCGTGGTTGCCGATGAACGTGCTCATCACGGCGGCGCCGTAGTAGCCGTCGTTGTCGTCCATGAACCCCGCGAGATCCGACATCGAGCCCTGGCGCATCAGCACCACGCGCGCCATCTCCATGCGCAGCGGGAAGTCGAACTGCCCGTCGAGCATGTCGGGGTTCACGTAGTGCGCGATGGTCGGCTTGTCGCCCGTGAAGGTCTCACCGACCATGTAGAAGTGCTCCTGCGTGCGCGACTCGACCTCGGTCGACACGCGCTCGCGCAGCTCGAGCAGCCACTCGTCCTCGATGTGCTTCACGGCGTCGAGCCGGAAGCCGTCGACGCCGGTGTCGGCGATCCACTGGAGCGCGTTGCCGATGGAGAAGTCGCGCGCGCCGGCATCCGTGAAGTCGAAATCGGGCAGGTACGGCGTGAACCAGCAGCGCCGGCCCTGGTCGCCGTCCCAGCTGCAGCCCGAGCCGCACACGCAGTCGCCGCCCGAGCCGTTGTCGTTGGGCCAGAACCACTCGGGGTGATCGGAGAACACGGGCGAGGAGTCGTGCACGTGGTTCATCGCGTAGTCGAACAGCACCTTCAGGTCGTTCGCGTGCGCGGTGTCGACGAGCGTCTGCAGCTCGGCGAGCGTGCCGAAGTGCTCCTCGGTGGTGGACAGATCCGTCGGCCAGTACCCGTGGTAGGCCGAGTAGTCCATGCCGTCGGTGCCGATGCCGCTCTCGTTCGTGTTGTCCATCGGCACGGACAGCCACAGCACGTTCACGCCGAGGTCGGCGAAGTAGCCCTCTTCGATCTTCGCGGTGACGCCAGCCCAGTCGCCGCCCTGCCAGTTCGACGCGTCGGGCACCGAGATCTCGTCGTCGTTGCTCGCCGAGCCGTTCTCGAAGCGATCGACGAACACGAAGTAGATCACGGCGTCGCGCCAATCGAACGTGCCGAGCACGTCGGGCTCGCACGTCCAGTCCTCGCACGTGACGGGCGCGAGCACGGAGTTCTCGCCGCCCTGCCCGTCCGGCACGGTGTCGGGATTCTCCGGATCGGTCACCCAGGTCGCGCCGTCGACCTGGAACTTGTACTGGACCTCCGCGTCGTACGGCACGGGCACGCTCGCGGTCCACGTGCTGCCGTCGAGCTGCATCGCGACCCCGGCGGTCCACCCGTCGGCCGCGAAGTCGCCGAAGAGCACGACGCCCTCGTAGCCGTCGTCGGCGAGCGCGAAGTCGTGGGGGCAGCGCTTGTTCGCGTCCTCGCACTCCGTCGGCCCGTCGTCGGTGCCGTCGTCGGTGTCGTCCGCTCCGTCGTCGATGCTGCCGGCCGATCCGCTGTACGAGTTCCCGCTCGCCATCCCGTCCGTCGGGTCGTAGCCGTCGGTGTCGGGCGGATCGAGCGAGCTCGCCGACGACAGCTCGTCGGCGCCGCAGCCCGCGAGCACCAGTGCGACCACGAGCGCGTCAACGAGTCTCGCCACAGTCGTTCGTCTCCGGCACGAGCACGAGCACACCGAACGCGGCGACCTCGAGGCTCGCGCCGCCCGTCGCGATCTCCACGCGCTCGCCACTCATCGCGTCCTTATACCACCCTGCCGGGACCGCGGCGGGCACCGCCAGCGTCGTGGGAGCGGACGCACGCGAGAGCACGACGAGCGCCGGCGCGTCGTCGCCCGCGTCGCGCACGAACGCGAGATGACTCGAGGTGGCCCCCACCGGAACGCGAGCGCCGCGGCGCAGCGCGGGCAAGCAGCGGCGCAAGCGTGCGAGCCGGCCCACATCGGTTGCGAGGCTCGTCTGGACGTCCGCGAGGGCGGCGGGGTCGGGCATGACGCGACGGCTGTCGGGATCGTTCGCGCCCGCGAGTCCGATCTCGTCGCCGTAGTACAGGACCGGCGCGCCCGGCAGCGTGAAGACGAGCGCGAACGCGAGCCGCAGCCGCGCGAACGCCTCGGGGTCGAGCGGCTGGGCCGGCGGGTCGCTCCACGGATCCGCGCCCGCGTCGCCGGCGATCGCCGACATCACGCGCGGCGTGTCGTGGTTGCCGAGCATGCGCGCCATCACGGCGCCCGAGCCCTCGATCGCCTCGTCGTTGCCGGCGATCACGGCCTCCACCGCATCGAAGCCCGCATCGCCGCCCGCCACCGCCTCGCGGATCGCCCACATCAGCGGGAAGTCGAACGCGCTGTCGAGGCCTGCGGGCCCGAGGTGATAGCGGATCGCGTCGATGCCGTCGCTGCCGCCACCGGTGAACACCTCACCCACGTGGACGGTCGCGCTCGCAGGCGCGGCATCGGTGCGAACCGCGTGCAGCAATCGGCGGGTCGCGGCGCGCGGCATCATCGGCACCGCGTCGAACCGATAGCCGTCGATGCCGAACTCGCGCTGCCACCACACCGCGTCGTCGATGGCAGCGGCGAGCGCGTCGCCGCTCTGCAGGCGCACGTCGGGCAGGTAGGGCGCGAACCAACACGTCTCGATCTCGGTGGACCACGGGCAGTCGGGGGCGCCGCAGATGCACAACGGATCGCGACGGTTGAACCATCCGTCGTCCGCATGCTCGAGCACGCGCGGGTTCTGCTCGTCGTAGTGGTTCGGCACGATGTCGAACAGCACCTGGATGCCGCGGCCGTGCGCGGCGTCCACGAGGGCGTGCAGCGCCTCCGCGCCGCCGATGCGCTCGTCGACGCCGCGCGAGTCCACCGGCCAGTAGCCGTGATAGCCGGTGACGAGCTCGTCGGGGTCGTCGCGCGCCGGGCGGGCCTCGTCGGGGTTCACGTACACGGGCGAGATCCACAGCGTCGAGATCGCGAGCGCGTCGAGCCGGCCGTTCTCGAGCTCCGCGCGCACACCGTCGAGCGTGCCGCCGGCGCGATCGCCCGGCGTCGCCGGAGGCGCCAGCACCGAGCCGCCGTCGCCCCGAAAGCGATCGACGACCACCTGATAGACGATCGCATCGGCGAACGTGGGCGCGATCGGGTCGGACCAGACGATCGCGCGCGCGTCGGGAGCCGCATCGCCGTCGTCGTCGCGCGCGGCCAGCTCCACGACGTGGCGGCCGCGCGGCAGCACGGGCACGCGCACGCGATCGCCCTCCCACTGCGGTTGCACGGACGCGCCGTCGATGGTCATCGCGAGCGCCTCGCGGTCGAGCTCGCCACCGCCCCGCTTCGGCGTGTACGCGAGCTCGATCGCGTGCCCGTCCGCATCGTGCTCGACCCCGATCACCTCGACGCGCGGCGCATCGCAGGGGGGCACGACGAGCCACGACACCTCGAGGCCATCGCTCTCGCGGAAGCCGCCCAGCGGATTCGTGTCGTCGATCCGCGTCTCGCCGCGCTCGACCACGAGATAGCCGTACTCGCCCGGCGGCAGCCCGAAGTCGGCGACCCACCAGGGCGCCTCCTCGAACTCTCGCATGCCGACGCCGTCGGTCCATCCGTCCCACGCGCCGACCACCTCGAGGGTCTCGCCGTCGCGCTCGGGAATCGCCCACACGACCGCGCGACACGTGCCCGGCGCGAGCCCTTCGACGTCGCCGCACGAGACGCTCGCGACGATCGCGAGCGCGACGACGAACGATGCCACGAGCCGGGCGCGCACGACTCGCGACTGTACTCCGGGCCGCGCCCCGTGGCTCACGCCGCCGCGGAGGCCGAGTCGGGCGCGTCCACGGGCGCGGCGGCGCGGGCTCGCCACGCGAGCACGCGCGGATCCATCACGCGCCGCCACAACGGCGGCACGAGGGCCACGAGCACCATGGTCGCGTAGCCGGCCGGCAGCTGCGGCACGTCGTGGTAGTGGCGCAGACGATCGTACGAACGGCTCGCGAGATAGTGATGGTCGCTGTGCCGTTGGAGGTTGAAGAGCAGCCAGTTCGTGAGCCGATGCGCCGCGTTCCACGAGTGCCACGGCTGCACGCGCTCGTACTTGCCGGGCCCGACCTCGGCGCGCTGCAGGCCGTAGTGCTCGACGTAGTTCACGATCTCGAGCAGCACGATCGCGACCGCAGCTTGGCCGGTCCACACCGCCAGCCCGGCGCCGCCCCAGACCGAGGTCACGGTCGCTGCGATCGCGAGCTGGACGGCGGCGAAGCGAAGCATCCGGTTGCTCGCGTGCAGTGGACCGCGACCGAGCCTCCTCAGTCGATCCACCTCGATTCGCCACGCGCTGCGCAGCCCGCCGGCAATCGTGCGCGGCAGGTACGTCCACAACCCCTCGCCGAGCCGCGACGTCGCGGGATCGAGCGGCGTCGCGACGTTGCGGTGGTGGCCGTGCACGTGCTCGATCACGAAGTGCGGATACGCCACCGTGCTCATCAAGAGCTCCGCGAGCGCGCGATGCACCGCGCTCGTCCGGTGCATGAGCTCGTGCGCGATCGTGATGCCGAGACCGCCCGTGATCACGCCGAGCGACGTCACCGCCAGCACGCGTTGCGTCGCCGTCCATTCCGCGTGCACCGTCGTGTCGATCGCCCACGCGAGCAACACGAGCTGCAGCGGGATCCACAGGAGCAGCGGCACGTCGAACGCGATGCGACCGCGCGTGTCGTCGACGTGCGCGTTGTCGGTGCGTCGACCGAACGCGACTTCGAGCATCGGGATCACGACGAACAGCGCGACGAGACCGGTGGCGGTCCACCACGCACCGGCACGCAGGCCGAGCACGAACACGAGCGGGATGACGAACACGAGGAAGTACGGCGACGCGCGCATCGGAGCCTCCGATTCGGGTTATCTACTCCAAAGTAGATTCACTGTCAAGGCGACCGACGGTATCGCGTACGGCGTTTCATGCGCCTATGCGGGCCGGCCCCGATCCCGGCGCGCGCCCCCCAGGCGCGCAGCGCCGTGAGGGTGCCGGACGTGCGTCCGTGAGCAGCGATGAACCGGGCCATCCGATTCCCCAACGTTCACCGAGATGGGTGGCGCCGCATGATCGTTCACTCACGAGCGCGTGTGCTCGCGCGATGCAACCGGCGACGGCGATCGGCAACACGCCCGCGTCACTTGTCGATCGCTCCACAAAGGGGCTTTTCTTTCCTGTGCTACCGAAGGATGCTGCCATAGCTTGCCATCGAACTGCCGTGCCCCCCTGCACTGCATCGAACGGCGGAGCGCCCGATGCCCAACCGCACCCGCGAGGGAGCCTCTCATCATGCGCTGGATTCCTCGAACCTCACCGATGCAGAGCACGCCGCTCGCCGTGCTGGCAGGCCTCGCCCTCCTCGCACCCGCTTGCAAGGACGGTGGTGGCGGTCGCGACGACGACGACGGCACCGGTGACGCCACCGACACCGAAGGCGACGACGATGCCGATGACGATGCCGGCACCGCCGACACGACCGCGGGCGACACGGACACGGACGGCGACACCTCCGGCATCGACATCGATCCCGTGCCGGGCGGCATCCGCAAGCTGATCGCCCGCGAGTACGTCGGCTCGGTGACGCTCCTGCTCGGCCCCGAGGCCGCAGCCGCGGCCGATCCCCCGGTCGACACGCCGCAGGAGGGCTTCGATGCGGTCGGTGCGACCCTCCTGTCGCTCGACGGCGTGCAGGTCGAGCACTACGAGCTGTCGGCACGCGCCGTGGCCGATGCCGCCGTTGCGAACAAGACGACGCTCGCCGAGCACGTTCCATGCGTCGGCGGAGCCCCGGACGCGACCTGCTACGAGGAAGTCGCCACGGAGTTCGGCCGCCTCGCCTACCGCCGCCCGCTCGAGCAGGTCGAGATCGACACGCTCGTCGAGGTCGCGCTCGACGGCCAGGCGTGGGGCGACGGCGACTTCGATGCCGGCCTCAAGTACATGCTCACGGTGATCCTGCAGTCGCCCAGCTTCCTCTACGTCGTGGAGGTCGGCGAGCCCGACGACGCCACCGGCTACCGGAAGCTGACGCCGAACGAGATCGCGACGCGCATGTCGTTCTTCCTGCTCGGCCGCACGCCGGACGACGACCTGTTGACCAAGGCGGAGAACGAAGAGCTCTCCACGAACTCGGACATCCGCACCGAGGCGGAGGCGATGATCGAGTCGTCGTTCGCCCGCCAGGCACTCGCCGGCTTCTTCGACGAGTACCTGCGCCTGCGCACGCTGCCGTCCACGGCGAAGAACCCCGAGCTCTTCCCGCTGTTCGACGAGGAGCTCGCCGCTGCGATGCGGCAGGAGACCTTGCTGCTCGTGCACAACGTGATCTGGGAGGAGAACCTGCCGTACCAGGAGCTCTTCACCGCGGACTACACGTTCGTGAACGACCAGCTCGCCGAGCTCTACGGCATCGACGCGCCGGGCTCCGACGAGCACGTGCAGGTGCAGTGGCCCGCGGGCCAGGACCGCGCGGGCTACCTCAGCCAGGCCTCGTTCCTGACGTACCAGTCCAACAGCCTGCGCAACTCGCCGACGAAGCGCGGCCGCTTCGTGCAGCAGTCGGTCCTCTGCAACGAGATCCCGCCGCCGCCGCCGGACGTCGATCCCACGCTGCCGCCCATCCCCGACGATGCGACGCTGCGCGAGATCCTCGACATGCACAAGGAGCAGGAGGGCTGCACCTGCCACCAGTCGACGGATCCCATCGGGTTCGCCTTCGAGTACTACGACGCGATCGGTGCCTACCGCACCATGGAGAACGGCAACCCGATCGATGCCTCCGGCAGCGTGGAGGGCCTGGGCGAGTGGAACAACGCGGCCGAGTTCGCCGCGCTGCTCGCCGAGGATCCGCGCGTGTCGACCTGCCTCATCCAGAACCTCATCCGCGGTCAGATCGGCCACAAGGAGACGCCCGGGGAGACCGAAGCGATCTTCGCCCTCGACGAAGAGTTCGCCGACGACGCCTACAGCGTGCGCGAGCTGCTCGTCGACTTCCCCGTGAGCCCTCTCTTCCAGTACGTGGACGAGCCCCGATAGGAGTCCCTCCGATGCCAAGCTTCACGCTCAAGCGACGTACCGTGCTCCGAGGGATGTTGGGTGGCTCCGCGGTCACCGTGGCGCTGCCTCTGTTGGAGGCGATGCTGAACAAGAACGGCGACGCGTTCGCCGGTGGCGAGCCTTTGCCGCTGCGCTTCATGACCTACTACTGGGCCGACGGCATCAACATCGAGCGATTCGAGCCGGCCCAGACGGGCGCAGGCTGGGCGCTGTCCGAGCAGATGATGCCGCTCGAGCCGGTGAAGGACTACATCAACGTCTGCACCGGCCTGCGCAACCTGTGTGCGATGCAGAAGACCCACCACGAAGGCATGACGGCCTTCAACGGCTACACGTACCAGGATGCGGGCGGCCTCAACACGAACGCCGCCGGGCCCACGATCGATCAGGTCATCGCCGACGTGATCGGCGAGGAGGCCACGCCCGTTCGAGCGGTGCACGTGCAGGTGTCGAAGCGGAGCTCCACCGACGGCGACGGCGGCACCACCGTCATCGCGATGTCGCATCGCGGCGAGCCCGGCAACCTCACGGCCCAGGTCCCGCAGATCAACCCGCAGGACGTCTGGCAGACCCTGTTCGGCAACTTCATGCCGCCGGTCGACGATCGTGCGCAGCGCACGAGGGTGCTCGATGCGGTGCGCGACGACGTCGAGCGCCTCAAGATGCGGCTCGGCACGATCGACAAGCAGCGGCTCGACGCGCACCTGCAGGGCGTCACGGAGCTCGAGAACAAGATCACCGCGACGCCGCCGGCCTGCGAGCTGCCGGAGATGCCCACCGAGGACAACACCGACTCGGGCGGCGAGGAGCCGATCTCGTCGGTGTGCGACGCGATGGGCAGCCTCATCGCGTACGCGTTCGCGTGCGACGTCACGCGGGTCGCGTCGTTCCTGTTCAAGAAGTTCGTCTCGTCCACAGTGTTCGACGAGATCAACGCCACGAACCAGCACCACAGCGCCAGCCACAACGGCGAGGACGACACCAACTACCGCAACGGCGTCATCTACTCGATGGAGAAGCTGTCGCAGGTGCTGCAGATCTTCATGAACACGCCCGAGATCACCGGCGGCAACCTGCTCGACTCGACGATCGTGTACGCGTCGACCGACTGCTCCACCGGCTTCTCGCACGCGATCAACCGCCAGCCGATCATCCTCGCCGGCCACGGCCGCGACTACCTCGTGCACCCCGGCATCCACTACCGGGCGTCCACGTGGAACGGCAACCACGGCAGCCCGAACGGCTCGGGCAACATGAGCGACGTGCTGCTCACGTGCCTGCAGGCGTTCGATCCCGAGGCGACCTCGGTCGGTGGCGGCGCGCCGCAGTCCAACACACCGCTCACGGACATCATCGCGTAGCGCGCCAGATCTCGCGCAAGCAGGTCTGCACCCCGGGGATGGCCGCCGCGGCCGGCACCCGGTGGCGTTCGATCAGCACGCGCGCGATGTCGGCGATCGAGCGTCGGCCGTCCACGAGCGCGACGATCGTCGCGAACAGGGCATGGGGCGCCAAGTAGCCGTCGAGCCCGCCGAATCGTGGCACCGGCACGTCCGGATCGTCGAGCCACTGCGGCCGCTCCGGCACGGCCGCGCGCACCGGCACGTCGCCACGCTCGGCCACGAACGTGATCACCGACTCGGTGCGCCCCTGCGTGCACACCGGCGACTGCATGTAGAGCATGCGCTCGCGCGCGACGTGTCCGATGGTGAAGCCGGCGTCCTCGACGAGCGCGAGCACCTCGTCGAGCGGACGACGATCGGCCAGCCGCGTGTGGTTGGGGTGGTAGACGAGCGGGCCGTGGTTCAGCCAGCGGCCACCGGGTCGCAGCAGGCGATGCAGCGTGGGCAGGAACGTCGCGAGGTCCTCGGGCACCTGATCGACGAACCAGGGCGTGAACACGGTGTCGAAGCGCCCGGGCGGCAGCGGCGGATCGAGACCGTCGGCGAAGAGCTGGTGGAAGCCCGCCGGTGCTGGCCCATCGCTACGCAGCCGGCGATCGACGCAGACCTCCGCGAGCGATCCCGGCGACACCGGGAACTCGAACAGCTCCACGGTCTCACCCGCGAGCACGCGGTGCGCGACGATCATCGGCAGCGGATTGATGTCGATCGCCAGCGTCGTCGTCGCGCCGTGTCGCACGTGGACGTCGCGCGGGAGTCGACACGCGCCCGCACCGATCACCAGCATCGTGCCGAGCGGCGGCGCACCGGCGAGCGCGCGATCGATCGCCCCCAGCGCATCGGCGAGCTCGTGGCTGTCGGCCTCCCAGCCCCAGTCGCGGTGGATCTGGTGGTAGTACGACGTGATCGAGGCCTCGCCCGGCACCCCGGGCGGGTCGGGGACGCTGCGCTTCGCTCGCTCGATGCCCGCCGCGGCCAGGATGCCGAGCACGCGCGCGCGATGCTCTTCGAGTCGCCGATGCAAGAGCTCGAGCCGGGCTCGCGTGCCGCGGGCGAGCTCGCTCGCGGTCAGATCCGCGAGAATGCGCGCGCGCGTGTCGTCCATGTTGCGCGCGAACTCGTCGGCCCGGAACCTCCACTGCTCGACGATCTCCTGCGGCCGCGTGAACACGCAGTCGATGCCGCCGATCGTCGGGAAGTCGTAACGACACGCCGTGCACGCGAGGTGATCGTCCTCGCGCCGGCACTCGCCCGCGCAGCGCGGGCAGCGGACGAGTGCCGCGATCGGATCCATCGCCGCTCATGCTACAGGTCGGGGCAGTCGATGTCCTCCTGCTGCGAGACGATGCAGCTCGCGGACACGGTGGATCCCTGGGCGCGCTCGCCACCAGGGCCGCGCACGACGTCGAACTGCAGGTTCCAGCCGGCCGCAATGCACTCCTCTTCGCGCTCGTCGCCGGTGAGCGTCACGTAGCAGATGTCCGCGCCGTCCGGCAGCGTCGGCCCCGCGCCGTCGTCCAAGCACTGCGGCACCTTCACCTCGTGGCTGTCGCCGCGCTCGTCGCGATACGTCTCGACCAGCGCGCAGTTGGGCTGCAGGCCGTTCTCGAGCGGATCGGAGTCCGCGACGCACTTGGGCATGCACGCGGGTTGCAGCTGATCGATGATCTTGTCGGCGATCTGCGTGAGCGCCGGCGAGTAGTCCTCGGCGCACACCGAGTAGAGGTTGCGGTCCGCGATCTCGTCGGTGAGCGCGAAGGCCTCCGCGAACTTCCGCAGCCGCACCGGCGGCACGGCCTTGCCGTTCGGGCTGCTGCAGCCCGCGCCGATGCCCATGTTGAGGAGGTAGTCGACGTCGTCGCCGTCCGCATAGACGATCTCCTCGGTGCCCGCCGGGTAGCCGGCCGGCACGCCGGCGAGCACGGCGACGAGCACCTCGGCGTCCGGATCGACGTCGCGCTTCCGATCCTCGAGCTCCTGCAGGAAGTCGATGTAGCGCTGCACGTCGTAGATCACGGAGTGATCCGCATCGGTCGGCTCGCCGTCGATCCCCTTGTTCACCGCGCGGCACTCGCTGTAGGTGCCGGGTCCGCCGTCGCACTCGACGCCCGCGTTCCAGCACACCTCGGACGTCGGGCCCATGCCGACGTTCGCCTCGCTCCAGAACACTCGATTGCCGTCCTCGGACCACGCCTCGCGGTACTCGGCGTCCTTGCGGGCCGAGCAGTCCTCTTCGTCCGTGACGAACACGACGGCGAGGATCGCACCCGGGCGCAGGAACCCGTAGCTCGGCTCGTCGTCGTTCTCGGCGCGCAGCAGCGCGAGGCGCATCGACTCGAGCGTCGACTCGAATCCGCACCCCGCGATGCCCTGCGGACCGAAGCACTCGAACGCCTCGGCCGTGCCCACGCCCGTGGGCAGGTTGCTGACGCCGCCGATGCGCTCGATCCACGGCCGCGCCCGCTCCTCGGGATCGAGCAGCGTGCGAGTCGGCGTGGTGCCCAGATCCGCGATCTCGCAGATCGACTCGCACGCCTCGGAGAAGCGATCGTCGGTCTGGAACACGAACTCGCCCGGGCGCTGCAGGCAGCTCGTGAGCTGGAAGTTGCCGGCCTCCGGCCCGGTGTTGCCGCACGCGTAGACGTGACCCATGTCCGTGGTCGTGATGGCGATGCGATAGTTCGCCTCGACCATGTCCTCTTCCAGCTTCCCGATGAAGCGCTCGAAGTTGCGCGCGAGCGTGGCCTGCTCCTCGGCCATCGAGCCCGAGTTGTCGATGACGAAGAGGATGTCGACGTCCTTGTTGAGCGAAAGTGGCAACGATCCCGAGGCCACGCCCTCGGAGTCGTACTCCACCGGCTTGAGCGGATGATCGAGACAGGCGGGCGTCGCGAGGCCGAGACAGACCCCGAGCGCCGCGCCGAAACGGCACGTACGATTCATGACGATGTACCCCCCGAGCCGCACTGCGGCTCGCGCTTCCGATCGGGGTCACGCGCGCGTCGGTCGAGCGGTTCCCGGAGCCTCGTCTTCGCCAACGGCGTTGACGCGTCAACGACGTTGGCTACGGCGCGGTGGGCACGGCCGCGCCCGGCACCTGCAGATCGACGACCCATACCGTGCCGGGGTCACCGGTCACGTACAGGCTCGTGGTCGCGAATCCGGGGCCGCTGCCGAACTGGGCGTTGGAGACGCCGGTGGTGAACTCCGCGATGCTGCTCGAGTCGAGCTCGGCGCCGGCGTCGTCGAGCTCGAAGCGCCACAGATCGGCGTTCGTCTGATCCACGACGTACAGGTTGCCGCACACGTCGAGCGCGAGGCCGTCGGGCCCGCCATCCGGAATCGACCCGACCAGCGCCGGGGTGCCGACCGGATCGAACGCGGCGTCGATCGCCACGCTGCGGATCGTGCCCTCGGACCCGTTGGTCCAGAACAGGAGATCGCGGGCATCGTCGTAGACGATGCCGTTCGCCGACTCGGCGTCGGTGCCGACGACGACCTCGTGCAGGCCACCCGTGTCGTCGATGCGGAGCACGCGGTCGCCGTTCATCTCGGTGACCCACACGTTCGCGAAGAAGTCGGGGTAGACGCCGTTGGGGCCGTCGATGTCGGCGATCCAGGACGTGACGACGCCGCCGGGCGAGACCAGGATCAGCGCGTCGCCGTCGAAGTCGGCGAGCACGAGATCGCCGTCGCCTCGATAGCGCGTGCCGAAGACGTTCGGCAGCGAGCCGGTGAGCACCGTCGAGGAGAGGTCGGCCTGCACGAGGAGGATCTCGTCGTCGCGCTGGGCCGCCAGGTTGCCGAGGCCGTCGAACGCGAGGTCTTCGCTGCCGTCGAAGATCGGCGTGTTGCCGGCCATCGCGGGGACGAACGGGCCGGTGGGGATCTCGTCGCACGCGTCGATCGTGCCGCCGGTGCTGCTCTCGTCGGTGCTCGATCCGCCGTCGTCCGTGGTCGTCGTGCTACCGCCGTCCGTCGTCGTGCTGTCGTCGCTGCTGCTGCTGCTCTCGCCGCTGCTGCTGCTCTCGCTGCTGCTGCTGCTGCTGCCGCTGCTCTCGCTGCTGCTGCTGCTGCTGCTCTCGCTGCTGCTCGCGCTGCTGCTGCTGCTGCTCTCGCTGCTGCTGCTGCTCTCGCTGTCGGATCCGCTGGACGACGATCCTTCGTCGGTCGTCGACGCGACGGTGGTTTCGCTGTCCGAGCTCGTCGAAGTCGTCTCCGTCGCGCTCGTGTCGGGCGCGGTCTCGGAGTCGCTCGCATCGACAGAGCTCGTGTCCGGATCCGTCAGCGTCGGATCGGTCGTCGGGGGATTGCCGGTGGATTCCGAGGAATCACCGACGCTCACGGTCATCGACTCCTCCACGTCGTCCGAGCACCCCGCCATCGCTGCCAGGCTCCATCCGCAGAGCCCCACCAAGCCACGCCGCCGCATGCACAAACGCTACGCCAGGAGCCTTGCCACCTCAACGGCGAATTACGGTACATTCCGCGCGCTTCGTGATCCCTCGACGTGCATCGCTCGTCACTCGTGCCATGCGTTCGCACAACGCCGGTGGCGCATGTGATGGACGCGTCACGCTCGCGTCGCTCGCATGCGCCATCGTGCTGGCGGGTGTTCCGACGCTCGCACATGCGAGCGCGTACGTCGTGTCGATCGCCGCTCCCGCGCCGCCCAGCGACCACGTCGCTCCCACCGAGCCGCCATCGGCAGAACCTGCCGAGCCTCCGCCGTCGGCGCCGACCGAGCCCACCGTCGACGATCGCGACGCGAAGGTCGACGCGCTCGTCGAGCGCATCGACGCGCTCGAGCGCGAGGTCGCCGAGCTGCGCAAGACGAAGGCGTCGACCACCGACGTCACCGATGCGCCGAAGCCCGCCGCGACGCCGCCGAGCGGCACGAAGGCGGGCCGCCGCGCAGGCGCGGGCGATTCACCGGACAACCGCCTGCCCAGCTACGCCGAGGGCTTCCACTTCGGCTCCTACGGTCGCGTCGTCGCCGGTGGCGATCATCGCGGACGCGCCGGCCACGACGGCGACATCGTCGCGTACGGCTCGCGCCTCGACGAGTCGACGTACGCGGAGCTCGAGCTGCGGCGCGAGGACTACTGGGAGCAGACGGACTCGTACACGCGCATCGTCGCCACGGTCGCGTTCGCGCACCCGATTTTCCACTACAACGCGAAGTTCGACGCGCAGTTCGGCGTCCGCAACCTCTACATCGAGGAGTCCGGGCTCGGCCTGAAGAACCTCAAGGTGTGGGCCGGCTCGCGGATGTACCGCGGCGACGACATCTACCTGTTGAACTTCTGGCCGCTCGACAACCTCAACACGCTCGGTGGCGGCCTGTCGTACGAGTTCATCCCGAACCTCGTGCTGCGACTGCACACCGGCGTGAACCAACCGAACCATCCGTTCTTCCTGCAAGAGTCGCAGCGCCCTGCCCCGCTCGGCCAGGTCGGCGCCGCGAACGTGCGCATCCTCGATCGGCAGAAGATCATCTCGAGCGCGAAGCTGAGCCACATCTTCTCCGTCGGGAAGTCCGGCGGCATCAAGCCGGTGGTGTACGGGGAGCTCCACTACACCGCGAGCGGCCAGCGCGAGGAAGAGACGCAGCGCTACGAGAGCCTGCCCAAGGACATCGGCTTCGTCGCCGGTGCGCAGCTCGGCTTTTTCACCGGCAAGCGCAGCACGCACGTGAACCTCGTGTTCCGCTATGCGGGTGGGCTCGGGGCGTACGGCGAGTTCAATGCGCCGATGCGGCTGAACACCGAGCTCACCAGCAAAGGTGCGCACGAGATCCTCGGGGCGGTGAGCGGCAACTACGAGATCGGTCCGTTCGGCCTGCTCGGCGCCGCGTACTTCCGTTCGTTCCGCAACGCGAGCGATGCGCTCGACGTCGACGACGTCGACGAGGGCATCGTCGTGCTGCGGCCCACCGTGTGGTTCGGCAAGATCGCGGGCCTCTCGGTCGAGGGCTCGTATCAGGCCCAGCGACGCGGCGTGCTCGTGGGCACGAGCGACCAGCACCCGCAGTTCGGCCAGCTCGGACGCATCGGGCTCGTCCCGTTCCTCACGCCGGCGGGTCGAGGCAACTACGCGCGGCCGCACATCCGCCTGATCTACCTGCTCACGATCCGCGACCTCGGCGCGCGTGCCTTGTATCCGCAGGACGACGTCTTCGCGCTGCGCAAGGTGGATCACTTCTTCGGCGTCGGCGCCGAGTGGTGGTTCGGGTCCACCAGCTACTTCCGGGATTGAGCGCCATGAAACGCCACGTCGTCGCACTGCTCCCGCTCGCGCTCGGCCCGGCCTGCATGGACTTCGGCGGGTTCGAAGAGCCGCCGCAGCTGGACACGCACGTCGAGGACTGGCGCAACGAGGTCATCTATCAAGTGCTCGTCGATCGCTTCGCGAACGGCGACACCGCCAACGACTACGGCGTGAAGTACGACGATCTCGCGCGCTGGCAGGGAGGCGACTGGAAGGGCCTCGAGGACAACCTCGACTATCTCGAGCTGCTCGGCGTCACGACGCTGTGGATCTCGCCGGTGGTGCGCAACGTGGAAACCGACGCGAACGTCGACGGATACCACGGCTACTGGGCGCAGGACATGAACGACGTGAACCCGCACTTCGGCGACATCGCGGCACTGCGATCGCTCGTGTCTGCCGCCCACGATCGCGACATGAAGATCGTGCTCGACATCGTCACGAACCACGTCGGGCAGGCGTTCTACTACGACATGAACTTGAACGGCGTCGCCGACATCAACTTCCAGGGCAACGGCGGCAACACGCCCACGCGCCACTTCACGGAGTACGACCCCGACTTCGATCCGCGCGGCGTCCAGGCGTTCACGTCGCTCGGCGAGGCCGGGCCCGCGCCGATCGTGTTCCAGTGGGATCCGGCCACGAACCACGTGCCGCCCGAGCCGAAGCTCCTGCAGGATCCGGCCGCGTACAACCGCAAGGGGCGCACGTTCGACTTCGACGACCCGGATCAGCTGCTGCACGGCGACTTCCCCGGTGGCCTGAAGGATCTCGAGACGAAGCGCTGCGACGTGAAGCAGATGTTCGTCGAGTCGTTCGTGCGCTGGGTCGAGCTCACCGATCTCGACGGGTTCCGCATCGACACCGTGAAGCACGTCGAGTACGAGTTCTGGCGCTACTTCACGCAGCGCATGCGTCGCGAGCTGAAGGCACGGGGCAAGGACAACTTCCTCATGTTCGGCGAGGTATTCGACGGGCGTGACGACATGCTCGGCAGCTTCACGCGCCACGACATCCTCGGCGAGAAGGACCTCGCGAACTTCCTCGGGCGCGACTGGCCCGACGATCCGGAGGACGCGGAGCAGCTCGAGAACGAGGCCGCGTGCGCGACCGATGGCGCGCCGATCACCGGCGACCAGCTCGACAGCGTGTTCTACTTCTCGCAGCACTTCCAGGCGGTGCGCGACGTGTTCACGGCGGCACAGTCCACGGATCGCATCGAGCAGCTGTGGCTCGATCGCCAGACGAACTGGGGCGACGAGGAGAACGAGGACGGCATCGGGGTCGCGCCGCGCGACATCCCGATCAACTTCCTCGACAACCACGACGTACCGCGCTTCCTCTACAACGTGCGCACGCTGCCCGAGGAGACGCAGCGGGCGCTCTTGCACAACGCGATCCTGTTCCAGTTCACCGCGCAGGGGATCCCGTGCGTGTACTACGGCACGGAGCAGGGGCTCGACGGGGGCAACGATCCCGCGAATCGCGAGCGGCTGTGGGACGCGGGGCTCGATCCGACGCATCCGACGTTCACGTGGATGCAGAAGCTCGCGCGCATCCGGGCGCACTACGCCTCGCTGCGCAAGGGCGGTGTGCAGGTGGTGTACTCGACGGCGTCGATGGCCGACGAGGACGACGCGGGCATCTTCGCGTTCGAGCGGCTGGGCGGCGACGGGGGCGGCTCGTATGCGCTCGTGGTGTTCAACACGAGCCAGACGAAGGACAGCACGACCGGCACGGACGACCGCTCGATGACCCTGACGGCGCCGGAGGGCACGGTGCTCGTCGACGTGCTGTCGGACGGCGACGACGAGTACACGGTGGGCGAGGGCGGCGTGCTCGTGATCGAGCTCGAGCCGATGACCGGCAAGCTGCTCGTGCCCGAGGCCGAGTACGAAGAGATGTGAGCCGCGGACCCGAGTCGGGTCGTCGGTGCCGAGTCGGGTCACGGACGGGCGCGCAGCCCCGCGAAAGCCGGACGGCAGAGCGTTGGCACGGTCGGTGCGTTGGTGGAGGCACATGAAGCTCCGGACCCTCGCCTCGCTGGTGCTCGCGCTGCTCGCTTGCGCGCCTGCCCGGGCCACGACGCCGCCGCTCGCCGGCGCGGCTGCGCAGGGTGACGTCCCGGCGACGACCGAGACGCCCTCGACGCCCGAGGTCGCCGCGCGCGGACGCGACGCGTCGTGGCCCACGCCGGTCTCGGGCGACGTCGTGATCGACGTCGGCAACTCGCAGTCGCTGCGCGTGCACGCGAATGGGCGCGTGACACTCGACGACGTCGTGCTGCAACCGGTCGAAGGCGACGTGGTGCACGGGTACCACGTGATCGTGGGCCGCGACGAGGCCACGCTGACGTTGGGGCTCGGCGATGCGAAGGGCGTGAGCGTCCAGCGCGTGATGAAGATCGACCTCGAGCAGCGGCGGCTGGCGTGGCACGTGGTGGTGCAAGCGAACCTCGGGTTCGACAACGAGCCGGTGAACTGGCGCGTGGTCGAGGCGCGCAACCGGTTGATCCTCGTCGAGGACAGCCGCGTGGTCGCGATCGACTCGCGCACGGGCACGCAGGCGTGGGCGTTCCGGTTGCTCACGCCGGACTTCCGGCGCGAGTACTTCCAGACGATCTCGCCCACGTTGACGAAGTTCTTCATCGAGACGGCCGGCATGCGCGGGCGCGAGCTCGTGTTGGCGGCGCGGCTCGGGGATGATCGCGAGACGACGATGATCGAGCTCGACGTCGACTCGGGTCGACGTGTGTACATCCAGAGCCGCCGTGATGCACCGGCGCAGACGCGCCTCGGCGAGTTCGTGGAGCCCGACCTGTCGGTGGAGCCGCAGCACCGGTACGACGATCCGCCGCCGCCGCCGCCCCCGATTCCGCTGCGCGTCGACGGCTACGACGGCGTCGCCATCGGCACGACGGTGCTCGTGTGGGACGTCCGCACGCGCCGCGGCGTGATCGTGAACCCGATGCACGACGCGCTCGGCGAGGTGCTGGCGCGTGCGCGCGGCGTGCGGGTCCGCGGCGAAGAAATCGAGTGGATGGGCGTGGTGGACACGAGGACCATCGCGGATGCGATCGTGGAGAAGCGCGCGAAGTTCCCGATCGCGAACAAGCCGTCGGTGGCCCACTTCGACTACGGCCTGGTGGCGACCGACTCGATCGACTTCGTCGACGCGGCAGCCCTCGCCCGCTCGCTGGAGATCCCGGCGATCACGTCGCACACGGCCCTGCCGAAGGGCTTCACGATCCGCTTCGAGCGCGAGCCCGACACGTACACCTCGATCCGCCTGCTGTGGGGCCCGTTCGCCTTCGCCGACACGAACCGCCCGCCGGGCTTCGGCAACCACGTCGTGAAGCTCTGACGGTCATGGCGCGGGTCGCGTTGGGGTTCGCGTTCGAGGACTCCAACCGCCCGCCGGGCTACCGCAGCGTCGTCTCGGTGCTGTGAGCACCTTGGTGCTGTTCACGCGCCCTTGTCCTCGAGCTCCGTCCAGCGGTCGGCGAGCCGGGTCGCCTCGGCGCGCGCGAGCGCGAGTCGCTCGAGCGCGGCGCGACGATCCGCATCGCTCTGCGCGTAGAACTCGGGCGTCGACAGCTCGGCCTCGAGCGCGGCGACGGTGCGCTCGGCTGCGTCGACGCGATCGAGCAGGCCCTCGAGCTCGAGCCGCTCCGCGTAGGTGAGGCCCTTCTTCGTCTTCGGCGCGCGCGCGGGCTCGGGTGCTCGCGCGGCCGCGGGCTCGCTCGGTCGCGCGGGCTTCGGTCGCTTGTCGAGCCAGTCCGAGTAGCCGCCCTGGTACTGCGTGACGCGGCCGTGCTCGAACGCGAGGATCGAGCTCGCGATGCGATCGAGGAACCATCGATCGTGGGTGACGACGAGCAGCGTGCCGCGGTAGTCGAGCAGCGCTTCCTCCAAGGCCGCGAGCGTGAGCACGTCGAGATCGTTGGTGGGCTCGTCGAGCACGACGACGTTGGCGGCGTCGCGCAACAGCTTCGCGAGCGCGACGCGGGCCCGCTCGCCGCCCGACAGCGTCGAGATCCGTTGGCGTTGATCCTGGCTCGAGAACAGGAAGCGCTCGAGGTACGCGCGGATCTCGAGCTGCTGTCCGCCGAGCTCGATCGCGCCGCGATTGGCCCCGACGGTGTCGTAGATCGTCGCGTTCTCGTCGAGCCCCGTGCGTTGCTGGTCCAGATAGGCGATGCGCGTGTGCTTGCCGTGCTTCACCGTGCCGGCGCTCGGTGGCACCGCACCGGTGAGCACGCGCAACAGGCTGGTCTTGCCGCACCCGTTGGGCCCCACGATGCCCACGCGCTCGCCCTCGGAGAGCCGCAGCGTGAAGTCGTCGACGAGCCGGCGCCCGCCCACGTCGACGGCGATCGACTCCGCCTCGAGGATGGTGCTGCCGCTGCGCGTCGTGGTGATCGCGATCTGCGACGCGCGCTCGGCCTTCGGGGCGGACTGGGCCGCGACCTCGGTGACGCGATCGATGCGCGCCTTCTGCTTCGTCGTGCGCGCCTTGGGACTCTTGCGCAGCCACTCGAGCTCGCGGCGCAGGAAGTTGCGCCGGTTCGCCTCGGTGCGCTCGGCGTGGGCCATGCGCTCGGCCTTGGCCTCGAGGTACTGGCCCCAGCCGCCGTCGTAGGAGAACACGGCGCCGTCGTCGAGCTCGAGCGTGCGGGTGACGACGCGATCGAGCAGGTAGCGATCGTGGGTGATGAGCACGAGCGCCCCCGTGAACCGCTCGGCGAGCCAGTCCTCCAGCCACTCGACGGCGTCGACGTCGAGGTGGTTCGTGGGCTCGTCGAGGATCGCGAGATCGGGCGCGGCCACGAGGATCTGCGCGAGCGCGACGCGGCGCTGCTCGCCGCCGCTCATCTGCGAGACCGGAGTGTCGTGATCGCCCACGCCGACGTGATCGAGGATCGTCTCGGCCTCGTGGCGCTTGTTCCACCCGCCCAGCGCCTCGACGCGCGCCGCCGCGTCCGCCTGCGCGTGCAAGAGCGCATCGACGTCGCCCTCGCCGCGCTCGAGCTTCGCGGAGAGCTCGACGTGCCGCGCGACGGCGCGCTGCCAGTCGACGAGCCCGTCGAGCACGGTGTCCACCGCGTTCGCGGGGCCCTCGAAGCGCGGCGCCTGGCTGAGGTAGCCGATGCGCAGCTCGGTGCGCCGCACGATCTCGCCGGCGTCGGCCTGCTCTTCACCGGCGAGGATCCGCGCGAGCGTGGTCTTGCCCGACCCGTTGCGACCCACGAGCCCGACGCGCTCGCCCTCCGCGATCGCGAGCGTCGCGTCGCGCAGCACGTCGCGCATGCCGTAGCTGCGGCGGAGTCCGGTGGCGCCGAGAATGCTCAGACGAGCCGGAGTATAGCCGCGCTGGCCCGATCTCGCGCGTGATGCGGCGGTCGGCTAGAGTCCGCCCGCCCATGGTCGAGGTCCGGCTGCGTGCGCTCGGCAAGCGCTTCGGTGAGACCGTGGTGCTGTCGGGCGTCGAGGCGCGCTTCGAGGACGGTGCGTTCGTCGTGCTCGTGGGCAAGAGCGGGTGCGGCAAGTCCACGCTGCTCCGCATGATCGCGGGGCTCGAGGAGGTCAGCGAGGGCTCGATCGAGCTGGGCGGTCGCGATGTCACGCGACTCGCTCCGCGCGATCGCGACGTCGCGATGGTGTTCCAGTCGTACGCCCTCTATCCGCACATGACGGTGCGCGACAACCTCGCGTTCGGCCTGAAGCTGCGGGGCGAGCAGAAGTCGACCATCGACGCGCGCATCGCCGACGCGGCGCGCAAGCTGGAGATCGAGCACCTGCTCGAGCGACACCCGCGGGCACTGTCCGGTGGGCAGCGCCAGCGCGTCGCGATGGGACGCGCGATCGTGCGACGGCCGGCGCTGTTCCTGTTCGACGAGCCGCTGTCCAACCTCGACCCGTCGCTGCGCAATCAGGTGCGCGTCGACATCCGGCGGCTGCACGACGAGCAGAAGGCCACGAGCATCTACGTCACCCACGATCAGGTCGAGGCCATGACGCTCGCGGACGTGCTCGTCGTGCTCGACAAGGGCCGCGTCCAGCAGATCGGAGCGCCGCTCGACGTGTATCGGCGGCCGACGAATCGCTTCGTCGCCGGGTTCCTCGGCAGCCCCGCGATGAACTTCCTCGACGCGCGCGTGCTCGGCAGCGGCCTCGCGTTCGGCGAGAAGGTGGGCATCCCCTTGCCGCCGCGCTTCACCCACGTCGGCAGCGGCCGCGAGGTCGTCTTGGGCGTGCGCCCCCACGACGTCCATCTCGATCCGCAAGGGCTGTTGGCGCTCGACGTCGAGCTCGTCGAGACGCTCGGGCCTCACGTGCACGTGCACGGGAGGATCGGCGGCGAGCCGTTCGTCGTCGCGCTCGATGCGAGCGACACGCCGAAGCGCGGCGATCGACTCACGCTCACCGTCGACGACCTGCATCTCTTCGACCGCGAGACCGGGAACGCGCTGTGAGGCTCGCGGTCGTCGCCTTCGTGCTCGCGCTCGCGTGGTGCCGCGTCGCCGCGGCCGCGCCCGTGAAGCTCTGGCACGCGTATCGCGGCGAGGAAGAGCGCGCCTTGGTGGAATCGCTCGCCGACGCGCCGAGCGACGACGTCGTGGTGCTCGCGATCCCGTACGACGCGTTCTCGGCGAAGCTCGCGAGCGCGATCCCGTTCGGCGAAGGGCCCGATCTGTTCGTCGACTCGCACGAGCGCATCGGCGAGTACGCGCGCCGCGGCTTCGTCGCGCCCGTGGGCGATGCGCTCGAGCACGGCGCGTATCTCGAGGTGGCGCTCACCGCCGTCAGCCACGACGGTGAGCTGCTCGCGGTGCCGCTGTCGCTGAAATCGCTCGCGCTGTACGTGAACGACGAGATCGTCGACGAGGTGCCGCCCGACCTCGAGGGCATCGCCGCGCTGCAGCCCACGCTGCCGGAAGGCGTGTACGCGTTCGCGTACGAGGCCCAGAACACCTACGCGCACGCGCCGATCCTCCACGCGTTCGGCGGGCGCATGCTCGACGATCGCGACGGCTTCGCGTTCGTGGGGCCGCAGGCCGAGCAGTCGATCGACTTCGTCGCCGCGCTGCTCGACGCCGGTGCGGTGCCCCGCGATGCCGACGGTGCGCTCGTGACGAACCTGTTCCGCGCGGGCAAGGCCGCGTTCGCGATGAGCGGACCCTGGCTCGCCGCCGATCTCGGCGACTCGATCCGCTATCACGTCGAGCCGTTGCCGCTCTTGCGCGCGACGGGTGAGCCGCTGCGACCGATGCTCACGGTGGAGGCGATCATGATGTCGCCGGCCGGCGCGGCCCGGGCCGAGGTGCGAGCGCTCGCGCGCCATCTCGCATCGCCCGCGGCGGCCGAGCGCCGCATGCGACTCGGTCGCGCCGTGTCGGCGCGCGTCGACGTCGAGGCCAGCGATCCGCTCGTGCGCGCGTTCGCCGATCAAGCCGCGCGCGCGGTGCCGATGCCGAGCTCGCCCGCGATGCGATCGACGTGGGAGCCGGCCCACAAGGCGCTGCGCAAGGTGCTGCGTGGCGAGACCGACGCCTCGACCGCGCTCGCGGAGGCGCAGCGACGCTTCGACGAGGTGCGCCGTCCACCACCGCCACCCGCCTCGCCCACGCCGGCGCTCGTCGTGCTCGCGGGCCTGTCGCTGTTCGGCGCGTACCTGCTCGTGCGACGCGTGCGCGCGCCGGGCTTCCGCGCACACGTGAAGCGCTCGCTGCCCGCGTGGGCCTACGTCGCGCATGCCGTCCTCGCGGTGGGTGTGCTCGTGGTCGCGCCACTCGTCGTCGGCGCCGTGACGTCGCTGTTCGCCGGGCCGAGTGGCGATCAGCACTACGTCGGGCTCGCGAACTTCGTCGACATCCTGCGCGCGCGCGGCGGTCCGTTGCTCGCGAGCGGATCGTTCTGGCTCGTGCTGCTCGTGACGCTCGCGTGGACCGCGATCAACGTCGTATTCCACCTCGGCATCGGCGTCGCGCTGGGCCTCCTGCTCGCGCGTCCGGTGCTGCGCATGCGCGCGCTCTATCGCGTGCTCCTGATCATCCCCTGGGCGGTGCCGAACTACGTCACCGCACTCGCGTGGAAGGGGATGTTCCACCGCCAGTTCGGCGCAGTGACGGGGGCGATCCACGCGATCAACGACGTGCTCGGCACCGACCTCGAGCCCATCTCGTGGTTCGCGCGCTTCTCCACCGCGTTCACGGCCAACATCGCGACGAACGTGTGGCTCGGCTTCCCGTTCATGATGGTCGTCACGGTCGCGGCTCTCACGTCGGTGCCGAAAGACGTGCTGGAGGCCGCCGAGGTCGACGGCGCGACGCCGTGGCAGCGGCTCGTGCACGTAACGCTGCCGATGATCCGCCCGTCGATGCTGCCGGCGATCACGCTCGGCGCGATCTGGACGTTCAACATGTTCAACGTCGTGTTCCTCGTGTCGGGCGGCGACCCCGACGGCACGACGGACATCCTCGTGTCCGAGGCGTATCGGTGGGCGTTCACCCGCGAGGCCCAGTACGGCTACGCGGCGGCGTACGCCGTGCTGATCTTCGTGCTGCTCTCGATCGGCACGCGCCTGCTGCAGGGCAAGAGCGCGGAGGGCCGACGATGAGGCGCGTCGTCGAATCGTTCGCCGTGCACGCGGTGCTCGTGCTCGGCGTCGCGTTCGCGCTCTACCCCGTGCTGTGGGTGGCCGCGCTCGCGTTCTCGGGCACGCCCGCGCCCGAGCCGAGCGTCGTGCCCATCCCGCGCGAGCCCACGCTGCAGCACTTCCGCGAGGTCGTGGGTGCCACGGCCGAGCACGACGGCGGCACGATCTGGCTGTTCGGTCAGCAGCTGTGGAACTCGCTGCTCGTCGCGGGCGCCACGGCGCTGGTGGGCGTGCTGTTCGCGATCCCCACCGCGTATGCGCTCGCGCGCTTCGACTTCGTCGGCAAGCACGGCGGGATGCGAGTGCTGCTCGCGACGCAGATGTTCCCCGCGGTGGCGAGCGCGATCCCGCTGTACCTGATCCTCGAGGCCGTCGGCCTGCTCAACACGCGCACGGGCCTCGTGCTGTGCTACGCGAGCACGAGCGTCCCGTTCGCGATCTTCCAGCTGCGCGCGGCGTTCGAGGCGATCCCCACCGACCTCGAAGAAGCCGCGATGGTGGACGGCGCCACGCGCTTCGGCGCCTTCGTGCGCGTGGTTCTGCCGGTGGCCCGCCCCGCGATCGCGGTGACGGCCTTGTTCGCGTTCATGAGCGCGTACAACGAGTTCATCCTCGCCGCCACGCTGCTCGACGACGCCACGAAGTTCACGCTGCCGGTGATGTTGCAGCGCTTCATCGGCGAGTACGACGCGCAATGGGAGGCCTTCGCCGCCGGCGCGCTCGTCGTGTCGCTGCCGGTGATGCTGCTGTTCTACGTGGTGCAGCGCCACCTCGTGGCCGGCCTGTCGTCCGGCGGCGTGAAGGGCTGATCACCACGGGCACGGCCGCGTCGGCCCGATCCGCGGTGGGAACACGGTTCGAACGGAGGTCGCGGTCGTCCGCCCCGCCTCGGTGAGAATGTGGTTGTCCGCACGCGCGGCGCACGAGGATGGATCGTCGGCGATCGCACGCGCGCCGGCGCGCGCTGCCGCCCCGCCGCGTCTTGACAACGTCGCGTCCTGGAGCGAATGGGGGGCATGCGCGAGCGTCCCCGTCCGAGTCCCGTGCCGTCCACGCCGGCCCTCGTTCGTCCGCGCCGGCTGGGCGTGCAGGCGTCACTCGTCGTCACGCTCGTCGCGCCCGGTTGCGGCAACGAGGACGACGACGGCAGCGACGGCAACGACGACGCCACGGTCGCTCCGATGCCGGGGCCCGGCAGCGACGATGCGACGCTCTCGGCGTCGGACGACACTGCGAGCACCACCGGCGTCGAGTCCACCGGCGAGTCCGTCACCGATCCCACGATCGCACCGATGCCGGATCCCACCGAGACCGACGACGCGACGCTGGACGGCACCGCCGGCAGCACGACCACCGACGGCTCGGACAGCGGTTCGTCGTCCGACGGCAGCAGCACCACCACCGGCACCGCCAACGACGAGTCCACCACGGAGATCCCGCCCATGCCTCCGCCGATGGACGCTCCGATCGATCCGTACGACGAAGAGGTATGGTGAACGACGGCGAGGTGCTCGCGCCCGACTGGCGCGTCTGGCTGGCCGACAACCTCGCGCGTGGTGTCGCGGTCGACGATCTCGTGGCGACGCTGGCCGATCACGGTGTCGGCGCCGACGAAGCGCGCGAGCGCATCGCGTCCATCCGCCGCTCACCCGCGTTCTCGGCCGCTCGCAGCGCGCTCCTGCGAGCCGCGCGCGCCGAGCTCGCGCTGCGGCTCGTGCGGACGCGCGCGCGCATCGACACGATCGAGCGCCGCACCGATCCCACCCCCGCCGAGCTGTTCGCGGGCCCGTGGGCGAGCGGCACGCCCTTCGTCGTCACCGACCTCGTCACGCGCTGGCCCGCGTTCACGCGATGGAGCCCCGCGGATCTGCGCGCGCGCTTCGGCGACGTGGAGGTCGAGGCGAGCACGGGCCGCGAGTCCGATCCGCACTACGACATCCGCCACGCCCGTCACGCAGAGCGCATGCGGCTCGATGCATTCGTCGATCGCCTGCTCGCGCGCCCGAGCTCGAACGACTTCTATCTCATCGCGAACAACCACAACCTCGAGCGCGAAGGGCTCGCGGCGCTCTTCGAAGACATCGTGCAGCCGCCGTACCTGGATCCCGCGCGCGTGGTGGGCAGCTCGGCGCTGTGGTTCGGCCCGGCCGGCACCATCACACCGCTGCACCACGACACGTCGAACGTGCTCCTGTGTCAGGTCGTGGGGCGCAAGCGCGTGTACCTCGTCGATGCCACCGAGCCCGCGCTGCTGTCTCGCGCCAACGGGGTCTACTGCGAGCTCGGAGCGCGCGAGGTGCAGGAGCATCTGCCGGACGTCCGCATCCACGCGGTCGAGCTCGCCCCCGGTGAAGCGCTGTTCGTACCGATCGGCTGGTGGCACGAAGTGCACGCGCTCGACGTGTCGATCACGATCGCGCTGAACAACTTCCGCCGGCCGAACCGACACGAGTGGTACAAGCCGGGCGCGCTCGGCCGTCAGCGCCCGGGCGTACCGTAGCCGGGCGGCACCGAGCCTCCCGGGGGGAGATGGGCGGGCACGGCAGCGTGTTGCCCCGTGTTCGCGAGCGCGACGTGGGCCGCGGCCTCGGCCACGCTCGCGCCGCCGGCGAGCTGACGGCCGAGCGCGCGGCCCATCTCCGACTCGAGCTCGAGCACGCGATGCGCACCGGCGGCGAGCAGGATGCGAGCGTGCCGCGGCGTGGTGGCGCGCGCGACGATGTTGCCGACGCCGAGCTCCTTCAACGCGGCCACCGAGAGCACGGCCCCCTCGAAGTTCTCACCGATCGCGACGACGGCCGCGTTGCAGGTCTGCGGCTCGATGGCCCGGAGCGCGGTGGGATCGCTCGAGTCGAGCTCGAGCGCGTAGGTGACCTTGTTCTTGATGGCGTCGACGGAGTCCATGTCGGAATCGATCGCGACGACCTCGCAGCCCTGCTGCGCCAGCGACTCGGCGAGGGCGGTGCCGAATCGTCCGAGTCCGATCACGAGGATGCGTTGGGCCATGGGAGTCCTCTGGAGACTATCCGATCGGCAGGCTCTCGCGGGCGAGGCGGTAGTGGGCCCTGCCGCCGGCCGCCGCGACGGCGAGTGCGATCGTGAGCGGGCCGACGCGGCCGACGAACATCGTGGCGGTGATGATGAGCTTGCCGGCGGTGGTGAGCTTCGCCGTGATCCCGGCGCTGAGGCCGACGGTGCCGAACGCCGACACGGCCTCGAAGAGCAGCGACACGAAGTCGTGCTCCTCGCTCATCGTGAGTCCCGTCAGCGACAAGATCACGATGCCCGCGGAGATCGCCGTGACCGCGCTCGCGCGTCGGAACACCTCGGGTGCGATCGCGCGGCGGCCGAGGTTGGGCTCACCGTTGCGCAGCTCGCCGCGCAGCGTCGCGAACAGGGTGGCGACGGTCGTCGTCTTGATGCCACCCGCCGTGGAGCCGGGCGAGCCGCCGATGAACATGAGCACGCACGTCCACAGGAGCGTCGTCGACGTGAACGCGCCGATGTCGACGGTGTTGAAGCCCGAGGTGCGCGTGTTCACCGAGTGGAAGAGCGCGGCGAAGATCCGCTCGAGCGGCCCGAGCTCCTGCATGGGGGCGCGGCCCCACTCCATCGCGAGCACGAGCAGCGCGCCGCCGAGCACGAGGATCCCGCTCGTGATCAGCACGACGCGGCTCGACAGCGTCATCGGGAGGGGACGCGGTTGATCACGCATGACGAGCCGGACGCCGCGCATGCGCGCCTGGATCGCGAGCTCGCGCAGCACGGGGAAGCCGAGGCCGCCGCACGTGACGAGCGCCATGATGACGCTCTGGACGCCGAAGTCATCCGCGAAGCCGGCGATGTTGCCGGGGAAGAGCGTGAAGCCGGCGTTGCAGAACGCGGACACGGAATGGAAGATGCTGAGCCACGCGATCGAGTGGCCGTCGGCGCGCGGATCCCCGCTGAATTGGATGTAGAGCAGGACGGCGCCCAGCGCCTCGATCGCGAGCGTGCCGACCACGATGCTCTGCACGGTGGTGCGGAGATCGGTGAGCGTGCGCGCGTCGAGCATCGCCGCGTAGCGCAGCTGGGTGGACAGCGCGGTGTCGCGGGCGAACGCGAGCGCGAGGGCGGCGAGCGTCATGATGCCCATGCCGCCGAGCTGGATGCCGAGCAGGATCACGAGCTCGCCGAAGAACGTGTACGTGGAGCCCGGGTCGTTCACGGTGAGGCCCGTGACGCACACGGCGCTCGTGATCGTGAAGAGCGAGTTCACGATGGAGACGTCCGCGACGTCTTCCACGGACAGCGGCAACGCGAGCAGCACGGTGCCGACGAGGATCATCGCGGCGAAGCTGCCGGCGAGCAGGAGCGCCGGCCGCTGGGCGAAGCGGAGCGCGAGCCGGGCGAGGCGCTCGGGCATCGCGGCGGACAGGCCGTGCAGTGCGCCGATGACGAGGAACACGAGGTCGTACATCCGCGCGGCGTGCTCCAGCTGCACGTCGCCCACGTCGCTCTGCTGTGACAGGATGTACGCACGCGCGACGAACATCGCGAGCAGCGTCGCGATGATGATGGCGTCGGCGCCGATGAGCGCGCCCACGACCCTTCGGATGCGCCGGCTCCGCTTGCGCAGCAGACCCATGAGCAGGCCGCCCAGCAAGCCGAGCATGCCGATGACGGCCATCGCGCCGGTGATCGGGCCGGGCCACGCGAGATCGACGAGCATGAAGGCGATCGCGATCGCAGCCGCGAGCGCGCGGCGCAACACGGTCTGCGGCTCGTCGCCGAGCGGCCCGCTCACGACGCGCGGATACGACGCACGCGGGGGTTGCGAACCTGCCGGTGGTCCGCCGCCGCTCGGCGGTGCCGGTGGTCCGGGCTGCATCGTCCGAGATGGTAGCGACGAAGTCGTCCGAGCGCGACCTCGCATCGGCTACCTTCGATGGCGGAGCTGGCATGAAACGCAGGCAATTCCTCCGCGCAACGCTCGCGACCGTCGGTGGCTGGTCGGCCGCCTGCGGCGAGGACGACACACCGGATCTCGTCCCGATCGAGGATGCGCCGGAGATGTTCCCGCAATCGGTCGCCAGCGGCGACCCGCGGCCCGACTCGGTGATCCTGTGGACGCGCGTGCAGATCCCGGACGCTGGTGAGGACGACGTCGAGCTGGCGGTGTTCTTGTTCAAGGACGACGAATCGGAAGAGGAAGTCGCCGCTGTCGAGTACGACACGCCGCTCGTCGCCACCGCGGAGCACGACCACTGCGTGAAGGTTCGCGTCACCGGCCTCGAGCCCGGCACCTCGTACCGCTATCAGTTCGTGGCGATGGTCGGCGACCGCTCGCTCGGCAGCCAGCAGGGGCGCACGAAGACGGCACCCGCGGCGGATGCCGACGTGCCGGTGCGCTTCGCGTTCCTGAGCTGTCAGGACTTCGGCGGGCGCTTCTACAACGGCTACGCGAACCTCGTGAGCCACGAGCTCGACTTCTTCGTGCACCTCGGCGACTACATCTACGAGACCGCCGGCGACGAGGGGTTCCAGGACGTCGTGGAAGGGCGCGAGGTGATGTTCGAGGACACCGCGGGCGTGCTCGAGGTGGATCCGACGGGCGAGGGCGGCTTCCAGGCGGCGCGATCGATCGACAACTACCGGCAGCTGTATCGGTTGGTGCGATCGGATGCGGCGCTGCAGCGCGCGCACGAGTCGCTGGCGATGGTCGTGACGTGGGACGACCACGAGTTCTCCGACGACTGCTGGGGCGCGAACGCGACGTACCTGTCGGGACGGATGGACGAGAACGATCCGGAGCGCCGGCAGAACGCGAACCAGGCGTGGTTCGAGTACATGCCGGTCGACTACATGGAGGAGGACTTCCAGTACGACCGCGGCGTCGCACCGCCGGACGACATCCGGATCTGGCGCGACCTGGTGTTCGGCAAGCACGTGCACCTGGTGGTGACGGATCTGCGCAGCCATCGATCGGATCACCTGATCCCGGAGAGCGCGTATCCGGGCGCGGTGGTGGTGACGAACCCTGAGCCGGACACGGGCGCCGCGTACGTCGAGGACATCGATGCGGAGGATGGCGGCAGCTATGCGGAGCTGCTGCGCAGCGCGGCGACGGCGGCGGGCTATCCGACGGATGCGATCACGGGGCCGATCTCGGTGTCGTGGATCAACGGCGTCATCGAGGACGAGGGATCGGATCTCGCGCCGATCGACCCGACGGACCGTCCGCTCGGCATCGCGTACGTCGACATGGCGAAGGGCAGCTTCTGGTCGCGCATCGGCTCGCGCTATCTGGTGGGCGCGGTCGCGTTCGCGCAGTACGGCGCGCAGCGGTGGGCCGAGACCAACGGCGCGAGCGAGACGGCGATGGGTCCGGAGCAGGAGGAGTGGTTCCTGCGCACGATGGCCGACTCGACCGCGACGTGGAAGGTGTGGGCCAACGAGTTCTGCCTGTCGCCGCTGCAGATCGATCTGCAGAGCCTCGACGTGCCGGACTCGTTCAAGAAGGTGTTCCACCTCAACGTGGACGACTGGAACGGCATGGCGAACCGCCGCAGCGCGCTCATCGAGCAGCTCGCGGGCGTCGGCAACGTGGTCGCGATCACGGGCGACATCCACGCGTTCTTCGCGGGCACACCGATGGTCACGGGCGATCCGACGCAGAAGATCGTGGAGTTCGTGGGCGGCTCGATCAGCTCGCTGGCATTCCAGACGCTGCTGCGCCGCCAGGTGGAGGACGACCCGGTGCTCTCGTCGGTCCCCGGCGCGCTGGAGCTCGCAGGTGCGATCCGCGAGCTCCTCGTGCAGCTGGGCCCGAACCCCCACCTCGCCTTCGCGGAGGTGACGAAGCACGGCTACGGCGTGATCGAAGCGAGCGCCGACACGTTGCTCGCCACGCTCTACATGCACGACGAATCCGAAGTGAGCGTGAACCACTACGACGACCCGAACCTCGCAGACCTCTTCGTGACCGCGAAGTTCAAAGTCGACGCCGGCTCCCCCGAGCTCTACTACGACATCAACGGCGAGTGGCGCAGATGGGACCCGGCCACTCGCCAGTTCGTGTGACGCCGACGATCACATCCCGCCGACGAGGACGTCGTCGATCGCGACGTCGCCGTCGAGCTCCACGCCGTCGATGAACACCGCGACCGCGGGGCTCTGCGGGGCATCGAAGGAGAGCTCGGCCCTTTCCTTCTCTGCGTCCACTTCGGCGGCGAGCTCGGTGCCGTCCGCGAGCAGGAAGCCCGCGCGCATTTGGCCCCTGCCGGCCGAGGCGAAGGTCAGCGACAGGCGTACGCCCTGCGGCACCGCTTCTCTCGTCATCACCATCCGCTCGCCCGTGCGCAGGATCGCCGCGAAGTCGTCCTCGCCCTCGGCGGCGAAGCGCATCGCCACCGCGGCGACGCCTTCTTTCTCGGAGACGAGCTGCGAGACGCCCACGCGGTCGACCATTCGCTCGAAGCCGTTCGCGACGTCCACCGGTGCGAACGCGATGCGGGTGACGAACGCCGTGCCCTCCTCCGCGACGAACGAGAGCTCGTCGCCGCCGCGCGCCTGCACGGTCGCCTCGAGCTGGATGAAGTCGCGCGAGCCCTCACGCACGTCGACCGACGCGAGCACGTTGCCGTCGCGATCGTACATCGCGATCTTGCCCTCCTTGCCGTCCACCGGTACGACGAGCGCCGACACGCGATGCATCGTGCCCTCCTTCACGCCCATCGGCGTCGTGAGCTTGTGCTCCGCATCGAGCTGGATCAGCGGATCGTACACGTGCGCCCACTTCACCCACGGGGGCGGGCACGTGAGGCACGGCCAGATGTCCCACGGCCACTGCAACTCCTCCCACTCGAGGTTCAGATCCTTCAGGATGCACCAGATCTGCAGGATCGGCCCCTTGTCGTAGAGCCCGGAGCAGTCGTTCGCGTTCTCCGCGACGAGCTGCGTGTACTCGAGGTTCGAGTACGCGAGGTTCTCCTCGCCCCAGTCGTGCAACGCCGGCTCCTGACACAGCTGGTTCCACTCGGGCATGCCACTGCCGACCGACGCGTTCAGGAAGTGCCCCTGCGCGATGGGCCCGAGGTACTCGAAGCGGTTCATCGTTTCGTTCCACTGCAGGACGGGCGAGCCCGACGTGCCGTGGCATCCGACGAGATCGGTCCAGCGCACGCCCGTGCCCCAGCCGAGCTTCATGTTGTCGAAGAACAGGTCGCCGACCCAGAACCCCACGCTGCGCAGCGGCAACAGCTGGTTCCGGTCGTCGCCGAAGTAGTGGATGCTCTCGTCCACCGGATCACGCGGCGTGTAGTGGTCGTAGAGCAGCCCGTCGCCGTTGAACCCCTCGAAGTCGTACACCTCGTGCGCCCACGGCATGAACACAGGCGCGTCGTCGATGTCGGTCGACGCCACCGGAACGAACCCGTACTTGTCGCCCGGCTCGCCTTCGCAGCGCAACAGCGCGACGTCGGCCTGCGGCTCGTTGCACGCGATCTCCGGCCCCCACGGCGTGCCGCATCGCTGCATCACGCGGCAGTCGAAGCGCTCGGTGTGATAGCCCTCGGCCGCAGTGAGCTCGTCGTGCTCGAACTCCCACCAGTCGCCCGGCGTCGTCAGCTCGACGCCCGACTCCCAGTCGAGATCCGCTTCGACGGGATACATCTCGAGCGTCACCGGCGTGGTCTCGGGATCGAGGATGTCCTCGTGGCTCACGCAGTGCCCCGCCGTGATGATGTACGACGGCGCCACGAGGATCGCGCCGCACGTGTAGCGGATCGGCGTGCCGTCGACGGCGACCATCTGATTGCCCGACCCGTCGAGGGCGTTCACGTGGATGGCGCCGCGCGCGAGCTCGGCCTCGGCCGTGGCACCGCTCGGCGCCGGTGAGACCTCGAACATCGACCAGCGGTCGTATTGGATGCGGAACCCGTCGGCGGGCGGTGGCGTGGTCTCCTCGACCGCGCACGCGCTGACGACGACGGATGACAAAAGGATCGACACTCGCTTCACGGGGACCTCCTGGAGCGCGCGTCGGCGCGCGGGCCGAAGGAGACCACCCGGATCCGATGTGACGGCTACTTCGTCCGGATCGGGAACGCTTCGTCGATCTGCGCGCGGCAACCGGCAGCGAGCGTGCCGGTGCCGAGGTCGGTGTTCTCGATGCCGCCCTCGGCGTCCTGCATCACGCAGCGATCCTCCGAGCAGTGCGGCAGCCCGAACGTGTGCCCCACTTCGTGGACCGCGGTGCTCGACACGCGGAACTTCACGTGGTCGCGGTCCTTCGCCTTGCGCTTGAGGCGATACGCGGACACCACCGCCGCCTGGCCCGGCATGTTGCCGAGCCCGAAGATGCCCCAGTCCTCGAACGGCGGATTCGTCGTCGAGATGTCCACCGACGTCAGGCCGAGCACGCGCGTCGTCGCCGGCGCGCCGCCGTGCAGCTCGTCGAGGATGTCGAGCAGCTTGTCCGCCCGATAGCGCTTGCGCGGGGGGTAGTACGCCGCCTTCGGCAGCGCGATCGCGTCGAGCTCCTCCACCTCGACCTGCAGCTCGGCCTTCAACGCGCGCACGACGTCGGCCTTGAGGTCGTCGGGGAACGCGCCGATCTCCACGATCAGCACCTTGCCGCGCGTGCCCGCGCCCACGGTGTCGTCGCCCGCGGCGTGCCACGCCGCGAGGTCGACCGAGCCCTCCGGCCCCTCTGCCATCGTGGCCGCCTCGCAGCCGCCCAGCGCCAGCACCACGAACCAGAGCGCAGCCCGTTGCATCATTTCGAGGGAACGCGCGGAGGGGTCGCCGGATTTCCGGGCTTGATCGGCGTCACAGTCGGCTTCGCCTTGCCCAACTTCAACTCCTCGCACGACGGCTGGAAGCCGAGCTCGCAGGCCCGCGCCCAATAGTGGACCGACCACGTCGGCGAGTTCGTCACCCCGAGCCCCTTCTCGTGCATGAAGCCGAGCTCCGCACACGACTCCGCCCTCCCCGCGTCGCACGCGACCGAGAACAGCCGCGCCGCCACGGCGTCGTCGCGCTCGACTCCGCGACCGCGGTAGTAGAGCGACGCGAGCCGCTCGCACGCGCCGGCATCGTCGGCCGCGCAGCCGCGCTGGTACGCGTCCGCGGCGTGCTTCACCGCGCTGCCCTCGACGAGCCCGAGCTCGTGCACCTCGCCGAGCACGACGCACGCGAGCGGATCGAGCTCGCATCCCCGCTCGAGCCACGCGAGCGGCTCCGATCCCCCGTCGTCGCGCCCCATCCACGCCAGGTGCACGCACGACGACGCCACCTCCTTCTCGCACGCGCGATCGTACAAGCGCGCGGCACCGGCTGGATCCGACGGACCTCCGATCCCGTCGAGCAACATGCCCGCGAGCCAGTCGCACGCCGACATCTCGCCGGCATCGCACGCGAGCCGATACAGCGCACGCAAGCGCGCTTCGTCGATCCCACCCGCGCCCTCGAGCGCCGCGACCCGACCGCACGCCTCCCACAGCCCACCCTGGCACGCGCGCGCGTAGTGCTCGGCCGCCTTCGCGGGCTCGGGCGGCTCCTGCATGACGTACGCGTCGCCGAGCAGCGCACACCCGCGGGTGTCGCCTGCATCGCACGCGGCGCCCAGGTCGTCGATCGCCTCCTGCATGCGCCCCTCGTCGCGCGCGCGCAGGGCCAGCTCCGTGCACGACGGTCCGTCGCCGGCCGTGCACGCGCGACGCTGGTAGTGCAGCGCGACCTTGTCGTCGCGCTTCACGAACAACCCCTCGCCGTGCAGCGCCGCGAGCTGCCGACACGACGTGCCGTCCTCGCCCGCGCACGCGCGCTCGAGCAGCGCGAGGCCTTCCTTCGGATCCTGCGTGACCCCGCGCCCTTCGAGCAACGCGAGCGCGAGCGCGTGGCAGCCCGCCGCGTCTCCGCGATCGCAACCGCGCCGGAACGCCCGCGCCGCGCGTCGCGGTGCGGGTGCGAGCTCGGACTTCACGACCGTGCCCGCGTGCAGCAGCCCACCGCTCAAGAGCTCGCCGACGTGCGTGCACGCGCTCGCGCGTCCGTGCGTGCACCCGGTGTCGTAGAACGCGAGCGCGCGCTCGAGATCGCGGGGCATCCGTGTCCCGGAGACGAGCTCGACGGCCGCCTGCTCGCACGCGACGCCCACGCCCTTCTCGCACGCGTACGTCCACAGCGCCATCGCATGGAACGGGTGCTTCGGCACGCCCTTGCCCACGAAGTACAGGCTGCCGAGCTTCTCGCACGCGATCGGATCGTCGCGTTCGCATCCGTGCGCGAGCGTGGCCGCGAGCCGCTCGTCACCCTTCAACCACCGCAACTTCTCCGGGTCGATCGTGCCGATACCCTCGAGCGGCGCCTGCGGGGGCCGAGCGCACGCGCCGAGCACGGACCCGAAGAGGAGCGCGAGGACGACGACGAGCCGCACGTCGTCTCAGGATACGCACGAGCACGCGATTTGTGTCGGCGCGAATCCCGGGCGCCCCTTCACTCGCCGTCGCCGCCGGCGAGCGAGCGTCGGATCGCGCCGCCGAGCAGGCTGCGGCCCACGTCCGCCGCCGTGGGCAACGCGAGCTCGGGCGCGCGCACCGTACCGCGGATCCGCACCGGCACGGACGTCGCCACGCTGCCGATGGTCGTGTGAGCCTTGCCGCCGAACAGCTTCACGAGCGGCAGCACGTCGACCCGCAGGTCGAGCGCACCGCCCAGCGACACGCCCCCTTCCACGGGCATCGGCACCGCGTCGCGGTCGAGTGTGACGCGCCCGAGCTTCACCCAGTCGTCCTTCACGACGAACTCGGCCGTCGCGCGCGCGAGCGACCATGCGCCCTCGTGTCCGACGAGCGCGGCGAGATCGGGCACGAGCGATCCCGCGGGCAGCTCGACGTCGACGAGCGTCGCGGTGCCCTTGCCGGCGAGCGTCGGCCGGACTTGCTCCCAGTGCACGCCGGTGCCCGCGAGCTCCACCTCGGCCGCCACCATTCCCTTCGCGGCCGTTGCATCCACCGTGGCGGCGAGCGGAGGGAACAACGCGGTCACGAGCGGTCGCACGTCGCCGTCGATGTCGACGTTCGCGGCCGACACGGTGAACGACCAGCCCTTGTCGCCGCCGAGCCAGAGCAGACCGTGGCCCTCCACCGTCCCGGCGGCCCCGAGTCGCCCTTCGAGCCGATCGAGCTCCACGGTGTCGCCGTCGACCTTCGCGAACAGCTCGACGTCGCGCAGCGGGATCCCGTGCAGCCCGACCTCGGCGATCGTGACGTGCGCCTCGCCGCGCCGCGCCCCGTCGCGGTTCGACAACAGCACGCGCATGCCCACTCCGTCGAGCACGAGCGTCTGTCCACGATCGAGATCGTCGAGCACGAGCTTCGACGCACTCACGGCGAGATCGAGGTGCAGATCGAGCGGCCTGCCCCCGGTGCCGCGCCCGAACGGACCGAGCAGGTTCGTCTTGCCGTCCTTCTTCACGATGCGCAGGTCGACCGCGTCGGCATGCACGACGCCGGTGATCTCGTCATCGAGCAGATCCTCCAGCGCGACATCGAGCTCGAGCCGCTGCGCGTGGAAGAGCGGCGCGCCCTCGAATCCCTCGGGGTTCGCGATGGAGACCTCGGTGAGCACGACGTGCTCACCCTCCACCTCGACCCCACCGATCGCGACGTCGCGATCGAGCGCCTCGGACAAGAGCGCCTGCAACCGGGTGCGCGGATCGTCGCTGCCCCACCACGCGCGCGCCCCGAGCACCACGCCCACGCCGATCACCGCGAGGACGACGAGCACGATGACGATGCGGCGCAGCACGGGATCGGGGGTGCGAACTCCCGCGCCGATGCTGGCATGCCCGCGACGGCGGGTGGCTCCATCGCCTGTCAGGTTGGGCAACGGCTGCCCAATTCGGGCATGCAGCTCGGGATCGGCGGCGTTGTGGGGGCGTGCAGGCAGGCGGATCCAGGTGGGCACGGCAGTTGCTCTGTGAGCTGGGCATGGACCCGATGACCGCGCTCGCCCGGCCGATCGAGACGACTGCCGCACCGACCCCCGCGACGCACCTGCGCCTCGCGACGTCGGAGGACGGGTCGAGCGCGGTCGCGGTGCCCGACCGCACCGCAGTGTTTGAGGTTGACTCGTTCCGCCGGGGCGGCGGGACCGACGCGATCGAACTCACCACCACCACCACGATCGCTTCGGATCCGGCTCCCGTCGCCCCGGCGGGACAGTCGTTTGTGATCCCCATCCTCGATGCCGCCGTGCGAGAGGTCCTCGACTCGGGCTTCGAGGTCGACCGCACGCTCGCCGCGATGCACGTGCCCGCCATGCCGCCGCCCGAGATCACCCAAGTGAACACGCCGCCTGCCCGCGAGCCCATCGCACACGACGACGACGACGACGACGACGACCCGCTCGTGAAGCGCACGCAGTTCGCGATCCATGTCCCCAATCCGCCCGTCGCCGCCGACGCGGACGACGACGATCCGCTCGCGAATCGCACGTTGTTCGCCCTCCACGTGCCCGCGCCGGCACCCGAGCCGATCGCGCCCGCCGTGCCGCAGGCGGTGGACGATCGCGCAGGCAGCGATCCCGACGGCACCTCGTCGATCCTGCTGCGCGAGAACAAGAAGCCCACGCCTCCGCCTGCGCCCATGATGGTGACGAACGCGCGCGTCGTCGTGCCCGGCCACTACCTGCTCGAGGACGAGGGCGATGCCGCGCTCGGCGTCACGGTGGGCGCGTCGCTCTTGCTCGGCCGGCGCTCGGGCTCGCTGCTCGCGAACGATCCCTACGTCGATGCGCATCACGTCGAGCTCACGTTCCGCCCCGACGGCGTCGTCGTCGACGATCTCGACTCGACCAACGGCGTGTTCCTGCGCGTGACGGCTCCGACCACGCTGCGCTCGGGCGATCAGTTCCGCATCGGCGAGCAGCTGCTCGGCTACACCGCGTTCAAGGCCGGCCCGAAGAACGGCAAGGCGCCCGCGCTCGGCAGCCCCGACCCCGGCTACTGGGGCCGCGTCGACGTGCTGCTCGGGCCCGACATGATCGCCGCGAGCTACCCCATCGACGACGTCGAGGTCGGTTTCGGCCAGACCGAGGGCCACGTGCAGTTCCCCGACGACCCGTTCATCGCCGACCTCCACTGCCGACTCGTGAAAGAGGACAAGACGGTCGCGATCGAGGACTGCGGCAGCCGCCACGGAACCTGGGTTCGGTTGCGCTCCGGTGACGTCGTGCCCTATGGCGCCGAGCTGATGGTCGGCCACACGTTGATCCGCGTCGAAGCGGCGTGAGCCTGGACCGCACCGCGCGGGGTATCCTCGCGCGGTGCGACGCTCTCCCGTTCGTCCACTCCTCGTCGCCGCGACGCTGCTCGTCGCGTGTCACGCCAAGCGCGTCACGAATCCCGACGCGATGACGCGCAGCTTCGTGCAGACCGTGCTCACCGAGGATCGTGCGGTGATGCAGGTGTGCAACGCCGTCGCGCTCGTGCCCACCACCGACGGCGCGCAGCTGGCCGATGACGCGCTCGACGAGCTGCGTGCCGAGCTCGTGGTCGATCACGCGACCGCGTTCGCGGCGGTGGGCCTCGAGCCCGCCGCGCTCGCCAAGGGCGAGCCGGCGTGCGAGCTCGACGATCTCGCCGAGCGCGCGCTGTTCGACGCGGGGCTACGCGCCGAGGTGGGCCAGTCCACGGCGCAGGCGTGCAGCGAGCGACTCGCGAGCGAAGCGGCCGCCGTCGACGTCGTCGCGCGCGCGCTCGCACGCAGCGACGCGACCGCCCCCCTGCCGATCGCACAGCTGCGTACCGACGTGGAGGCCACGCTCGCGGGCGATGTCCCGGCCGCGCTCGCGCGCCGCGAGGGCCAGGCGTGTGCGGAGCCGGGCACGGCGGCGTGCGCCACGGCGATCACGAATCGGATCACCGCCGAGGTGCCGCAGCGCCACGGCGCGAGCGAGACGACGATCGAGCCCGAGCCGCGCATGCGCATCGATCGCGCCGCGAAGCTCGTCGCCGCACTCGAGCTCGACAGGGCCGATCGCACCGGCCCCGGAGCCGTCACCGCGGGCCTCGACTTCTCGTTCGTCGTGCTCGTGAAGATGATGGAGATCGGCGAGGTCACCGACCGCGCCATCGACGACGCCACCGGCTCGCTCGCATGGTTCGCGCCGCCGGTGCGCGTGCTCCTGAAGACGGTCGCCGCCGAAGTCCTCGCGATCGCGAACGAGCGGATCTTCCGCGAGCTCGAGGGCCGCGAGCTGCTCAACCGCGCCTCCGTCGCGCGCGAAGCCTGTCGCATCGTGCAGAGCGGCGACTCGCGTCCGGCGGTCGCGTCGCGCTCGCTCAAGCGCGCGATCCTACGGCTCGCTCGCCGACCGCCGCCGGACCTCGTCACGATGTGCCGCGACTTCGCCGAGGCGGGCGCGCGACGTCGGTGCGCGAAGTGGGCGCAGGAGCTCACGGGCGCGACCGGAGAGGCGCAAGCGTCCGTGCGCATGCGGCCGCACCTGCGCCCCATCGACTGGGCGCAGGCACATCCCGAGCTCGCACCTTGGCTGCCGCGCCCGCGCAAGAAGCCGGCGTCGGTGGTGCCGAGCACGAGCACCACAGCGCTGTCCGACACCGCGATCGCGACCGCCGACGCGTGCAACACGATGGGCCAGCTCGGTCCCGCGTGCCTGCGCCAGCTCGGCAGTCTCGCGCTCTTCTACTTCGTCGACGCGGAGGCGAAGTCCGCCCCGAAGAACCTGAAGGGCCAGCTCGCGGCGAGCGAGTCGATGCTCGCGGGCATGCGCGCGAAGCTCGACGTCATCCATCGCCGGCTCGGCGAGGTCGACGATGCCGTCGCGCGCATCGAGACCGACGTCGCAGCCGGCGGTCGTCGGCTCGAGGCCCAACGCGACTCGATCGGCGACGTGCACGGCGAGCTCTCCGATCTGCGCGGCGCCGTGGGTGTGCTCCTGCGCCGCAAGCAGGGCTGCGCCACCGAGATCACGACGGTCCGGAACAATCGACTGCGCTATCTCGACACGGTCTTCCCGGGCTGGACCGTCGTGCAAGACGGCGTGGCGCCGGGTCGTCCGCCGTCGAGCCGCGAGCTGTGCGAGAAGCCGGTCACCGGCGCACGGATCGTCGGCACGCGCGCAGGTGGTGCGCTGCACTTCGACGAGACCGTGATCGACGTATGCGACGCGCTGGCGCCGTTCGAGCTCGGCGCCGTGAACACAGACGGTCTGTTCGAGCGGTGCAGCTCCACGCCGCAGGCCGCCGGCAAGCCCGGCGAGCTCGCGACCGCGGTGGCAGGTGCGATCAAGACAGCGCGCGACATCAGCCCGTCCGCCGAGCTGCAGATCACGATCACCGGACACACCGACGAGGTGCCGATCAAGGGCCGCTGCGCGAACGGAGCGAGCCACAACAGCGAGCTCGCGGAGCTGCGCGCGAAGGCCTTCGCCGAGGTGCTCGCCACCCGCACCACCGGCATGACCGGCCTCGTCGTCTCCACCGAAGGCATCGGAGACGACGAGCTCGTCGCGCGCTGCGGCGTGACCGGGCCGCAGAGCTGTCACGCTCGCAACCGCCGCATCGGCGTCGGCGTGCGCTCGCGCCGGGCGTTCCTGCTCAACCCCGACAACTGCGAGTAGACGCGGCGCGCGCCGTTCCGAGCGATCGTCTCGCGCAACCTCGTTTCGTCCGGATCGCCGAATCGCCCGCGCCCACGCGCCCACTCGCGGGTGGCGCGGCGCACGGCTTGACACGCACGGACGGCACCATAGAACGCGTTCGATGCGAGACGACCACCGTCCGCACGTGATTCCTACCTTGGTACGCACGAGCACGATCGCCGACGATCCGCGCTGCTGGATCGGTGAGACGGTCGCCGACCGCTACCGCGTCGAGTCCGTGCTCGGCAGCGGCGCCACCGGGATCGCGCTGCGCTGCCGTCACCGAGAGCTGGGGCTGGACGTGGCAGTGAAGCTGCTGCATCGCGAGCTCGCCGCGCATCCCGACGCAGTCTCGGGTTTCCACGCGCTTGCGCAGGAGACATCGCGGCTCGATCATCCGAACTGCGCGCAGGTGCTCGACTTCGGCGAGTGGCGCCGCGCCGACGTGACGCTGCCGTACATGGCGACGCCCCACATGCAGGGCGGATCGCTGGCCGAGCGGCTCGACGGCCCCGTGCCGCCTCGGCGCGCGCTCGAGCTCGCACGGCAGGTCGTCGACGGGCTCGTGCATGCACACGGGCGGGGACTCGTGCACGGTCACGTGTCGCTGCGCAACGTGCTCGTCGCGAAGGACTCCAAGGGCGGCGAGCTGCTCAAGCTCGTCGACTTCGGGCTCGAGCTGCTCGCCGATCGTGCTCGGCACGCGCTGGGCATCTCGCGGGGCGACGACTCGATGCCCTACTTCGCGAGCCCCGAGCTCGCCACGAACGCGCCCATCGACGCGCGCTCCGACGTCTACGGCGTGGGGCTCTTGCTGCACCACATGCTGTGCGGTGCGCCCGTGTTCGACGCGGAGGATCCGCCCCACCTGCTCAGCCTGCACGCGTTCGCCGATCCACCGCGGCTTCCGGAGTTCATCCCCGCCCCGCTCGCTGCGCTCGTGCGGCGACTGCTCGCGAAGGCGCCCGACAAGCGCCCGCAGACGGCACTCGAGGTCGCGCGCGATCTCCAGACCGTCGAGAAGCTGATGACGAATCGACGGACGATGCAGTTCGGATCGTTCGCGATGGCAGCGATCGCCAAGACGCTCGCCCCGGTGATGAAGGAGGAGGCCCCGCGCGGCGCTCCTCGGCCCGCACCGATGCCCGAGGCCCTCCGTCGCAAGGTCGCGGGCGCGACGCTCGAGCTGCCGAATCGGCAGGACGAGCTCCATCACCCGACGATGGAGCTGCGCTCGCCCACCACGCGGCTGCCGGACTGGACCTACGCGGAGCCGCAACCGAGCGCGGGTCGACATCCACGCGCGTGGTTCTCGCTCGGCGCCGCCGCGCTCGCGCTCGTCGGCGTCGTCACATGGGTCATCACCACGAGCGAAGAAACCCCGGTGCGGGCGAGCAACGACCACGACTTCGAGGCCGTGCGCGGCGTGATCGCGAGCCGCTTCGGAGAGCAGAGCGCCACCGATCCAGCCGCACCGGCGCCGGCCGAGCCCCGAGCACCGCGCGCGGGCGCGGCCACCGAGTTGATCGAGATCGACGCGCTCCTCAGCAAGGGCGCCGACACGGCCGCGATGGCGCGCATCGATCGCATGCTGCGCGAAAATCCCGACGACGCCGCGGTCCACGTGCGTCGCGCACGGGCGCTGGCGATGCACGAAGAGGACGGCGCCCGCGCCATCGCGGCGTATGACGACGCGCTCGCGCGCGACCCGAAGTTGCTCGACGACGCATCGCTCCATACCGAGGTCGTGGCGCTGGCGAAGCGACCCGACCTGCGCGCACCCGCGCTCGAGCTGGTCTTGCACCGCTTCGGGGCCCACCGCGATCCGATGCTCGTCGAGCTCGTGAACGACGAGGCCCATCCGCTCGCGTATCGCGATCGACACCGCGCCTTGGCGGCGATCACCGCCGACTCGCGCGCGGCCGATGCGGTGGATCGCGTGCTCGCCACCACGCTCGATCTGTGGCAGGCGCGAGACGCCGACGATCCCTGTCTCGTCTTCGCGGGGGCGCTCGCGAACATCGAGCGCGCACCATCGCCCACCTACCTCGGCACGCTGCATCGAGTGACGCCGCCGTCGGCGGCCGTCGATGACGACGAGAACACCGCGGCGCTGTGCGACGTGTTGCCCGCGCGACTCGACGCGGTGCGCAAGGGCGTGGTGCGCCAGTTCCCCATGTCGAAGGCGCGCTGGACGGTGCCGGCCGCCTATGCCCCCGCGTCACCGGAAGCTTCCGCCGATGCGACGCCGACCGCGATCGTGAAACCCGATCCGACGCGACTCGAACTGAACGACGGGTCGGCGCCGGCCGCGGGTTCCGGTCTGCTCGACGAATCGACGCCGGTCGCGGTCGTGCGCGGAACTTGACGATCCGCGGCGGCGGGTTTGCCTACCTTGACACCGGGGTGCAGCCGGCCAGAACGGCACCGAGATGGGGCCCACGCGCGCCACCAGCCACCCGACGGTGGACGATCCTCACTCCGTCCCGTCGGTGGATCCGTGGGCGCTCGTCGGCGAGACGATCGCACGGCGTTATCGCGTCGACGCGCTCATCGGCGTCGGCGGCATGGGCTCGGTGCTGCGCTGCCATCACCTCGGGCTCGGTCGCGACATCGCCGTCAAGGTGTTGCACCCCGAGCGCAGCGCGCATCCGGAGAGCTCGGCGCGATTCACCCGCGAGGCTCGCAGCGCGTCGCGACTCGATCATCCGAACTGCGTGCGCGTGCTCGACTTCGGCGAGTGGCAGCCGCGCCCGGATCTACCGGTCGCGAAGTACCTCGCGATGGAGCTCGTGGACGGCGAAGAGCTCGGCCGGCTCGTGCGCCAGCCGTTGCCGCTGCGCACCGCGGTCGACTACGCCGGACAGATCCTCGACGGGCTCGGGCACGCGCACGCACGCGGCATCGTCCATCGCGATCTGAAGCCCGAGAACATCATCGTCACGCGCGCCGGGTCGAGCGACGAGTTGCTCAAGCTCGTGGACTTCGGCATCGCGAAGATCCTCGGCGGCGAGGGCCTCGACGCCCGCATGACGCACGTCGGTCGCGTGTTCGGCACGCCCCAGTACATGAGCCCGGAACAGGTGACGGGCACCGAGGTCGACGGTCGCTCGGACCTCTATGCGGTCGGCATCCTGCTCTGGCAGATGATCACCGGCAAGCTGCCGTTCGATGCCGAGGACCCGACGGTGCTCATGGGCAAGCAACTCTTCGGCGAGGTGCCCGACCTGCCGCCCGGTACGCCGCCCGCGCTCGTCGCCATCATCGCGCGCCTGCTCGAGAAGGAGCCCGACGCGCGCTACCAGACCGCGGCCGAGGTCCGCGTCGAGCTCGATGCGGTGCTCGCCGAGATCGATGCCGCGGCTCGACCCGCGCCGCGGAAGCGCCGTTCGATCACGCGAGCGTGGCCGCTCGCGCTCGCCGTGGGTGCGTCGATCGCCGCGGCGATCGTGGTGCCTCCGCTCGCGGTCGAGGACGTCGCTCGAGCCGGCATCGCCGAGGCCTCGCCGCTCGACCCTGCCGTCGCGCCCGCCCCGGTCGCATCCGATCCGGTGGAGGTCCATCGGTTGCGCGCCATGTCGGATCTCGACGCGGCGCTCGCACGCGCGGACGCGATGCTGGATGCGTCACCCGACGAGGCGCGCCTGTACCTCGAGCGCGCGCGCATCCTGGCGCGGGCCGGCCGTGGTGTCCGCGCGCTGGCCGACTACGAGCGCGCGCTCTCCCGCGAGCCGGAGATCGTGAACGGCCGCATCGTCGCGGAGATCGCCGCGATCGCGCGCGACCCCGCGCTGCGTGCGATGGCGCTGGACCTCGCGGTGCAGGAGCTCGACGAGCGGGCCCATCCGCTGCTCACCGAGCTGCTCGCGGACGACGAGCACCCGCTCGGCTACCGCGATCGCCACCGTGCGCTCGCGGTGCTCGCGGGCACGCCCGCGGAGGCCAGCGTCGATGATCGACAGATGATCGCGCTCGACCTCGAGCAAGCGACCGGGGCCGAGTCGCCGTGCCTGGCGTTCGCGGCCGCGCTCGCGGCCGTCGAGCGCGACCCGGCGCCGGAGTTCGCGACGCCGCTGCGTACCGCCCTGCCCCCGCACGCGCGCGCGAGCGACGACGCGAACACGGTGGCGCTCTGCGACGCGCTGCCAGAGCGGCTCGCCGTCGTGCGCGAGCTCGTCGACACGAGCACGGATCCCGTGCCGCCCCGAGCTTCGCGCCGTGACGCGAAGAGCAAGCCGCACGCGGATGCACCGCCGAAGCGACGCCCGGCGGTGAATCGCATGCGCGGCCTCGCGGGCTAACCCACGAAGCGGTAGTACTCGATGCCGACGTCCTGGCCGGTGCCGCTCAGGCACTCGCCGACGCGATCGACGACGAAGCCGCGGCGTGGCTCGGCGTCGAGCTCGATGTCGTGGCCGTCGTGCAGCGCCTCGTAGCTCGCGCGATCGAGGTCGACCGCGTTCGCGAGCGAGTCGGCGAAGCCGATGCGGGCCGCCGCGTCGCGCCAGTGCGGCACGACCCGCAGCGGCCACGCCTCGGCCGCGTCGCCGCTGCCGTAGCCGATGGCGAGCAGCGTGCGACCGCCGAGCTCGATGTCGTCGCGATGCGCCTGCGCGAACGCGGACGTCCACCAAGCCGGCAACGACGCGGTGTAGAGGTTGCCGAGGTCCATCGCACCATCGGCGCCGAGCGACATCTTGCCGGCCACGAACTTCTTGAACCACGCGCCCGCGCGGAAGCTCTTGATCGCGCGCTGGAGCTCGGGCGTGGGCTCGACGTCGACGCCGTCGCGCTGCGCACGGTCGAACAGGTCGTCGTCCGCCGCCGCCTCGGCGAGCGCAGCGTCGGGCTCGACTCCGGCCTCGCGACACAGGCCGACGAACGCCTCGCGATCCTCGGGCTCGCGTGCCATGCCCACGGCGATGGCGGCGGCCATCGCCTGGATCGGCATGTGGTGATACGGCCGATGCAGCATCGCTGCGGCGACCTCGTCCCAGAACGTGCGGCGATTCCAGCCCGTGCGCGCGAACATGTCGTCGAGCGCGGCGATGACCTCGTCGACGTAGCACGTGGTGGAGTACTTGCCGTTGAACACGGGGAAGTCGTGCAGCCGGCGCGTGTTCGCGGCGTAGCCGTCCATGAAGTGACGCGCGAACGGCTTGCGGAAGTCGACGCCGCGATAGGCCGCCGCGCTCCCGCAGTGCGGCAGGTCGATCGCGAACAGGCCCGGGTTGCGCTCCACCAGCATCGCGACCGCGCCGGCACCCTGCGTGGGCTCGCCCGTGCTGCCGCGCTCGTACTCGGCGATGTCCGCCGCGATCACGATCGCCTTCTTGCCGCGACCCTCGAGCGCGGCCCACCGTGCGGCACCCTTGAGCGCATACATGCCGCCGAGGCACGCGTGCTTGACCTCGGGCACCTCGCACGCCCGCGCCGTGGGCGGTCGACCGGTCGCGACGAGCGCTCGATCGAGCATGCCCTTCACGATGACCGCACCGATCGCGTTGTCCGTGCTCGACTCGGTGCCGAGCGCGAGATGACCGACCTCGCGCGGGTCGATGTCGTACTGCTCGACGAGCTGCAGCGCCGCGGTCGCGGCCATCGTGTAGACGCTCTCGCGGCGCGTGGGCACCCGGAAGCTGCGTCCGACGACCGCGAGCACCTTGTCCGGTGCTTGCCCCGTCCACTCACACCAGGTCCGCAGATCCACGCGCGCCCTGGGCACGTGGATCACCAGACCTCCGACTCCGATCGCCGTCTCGTTCATGTCGCGAGGGTCTCCTTCGCTCGTACGGCGCGACGATAGGCCGACGCCCACCCCCATGGCGAGGAATTGCAGCGTCTGTGATGCGGATCATCGAGTGTTGCTCGCAGCATACAGTCGCCGCGAACGCGCCCGCCCTGTGTCGCCGTTCCGCCTTCGCGCGCGAACCTTTCGCGGCAGGGGTGAGGTTGTTTTTTTGGTCGCTCCGTCGGTGGAAGCGGCGACACAGTGCGGCACGTCTCGTCGGAAGAGCACGCCGCATGCCAAGCGCGGGCGTGAACGGACCCTGCACTTGCGCTGGCGAGTGTGGGCGAGATTGGGCAAGTTGCCTGGGGATGCGTGGGCAAGTCGGTGTGATCGGTAGCTTCTTCGAGGGGTGCGTCGCCGCGTTCGCACTCGCCTGTGGTGCGCCTGCAACACAGTCGGAGGCCGCGCCCGCTCCCGCCGCGGAGCTGCGCGTGCTCGGCACGGCCCAGGACGGTGGCCTGCCCCATGCGGCGTGCAACTGCGATCGCTGCGAAGCGGCGCGTCGCGATCCGAAGCGCGCGCGACGTGTGGCCGCGCTCGCGCTCGTGACAACGGACGGTGTGCGGCTCGTCGACGCGACGCCGGACCTGCCCGCGCAGATCGAGATGCTCCGCGACGTGCGACGGCTGGAGAGCGCGCGCGTCGATCGGTCGCCGGTCGACGGGATCCTCCTCACGCACGCGCACATGGGCCACTACCTCGGGCTCGCGTACCTCGGCTTCGAGGCGATCGCGGCCGAGGGCGTGCCGGTGCACGCGTCCGCGCGCATGGGCGAGTACCTGCGCGCGAACGGACCGTGGTCGCAGCTCGTCGCGCATCGCGACATCGTGCTGCACGAGCTGGAGCACCAGGTGCCGGTGCGCTTCGCCGACGTCGACGTGGTGCCGCTGCTGGTCCCGCATCGCGACGAGCTCAGCGACACGTTCGGCTTCAAGTTCGTGGGCCCCAACGCGACGGTGCTGTACATCCCGGACACCGAGCCGTGGTCGAAGTGGTCGCACCCGATCGAGGACGACCTGCGCGGTGTCGACGTGGCGCTGCTCGACGGCTCGTTCTACTCGTCGGACGAGCTGCCCGGTCGCCCCGTGTCGAGCATCGGCCACCCTCTCATGGGCGAGACGATGGATCGGCTCGAGCCGCTCGTGCAGGCCGGTGAGCTGCGCGTCTACTTCACGCACCTCAACCACTCGAACCCCGCGCTCGACCCTGCATCGCCGGCCCGCGCGGAGATCGAGCGCCGCGGCTTCGTCGTGCTCGCCGACGGCGATCGCATCCCGCTGTAGTCACTCGAGGTCGATCGCGAGCACGCGTGCGCCGGGCTGCTCGTAGTTTCGCTCCACGACGAACAGCGTCGACTCGCCGAGGCCGAACCAACGCGTGGGCCGAACACCGTCGTCGCTGCGGTGCACGACCTCGACGACGCCGTTCGACGCACGCAGGACCGTGCCGTCCTCGAGCAGCCACCACGGGGCGTCGTCCGCCGTCTCGAGCTGCAGCAGGCGGCCACCGGTGTCGCACAGCGTCGGTTCGGCACCGAGCTCGAACACGACCTCGGTGGCGCCGCCGGTGCGCGGCACCGCCTCGAGCCGCACGTTCGTGCTGTCGCTCGCGAACACGCGCTCGGTGCCGAGCGCGACCGCCTCGACGCGCCGGTTCGCCATCAGCTCGGTCTCGGGCAGCTCGACCTCCGTGCCGTCGCGCTCCCATGCGAGGGCCCAGCCGTCCGTCGGCGGATCCCACGAGCCGAACGTCGCGACGACGAGGTCGTCGTAGACGTGGAAGTTGCGGCCGAAGCCGTTGGCGTCCCCGAACGCCTCGGGATCCGCCTCACCCAAGGGCCAGCGCTCGAGTCGCGTGCGCTCGAGCCACGGCGCGAGCGTGAACCACCACACCTCGTGGCCGTCGCCGCCCATCACGTCGATCGAGGGCATGCCCTCGCGCACCATCGTCGGCGTGCCGCCGTCCCGCGGCGCACGCCACATCACCGACGGAGGGTGCGCGTCGCGGGCCGCCTCGCCGTGCACGTGCCACACGAGCGCATCGTCGGTGACGGCGAGGCCAGCTGCATGCACCTCGACGTCGGCGACGAGCTCGCGCGAGCTGCCGTCGCTCTCGATGCGCACGATCGCATCACCCACGGCGACGACCAGCGCGTCGTCGACGATCACCGCCGACTCGATCGCTTCGTCGACCGCGAGGAGCTCGCGGGCCGCTGCCGGCGTGCACGGGTCGTCGTCGTCGTCGACCAGCTCGCCACCTTCACCATCGCCTTCGCCTCCACCGTCCGCCATCGAGCCCTGCCCCGGGCCGCATGCCATCGACGCCGCGAGCGCGGCCATCATCCATCGCACGTCCACGTCTCCCACCTCCAAACCAACGGGTATCTCGATAGCACCATTGCCCGTTCCTTCGCAATCGTCGGGGTGCGACCGGCGTCACATCGCGGATCGCGTACCATCGAACGCCATGTATCCGCCATCGGAAGGCCCCAACCCGTACGCGCCCCCCGTCGAGCAGAACGAGTGGAATACGGCCGCCCACACCGACGATCACGTGCTCGCGTCGCGCGGCCGGCGGTTCCTCGGCAACATCATCGACAGCCTCGTCTACGTCGTCGCGCTCTTTCCCGCGTTCTTCTTCATCGACGAAACCCGTGGTTCCGACGACTTCGAGGCCGGCGCCGCGATCGCCATGGGCGTGATGATCACCGCCGTCGTCGTGGTGCAGGCGGTGCTCATCGCCACCTCCGGTCAGTCGATCGCGAAGAAGCTGCTGGGCATGCGCATCGTCCAGCTGGACGGCTCCCCGATCGGCTTCGTCCGCGGCGTGCTCGTGCGCTCGTGGGCACTCGCGGCGATCACCCAGATCCCCGTCGTCGGGGGCATCATCGCCCTCGTCGACGCGCTCTACATCTTCGGTGCCGAGCAGCGCTGCTTGCACGACGTGATGGCGGGCTCGAAGGTCGTGATGACGGAGTACTCCGTGTCATCCTGACGGCACTCGCCGTCCAAGGGCCGTCATGACGTCCAGGCATGCCCTGCTCCTGTTCGCCTCCGTGCTCGGTTGCGCGGACTCGTCCGACGAGCCCGACGACGGAGCCGGCGACACGAGCAGCGGCGGCGCGGACGAGTCGAGCACGTCGAGCGACATCGGCGTCGTCACCGATTCGTCGAGCTCGAGCGGACCGGGCGTCGTCGACGACGACTCTTCGAGCGGCGACGGCAGCGACTCGGGCTCGGAGTCGTCGGGCTCCACCACCGGTGTCGGCGAGCAGCCGTTCACGATCGGGCTCGTGCAGTACGACGCCGACGCGCACTTCGGCGACTGGGACTACAACATCGCGAGCCTCACCGAGTGGGCCGAGGCGGCGATCGCCGAGGGCGCGACGATGGTCGTGTTCCCCGAGGGCTCGAGCTACGGCTACGCGTCGCCCACCGAGGTGTGGTGCGCGCCCGGGCTCGACGACTACGCAGGACGATCGTGCCGCGACGTCTCCGAGGTCGCCGAGCCGCTGCCGGGTGGGCCCACCACCGAGTACTGGGCGTCCTTCGCCGCCGAGCACGACGTCATCGTCGTCTATCACGTGCCCGAGGTGGACGGCGACGAGTTCTACAACGCGATCGGCGTCGTCGATGCGAACGGCTTCGTCACGAGCTATCGCAAGCGCACGCTCTACTACGTCGACGCCGCGTACGCGTCGGCCGGCGACTCGCCCGTCGTGCTCGAGACGCCGGGCGGACGCTTCGGCTTGATGATCTGTCTCGACGGCACGTACGACGGCGGCTACTACGACGAGTACGCGGCGATGGACGTCGACGGCATCGTGATCCCGATGGACTGGGACGACGATCCGGAGGGGCCGGCGGCCGCGATCGACTGGTTCCGCGACCGCGCCGCGATGAACGACGTGCGGATCTGGGCGGCCGACGTGTCCACGTGGGACGGCACCGCGTTCTATCCGCCGGGCGACGTGCCGCGCGAGCGCAACGGGCTGCCGGAGATCGCGATCGGCATCGATGGCATCTCCGTGCACGCGTTGCCGTGAGCGTGAGGGCGGATGGCGCCCGAACGCGCGAAGTGAATCGGATCACGCAAATCGGTGGCACGACGGGAACGCAGCGGCGGCGATCGACGGTAAGACTTCGTCATGCTCGCGGCGCTGCTCGGAGGCGTGCTCGCGGCGGCGCCCGGCGAGCCGTCGCCGACCGGCACCCTCGTCGAGCTGCACTGGCACGCGCCGCCGTCCTGCCCGCGCGAGGCGGACGTCGCTGCGAGCCTCGCGAGCCGACTCGAGCCGACGGCGGGGGCCGATGATCGCGTCGTCGCGGACATCGTGGTCGCGCGCGAGGGCGAGGTGCACGTCGCCGATCTCGTCGTCACGACGCGGGCCGGTCGCACCGAGCGTCGGCTCGAGGCCCCCACGTGCGCGACCGTGGCGGATGCCGCCGTGCTCATCGTCGCGATGGTGCACGCGCAGACGTACGGCGAGCCCGTCGTGCCCGCTGCATCCGTCACCGAGGTCGCGCCTGCGGCTGCGCCTGCGCCCGTGCGCCCGCCGGCACCGAAGCCCCCACCGAAGCCCGCACGCGCGCCTCGATTGCGCGGCTCGGCGTTCGCCGAGATCGCGGTGGGCTTCGCCGGGCTGCCGGGCGTGGGTCCCGGACTCGGCGGCGGCCTCGCGCTGCTCGACAAGCGCTTCCGTGCAGAGGTGGTCGGCGCGTTCTGGTTCGCGCGCGAGGCGGAGATCGGTCTGCCCGAACAGGGCGCGCGTGTCGACGTGCGGCTGTGGACCGTCGGCGCGCACGTCGGTCCCGTGCTGCACGCCGGACCGGTGGAGTTCGCGTTGCTCGTCGGCGGCCACGGCGGGCTCGCCCACGGCGAGGGCGACGGCGTGGCGATCACCCGCACGTCGCAGCGGCCGTGGCTGTCGCTCGGCGGCTATCCGATGGTGCTGTGGCCCCTGCATCGCCACGTGGCGCTCGGCCTGCGCGGGAGCGTGGAGGGGGTCGTCGTGCGCCCGAGCTTCGCGGTTCGCGAGGGTGGAACGCAGTTCACCGCGTCGAGCGTGACCGGGTCGCTCGCCGCGGTGGTGGAGGTGCGATTTCCGTGACGGAACGGCGCGCCCGCGAGGAATGCCCTCGCCAGCCGATGGTGCCGAGCACCCGCCCCTCCGCCGAGGACAGCCGCGACTTCGCGGCGGTGTTCGAGCGCCATCACGACTTCGTGTGGCGATCGCTCGGATACCTCGGTGTGGCGAAGCACGCGGTGGACGACGCGACGCAGGACGTGTTCATCGTCGTGCATCGGCGGCTCGTGGACTTCGATCCGGCGACACCGATGCGCTCGTGGCTCTTCGGTATCGCGCGGCGCGTGGCGGACAAGTACCGCGTGCGAGCGGCGCGGAACGGGTCGCTGCGGTTGTTGCCCGCGCCGCATGGGCCCGACTTGGACGACGCGCTCGAGCGGCAAGAAGCCGCGGCGCTGATCGAGGGGTTCCTCGCCGATTTGCCGACGGAGCAGCGCGAGGTGTTCGTGCTCGCCGAGCTCGAGGGGTTGACGGCGCCGGAGATCGCGGCGGCGATCGATGCGAAGCTGAACACGGTGTACTCGCGGATGCGGCTCGCGCGGCGAGCCTTCGATCGCGTGCTCGTGCGCCATCGTGCGCGACAGCAGCGGGAGGACGACGATGGCCGACGCTGATCATGACGCGCGAGCGATCGTCGCTGCGTTCGTGGCGTCGCGTGGGCCGGATCCTTCGCGGCGGCGTGCGAACTGGAACGCGACGCTGGCGCGGCTGGACGAGGATCCGTTGGTGGATGCGCCGGTGGTGCGGCGACGTCGGGTGTGGCCGCTGGCGATCGCCGCAGCGGTCGTCGCTGCGATCGCGACGGCGGCGTTCGGCGGCGGAATCCTCGTCGCGCGCGAGCCGGCACCGGTGCGATCGCAGGCTGCGGATGCCGATGTGCACGGCGGCGTGGCCGAGGTGGCGGTGGTGCGAGAGATCGAGGAGGCGCCGCCCGTGCGCGAGGTCGCGACGCCGGTCGCTCCGATCGCGGCACCGGCCGTCGCGCCCGAGCCCACCCCGGATCCGCAGCCGACCCGTCGTGCGCGCGTGCGTGCGGCGGTCGAGCCCGCTCCGGCGCCGATCGTCGTCACCCCCGAGCGACTGCGGCTGGAGACGGATCTCGTCGCGCGGGCGCGGGCGGCTGCGGCGGCAGGCGACGACGCGAAGGCGATCGCGCTGTTGCGTCAGCATGCGCGCGAGTTCAACGACGGTGCGATGGTCGAGGATCGCCGCGCGTGGCTGGCGATCGTGCTGTGCCGATCGAAGGGCGACGGTGCGAAGACGGCGGCGACCTCGTTCCTCGCGGCGCACCCGCGCTCGCCGTACGTCGCGCGGGTCCGATCGGCGTGCGGCGAATTCGAGTGACGGATCCGCGCGGCTCGAGGGAACCAGCGCGTTTTCAGTTCTCGGAGCTTCCCATGCACATCACTCGCTTGGCCCCCTTCTCTGTGCTCGTCGCGCTCGCCTGCCCCACGGATCCTGGTGACGTCGGATCCGAGTCCGCGTCGAACTCCGGCTCCGCCGAAGGCGACGATGGGGCCGACGACGTCGCGGACGACGTCGCCGATGACGACGACGGCGGCACGACCGGTAGCGCGAGCAACAGCGGCTCCGCGACCCAGGGCGACGACGACGGCGCGAGCTCGGACGGCGAGGACGGGTCGTCGGCGGTGACGCTCACGGACGACGGCGCGCCGTGGCCCACGGAGGGCACCGACACGAGCGACGACGACGGCTCGAGCGAGAGCGGCACGATGGTCGCGGACTGCTCGGAGTGCGGGCCCGATGAAGGCTGCGTCGCCGAGGTCGCGTTCGCCACCGAGTACTTCTGCGTGCCGTTCCCCGACGCATGCGGCGTGGAGTTCGACTGCGCGTGCGCGAGCGAGTACTGCGTGGACCCGTTCACGCTGTGCACGGACTTCCCCGATCCGCCGCAGCGCGCGATCGCGTGCGAGTGCATCACGTGCTAGCAGGCACGCGCTTGCTGACGAACCAGCCGAAGGCCGCGGCCGTGAAGAACATGATGAGCGAGTAGATCGCCGGTGGGATCGCCATCGTCGAGTTGTTCAGCACGGTCGGGCCGGCGATCGCGATGGCCAGCGTGCCGTTGTGGATGCCGATCTCCATGCCGATCGCGATCGCCTGGCGCTCGCCGATGCCGACGACGCGGGGCACGATGTAGCCCACCGCCATCGACGCGAGGTTGAACGCCAGCGCGCCGAGGCCGACCTGCTGGAAGTACTCGCCGATGTGGGCCTTCTCCTTCAAGACGGCGCCGGCCACCACGATCAAGAGGACGATCGCCGACGCGATCTTCACGGTCCCAGCGGATCGGTCCGCGAGGTCGGGTTTCTTGGCGCGCACCAGCATGCCGACGCCGACCGGCACGAGCACGATCGCGAACACCTGCACGATCTTGCCGGCCTGCATCGGCACGAACTGCCCCGCGCCCATGAACGACTCCATCGCGAAGTTCACGATGAGCGGCAGGGTGAGCAGCGACAGCACCGAGTTCACCGCCGTGAGCGAGATGTTCAGCGCGACGTCACCCTTCGCGAGGTGCGAGAACAGGTTCGCCGTGGCGCCGCCGGGCGACGCCGCGAGCAGCATCAACCCCACCGCGAGCTCGGGCGCGAGCCCGAACCCCGACGCGATCGCGAAGCACACGACCGGCAGCACCAACATCTGACACACGAGCCCCACGACGACGGGCTTCGGAAACGTCACGACCCGCTTGAAGTCCTCGATGGTGAGCCCGAGCCCGAGCCCGAACATCACGATCGCGAGCGCAACCGGCAAGAACACCGCGACGATCGGATCACCGTCCATGCGCGCGCGAGGTTATCACGAGCACGCCTGCAGTGACTTCGGACCGCGGTGTCACCTTTCGACGAGGATCTCCTGCGTGCCCTGGAGATCGCTCGCAGCGCCTGCGTCGCGACTTGGTGTTCGCACCAGGCCGATCGCCGCCCGCGGTCGAGCGAGGCGGCACGCTACCACCTCGACCGCGATCGAGCAGCGCGCGCCCAGGTGGCTCGCATCCGTGGTGGTCTCGAGAGTCGACGTCTGCCGATTCGAGATTCGATCGCGCGCGCGGAGCGTCCCCGATCGGGGTGCTTCGATGTCTGCCGATTCAAGATGACGCCGGCGCGGCCGCGTGATCTCGACGCCGCCCGGGATGGCAGTGCGATCGAGCAGACCGAGCTGGCGCCAGCCGATGCGCAAGAGCCAGCTCTGCGCCGGTGACGTGCCGAAGTCGGCGTTGCGCTCGGGGATGTCGAGTGGATCGCTCCAGCCGTCGAAGATGGCGCCGGTCGAGCGATCGTCGAGCCACTCGCGCGGCAACTCCATGCCGAGCTCGGCAGCGTGCTTGCGGGCATTGAGCAACACGTACTGCAGCGCGTACCGAACCTCGCTCGGCGTCCTCAACTCGCGCGCATGGAAGCGGCCCGCGAACGCGGTGCCCTTGTGACCGAAGTGGCGATTGAGCGCTTTGCCGAGCCGGGTCATGAGCGCCTGCATCCCCTTCGAGAGGGCGTCGCCGCCCTCCGTCTCGCAGATGAGGTGAAGGTGATTCTCGATGACCGTGTAGTGCACCACGCGAAGACCCCAGCGGCCCCGGAACGCGCGCATCGTCCGGACGATCACCGCCCACGCGGTTCGCTCTCGCAAGCTCGGCACGTGGTCGTGCATGCGAATCGTGACGAACACGGGGTTGTAGTCCCGCGTCCGCGCGCGAGCGACGTGCGGCACGGTCGCGCGCACCGCCACGCGTTTACGGCCCGCTCCCTGGCGCGCGCCGCCCCACGTCGGCAGCTCGAGCTCGAGCTGCTCACCGCGCTTTCCACTTCGCTTCACCACTCGCGATTTCATCGCGCACCGTATAGCGCGAGCGCGACGATCGTCGAGCGAGAATCGCCCTTCGACTTGTCCGCTGTTGCGATGTTCGATCGAAAGAGTCGAGATGCGATCGAAGTGACAACGCAGCATCGATCCTGCGATGTCTGCCGATTCGAGATCCGCGTATGCGCGCAGCAACGGCGAAGACACCCGGCCCAAGGACATGCGTAACACCGTCGATGCACGGGCGAACGTCTCGAGGGTGAGGACGAATCGCGAGCACCGCTCCGTCATGCTGCGCTCGCGACTCAACTGCTCGTCGCGGGACATGCCTTTCCAGAAGGCTCTCTTCCGCCACAAGCCTCGGGTGTCACCCATGTCTGTGGACAGCTCTGTCACCGAGGTCGACACCCTTACGCGCTATCTTTCTATCTGGATCGGACCCGATCGCGCGCACACGACGGTCGCATCGAGCCTGCGATGTCTGCCGATTCAAGATCGACACGCGCGTCAGGTGACGACGAACACGCGCTCCGAGGCCGCTTCGATCGTGAAGATCGACTCGACCGCGAGCGGTTCGCCGTCGACGACGACGTCGACGACCACGCCGTAGTGCAGGCGCTGAGGGTCGGGCCCGTCGGGGCCGAGCAGCTGCTCCCACGCGATCGGTCCGATCGGCATGCTCAGCTTCGTGCTGCGTGACGGTTCCACCACGTGATCCCACGCGCGGTACTCCCCGCGACTCCACCGCAGGGGCTCTCCGACCGGCACGCGTCCGAGCTCGCGCTCGCCGACGAACAGCCGCACGCCCACCACGTCGACGCGCACCGGCTCGTTCGCGAAGTGCCCCATCTCGATCTGCACCGAGCACACGGAGAGCTCGGTGCAGTCCCCCTCCAACGTCGCCGCCGAGACGCCCATGCGCATGCGCGTCCTGCCCGCCCCGCCATCCTGTGTGCGCGCGAGCGGATTCATGAACCCGCACGCCGCAACGGCGAAGAGCAAGAGCGTCCCCCAACGCGGCATCGTGATTGACTCAACGCGCACGCACGGGCGCCCTGACACCCGTCGGAGGACGCGGCTTGTCGCCCGCCACGAACCGCAGTAGTGCTGGAACCGCGATGACCGTCGTGCGCCGGTACTTCTGCGAGGGATGTGGAGCCACGGGATGTATAGACCCGACTCGTGACCCGTTCCGAGAGGAACCGGAGCAGAGCGGGCGCGCATGGGCGAGGAAATGCCCGACGTGTGGCGGAAACATGCTCGACCTCTCGTACTTCGAAGCCCGAGCATACCTCGACGAACGCGTCGCCAACGACGACAAGCGACGCGACGACCTCTCGCTCGCGATCAATGCTCCGTTCGCGTTCGTGGGCCTCGGCGTCGGCGGGGCCATCGCGTACTGGTTCACCGTCGTCACCGGTGTGCTCGCCGTCTACGTACTGATCCTGCCGTTCATCGTCGCCGGCTTGTTCGTCGTGATCCCAGCGCCGCTCGTGAAGAGGCTCTTCAAGCCGAAGCAACGGTCGATCGATCTCACGCTGGAGGAGACCGAAGTACTTCAGCAAATCGACGACCAGCGAAGGCGTCAAGGGGTTCGCCCCTTTGCATCGGACGACCCGAACGCCATCTATTGAGACGACACACCCGAGCTATCCCTTGCGCCCGCGGTACTCGACGTAGCGCTGCAGGATCGCGACGTACAGCATGTGCCCCAGCACCTTCTGCCCCGCGTCGGTCAGATGCGCGAGGTCGCCGGAGATCCGCGGTGGGTTCGACTTGCGCCAGCGCGCCACCGAGCCGTCGCCGCCCATCGCGGCCTGCGTGTCGAAGAACGCACAGCCCTGCTCGAACGCGACCTCGCGCTGGATCGCCGTGATCTTCGCGACCATCGGGTTGCTCACCACGCGCTGCCCCTCGCGCACGCCGTGATCCACCGGCGACATCACGAGGCAGTCCGGCGGCTTCGCCTGCGCCCGGAAGCGCTTCAGCATGCCGCGGAACGTCTCCGCGTACTCGTCCAGCCGATGCTCCGGCAACAGCAGATCGTTGCCGCCGAACATGAACACCAGCAGTCCCGCGTCGCGATGCGCGATCTGATCGCGGATGTGATCCGCATCGAAGTACAGCATCCGGCTCGTGAACGCCCCGAGCTGCGCCATGCCGTCCCACACGACACCCGGCGCATCGCGCTCGATCACCACGCCGTACAACCGCACGCGCCCACCCCCGGCCGCGCGGATCTCGATCGCGTGCGGCCCGTCCTCCACGTCGATCGTCTTCCAGCCGTCGCCCTCGCCGGCCGTCGACACCACGACGGGCTCGCCGTCGTCGACCGTGACCTTCACGTTGCCGCCCTTCGGCTCCTGCAGGTACCAGAGCTCGATGCGCGACGCCTTGCGCCCGTTCGGCGTCGAGTCGCTCGTACGGAACCGCGTCTCCGCCCCACCCGACGACCACACCGTGGTACCGCCCAGCCCGTACAGCCCGTCGGACTTGCACTTGTTGATGATGTAGCAGCGCTGCCAGTCCTCGCCGTCGCGGAACTCGATCGCCTTGTGCACGTAGGACGCGTTCGGCTTCGCCAGCAGATGGAAGCCGTGTCCCGCGTCGCCGAAGCGCATCTGCATCTTCGCGCGCACCGCCGATGTGATGTGATCCGCGGCCACCACCGAGTCGCCCCAGTGCACGACCCGCGTCACCGCGCCCGCATACCCCGCATCGCTCTTTGCCAGCCTCGCGAGGAATCCATCGAGGGCCGTCTCGTTCGGCAGCTCGATCGGCTGCGTGGGCGCCTCGGCATCGTCGGGATGCGCTTCGTACGGCGGCAGCTTGCCGACACTCGCCGGCGTGATCACCTGCTTGTCCACGATCGGCGCGATCTCGGAATCGTCCTTCGCGAGCACCTGCTCGGCGAGGTGATCGGTCTCTTCTTCACGCGCGAGCACCTCCTCGGAGACGTCGCCCTCGCCCATCAGCTCGCGCCCGACGATGTTCCAGAACGGCACCGGCTCGCCGCGCACCCACGGCCGCGCCCAGTACAGATCCGGCACCGTGTACGTCGCGAGGATCGCCGCCCACAGCGTCGCGATCGCCGAGCCGATCTTCACGAACGTGCCCGGGGACACGCGCCCGCCGTCGTCCTCGCCCTCGAGCGAGACGACATGGCGATCCTCCTCTTCGTCGAGGAGGCCTTGTGGTGCGCGTGTGTCGGAGGTGCTCATGATCCTAGAACTGGAAGTAGATGAACGCGCGCGGCGCTCCATCCATGAGCTTCATGAGCCCGAGGCAGAGCAGCGCGAACAGCAGCCCGAGCACGGGCCCCGGGAGCTTGCGGAACCATTTCATCGCCACGTCGTCGACCCACGCCTTCGGCGTGAGGTGGTAGACGAGCCCGAACGCGAGCGCGGCCGCGACCCACGGCGTGACGAGCCCCGGGCGCACGCCGTGCCCGTCGAACGCGAGCAACCCGTTCACCATCGTCTTGGCCGACGCGAAGCTCTCGGCGCGGAAGAACACGCGCGAGAGCACCGTGAAGTGGAACGTGAGCAGCACGTGCAGCGCCGTGTTCCACCACGTGCCGGTGACGGGCAGCCACGCGATCACGAGGAACGCGACCACCGCGAACGCACCGAGCCCGATCGACGCCTCCCATGGCACGTCGACCGCCACGTGCGACAGCCACGCGATGACGGCACCGAGCGCGACGAGCCCGGGCGTCCACACGAGCACCTTTCGAACGAGCGGCCCGCTGCGATCGCGGATGCGGTTCCACCGGTTGAACACCATCGCCGCGGCGTGGAGGTTCGCGTAGATGACGAAGTTCCAGCTCGTGCCCTGGCTGTAGTGCCACATGCCCACGAGGAACATCGTGAGCCACAGGTTGAAGTACACGCGCGCCGGCGACCCGCGCGAGCCGCCGAGCGGGAAGAACAGGTAGTCGCGCAGCCACGTGGACAGCGTCATGTGCCAACGGCGCCAGAACTCGCCGAGATCGCGCGACTGATACGGGCGATCGAAGTTCTCCGGCATGTCGTAGCCCAGGAGCCGCGCCACGCCGATCGCGATGTCCGAGTAGCCCGAGAAGTCGCAGTAGAGCTGCAGCGTGAACGCGTACAGCGCGAGCAACAGCTCCGCCGACGTGTAGCTCTCGGGCGACGCGAAGATCGCATCGGTGAGCGACGCCGCGATCCAGTCGCCGAGCACCACCTTCTTCGCGAGCCCCTTGAAGATGCGGAACATCCCGTCCTCCATGCGCGCCGCCGACAAGCGCGGCGCGCGATGGAGCTGGGGCAGGAACTCGTTCGCGCGCACGATCGGCCCGGCGACGAGCTGCGGGAAGAACGTGACGAACAGCGCGAACTTGCCGAACGAGCGCTCGGGCGTCAGCCGTCCGCGCCACACGTCGATCGTGTAGGACAGCGACTGGAACGTGTAGAACGAGATGCCGACCGGCAGGATCAGCTTGATCGTCGGCACGAAGCTGGGCAGCCCGAGCGCGGTGAGCACGTCGGCCGCCGTGTGCACGAAGAAGTCGGTGTACTTGTAATAGCCGAGCAGTCCGAGGTTGCCGACGAGCGAGAGGCCGAGGATGAAGTTGCGACGACGTCGGCCGCGCGCGACGTCCTCGGGGAAGCGACTCGACAGCCAGCGATCCTGCGCCGCGATGCCGAGCCCGCACGCGTAGTCGAGCACCGTCGAGAACACGAGCAGCCCGACGTAGTACCAGGCGGTCGGCGGCGGCTCCGTCTTCGGCGCCGCCATGTAGAAGAAGTACGACGCCCCGAGCAGGAACCACGTGCGCGGCCCGGGCCTGCGCACGAGCAGCCAGCCCACCAGCAGGACCGGCATGCAGAAGAGCAGGAAGTCGAAGGTCGGGAACAGCATCGGCGACGACGCCGGGGCCGGGGCGCGCCTACCTTAGCCGCGGCCGATCGCGGCCGCGAGTCCTCGGCAGATGCGAAGACGCGCGAGATCGGGGCGCCGTTCCCGACGGTCGCCGCCGGAGCATTCGCGGCGCGGGGGCGCCTTCGCGCTACCAGCGGCCGACGGTGATCTGGCCGCCGATGGCCTGCCACGGACGGGTCGCGCCCATGATGGCGAGCTCGTACGAGATCCCGATGCCGAGGAAGAGATCCTTCGGCAGCGGGATCACGCCCATCAGCTTGATGGGGAACGTGACGCCCATCTCGCGGATCCTCAGGTCACCCGGCCCCTTGCGGTTGCCCATCGCGAGACCGATGCCCGGCAAGAACGCGATGTGCTTGCGACGGGCGAGGAACGACAGCGCGAAGTGGCCCTGGTGCCCGACGACGCTCTTGTCCTGCATGCGCGCCCCGACGGCGCCGCCGATGAGGCCGTACACGCCGAAGCGCTCGCTGAAGTTGAAGCCCACCGCCACGTCGAGCAGGTACGCCGCACCGCCGTCGCGATAGTCGGGCGTCCGCCAGCGCGCATAGCCGACGCCGTGCGACGTGAAGATGCCGAGCTTCTTGTACTTCCAGTCCGGCTCCTTCTTGCCGGGCTTCGCGGCCTCGTCGTCGGCTTTCTTCGCAGCGTTGTCGTCGACCTCCATCGCGGTGACGTCCGACTTCGGCACCGAGACGACCTTGCCGTCGTCGCCCATCACGACCGCGTGATCGCCTTCGTGGGCGATCAGCTTGCCGCGCACCGGTGCGCCCTGCTTGCGCTCGAGCGTCACCTTCTGATCGCGATGCTTCGCCCACTCGCCCTCGGGCACGCTCGGCTGCTCGGCCGCCGTCGCCGTCTGCACCGTCGCGGCGTCCGGTGACGCGGGCTCGGTGGGCGCGGGAGCAGCCTCCGCGGGCGGCGTGGTCGCGGGCGGCGTCGTGGCCGGAGGCGTCGTCGCGGGCGGTGTCGTGGCCGGGGGCGTCGTCGCCGGAGGCGTCGTCGCGGGCGGCGTCGTCGCGGGCGGCGTCGTGGCCGGGGGCGTCGTCGCGGGCGGCGTCGTGGCCGGAGGCGTCGTCGCGGGCGGCGTCGTCGCGGGCGGCGTGCCGGTCGGCGGCGCCGACGGAGGAGGAGAGGTCGTCGTCGGCGGCGACGACGGAGGAGCCGTCGTCGTCGGCGGCGTCGACGGGGGAGGAGTCGTCGTAGTAGGTGGGGTCGCGGGCGGAGGGGCCGTCGTCGTCGGCGGCGGGGCCGAGGGCGGAGGCCCGGCCGACGGGGGCGCGGCGGCACCCGGCGGCGGTGGGCCCTCGGGCTCGAACGCGAGCGCGTCGACCGAGCCGATCGCAATCGACCCGCCCACGCACAACGCCGCGACCCACGATCTCACCTCTGCAGTGTGGCGCACGCATCCTGGGGCGAGCAACCAGACAGGGACAAATCGCGCCGCAGCGTGGGCGAGGCCACACCATCGGCCGGCGCCCCGCTCGCTTCGACCTGCATCACACATGTGCAGCGGCCCATGACCGGACCCTGCGCGTACGGGCGCGCCCGCTCTCGATCGAGCGCGTTCGCGCCGACCCCCTCAGTATCGTATCTCGGTGCGGAACCAGATCGCACCGACGACCTTGTCGGCGTTGCCGGCCTGATTCGCGAGGCCCTTGCCGGGCAGCAGCACGCCGCCCTGCAGGCCGCCCATCAACCAGAAGTTGCGCAGGTCGATGCGGCCGCGGATGCCGAGGTCGAGCTCCGTGCCGTAATAGCGGCGATCGCCGTCGCCGCCGGAGCTGTTGGTCGGATCGCCGCCGTTCAGCCGCGTCGTGTACGGATCGATGATCGGCACGGGCGCGACCGCGACGAGCGGACCGCCCCAGAACTCGAGCCGCTCCCACAGCGCGTAGCGGAACTTCGGGTGGATGTAGAGCGCGTTCGTGACACCGCCGCGTGTGGGCAGGTACTGCGTGCCGTTGAGCGGCTCGCCGGTGAGCTCGCCGTCGGTCGCGAGGATCTCGGTCTGCGCCGAGCGCCACGCGTTCACCTGCGGGAACAGGATCAGGCCGACGTTGTGCCCCGAGTCGAACGTGAAGTTGTTGATCCAGCGATCGTACGGATCCGGATCGCCGCTCGCGTAGCCGGCATCGAAGCCGGCGAGCCACTTCTCGTGGTTGCCCACGTAGCCGCGCAGCACGCCGCCGCCCTGCAGCACCTTGTGCTTGCCGTCCTCGTCGCGCGCGTTGCTCGTGCGCCCGAAGATGATCACCGACTCGAACGCGCCCATCAGCTGCAGGTTGTCGCGCAGCCAGTGCGTCCCCTGGCCCGAGATGTCGAACGCGCCGACCTCGAGCTTGTTGTCGTCGGGGTAGACGTCCTCGTCGTCGGCGTTCGTCTGGTTGCGATAGACGCCGTAGCCGCCGATCCAGTTGCCGGGGTTCTTGTCGTCCTGCCAGCGCAGCACGAGCAGCGCCTGTCCGGCGAGGTCGCCCTTCGTCAGCACCGCTCGCTCGTCGCGGAACACGAGGTCTGCACCGACGGCGATCGCGAGGTGCTTGATCTTGCCGGGCCGATACTGGAACGGCTTGGTCGCGAACAGGAGGCGCTCGTAGATGTCGCCGAAGCCGTCGTCGCCGAAGCGCATGTCGCCGAAGCGATCGACGTTGTTGCCGCTGTTCGCGAGCATGCCCTGGCCCCACGTGAACGCCTGCTGACCGAGGCGCAACAGGCCGAACGAGAAGCGGTACTCGAAAAAGAGCTCGCGAGGATCGATGAGCAACAGGCGCGAGCGCGGCGGTGGCTGGCCCACCGCGTTCGGCTGGCCCATGGCGTCCTCGCCCGGATCCTCCTCGATGATGCGCTGGACCTCGGGCGTGCGCGCCCCGTCGGGTGCCCAGCGCCCGTTGGCGAGGTCGAGCGTGCCGACGAGCTTGAACTTCTTGCCGACCGCGAGCGTGGGATTCCACCGGATGCGGCCGGTGGTCATGCCGCCTTCGTCGTACTTCGTGCCGAAGCGATCGAGCGTGAACGGCGACAGGTAGCCGACTTGGTTGCGCACCTGCACGCCCGGATAGAACTTGACCTTCTTGCGACCGATGACCGCGATCTCGCGCTCGGGATAGCCGTAGCCGTCGATCGTCGCGAGCACGCGCGGCACGGGGCGCTTCTTGGGCGCCACCCACGGGGGCTCGACCGGAATCGCGGGCTGCGTCGGCTCGACCGGGATCGTCGTCACCGGGGGCGGCGTCTCCGGCTCGGTCGCGATCTCGGGCTCGACCGCGCCTTCGTCGGCAGCGACGTCGATCTGGCCCTCGTAGCCACGCTCGACCGGAGCCGGACCGGCTGCCGGTGCGAATGCGAGGAGCACCCAGGTGCCGAGCATCGCGGGCGACGCTACCAAAGCCGTACGCCGCGGCGAGCCGCACGCCGGAAAAATCGTGAAAGCAGACTCACGCTCCGCGGGCGCGGACCAAGGCTGCGGTACATGCGATCAGCAGCGCGTAGCACACGGCCCCGACGGCGAGCGTCGTGCCGATGCCCCACGCCATCGAGCACGTCAGCGCGAGCCCGCTCGCGACGACCCCACAGGCGCCGTTGAGGCCCCACATCCACGGGCCGACCGCGGAGCGATCTCCGTGGTCTCCACCGCCGTCGACGAGCCGCAAGCCGAGCGGAAAGCCGAGGCCCATGCCGAGCGCCGGAATGGCCACGAGTGCGAGCGACGTGAGCACGCGCGCTGCCGTGCCGGCGGCTCCGAGCGCCCCGAGCAGGGGATCCACCGCGAGCCCGGCCAGCGCCACGAGGATCGCGGGCACGAGCGGGAAGAGCATCGCGACGCGCGGGCGATCGACGAGCACGCGCGAGCTCGCGAGGCTGCCGATGCCCGTGAACAGGATGATGCCGCCGAGCAGCACGGACAGCGCGAGCGTGGGGTGGCCGAGGAACACGGACAGCCGCGAGAGCAGCCCCATCTCGACGAACATGAAGCCGAGGCCGATGAGCCCGAAGTACGCGCATGCAGCCGCGAGCTCGCCGCGTCCGCGCCCCTGCAGCGCGCGTCGGCGCAGGCCGAGCGGCACCGCGACGGCGAACACCGTGAGCACGATGGAGGCGAGCGTCGCGTACACGAGCGTCTGCGTCGCGTGCAGGTTGCCGAGGAACGCGAGATCGAGATCGTCGCTCGCCTCCTCGGGCCGTGACAGCCACGTGCTCGGCCGCAGCATGTTGAAGAAGAACGGGCGCGCGTCGGTGGGCGCGGTGAGGTCGAGCAGCTGCGTGCCCGCCCACGCGCGCAGCTCGGCCGGGGACTGCTTCTCGGCGAGCTCGCGCAGCATCGGGTTCGTCGGCAGCTTGCGCGGCGTGAGCACCATGTTGAAGCCGCGCTCCACCGCGATCTTCTGCATGCGATCGAGGTCCTTGGCGGAGAACGGCGTGGGCGACAGGAGCAGCGTCGCGATGTTGAGGTTCTGCAGGAGCACGATGTGCGCGCGCGGGTTCTCGGCGCCGAGCGACCACAGCGTCTCGTAGGCGAGCGCGAGCATGCGCGCCGTCTCGCCGGGCGAGTCGGGCTTGTACCAGCGCGACACCGTGAAGATGCCGTTCTTGTCCAGGCGCGCGAGGAAGATGCGCCAGCCCTCGACGGTGTACAGCCCGTTCTCCGACAGCGCGTAGGCACCGGCACCGGTGGCCGCCCACGTGTCGATGAGCGACATCGTGATGACGGAGTAGCTGCGATGGTCGCGGGCGAGCCACGAGCGCGCCTCGTCCTCCACGAGGATCACGCCAGGTAGATCGGCGATGCCGGAGAACGACCGCATCGTCGACTCGTGCAGCGCGACGATGAGCCCGTTGAGCTCGAGCCCGACCACCGGCTCGTGGCCCACGCGCGCGGCCTCGAGCACGTCGCGGCCACCGCCCACGCCGATCACGGCCGCGGGGCCCTTGGGTCGCAGGTGGTGCGCGAACGAGGTGATGTCCCACGCGAGGTACTCGTGATCGGCGAGCGACCCGGGCTTGCCGTCGTCGGGCTTCGTGTCGAACGCGGCCATCATCGTGCCGGCCGCGCCGTCGATCCGGATCGCGCGCTGCGGGATCGGCTCGAGCAGCTCGAGGGGCACGCCGCGGCCCGGTGCCCAGAAGGCGGGCGCGAGCGTGAGCGTGTGGTCCACGCTGACGCGCGAGTACGTGTTCCACCCGACCCACGCGTAGAGCTCGGGCAGCTCGGGCATGCCCTTGATCCACCGCGGACGGAGGATCGCCCCGCTGCTCGCGACGTTCACGACGCCCGCACCGAACAGGAAGGCGGCGACGAACACGGCGCGACGGCGGAGCACAGGGGCACTCGCGTGGTCGTCGGCGCGCGCGAACAGGTAGCCCGCGAGCGCGGCCACGGACGCCGCGACGAAGACCGCACTGGGTGCGTCGACGATCGCGAGCAGCGGGATGACGAGCGCGCAGCCCGATGCGGCGCCGACGAGGTCGACGCCGTACACCTTGCCCTCGGGCAGCTTCGCGCGCGTGAGCGCGAGCGTGAGCACGACGCCGCCGATCGCGAACGGCAGCGCGAGCACGCCGCCGAACGCGAGCATCGCGACGAACGAGCCGACGTCGGCGATCGGCGTGAGCGGGATCGCGAGCGCGAGCATCATCGACAGCGGCGTTCCGAGGGCGAACAGCACGCTGGACTGTGCCATGCGCCCGGCGATGCGCGCGTCGGGGAACCACGCGGGCCGCACGAAAACAACCACTGCACCGGCCGTCATGCCGAGCATGGCGAGCGAGATGACGAAGAACGCGAGGTGGTACCACGCGACCACGCTCGTGATGCGCGTGAGCAGGATCTCCAGCACGAGCGTCGCGAGCGCGACGAGAAAGACCCCGGCATAGGTGGAGCGACGCGCCATCGACGGATCCCGCAGCCCTCCCCTGCCTTCGCGGGGAGATGATGCCACGCCCAGGCGCGCCTTGCGACTGGCTGAACCAGGCCGCCAACACCACCCTTGGCCGCGTTTGACATCGTCGGTGGCGATGCAACCATCGCCCGATGGCGAGCATCTCGATCAACCTCGAACCCGGGCTCATGCGACGCCTCCGCGTGCTTGCCGCTCGGCACGGGCGATCGCTGGAAGAGGAAGTTCGCTTCATTCTGACGAGCACCGTGGCTGCACGAAGGAATGTCGGCGAGTTGGCGACGTCGATCCGACGAAGGTTCGAGCCGATCGGAGGCGTAGACCTCGATGTGCCGGCCCGCGAGCCCGGGCGTACACCGCCGAAGTCGTGATCCTGAATTTCGACCTCGACGTTGCCTCGACGCCGGCACGCGATGAGCCGGATGTCCTCGACCCGTGGCAAGAGACGTAGTCGTGGACGAGCCCTCGGGCGACGAGTCGATCACCGCGGCGAGCGAGCTCGAGCGCGCGCTCGCGCGGGCGAGCCATCGACTCGGGTGGCCGCACGCCGGCGTCACGCTGTCGCGTTACGTGCTGCGGCGGCGGCTCGGCTACGGCGGCATCGGCCAGGTGTGGGCCGCGTGGGACCGCGAGCTCGCGCGCGAGGTCGCGATCAAGGTCGTGCGCATGGCCGACGCCGCGAATGCGAGCGTCAGCGGGCGGAGCGGCTCGCTCGCGAGGCGCGGGCGCTCGCGCGGCTGTCCGATCCGCACGTCGTGCAGGTCTACGACGTCGGCAGCTACGAGACGCTCGGCCCCGACGGGGCGAGCTTCCACGACATCTTCGTCGTGATGGAGCTCGTGCCCGGCTCGACGGTGCCCGACTGGCTCGCGGCGACGCGCCGACCGTTCGAGGAGATCGTGCGTGTGTTCGTGGAAGCGGGTCGTGGGCTCGCGGCCGCGCACGCGGCGGGACTCGTGCACCGCGACGTGAAGCCGTCGAACATCTTCGTCGACGAGGCACGCGTGCGCGTCGGCGACTTCGGGCTCGCGCGTGTGGTCGCCTCGTCGGGCAGCGGGTTCGCGCGCGTGCTGTCGCGGCCGTCCGACGACGACATCGCGAACGACGAGACGCTGTCGGGCTCGCTCACCGACACCGGGATGGCCGTGGGCACGCCGCTGTACATGGCGCCCGAGCAGCAGGGCGGCGCGTTGGTCGATGCGCGCGGCGATCAGTACGCGTTCTGCGTCGCGCTCTACGAAGGGCTGTGCGGCGTGCGTCCGTTCACCGGCACGCACGAGGCGCTCTTGCGCGCGAAGTGGATGCGGGCGCTCGAGGTGCCGGCGCGCGACGACGTGCCCTCGAGCCTGCGCGACATCGTGTATCGCGGGCTCGCGCCCGAGCCGAGTGAACGATGGCCGAGCATGGCGGCGCTCGTCGACGCGCTCGAGCGCGCCGTCGCTCCGCGTCCGCGTCGGACGTGGATGTACGCCACGGCGCGACGATTCTGCTCGCCTCGCTGGTCGGCCTCGCGTGGCCCGACGGCGGCGATCCGAGGTGCGAGTCGATCGCGGGCACGCTGGGGAGCTCCCTCGCGTACGCGTACTTCGCGAGCGGCCGCGGCCCGGAGGCGCTCCCGGTCTACGCTCGAGCGCGCGCATTGATCGACGTTATCGACCCCACCTCGATCGAGGCGGGCGGGCTCCTCGTGACGAGCGGCTACGTGAAGGGCGAGCTCGGCGACATCGAGGGAGCGCTCGACGATCTGCGCGAGGGCCGACGCGTGCTCGAAGCTCACTTTGGCGACGAGCACCCGCACGTCGTGCAAGCGCATCTCAACGAGGCGCGCGTGCTGCGACTCGCCGATCAACCCGAGGCGCGCCGCGCAGCGGACGAGTAGCGCCTCAGAGATTCACGCCACCGTCACAGACATCGTAGGTCGCCGACCTGAGATCGCGGCATTCTATTGGCCCGTTCACCCGTGTGAACTCCCCACAGGTAGGTACGTCGACAAAGCACTCGTGATACACCACGACGGCGTTCAGACAGGCATCCGGGAACTGCGTGTAGTACTCGATCTGAGCGTCGGTGCAGGCGTCGACGGTTCCGTATCCCAGCGGATCTCCTCTGCACTCGACGGACCGGGAACACAGTTGCCCGTAGAGCTCAGCCAGCTCCGCATCTGTGGGCGGAGGCATCTCGGGCACGACATCGTCACGACACGCGAACAGCGGGAGCGCCACCATCAGTACCCGGGGCAGCCTCGCGCGGAATGAGCTCGTGTTGTCGCGCGGTGAGAAGCGCACACAGACCTCGGATGGCCGGCTGTCTATCGCTCGGGAGAAGGAGAGCGCCGCGGGACCATGCCGGCGTCAACAGCGTCCACAGTTCAGCGTACGCCGGGGGTCCGCGCGGTTCAAGCGGGGCGGCAGGCCCACGCGATGTTCGTGATTCGAGCGGTGGCGTGGTCTGCGATCGCGCGAGGGCTCGTGAGGCGGTGACTGTTATCCTCTCGTCCGTCGATGTGGAAACCGCCGCAGCGGATCAAGCACGTTCATCCCGAGGGCGAGTGGCCCACTGCCGAGCGCGCTCGCGCGGCGCGGTGGTTCCAACCGATCACGCTCGGTTCCGTCGCGCTGAAGCGGCGCACGTGGGTGCCCGCGATGGTGCCATGGCGCGCCACCGACGACGGCTTCGTCACGCCCGAGGTGCTCGCGTGGTACGGCCGCTTCGCGGAAGGGCGCCCGGGCGGCTTGGTCGTCGAGGCCACCGGCATCCGCGACATCCCGTCGGGGCCGCTCCTGCGCATCGGTCACGATCGCTTCCTGCCCGGGCTGCGCGAGCTCGTCGACGTCGTGCGCGAGCAGAGCGAGGGCGAGACGCGGCTGTTCGTGCAGCTCATCGACTTCCTCCGGATCAAGCGGCGGCCCGACCCGGCGACCTATTTCGCGCGCTTCCTGGTGGTGAATGATCGCCACCGCGCCGCCGTCCCGGATGCACGGGACGACCAAGAGGTACGCGCCGCGTTGGCGCAATTGTCCGACGAACGCATCGCCGAGGTCCTCGACGCGCGCGAGCTCGAGGCCTTGCGCCAAGGGTTTCGCGAGCGCGTGACGGATCTCGACCAGCCGCACATCCGCGAGCTGCCACAGGTGCTCCCCGGCTTGTTCGCGGACGCGGCCGTGCGGGCCCGGGACGCCGGTTTCGACGGCGTCGAGCTCCACTACGCGCACGCGTACACGATGGCGTCGTTCCTCTCCCGCAGAAACGATCGCAACGACGGATACGGCGGATCGATCGAGGGGCGAGCCCGGCTGCCGCTCGAGGTGTTCGCCGCGGTGCGAGCCGCGGTCGGCTCCGATTTCGCCGTGGGATGCCGTTTCCTCGCCGACGAGGCGATCGAGGGCGGGAGCGATCCGCACGACGCTGCGCAATTCGCTGTAGCGTTCGCGCGTGCCGGCATGGACTTCCTCTCGCTGTCGCGCGGGGGGAAGTTCGAGGACGCGCTCCAACCGAAGATCGGATGGGCCGCGTATCCGTATACCGGCCCGAGCGGATACGAGTGCATGCCCACCGTGCTCTCCGACGAACGCGGGCCTTTCGGCCGCAACGTGGACGCCGCCGCGACGATCACCGCGGCGGTGCGCGCCGACGGATCTTCGACGCCCGTCGTGGTGACCGGCGGGATCTGTTCGTTCGCGCAGGCCGAGTCGATCCTCGCGAGCGGTACGGCCGACATCGTCGGCGCGGCGCGGCAGAGCCTGGCCGATCCGGACTGGTTCCGGAAGATCGAGCTCGGTCGGGGCGATGCGGTTCGGCGCTGCAAGTTCACGAACTACTGCGAGGCGCTCGATCAGAAGCACGAGCAGGTGACGTGTCAGCTCTGGGATCGCGAGGAACGCGACGCGCCCGACGTGAGGCTCGCGCGCGACGGTCGACGGCGACTGGTCGCGCCGAAGTGGCGAGGGTGAGCGCGTGAGCGACTCGTCCGCGATCTCGAGCGACGACTCGGGCCGGCACGACTCCGACGACCAGTCGCTCACGATGTCCGGCACCATCGCGGGTCGGCAGGCCCGCCCGCGCTACGAAGCGACGTGGCCGGTACCGGGCATCACGCTGTCGCGCTACCTGCTGCGCCGCCGCATCGGCTTCGGCGGCATGGGCGAGGTGTGGGCCGCCTGGGACGGCGAGCTCGCGCGCGAGGTCGCGATCAAGGTCGTGCGCCTGCGCGATGCGAAGAGCGCGACCGTGCATGCCGAGCGGCTCGCTCGCGAAGCGCGAGCGCTCGCGCGGCTGTCCGATCCGCACGTCGTGCAGGTGTACGACGTCGGCAGCTACGACGCCGCGGGTCGCGACGTGCACGGCGTGTTCATCGTGATGGAGCTGGTGCGCGGCTTGACGCTCGGCGAGTGGCTGTCCGCCGCACCGCGCACCACCGACGAGGTCGTGCGGCTGTTCATCGCGGCCGGTCGCGGGCTGGCCACCGCACACGCGGCCGGGCTCGTGCATCGCGACGTGAAGCCGACGAACATGTTCGTCGGCGACGACGGCCGCGTGCGTGTCGGCGACTTCGGGCTCGCACGGGCGACCGGCTCCGCATCGAGCAGCATGGTCGCCGTCGTCTCGGGGGCAACGCCCGGCCGCCCCATCGTGCTCGACGAGACGCTGTCGGGCTCGCTCACGGACACCGGTACGGCGGTCGGCACACCGCTCTACATGGCGCCGGAGCAACACAGCGGCGCAGTGGTGGATGCGCGCGGCGATCAGTACGCGTTCTGCGTCGCGATGTACGAGGCGCTCCATCGCGTGCGTCCGTTCCACGGCAGTCTCGAGATCATCGCGCGCGCGAAGTGGTCGCGTCGGCTCGCGAAGCCGGTGGTCGACGACGTGCCGCCCGCGATCGCCGCGGCGGTGTGGCGCGGCCTGTCGCCCAACGCGGCCGATCGCTGGCCGGCGATGACCGACCTCGTCGAGGCGCTGGAGGTCGCCATTCGCCCGCGCCCTCGCCCGCTGAGGCTCACTGCGCTCGTCGGCGGCGTGGTGGCGGTCGGCCTCGTGGCGACCGTGATGACCGACCACAGCGACGAGCGCTGCGATCGCATCGGCGCCGCGACGTGGACCGACTCGCGGAGGCTGGGCGTCGTGGATCACGGGCAAGCGGTGGGCCTGATCGACGGCTACGTCGCCGACATCGACGCGCTGCAGGCCGAGCTCTGTGCCGAGTCCGCGGACGCGCACGTCGCCGAGCTGCAGTGCCTGCGACGGGCGGCGAGCGAGCTCGACAGCGTCGTCGCCGTGCTCGAAGAGCCGTCGCGCACGCCCGATCTCTCCCGCCTGCTCGACGGCTTGCCCGACGTCGACGGATGTCGCCACGCCGCGAAGCAGGCCGGGCCGCTCGTCGACGAGCGCGACCGCCACGCCGTCGACGCGGAGCTGCGCCGGCTCGCGCGTGGTGAAGTGCTGTGGAGATCGGAGCGCAACGACGAGGCGCTCGCCCTCGCGGAGGCCGTGCTGGACGCGGTGGACTCGGATCGCGTGCCTGCCCTGCCCGTGAAGGCGCGGGCGCTGCTCTTGCGCGGCAAGTCGCTCGATGGCCTCGACCGCGACGGTACAGCGGAGCGCGCCTTGACCGACGCGTACTTCGAGAGCACGAGCTCGGGTGATGCGGAGACCGCGTTCGAGGCCGCGCGCATCCTCACCATGGCGTACGCCGAGCAGATGCGCGGCCACGACGCGGAGATATGGCTGCGCCACACCGAGGTCGAGCTCGACAAGCTCGCATCGACGCCGGTGCTCGAGGCGCGGGCCGTGAATGCCCGGGCCGGCCAAGCGATGTTCGCCGGTGACCTCGACCGCGCGATCGCGGAGTTCCGCGCCGGTCTCGTCAAGTGCCCGATCGACGACTGCATCGCGGGCATCTCGCTCACCTTGAACCTGGGCGCGGTGCTGTTCCGGTTGGGCGAACGCGCGGAGGCCGAGGCATTGCGTCGCCAGGCGCTCGCGGCCATCGAACAGCGCTTCGGGGCCGACTCGCCCGCGACGCTGCTCGTGCGACTCGACCTCGTGCACGGCCTCGTGCAGAACGGTCGGCTCGACGAGGCCGACGCGCTGCTGAAGGTCGCCGAGGCGCTCGTCGACCGCTGGCTCGATCAGAGCCACCGCTACCGCGCGCTCGCGGCGGATCAGCGCGCGGAGATCCTGCTGCAGCGCGGAGACCCGGGCGCGGCCGTCGAGGTGCTGGAGAAGAGCTGGTCGATCGTCGATCGCACGTTCCCGCCCGACGACCTGCGCCGCGTGTCTCGCATGAACGATCTCGCGTACGCGTACTTCGAGAGCGGACGCGCCGACGAGTCGCTCGCGTGGTTCGCGAAGGCGCGCGCGCTCACCGAGCGGCTCGGTCCCGACTCGTTCGAGCACGGATCGCTGATGGTCACGAGCGGCTACGTGCGCGGCGAGCTGGGCGACTACGAAGGTGCGCTCGCCGATCTGCGCGAGTCTCGTCGAGTACTCGAGCCGCTGTTCGGTGCGGATCATCCGAGCGTCATGCAGGCGGACCTGAACGAGGCGCGCGTGCTGATGCACGCCGGTCGGGCCGGGGACGCGCTACCGCTGTGGGAGCTCGTGGTGCGACGCATGCAGGACCAGCCTCGCGGCGAGCGCTTGCCGACGGGGGCGGACCTCGAGCTGGCGGAGTGCCTGCTCGCGCTGGGACAGCCGAAGCGGGCGCTCGCGATCGCCGACCAGTACGAGGGCGTCGAGGTCGAGCTCCCCGTGCAGGCCGCCCTGCTGGATTTCGTGCGCGCGCGGGCGATGGTCTCGAGCGAGCCCGGCCGTGCCGTCGAGCTCGCACGCTCGGCTCGCGCCGGCGTCGGCGAGGGCGCGCGCGAAGAGATCGAGCGGATCGACGCGTGGCTCGTCAAGCACGGCGGCGACGCAGCACGAGCGCGCTGAGCACGAGCAAGGCCGCCGCACGGCCGGGCGGATCCGTGTCGTTGCACGCGCAACCGCGACCGACGAGCCCGTCATCGTCCTGCTCGCCGTCGTCCTCGCCGTCGGTCGTGTCGCTCGACTCGCCGCCGTCGTCGGTGTCACCGCCGGTCTCGCCGGGACCCGGCTCGACCTGACACGCGGCGTCGCAGCCGTCGCCGGCCAACAGGTTGCCGTCGTCGCACGCCTCGCCGGCATCGAGCACCGCGTTGCCGCACTGCGGACCGCCGGTGGACTGCACGCCGACGACGCAGAAGTCGTCGATCGTCCAGCCGCCGAGGTGCAGGCCGCCGTCGCTCTCGAGCGTGTACGCGATCTGCACCTGGCCGTCGGCGGCGAACTCCGCGAGATCGACGTCGTGGAATCGCCACTCCTTGTCGATGTGGTGGAACGTGGCCTGCTTGTCGTCCTCGCTCGCGAAGTTGTTCCACACGGCGGAACCGTCGACGGCGAGCGTGGCCTGATCGAAGAAGCCGTCCTCCACGGTGAGCCAGCGGCGGTACTGCAGCCGCACGCCGAGGAACCCGCTCGTCGGGATCGGCGGGCTCGTCGCGGTCGACTGCGTGTTCGGGGGGTACTGGCCGACCAGCGAGTCCGCGAGCACCTCCGGTGTCGTCACGCCGTTCGCAGGATCCGCACCACCGCCGGTGAGCAGGCCCGCCGCGAAGTCGCCCGCCAGCGTCCACCCGGCGGCTGCATCCTCGAACCCGGTGCAGTAGATCGGCACCACCGCACCGACGTAGTACTCGTACCAGGGGTCGACGAAGTTGTCGGGCAGCGATCCGAGCGTGCCGTTCGAGTAGTTCGACAGCACGCGATACTGCAGCACCGTGCCCTCGATGAGCGCGTCGAGCGACGCGACCCAGTTGCCGTTCGCGTCCGGCACCATCTCGATCGCGCCGAGGCCGAGCTCGGGCTGATCGCGGTACTGCCACTCGAGCGTGGGCTTGGCGTCGATGGGACAGCCGGGGAAGGAAGGCAGGGCGTACTGCGCGGTGATCTCGGCCTTGGTGCCCGAGCCGGCGATCGACACGACCGCGCCGCCCTCGTCCGGCGTGAACAAGCCGTGGGGGCCGTACGCCGCGTTGATCTCGCAACCGTTCGGCGTGCCGTTCGCGATGTTGCCGTCGTCGTCGTCGACGACGAGCGCCTCGAGGTACATCGACGGGATGTCCACCGCGCGCCGCGTGGACTCGTACCAGATCCGATCGGTGAGCTGCACGCCGGTGGTCTGGCCGTACTTCGCGATCAGCCCCTTGCGGAGGTCCCACAGCGCGCCGCCGATGATGCGGCCCTCGTCGTGCACTTCGCCGCGATCCTCGGGCCAGCGCCACTCGTGATCGGAGGGATCCAGCTCGCGCAGCGGGGAGTCGTCGTAGAAGAAGCCGCGACCCATGCCGGAGTCGTTCACGATCGTCGCCGCGAGATAGTCCGAGATGCCTTCCGACAGCGAGGTGTTGAACACGCCGACGCCCGGGATGATCGACTGGGTGTGCACCGAGTGACCGAACTCGTGGTACACGACGTCGGCGAGGAGACCGGTGTTCTCGCAGTTGTCGCTGGCGCGGTAGAAGTTGATGGAGTCGCCGTCGGAGAAGGCGTTGCAGGTGTCGTCGATGTTCACCGTGACGCTGAGCTGCTGCTCGAGCCACGGGAGATCGGTCGCGATCGGACGCACGTAGCCCTTCACGATCGACGCGTGCACGAACGCGGTGAGCTGGGCGTCGAGGAACTCGATCGCCGCGGCGTCCCACACGAAGGCGCTGCCGTCCTGCGGTGTGAACTGGACGATGCCGAGCGGTCCGCCCTCGTCGATGAGCTGGACGAACGCGCCGACCGGGCTGTTCGTGGCGGTCGCGGCTCCATCGGCGAAGGCGTAGGCCCCGATCGCGTCGGTCTGCGTGGGCGCGCCGTCCACGACGACGCCGACGAACGGGGCGGCGTAGGTGGCCCGGCCCAGCACGGGGGCGCGCACCGGCACGCTGTACGCGACGCCGCCCTGCCCGAACGAGAGCTGCTGCTTGCGGGCGATCGGCTCGCCCGAGACGGCGTCCACGTACACCGCCCACCGGCTGCGCGGTGCGTGGGTGTCCACGTACACGCGCACGACCTCGCGGTACGCGAGCACGCCGCCGTCGAGCACCGGCAGCACGATCGTGTCGGCAGTGCCGAGCTCGTCGATGCGCGAGGGCGCGAGGTCGGCCGCGATCCAGTCGTTCGAGCGCGCGCGGGCGTTCGCCTCGCCGATGCGGGCGACGCTCGCCGCCTTCGGCACGTGGGGCCACGCATCGGACGCGATCACGACGAGGCGATCGGCCTTGAAACGAAAGCTGATCGATCCGCCGAGCACCTCGCGGCCGTCGCTCGTCTGCGCGAAGCCGACGCTGCGGATGCCCGCGCTCGAGTGATTGCCGACGAGCACGAAGTCGTCCGCGCTCGCGCCTGGTGCGAGCGCGGCGACGTGGCGCGCGAGCACGTCGCGTGCGAACGCCTCCGCGAGCGCGGCGTCGTCCACCACGCCCGGCGCGTCGACGCCCTCGAGTGCGATCCGGCGAGGGATCTGCGTCGCGTCGTCCCATGCGATCCACGCGCGGCCGAGATCGCGGCGCAGTCGATCGGCCGCACGACTCGACGCGACGGTGTTCGGCTGCGCGCGCCACTGCAGCGCGCGCGCGTCGGTGACCACGCGTCCGTCGACGAGCTCGAGCCCCGGCGTCGCGCGAACGGTCGTCGGCGCCCGCGCGGCGTGGGCCTCGGGCCCGGCGAGCGACAGGCCGGCGAGGCAGCCGAGAACGACCGGGGCGGCGCGAAAGTGCATGTCAAAACGAAGATACCCCACGAACGGCGCGGGGGCACCGCCGGCGGGATGGATCGAGCGCTGCCCGCCCGCGGTACCGTCTGCCGCGGTGATCGAGCCCCTGCCGGTGGATGCCGACGACGACGCGCGCGCGCGCCAGCATGCGGCGGTCCGCGATGAAATCGCGGCGCTGCTCGAGGGCGAGGACGACTGGGTCGCCGCGATGGCCACAGTCGCGAGCGAGCTGCACCACGCGTTCGCGTGGCACGACTGGACCGGCTTCTATCGGACGATCGCACCGCAGCTGCTCGCGGTGGGTCCGTACCAGGGCGGTCATGGGTGTCTGCGGATCCCGTTCGCACGCGGCGTGTGTGGAGCGGCCGCGCGCACGAGGACGACGCAGCTCGTCGACGACGTGCACGCGTTCGCGGATCACATCGCGTGCTCGTCGACGACGCGCTCCGAGATCGTCGTGCCGATCCTGGATGCACGCGGCGAGGTGATCGCGGTGCTCGACATCGACTCGGACACGCCGGCGGCGTTCCGAAACGTCGATCGCACGGCGTTGGAGTCGCTGTGCACGGAGCTGGGTCGCCGGTACGGCGGCTGAGCTATCGTGCGCGCGATGCAGCCGCCCAATCCCTACGCACCCCCGGTCGCCCAGGACGAGAACACCGGCGCGACCGCGGGCTCGGAGCACGAGGCGATCCGGCGCGCGCACCTGTCGTCGGAGACGAACATCAAGTCGATCGGCTCGCTCGCGATCCTCGGCGCGGTGCTGCAGCTGCTCGCCGCGATCGGGTTGATGGCGAACGCTCCCGTCGAGGGCGGGATCCGGCTCGCGGCCGTCGTCGCGCTCGGCATCAGCGGATACCTGCTGCGCGATCTGAAACCAGCGGGCCGGATGATCTACACGGTGATGCTCGTGCTCGGCCTGCTGTCGACGCTCGTCACCGCGGCGACCGCCTCGGCCGCCCAGATGGCGCCGGTCGCGGTCGTCAGCCTGATCGTCGGCGGACTGTTCCTGTGGGTGCTGTGGAATGCAAAGGCGAAGGTGGTGTTCTCCGAGCACTACCGCGAGGTCGTGATCCGGGCGACGCCGTACGTGAAGTACAAGACGAGCAAGGTCGCGATCGCGGTGCTGATCGTGCTCCTGTTCGTCTTCGTGGCCGCGGTCGTGGCAGCGCTGATCGGTTGACGGTGTGAGCCCCGACGAGCCCAACCCCTACGCGCCGCCCGTCGCAGACGGTCCGGTCGCGAGGGCGGTCGACGACGAGCTGACGGCGATCCGTCGGGCACACATCGACGTCGAATCGGACGCGCGCACCATCGGGCTGCTCTCGTTCATGGGCGGCGTGTCCGGCTCGCTGTTCGCCGCGATGATCCTGTCGTCGTCGCGGCTCGTCGGCGTCCTCGCGCTGCTCGCATGCGCGGTCGCGTTGCTCGCCGGTTTCTGGCTGCGCAAGCTCGACAAGAGGGGCGTGAAGGCGTTCCTCGCGATGGCGGGCCTGCTCGCGCTCGCCATCCTGATCACGCGCATCCAGGACGGCATGCGCTGGCAGGACGTCCTCAAGGGCATGATCGTCCCCACGCTCGTCGTCATGGCGGCGATGCGCAAGCTGGCCGGCTCGCGCGTGCAGACGGTCTTCTCGGCGCACTACCGCGACGTCGTGATCCCCGCGACCCCGCACGTACGCCCGAAGACACCGCTCGTCGCAGCGGCGATCCTCGTGCTCGTCGTGCTGGGCCTCCTCGTCGCGGTGCTCGCGGTCGTCACGAGTTGACGCTCGAGACACGCCGTCGCGAGCACCACGAGAAGCGCCAGATCAATCCGGGGTTGGGCATTCGCACACGGGCTCGGGGTCGTCGAGGCTTCCGCAGTGGAAGGCGTCGGACACTCCGGCTTCGTCGAGCAACGTCTCGATCTCCGCGTACGGCAGTTCGGGATTCTCCCAGAACCACATCGTGGTCGGGAATGGCGGATCGCTGCGTTGCACGACGTCGTGAAGCACGCCCAACGACGTCAGCTCGAGTTGCTGTCCGATCTCTAGGTTCCGCAACTCCTCGAGGCTAGCGAGGCCGCGAACCTCGACGAGCGCCGCATTGTTCAGCTCCGCCGTCCCACACATCGCGCCCAGCTGCAGCAGCTGCAGAAACTCCAGGTTGTCGAGACCGAGATCCGTCAGCGCCGGGTTGCCGTCGACCGTCAACGCCCAGATCCGCGTCAGCGACTCGAGGTGCTCCAACGTCTCGAGCGCGGCGTTGTTGCTCAAGCCGACGGAGTTCCGGGCGCCCAGCGCATCGGGATCGCCGAGCGTCTCGAGCTGCTCGAGTCCAGCCAGCGTCGTCAGTCGGTCGTTGCCGCCGATCCTCAACTTCCCTCCCACGTGATGCAGGCAGCCGAGGAACTCGAGATCGACGAAGTTGGTGCCCTGGATCGACAGATCGCTCGTCACACGGCCGGTGAAGCGCAGCGATTCGACGTCGAACTCGTCCGTGATGTAGAGGTGGCCATCGTAGACGTCCGGGCAATCGGGCACGCCACTGTCGAGCGTATCGGTGCTCGACGACGCGGATCCGCCTCCCTCTCGTCCGGACTCACCGCATGCCGTCGTGAGCGCAGCGACGAGCAACAGCGAGCGACGACTCGATCCCGGGCCAAATCGTCGTGTCTGCGATCGCGTCTTGCGGCTGCACACGCGCATGGCTTCGTCTGCGTCGCCCCCATTCAATCCGGATACGGGCAATGGCACACCGGTTCGGGGTCGCCGAGGCTCGCGCAGTGGAAGCAGTCGGATTGACCGGTCTCGTCGAGCAGCGTCTCGATCTCTGCGTACGGCAGCTTGGGGTTCTCCCAGAACCACATGCTCGTCGAGAACGGCGGATCGCTGCGCTGCACGACGTCGTGGAGCACGCCCAACGACGTCAGCTCGCGCTGCTGTCCGATCTCGAGGTTCCGCAGCTCTCGCAGGCTCGCGAATCCCTGGACGTCGACCAGCGCTGCGTTGTTCAGCTGCGGTGTGCCACACAACTCGCCCAGGTAGAGCCGGTGGAGGAATTCGAGTCGGTTGAGACCGAGATCGGTGAGCGAGGCATTGCCGGAGACCTCGAGACCGACCAGCTGTGTCACCGACTCGAGGTGCACGAGGCTTTCGAGCGCAGGATTATCGAACAGGAGGATGAATCCCCCGTACGGGTCGTCGATGCTCCCGAGCGTCTCGAGCTGCTCGAGCCCTGCGAGCGTCTTCAGCTCGTCGTTGCCAACGATCTCGACTCGCCCCGCGTCGACGCGATGCAGGCAGCCGAGGAACGCGAGATCGGCGAAGCTGGTGCCGTTGATCGTGAGATTCCCGGTCACCTGACCGACGTAGCGAAGGGAGTCGACGTCGGTGTCGTCGGTGACATGAAGGTGGCCATCGTAGACGTCTGGACAACCGGGCACGCCACTGTTCAGGGTGTCGGAGCCGCTCTCGGCGTCCGACTCCGATGAGCCCGTCGTCGCCTGCGTCGGAGCACCTGACGTCGAAGACGCCGTGCCACCCACCGCTTTCGATGAGCTCGGTGGATGGCACGCGATCGAAGCAGCACAGCCCACGAGGAGGATTGAAGGGGCAGTTCTCATCTCCCGAGCCTGCCCACTCGCACACGGCGGCAGCGTCTCACTCATCGCGGGTTCGCCTGCGATTGTCAACCCCGGGGGCCGAGCTCGGTCAGCTCGTGACTACTTCCGGTCGGCGGTGAAGCCGGTCGTGAAGATCACCTGGGCGCCGAGGACGGCGGCTTCGAGGTCGCCGTCCATGTCGACGTCGTCGGCCCACAGGCACGCGCCGCTGTAGCCCGCGATGATCTCGCCGTTGTCCATGCCTTCGACCGTCCACTCCGTTTCGGACTCTTGCGTGACGAGGTCGGCCTTCGCGATCGACACGCCGAGCAGGCCGCAGTTGATGCCGTTGGTCGCCACGCCCGCGCCGAGCAGGATGTCGAATGCCTCGCCGTCCTCCGAGATCGAGCCGAGCACCGGGCGCTCGACCGTCTTCATCTCGCCGTCGCACACGTCGTCGCAATCGGGGTTGTCCGTGCCCTCGCCGCACTCCGACGCCGCCGCCTCGCGCAGCTCGCCGTCGCACTCCTGCGAAGGCAGCAGGATGTGCACCTGGTGCGGGTACATGCGATCGCGCTGCTCCGCGGTCACGGTGGCGGGGAAGGCCTCCGACGGGCACACGATCTCCTCGCGCGCGCAGTCGAGCTCGAACTTCAGCGGCTGGCCCTCGTGCTCGATCTCGATCACGCCGCCCTGGACCCCGACCTCCGCGGTGTACACCGCACCGCCGATGCGGATCTCGACCGAGAGGCTGTCGTCGTAGTCGATCGCGTACTCGCCGACCATCTCGGGCGCCTCGCTCTTCGACCACAAGGAGGCGCATCCGCGCCCGCCCTCGTCGTCTCCGCCGGCGCCCATCAACATCCCCGTCAGCACCACCGCACCCGCCGCCCCACGAATCTGCATGCGGCTCGACAGTGCGAGCCGCATGCCAGCGCGCGGAGGCCCGCGCAGGCCCCGATCGCGTGGCGAGTCACCGCATGCGTGGCGCTCCGCAACGCTGCACGGCCGTGCGGGACCGCGCGCGACCCGTCACAGGGCGGCCTGCAGCGCCGCGTACGGGTTCTTGCGTCCGCCGTGCTTCGCGACGAACGCCTCGGTCGCCGCGATCTCCTCGCGCACGAGCGCGGTGATTTCCTCGGCCGGACGCGCACCGACGACGAGCCGCCCGTTCACGAGGAAGCTCGGCGTGCCCTTGATCCCGAGCGCTTTCGCATCGGCGATGTCCTTCTGCAGCATCGCCGCCACCGCCGGGTCGGCGATGTCGCGGCGGTACTTCGCGAGATCGAGCCCGATCTCGTCGGCCAGCGCGTCGAGATCGTCGGGCTCGAACTTGCCCTGCGTCGCGAACAACGCGTCGTGCATCTCCCAGAACTTGCCCTGGCGATGGGCCGCGATGCCGGCGAGCGCCGCAGCGTCGGCCTTCGCGTGCATCGGCAGCGGCATGTTGCGGAACACGACGCGCACCTTGCCGTCGAATCCGGCGGCGACGCGCTCCAGCGTCGCCGCGCCCTTCGTGCAGAACGGGCACTCGAAATCCGAGAACGCCACGATCGTGACGAGCGCGTCCTCGGGTCCCCGGCTCGGGTGGCCGTCGACGGCGACGACCTTGCGATCGCGCGACGCGACCGGAGCGGCGTCTTCTTCTCCGTCGCATTCGCCGTCGCACTCGTGGATCTCGGCGGCGCGCAGGGTGGATGGATCGGCCCCTTGATCGCAGGCGGCCACGCCGACGGCGATGACGAACCAACTATGACGAACCAGCTTCTTCGACATGATTCACACTCACTTCCGAAATGCGTGCGAGCGACACCGTGGGCCGCGATCGATCGCACGCGTAGGAGCGACCGCGACGAACTGCGGACGGATCTGTCTATCGACGGGAACGCGCTCTACGAGCGCGTCCCCTCAGATGTCGGCGGGGCAGACCAGGTCCGAGCCGTCGGCGGCGGGCATGCACTGCCCGTCTTCGCCTTCGTCGAGGAAGCTGCTTCCTCGCGGATCGATCGTCATCGCCAGTGCTTCGGACTCGAGGAACGACTCCGGCGCATCGCACGAGCCGCCCTCGTCGGGCAGTGCGCACAGCGACTCGGAGGGATCGGTCGACATCATGCCGCCGCGGTCGGCCACCACACCATCGCTCGAGTCGCTCTCGACCCAACGCGGCGGCATGCCGATGAAGAGCACGAGCGAGGCCGCGAGCGCGAGCTCCGACGCCCAGCTGTGCCGGGCCGGGCGGCGCGACGCCACGCGAGCGGGCCGGCGCTCGGCCATGAGCTCGGCCGCCTCGAACATCGCGACCTCGAGCTTCGCCGCCGCACCCAGTCGGGCCGTGCAGAGCGAGCACGCCGCGAGGTGGTCGGCGAAGCCCTCGTCGCCGATCTCTCCGCGCACGAACGCGGCGAGCGTCGCATCGTCGGTGTGACGATCAGACATCGATCGACCCCCCGAGCGCGGCGCGGATGCGCTTGCGCAGCTCGCAGGCGACCTGGCGGACGCGCTGCACGGAGATGCCGAGCACCTCGGCGACTTCACCCGCGGAACGCGGGGGCTCGCCGTAGGTCAGCTCGAAGACGCGGCGCGCCGTGGGCGGAGCGCCCTCGACCACCTTGATGACCTGGCGCAGCTGCTCGCGCGCGAGCAGGCGCTCTTCGACGTCCGACTCCGCGAGCGTCGCGGGATCGTTGCCCACGAGGGCGCCGAGCGCCTCGCGTCGCATCGTGCGACGTCGATCGTCGCGCAGCATCCACAGCGCCTGCACGATCACGAGCCCGGGAATCCGCAGCTCCTTCAAGCGCCCGCCGCGATGCTGCTGGATGATCCGAACCCACGCGTCGTCGGCCAGCTCCTTCGCGCGATCGAGCGGCAGCCCGCGCGCGAGCAGGCTGACGACCACGCGTCGACCGTGCAGCGCGATGAGCTCGTCCCACGCGACGTGCTCGGGCGCGACGGTGATCTCGTCGCCGCCCGTAATGAGCTGGGTGAGCCGCCACAGCCCGCCGTCGCGCGCCGCCTCGTCGGGGGCGAGCTCCTGCAGGAGCAGTGCAGCGGGTCCGTTCACGTCGGGCAACAACGGCACGGGCCCCCGCAACATATCGCGCCCGGGGAGGCGAGGCTGCCGCCGTGCCCGGATCCGCGACGAAACCGCGCCTGCGCGGGTGCTCACGACGAGCTTGGCCCGCGCCCGCGGGTCACGCGGGCACGGGCCGGGGGGATGGTTTGGTTGTAGGTCGTGCCCGACGAGCGAAGTCGTCCCTCGAAGAGATCGCCCAGCGCTCGCGGGGTCCGTGCCGCGGATGCGCGCTTCGGTTCCTCGCGCGCCGACGTGCGCGTTCGTGCGCAACTTCACTGCGCTTTCGACCGTGCGACACGGCCGGTATCCTGGTGGACGATGGCCGCGTTCCGGCGGGTGCGTGCGTGCATCGCCGTGATCGCGATCGCGGCGGGTCTCGGCATCGCGAGCTGCACCGGCGTCGCGATGTACGAGTGCACGGCGGACGCGGACTGCGACGGCACGGGCCAGCCCGGCACCTGCGAGTCCAGCGGGTATTGCAGCTTCCCGGACGACGGCTGCGCGTCGGAACAACGCTACGGCGATCGGGCGCCCGCGGAGTACGCGGGGCTGTGCGTGCCACCCGACGACACGGCGGACGACTCCGACGGCGACGACGACGACGGCCCCATGGATCCGACGGATCCCGGCGGACCCGTGTGCGGCGACGGCATGGCGAGCCCCGGTGAGACGTGCGACGGCAGCGATCTCGACGGTCACTCGTGCGCGAGCGAGGGCTTCGTCGGCGGCGTGTTGCGATGCGACGCGAACTGCGACCTCGACACGAGCGATTGCGATCGCTGCGGCAACGGTGTGATCGACGCGGCCGAGCCGTGCGACGGCAACGACCTCGGCGATACGTCCACGTGCGCGGACGTCGGGCTCGGGACGGCGGACGAGTTGCTCGCGTGCTACGGCGACTGCAGCCTCGACTTCTCCGAGTGCAGCGCGTGCGGCGACGGCGAGGTGACGCCGCCCGAGGCCTGCGATCCCGTCGCGGGCGTCGGCGATCACAGCTGCGTCGAGCTCGGCTACGACGGCGGCACGCTCGGGTGCCAGCCCGGCTGTGCGTGGGACACGACCGGGTGCTCGCAGTGCGGCAACGGGACCATCGAGGCCCCCGAGCAGTGCGACGGCGAAGCGCTCGGCAGCGGCAGCTGCCGCTCGGCCGGGTTCGACAGCGGTCACCTGCACTGCACGAGCGAGTGCACGCTGGACACGTCGTCGTGTGGCGACTGCGGCAACGGAGCGATCGACGGCGACGAGTCGTGCGATCAGCTCGATCTCGGGGGCAACACCTGCGGGTCGCTCGGGTTCGACTACGGCGAGCTCTCGTGCAACGGCTCGTGCTCGCTCGACACGAGCGGCTGCTCCGGTGCGGGTTGTGGCGACGGCATCGCGAACGACGGCGAAGATTGCGACGGCCGCGATCTCGGCGGGCACAGCTGCGCCGGGCTCGGCTTCGGCGGCGGTTGGCTCGAGTGCGAGGGCGACTGCGAAATCGACGACGACAACTGCTGGTGGTGCGGCGACGGCGTGCGCAACGAGAACGAGGAGTGCGACGGCGGCGACTTCGGCGGGGCATCGTGCGAGGGCTTCGGCTACTGGGGCGGCGATCTGTGGTGCGACGGCAGCTGCCACATCGTGCAGGACCCGTGCTGGTCGTGCGGCGACGGCGTCATCGAAGGCCCGGAGCAGTGCGAGGGCGACGACTTCGCGGGCCAGTCGTGCCAGGGCTTCGGCTGGGGCGACGGATGGCTCGGGTGCGTCGGCAATTGCACGATCGATCAAGGCAACTGCTGGACCTGCGGTGACGGTTACGCGTCGACCAACGAGGCGTGCGACGGCGGGGACCTGCACGGCTACGAGTGCTGGCACTTCGGCTACTCGGGCGGCTATCTCTCGTGCTACGGCGACTGCAGCTTCGACGTGTCGGGCTGCTGGTTCTGACGCAGGATGCCCGCGCCGACGAGCTGCTCGAGGAACTCGCGCGTGCCGTTCCAGTCCATCCGTCGATCCCACGCCATCGCGGTCTCCGCGACGAACGACGGGTGACCGGCCAGCGCATCGATGAAGCCTCGCGCATCCACCGGGAGCGTCCACTCGGCGCCGCCGCGATACAGGCACAGCTGCTCCCCATCGTCGACCGGCGCGACCAACCACTCGAACGGACCCGCGTGCTCGATGACGTCCTTGCGGCGAATCGGGGCGATCGCGACGTCGCTCGCACGCGTGAGGCCGTCCTTCGCGTGGGCCTGCAGCGCCCATGCGCGGTGGAGGACGCGGCGATCGATCGTGCTCGCGAGCTCGCCCACCGCCGCGAGCACGGCGTCGATCGAGGCACGCACCTCCGTGGGGATCCCGCCCGCACCCAGGCTCTTGCGCAGCAGATCGCGGCGCAGCGCAGGCACCAGCGCCAGCTGTTGCTCGAGCGCGCGCAGCACGAAGCCGAGCGCGGACGCGCGCGGCGGGCTCACGCTCACGGCCACCGACGTCTCGATCGCGCGCGTCGTGTGCCACGAGCCCGGCGGCACGTACAGACAGTCGCCGGGCAAGAGCTCGACGGTGACGAGCTCGTCCGACCCTGGCGGCATCACGACGTGCCCGTCGTCGCCGACGATCGGCAGGCCGTCGCGTGGGTACGTGTGCACCGCGTGCTCGCCGACGACCTTGCCGCCCGCGATCGGAGCGGTGACCACGGGCTGCGGCGAGTACGTCCACCGCTTGCGTCCCTCGAGCTGCAGCACGAACACGTGGTGCGCATCCATGTGCATCGCGAAGCCGGCCCCCGGCGGCGAGGCGTACAGCTTCGCGAAGGCGGGCTCCGGCCCCGGTGCCCATCGATCGCGCAGCGCCTGCAGGGCCGCGGCGAGGCGGGGACTGCCGGACACGTCGGCGCACACCGTCGCGCCCGCGGCGAGCTGCGCGTCGATGTCGTCGTTGGCGATCCGGTGCTGGTGCTGCACGCCGTGCTCGTCGACGCGCGCCGCATCGGTCGCACCGATGCCCCGCTTCGCGCGCCAGTCCGCCACGTCGAGCAACGCCGCGTAGCGCTCCACGTCGCCGCGCACGTGCACCGCCTCGCGATCCCAGTGGGCCGCGAGGAACTCGGCGACGGCGAGCGGTCGGAGGATGACCTCGAGAGGGTCGTCGATCACGGCAGGAGGCCGGGAATCGTACCGCTGATCTCTCCGAGCGTGTCCGTGTCCATGCCGACCGCCTGCATCGCGCTGATGATCACGTTGGACGGGTGCATGCCGTTCGCGACGATGTGCGAGCCGTGCACGAGCCCGCCGGCGTGGCCGGCGACGAGCGCCACCATGTTCTCGGTGGAGTGCGCGTGGCCGTCCTCGTTCGACTCCGGATCGAAGCCGTAGCCGCCCTCGAAGCACAGCACGAGCGCGGTGTGATCGAGCAGCGAGCTGCCGTCGAGCTCCTGGGTGTCGCGCAGCATCGACACGAGCCGTGCGAAGTGCTTCACGTGCCAGCCCACGGCGTCGGCGTGTGCGTCGTCGGACACGGCGCCGTGGCTGAGCTCGTGCATGTCGCTCTCCGCCCCCGACAGCGGCAGCATGTTGAGGAACGTCTGATCGATCGTGAGGCGTACGGCCGCGACGCGGGCCATGTCGCACGCGAACGCCATGCGCACGTAGTCCATCATCAGCTCGGCGCGCAGGTCCTCGTTGCTGTACGCGGCGGTGGGGTTGTAGTCGAGGTTGCCCTCGGCCGTGGTGCCGTGCGGCTGGCCGATCAAGGGATCCTCGCCCGGATCCGGCAGCAGCTCGCACGCGCCCGTCGTGGGCGGGGGCATGGAGTCGAGCTTGTCCTCGAGCGCCTTCAGCTCGTCGAAGTGCCGCTGCATGCGGACCTTGTCCTGCCCGCCCATGCGACCGAGCAGGCCCTGCGTGCGCGAGCGGAGCGTGTCGAGCACGCTGCGCCGGCGCGCGAGCAGGAACGCCGCCTCGGCGGCGAGCTCCGGATCCGGCGGCTCGAAGTTGCCGAACAGCGACGTGTATGCGAGCCGCGGGCTCGCGAACGGATCGACGCCGATGATGTTGCCGCCGCCCTCGTCCTTCCACGAGATGCGGCCCGCATGGCCGCCCGCGTCGCCGGCACCGACGTACTTCTCGGGCTGCACGCGATACGTGAGCGGATCGACGCCGGGCGACAGGAACGCCGCGACGATGTTGTCCGACGACGCGCCGTTCGGCGGCGTGTTGCGGCTCGGCCCGCCGCTCACGCCCGACACGATCGGACCCACCGTGTTGTAGTGGAACTCGGGCGACTTGCCGCCGGGCGGCGGCGCTTGGCCGGGCGCATCGGCCCACGGGATCGTGAGACCGGTGACGATCGACACCTCGTCCTGCACGGAGAAGCCGTTGCCGCCGTAGGGCAGCGCATCGCCGCCGAGCGGCATGAGCGAGCGCTTGAGGTCGTAGCCGGGGCCCGGCGCGTCGGGGACGATGAGCTGACCTGCCCCGTCGCGACCGGTCGACAGGCCGCAATACACGAACACGTAGCGCTTGGGCGGCGTGCCGCCACCGGCGTGGACCTTGGCGGGGCGCGTGAGCTCGAGCATCGGCAGCGCCATCGCGACGCCACCGGCAGCGCGAAGCAGCGAGCGACGCTTCATGAAGAACGTCATCGCTACACCTCCTCCCGGCGATAGCCGAATGCGTGGGTGCCGACGAAGTCCAGCATGACGTCCTCGAACTGGTACTCGCCGCCTCCGACCGACGTGACGACCTCCTGGATGAAGGCTTCATCGAGCTCGTCGAGCTCGGTGCGACCGATGGCGTAGCGATAGAGCTGGGTGACGACGCAGCTGTCGAGCAGGCCGGCCTCGACCGCGAGCGCGGCGAGCTCGGCCGGTCCGCTGAACTCGCCGACCCCCTGCAACTCACCCTGCCCCGAGATCACGCACTGCGACTCGTCGTCGGGCGTCATCGGGTTGTCGAGCTCGTTCGTGCGGTAGCGGCCCTGGGCGTCGAAGTTCTCGAGCCCGAAGCCGACCGGATCGATCTGCGCGTGGCAGCCCGCGCAGCCGCCGGTGCTGTGGATCGCGTAGCGATCCTCCTTGCACACCGCGCCGGTCGGCGCTTGATCGACGTCGACTTCGGGTGGTGGTGGCGGGATGACCTGGCAGAAGAGTCGCGTGCGGATGAGCAGGCCGCGCTGCACGGGGCTCGTGTCGTTGAACTTGCCGCCCACCGACAGGAAGCTGCCGTGCGCGAGCAGGCCGCGGCGCGCGTCCATGTCGTACGGCACCCACGTCGGCTCGTCGGAGCCCGGCAGCGGCAGACCGTAGTGCTCGGCCAACAAGTCGTTCACGTACGTCTCGTCGAGCCGGAACATGTCGTGCCACGGGCGCTGTTCTTCGAAGACGACGCGCTCGACGAGCGCGCGGGTCTCCTCCCGCATCGCGGCCGCCAGCTCGCCGCCGAACGACATCTGCTCGTAGCCGAGCCACAGCGCGTGGAAGCGATCGACGCGATCGACCGCGCGCTCGTCGGCGAGCATGCCCGCTGCGGTCGCGCGGATCTCCTCGGCGGTGCCGAGGCCTCCCCCTTCGGCGAGGTCGAGCAACGCGTCGTCGGGCCCGCTGCCCCACAGGAAGTACGACAGGCGCGTGGCGATCTCGAAGTCGTCCAGCTTGTACACGCCGGGCTCGCCGTCCACGGGATCGCCGAGCTCCACGCGGTACAGGAACTGCGGATCCTGCAGGATCGTGCGGATGAACGAGTCGACGCCCGTGTAGAAGTCGCCGTCCTGCACCGCGTACTCGACGATGCCGTCGTCGCCGTTCTCGCCGTGCAGGAACTCCTCGATCTCCTCGTCGGTGAGCGGCCGCCGCAGCGCGCGGCGTCCGAAGCTCGTGACGAAGCTGCGCATGCACGCTTCGTCGTCGGGCCCCGTGGGCGTGCAGCCGACCACCATGTCGCGTCGCGCCGGATCCTCGGCGAGCCGCGCCGCGGCATCGGCGGCGAGCAGATCGGCGCCCTCGATCAGCGCCTGCGAGGCGATCTGCGCGGGGTAGGCGTTGTCGAACGGCGTGAGCGGATCGTTGGGAAGGAGCAGCTCGCTCTGCGCCTCGTCGCCGAGGAGCAGGTCGCGGACCGTGTTGTCGTACTCGTTCGCGGTGAGGCGCCGCAGGCCGTTGAAGCCGACCTGCTCGGGATCCTCGGGCGGCGGCACCTCGCCGTCGGTGGTGTCGCCGTCGACACCGTCGTCCGCGCTCGCGGACCCGTCGTCGGCGGTGCCCGGCCCGTCCGCATCGTTGCCATCCCCGGATCCACCGAGGCCCGAGTAGCAGCCCCCGATCGCCATCGCGACCGCGAGCGCCGGTGCGCGCGCGATTCCCCGCCCCATGAGTCCTCCGCACGACGAGCGTACCAGCGTCACGGCGGAACAAGACCGTCCAGGCCCCTCGCCGGTTCACCGTCGGTTGCGTACGCGGGCCGACGTCGGAGACATGAAAACGCGCACGTACGTGAGCCCGCGTACGCGCTTCGCCCGATGGTGCCGTTGCGGCCCGCATCGCACGATCGCCGGACGATGCGTGGGGCGATCGTGGGCGTGGGGTTGTGTCTGTCGTTGTGGTCGTCGGCCGCGCTCGCGGCGGACACGTGGAGCGACCCCCATCCGGGCGTGCGCATGCTGAAGCGCACCACGAACACGCCGTGGCGCATCTTCGCGCTGCAGATCGACCTGTGTCACGACGGCGTGCGCATGCGGGCGACGAAGAGCGGGGAGCGCCAGCGCACCGTCTCGTCGTTCGCGGATCTCGTCGGCGCCGACGCGGCGGTGAACGGCGATTTCTTCTCGTACGAGGACTACTCGACGAGCGGCCTCGCGATGGGCGCGGGCGCGAAGTGGAGCGACACGGTCGACAACGGCGGCGCGGGCTTCCTCGCGTTCGGCCAGGGCCGCGCCGAGGTCTCGCTGCCGGCGGCGGTGGTCGATCCTCCCGAAGCGTGGATGCGCGAGATCGTGGGCGGGCACCCGAAGCTCGTCGCCGACGGCGTCGCGATCGCAGAGGACAGCGGCGATCTCTGCACCACTCGGCATCCTCGCACCGCCGGCGGCATCTCGGCGGACGGCCGCACGCTCGTGCTCGTGGTCGTCGACGGCCGCACCACCGCGAGCGTGGGCATGCGATGCACGGAGCTCGCCGACCTCATGGTGGAGCTCGGCGCCGCCACGGCGATCAACCTGGACGGCGGCGGCTCGAGCACGATGTGGGTGCGCGGCGAAGGCGTGACGAACGACCCGTCCGATGGGGCGCAGCGCGTCGTGGGCAACCACCTGTCGCTCGTGGCGTCGGGCGCGGGCGAGCCGGGCTCGTGCGATCGCAGCTGGGAGGAGCGCACGCTGCACGGCGAGATCGCGGACGCGAGCACGACCACCGACATCGACGGCGACGGCGATGCCGACCTGTGCGCGCGCGACTCCACCGGCGTGCGCTGCTGGCGAGCCGACGACACGGAAGTGCTCGGTCCCATGCTGTCCGACGCGACGGGATGGAACGCGGTCGATCGGTTCACCACGCTGCGCATGGGCGACATCGACGGCGACGGCGATGCCGACCTGTGCGCGCGCGATGCCACCGGTGTGCGCTGCTTCGCGTCCGACGGCACCGGCTTCACGAGCGAGATCGCGGGCCCCGCGTTGTCCGACGAGAACGGCTGGACCGATCCCGCGTACCACGGCTCGCTGCGCATGGCCGACGTCGACGGCGACGGACGCGACGACCTGTGCGCGCGCGCGGCCGACGGTCTGCACTGCTGGCGCTCGACGGACGACGGATTCGCGGAACCGTTCGTGCTCGCCGATCTGTCCGACGCGGCCGGCTTCGCGGCGCTGAACACGGGCGGCACGATCCGCATGGCCGACATCGATGCCGACGGGCGCGTCGACGCGTGCGCACGCACGCCCGACGGCATGCGCTGCTGGCCGTCGACGGGCACCGGCTTCGGTGCGGCGATCGACGGCCCGGCGTGGAGTGACGCCTCCGGATGGGGCCGCGTGCAGTACTGGAGCACGATCCGCCTGGAAGACGTCGACGGCGATCGACGGGCGGATCTCTGCGCGCGCGCGGCCGCGGGCATCCGCTGCCATCTGTCGACCGGCACCGGATTCGGCGCGGAGGTGCTCGGCCCCGCGTGGGACGACGACTCGGGCTGGGGCGACTACTCGAACTACGCGACCATCCGATGGGGCGATCTCGAGGGCGACGGCGATCTCGACCTGTGCGCGCGCGCGAACGCGGGCATCCGCTGCTACACGTGGGACGCGGGCGCATTCTCGACCGAGCCGATCGTCGGGCCCGAGCTGTCCGACGACACCGGGTGGAACTCGATGAAGTTCTTCTCGACGATGCGCATGGTGGACATCGACGGCGACGGTGCGGACGAGATCTGCGCGCGCTCCAGCGTCGGCGTGCAGTGTTGGTCGGCGGCCGACGCATTCGCCACGCCCGTCGTGGGCCCCGCGTGGTCCGACGAGCTCGGATGGAACGCGCCCGCGAGCTACGAGACGATCCGCGCCGTCACGCCGGGCACGCGCTGCCTCGCGGAGGAGAGCTGCGACAACGGCGTCGACGACGACTGCAACGGTGACATCGACGACGGCTGCGACGTCGGCACCTCGGGTGGTGCCGGCGACGACGACGGCGGTGGGTCGGGGCCCGGCGGCGGGGACGACGGCAGCGGTTCCGACGACGGCAACTCGCTGCCCGCGACGTTCGGCGAGCACGAGGACGCGGAAGGATGCGGATGCACGACGAGCCCGCCGCGCGCGGCCTGGCTGGTCGTGCTCGTGGGCGCTACAGCCGTCCGGCGTCGGCGTCGCGCACGACGTCGACGCCCTGCGTCTGTTGCGGACCGTCGAACAGCATGACCTCGCCGCTCTCCTCGTGCACGCGCAGCCAGATCGCGCGGTCGGAGCTGACGAGCTCGAACGCCCCGTTCACGCTGCCCTCGCGGGCGAGCTCGTGCACGGTGCCGTCGCCGTCGAGCTTCGCCTTGGGCGGCTCGACGGTGCGATCGAGCACGAACCCGCTCTTGCCGTCCACGGTGGAGTAGTGGCCGAGCAGCCGCGATTTCTGGAACTCCGTGAGGTGCTCTCCGTCTGCGATCTCGCGCTTGCTGCCGGCACAGCCGGCGAGCGCCGCGAACACGACGATGGTGATCGATCGCATCACTTCACCACTCCCTTCTCGCGCAGCACGGCGCACGCGTTGTCGCGATAGAAGCCGCTCGTGTCGGACTTCGTCAGCTCGTCGACAATCGGTTTCTCGAGCTCGGCGAAGCAGACGTTCTGCGCGATGTCCCGGGCGCCCTTCGCATTGTCGTAGTCGGGCGGCAGCCCGAGCCCGGCCGTCGTCGTGGCGAGGAGATCCTCGTCCTTGCACGCGGACTTGTCCGCGTCCTTCAGCGCGACGCCGAAGAACGGCACTGCCACGTACTTGTTCTGGTTGCGGCTCACGATCTTCGCGACGGCCAGCTTCTCGCCCGCATCGGTGCCGGCCACCTTCACGAACTCCATCGCCATGCCCACGCACTCCTCGCCGGAGTAGGTGAGCTCGAAGCACTTCTGGAACATGTGCTTGCCCACCTCGCCGCGCTTGCGCATGAAGTCCTTGCTCTTGCGCAGCTGGGGGTAGCGCTTCGCGAGCTGCTCGGTGGCCATGAAGCCGCCGAAAGCCGCGTACGTGTCGGCCGAGTCGGCCAGCGTCGCGACATAGGCCGTCGACGCGCGCGCGAGCAGCGAGTCCCAGGCCGCGCTGCGGCTCGCGGGCGCGACGTCCTCGACGTGGGCGAGCAGCTCCTCGTACTGCTCCTTCTTCTCGAGCGCCTGCAGGTCCGCGAGCGTGTACTTCGTCTCGCCAACGAAGCCGAGCACGGCGATCGCGACCGGTCCTGCGGCGTCGCGTGGCGCGTGCATGCGCCCTCGTGCCCCTGCGGCGACGGCCTTCGCCTCGCTGCACACGGTCGCGGGGTCCTTCGGCGACTCGTCGGTCGCGTCGTCGGAGGTCGCCACCGTCGGTCCACTCGCGTTGCGGGCATGCGGATCCGGCGACTCGATCTTCGGGGATTGCTTCGGGCAGGCCGAGAACGCGCAAGCGCACGACGCCGCGAGCGCGAAACGACCGAGCATGTTGGTGGTCATCGTGGGTGCTCCAGGGGGTACGTGGACGCCCGACGCGTCGTCCGCCTTCCCGGGTCGCTGAGACAAACCCGCGTGGGTCCTCGATTCGTGCTAGGGTGCTGTCGCGTGGGATGGACCCCGCGCGCCAGTGCACCTGCGGCCCTCGCCTCAGCTGCGAAGCGGAGGCCCGCGATGACTCGCGCACGAGAAGAGACGACCCCGGCGCCACGATGGCCGCGAACACAGCGGTTCGCACTCTCGGCGTATGGCCGCACGGTGACTGCCGCGTATCTCTCGAGCATCGCCGCGGCCGCGAGCCCTCGTGGTCGGGGCGCGTTCCAGGCCGCGTGCTCGGCCTGGGCCGAGCTGTTCGAGCTGCGGCCCGAGGACGGCATGTATCTCGCCGAGGTGCACTCGAAGTCGCTGACCTTGGCGGAGCTCGGTGAAGCGCTCGCGATCTGCAGTCAGAGCCGTGACGACGTCAGTCGCTGCGTGCATCGCCTCTTCCAGGCGGGGCTCGTCACGCTGGTGCAGCCGCGATGACCTCGCAGCTCCACTCGGACGTGTCGATCAATGGTCTGCGGCTTCCGCCGGTCCTGCTGCGCATCATGACGGAACAGCGCTGGCGCTCGGCCCCCGAGTCGTTGGTCCGTCGGGTGTTTCGCGAGAACCCCGTGCGACTCGTGTTGCACGACCTCGCAGAGATGCGGCGTGCCAACGCACAATGGCTCGAAGAGACGAACCCGGCCTTCTTCGGGCACGCGGACGAGAAGCTGCCGCCGGGTGACATCGATCGCACACGCTCCGTCATCATCGGCGGCCTGGGCCCGGATCTGCCGTTCGCACTCGACTACCGCGCGTCGATGGAGCGGCCCTCCGTGCTGTACCTCCATTCCGGCGGCGACCGCTGGATTCGCATCGCCCGCGACGTGGACGATCTGCTCTCGCGCCTGCGGCTCGACGCGCGGAGGCCGGCATGAGCGACGATCCGAAGGACCTCGCAGACAAGCGGCAGCTCGCCCCTCGGATCCTGGACGCGAGCAATCGCCTGCTCGTTGCGCAGCGAGAGCTCACGGCCGCGATGGCGGAGCTGATCGTGCCGGATGCCGCGGACGCGACGATGGTGTCGGAGCGCCTGCGCCTCGCGTTCAAAGAGGTGACGGCCGCGAAGGCTGCCCTCGCGGCGCTCATTCCGGGCGCGTGAGCGCTCAGCCTTCCGGTCGCGGGTCGCAGACGCTGCCGCCCTCGATCTGCGCGTTCGTGCGGAACGTGTTGAGCAGCTCCCAGTGGTGGGGCTCGACCTGCGGGATCGTGCCGTCCTCGCGCACGTTCGTGACGTGGTAGGTGTGCTGGTTCCAGATCCGGCGGGCCTGGATCCACCGATCCTCCACGTCGCGGATGAGCTGTACGGGCGGGATGTTGCCCGGTCCGCCTTCGATCGGCTGATCGGAGATGACGACGATCTCGGCCGAGCCGTCGTTGTCGACGTCGGCGACCACCGGGTACTCGGTGCTGGTGCGGCTCTGCCGTTCGGCTTGCAACAGCACCGCCCCGTCGTCGCCGAAGACGAACATGTTGCGCTCGTCGCCGTACATCGCCTCGGCCACACCGTCGCCGAGGAAGTCGAAGGCCGTGCCCGCGGCAATGCCGGACAGGTCCTCCACGTCCGCCGACCACAGGATCGACGCGTCGCCCTCGTACACCGTGTAGTGGTTGCCCGAGCTCATCGCGTACTCGGCCTCGCCGTCGCCGTCGAAGTCGTGGATCGTCGCCGGGCGGAACCAGGTGAGCTCGCCCTCCGGATCGCCCGTGGGCCGCATGTTCTCGTACTTGAGCGTGCCGTCGTGATCGATGAGCGCGAGGCCCAGGTCGTTCGTGACGAGGACTTCGGGCTCGGGGTCCGCGTCGAGGTTGCCGACGGCGGGGAAGCCCACGTTGATCGGCGTGTTCCACAGGAGCGTGCCGTCGTGGTGGTACGCCGCGTGTCCGAACACCACCTCGAGGTCGCCGTCGTCGTCGAGATCCACGGCGGTGGTCGTGCCGTAGCCGATGATCTGCGGGATGTTGGTGACGAGCACGCCCTCGTGGTCGTAGATGAGGTTGCCGGCGACGATCTCGACGTCGCCGTCGTTGTCGACGTCGGCGAGCGAGAGCGCACCGATGAACGACCCGCCCCACGGCGTCTCGCTCAGCCACTTCGGGGTGCCGTCGTTCTCGAACGCGATCAGCTTGCCGCCGACCTGCACCGAGACGATCTCGGAGGTACCGTCGCCGTCGATGTCGCCGATCGCCGGGCACACGCTCTGATCCACCGGCGCGTCGATGCGGAAGTGCGGCACGCCGGTCTCGCCGTCGAGCACGTGGATGTGCGCGGGGCCGAACAGGTTCGTCCACATCACCACGACGACGTCGGGCGTGTCGCAGAGGTCGACGTAGTCGTCGCCGTTGTCGTCGGTGAGGTTGGCCACGAGCGGAGTGACGAACGAGTACTTCTCGGCGCCGTCGCCTTCCCACGCCCACTGCACGTCGGGCTCGAAGCTGTCCGGCGGCGCTTCCACCTCGCACTCGCCCACGGCGTCCATGTCGTCGACCACCTGGCACGTCGGCGAGGGGGGCTGCCCGCCGCCGTCGGGGAAACCTCCGACGTCGAACAGCTCGCCGGTCTCGTCGACCTGCGCCGTGGCGCCGTCGTCGTCGTCGTCGTCGTCCGCGGAACCGGGTCCGCCCGCCGTCTCGTCGTCGCCTGCAGTGCCGCCGCCAAAGACGTCCGGCCCGTCATCGCCTCCGCATGCCGTTACGAGCACGCACGCGCTCGCCAAGATTGTCCGCATCGACCACCCGCGTCCCCTCGCCCCTGCGCGCCGATCTTCGGCGCGCGCGCGCGACATCGTCAAGGCGAGGCAACACACGCGGACCCGGGGAACCTCTCGCCATAGAGAGGATCGGGCGCGGACCCGCGCGCGGTCACTTCTTCGCGTAGCCGGCCTTGTCGAGCACGGCGGCGATTTCGTCGAGCCGCGCTTCCACCCGCGCCACCTCGGTGTCGGACAGCTTGTAGCCGTTCGTGCCGGCCTGCGCCTGCGCTTGCTCGCGCGACTTCTGTTGTTGTGCGCGCGCATCGTCGAGCGCCCTCTTGGCCTGCTCGTTGCGTTTCAGCTCGTCCTCGATCGGCTTCTTCGCGTCGCCCGTCGCCGCCGCGAGCTTCGCCTCGAGCGACGTGCGCTCCGTGGCGAGCTTGGCGGTGGCCTCCTCGTGGGCCTTGCGCATGGTGACGAGGCCTCGCGCGTCGGTGATCTTCACGAGGTCCACGTAGAACTCGGTGAGCCGCGTGCCCTCGCCCTCGAAGAACGCGATGTAGTCGGCCAGCCCGCCGAGCGCGTTCGCGAGCTTGGAGAAGTCCGCCGCGTTCGGGTCCGGCGTCCACTTCACTTTCGCCGTCTCGGAGAACTCCTTCAGCTTCGGCGTCACCTCGATCACCTTCGTGATCTTGTCGTCGGTGAGCTCGGACTTCAGGTCCGTCTCGAGGTGCTCGCCGATCTCCTTCGCCGCGCCCACGAGCCCGCGGATGGAGGCGATCGCCTCGCACCCGGTCGGCACCGCCAGCGCGACGAGCAGCACCAGCACGTGCGTGATCCTCATGGGGAACCAGCCTACGCGTCGCGACCCGCCGGGCAAGCCCGGGGGGCGCGAATGCAGCGAACGCACCACGCGGTTACAGCGTTCGAACCACTCAGTTCAAGCGCTCGAGCTCTCTCACGGGCTTCTTTGCGGGCTCGGGGGGCTCGCCGGAATCGCTCTCGTACGCGAACACGAGCTCCTCGTTCTCGACGTCCACCCGCACGGTTCCGCCCTTCTCGAGCGCGCCGAACAAGAGCTCGTCGACGAGCTTGCCCTTGATGTGCTCGTCGATGAGGCGGGCCATCGGCCGCGCACCGAACAGCTTGTCGTAGCCGCGCTGCGCGATCCAGCGGCGCGCCGAGTCGCTGTACGTGATGATCACGTTGCGATCGGCCAGCTGGATCTCGAGCTCGCCGAGCATCTTGTCCGCCACCTTGGCGATGACGCCCTCGTCGAGCGCCCGGAACATCACCGTCTTGTCGAGCCGGTTTCGGAACTCGGGGCTGAACGTGCGCTCGATCGCCTTGTTCGCGTCGCTGGCCTGCGGGCCGTCGTCGGCGAAGCCGACCTTGCGCGACGAGATCTCGTGCGCGCCCGCGTTGCTCGTCATGATGAGGATGATGTTGCGGAAATCGGTCTTGCGACCGGTGGTGTCCGTGAGCGTCGCGTTGTCCATCACCTGCAGGAGCACCGCGAAGATGTCCGGATGCGCCTTCTCGATCTCGTCGAGCACGAGCACCGCATGCGGCTGCTTGGACACGGCGTCGGTGAGAAGACCGCCCTGATCGAACCCCACGTACCCCGGAGGCGCGCCGATGAGGCGCGACACCGAGTGCTTCTCCATGTACTCCGACATGTCGAAACGAAGGAAGGGAACCCCCAGGAGGCGCGCGAGCTGCTTCGCGAGCTCCGTCTTGCCGACGCCGGTGGGGCCGGCGAAGAGGAACGAGCCGATCGGCTTGTCGGCGCGCGCGAGCCCGGCCCGCGCGCGCTTGATCGCGTGCGCGACGGTCTTCACCGCGTCGGCCTGGCCGTAGATCACCTCGCGCAGGCCTTCGTCGAGCCGGGCGAGCACGGTACGATCGTCGCTCGACACCGACTTGGGCGGGATACGAGCCATGCGGGCGATGACGGCCTCGATCTCCGGCACGTCGATCACGATGGGCGGCGGCGCGTCGGCGTTGGTCGGCGCCTCGTCGGCGAACTGGTTCTCCAGCTCCTCGGCGTCGTTCGGCAGCGCGTCGTTCAGCGAGATCTCGACGATGCGCGCCGAGCCCAGCCGCGCCGCCGCGCCCGTCTCGTCCATCACGTCGATGGCCGAGTCGGGCAGGTTGCGGTCGCGCAGATACTTGTGCGCGAGCTCGACGGCCGACTGCAGCGCCTCGGGCGTGTACTTCACGTTGTGGTGCTTCTCGTAGACCTCCTGCAGGCCCTGCAGGATGAGCAGCGTCTCCTCGCGCGAAGGCTCGGTGATCTCGATCTTCTGGAAGCGACGCGCGAGCGCGGCGTCGCGCTCGAAGGCCGTCTTGAACTCCTTGTACGTCGTGGAGCCGATGCAGCGCATCGCGCCCGACGACAGGGACGGCTTGAGCAGGTTGCTCGCGTCCATCGAGCCGCCGGACGTCGCGCCGGCGCCGACGACGGTGTGGATCTCGTCGATGAAGAGCACCGCGTCGGGATCGGACTCGATCGCGGCGATCACCGCCTTGAGCCGCTCCTCGAACTGCCCGCGGAACTTCGTGCCCGCGAGCACCGCGCCCATGTCGAGCGCGTAGATGCGCGCGTCCTTGATCGCCGCGGGCACCTTGCCCTCGTGGATGCGCAGCGCCAGCCCCTCCACGACGGCGGTCTTGCCGACGCCGGGCTCGCCGACGAGCACGGGGTTGTTCTTGCGGCGCCGACAGAGCACCTGCACCACGCGCGTGACCTCGGCGTCGCGCCCGATGAGCGGCTCGATACGCCCGGCCGCGGCCTTCGCCCGCAGATCGACGGCGTAGGCGGCGAGCGGATCGTCGGCGACGTCGCGCTCGTCGTCCTCGCCCGACGACGGTGACGGCCCGCCACCCGGGCCCGGCGCCGGGCGACGCGCGAGCGAGTTGCCGGGCCCGCCGGCCTTGCCGATGCCATGTGAGATGTAGAGCGTCACGTCGCGCCGCGTGATGCCGTGCGCCGACAAGATGAACACGGCGTGCGACTCGGGCTCGGCGAAGAGCGCGACGAGCAGGTTCGCGCCGGTGACCTCGCGCTTGCCCGCGCCCTGCACGTGGTAGACCGCGCGCTGCAGCACCCGCCCGACGCCGATGGTCTGGTGGCAGGTGAACGCCGCGCCCTCGGGGATCGGCTCCATGTGCTCGTCGAGGAACGACTCGAGGTCGCGACGGATGTTGTCGACGTTGCCGCCGCACCCGCGGATGACCTTCTGGGCGCTCGCGTCGTCGACCAGCGCGAGCAACAGGTGCTCGAGCGTGAGGTACTCGTGGCGACGGCGCTGAGTGTCCTCGATCGCGGCGTTGATCGTCTCCTTCAGTTCTTCACTCAGCATCGTCGTCTTCCGGTTCCATCGACGCCATCAGGGGATGGTCGTTCTTGCGCGCGAGCAGGTGCACCTGGGCCACCTTCGTCTCCGCGATCTCGTGGGTATAGACGCCGGCCACACCCTGGCCGTGATGGTGCACGTGCAACATGACCGCCGTGGCCTCCGCCTCGCTGCGATGGAACACGGTCTCGAGCAAGCGGACCACGAAATCCATGGGCGTGTAGTCGTCGTTGTGCAAGATCACGCGGTACATGCGCGGGCGCTTGACCTTCTTCTCCTCGCGCTCGCGCAGGACGACTCCGGTCTCGTGTTTGGGATCGCGTTTGTCGGTCACGTTCGCCGCCGATACGACTGCACCGAGTCTAGCAGGTGCCCCGGAGCATCGCTCCGAAACGACGGAGAGCGCGCTCTGGTTTGTCAACGCCGGCCGAGCAGCGTAGAAGAGACGAGCCTGGATCTGACCCTTCGGTGCGTGCGTGACCTCGGCAGCGTCGACCCCGCGGCCTGGGATGCGCTCGATCACGGCGGCAGCCCGTTTCTCGAGCACGGGTTCCTGCGTGCGCTCGAGCTGTCGCGGTCGATCTCGGGATCGAGCGGGTGGGATCCCTACTACCTCCTCGTGGAGCTGCCCGCGGGCGCAGGGTCCGCTCCGGGCGCGGCGCTCCTCGGCGCCGTCGCGTGCTTCGTCAAGGACCACAGCTACGGCGAGTACATCTTCGATTTCGCGTGGGCGAGCGCGAGCGCGCGGGCGCGCATCCCCTACTACCCCAAGCTCGTGATCGCGGCTCCCGTGACGCCGGCGACCGGGCCGCGCATCCTCTTGCACCCCGCACTCGGCGAGGCTGCGGACGCCGTCGAGCAGGTGCTCGTTACGGCGGTCCGTGAGCTCGCCGACACCACCGAGTGTCGGTCGATCCATTGGTTGTTCACGACCGAACGCGAGCACGAGCGGCTCTCGACGCTCGGCTTCCTGCCCCGCGAGACGCTCCAGTACCACTTCCACAACCCGGGCTACGCGGACTTCGACGCGTTCCTCGCCGAGCTCGCGTCGCGCAAACGCAAGCAGATCCGCAAGGAACGCGCGCGGGCGCGCGCCGAGGTCGACGCGATCGATTTCGTGAGCGGCCCAGAGTGGTCCGACGACGACGTCGCCGCCATGGAGCGGTTCTATCGCGGCACCGTCGCCCATCACGGCGGACACGCGTACCTGCGCCCCGGATTCTTCGGCCACCTACGGCGCACCGCCGCGCACCGCGTCGCGTTCGCGCGGGCACGCAAGAACGACCGCACGATCGCGGGCGCGCTGTACCTCGAGGGCGAGCGGGCGCTGTTCGGACGCTACTGGGGCTGCGACGAGCCCGTGCCGCTCTTGCACTTCGAGCTCGCCGTGTATCTGGGCATCGAGCGCTGCATCACCCGCGGCCTGCCTTTGTTCGAAGCCGGCGCCCAGGGTGAGCACAAGTTGTTGCGAGGCTTCGAGCCTACACGCACCTTCAGTAGTCATTGGATCCGACACGACGGATTGCACCGATCGGTGGAACGTTTCTTGGCGGAAGAGCGCCGGTCCACGACGGCGGTCGTCCACGAGCTCGAACGCCTCTTGCCGTACCGCGCCGGCGAAGGCGATCCCTGAGGGGACATCTCGGGCTCTGCCCGCTTCCGGGCGCTGCCCCCGGCTGGCATCCTCGGGAGTGGTGCATCGCTCGTCGGACTCCAAGGACGGGGCCGTGGCGGACCGAGCGGGCGGTTCGGGCACGGCCCAGGACAGCCTCGGCGATCAGATCGAGCGCGGTCGCAAGCAATCCGGCACTCGGCTCGAGCGCGGCCGCACCGTCCAGCGCTACGTCGTGCTGTACGAGCTCGGCAGCGGCGGCATGGGAGTCGTCTACGCCGCGTACGATCCGGAGCTCGACCGCAAGATCGCGCTCAAGCTCCTCCACGCGGATTCCACGAGCACGCGCGGACGCACGCGACTGCTGCGCGAGGCCAAGGCGATCGCGAAGCTGTCGCATCCCAACGTCGTCACCGTGCACGACGTCGGCACGTTCGAGGGTCGAGTCTTCGTCGCGATGGAGTACGTCGACGGCGTCACGCTGCGCCAGTGGCTGCGCGAGAAGCAGCGCCCGTGGCAAGAGGTGCTCGAGGTGCTCACCGCCGCCGGCCAGGGGCTCGCGGCGGCCCACGCCGCCGACCTGATCCACCGCGACTTCAAGCCGGACAACGTGCTGGTCGATCGGGCCGGCCGCGTCGTCGTGCTCGACTTCGGGCTCGCACGCCGCGCGACGAGCCACGACGACTCGCACTCGTCGTCGAGCGAACGCTCACCGCGACCGGTGCGCAGCGACACCGGCACCGCTCGCATCGAGATCGATCCGGCAGCAGCAGAGCGCCCGCGCGTGCACGAGCGGCCCGACGAGCTCGACGTCGAGCTCACGCGCACCGGTGCGGTGCTCGGCACGCCCGCGTACATGAGCCCGGAGCAGCACCTCGGCGTGTCCGTCGACGCGCGCACCGATCAATTCTCGTTCTGCGTCGTGCTGTGGGAGGCGCTGTGGGGCGTGCGACCGTTCCGGGGCGACACGGCACGCATCACCGCGGTCAACGTCGTGAAGGGCATCGTCGACGACCCACCCCGACACGTGCGCGTGCCGAACTGGTTGCGGCGCGTGCTCGTGCGCGGCCTCGCGGTCGACGTACCCGACCGCTATCCCCACATGAACGCACTGCTGGCCGCGCTGCGCCGCGAGTCCACGCGCAAGGTCCGGCGCGGCATCGCGTTGGCGGCCGGCATCGTCGGCCTCGGCGTGGGCGCGGTGATCGCCGCGGCCACGCTCGAGCGCGATCGCGAGTCGTGCGACGGCGGCGAGGCCCGGCTCGTGGGCGTGTGGGACGACGACGTGCGCTCGCGGATACGCACGGCGTTCCTGGACACCGAGGTGCCGTATGCCCAGACCGCATTCGTCGGGGTCGAGCGCGAGCTCGACGAGTACGCCGAAGGTTGGCAGGGCGAGCACCGCGAGGCGTGCGAGGCCACCCACGTGCTGCGCGAGCAGTCGCACGAGATGCTCGACCTGCGCATGGCGTGTCTGCGGGCGCGGCTCGGCGAGCTCGAAGCGCTCACGTCGGAGTTCTCGGGCGCCGATGCGGACGTCGTCGAGCACGCGGTCGAGGCGACCGCGACACTCGGCCGGCTCGACGCGTGCGCCGACACCGAGGCGCTCGCGGCCCGCGTTCGACCTCCGGAGGATCCGGCCGCGCGTCAGCGCGTCGAGACACTGCGCGAAAGACTGCGCGACGCGAAGGCGAAGGAGGCCTCGGGCCGGTACGAGGCCGCGCTCGCCATCGCCGAGGACGTCGTCGCACAGGCGGTCTCGCTCGAGTATCCGCCGGTGACCGCGGAAGCGCGCCTGCGGCTGGGCAGCGTGCTCGAGCGCAAGGGCGACTTCATCCGCTCCGAGCGAGAGCTCCTGGACGCGATCCTGCAGGCGGAGGCGAGCGAACACCAAATCGTCGCCGCCGAGGCGTGGGTACGGCTCGTGTGGGTCACCGGAGTCGAGCGCATGGACACGGACAAGGGCCAGCTGTGGGCGCAGTTCGCCGACGCGGCCGTGCGCCGACTCGGCCGCAACGACCTGTTGCGCGCCCAGCTCGTGCACAACGACGGCGGTCTCTTGTACCGCCAGGGCGACTATGCGGGCGCGCTCGATCGTTATCGCCGTGCGCTCGAGATGCAGGAGCAGTTGCTCGGTCCGGACGATCCGCTCGTCGCGATGACCTACAACCATCTCGGCAACGTCATGATCATGCAGGGCGACCTCGTGAACGCGCGCGAGTATTGTCGCCGGTCGCTCGAGCTGCGTCGACGCACGCTCGGCGAGCGCCACCCCAAGGTCGCTGCGTCGCTCAACAACCTCGCCGTCATCGCATATCAGCAGGGTGAGGACGCCGACGCGCTCACGATCGCCGGCGACGCGCTCTCGATCGTGGGCGGCAGTGACGGCGCCGAGGAGGTGGTGGCGCTGCGCATCGCGATGCAGGCGGCCACACGAAGCGCGAAGTACGAGGAGTCGTTGCGCCGCGCGACGAGACTGGTCGAGGTCCTGGAGCGCGGCGACGATCCGGTCGCGTACGCCGCTGGCCTCGTCGAGCTCGGCCACGCCCACGTGCGCCTCCGCGGCTTCGACGCCGCAGCCCTCGCGTTCCGGCGCTCGATCGAGCTCGATCGCCGCACGCGACCCGGGGTCGCAGCGCGCACGTCGATCGCGCTCGCGGACGTGGAGCGCGAACGAGGGCGCTCGAGCGCGCGCGCCGAGGCGCTCGCGGACGCGCGCACGCTGGCAGAGTCGGTGACGCCGCGCGACGAGGAGTTGTTACGCGACATCCGCGACGCCGAAGCCGAGCGCCCGTGAGGGACGCGAGCTGCTATGGTGGGCGTGATGGACCACGACCTCGCCGCCCTGCAGGACCGCGTTCGCGAGCTCGAGCTCGAGCTCGAAGCCGCTCGGACTTCCCCTCGTCCCACCGGTGCGATGGCGTGGTGGGACCGGCACGGCCGCCGCGTCCTCTTCACGCTCACGTTGCTCGCCGTGTCGGCGCCCACCGCCGTGTGGATGCAGGGACGCCACGAGGAGCGCATGCTCGCGAAGCACCACGCCCACGAGCGCAAGCTGCAGTACGACGAGGCGGTGCTACGCCATCGTCACGAGCGCGTGCTCAGCTATCTCGACGCCGCGCTGCATCCCGAGACGCGACGCCCCGAGCGCGAGGCGGCGCTGCGCTATCTCGCCGAGAATCTCAGCCGCAAGGGCAAGACCCGCGAGTGGGCCGCAGCCGAGCTGAAGCGCCTACGCAACTCGTGCGGACAGTGACGCGCCGCTACGCGGGGCGCAGCAGCCAGTCGACGATGCCGTCCGCGTAGTCGTCGATGAACGAGTCCGTGTCACCGAGCGGCAGGATCGGGTGATCCGATCGCAGGCGGCGCGTGATCGTCAGCGCACAGACGCCGTGCACCGCCGCCCACCACCGCGCGAAGAGGCGGTGCTCGTCGTCGGGCCGCTGCCCGGCCGCCGTCGTGTACTTCTCGAGGAAACGCTCGCGCACACCGCGGTAGATCCCCTGCAGCTCCTCGCGTTGCTCGTCTGTCACGACGTCGGTGACGATCGTCTCGGTGACCATCAACAGCTGGTAGAGCCAGGGATTCTCGCGCGCGAAGGCAACGTAGCGCTTCGTGACTTCCAGCATGCTCTCGCGCGCGTCCGGGAGCTCGAGCGCTTCGAGCACCGAGCGACCCATCGACTGCAATCCGCGCAGCCGGAGCTCGCGCATGATCGCGGCCTTGCTCTCGAAGCACGTGTAGAGAGTCGTCGCGCTCGTGCCGAGCTTGCTCGCGATCGCTCGCATCGTGACGCCGTCCTCACCATAGGCCTGACCGAGCTCGAGACTCGCCCCGATGATGGCTTCTCGGAAGGCTTCGGCGTCCCCGATCGACATGGCCGGGAAGGTACCAGTTTGCGCCGGCGGCACACACGTCCGCGCGACTGCGAAGCGAACGCTGTTCGACGCGAACGACCCCGACGCGACTCGCGGAAGCGACCGTTTGGACCCCGCCAACAGCGTGAGGACCACCCGCATGGATCCCGCACGCAGGGCCTGCGCGCGCGCGAGGGCGAATCCGTTCTGGCGAACGCAGTTTTGCGGTATGACGCGAAGTGGAATCGTCGAGTCCCGCCCGCTGCTCCGCGGACTCGACCGGGGGAGATCGCATGAGAACGACGTCGAAGACCCACCGCCCGGCACTGCTCGCCCGACTCCTGTCGCCCGCGCTGCCGCTGGCGTTGTCGGCCTGCGGTGCGCCCGAAGGACTCATGCCCGCCGCGGCGGCGGAGACGACCGTCAAGTTCGACTTCGATCATCGCCCGCTGCCGGACATCCCGCTGCCGAACGACATCGCGACTCGACCCGATCCCGACTCCCCCACGGGTCTTCGCATCAATGCATCGATGTTGGCCGCGACCGGCTACGAACGGCGCACCCGCACGTTGATCGACGGACTCGACGGGTGGGGCGTGTACCAGCCGATCACGATCCCGTTCACCGGGCCGATCGACGTCGAGGGCATTCGCAAGCGCCACAGCGAGCCCGACTACGACACGTCGAACGATGCCGTGTATCTCATCAACATCGATCCCGATTCGGAGGAGATCGGGCGAATCCACCACCTCGATGTCGGCAACGGCAACTATCCGATCATCCTCGAGCGCATCGACAACTATGGCGACAACGATCCGCGCGCGTGGACCATCAACCTGGTGTTCGACGAGGCCGACGAGGATCTGAACGGCAACGGTCGGCTCGATCCCGGCGAGGACGCGAATCGCAACGGTGCGCTCGATCCCGGCGAGGACAAGGACGGCGATGGTCTGCTCGGTCTGCCCGAGGACTCGGACGCCGACGGCACGCTCGACAAGCCGAACTATCTTCCTGGGCCCGTCCCGGCCCGCGACGATTTGATCGGCCGGGCCGACAAGCTCATGAGCTTCTACGAGCGCGAGACGAACACGCTCATCGTCTCCCCGATGGCGCCGTTGCGCGAGAACACCCGCTACGCCGTCGTCGTCACCCGGCGCATCCGCGACACGAACGGCGACCCGATCGGCTCGCCCTTCTCGTACATCAACCACACCGCGCAGACCGACGAGCTCCAGCCGCTGCTCGATCACCTGCCGGACGGGCTGACGACCGAGGACATCGCGTTCACGTTCTGCTACACGACCGAGTCCGTCACCGCCGACTGGATCGCGGTGCGCGAGGGCCTGTACGGCCACGGCACGCAGGGCCACCTCGAGAAGGACTTCCCGGCGCGCATCAACAAGCTGTTCAGGCTCAAGTCGACCGGGGCCGGCGAGAAGTTCGAGGGCCGCAACCCGTACCTGCTCCACCAGGACGACTGGCGCACGGTGCTGCCGTTCATCATCAGCGCGTTCGCCGAGGGCATCGACACCACGACGCAGCAGTTCAAGGCCCTGATCGACGGCCACGACTACATCGACTTCCACGCGCAGGGCACGTACGTGTCGCCCCAGCTGTTCGATCGCTTCGACGAGAACCTGAAGCGGCTGCCGCTCGATCTGCAGTCGTGGCCGAGCGACTTGTCGAAGAACCCGGTGGCCGGACGGCCCGAGGAGATCCCATTCTGGGTCGTCATGCCGCGCAAGGAGGTGTCCGTCCGCGGCCAGAACAAGATGGCGCCGCTCGTGCTGCTCGGCCACGGCTACGGCAGCAACCGGGCGACGGAGCTCATGGGCTTCGCCGGCTTCCTCGCCCAGTTCGGCGTCGCCGCGATCTCCACCGACAACGTCTCGCACGGCGTGCCGGTGCCGACGGAGATGCTGCCCCAGTACGAGGACCTGCTCGAGGGTGCCGGCCTCCTGCCGGCGCTCGAGGCCATCCAGTTCGCGCGCGGTGGCGACGTGGACCAGGACGGCATCCACGATCAGGACCTGAACAAGGACGGCGTGATCGACAGCGGCGTCGACTTCTGGACCGCCTACCTGTTCCACATGCGCGACATGGTGCGGCAGTCGGCGCTCGACTACATGCAGCTCATCC